>CAXXVT010000021.1:0-234690 GCA_963676215.2 Opitutales bacterium | reverse complement strand
CGATCCATGCGCGAGTATTTCAATATGCTATCGATGAGACTGAGCTCATGCTCCGCTGACGATTGGATCAATCCCAGCCATTCCCGTTTGTCCTCCTCGGATGTTTCTGCCAACAACAGTTGAGCAAATCCCATGATTGGATTGAGAGGAGTTCTCAGTTCATGGCTCATGACCGCTAGAAAATCACTTTTTGCACGGTTCGCATCTTCCGCCTCTTGTTTGGCTCTCTCCAGTTCCTTTGCGGCCTTTTCAAGTTGGCGATTTAAGCGTTGGTATTCGTGATTCTGCTGAAGAATTTGTTCCTCTGCCAACTTTTTGTCCGTGATATCCTGGTAAGTGCCGCTGACTCGGCTAGGTCGGTGATCAGGAGTCCATTCAACCACGCTTCCATGGGCGAGAACCCAAATCCAACTTCCATCACGATGAGATTGGCGAAATTCGATTTCCAGATAGAGGGAGGAGCCGGACAAATGATTTTCGGTTAAGTTCCTGAAAGTATTTATGTCTTCGGGATGAATGGTTTGATGCCACCTTTCAATGGTGGTTTCTTTCCACTTTTCTCGAGAATATCCCAAAGCTTTTAACCAGTTTTCGCTGATACTGATATTGTCAGTAGTGAGATCCCAATCCCATGTTCCGGCGTTCGTTCCTCTGATGACCCGTTCAGCGCGCTCTCGTTCCAGGAAAACCTGACGTTTATCTTTATTGCGTTCGGTGACATCTTCAAGGCATGTCAACACACATGAGCCTTCATCTGTTTGCACTAAACTTGTTGATAGTTCGAATGAGGCTAGTTCGTATTCCGAACCATTGTGTCTTTCTAAAACCACTTGTTTTCCAACCACGGGTTGTTTTGTTCTAAACGTTTCCAATACGGTGCCTCTGAGAGGGCATGTTTGACACGCTTTCCCGTTTCCGCATCCCAATTCGTTTTCAAACGCATGTACGCACCGGAGGAGATCACCACCTCCTTTTCCAAGCAATTTGTTTCTTGATACGCTGGTATTTTCGAGAGCCTTGGTGTTTAGTTTCACGATTCTACCTTTTGAATCGATGAGCAGGAGGATTAGCGGTGCATTGTCGTAGATAGCCTGGAGTTCATGGTGACCTCTTCGAACGTTTTCTTCAGCTTCTTTTCGGCGATAGGTCTCCCATGTTAGATTTGCCAGTCGCTGCACGATTTGAACATCGAAATCTTCGTATAAGGTTGGTTTGTTCCCGACTCCCAATATCGCGACGATTTTGTTGGCCCTAATCACTGGAACCACGAGTTCTCTTATTACTGGAGCATGACCTTCAGGGAGTCCCTTTTTGTGAGAGAGCTCCTGATAGTCGTTGTGAATTACCGGTTTCCGATCTTTTACGCAATCAACCCAAACGCCAGCTTTTGCAATTGCATAGTGTCTCTCAACTGCTTCGGCCTTGCACATCGTTTTGACTGTATTTGTCGACCATACTTGAAGGTTCAGCGTTTCCTCATCGGGTTCCACAAAGTGAAAAAAACCGATTGTGCTGCCAGTTAATCTTTCTGTTTCGTCCAGAAATCTCCGTAGTAGCTCCTCCCCACTGTGATCATTTGAATACTCGATTAAAGTCAGAAGAGTCGATTGCAGCTGATCATGTAATTGCTGTTCCGTTATGTCCCGATTGACTCCCCTTTCTTCGATTAATATGCCTGAATCATCAAAGTGGCGCTGGAACCGATGCCGAATCCATGCGAGGGACCCATCCTTTTTTTGAATTCGTAGAGAAATGGTGGAGTCATCAGATTGATGTTCTGAAGGAGTCTTTCGAAATTTCTGCAGATTTTTTTGATCAGGTTCGTATATGATATGGTCCATGAAAAATGGAACCTTTTGGAGCTCTTCTATACTATAGCCAGTTGCATGTTCGCATCGCTTAGATATGAATGAAGCATATCCTTCTTCGTTCAGAACGTAATTCCATTCATCGGGGAAGAGTTCCGGCATTCTCCGGTTGACGGCGTCTTTATTTGAGGAGAGAGGGAGCGTATTCTGATTATCATTATCTAAGGCAGCATCTTCGGATGGACCCTCTACAATTCTATCTGAGTGAGGTTTAGGTTTCATTTTTGGGGGTAAAAACAAGTTATTTATAAAAAAACCTATTAAATAAACGGACAAGAGAGAGCTTAATGTATTAAAACAGTTAACGTATTAACATATTTTATGATCTGTAACAGCTAGCCTCTTACTGTCGAACTGCATGGTTTCTCGCGAATTCCTAGTGATTTTCGCGAATAATCAAGTCACGACATGAAGTCATGACCTCCTAATTGCCCGTTTATGGTGCACAAGCTTCTGCAATCATCAATTGCTACCATCAAAATTCTTCGGTCTTTAAAACGCAGACTGGTATGACTCGGAAATAATGGGTTCTCTGCCAAACGCCTCAGCATAGAGTAATCACCAAAAGTCTTTTCCGTTATGGCACAGAAAAATAAATCGAAGACAAGGCGTTGTTCCCGAATGGGATAAATCCCATGAGCGAACAAACAACGCCGTATTCGATTTATTTTTCGTGTCTGTTGTAGAGATGGTGGGGTATTGCCAATCAGCGGTGTCGATCTCTCCAATATGGGTTTTAACCCAATCTTGGAGCGATCTCCTTGCTTCATTCACAATAACACTACCACCATAAAGGAAAATCATTATGGTGATCACTCTAAATGCAGGATGTTCTATTATTGGGAGATAAACCGTCTTTCTAAAAAGATCCGTAGGGGATTGTCTTGGTAAATTCCTAAGTATTAGTTGATTCCGCCATCGATACATCGGGGAGATTAAGGGGAAGCCCTTACTACAGTTAAACAGAGTGCTTAAAGTGCAAATATGTAGTAAAGCATTCTGCCTCTCATACCCATTAGCGTTTCATTCAATACGTGAATAATCCGATGCGAACATCGGATGCTACGCCTTGAGTCTGTATCTCATGCTTGTTCATGACAGTGAGCCCTATCATTTCCTGAGAATCAATTTCGGGATTTTTTGGATAGATATGTAAACACTCCCCAGTAGAGGAATGTTTTTTCAAGGCTCCACGGTGACGATCACTCGTTTGTAGCGGGTCAGCGCGGGACTGCCCTTGTCGATAACTTTCAGAATGAAATGCAACGTTTCGGGTTCTGTGACCTCGGGCGCTACGACTCCGACACTGTAGAGGTTTTCCGCACTCGCGATACCGATTTGTTCGGGGTAGCTGCCTGCTTCCGTGTAGTTAAACCATGCGTAACTGAGGCTATCTCCATCGGGGTCGGTGGTTCCATCTGCGTCCAGTTGAAATCGTTTCCCCGATTTCACGGTAAAATGATCGGGATGGGCCAGTGCTGGTACAGGTGGGTGATTTGCGTCTTTGTAAGAGGCTAGGCACCAATCCATACGGGCCGCAAAGTCATTTTGAAATTCATCCCGCCAGCGCCATAGAGTTACCTTGTTACCGGTAAATTCTTTGTCCTGAAATCGGATAGATCGTCCGTATTCACTTTGTCCCAAGGGCTTTAAAGTATCAGTGGCATTTGTCCAGATTGGTCGAGGCTCAGGTTCGATTGGAACGCCACCAGTGAAGCCGTTGAGATCAAGGTCTTCATGCTGTGGGGTATAAAATTCGTAGCGACCGCCCCATCCACCCCATTCAGGGCGTTCCGGATCCTGAAAGCCATTCGGAATGAGGGCCAGAAAAGCAGGAGTGTCACCTTCGACACCGTAGGCGACGTCTGGATACGCGGCACCGAGTGGGCCATGATCCTGCTGAATATTTTTTGCGAGCCATGGATTGCTGATCGTCGAGTTGTCGATACCGTCCACAACCGTATTGATGGCTGTCCATGTGCCGTTACCGTAACCGCCGGGACTGACGATATAAAAGAGTTCGGGGAAGTTGGTTCTGATCCAAATGGCGGAGTCGTCCTGGTCGGAAATGGTATACACTCGCAGTTTTTTAATGAGTTCTGCCTCTTCCTCGGGAGTTCTTGTTTGTCGAATCTTGTAGAGCGATTGGGCCAGCGTGTTTGGGCCGCCCCAAACTGATACCCAAAGAGGGCGCTCATCGGGGCGTTCGAGTAGCTCAATGATGAGGTCGGAGCCAGGAGTGTCTTTGCCCTCGCCAACACCGCTCATTCCATACTCTGGCAATCCTTGTGTTACCAGATCGATGAGGGATGCTGCCGATGGATACCCCGGTTCATGGTGGAGCAAATTCTCGTGCACTTTGCCGTAGGCCTCGATGATTTTAATGATCGATTCGGGTGCAACTCTGGATTTTTGATGCACTGAGGTTGTGGCCACAATGCCTTCGATATCGATTTGATTTGAATACAAAAACAAACGAACAAAAGACTGGGTATCATCGGGATCCGCTTCGATATCGGAGAGGACCAGCAGGCGATGGTGAGTATCGCATGGCTCATGTTCTTTTTGAAACTCAACTCCCGCGACCCGGAGAAGCAACATAGGGATTAATAGCAAAAATGTGGTTTTGTTGTTCATCATTCGATTCCTGGCAGGTGGTTTATTAGGAAGTCAGTCACTATATGACTGGGTTGACCGATTCAATTTTTATGAAGTGGGTGGTTTTTATGGTGTCACATCAACAATCACTGGATTTTAAGGAGTAAGTTTGCCGCGGTGCATGAGTTAGTGAGCATTTCAAAGAACACAAACCCCATGCGCCTTGCCCATTTGAAAACATCAAATAGTGTCAGAGTAAACATAGAATGTTCTAGGGAGTGTTTGGAAATAGCTTCGCACTTCGTTTGATCGTCGCTGCGCTCGAAACGAACAAAGATGGTAATGAATCTTTTCCCACAAAACGAGGCGGTTAAACGGTGTTGGGCTGAAGCCCTGCTCCTTTTGAACAACGCTGTATTGAGCAAAAAGAACATTATCCGATTCGGATTTCGTCAAAATTCATGTTCGCGGCGTTTGCAAATTCCCTCCGACATTCATATCGCAGGGAATTTGCAGCCTTGCGCTGCATGGATTTTGGACAGAAACCATCAACGTTGGAATTTCCAAACACTCCCTTGCGTGGTATCTGTTGGGAGATTGACCTTTATTAGTTTTTATCAAACGAATTGCCTTAATTTTCAATCTGTAGAGACGAATACTAAGGGGATTTTCTTCGGTATTGAGATGATTTAGAATTTGGGAGATGTTTGAAACGAAATTTGCACCTGCGGAACGGCTTGAAGGCGAGGCCCTAGAACAACAAATCGCTCATTTTAAAGGAATGATCGATTCGCTTAGCATTCTGGATGCGATTCCAGATTCAACGGTCATTTTAAACTCTCATCGGCAGATTGTATATGCAAATAGGCTGTTTGAAGAGTTCGTGAATACCGAAGCGTCTCAGTTCTTGGGAAAGCGTTTGGGAGAAATTTTGAGCTGTGAGCACAACGCTTTCGGATCGGGCGGTTGCGGAACGAGTGAGTTTTGTTCGGTTTGCGGTGCCGTAAATGCGATGATTCGCACGATTGACCACAACGAAGTCAGTCAAAAAGAGTGCAGACTATCGACGGTAAACCTGGACTCCTATGAATTTGAAGTGAAATCAACGCCGTATCATACGGAAATTGGTGATTTCGTCTTTTTTTCTCTTAGGGATGTGAGTGAGCAAAAACGCCGTGAATACATGGAGCAGGTTTTTTGTCACGATCTACTCAATACGGCCTCCGGAATGCATGGCATTGCTGAGCTAATGGAGTATGGTGAAAGAACTGCAGAATTTACTGAAATTGTCATCAATATCGCGGATGAACTCGTAGACGAAATCAAAAGTCACCAGACCTTGAGCGCTGCGGAGCAAGGAGAACTTTCGATTGAAACAGAAGCAGTGGAAAGTGCTGAAGTATTGAAGACTTTGGAGGAAGTATTTGCAAAGCATGAGGTGGCGAAAGGGAAGACTCTAAAGACGCTTATGTTCGGTGATTCGTGTATTTTTAAAACCGACCCAGTCTTGTTGAAAAGAGTGCTAATTAATCTCGTCAAAAATGCGTTCGAAGCCAGTGGTGAAGAAACTATTGTAGCCTTAAGTGTCCGGAAGGAAGGGAATCAACTGATATTTGAAGTACACAATAATGGATACATTGAGCGGAATGTGCAGCTACAGATATTCAAGCGTTCTTTTTCAACAAAAGGAACCGGCCGAGGTCTGGGAACCTATAGCATTCGTTTGTTTGGAGAGAAATACTTGGGCGGCAAAGTTAGTTTCGTTTCCGACAAGAATGATGGCACTACCTTCGCGATCGCCATCCCTATTGAATAGACTGGTTTCGAGCTTGAAGCTCTTTCCCGAGAGCACCCTGCATTTAAGCCAAATCCTGTCAGAGTATACGCAGAATGCTCTAGCATCGTATGCAAGTATCCTGCGGGTGATTATGACTGGATTCTCCTGTGTCCTTTTTATGGTTTTGTAGGTGCTTCCAGTCACGACGAAAGTCATGACCTCCAGAATGTCGATGTTTTAGGTTGTCGTAGCATCGTATGCTTGCATGCGATAGACTGATGGACCGGAACGGTATGATGAGGAGAAAGGATGCGATGACGAGCATTGCATGCTCTAATGCTTTGCGACCTCAACGGCGTAGGTGTGAACTTCTCCATGCATGTTTGAGCGAAAGACAATCCACTTCATGTCCGGTGTGAAGGTAACATTGGGTTCCAATCGATAGTCGTGGGATTGCATGTTAACCAAGCGCTCCGCATCCAACACACCTGGGTGAATCAAGTCCTCTGCTCCAGGGGCTGAAATGCCTGCGACATCTGGAATGCTACGCGGACGGAACAGGTAGATCCATTTGCCGTCAGGTGCATGGGCCACCATTTCGCAATCGCCCCCATCTCCCGCGAAAAGGGTTTGGTCTGGGGAAATGTTGAAATGGACTGACCACAGGTTCCTTTCGAGTGCATACCAAGTCCGTTTGCCGCTTTGCAATTCAACACCGGCGAGCCAGAATACTTCTCCCCGAGGGCGCTGCAGATCATACCACACTGTGTTTCCATCGGGGCTGAAAAATTCATGCCCAGCAATTTCCATATTCATCGTTCGGTCATGCAATCGATGGAGATCCGTGCCGTCGGTTTTAATCGTCCAGATACGATCTACTTTGTGCCACGGACCTTCGTGGCAAAACAGGATACGCTGGGGATCGCTGGGGGAGAATTGCAGGTGATTCAACCAATCGGTTGCTTCGTGGACGACTTCGAGTTCTCCAGTTTGAGTATCGATGACGTAGATTGCCATTGGGATACGGGCTTCGAGGCGATTGTTGAGAAACCACTCCTTCTGTTCGGCATAGGTGAGAAGTTCGCCGGTGACGGGGTGTTTCATGTCTTTCTCTACCATCCAACGGCCTTGTGCTCGTTGTTTTTTGTCGATGCTTTTCCCTTTTCCTGCCAGCGGTTCCGGTTTTACTTCGGTGGAGGAACCCAGTAGCAATGTTTCGTCTGCATTGAGCGATGCAACTCCACCATTTTCAGGCAGATCGGCAATTTTACGAGTTTCACCGGTGTCCAGATGAGCGGCGTATACTGCGTGCTGCCCTTCGTTGTTTAAAGTATAATATACGCTGCGGCTTTTTTTTCCAACTACGAGCACTCGTGCGTTGGGATTGCGCACCAGCAGATGGTTTTCGTGGGTCGCCAGGTCAATGGTGCCAATGCCTTCTTTCATCGTAACGACCAGTTTATCTCCTTTGGCAGTGTAGGCATTTTGGTGAAAATAGAGGGAAGCCGTTCCTGCTTTCTCTGAGAGTCTCACTATTTTGTGACCGGTATCGGCATCAATCCATGACTTTGGGACTTCGTTGGCAAAGGTTTGTGTCAACAAAGCGATACTCGTGATCGAGATGGATAGCGGTGTGAAGATTCGAAATAGGGCAGGGGTTGCTTTTCTTCTTTTCATATTTTTTGTTTTTCGGGGCAAGAGACTAGCTTGTACTGTTGCCATCGCGTTTACGATGAAAGAGAAATCGGTCCGTCAGATCTTGAATGGGCTAGTCGATGACTATTGAAAAGCCCACCATGCGATGCCTTCAAATTTAAGAAGGTCTGTTGGTAAATTCGCGATGATCCAATCTTTTTCGGCTTCGCTGATAGTGAAAAAATGAGAACCCGTGCGGGACGCGTAAAAACGATAAACGGGAAGAGATCCTTCAACCGGCCCCGCGAGTGCAAAGAAGCCGACGCCTTCGAGTGAAAGCACGTTGGGCATTGTCGAAAGAACATGATCCCGCTCAGAAACTGTCATGGTGTAAAAGTGACTGCCTGAAACCTTGTTGAAGAGTCGGTATACAGGTAATGCCCCAACAGGTTGGGACAGTAGTACATGGTGAGAAACGCCTTCCAAGCTCCAAATATCTTGAGGGAGATTCGTCAAAACGGCGTCTTTTTCAGCTTCAATAGCAGTGAAAAAGTGACTGTTGTTGTCCTTTCGATGAAACCGATAGAGCGGGGCGAGTTCATACCCCGTAGTTGCAGTCGGTGGAGTGACAGGATCGGTATCTGAAACTTCATCAGCAAAGGCTGCCATTAGAAAACTGTAGCGGGATTGGTACCCTGTGGAGTTTTCCGTCACGGACCAGGAGTTTTCTGGCCACGAGGTATTCCAGTCTCGGTATGACTTCATCGGAGGCTGATTTTGTGGAGGGTCAATCACTCCGCTATAGGATGAGTCGGGTTGATAGAATTGATTGGGCCCTCCTGCAAGAATTCCGGGAGCAGGATTAGCTTCCCATTTGGTTCCCTCGTGAAACCAACCGTGGTAGATACGAGTTATCGGTTTTTTCGCACCAAATCGTTGGGCCTGAGTGAGGTAAGTCCAGCCCAATGGATTGCGACCGTGGTAGTAGTGAAGATACTCTTCTGCCAGGGCCTGGTAAGTGCTTGTCATCGCTGGATTTACCTGGAGTTTTACCCCCCACAATGCCAGCATTGCCCACTGGGCTTTTAAGCCATTGGAACTCCAGGTATAGTGTCCGTTCCACATGAAACACTTATAGGGATCATTGTTCCTTTGGCCGAAGGTTTGTCGCTGTATTCCCTCCTCGAGGGATGCTTTAATCTTACTGACGACCGTTGGAGTTGCCCCAGTGGTGAGGGTATAAGTCACCATGCCACGTTGAATGGAAAAGGAAGCGCCCGTTTCAAAGTAGCCGCTGCTGATGGGTTGATGATTTCCGTCTTTTGTGGAGGAATCGGCGTAATAAGTGTCGAAGAAAGTCTGGTAACGCGCATTGCCGGTCAGGCGAAAAAGTTCCGCTGCTGCGGTGATGCGCATTCGAACATCACCCGAGTCACTTTTGTTTGCATCTGCATTGTCAAAACCTGTGTGATCGTAATGAATCGGCCCTGGGTTCGCTTCGAGGAAATTCCATGCGCGCTCTGCGGCTTCCCTCAGAGTGGTCGCATAGCCAGGGTAAGTTTCCTCAAACGGTGCGATTAAACGGGACAAAATCGCAAAAGATGCTGCTCCCGATGCCGTTGCTGTTGTGGATATATTCGCATAATAATAAGATCGATCTTCAAGCGAAGGATCGCCAATGCCACCATTGCTTCCTCGGTCCGAGCTGATCACAAATACGCCCGAATAAAGTGCGCCATCATCGCGCTGCATCTTGAGCATCCAGTCAACCTCCCACTTGATTTCATCGAGGATATCGGGCACGTTATTTCCGCTTTCGGGAATGTTACTATTATCGCCGAAAACATTGGGCCACCATTCGTAGGCGGTGCCCAGATCCCAAACGATATCAGCCATCCATGAGGTGTATTTGCGGTAGTCTCCTGCATCATACCAGCCTCCTGTGATGTTCCGAGCTGTGTTCGCGCCCTGAACTCCACCCATAGAGGCATCGTGCAATAGAGATGCGTTTTGATTGTTCACATGGGCAAGCGCATGAACCCAGTCACCACCATATTGGGCGGTGATCGCGGTTCCGCTGCGTTGGTAGTAGTAGGACTTTATCGAGCCTTGTAGAATGTCGTTGTAGATCGAGGGGCCAATCTTAAAGTCCCACGATTTTGTATCATTGTGTGGGTCGTAGATATGGTAAACTCCGGACTCTGTTATTTCGGTGAATTGTCCCTGCCACACACGATCTCCCGAGGCTTCGTGGGTGGATCCTCCATTCCACAAAACCAGAGGAATCGTGAGAATGACGGAATCATTCGAGCTTAAACGCAATTGCACTGAAGATCCTGGAGTATAAGGCTGGTCACTATTTTGTCCTATCTGAGGATCTGCGATCATGATCCATTTATCCGCTTCGGAACGGTAGCCAATTTGATTCACCAAAATTTGTTCGGACACCGACGTCGCCTGCAAGAACGAAACCGAAATGAGTGAAAGAATGAGTAGGGGCAGTAGACTAAGCTTTTTCATCTTGGGTGGAAGCGTTTACGTGTTGCTTGCTAGGCTGCATGAGGGAAGTCATTGGGTCAAACTGATCATGAGGTTTCCTCGTCAGATTCATAACAAGATTCGGCAATTGCGATAATCTCTATTGCTGGTGAGTTTTGGGGATAGATAGAGCAATGTTTTTTTTGAGGGATAGCTCCTACTATTCCTTCAAATTATTGTGTTGTGCCATTGATCAAACGGGAAGCTTCGCTATAGGTATTGAATGACGAAGTTTATACTTATTTCGGTTTTTGTAGCTGGTGCCATTTTGCTCATTTCTTGTGGTCGTTCGACTAAAGTGGGAGATGTGACGCTTAACCTTTCGGGGGAATCAAAGATTGAATCGCCGTCCGAGGAAGTGATAGCGGAATCCATCTATAGTTTGGTTGATGATATGGATCATTTTCTGATTCTGGAATCTTCGAATATGACCTACTTGCAGTGCATTGGGGATGCTCAAAAAGGATATATCGTCGAATACCAGGAAGGGTCTACCGATCGTCATTATTCGAGTGGTCGTAATCGACTTGATGCAGACCATACCGTAAGGATTTTCTTGAATTATGCGAAGGGGTCTGACGATTGGAAAAATGGAATTTCCTGGGAGAAAATTTCCTTGTAGTCGTTCGGGTATGAAAGAGGATTTCCCCCTTCATTATCTTCTTTTGCTAGTCGGGTCATTTATTGAATTAAGGCTTACTATCGTTGTAGTGTTCCAGTAGTTCAATGGTGATGCCGAGAGCTTCGTGGGTATCCATATAGGCATATTCACCCGTTTCCCATCCTCCATTTTGTGCGAGGCAGTAATCATGGTTTTTGAAAATGTCTAATTGAGTTTCGCCCAGTTGGGTTACATTAAAACCAAAATGGTGAACGCCATCTCCTTTTGTTTTGAGAAACTCATGCCAATGGCTCGGACCATCACCGATCGGTTCGATGAGTTCGATTCGAACATTGTCGAGCGTCAAAAAGGCAAGTTTTGCTTTTGCATCCGAGGGATTGCCTCGATAGTGGGTTGGATTTTTACTGTCGCCCGAAGCGATCATAACTGCTGGTCGCGTTTCTAGTCCTAGTATTTCCATCCAATTATCCAGAGTTGTTTCAATATCGCGGACGACAAAGCCAATGTGATCCAAATGATTGGTCGTCAAGACGGGCTGGTTTTCTTTTCCGACCGCATTGCTTTGGAGTAGTACGACTTGAAAAAGAGTGATAATAAGAAAGACAGAAATACTTTTTATATTCATCTTGATGGGGGTGGATAACTCAATTTGACAGACTTCCTACCCAGAATCTACAAATTGTTCAGTTGTTTGGCTAGATAAAATATATGACCTTTGAGAATAAGCAGATGTGAAGGGGAGGTTGTTCGATACTTCTTCATTCTCATTATTAATAAATCAGGGAACTAAGGATTCAATATGGAAAAACTAACAATCATTGCGAACATCACGGCAAAGGAAGATCAAATCGATTTTGTGAAATCGGAGCTCTTGAAGCTGATTGAAACCACGCGAGCAGAAGAGGGCTGCATTCAATATGACTTGCACCAAGATAATGAAAGCCCTGCTCATTTCCTTTTCTTCGAAAATTGGGAAACCCGAGAATTGTGGCAAAAGCATATGGGCGGTCAGCATTTGCAGGACTATGTCGCCGCAACCGAAGGGGCTGTGGCGGAGTTTACTGTGAATGAAATGACACAGGTTGGCTAGTTCGACATTTATAAGCGTTCACTTATAGCAAGAACTTGGGATTGCACTCGAATGGGACTTCTCGGAGGTTCGTGGCGTCTCCATTGGTATTGGTTAGGTGATGTGCGATTTCGGTCGAAGGAGAGAAACGATTTAAAATCGAGATCTGTCCTTTGGTGCTTTGGTCTAGTGAGGGAAAGTTGAACCCATTTTTGTTTGGACTATGGACACGAAAAAGCCGGAGCGCTACCCTGCACTCCGGCTTTCGATTCAATCTATATCTGAGTAACTATTGTCTTCTTGCTTATGCCGACGGTAAAATTACTTTGTCGATGACGTGAATGACGCCATTTGAAGTTTCGATATCTGTTTTGATAACATTGGCACCCTCAATGGTGACGCCGTTAGATGAAACTAGCAATGTGGCTGTTTGTCCGTTGACGGTCGGTGCCTCCATATCCTTCACATCCGCTGCCAAAACTTTACCAGGCACCACATGGTAGGTGAGAATTGATATTAACTTTCCTTTGTTTTCTGGCTTGAGTAGGTCCTCAACGGTTCCTTTCGGAAGGGCTGCAAATGCATCGTCTGTCGGTGCAAACACCGTGAAAGGTCCTTTACTTTTAAGAGTATCTACAAGTTCCGCTTGGGTGACCGCAGCTACTAACGTGTTGAAAGAGCCCGCGGATACTGCGGTTTCAACGATGTCCTTGGTTTTTTTGTGTGAAGAAGCGCAGGAGCCCGCGGTTGCATTCGATGAGATTCCAATTGCTGCTACCAATGCTGCTGCTGTGATGATGTTTTTGATTTTCATTTTTTTTGATTCCTGATTGATGGTGTTGATTGTTGTTGATGACTTCTTAATGGATGTAGACAAAATATAATTTTGCAACCAAAAAATTGCAAAAAGTTAGAAAAAACATGAATAAGAAGGTTTAGTTCCCTCTTTCATTGCTTTCAATAACTTCGAAATGTACTTCGAAAGTTTTTAAAAACCACGGTGTTGTTGGTCCGCTCCAGTAAACCCCAGTGGCCTCTCCGACGGTCTCCCAATGGGGATTGTCCGATAACCAAGTGAGAAGCTTCGCCTCCAACCGGCGGAAATTCTCTTCATTGTAGGATCCTTTTCCTCCTGCAGCTACAACTCGACGCTCTGGAAGGTTCACGATTGTGACCTCATTTGTTGATGTATCCGCTTTATCAAGCTGGTCATGTGCGATCCAAAACAACATCTGTCCAGGTTCAATCCTTGCTTCAACTGGAACCGTCATGGAGATGTCATTTTGTTGAATATGGCGAAAAAGAGGTCTGAAAAGGCTTCCTGAAGAGTTGAAATAGGACTCCTTCCCCTGGGCCATTATCAGTCTTCCAGCTGGTAATGTTTTTATTTCAATGATACCGTTGGGGGTGGGTTGAAATGCTTTTTCGTATGCCATTGTCTGCAAAGTTATTGTGAAGGTGAGTGTTAGAATAGGCAGAATTGTTCTCATTTTCTATATCTATACGAAATGTAGACAATAGCAATGTCACGGCAATGAATTTTTAAATTTTAGAGAATGCGGAGGATCAAATCACTAGAATCAACGATAGACCCTAGACCGCTTCGTTTTGCTAGGGTCCTCCCTCCCGAGTGACGAAAGCATCGCCAGCGCGTGTGTTATTATCTCATTACCATGAGGATGTCTTTTGAACAAGTATGATGCAATTTCCGGCGGTAGATTCATGAGGGAGCGATTTGTGCGATATTTTGAACTTCGCAATTACGCCAAATAACTTCTAAAGTCATGACCTACTTTTTGCACTAAGTCTGCCCGAGACTTAGCGGAGTCGTTTTTAGATTTCCGCTACTCCGCCTTCGAAGAGTCTTTGCTCGTCAGAAGCAGTGACTTCCTTACACCTTACACCTTGTAACGATTCGCAATTCGACTGAGGGTTTCGGCAAATTCTGAGAGTTCGGTGGCACTTTCATTGAGTTGACCGCTTGCGGATGCAATTTCTTTTGAAGCTTGGTTCACTTGGCTTACGTCCTTTGCAACACCGATCGAGACATCATTGACTTGGGTCACATTGATGGTGACCTCTTGGATTCCATCTGCGGTCTGAGATACGTTGCTGGCGATTTCAGAGGTCGTATTGGATTGTTCTTCGACTGCAGAGGCGATCATCGTAGTGACGGTATCGATTTCGTTGATTATCTCTACGATACTATCGATGTCCTTGATGCTATCGGCAGTCGTTGTCTGGATATTTAGGATACTCTCGCTGATTTTTTCGGTAGCGGTTGCTGTTTGACGAGAGAGCTCCTTGATCTCATTGGCAACCACGGCAAATCCCTTACCTGCTTCGCCAGCACTGGCCGCTTCGATGGTCGCATTGAGGGCGAGTAGATTGGTTTGTTCTGAAATTCCTTT
Organism: Opitutales bacterium; assembly: GCA_963676215.2. Taxonomy (GTDB): domain Bacteria; phylum Verrucomicrobiota; class Verrucomicrobiia; order Opitutales; family JAFGAQ01; genus JAKSBQ01. The sequence goes on along the minus strand of CAXXVT010000021.1, from coordinate 220,172 downwards.
GATCGTATCTGTAATGGTATCGATTAGTTTGGCTGCGTTCCCAAGTTGATTCATTTGTTCCGCTGTGTTTCCGACACGACTTACAGCTTCCTGGGTTACATTACGGCCTCGCTCAGCATTCCTTGCAATTTCATCAATCGTTGCTGTCATCTCTTCTGAGGCTGTGGCGACAGAGCGAATATTGGCCGACATTTCTTCGACAGAGGCGGCAACCGTTGTCATGTTATGACTGGTTTGTTCGGTTGATGCAGCGACGCTGTTAGAAACGCTACTTGTTTGCTCGGCATTTCCAGCGAGCTGAGAAGAAATTGCTGATAGTTCGGTAGAGGAGGAGGCCATGTTGTCAACACCCTCTTTTATTTCTCGAAAGCCCATGCGTAAGCCCTCTGCCATTGAATTTAAAGCGCGAGCGAGGGTGCCCATTTCGTCTGTCTGGTTGATTTCGATAGATGTCGTGAAATTACCATCCGATAGAGTGCTTGCAAATTCAAGGCATTGCTGGATCGGACGGGTAACGACTCGAATAATGATCCAGCTGATTACTACTGCAAATGCGAGTGAAGCCAAGGTAATGATGACGCTGGTTGTCGTGGAGACTCCGGCGACCTGAACCATGTTTTGCTGAGTTTTTTGATGTTCGCCATCAAGGATTTCACCAATTTCAGCAAAACTTCCCCTGGTTTTTGCAAACTGGGGTAACAATTGATCTTTAAAAAGGGTGAAAGCAGTACTTTGTTTTTGAACCAATTCATTCTCAAGTCCTTGAAGGTTTTCAAATAGTGCGGCAATTTGATCAAGTTCGACTCTGGTGACATTTTTAAAAGTATCCAATTTGCCATCGAATGTTTCGATTGTTTTGATCTCCTCAGCGGATAGGTGGAGCTTTTCGTGGTGTTCCCGAATTTTATTCAAGTTTTCGGAAAAAGGACTCCACTGGGCTTCCAATTGCTTGGTTTCCTCGGATGCTAGCCATTTGCCGAACCGGCATTTTGTGGGATCTGTTTGAACCTCGATTTCTTCATTGTGCACGATATTACAGATTAAAGCCATCGCCCATGTTCGGTGTTCATGAAGTCGATCTGATAGATTGTCTTTTAACCCTACGTGAATGGGTGCCCAGTTTTCAACGACATCTCCAGCCGCATGATGCAGTGCTGCATGTTCGGTTTTAAGGTCATTGATGGATTTTTTGATTTGTGGAAAATCTGAGACCAATCTGGTTGAATCTTCGCTGGCGAAGAATTTCCCGAGTTTGCATTTTGTTGGATCGAGTTGGACTTCAATTTCAGGGCGATTTTCCATCATGGCCTGTTCTACCTTGCTTACGTAATTGAGATGGTCGATTTCTCTTTCGAGGAAGGTTTCACTATGATTGGAAATATTGCTGAATGTTTCGCCGGAATCGATGATTCTTGAAGTTAGTAGAAAACTGGATACTGCAATGGTCAGAATGCCAAGAACCATAAGTGAGGCAAATACTGCTAACTTTGCGGCGAAGCGAAGGTTGTTGAAGAGTTTCATTTCGGGAGATGGTTGTTCGCGTTAGTAAAGGAGTCAGGAGGATCGCTATTTGTGATGATAAGTTGAAATCCAAGGACTGAGTTGAGGTTTATATACGACTCAAAGTGAATCATATTTAGTAGTAAGGCTAATGAAAAAGTAATTTTATTTATGCGTATGATGAAGTAAGCTTAACGTTTTGCGATGGGGCTCTTCGTTGGCATCTAAATTTCGCGTATTTCTACTCGTTTATCTCGAGAAAACGACTGAAATGGGGATGAGATACGATTTACTTAAAAATTGCAGAGATCGGGTATTTTTTTGAGAAAAAATCAAAATCCCTTATGAAACCTGAAGTCGAGTAGCAATGTTTCTGGCGAAACAGCAACTCGTTTTGAATCATTTAGAAGAGGATAACACTTTCAAAGAGACGTTCCATTGCAAAAAAGAAACGGATTTTTTTGCAGTAATTGTCCTACTTTATCTGCCAAAGCCCGGGTTTCGATACTGGTGGAAATCGCAGAACCGAAGCATCCATTCTTTGAAATGCCTTCTTTTAGCATTAGATTCTCTAATTTTCCGTAGTTTTGGGATACGTCACCAAAGGTGCTGGAGTGACGGAACTGAGAGCAAGTCAATTGGCGGTTATCTGGAGTCACTATTTTGAAGTTGGTTGCATCCTTTGCCAGTCGGTCTGGGATGTTATGCCATTCTTCGACGCTATGGAGAAAAGTGTTCGTTTTGATGGGCGCACCGAGAAATAGAATCTTAGCATTCCGATCATAAAGTCTTCCCCAGCAACCCTGTCGTGGGCATGGGGTTTGAGTTTTCTCTTCACCTGCCAGGAATTCTTTGGCATCGAGTCCTAGGCCCGCAATGGAATGGGTGGGATGCCATGACCTTATTACTCCGGGGCGTTTTCGGAAAGTTTCGCTCAAAATTCCAACGCAGGAGGGTTCGTTTTGCACATCGAATACATTGCCCGGACAATTCCAATCTTTCCAAGTATGAGTTGGAAACAAGAGTAAACCGCTCTTCAAATACTCTGAAAATACATCGAGAACTCCGTCAATTCCACCTTCTACCGTTCCTATTGCCTTCATGGAAGAGTGGATGAGTAGGGTGTCGGAGGGGGCTATTCCGAAAGCTCGGATTTGTTGGATCAGAGTTTTTTTTGATATAGTGCTCATCGAGGGGTACTGTTGGACTTCTATTATTATAGGGCAACTCGACTCTCGCTTGCAATCAGTAATGGGTCGCAGGCGCTTTCGTTTTTAACTGTTCGATCGTTTTCGATAGAGATCGCCCGCAGCATTGGATTATTTCGAATATAACACCATTGAGCGTTAAAACGACACCAAACCTGCTTTAATGCGATGCAAGCATCGCATACTACGAAAGTAGAGCTAGTATCAGATGCTCGCATCTGATGAAGTCCAATAATCGTCGTGTTTTAAACGCAACTTCGTATGAGATGAAATAGAATGCTTGGTATTGGATTTTTGCGATCTTGATCGCGGCAAGCTTGCATCTGTCCGCTCTGGAGCCAAAATGTTGATATGGATACGATGTCTGAAGCGCACACTGAGAGAGACTGGGCTTTTGAGGAAATCCGAGTGATGGGTGTTCTGATGGAAAAAGCGCTCACCACTCCCGATCAATACCCATTGAGCCTTAACTCATTGGTTTTAGGTTGCAACCAGAGTACGAGCCGTGACCCAGTTACTGAGTTGGATGAGACCGAAGTGGAGGAGGCATTGATGATGCTTCGCGATCGTAAGTTAGTCTATCGGGTGGATCAGGCTGGTGCCAGGGTGGCAAAATTTCAACACCGTTTAGTCGAGCAGTGGGAATTGCAACTTCCTGAGATCGCTGTGCTGACAGTGTTGATGCTACGGGGGCCGCAGACAGTGGGTCAGCTTCGACAGCGGACTGAACGGCTTTACCTTTTCCGGGATGTTGATCAAGTGCGCGATACGTTGCAGCGGATAATGGCCCGGGATATTGAACCGGAGCAACTTGTGAAGGCGCTTCCTATTCAACATGGAAGTAAGGAGTGTCGCTATGCTCATTTGTTGTGCCCTTTGTCTGCGGATAGTGAGGCTGTGCAAGTGTCCTCCGGTCAGGGGACGCTTCAGTCGTCCCAGGACACATTGCCGGGCTTGCGGAAGAAGGTTATGCAATTGGAAAATGAACTTGAACAATTACGTCAGGAGTTTAACGAGTTTAAATCACAATTTTAAACTATTTTATGTCTGAAACTCAGAACAAAAACCCTCTTCATGGGATCACACTCGAAACTATTATAAACAGTCTGGTGGATCACTATGGCTGGGATGAATTGGGTAAAAACATCAATGTTCGATGTTTTAAAGAAAATCCTTCCGTTAAATCGAGCCTCAAGTTTCTTCGTAAGACTCCATGGGCACGGGAAAAAGTAGAAGGATTTTATCTTTTTACCGAACGCCAGAAAAAGCGAAAGGCGAAGTAGTGTCTTTTTGACTTTGCTGCTGTCCTGAACTGATTGCGCAGTATCTAGCTACTTTTGCTTGAAAGGTTAAATTTGTCTGACAAATGCTTGCTATTGCAGTTGCGCTGACAGTTGACTAGTTTCCGTTTTCCCGTGATTTGTGGGAACATCTATTATGCAGCAACCTAAGAAAAAGCACCCCAAGGAAAAATCCAATATCCACCCACGCAATAAGCATCGGGAGCGATATGATTTTGCGGTGTTATCATCGAGTTACCCTGAATTAGGAGAATTCGTAAGGCCTAATAAATATGGGGATGATTCCATCGATTTTTCGGATCCGGAAGCAGTAAAATCCCTCAATAAAGCTTTGCTTAAACACTTCTATCAAATTTCGAATTGGAACGTGCCAGCTGGTTATCTCTGTCCACCTATTCCAGGTCGTGCTGACTACATTCATCACATTGCAGATGTTTTGGCTTCGGTTAACGAAGGTGCCGTTCCCAAGGGTGAACGCATTCGATGTTTGGATATAGGTGTCGGTGCAAGTTGTATTTACCCAGTCATCGGGAATTCTGAGTATGGTTGGTCGTTTGTTGGAAGCGATTCCGATGCAGTTTCGATTGAATCTGCGAGTCGTATCGTTACCGAAAACTCAAAGTTGGCGAGCAAGGTCGTGCTAAGACACCAGAACAATAGCCAAGATTATTTTAATGGCATCGTTCAGGAGAAGGAACGCTTTGATCTGAGTATTTGTAATCCTCCTTTTCATGCGTCTATGGCGGATGCCCAAGCGGGAAGCATGCGAAAAGTGAAAAACCTGAAAGGTCACAAAGGTAGGAAGTTGCAAAAAGCAGTACTGAATTTTGGTGGACAAGCGAGTGAACTCTGTTGTGAAGGGGGAGAGATTCGATTTGTGAGCGATATGATTCTGCAGAGCCGGAAATTCTCGAGCTCTTGTTTCTGGTTTTCGAGTTTAGTCTCCAAGCAATCAAATCTGGATCGCATCGAGATGGTGTTGAAGAAGGCAAAAGTCGCGGAGTCAAAAATCGTTGAGATGGGGCAGGGGAACAAAACCAGTCGGATCGTGGTGTGGACTTTTCTCGATAAGGATCAGCAAACTCAGTGGAAAATGGATCGTTGGATCTGAGTTGGTAGAGTCCTTCATTTCGGAGCTCACAACTTCAGGGGTAGTGTAACACTGATTTGCGTTTCGAATCCTTTCACTACTACCAAGGGTTAAGGTTGTTGAATCCGCGGATTGTTGGAGTTTTTCACGGGCTTCGGCTGAACGGGGTGTGCAAGCTGGAATACATGCAAACGAAACTAAATCCATCCTGCTTGAGTCTGTGTGACTGCTCTGGATTTATTGTTTATTCAACCCTCATTCCAATTACCGTTTAAAAGACCTCAAACTGAAACAGATCTCATGCCGTTCGACAAGCTCACGGTTAGGAACAAGCATGAGATACAGGTGATGAACAGTAGTATCCGATGCTCGTATCGGATTATCCACGTATTGAATTAAACGCTAATCGGTATTAATCGGGCCCATTTATGAGATGCGAATAGATGAATATTGAAGGTGATTAAGAGTGACAAAGAATGTTTATTAAGTAGAAGTAGAGGGAAGATATTGTTATATCGTAATAAAAAGCGGTAGTATATGGATCGTTCTTTTATCGAATACTTAAGTTTCAAACTTTGAATTCCTTACTATTTCTCAAGAAATGGGCTGATGGGAAAGCAGAAAGGTTACTTTTGCCGGAGGTCATCGCTTCAATGATGAGTGAGTTGAAGCATTGTAAAACTCAGAAGTGACAAGCAACTCAACGATATGTCGGTTGAATTTTCTGACTCATTTTTTTAATTAACGATCGCTCTTCACCTTCGTTCGAAAACCAGTTTTTGATGAGTTGAAACTGGTGTTACTTTTTTGCGTTATGGATGTCGCGGAACGTGCATTCGGTTTGGGTGCATAGAGAACAAGAGTAGGAGGATTCCTTGACTTTAGCTCCGATTCCTATGATGCCATTCGTGGACTTTACCGGATGCATGAGAGCGCTATCCGATAGTCTGACATCGCAAAATTGTTCGGGGAGTAGCGAAAAGAGTTGGTGTTGTTCTGCGACGTCCCATTCACAGTAGCCGGGACTAAAACGGTTGGTCGTGGAAAGTGTCTGGGATTGTGCAAGCTTTCTGATCTGTTGATGCAAATGATCTGCGATACTATCGGCAGCTTCTGAGCCGATGAGGTCAAAGATGTATGCCTGCAATGCATCTCCACGGGACATGGTTTCTTTTGATATGGTTTCGAGTTTGTTCCCGATGGTGCACATGTAGAGGGCAAAGTGAGAGGCTCGCTTCAATTGCCCCGTTACGATGCGTTTAGTATGAATGGTAATTCCTTCAAAATGGAGGCGATCTATCGCTTCTGGTTCTTGCAAATGGGGGTAAATCACCATTCCTGACTTTGGCTCGAAGTAGTTTGATGCCTCTTTGATACAGTCGCTGACAATGCTTTCGATAGCGGGGTCCCGGTTGGAGTCGTTGTACCCCAGGAGTTTCATGATTCGTCCGATATCAACTTCAATGTCAGACGCTGATTGGGAAAAATAAACTGGAACGTGGGTGTTCACAAAAAGAAGCAATCAAAACCAAAGGATGGTATTGTAAGATTTATAGCAATAGTGCCGTTTTGATCTAACAATGGAAACTGAATTTGCGGATAGAAACAAACTATCAATTTAGGGAATTGGAACGAATGGGTAATGGGTATGGAGAGGTTGAGATACAGAGAACGGTTCGCCTGAGGTGAATTTACTTAGATTGTGGAGAGGCAACCGAGAATGTGTTGTTGCGAGGCCCATTGTTTTCAAATGAATGCATCGAATTTTTGATATAGTGAGGATTCACGCATGAATTCTGAAAATTTTGAGAAATTATGGTGGTAAGCATAATTATTTGTAAAAGGTCTGGGTTATTGACCTTAGATCCTGTGTAAAAAAACGAATGCACCGATACTCAAATTACGTATTTTGAATTGATGAAGTAAGTTTTGAATAAAGACAAAATTATGAAAAAAATGACGCAGAAAACTCGGTTGATTAAAACAATGATGAGAACGGTCGCTTCGAAAAAGAAAGCGGCTTGGAGTATGAGAATGAGGATTATCTAGTCGCTTTGAATACCGCCGGAAACGATCAATAAGACCTTTGGCGATTGGAAACACCAAATTCTCGATTTTTGGGGATCTTTTTGGGGGAGAGGTTCGTTTGCCTTTAGGTTTAACTAACTGTGCAACGAAGCGGGCTTTGAGAGCTAAGCTCTTACGATTGGGACTGGTTTGTGAGGAGGACTGGTGTTCAAGTTCGAATCCGATTACTGGGGAAGAAAAGAGCTTAGGACGCACCTGAAGATAGGTAGCCCTAGAGTATTGAGGAGGTCGTCGAAAACCAAAAATACACCACGACTTGTCGTCTGTTGATCGGAATAACGGCTTCTATTTTCGGGGAATCGAAACTTGTAATTGGGATTTGGATTGAGATTGGGTTTTTTTTATAAGCTTTGTATAAAAGGTGAAAAGCATATGAAGTTCAGACCCTGCATTGACCTACATAATGGCAAAGTGAAACAGATTGTTGGTGGCACTCTAAGTGACGACACCGATCCTGAAACTAACTTTGTCTCCGAAAAAACGCCTGCGTGGTATGCTGAGCGCTACCGAAAGGATGAGCTTGTTGGGGGGCATGTTATCAAACTTGGTCCAAACAACGAAGCTGCGGCCAAAGAAGCGCTATCGGCGTGGCCCGGAGGCTTGCAGGTTGGCGGTGGCATTACCGCCGAAAATGCTGCAGATTGGCTCGAGGCTGGTGCAGCCCAAGTTATTGTAACTTCCTACATTTTTGAAAACGGAAAAATCAGTGAATCCAGACTTGCGAAGCTTCTTGCTGCAATCGGAAAAGAACATCTAGTGCTAGACCTCAGTTGCCGTCAGAAAGACGGGTGTCTACTATGTTGTTACCGATCGTTGGCAATGCTTTACTGAAATTGCGGTAGATGCTCAATCGCTCCAGCAGCTGGCGGAGTATTGTAGCGAGTTCTTAATTCATGGTGTCGATGTGGAAGGTAAACAGCAGGGCATGGATGAACAACTCATCGAACTGTTGGCAGCTCATTCCAGTATTCCGTGTGTCTATGCCGGCGGTGTCCGTTGCTTTGAAGATCTCGAAAAACTAGAATCGCGGGGCAACGGAAAAAATTGATGTCACAATCGGCTCTGCCCTCGATCTTTTCGGCGGCAATATGTCATATCAAAAAGTCGTTGAGTTCTGTAAGTAGTCGAACAGTCGAAGGTATGTTCCTTTAGAATCCTAATTCACTTTTACTCGTTGTGGGCCGAATCGAGTGAGATGTTGCATCCATTTTTCTTTTTCCTTATCGGTAGGCTCATTGAATGCTTTGAATGGGGAAGTTTGCATACCAAGGTTTTTGAATTTGATATTCCAATTGAGTGATAAGGTAGGAATTCCACCTGTAGGATTTGGGGGTGGGGTATCGAGAAGTTCTGCTATTGCACTGAAATGTTCTGAGCTGTCATTGATGTCGGGAATCATCGGACAACGCAGGATGACGGTTTTTCCCATTTCGCAGATCCAGTGGAGATTGCTCAGAATTAGTTTTTGCCCCACACCGATCTGTTCAAAGTGTTGGGACTCTCAGTCGCTTTGAGATCAAATGAAATAGATCAACCCAAGGGAGCAGTCTTTCCAATTTTTCTTGTTCCAGATATCCGCTGGTATCGAGGCAAGTGTGAAGATCTGCGGATTTGGCTGCTTGGAGTAGTGCTAAACAGAAATCAAACTGTTGAGTCGGCTCCCCTCCGGAAGAGTCAATCCTCCGCCCGAGTTTTCATAGTAGGCGATGTCCGCTTTTACTATTTTCATGACTTGGGTTACGGTCATGAGAGATCCGTACTGCTTTCATCCCTGCCTAATTGAGGCTCCTGTTTTCCAGGACTCGGGATTGTGGCACCACTCACATCGTAAGGGGCAACCCTTGAGAAAAACAGTGGTGCGTAAGCCCGGCCCATCCTGTAGCGATGCTCGTTGGATGTCGAAGACAATGCCCCGTAGGTCCTGTGGCAGTGACAGACTGTTTTGTTTCCTCAATCATATTAATGAAGTGTCCTTCCAATGATTTCCAGCTGAGCCTCTTTGGGGAGTTTCCACGAATCGAATGCTGAAACCGCCCACCTCGGACCATTAAGTGCCCCCATTTTTCCGGTTCCCGTATGGCTGGCCTCCAGGTCGTCTTTTGAAACCACTGTTATCATGGCCTGAGTTCCGCCATTCTCAAAATAAAGTGCGGAGCAGCGCCTGTAATTTGGGTCTGAGCGCCTCCCCCAAACCACTGTTTGGAAAACTTCATATTTTGAACTGCGCCTGCGTGAATGGAAGGATCCAATCGAAAGTAAACTATTGAGAAATGCCGTTGGACCCGGAAATATCTGATCCTGGCGAAGGATTGTTTGCATTGGCAAGGGGTTGGGCGTATTGACGGCCATCTGCACTGGCACTCGTCTTCCATCCCAACAGAGTATTGGCCCAGTTGTTGATGATCACTACCAGGTAATTTGCCAGCCCTACTTCTGATGCCCGATTTCGGGTGTAGTTGCATACATGGTTGTGAACTTGTTGCACCATTTGGTCGACAATTGCTTCGTCGTTTCCATATTTGGCAATACTCTGCATTTGTTTGCGGATATTGCGGCCAGTTTTGGATTCGAAATTCTGATCCAATGACGCAACGATTTCAGACAGGGAGAATTCTTGTTTATCGTAGACCAGCTCTTTAATTGCAAAAAGGCTGTCCCTGCCGCATTGGTATTTCCGTAGGTCTCCAAGGTTCCTCCTAAATAGCGGATCCCTCCGTCAAATATGGATCGATTGCGTTGGATACAGTCAGATGTTAGCAGCGTAAAAAATAAACAGGGAACCTCTTGGGCCATTACTGTGTATTCCAATCGTTGTTGTTTAGCGAGGGCGTTAATATGGTGTTCTACAACTTGGCGATAGGAATCCCATAGATCATCAAAGGTATACAATTCATCCGGATTCCGTAGTTTTAGAACATGTCTTGTACTGACCGGATCAACGCCGCTGTGCAGTGCAACTTCAAGAGCTTTGGTTAGGTTGATCACCCCATTAGGGGTTCCAAAACTGTAGTGACTAAGGATGTATTCCCCGCAGCCATAGGGGGTATATTGCTCTGCTATCTTGATTGGAACTTTGAAAGCTTTGGCCGCTGCAGGAACATTCACATCGTCATTGTAGAGCATCGGAAAGGTGCAACCTTCTCCGATAGCCTCGATTGCTCGATCCCACAATAATGGGTTTTGATCCTTGTGGAAGCGCATCGATAACTGTGGTTGATTGAGTCGCAAGCGCCGAGTGGTCTCAATTGCCAGGAGCGCGAAACGGTCAGCGGCATTTGGGTTATTCCTTCCGATTCCTCCAACAACGATGCGATTATCATATTGGTTGTTGTAAGCATGCATTAGCCGCCAACTCGAGGCCATTAAGTCCAGGGCGGATTCTTCGGTCAATTGGCCAGAGTCCAGGTCTCTTGCGAGTAGCGGTCCCATTGCGACATCCAGGCGTCCGTAGTTCCAAGTGCCTGCATGCAACGCATAGATCCAGAATAGTTGCATCGCTTGACGGAAGGTTTTTGGCGCTTCGTGCTGGATGGCTAGCAGTGTTTCTCGGATACTTTCATCCTCCGTATTTTCTGCATAGTGCTGGATGGAATTCCTCAAAACCTGTAACGATTTGAGTAATGCTTGCGATAGAGGCCCTTCTTCCATCTTGATGATAGAGTAAGCGAGGCCATCCAGTCCTAGTTTCACCAGTTTGGTGTAGTCCAATATTGATCCCCCCATTCTGTATAGAGGAAAAGCTACACCACTGTCTTCAGTCCAATTGTCACTTGGGAGTGTTTCGCTTATGAGCTCAGGGTAAGCATCTCTCACTTTTTTTTGAGTGGTGCGGCCTTTCCAGGTATCGATCAGCCACTGAGCCGTTGTGCGTTGTTTCGCATCGCCATTGCCTTTTTCCAGCCACAGCCGTAAGGCGTCAAATGCGCAATAATACCCCAATCCGCACGGTTGGGGACTGACACCTACCAAGCCATAACTGATTCTTCCTGCAAAATGATCTCCAGCCTGAATAGGTTGGAGTACAAAGGGAAATTGAAACCCAAGCAATTCGGCCTCCCTGAGTGAAGGTTCCATCGTTTCGTTTTGAAGGTAATGTTCTGTGAAATTACGAGCGTAAGTGAGCGAAGTCGCCGCTGTGTTTGCGTTGGCCAGTGCGACTTCAAGCGAGGTTTCTGAAAGTGTGTTCATCCCAACAATTTTTGATAGCGTTTAATAAAACTTTCTCGATTAATGATACTATAATAAATTGAAATATACTTGTTTATAACCGCTAGAAATATGTTCTATGATGATATTTATGGAAATATTTCCAAAAGTGTATTGGTCATCCATCGTGAGTGGAAATGAAAAGCTGCACTTGGCTCGTATCAATCGGCCGACTCGGGATGCGTGGGGCACTACATTCTCACGATTTTTACGAGTGTTTTTGGGTGGAAAGTGGCACAGGCTGGCATCTTTTTCCACGGGTAGAGAGCGATTGAACGCGGGTTCTTTTCATTTTGTTGAGCCTCACCATGTCCACGGATTTGAATTTAGTGGAAGGAAGAAGCAGTTCCAGTTCGTGAATATCGCTATCGAATCTGAGGTAGTAGAGAGTTTCATGGGACGGCACTTTGGTTCTTTTCCTGAATCGTTCTGGAGATCCAATACAGGAAAACCATCAAAGCTTGATCTTTCAGCAATGCAAACAGCCACCATTGGGGCATTTTTAACGGAGCTGATAACAGGAAGTCGACGGGCATTGGACGCGGAGTGGTTTCTTTGTTCGTTGATGCGTTTTCTACAGGCTGGTGAGGTTGCGCCTATTGACTATTCGATGCCGACGTGGCTACGAAACGCGCTCTACTTGATGCGAGAACCCGTGAATCTGCAGTCGGGGCTTCCTCGGCTGGTCGAACTATGCGGCAAATCTGCAGAACATGTTTCGAGAGTTTTGCGGAAGCACTCTGGTATGCGACCAAGCGATTGGTTGAACACCACTCGTATGCATTACGCCTCGGTATTACTTCAAACCAGCACATTGAGTATCACTGACATCGCTTTGGAGTGTGGCTATGATACACTCAGCCATTTTCATCATCAATTTAAGGCAGTGTATCAAAACACTCCCAGGCAATACCGGATAATGCACCACGAGGGATTACAGATTAGGGCTAAGTAGTGGTTTGAATGAGGCCGTGCTGCTCTGTGGCACAGGATCAATGAGACTTGCTTTAGCATGCTGGGCTAAGAGATTTATGTGACAATGCTACACGGTTAAGTTATTCTAATGGAGGTGATAAGAGAAGCTTTTATAAAAGTTTCTTGCTGCAGAATTTCCGTTCCTGAATAGGATCTCCCTTTAATTATTATTAGGAGTCTTCATGGAAGTAGAAATTCTTGCGCGAATCCAATTCGCCTTCACGATTGCATTTCATTACCTTTACCCGCCGTTGAGCATCGGGTTAGGTTTGTTCTTGGTCATTGCAGAGGCTTTGTACCTCAAGACTGGATCGGAGATTTACTATCGAATCGTGCGGTTTTGGGTGAAGATATTTGGACTTACTTTTGCGATTGGCGTTTCGACTGGAATCGTAATGGAGTTTGAGTTTGGGACGAACTGGTCGACTTATTCGCGGTTTGTTGGAGACATTTTTGGAAGTGCTTTGGCAGCAGAGGGGATTTTTGCCTTTTTCCTCGAATCTGGTTTTTTGGCGATTCTTTTGTTTGGGTGGGATAAAGTTGGAAAGAAGATGCACTTCTTTTCGACCTGTATGGTTGCATTGGGCGCCCATTTTTCAGCGCTTTGGATCATTGTTGCCAATTCCTGGCAACAAACGCCTGCTGGCTCCCATCTAGAGATCAATGGAGTCCCTGCCGAGGCTTCGCATCTTTTCCAGTTATCAGATTGGGGTAATGCCCGCATGGTCATTGATGATTTTTGGGCGGTTGTATTCAATCCATCGACTGTGGAACGGTTGTCCCATACGATCATAGGTGCATGGCTGAGCGGAGCTTTTCTCGTTATCAGTGTGAGCGCCTACTATCTTTTGAAAAACCGACATCGGGAGAGCTCGATCAGGACAATGAAAATAGCTCTATTGATGGCTGCAATCGCTTCGGTTCTGGCTTTAATTAGCGGCCATAGTTCTGCGATCGTTGTGGCTAACCATCAACCTTCCAAGCTTGCCGCTATGGAGGGTATTTGGGAAACTCAGAGCAATGCGCCTTTGAAATTATTTGGTTGGGTGGATGAGGAGAACAAGACAACCCATGGACCTGAATTACCGGGTATGTTGAGTTGGATGATAGCCGGAGATGCAAGCTATGAGGTGGTGGGACTCAATGATATCCCAGAGGATTTACGGCCGGTTATTCAACCGGTGTTTCAGCTTTTTCATCTGATGGTAGCCATTGGGATGTTACTGATACTGCTCTCATTTTGGGGATTGGCATTGGTCCCAAAAGGAAAATTGTTCGATGACAAAAATGTTTTGTCTCGCTGGTATCTGCGTATTGCGGTGTTTTCGGTTTTATTGCCTCAAGTAGCAAACCAAGTAGGGTGGTTTACTGCGGAGATGGGGAGGCAGCCATGGATTGTATGGGGGTATTTGAAAACTTCAGATGGACTTTCCAAAGTAGTGTCAGCAAATCAAGTGATGACCTCGCTCATCGGATTTACCCTGATTTATCTTCTGCTATTCATCCTGTTTATTTATCTGCTGAATAAGAAGATTCAACATGGGCCAGGTGATCTAAGTATTCACGATGGAGCTGTTGCTGAAGCATGAGGAGGAAAGGACTATGGATTTAAACACAATTTGGTTTATTATAGTGGGAGTGCTGCTTTCTGGATATGCGATTCTGGATGGATTTGATTTGGGGGTCGGGATACTCAATCTATTCGCAAAAACTGACCACGATAGGCGCATTTTTTATAATGCGATCGGACCTGTATGGGATGGCAATGAAGTATGGCTCGTAACAGGAGGAGGAGCTTTGTTCGCAGCGTTTCCCGAAGTGTATGCGACAGCGTTTTCTGGGTTCTATATGGCCTTCATTTTACTTGTTTTTGCGCTGATATTCCGAGCCATCGCGATCGAATTTCGAAGTAAAGAGCCATGGGCCTGGTGGCGTAAAATGTGGGATATTAGTTTTGCTACGAGCAGTGGGGTTGCCTCCTTTCTCATCGGGGTTGCGATGGGCAATATCGCTTGGGGGGTTCCGCTCGACAATGATTTCGAATTTGCGGGCACTTTCATTGGGTTGCTACATCCCTACGCATTGTTAATGGGGGTGACTACGGTCTCCCTGTTCATGATGCACGCGACAATCTACTTAGCGATGAAGACGGAAGGGGATTTGCAAAAACAAGTGCGGGGATGGATTAATCCTGCCATCATTGGGTTTATCCTATGCTTTTCGATCGTGACCCTTGCGACTTTGTTATACATCCCACACATCACGGATGTGTTTAGACAATCACCTGTTCTGTTCGTCTTCGCCATTGTCTTGGTTTTGGCAATCGCGAACATTCCGAGGGAGATTGCGAAAGGGAAGGATTTTTTCGCATTTTTGAGCTCTTGTATGAGTATGCTGATGCTCATGTCGCTTTTTGGATTGGGTATGTTCCCGAATATGATCTATTCGCTTCCGAACCCAGAGCATAGCCTGACGATATATAATGGTTCCTCCACCGATAAAACGCTTCATATCATGCTGACCATTGCTATTATCGGAGTGCCCATCGTCCTGGCTTACACGGCGAGTATTTATTGGATTTTTCGTGGAAAGGTTAAACTGACTGAAGACTCATATTGAGAATATTTTGCCAAGCGTAAATGCAGCGTATTTTTAGGGATCAACGGGACTTCATGGCCAAGTAAGTTGATGTCGTACAGAATGCGTTTAAAGGACGATAAACACCTCGTTTTTAGTTACATTCAACCGACAATCGCATTGCCTGCCTGTCCTCCTAAGGAGGGAGGCCGTCGATCCCTTCCAATTGAGTCATTTGTGGTAGGATCTAATCATGCTAGACCGTTCTTTTTTGAATGATGTTTAATAGACGCTCGTTGGCATGATAGGGGGGGGCGGTTGTCGAATGCTGGAATAACGACTGTAAAGGATTCAACCCTGCAATGAGGTCGTGAATCCATCAATCAGTGCACAAAAAAGCCCTCACAATCGAGGGCTTGAAATGAAAGTTCTTAGCGTTTGTTGCTGACTGGGGGACGTGCTATTCGGCACTCTTCGCTCGAAGTTGATCCACTAACGTTACTCGGAACATTTGAATCAGAAGCCAGAAAACTCCTGTCATCGGAAGGGCTGTTATTGCGGCCCAGAGTTCTACGACTCCTTCGCCTTGGAAGGGAACAAATGGCCGAAGCACAAACGCCATAATTGTGAAGAATATGAGGGCAAGAACGATATCAATCACATTTGCGATTTTACCAACCAATTTTTTGTCTTCCTGTTTTTCCATGATGTTTTCTAATAGTGTAGTAAACCCATGCTGATCTTCATATCAAGCCGAATTTCCTTCTTTGTATTATTTGAGTGAAGAAAAAACAGGTTTTCGGTATCCCAGCTTGAGTTCTTTTAGAATCGGATGCCACCTTCGACGCCAAATGATATTCTTTGATCGTCGGATTCGGGCATTTCTACGATATCAATTCCTTCTGATGGTGTCGGGGTTTGGATCTCTCGTTTTCCTGCAATTTCTGCAAAAGCACGGATACTGAAAACGTCCTTCCAGTAGTGACGGACCCCGAGAGTTCCCACGATGGAGGACTCTTCCACTAATACTGGACTATCCATTCTCATGAATACAGTCCCTTGAAGGTTTTCTACGGTAAACGTTTGATCTAAATATTGAAGACTGACATCGATTTCAGTCGATTTTCCGAGGTCATAAGAAAGAAACGCTCCATTGAGAGTGCGTAACTTCAGGCGGTCGGTGATATCCCAATCGAGACCAATCATCGGCATAGCCTGCAAGGAATTGAAAAAATTGTTGTTGGTCAAAAGGCCGATCGAGAATTTGAGTCTTGGGTTGACTGCGTAACTCGCTCCTGCGGAGGCAATAAGGCTATATCCATCACTGATGGATGCAGAACTGCCCGTAGCGATGTTGAATCCACCGCCCGCATAACCAGACCAAGATTCGGAAATAGGAACGTCGTAGTTGCCAGACAATTGCAGCGTATCGGCTTTCCGATATGGGGAGGCTAGTAAATCATCAACCGTTTTAATTGATGCGCTGGCACGGTTCCAGTTCGATGACAAAACCAAGGAGTTCCCGTTTTTCTGGGTGTTTTCAACCGCCAAATCACCATTGGTTGTGGCTAAAGATTCAGACCAGTGGCCACGATCTGTTTCTGTTACAGTCTCAAATTGATTTGTTTGAGCAGGGAAGCTCATTGTGGAGGTCCGTGTGTCCGCAAAGATTTGCACTGACGCAATTGATGCGAGTGCTAAAAATACAGTTTGTTTTTGGAGTCTCCTAAGCTTCACTGCTTTCGGATAATGATGCTAATTGTTGTATTTTTCAATCGTAAACGAACCCATTAATGGGCTTTTACTGCTTTTTTTACGGTAAAATTGAACGTTTTAAAATCCTCGGTAGGATGAGGTTAGAAAAAAAGGGCTACTTGAAGAGCCCTTTTTATGCTAATACCAATTAGCGTTTGATTCAATATGCGTATAAATCCGATGCCCTTCGACAGGCTCAGGATCTTTCAGACAAGCATCGGTTGCTACACCTCATCTATCGTAGCATGAGATCTGTTTCAGTTTGAAGTCTTTTAAACACTAATGGGCTTTAACGCCTAAAAATGGAAATTCAAGAACTCGAAGGATGATCGGTCGTTAGAGAAACTCGAGGGAAAGATCGTCGGTGAGTTTTCGATAGTAGCAACCGTGTCGAGCGACACCGTTTTCATCCTTGGTGTGGCAGGAACCTTTTCCTTTAAGGCTGACCCGATACAAAATTGAATTTTGCTCACAATTGACTCGGGTTTCATGTAATTCCAAAAAATCTCCCGAGGTTTTTCCTTTGATCCACAGTTCGTTTCGAGAAGTGCTCCAAAATGTCGCTTTTTTCTCTTCCAGGGCAGTCTTAAGTGCCAATTCATTGACGTATCCAATGATCAGAACCTCGCCGGTGTCGACATCCTGTGCGACTGCTGGTATCACGTCAGCGTCACCACTAGCGATTTTTCGCAGTTTTTTAAAATCAAGACTAAGGTCTGTTCCCTCTTCCAAGGCTTTACTCATAGAACGCAATCAAAACGGGCGTGACATGCTCCTGCAACTGAAAAGAAGACTGCCCGTAGCAACTAATTGCTGCCAGGGCAGTCGAAGGCACTTTCTAAATCGTTTTTGTGAGCCATAGAAACTGATAAGGCTTCAGCGTAAATCCTGCAGATTTTTTGCGAATCATTTGGCTGGTGAGAATATCAGTCGGGGTCGTTTCAAAATGAAATTCTGATTCCACCGGGGCAATCTGTTCCACTTTTATGGTTTTGTCGGTGAAGTTGTGCAAGCAAAGGACTTTTTCAAAACCGTCCGAGGATTCTCGTTCGATCGCAAAAAGGTCGGAGCCCAAGTCATGGATTTTCTGTTTCGCATCGGGATGAAACGCGGTGTTAAGAGATCGAATCCTTAGCATTGCCAGCATTTTTTGGAATACCTTCTGCTGATGACAGTTGCTATCAGTGAGGTTTTTGGTCAACGCATCCCGATCCCATTTTTTTCGGTTGATGGATCGATTCTCTCCCGTTTCTTTCATGTAATCGATATCGTTTTGAGTCCCTAATAGGCTATGAATGTAGATGCCGGGGATGCCTTTCATCGCCATGACTACCGATTGTGAACAAAGAAAACGAGCGACTCCTAAATCGACGTTTTTGTCGGAGAGAGCAGAGTAGTAAGTGACATTCATTTCGTAGGGACTCTTGCTTCCATCAGAGTTTGATTTCCACGAAATTTTGCCGCCTTTTTCTTCTACTCGGGCGATCATTTTGTCCCTTTCTTTGTCGTCGAGTATGCCCTCGATTGGGCGGACTCCGATACCATCGTGACTGGCTGCGAAGTTAAAGAACGTGCATCCACTGGGAAGTTTTGGTATTCGTTTTGCCCAGTTCGTCAGGAAACTCGAATCTCCAAACATGAGACCATGAAGTAGCAGGGGAGGAAGGCTAAACTGATACACCATATGGGCTTCGTCCCCGTCAGCCATGTAGCTGAGATTTTCGGGTTGAGGAACGTTGGTTTCAGTTATTATCACAGCTCTGGGTGCGACAATTTCGAGAATGTCCCTCAGTAGCTTCACTATCTCATGGGTTTGAGGTAGGTGAAGACAGTTGGTTCCTATTTCCTTCCAGGCGAAGGCAACGGCGTCCAGCCTCAAAAAGTGCACTCCTTTTGATAGGTAGAGGAAAAGAATGTCGAGGAATTCGAAAAGGAGATCTGGGTTTTGCCAATTGAGGTCGACTTGATCTGCACTAAAAGTGGTCCATACATGAGCTTCTCCATCTCGTGTTTTAACGGGAGTGAGTAAGGGACTCGTGCGGGGTCTTACAACTTCAGAAAGGTCCGTTTCTGGATCCATTTGAAGGAAGTAATGCCGAGCTGGTTGAATGCCTTCAATGAAATGTTGGAACCATTCACTGCGAGCGGAACAGTGGTTGAGTACGAGATCGAACATCAACTCGAAGTTTTGCCCTAGTGCTTCTACGTCATCCCAGTCTCCGAGGTCTTCATCTACTTCCCTGTAATCGATGACAGAAAACCCATCATCAGAGGACCAGGGGTAGAAGGGAAGAATGTGAATGGAGCTGAATCTCTTTTTTAGATGGCGGTCAGAAAACTTTTTGAGGGACTGGAGGGGTGTCATCCCTTTGTCTTTAATGCTGTCGCCGTAGGTAATAAGGACAGCATCCTTCTGAGTCCATCTGGTCAGCAAAGGTTCCGGGTTAAGACCAACACCGTAGCGCCCAATGAGTTGGATGAAACGCTCTAGCAGGCGTTGGGAAGTTTCTTCGCCGTAGAGGTAGACTAGACGGCGTTTGATGCGATTGATTTCGTAACGGGAAACTGGTTTTATCATGATCAAACTCCGGTTAAAGTGCTGATAGTTGTGCGTAGAAGCCTTCGCACCAGCGCGTAGGAGTAGTGACGTTTGGCGATCTTATAGTTGTGATCGACCATTGCCTTGCGGGCACTACTGTTAAAGAGAACTTTGTTTACTTTTTCGACGACTTCTTCGGTCACAAATCCGTCCATTACGCAAAGGTTGAAGCCTTTTGGTTCGATATCCTGAATGAAAATGGAGTAGCGGTTGATAACGACAGGGATTTTGAAGTAAATCGCTTCCAGCAACGCATTTCCAAATCCTTCGTAGGTACTAGGGTAGGTGACAAGATCGGCGTGGGGGTAAAGGTCCCAAAGAGTGTATTTTTTGTTCCCATCGATATCAGTCTGACGTACTTCACCAATGAGGTGATCAATAAAGAGAACTTCGACCTTTTCATCTTTGGCAAGCTCAATGAGTTGGTCTTTGTATTCATGACCCTCGTCTCCTGCCTCGTGGGAGATGACTAGCTTGCATTTAGGATTGTTCAGCGCTCCCACCAATTTAATGGCGTGTTCGATTCCTTTCCGCGGAACAATTCGAGTGGGTTGCAGGATGAAAATATCATCCTTCTTCAGCCCGATTTCCTCCCGAATATTTGCGGCATAATCGTCAACTCCGGGAGGTGGATTTTCAAAGTCAAATATGTTGGGAACCAGCATCGATGAGACCCCTTTGCGAAGGGAGAGCTGCTCCTGAGCGGCCTGGTTTATTACCATGTGTCGGGTGTTGGGCAAGACGCAGGGGAAGGCCATATCGAGGTAGTCTTTGATGGCGGTCACTGAAAAGCGGGTGCGTTCCCAATAGAAATCATGATGGTGGGCGATTGCAGGGATTTGGGTTTCTGCAAGAAACTCTGTCATGGCAATGCCGAGAGGAACATGCATTGGAATGGCGAGGATGTTTTGAGGTATCACGATATCGATATCGAATTTGTCGCGAAAATCATAGAGCGTACTTTTGAGATACTGCGCGTATTCATAGATTCGTTCGGAAAGATGTCGATCTCTTCGAGTTACTCCCCAGATACGCTGATTGATCCACACATTTTCAGGGTGTCCAAAAAAGGCTTCTGGCACACAATAGCTGATACTGGGATCGCGGTCCCCTTGGCCGCTATACCAAAAACTTACATGACGATCATCCCATAGGATTTCGGCCCATTTGGCGCTTTCTAGTGTAACACCATCAGTTCCCGCAAAACGAGTTGATATAAATCCAATATTCTTAGGCATGATTTTTTTTGCGCATTTTCAGGATTATGGGAAAGGTATTTCTAAAGTGGTCTGCTTCAATTCAATACGTAAGTTTATTTGCTATCGGAGCAAATGTTAGACCAGTTTAGCTAAAGCGCTAAATACAGAAGAATGAGTGGGTTCCCAATTTAGATGTTCTTGAATTCTACGCGAATTGATTCTGCGATTGGCCGGAGATGAACGATGCTTTGAAGGAGTTGAAGCAATCGCCAAATGAGGATAATTCGTTGTCATAAACTGATCCAACTCCTCACGCTTGAAGGGATGACTGTCGGTAAGGTTGTAAACTGGATCCAATGGACCGGGAAAAGTAATGGCTTTCATCACAGCAGAAGCTGCATCGTCTACCTCAATGAGGTTGAGGTAATAATCTCTAGAGGTTACTGGTTTTTGGTTTTTTGGAAGGATTGTTTTGAGAAAACGATTGCGGTCGGGACCATATATTCCGCCTAAACGCAGAATGGTTGATTGGGCTGAAGGGTGGGAGGCAAAGAGGTTCTCTGAGTTTAATATCGTTTGTCCCCGCCAACCAATAGGATTGGGTATTGTTGTTTCATCAAACCAGTTTCCGTCGCCTTGTCCATAGACAGAAATGCTACTCGTATAGATCAGCTTATTGGAAAATGATCGAGACCAGCTCAGTGTGGATTGCAGACCCTCGATGTAGGATAGTTGATAGCCTTCGGGGCTACTTTCTGAGGAACCGATTGAAATCACTATGCTCTGATAACTAGAGGGATTCAGTTGCGTATGCCATTCTGTGGACTGAAGTTCAGATTGAACTGCTTCACTCACACCCAGAGCCCTCATTTCCTGGATTTTCCCTTCGTTCCGGGTCAGTACATCGACCGCAAACCCTGACTTCAGTGCTTGCTTCGCGATTCGGCTTCCGAGATACCCACAGCCCAAAATGAGTATTTTTGATTTCTGATTCATGAATCCTCCTGGCGCAGCATTTTTTTTGCAATGGTCACATCTGCCCCAATTTGCCGGACCAAATCTTCCTGACTTTCGAATTTTTGTTCCGGACGAATGAATTCTACCAATTCGACAGCAACCTGGGCTCCATAATCTAATTCGAAGGATTTGAAAAGATGAACTTCCAATACTGGCTCATCACCAACATCATATGTGGGACGAATCCCATAATTTGCGACTCCATTGATTGGGTCTTGAGAGCAGTCCCGTTTTTCATGGCAGATCAAACGAACAGCGTAGACACCATAGGGAGGTTTGAGTTCGGGAGACCAATCAATATTGAGGGTGGGGAAGCCGATCGTTCTTCCGATTTTTCTGCCGACGCCTGTTTTTCCCATGACAGTGTAGGGATGTCCGAGTAAAAAGCGGATTTCATTGAATCGATCTTCTTGGAGCAGCCGTCGGATTCTTGTCGAACTTACGATTTCTCCATCATATTTACAGTGTTCCATGCTGACTACATGCACCCCTTTCTCGATAGCGGATTGCTGTAGAGCCTTTACATCACCTTTTCGTCCTTTTCCAAAACGGAAGTTTTCACCCACAAAAAGGGTTCTTAGAGTCGGTATATGCTGCTTGAGATAAGGGATGAACTCGTGTGCTTCCAACCCTGCAAACTTCGTGTGGAAGCCCTGCACTATACTCGAACCCAGACCCTTGCGTTCGAGTGTCCAAAGTTTGGATTCCAAGGGCATTATCTGCGGAACAGCTGCTTCGGGTCGTAGTATCTTACTGGGATGGGGCCAAAAAGTGAGAACGGATGCCATGCCTTCATCATTTTTTGCTGCGTTGAGGCAGGCTTCAATGACAGCTTGGTGTCCTATATGAACCCCATCAAACATCCCTATTGCGAGATGCACTGGAATATCAAGGGAAGGGACTTGCTCGATATCTTCGATTACAATCATCTCGTTGAAGTATTGAGAGCGTTGTTATAGCGGTAACGAGAATGGGTAACACTCGTTCCGGCTATCAATTACGCCTTTTTCTTTTTGCGAAACAGCCGCTGGAACCAGTTTAGTTTTTGTTCCTGTGTAAGCTTTTCCCCTTTAACGTAGGCAGGGGTTCGCTTGGACTTGTTTTTCTTTAAATAAACTTCGTCAAATTCAACAAGTGGTGCTCGAGGAAGACCTAAAACTGAAGGATAAATAACCGGATTTCCTGTGTTGCACATGACCCTTACTGCACGGTCGTCCCAAAGTTCCACCATGTCGTAGTCTTTTTCGTTGGTGACTTCCAGTCCTCCCAATCCGTGTTTTTTCAACCAGGCCTCTACTACAGGAATATCTTCCGGAACCGAAGCCCGAGCCGTTACGATTTTGACTCGATATCCTTTTTCGATCCACTTTCGAACGCGATATAGCATGATCGGGATAGGCTTCCCAATATAATCAGACCCTCTGAATTTGTTGTGGTAAGCAAGTGTCCCATCTAGGTCCACTCCAATCCATGTTGTTTCCTTGTTCATGCGTGTTTGTTATCCAGAGAATACAACTGAAATAAAAATGCAACGGTTAGTATCTGAAATTTAGATAGGTTGTGATCTTTACAGATAGTGATTGAGGACATCCAGTTAATGCTCAGACAAGTTTGATCTGAATTGAATTGAACTCAGGGCTTCAATGCGAGCCTTTTGTAAAAAGCTTTTAAACAAAAGTGGATGAATATGAACTCTTTGTAAAACCTGCATCAATTGGATTTAGGAAATGTAAAAAAAGAACTTTTGGAAGATGGTTTGGTGTTTTGTCCGATAACTGTGGTGTCAGTAAATTGACATTTTGATTAGTAATATATGCAGAAGGCTCCTTTGAAAATGCTGCAACCCGGGAGGGTTGCGCATTAAATTTCCATGACCCATCCCTGACTGATACCCATTTTTCGGAAATCAGTTATGGGAAATATTATCTTTTTTGCGACGACTAGAGAAATAGACAATCAATAGAATATGGCGTGTACTGTCTTGCGACTGATGGTGCACGCCTTTCTCTTTATTTTGAAGGAAGTCACCGGATTTTCGGGTCGGACGGGTTCAAAACTGTCGACCACCGGTATCGGCTCTAACGATAGATCAGAAGGGAGTTTTCTTGAAAGCCTAATCTTCGTGAATTCTGTAACAGACTCACCGTCGCATTGCTGAGAGAAGAACCTTTGGGTAGAAGTACTGCTCCAGATGGGTATCGTAAGTCTTCTCCGATCACCATTCCTGGGACTAAACTCATTGTGGGGATCATTTGGGACTTCTTACTCAGATGTTGAGCGGTATTCGCTTCAATGAAAAGAGATACGACTGAAGGATCAAAGGCAGTCCCGCTCATCTGACGAATTCGATCCATTGTTCGATCGGTAGAGAGTTGACTTTCGGCGTAAAAAACCGCTACAGCCAGATATTTGGCTGCTGAAGGGATTTGATCGCCCTGTAATCCATCTGGATATCCTCTTCCGTCGATTCTTTCATGGCTGGCTCTAACCGAGCGAGAGAGATCCGGGAAATATTCAAACTGAGAGGCATGCAATTGAGAGTAAACCGGAATGTTCTGGAAATACTCTAAATCCTCCTGGGAGAGATCTTTTGCGTTATCTTGAAAATCCTTGAGACGGGAGCGTTCAATACTGAGTTTCCCGATGGATGCCAGATACGAAGCCACTCTTAGTGTCGGAGCAATATCGGACGGTACCCGGTTTGTTTTAAGCATGGCATCGCAGGCAGTAACGATCTGCTGGGTTTCCCGACCGACATCTGCATCGATTTGGTGGATCACTCGCAGAGTTAATTCCAATGCGTTTTTCAAATTGGTATCTGCTTGGGAAATACTCAGTTCCCCTTTTTGAATTTGAGAAGTCAGCTTACTATTGATTTGCTCCAGTTCGTTGTTCCGCCTGATTAACTCAGTGTTGGTAGACTGTGTCTGAAGTTGCAAACGCTGGTTTTGAGCCATCAATTCGAAGCGATGAATGGCATTTTTAACAGTTGCAAGTAGTTCCTCTCGAATCCAGGGCTTTGCTATGAAACGGAAAATTTCTCCTTTGTTGATAGCATCTACCACCACTTTGAGAGTGAGTACTCCGGTGATTAATATCCGGCTGGCCATCGGCTGGATTTTGTTCGCTTCGGCGAAAAATTCCAAGCCTGTCATTGCTGGCATGTGATGATCGGAAATGATAACAGCAAACTCCTGTTGTTTGAGTAGCTCTATTCCTTCCTGAGGTTTTGTCGTGGTGACAATGGTGTATCCCTCGGGCTTGAGTGATTCTGAAATCGCCAGAAGGACTATTTCTTCATCATCAACAATGAGTATGGGTGTTTCGTCGTTGGACATATGACCGGTCGGTAAATTGTTCGGAACTATTCTATTGTTAACGGCGAACGGATGAGTTTCTCAAGGCTTTCTACCGTTTTCTTTGGATTCACTGTGCTATCGCAAATCAGTGCCATGTCTTCAGTGTGGCTTGCGGGTATCTCATCGGGGTTGCAACCCATTGCATAAAGAGCAAAAAGGGTATCGGGATGGATTTTCTTAAATAGCTTACAGATGGATGGTACTTTACTATCCATTTCGGCGTCGATTAAGAGGCACAAATTGGGGAAACGCCGGGTATCTTTGAGGTAAGATTCCAATTTCTTGGATTCCTGAAATACGATGACTTCCCAGTTTTTCGAGCGAAGCATGGACACCAAATCAAATTGAGATGCGTCCTCACTGCAGTAGATCACTACCAGCGGACGTTGGTCTGGGGGCAAGAATCCCAGTTCGAGGCCCGCTTCGCTCTTGGCTGTTTGTTCCGTGAAATCTGCTTCGGGCAGAAAAATATGGAAAACAGTGCCGTTGTTTTCTTCGGTTTCAAAGTCGATAAATCCGTCTGCTGCGAGAAGCATTCGTTGGATGTTATAAAGCCCAAATCCTGATCCTTTATGAATCTCTTTCGTTGTAAAAAACGAGTTGAAAATACGATCGCGGTAAACTTCAGGGATACCTGTTCCGTTGTCTTTGAAAGAGATTTGGATCCCGGGTTTGTGAACAGATTGGGCTCCTTTTTGGGTATTTTCAAAAATTTTCGTGCCACCTTCTATCTTGCGAGTCTGGATGTGAATGCATCCTTCCTTTTTCAACGAATCCTTTGAGTTCATTGCAAGGTTCAGCAGAATTTGCCTAAACTCGACGTCGTCAATGTAAACGGGGATTTCGTCCCCGCAGAGATCGAGTTCGATTTGAGTTCCTCTTGGAAAGATTATTTTCAACAAATCGAGTTGTTCGTAGATGAGCTTTTTGGGGTCGTGATAATTCTTCTGACCTGCTTCCTCCCTATTGATATCAATAATACGGCGGACTAGTTTTCGGGCTTCCATGGAGCTCTTTTTTATCTGGCCCAAGCCTTCATACATGTCGTGACCTTCCTTTATGGTGGAATGATACAACTCACTGAGCGCATAGATCCCTGCCATCACATTACTAAAGTCGTGGACCAGTCCTGCAGTCAGCATCGCGAGGTTTTCTTTCCAAGCGGTACTGGTGAGTTTTCGTTCGGCAATGATTTGACGAGTTGTGTCGAGCCAAACGCCCTCGTATCCCAGAAGAATTCCCGACGCAGAGTAAACGGGAGAACGCACGTCAGTCAGGTAAATTACCGTATCATCCTTTGGTTTTCGCATGCGGTATTGCAGCGTGAAAGATTTTTTCCCACTGGAATGCTTTTGCAGTTCATCAACGAAAAAATCCCGGTCTTGGTCATAGATCATTCCAAGAAACTGAGACCCGCTTTTTAGGAGTCGGTTGGGTTCAAAATCCAACAAACGTTCAAAGTTTGGAGAGATGTATTGGAAGGAAAAATCGGAGCGTTGATAAAAAAATACTCCAGGAAAGTGATGCATGTAACTCTCCAATCTCGATTCTGCCCGCTGAAGGCGGAGAAATAACTGGGAGATTCGAGTTGGATCGTCCAGCAAATCCTTGATGGATCCATCGAATAAATCACCGGAAGTTTCGATCTTAGAAAGAGTAATAAAAACCCGATCTCCCTGTTCGATAAGTTGAAATTCTAAATGGAAGGGCGGAGAAGTGGTTGATTTATTCCCGGAAGAAGAAGCGTCTAAGATGAAATGGCTTTTTCCTGAATTGAAAAGCGTTTGAAAGCGTTCCCCCCAGTTTGGATAGAGCCGCTCCAGAACATCTCCAAGGTTCTGATCAATCAGTCTATGTTTTGGGATACTAAGAATGTCGATGAGGTTCTCGTGAAACTCAAAAATGCAGCCATGCGAATCCAAAATGATTGGGCAGCTGTTGGTGATGTGCTTTTTATTTTGGGACATGCAAATGGTTTAAGAATTTCCCTACATCATAATTTGAGCTCGTTCAAATCTAATTCGGTGTTTTCCATTAATTGATGAGCAATTTTTACCTAGTGAGGAAAAATGCAAGTGTAAATAGGGTGTAAAAAACGTTTTAAGTGTCTGATTAACAGAGGTTAACGTTATTTGTTGTTCGTATGGCATATGACATGCTTATTACGCGGCATGATCGAAGCACTATACGACAGAGAAGCCTACCAGATGGCCCAGGTGTTGATGGATAAAGGAGTACTCAAACACCAGGCGATCGCTTCGAACATCGCGAATATTGAAACCCCGGGCTACAAGCGGGTCGAACTCGACAAAAGTTTTGAACACCAATTGCAGGGAATGCTTAAAAGTGGTGATACCAAGGGGCTTTCCAGTTTTGAACACAAACTTTCTGTTGACAAAGACTCGCCCGCCACACGGCCGGATGGAAACAATGTGCAACTCGAAAATGAGATGCTTTCAATGAACCGTAATGCTTTGGAATACGAGTTCCTCACTAAATACATGAGCCGATCTTTTGGGAAAATCAATACGGCTATCAGCGGTAGAGTCTCTGGCAGCTAATCGAAATTAGACTAAACTAAAACCGATTTTATGGACATATTACCAGGAGCTCAATTAACAGCCGGTGCGCTAAATGCGGAAAAACTCCGCATGCAGGTTATTGCCCAAAATATTGCAAACGCCAATACGACCCGGACCTCAACAGGAGAGCCTTACCGACGTCAGTTGGTCGCGTTTGAATCTGTTTTGAATAAAACCAATAGCATTGATTCGAGCAATCCGGCTTCAGACCTTAAAGGGGTGCAAGTGAGTGGCGTTTTTAATGATCCCTCTGACTTTAAACGAATCTATAACCCGGATCATCCACACGCTGATGAAAAAGGATTTTTGGCATTACCAAACGTTGATACCGCGATGGAGATGGTCGACATGATCACTTCTTCTCGAAGTTACGAGGCAAATCTTGCGGTGATGAAGACGGCCCGAAATTTGGCGAAACAAGCTCTGACTATCAATTACTGATCCATTCTCTTACTATTTTTTTATTACTTTAACTACCACTCATCATGATTTCAGGCATCGAATCCACCTACACTTCACTTGGAGCGAATCAGATCACCAACCAAATGGATCAGATTCGAGCCCGACAGGTTCAGAACCTGCAAAACATTGATCGGGTTGGAACTACAGACCAACCCGTTAGTATCCAACCCGGGGGGCAGGTTGATGAGGCAGGACGCGTTACCTTTGGCAAACTCATCGGCGAATTAGTTCAAGAGGTCGATACAAAGGGAAAAGATTCCGCATTGGAGCTAAAAAAGGTGATGACCGGAGAAGTCGATAATCTTCATCAAAGTATGGTGGCGATGCAGGAAGCCAGCGTGGCTTTTAATCTTATGGTAGAGGTTCGCAATAAATTGATGGAGTCTTATCAGCAGGTGATGAGGATGCAGGTGTAGAGGGATTTCACTGAAACAATCGACTGCTAAGAATAATTATTTCCAAGAAGGATAAAAAATATGGGCGAGATGTTGGATCAAATGGGGCGACTCTGGAAAGAGCTGGGTACTAATCAGAAAGTATCACTTTTAATCGCAACTGTGGGAATCTTTGTGGTTTGTGGAGCCTTGTTGATTTGGGCGAGCCGTCCGAAACTGCAGTTGTTGTATGGAGGTATGGACCCCAAGGAGATGAGTGACGTTACGAAAACTATCGATTCTCTTGGTATTGAATATGAAATTCGTAACGGTGGTTCTTCCATTTATGTGGAATCCAATCAAGTTTACAGCGCGCGGATGCGCTTAGCTTCTGAAGGCATCCCTTCAGGTGGTGGTGTTGGATACGAGATTTTCGACAGTGGAAGTTTTGGCATCAGTAGTTTTGTGCAGCACACCAATTTTGTGAGAGCAATTCAGGGAGAGCTTTCTCGGACGATTAATCAACTTAACGGCGTGAGGTCGTCTAAGGTGATGATTGTGATTCCAGAAAATGAACTGTTGCTTAGTGGCAATGAAAAGAAGCCTACAGCTTCTGTATTTATTGATACCGGAGGCAAAACCCTTGGCCTGGAAGCAGTCGATTCCATTCGTTCACTGGTAAGTAATTCAGTCGAAGGAATGAATGTAAATGATGTTGCCGTTGTCGATAATCGAGGCAACGTGCTCTCCGCTGCTTTGAAGGATGATGGGCATGCGGGTATGACTTCGAGCCAGATCAAATTTCGCAAAGGATTGGAAGATTACTACGCAAACAAAGTCGAATCGATGCTCAGTCGAGTGGTTGGACAAGAAAACGTCGTGGTAAGGGTTTCTGTAGGGCTCGATATGGATATGCAGACCCTAGTGGAAGAACAATATGATCCCGATACTCAAGTTGTTCGCCAGGAGAATTCGCAGGAGACGCAGACGATCAGTAGCGAAACTTCCAAGCAAGGAGTGGTGGGGGAAGAAGCCAATGTTGGAGGAGGAAACCAAAACTCAGCTCCAGATGATATTCTTAGTAATTCCAACGAGACCAATAAGGTAAAGGATACTTCCTACGAAATTAATCGAACCAAGATTGAAACAGTGAAAAGCCCAGGGGCGATTCAGGATTTATCCGCAGCTGTTTTTCTTGCATTACGGTTTCAAGATAATGGCCAAGGGGTGTTGGAGCCGCAGCCACGAACTGAGGACCAATTGGACACGATTCGTATGATGGTGGTTAATGCCCTTGGAGTTAACTATGAGACCGATGAAGAGCTCAGTCGAAAGGTGTCCATTGAAGAAAGTGAATTTGTGACAAATGCATTAGCTGTTGGGGTTGCTGGCGGAGAGGGTTTTAGTTTGCCCATGATAATGGACAGCTTACGCAGTGTCTTGGCCATTTTGGTGTCGGTTGTGATGTTGTTGTTCTTTTTCCGAATGATTCGCAGTGCTGCCAATTCCAGTGCGAGTATGGAAATACTTCCTGCTGACAATGGTGGTGGCGGTGGTGGAGACCAATCTGGATCAAATGCAAAGGACGTTACACCAGGAATTTCTCCAGAATTGCTCAACGAGCTGATTAAGCAAAACCCTAATAAGGTAAGTTCTGCACTCAAGAACTGGGCCTTCCCTGATCAATAATTCTGCAGTCAATAGCGAACACGGATATTTAATATGGATGCACTCCCAAACATCGATTACGATAAACTAGGAAAAATGCAAAAACTGGCGCTTTTCCTGATCGTGGTAGGCCCAGAGGTGGCGTCTGATATTCTCAAGAACTTTGGCGATCCCGATGTCGAATTACTTGTGAAGGAGATGTCGGGCTTCGAAATCGTCGATTTTGAGATCAAGAAAAAAGTGATCGATGATTTTTACGGTATCGTTAGCCAAAGCTCCATTGCGACGCTGGGGGGAGCTGCCTATGCGCAGAAGACGTTGGAACTGGCGAAAGGGGATTTTAAAGCTTCCAGTATTTTGGGCCGAGTGGCACCCGTTGGCAGTTCGGTGCAGATCATTGAAGAGATCGGGCAGTTGGAACCGAGGCAAATTTATAATCTTTTGAGAAATGAGCAGCCGCAGACAATAGCATTTATTATGTCATATCTGCACATCAACAAAGCATCCTCACTTGTTAAAATGCTGAATCAGGATGTGAGAGAAGAAGTAGTAGAGCGAATTGGATCGATGGAATCGACTGCATTGGAACTGGTAAATAAAGTGGTTAGGACTCTTTCTCGGAATCTGGATCGGGATGAACAGCAGACCTTCAATCAAAGTGGTGGCGTTCGCCGCGTTGCAGATTTACTCAATTCACTCGACAAAGAAACCAGCAAATCGATTCTCGGGCGTTTGGAAGAAAAGAACCCAACGATCGGGAATTTGGTTCGCAAGAAAATGTTCAGCTTCGAAGATCTACTTCGTCTTCAAGTCGCCGACTTACAACGAGTTGCACGCGAAATCGATATGGGCGATCTCACTATTGCACTCAAATCTGCGAATCCGGCTCTGCGCGATGCGATGATGAACTCTGTTTCCAAGCGAGCTGCGGAAACATTAGTCGAGGAAATGGAAATGCTGGGACCCGTTCGTTTGAAGGAGGTCGAGGCTGCTCAAGACAAAATCATCCAGGTTGTTCGCAAGTTGGAAGAAGAAGGAGAGATTTCAATCGACCAGGATGGAGCAGATCGTGTTGTCGTGTAAGAACATTGATTTTGATGCCTCACTCAAGGGTGTAGAGTTGTCTTACTGTGGGCAGCCGCGAATGGAAGCCCACATTGTGGCACAGCAGGTGGAGGAGGCCTACGTCAAGGGGAAAGAAGAAGCGACTCAGGATTACAATAATCAAATCCTGTCCCAACGGAGCGAAGTTCAGCACTTACTTGGAGATACGATCGAAACCATGCAGAGCAAAGTCGATCAATGCCTCAAAGAAGTATTTGAGGAAATTCCCGCATTAGTGACCAATATTGCTCGGCGTGTTTTGGCGGATGTTGAGCTCGATGGTGCGATGATAAAGGCAGTGGTCGATGATTTAATCAGTGATCTTCCGAACAACAAAGAAGAGGTACAAGTGTATCTGTGCAAAGAGGATTTTGAGCTTCTGCAATCGTATCTGGAGGATGGAGAGTCAAAATATCCGCATTTGAGATTTGAAGTGGATACGAGTCTGACTCGAGCTGATTGCCGGGTAGTGAGTCATTTTGGTGTTATTGATGGACTGGTAAAGACCAAGTTGAAACACATTCAAGAGCAATTGCATTCATGATTTTTCAATTTTTAGAAACTACGACAAAAGAGGATAGAAATTACTATGGATTGGTCGGTTAGGGATAACTTCGCGAAAATGAATAACAACATTGGTCGTTTTCATGCCGTGGAGAAAGTCGGTCGTGTTATCGATGTCACCGGGCTGGTAATTGAAAGTGAAGGCCCCGATGTCCCATTGGGGCAAGTATGTGAAATCTCCTCGGAGCGTAATCATGAATCCTTTACTGCCGAAGTTGTCGGTTTTAGGGGAAATCGTGTGCTACTTATGCCCCTTGACGAGGTTTCGGGTATCCATCCTGGATGTCAGGTCGTTGCTTCCCCGAAAGGTTTTCGAATTCCCGTGGGTGAACCTTTGTTGGGCCGAATTTTGAATGGATTGGGACACCCTTTGGATACAGCAGGTGACTTGAAGGCTGATTATGAAGACTTTCGCTCGGGTGGGAATATCAATCCTCTCAAGCGTAAACGGATTCACGAAACGTTTGAAACCGGTGTGAAAGCATTAGATTCGTTTGTCCCGATAGGAGTGGGTCAGCGACTCGGAATTTTTGCCGGTAGTGGTGTTGGAAAATCGACATTATTGGGAATGTTGGCTCGTGGCAGTAGTTCAGACGTTAACGTGATAGCGCTTGTCGGTGAACGCGGTCGCGAACTCCGTGAATTTATCGAAAAAGACCTAGGTGAAGAGGGTATGCGGAGAAGCGTAGTGATTATCTCCACTTCAGACCAGTCGGCAACCATGCGCATTAGGGCGGCAAAACTTGCCATTCGCATTGCAGAGCATTTTAGGGACAGTGGTAAAAATGTTCTTTTTTTAATGGACTCAGTTACTCGCCTTGCCATGGCTCAACGTGAGATCGGCCTCGCCGTCGGTGAGCCTCCCGCGACGCGTGGTTATACCCCATCTGTTTTTTCGATGTTACCTCGGATGCTTGAGCGGAGTGGGATGGGCGAAAATGGCTCTATTACGGCGTTTTATACGGTTTTAGTAGAGGGAGATGATATGAACGAACCCGTCTCGGATGCGGTTCGGGGGATTCTCGATGGTCATTTGGTTTTAGATCGTG
This sequence comes from Opitutales bacterium, assembly GCA_963676215.2. GTDB lineage: Bacteria > Verrucomicrobiota > Verrucomicrobiia > Opitutales > JAFGAQ01 > JAKSBQ01. The sequence continues at coordinate 187,495 of CAXXVT010000021.1, read as the reverse complement.
CGTTGGCGACTGCCAACCATTTCCCAGCTATTGATGTACTTGAGAGTGTCAGTCGACTGATTCGGGATATTTGTACGGAAGACGAGGTTAATCTTATTGGAGAGGCACGAGATCTGCTTTCACTGTATCGTAAGAATGAAGACTTGATCAATATTGGAGCTTACACTCCGCGAAGTAACGTTAAAATCGACCGGGCCATCGCAAAATATCCAGCACTTATGAACTTTTTGAAACAAAACTCAGCTGAATCCTTTGGAAGAGAAGCTGCTTTCGCACAATTGAAGGGCATTCTCCGGTAGTAAAGAATGGAATGAAACGTTACGAATTCAGGCTAAAGAGTGTGTTGGTGCTTCGACAACGATTGTTGAATGAAGCTGAGCAACGGTATAGCCGAGCAATCGGAGCTCGCAAAGATATAGAGGCAAAGATCAGTGCTGGCTGGAGCGATCTTGACGCCATGAATGACCAGGTACTTGCTGCGCGGAGTGATCGTTTCAATGGTGCGCAACAGCAGAGTTTTTTTCAGGCTATGGTTGAAAGTCGTCAGAAGATCAAGGGTTTAGAAGAGAGCTTAAAAAAAGCCCGGGAGATAGAGACAGCCGAACGAACAAAATATATCATGGCAAATCGTGACCACGAGTTGTTGTTGAAATTGAAGGAAAAACAGAAGCAAAAGCATTTTCACGAGGAGATGCTTAAAGAACAACTCCAACAGGACGATCTATTTAACGCGCGCAGAGCGGTGATGAACGCCGCTGAACGATCATGAAACTTTTAACCTCACCATGGATTCTGATGAGTCTGGCCTTGGTATTACACTTGGCTGGCTATTTAGGAGCACTGATGACCCAGAAATGGGAAATTCCTCAAATCAAGGTTCCTGAGGTCGTGGAGGAGATTGGAATCGAAGAAATTCTTGAAAGCCGCTCCGAGGCCTATAATTGGTATTTCAAAACGGAAGAGATCGACAAGTATGTGGAAGAGCTTAAGGAACGGGAAGGAACACTTGATGAACGGGAGGCGTCCCTCAAAAACCTTGAAGCTCATTTGGCAGTAGAAAGAGACGAACTTGAGCAGCTAAAAGATGAAATCGACCGTCGGCACAAAAAACTGAGCGAAGAGATTATGATTGTGCGCAAGAATGAGATCACAAACCTGCGCACTTTGGCTAACAGTTATTCCAGCATTACACCGGCTTCAGCAGTCGCAATTTTTGAAGAAATGGATGACGCATTGGTGGTGAAAATCATCTCTCTGATGAAACCCGATGTCGTTGCTCTCATTTTAGAAGAACTCGCCAAGAATGGCGTAAATGATCCTGCCTCAATCAAACGGGCAGCTCAACTCTCAGAAGAGCTCAGATTACACTACAAAGAAAAAGACTAATCTAGAAACTTTTCCATGAATCAAGGGAGTATTGAATCGCGATCTTCTGCGGCTTCCGCAGTTGAATTGGGTGGATTACGCGCACCTACAGTCAGAGAATCCAATCGTTCGGACTTTACGACCGAGCGCTTTGATTCGATTTTTGATAACCTTCAACGTGAGTCCCAACCGCAATCGAGAACGGTTGATCGGAATAATGACAAAGGACTCTATCGCGAGGAACCGAAAGTGGATTCCGGAAGAGGCGGTCAACGGGAGATCGAGTCGGAGCCGAAGGACGGGAACGATAATTCATTATCAGAAAAACCTGTCGAAGTTGAGGGGAAAGCTGTTGACTCTGAAACCCTTGCAAAAGATCAGAGTGAATCAGTTGGGTCTGAAACACAGGCGGAAAGTGAAAACAAAACTTCTGATGTGGTTGCCGAAGGAGATGGAAAAAGTCTAGCTGCGCAAGTATCGGATAAGTCAGCGGATGCGGTGGCTGTGAAAGTTCCCTCCAAACAGAACGACTCGGAGCCAAAGCCTGCATCTCAATTGAAATCGACCGATGGGACTAAGGGCAAGGGTGAAGAAAATAGTGCCGTGAGAACGGTAGTGGAAGGGAAGGTCGGGACTTCCAAATCGTTCACTCTTCAAACCAAAAAAGTTACGATTGAAAAGAATGGAAAAGCTGCGGCAATCGTTCAGAAACCTGCGCAGGTTGACGCTAAATCGAAGGTCAGCGCTGGAGTCGAAAATGCAAATGCCAAAGTCGATGTTGAGTCTGGGATAAAAATTGCAAAAACCTGCAGCTAGCGCCAAGGTTGATTCCAAGGTAGCGATTTCTCCTAAAGCTGAATCAGAAGGGAGCGTTAAAGCAGATGCAAAGACAGTTCCAGTATCCAAGCTGAAAGAGAACCTTGCGGGACAACTCGATCAACCGGCAAAGAGTGCGGTGAAAAAAGGGGTGACCCACTCGGCAAAAACTTCCGTCGCCAACCGAGCTCCATTGCCAACAGCGGATACCACAACTTTAAAAAACTCGTTAAAAGCGGCTGGATTGCAGGTGGAGACACGAATGAAGACCTTGGATAGTGAGATTGGCATCAAGGCTGCTCAACATGCTAGCAATAATGTGACGAAGATGAGTGTCGATTCAAAAAGCAGCGAAACACAGCCCTCCGAAAAGGGATTCCTAAAGGAGTCATCCGATACGGGTGCGTTGAATCGTGCTCAAGCGGTTAACAGTCGTTCGGATAGCGGCGGATTTTCAAATCAGTCTCACCACGGTCATGGTCAGGGTTCCCATTCTGATAACAGCAATAGTGGGCGGGGCAGTGAGCAATTTCGCCAATGGGTTGAAAATAACACCGAAGTTAAAGGTGTCAGCCATGCCGCTCATCAAACAGAATTGGTTGATCGCACCGTGGGTTCCCTTCTTTCAGCAAGAGTGCTTAATCAGATCGTGAATCACATCGAACGCATGCGTGATAGTGAGAAGAACCGAGTGAAAGTGTCCCTTGGCTCTGAGGCAAACGGAGTGACTGTGGACATTCGGATCGATGGTGGCTCCATTTTCACTACTTTTGAAGGCGATCCCGAAATTCTCGACGAATTGAGAGAGCAGTGGGGAGATATCAAAAAACGGGCTTCTCGAAAAGGAGTGGCGCTGCAAGATCCAGAATTTTAGTACCAAGAATATTTCTTATTCCTCGTCATCGGAAAGCGAGAGCTTTCTCCCGGACGGCGGCATAGCGAAAGAGGATATGAGTAAATCAGTGATCCAACACGATAATAATCAGCCAGTGAGACCGGTTGAAATGACTGCTGTAGCCGGGAGCAGCGGTCCGGTCCACTCGTATGCGTAATCCTTGGAGGAACTGATATGCCAGTAGCAATTACCAATCAACAGAATCAGCTCAATCAAGCAGCCGGAGTTACTTCGAACTCAGGCACGTCGGATGCAGTCAATAAAGCGACCCAGTTGGGGCAGAAGGATTTCCTGCAATTGTTGACCGTACAGCTTCAAAACCAGGATCCGATGAGCCCTATGACTGATATGGATTTCATTGCATCCATGAGTAGCTTTTCCTCTGTGGACGCCATTTCTTCACTGTCGTCTAATTTTGAGACTTTCATGCAAAACCAAGGGGATTTAAATGTGTCCATGGCTGACACTCTCAGCGTATTGGCAGAAAATCTCGGCGCCAATAAGGAACTACAGGCCCAAGTTACTGCCCAGGCCTATCTTGGCAAGGAAGTGACGATTAACGATCCTCAAAAAGGCGAATTTACCGGAACCGTCGATCGTATTGAATTGATCGACAAGCTCAATTTGGATGGAAGCAAAGAACAAATGGTTGGGCTCGTGATCAATGATGAGATCTTCCCGATTGAACTTGTCACGGGTATTGCTGAGCCAGGCGGAATTGTTAGCGGAGTTGGCAATGTGTTGTCCTCTGCAATTCAGGTCGCAACCGGCATAATATAGGAAAACTATTTAATAATAACAAAACGAGGCTAGAAGGCACATTCACGCAGACTCACGCTTTAAAGAAACGAAAAAAGAAGGAATACCATGCCACTATCAGGTTCATTAGGTTCAGGTGTTGCTGCACTCCGCAGTTTCTCCCGAGGATTAGAAGTATTGGGAAGTAATATCGCCAACTCTAGCACCGTTGGATACAAAGGCACTCGTATCGAATACGGGGAATCCTTTAATAACATTCTTCAGCGCTCCGCCGCTGGTTCGGGCTCGAGCTCATCCACCAATCAGGTTGGAACTGGGGTAGGTGTGCAAACCACTCAAGGAGTATTCACCCAAGGTAATGTGACGGACACGGGTATCCCTTCCGACATCGCAATTTCCGGGTCTGGCTATCTTCAAGTGAGTGATCCCTCGGACGGATCTTCCTATATTACTCGGGCGGGCAACTTGCGAATCGATAATAATGGTTATTTAGTGACTCAAGGGGGACTTCGAGTTCAAGGCCTCGCCGGAGGTACTGCTCAATTCATTGTCACAGGCGGTCGCCTCGGAGACGGAGTGCAGGCTGCCGCACTTTCCAGTGATGATTTTGTCAATCCAATTGTGGGTGGAATTGTTCAAGATGGTGTTGTTACTATCACTGATGGCTCGGGTTATGATGATAACAATCCTCCGGAAGTGACCATCAGAGGAGATGGATTTGGTGCGAAAGCAACCGCTATAGTAACCAATGGGATTATTACAGGTATCGATGTTGTTGACGGTGGTCAGGGATATAATACATTTACTATGGTGATTGGTGAACCTCCTGGGGCAGACATTGAGTTTACGCTCGCGCAATCAACGGCCCCTCCCAATTTTGGTGATGTGAAGATTGAATTGCCCAATTTTGCAGCAGACGGAATTACTTTTGTGAATAACACGAATGACGCAACCACCGCTGAAGACGATCCGTTCTTAGATGCTGATCTTGAAGGTTTGTTTCCTGGGATCGCCTCCTACGCCGTCAGTGCTGATGGGCAAGTCCAGTTGTTGTTGGATACCGGTGATTTTTTTACGGTCGGACAATTGCTCTTAACTGACGTCAAGGATCCTCAGGCGTTAGTGCGGGAAGGGGACAACCTTTATTCTGGTGCGCAAGTTGCGGGTATCCTGGTTGAAAACGGAATTCCGGGTGAAGGCGGACTGGGTAAATTGAAACAGGGTGCATTGGAGCTTTCCAATGTCGACCTTACCGAACAATTTGCGGAATTGATCTCCACTCAACGCGCTTTCCAGGCCGGTTCGAGGATCATTACAACTGCAGATACGATTTTACAGGAAGTAATTAACTTAAAACGTTAAATTTTTTAATCATTACGCCGATAACTAATTAAGAAATCTAAAACCGCGGTTCGTCCGCGGTCATTAGAGTGATAGGATAGGATATATAGGATAGGATAGCCGGGTGGCTTTTGAGAGGGCCGCCCGGCAATTTCTCCCCGATACGAAATCACTCTCAATACGCTTTAGATATCATAATCCACGCCAACAGAAAGTAGCTATGGCCAACGAACAAATTGAAGAAATCACCCCCGGTAGCGGAGCAGGAGGCGGAGGAAATCCACTCATCCCTGCAATTGCAGTTTTGGTATTGATGCCAGTTTTGTCCTTCGTTCTCACCAAATTTTTGTTTATCCCTCAAATCCAGGGCGCAGTGACAACTGCATTGATGGAAGCCACAGGCGGAAATGTTGAATTTGAGGCTGGTGGCGATGCTCATGGAGGGGGCGACAGTCACGGCGAACCTGCTGCAGATGCCCATGGTGGCGGCGGTGGTCATGGAGAACCTGCTGCAGATGCCCATGGTGGCGGTGGCGATGCCGAACCTGCAGGACCATCGGGAAATACTTATCAATTTGATGGAATTATAGCGAATTTATCGGGTTCTTCCATGAATCGATACGTTAAGGTGAGTTTCATCATTGAAGGAACTGGGAATGAGTTTGCGGGAATTATCGATTCGAACAGAGTGAAACTCATTGATGCGACCATTACAGTATTATCGTCGCTCACATCGCTTGATCTTCAAAATCCGGGCGTCAAAAACCATGTGCGAAGTAAATTGATTGCTTCCTACGATGCGGTACTAAAATCACGTATGGTGGAAGGTCTGTATTTTTCAGAGTTTGTTGTTCAATAGGTTAACTCGCAATTCAGAGAGTTTACGGGGACAAAGTGTTTCGTTAATCAGAGAAGGGAATTTGAGAAATGTCTGACGAAGAAGATGTCATTCTGAGCCAAGGCGGGATCGATGATCTCCTGGCAATGGCGGCAGCCGAAGACCAGGATATAGTCTATTTCTGGAACGGGAAGCGTGTGCCCGAGGATGAGACCCTCTATGTCGAGGCTTATGATTTTCGAAACCCTATCTTCCTCACTGAATATGAGTTACGACATGTGCGGATCAGTCATGAAGATTTTATCCGTTATCTCAGTGCGCGTCTGTCCATGTATTTGAGAATGGATGTTGAGATTAAAATGTCTCAATTGACGACCACGCCGTATGCCCAGTTTGTGGAAACGATTCCCAATCCGACCTACGTCAATATGTTCAAGGTCGATCCATTGGAAGGAATTGGTATCATTGCCACAAATCCTCGCTTAGCGATGACTATTGTGGACCGAATGCTCGGAGGGAAAGGCCATTCGATTAAAGATGAGCGATATCTTACTGAAATTGAAATGACGATGGTGGATGAGGTGATTCAGCTCGTTCTCAATGAGTGGTGCAGCCAGTGGGAAGATGCGCCGGAAATGAACGCCTATCTTATCGGCAAAGAAACCAACGGAAGGTTTTTGCAGACATCACCTCATGATGCTATCATGCTGGTTTTGACGATGGATACGATGCTCGGAGACTGTTCCGAGAGCATACAATTGGCGATTCCTTACTATTCGATCGAGGCGTTGATCAAACGCATGGAAGCCAGGCATAAGCACAGTTCTCAAAATGCTGGAGGTAGCACAAAAGAGGCGAGATGGTTTGATAGTTTTAGCAAGATCGGTGTAAAGACCACTGCAGAGTGGACTTTGGATAAACTGAGAGTCTCTGAAATAGTATCGTTGAAGGTCGGAGATTTGATTCAGTTACCAGCAGACATCATTGAGCGGACTGAAGTGAAATTTGAAGGGATACAGAAATTTTCTGGAGAAGTAGGACTGGACGAAGGTTACGTTGCAGTAAAGTTGAAGGAAATGGTGGATTGACTGCAAGAGTAGTTGATTTGAAAAACCAATTTTATACCAAGGAATGAAATGTTAGATCAGGAAAATTTGAATATGGTCATGGATGTGAAGGTTCAACTGAGTGTGAAGCTCGGATCCTGCTTTCTTCCGATGAAGGATTTGATGGAATTGACTCCAGGGACAGTGCTGCAATTAAAGCAACAGGCGACGGATCCTGTTGGATTGTATGTAAACGAGAAACTGGTCGCCTATGGGGAGGTCGTCGTCGTTGATGATAATTTTGGGATCAAAGTAACCGAAATCGTGACGGAAGACAACGTTGCATTGGAATGATTATCCAAGTGAGTTTTTTTGTGCTTTTCTGAGATTGTAAACGAAGTTTGCAAGGTTCGGTTAGGTTTCACTTGCGAAATCGGTCTTTATTGAGAAAATCGCATATTCAGAGCGAATTCTCGTTCAATTACCTATCGATCCCATATTGACTTTTACCTTCACTCATGAGTGCTCTAAAGAAACCCTATCGTATTTCCATCTATAGACTGCTTTCTTTCGTTGTTTTATTGAACTGTTTCACCTTGTTGGTTGGCCTGGACCTTGATGCTGCCACTGGCGATGAAAGTGCGGTTGAAACACCACCATCTGAGGAAGTGTCGGTGGGTGAGGGTGATTCAAAAGTGCTGCAACCACGGGATTTAGAAAATACGCCATACGGAGGGAAACCCTCTGGGAATAGTTTTATTTGGTCGATCGTTCTGTTCCTTTTCATGCTCGTTGTGATCGCAGGGTTCTGGATTTACACCAAACGGGGTGGCGTGGGACTTCGAAAGTTGGCGAGTTCAAATGATCTTCGTATCCGAGAAACAAAACCGCTGGGGAATCGGCAGTTCCTTTTGGTTGTTGAATATGGAGAACAGCGCATGTTGCTTGGTGTTGCCCCTGGAGTTATCAATCACCTCTGCTATTTGGAAGCACCAGAGGACGTGAAGATTGACGACTTGAATGAACCATCTTCCAATTTGGTTCCATAAAAAACTGCACTATCCCAAATGGGAGAGGGCTCAGCTAGGTTACGCGAGCTTTGGAGGGTGGTAATGTTTCAATACTGTGCAGTGACAAAAGAAAGTTCTTTTGAAACAGATTCTGATGGTCCTATTTCTTCATTCGATGAATAATGTCGTTTTTAATCTGCGACTCAAAGTAAGGGAAAAGACTCTTTAATCATTGAGATCGAGCAAGAGTTCAAACTGAATCTGATCTCATGCGAGCATAAGATGCTACAGGTGATGAGGCGTAGCATCCGATGCTCGCATCGGATATCGGATGCAGTCATTTATACTGCTTATCGCTGTAGTCGCCATGCGATGCGTCGAATATGAGCGATTGCAAAAACGCAGGCATGGCTGGTTCTCGACGAGCTCAAATTTCTGTGGACGAGCAGACCGCCCACCAATTATGTTCTGGAGATAAAACGCTCATTTATTTTACGCCACTATCCATCGAATACGGTCCTAGTACTACATTCGATGAATAAAGTCGTTTTTTGGTCCACAAAACGCACGGTTGAAATAGACGCTTGAGTCATTGAAATTGGGTAAGACTCCCTACATATACGAGTTTCCGTTTTAAACACTTCAAACTGAAACAGATCTCATGCGAGCATGAGATACTACTGGTGATGAGACGTAGCATCCGATGCTCGCATCGGATTAAGATACGCCACTATCTATCGAATGAGGTCCTAGGTTTCGGGTTCAAAAATATGTCTCTTGTTGTCTAGGATGAGCTGAGATAGAAGACATTTGGATGGAATTCGGAATTCTTGGGTGCGACGATTGAAATCATCGCCTCCGTAACCCCTGGTTTGGCGCCCATGAATTCATTCGTGTGTTTATTCAATATATGCTCATTTTTCTTCTATCGCAGAAGTTGTTTTTGGCCATCGCTTTTTGCAGTTGAAGGGTTGAGTCCAATCTTTTCATTCCTGATCGATTATGATTCATTCGGACGGATCATATGCTTTGTAGGGATGCTTTCTTGCGATTTTCCTTCGAGATATGAACCTCCTTGCATCCTTTCTGTCACGATTCGCAACTTTTGGGTTTGATTTTTTCCCACTGTTTGCAGTGATGGTCCAGTGGACACCAGTGAACAAAATAGCCCTCATAACCAAATCCTCGATGCAATCGATTTTGAATCGGCTCTTAATCAGGAACAATATGAGGCTGTTACTGCTCCCTATGGACCGGCATTGGTGTTGGCTGGAGCGGGTTCGGGTAAAACCCGGACCTTAACTTACCGGGTCGCCTGGTTGTTGAAGCAGGGTGTTCGTCCCAGTGAGATTCTACTGCTCACGTTCACGAATAAAGCTGCTCGGGAAATGTTAGAGCGGGTTGATGAGTTGACAGCGATTCATCCCAAACAGTTTTGGGGTGGAACTTTTCACCATATTGGCCAACGAGTACTGCGGTCGTTTGGAGAAAGTGTTGGGCTTAAACGTTCCTTTAATATTATAGACGAAACGGATGCTGAGGCACTCTTGACCGAAGTTATCAAGGATACAGACAAGGAATTTCTGAAGATAAAGGACAATCCCAAGGCCAAAGTTATTTCCAATATTATCAGTTTTTCGCGCAATACCATGCGTGAAATAGATGAGGTATTGGAGGAAAAACATCCTTATTTTACAGAGCTGTGCGAAAAAATAGTGCTGTTTCGCAAATTGTATCAGGCTAGAAAGCTTGAACAGCAGGTCTGCGACTACGACGATCTTCTTGAATACTGGTTGAAAGTGCTCGAAACCAGTGAAGATGCTGCTCTTTATTATCCTAACCGATTCCGCCATCTCCTCGTTGATGAGTATCAAGACACGAATGTGCTGCAGAGCAAAATCATTGATTTGATGGGGAAACATCATCAGATCATGGCAGTTGGGGACGATGCTCAGTGTATTTACACTTGGAGGGGCGCAAATTTTGACAATATCATTTCTTTTCCCCAACGGCATCCGGGCACAGAGATATACAAAATCGAGACCAATTATCGTAGTTCACCTGAGATCCTCACGTTTGCGAACAATGTATTGGAAACGCAGCCCCCAGGACTTGGATTTAAGAAGGAATTGCGACCATTCCGGGAAAGCATCATTAATCCCTATTTCATCCAGACTGTGGATTCCAGGCAGCAGGCCCAATTTGTGGCTTCGCGAATTCTTCGTTTGGTCGAAGAACAGGGTCGAAATTTTAATGACATCGCGGTGTTGTATCGGGCTCATTTTCATGCAATGGATTTGCAAATTGAGCTCTCAAAAAGGGGAGTGCCCTTCGTTATCACGAGTGGAGTGAAATTCTTTGAGCAAGCGCATGTCAGAGATTTGGTGTCGCAATTGCGGTTCGCTTGTAATCCCGCTGACACGACAGCCTTTATGCGATTTACCTGCCTGCTTCCAAAGGTAGGAGCAAGAACTTCTCTGAAGATACTTGAACAAGCAAAATCACTGGCTGCGAAGGAGTCATTGAGTCTTTTTGATGCATTTATGCATAGCAAAATCATGAAGAAGGTGCCGGAAGTTTCTCGCGAAGAATGGCCTTCATTGATTCAAACCCTGAAAGATCTTCAAATAGCAACAGAAACTAGTAATCCTGAGCGCATTGTCGAGTTGGCTGTGGAAGGTTGGTATAGTAGTTTTATTCGTGAGATTTATCCTAATTGGACTGCCCGCATGGACGACCTGGAGAGTCTGATCGGATTCGCTTCCCGATTCGATACGATGGAGGAGCTACTGGCGCAATTGATTCTACTCAATAGTGAGACTTCTAAACGGTCGATTGAAAGCAATGGAGATTGCATTCGATTGACTACGATTCACCAGTCTAAAGGTTTGGAATTTCCGGTGGTGTTCGTGATTGGATTAGCTGATGGGCAATTGCCACTTAAACGAGCTATTGAGGAAGACAATGTAGAGGAGGAGCGTCGGCTGTTTTACGTTGCGGTCACTCGAGCAATGGATGAGCTCTATTTATCGTATCCAATATTGACTATACAGGGTGGGCCGCCGACTCGAATGGACGCCAGTCGTTTTGTGCAGGCCCTACCAAAAGATTGTTTTGAAACAGTCTCCATGGCCCGCAACTATTATTAACCTTTTTTCTATGATCGGAATAGTGAAATCTTGTAAAAAATCAATTTCAGCGACACTGCTTTTTCTTGTTCTGAGTGGCACTATGCTTCAGGGACTGGAGTCCCGGCATGAGGTTGAGATTGAAAACGTGAAACTTCGCTTGATCGAATCCAGGAAGTTTACTCGGATTTCTGAGTTTTTTACTGGAAAAGAAAATATGGGCCGCCGCATTATTTTGCGAAGTAACCCGCAGGAACGAGGTGGATTGTATTTCATTGTAAAAATGGATACAAAAATGTCGGATTTACCCGACGGTATCCAGGTTGGGGTCGATTTTTTTGATGCTGGTTCTGCTATTCAAAAGCATTACAAATTTCAGCTGCCAGCGGAACGGAAACCGAGTTCTAGGTTGTTTATTGGAATAACTGGAGATGGACGCCTAGAGCAGGAAGTTCCAGTTGCATGGCGAGTTTATTTGGAAGCTGCAACGGGAGAATTAGTTGCAGAACTAAAGAGTTACTTGTGGGAGATGCCTGAGACTCATTAATCCAAATAGAATTCAACTCGATTGAGATTGGCAAAAACGAATGATATTGATGTTGGTTTCTCATCGTTGACCGCGTGTGATTAGCCCTCATTTGAGGTAAATCGAGTGTCGTTTGCAGTCATTTCACTTTCGGTTTTGATGTAGCTTTTGCAACAAGGGAATTTGGATCTGAGATGTGTTGCTGATTGATGACACTGTGGTGGGGTGAAAGCTTCATTACTGGTTTCTTAACTTATTGTTTTTATTGGCGATAATAGAAGGGAACCCATTTTGAAATAGAGTGCCTAAATCAAAAGAAATACCTCAGAATTCCGTGTCAGTGCTGGAGGATATGCTTAAAAGCGTACCATCTGCGATCTTCTGTTGCGGCAGCGACTTTAGCATCTTGGAAGTGAATACTCAATTTTGTGATCTGGTAGGCAAAAGTAGAGAAAACTGTTTGGGGAATTCCTTGGATTCTATCCTTCCTGAGGAGATGGCTGAGAAAGTGACAAGCTCTCTCTCCACCCTGGCGAACGGTGGAGCTTGTTCTGAGTTTGAGCTTTCTCTGAAGAATGAAGAGGGTGACGACGCCCATTTTGCTATTAATCTGCAACAAATTGATGGAACTGAAACTAGGGTAGAAAGGTTTGTTGGATCCCTTCAAGATATCAGTCATCTCAGAAAAAAAGAAGGGTCATTGATTGCGGAGCACGAACTTCTTCGCACGGTGATTGATATCCTTCCGGCATTTATTTACGCCAAGGACACTGATAGTAAGTTTATCATCGCCAATGAGGTGCTAGCAGGGTCCATGGGTTGCGGTAGCTGCGATGATTTAATCGGTAAAACTGATTTTGAGTTTTTTCCCCACAAATACGCCATAAAATACTATTGTGACGAACAGGAAGTCATTACATCGGGTCGACCCAAAATTAATATCCAGGAAAGTTTTGGATTTGATGAGAATATGGAACCAATGTGGTTGAATACCACAAAAGTCCCTTTGATAAATTCATCTGGGGAAATTGTTGGGATTGTGGGATCCGGGATGGATATCTCAAAGCAAAAACGAAACAATGATAAACTCAAAGAACTTCAAGAGATCGTCGATAACAGCCACTCCTGTGCATTTTTATTAAGCTCTCACGACAATTGGATTGTCAATTTTTGCTCCAACACGGTTTCCATTTTTGGATACGAGGTGGAAGATTTTTCAAATAGAAAGATAAAATTTCTCGAATTAGTGCATCCCGATGATGTGGAAAACGTTTCGAACGAAACCATCGATTCCTTCAATCGAAGACTCGTCAATTTTACGCTGGAATATCGAATTCGACGAAAAGATGGAGGCTATTGCTGGGTCGAAGATCACAAACACTTAAGGGAAGTCTGTGAGGATGGCAGTTATCTTTTCCAAAGCCTCATTACGGACATTACGGCGAGGTATGAGGTAAAGCAGGAGCGCGATGAAATGGAGATCCAACTCCGACAGGCTCAAAAACTGGAAGCTGTTGGACAATTGGCGGCGGGTATTGCGCATGAGATTAATACACCCATTCAATTCATCAGCGATAATCTCGAATTTTTAATGGATTCTGCAAAAGATTATGTATCCTTCCACAAGGGGGTGGTGGATCAGCTCGATAAGTCGGATCCGATACAAGGCGAGATATTTTCAAAACTTGAAAAACTGGCCGAAGAATTGGATCTTGAATTTCTGTCTGAAGAGGTTCCCATGGCGATATCTCAGTCTCTGGAAGGAGCTCATAGGGTAAGAGACATTGTTCAGGCGATGAAAGAGTTTTCTCACCCTGGAAGTGGAGATATTTCCCAAGAGGATATTAATAAAGCTATTCGTAATACGATCACAGTAGCTCGGAATGAATGGAAGTATGTTGCAGACGTGGAAACCGAGTTGGATGAGAGCATTGAATCGGTTCCTGTGTATATCGGACCCATCAAACAAACGATATTGAATCTTATCGTAAACGCAGCGCACGCAATCGAAGACAGAGTCAAAGCAGGCGAAATTGAAAAAGGGAAAATTACCATCCGTTCGAGAATAGTTGAGGATTCCGTTGAGATCGAAGTGGAAGATACTGGAAAGGGAATGAGTCAAGAAGTGGCCGAGCGGGTATTTGATCCCTTCTTTACTACAAAGGAAGTCGGTAAGGGAACAGGCCAGGGACTTTCGATGGCTTATGACATCGTTGTTCGAAAGCACAAAGGGAAATTGCGTTTCAACTCTGAAGAGGGGATTGGCACTACCTTCATTATTGCACTCCCTTTGACGGTGGAGTAGCGATTTCAAATCCTTATTAAACAAGCTCCTTCAAAGCAATCATTTGACGAAAATTTGATTGCCTGATTCGCCAGGCGAAGCATAGATAAGATGTTGATATACTGGATTTTTTGAAATGGGCGCTGAAGACAATCACTATGACATCATTATCATTGGAGGCGGAAGCGCTGGGTATGCAGCTGCAAGGACGGCTTTAGAGTATACTCAGAGTGTCGCTGTAGTTGATGGTTCAGACGAACTCGGTGGCCTTTGTATTCTTAAAGGATGCATGCCGTCAAAAACATTGCTTTTTTCGGCGGAAATTGCCCATACCGCACAAAAAGGGAAACGCCTTGGATTGCACCAAGAACGTGTGCATGTTGATGTGGCGGCATTGCAGGACCGAAAGCGAGAACTTATCAGTGAATTTGCGGGTTACAGGGCGGGTCAATTGCAGGATGGACGTTTCAAACTTTATCGAAGTAATGCTCGGTTTCTCGATCATTTGACCATTCAATTGACAGACGGAACAGAGCTATGGTCAGATAAGTATGTCATTGCGACGGGGTCAAAAGTGAGTGAGCCCAGCATTCCCGGACTCGATTCTGTGGGGTACCTTACCAGCGACGATATCTTGTCTGCGGATAAGCTGCCTGATTCTGTTGTGGTACTTGGTGGAGGAATTGTAGCGTGCGAACTTGCGCAATACCTAAACCGGACCGGAGTTCGGGTGACGATCGTGCAGCGTAGCCCTCATTTGCTTAAGGAGCTTTCAGCCGATGCCAGCGTGGTGTTAAAAAGTGCGCTACAATCCGAAGGAATTAGCGTTTTTACTGATACCCATATCGAGAACATCCGGCGCGCTGAAGATTCAGTCGTTGTTCAATTCAAACATGATGGCATGACTTGCTATGCTCATGGCCGAGATGTTTTTAATGCGCTGGGGCGTGAACCAAATACGTCATTTTTGAATCTGGAATTGGCGGATATTCAAGTATCCAATTCTGGTCATATTGAGACAAATATGATGCAGCAAACGACAAATCCTGCGATCTATGCTGCGGGGGATTGTGCTGGACCAGAGGAAATCGTTCATATTGCAATTTTACAGGGTGAAAACGCAGTAAACCACGCGTTGGGAGGTAAGATCAACGAAGTCAATTATGACACTATAACCAAAGTGGTTTTTACTGACCCTCAAATTGCAGTAGTGGGATTGAGCCGTATGGAACTTGAAATACGGGAAGTTGAATTCGTTGAGTCAAGTTTCCCTTTTTCGGATCATGGCAAGTCCATGATCATGGATGCGTTGTATGGATACGTTCGGGTTTTTGCAAAGCGTTCTGATGGCACCGTATTGGGTGCTGAATGTGTGGGGAAGGATGCTGGTGAGTTGATCCACACATTGGCTGTTGCTGTTGCTACGAAACTGAAAGTAGAGGATTTGCTCGCTGTCCATTGGTATCATCCAACTCTTTCGGAGATCTGGACTTACCCCTTGGAGGAGATTCAGGAAGCTATTGTTTCTTAGGTATTTAGGTTTGATAGGCTGTCCGAAGAATTTCCGTATTTCCGAATTTCTAAAAAAAGTTCAAACGATTCATTGAACGAAGCGTCAGCATGGCTGTCTATTTAATCAGTTAGCAATGCAGTAGATTAAACTCACTGCCAAAGCTGACAGGAAATAGAAAGAGTTTGTAGGTTAGTTACCATTTGGAGTGCACCGGATCGTAGATTCTCCTGGCCCTTGTGAGGATCTAGTGTGTGAGATAGTAGTTAGGATTCGCCGGTGCACTCCTTTTTTTTCGCGTGGTTTCCCGATAAACCGAAAAGGTATTGCTTGGAACTTGTTATTTTGGCGATTTTCATTAGTTTATCGAAATTCTCTCCGATTAATAATTGTTAGTGAAAAAACTTTATTTAATTCGCCACGCCAAATCTTCTTGGGATTCTTCGGCTTCCTCTGATTACGATCGTCCTATAAATGATCGCGGTCGGTCAGACATACCGAAAATAGCGCTTTTCCTTAAAAATGGAGGATTTATCCCTGAGAAGATTTTCTGCAGTTCTGCAGTGCGAGCACAATCAACTGCTCGGTTGATCGCTGGTGGCATAGGTGTGAGCACTGATCTAATTGAAGGCGATCGACGTTTGTATTTAGCAGATGTGAATCAGATGCAATCGATTATGCGGGAGTTTTCAGATGAGTATGAATCTGTTTTTGTAGTTGCTCACAATCCCACCGTAACGGATTGCGCGAATTTACTTGCTGATGACAGCATTGTAAATATCCCGACCTGCGGGATTTACGGAATAGAACTGGCGATCGACTCGTGGTCGAAACTTCGAAATGGAGTCGGAGAATGCTTGTTTTTTCAGGTCCCGAAGGAGCTGTGAGCTTTGGGAGAAATGATTGGCAAGAATCAGTAGAGTTCTTGCAATCAAAAGTGGAAATTAACGGTTTCTTCGAATAGAGGAGTTCATCGACTGTTTATTCTTCTCTGTATTAAATATCACAACATCTTGTAAGGTTTAGCTATCATGGGAATATATCTATTGTTTATTGGAGTCCCCCTTTTATTAGGGCTTTGGGCTCAGTCCAAAGTATCGAGTACTTATAACAAATACTCTCAGATAGGTTCCAGAAGTGGAATCACTGGAAGAGACGCAGCGGAGTATGTTATGCGTCGTTTTGGCATCAATGATGTCGAGATTGTGGCGATTCGTGGAAAACTCACTGATCACTACAACCCTACCACCAAAAAATTGGCTTTGAGCAGGGATAATTATTACGGCAACAGTCTGGCCGCAGTGGGGGTAGCTGCCCACGAAGCGGGTCATGCTATCCAACATGCGGTAGGGTACAAGTTCCTCGAAATGAGAATGGCCTTGGTTCCAATTACTCAGTTTTCGAGTCGACTTCTACCGATTGTGATGATCGGTGGTTTCTTATTGGGAATATTGGGCTTGGTGAAACTTGGAGTTTTGATCTATTTAGTTCTGACTTTGTTTCAATTGATTACCTTGCCTGTTGAGTTTGATGCGAGCGCAAGAGCGAAAAAGGAGCTCGTGGGGCTTGGGATCATTGATGATCAAGAACTTGTGGGGGTCAAAAAGACTCTCGACGCCGCAGGACTGACCTATGTTGCTGCATTTGTCTCATCCTTGGCGAACTTGCTCTATTTACTGATGCTCTCACGTGACTGATTGGAACAAAGAATTGGATTTTGATTTCAATGGCTCTTTCGAATTTCAAAAAACAAGGCTCCGGGAATCACCGCCCGGAGCCTTTCGATCATTATATTTAGTATATAATACTCGGTTTTACCAAAAAAGGGTATCAACTAAAGAATTTTTGCTGTCTTTCGGAAATGGGTATATCCAACTTTGCCATGACGGCAAGCATGTCTTCCCAAATGAGGCGTTTAACACGTTTTGTCCCATTTCGCAGAATGTAAGAGGGATGAAAACTGATAATAGTTGGGATGTCTTGAAAGGATTGCCACTCTCCGTGACTGCGAGTGATGGAACGTTTCGCATTGTATCCCAGCAAGCCGTTTACAGCAGTCGCACCTAAGGCGACGATGACCTTTGGTTTTACAATGTCGAGTTGTGTTTTGAGGTAGGGCATGCAAAACGCCATTTCATCTTCGGTTGGAGGACGGTTTCCATAGGGTGTATCTGTCTCAGGTCGCCAGTTCATGATATTGGCGATGTAGACCTGTTCTCTCGAAAGACCCATGGCTTGAATGATCTTTGTCAATAGTTGACCAGCGGGGCCGACAAAAGGTTCGCCTTTCACTTCCTCTTCGGCACCCGGTGCCTCACCACAGAAAAAGATATCTGCATCCAGACTACCCACTCCAAACACCACCTTTTTGTTCGCTTGCACATGGTTATTGCATACAGGGCATTGCATTACCCGGGTTTTCATCCAATCCCATTGTTCCTGTTTGCTGCCTTGTGGGAGTGTAAACTCCGGTAGATCATGATAATCCATCCGTGGAGCTTGGACTTTTTCTATCGGTTCCTCTTTAGCGTGGTTGGTTAAAGGGGGCGCAATTGGAGCGGTTTCTGGCTTTTTATTGACCGGTGCGGATACTGCAGTTGGTTCCGGAATTGCGGCAGAAATCTCAGTTTCAACTTCAGGTTGTGACGTTTTGGGTATTTTGGAAATTTCTTGCTCCAGAAGGTCGAAGGTATCGGGTTCCATGAGAAGACTCGAAACTCCCTGGTGCTTCAATTTCTTGAGCTCTGAGAGTAGGGTATCGAGTTCTTCACGCATAGTTACGATTGGCTTGGGTTAGGCTAATTTAAGTCTTATATATCAAGGATTGGGAAAAGCACTATTTTATCCTTTATGAAAGAGTTTGAGTGAATGGCTTTGCAAGCTACTTTCACTTTTTGATCTGAGCACATGTGAGTGGTCATCATGATAGAAGCTGAACAGTTAGATTCGTCAAGCGTTTGATCAATTGTGGAAATACTGATGTCATTGGCGCTCAGAATTTGAGTGACTTTCGAGAGTACACCCTTCACATCTTCAACCTCGATTCGGAGGTAATAACACTGGAATATTTGATCATCGGCAGCCAAGGATACGGGTTGGTTTGATTCTACTATCTTCCGTTCAGAATCATTGCTGAGCAAATCAACGATATCACTCAATACGGCACTGGTAGTTGGTTCCCGCCCTGCACCACGGCCGATGAGGAAAGAAGTCCCCACAATATCACCCTGGATGCACACACCGTTGAAGGCGTCGTCTACGGAGGCGAGATTATTACTTATAGGGACGAGGCTGGGTCTAACTGAGCACTCGATATAGCGGGTTTCATCGAATTCGCGGAGTGTTCCGATGAGTTTGATTTTGTAGCCTAGCTGCGATGCTGTCCTTATATCTCGCAACGTAATGTCTCGGATCCCCTCCACATGAATTTTATCGATTGAAAACCACTGATGGTAACAAAGGTATGCGAGAATAATGAGCTTGTGAGCTGCGTCGATTCCATCCAGATCCAATGCCTCATCCTTTTCCACATATCCAAGCGCTTGCGCATCGGTCAAAGCCTCTTGATAGGACATGGATTCATGTTCCATGCGAGTGAGTATGTAGTTGGATGTTCCATTGAGTATGCCCAGAAGCGATTGAATGTGGTTACCCACATAGGCTTCTTGGATCACTTTGATAATGGGAATTCCACCTGCGACACTCGCTTCGTATAAGTATTGAACACCAGCCTTTTGAGCTGCGAAGAGCAGTTCTTCTCCATGCTCACAGATGAGTGCTTTGTTTGCCGAGACGACAGATTTTCCGTTTTTGAAAGCCTCTAAGGTGAGTTCTTTGGCCGCTTCAATTCCTCCGATTAATTCGACGACGAGATCAATTTCGGGATCCGTCACTATCGACATCGAATCTGTCGTAAGAAAATCCTCAGAAATTTCAATGTCGCGTTCTTTGGCAAGATTGCGAACGGATGCTTTGGCCGGCAAAAACTCAACTCCAAGTTTTTCCTGCCAAACCGATGATTTGAGAAGCAGTTGTTCCCAAACTCCCTGGCCCACGGTTCCGAGCCCGAGAAATCCAACACGGATGATTTTCATTGTATACTCATGACTGCGGAGGCTCCGCAGTCTTTTTCTGAAATTTGTTCTCCGTACCTTGCAGGAGACGGGCGATATTGGCCTGGTGTCGGACCAATATCAGTAGGAAAACTGCTAAAGCAATATAGAGTTCGATTGCACCGTAATAGCGTGGCGCAGCCCACTGCAGTTTCCAAAACAAGAAGCAGGAGAATGGAAGAGATGCGGCGAAGGCAATAGATGCCAAAGACACATAGCGAGAGGAATAGAAGACGATAACCCAAACTACAATCCCCAATACTACCACTGGAGCCATGATCGCCAATAGCCCTCCCATTGCTGTTGCGACACCTTTGCCTCCCCTGAAGCCAATAAAGATCGAAAAGGAGTGTCCGAGCAATGCACCTGCCAAGCAAGTGACACTGATCATTACTGCGGGTATATCGCTTCCAGTTAGCTCATGTAAAACAGGAAAGAATGGCCAAATCGAAACGATGAAACCTTTGAACAAATCGAGAAGGAATACCAAGTTCCCCGGTCGCTTTCCAATGGCCCTTTTAACGTTAGTAGCTCCCGGGTTTCCGCTGCCAACCTTAAAAATGTCTACTCCGTGTGCTTTTGCTACAATCACCGCATTTGAGATCGAACCAATGAGGTAGCTGCCAATGGCGCAGATGAGTAGCAAAAGCACTGAGTTCATTTTTTAAATATGCTTGGGTTATTTGAGTTTAGTCAGGTCGATCAACTTTAAGCTGACAATGCGATCACTAGAGATTATCTCGTCCATTGCATCCTTGGAAGGAGATTGGTCGAGTTCAAATATTGCGAGTGCGTTTTGACCTGCTTCCTGTCGGTTGAGTGTCATATTTGCAATGTTTACGTTATGCTTGCCGAGTATAGTGCCAAGCATGCCAACCATACCAGGCATGTCCTTGTTTTCTATCATCATTAATACATTGCGCGGTGTCACTTCAAGGTCACGACCATTGATAGAAACAATGCGAGGGTCGAGGTCACGGCCCATAACAGTCCCCTCAACTGAGATTTCAGCGCCGTCTTCCAATGTTGCGATGATTTGGATTAATTCGCTGTAGGGTGTATCGCTGCTGGACTGTGTGATTTGCGCTTCAATTCCCAAACGCTTCATGTAGATAGCCGCATTTACGTCGTTGATTTCTTCCCCGGAAATATTGAGTAGGTAGCCTTTTTGAATCGCTCGGGTAAGAGGCAGGGTATCAAGCTCCATCAGACGACCAAAATAGGTGATCTGTAGCTTTTGAATGCTATCCGGTGTCATCTGCTGTACCGTGGAACCCAGAATCTGTCCTAATCGGAAGTAGGGGCGAAGTTGTTTAAGAGTGTGGGCGTCTACGGATGGCATGTTCACTGCATTACTAATGACCCCTGTTTCAAGGATTCGTGCAATGGTTTCTGCAATTTCAACACCTACATTGTACTGAGCTTCATCTGTGGAAGCTCCCAAGTGTGGGGAAAGAACCATATTGGGTGTATTGCGGAAAGGGTGGCTTTCGGGTAGAGGTTCTTTTTCATACACATCCATGCCCGCTGCTGCGACTTTGCCAGACTTGAGGGCGTCAACCAAATCCATCTCGTTGATAAGACCACCTCGAGCGCAATTCACAACACGCACCCCTTTTTTCATCTTTTCAAAGGCGGCTTTATCCACGATATTGCGGGTTTTGTCCGTTAGCGGCATGTGGACAGTGATATAGTCTGCCTGGCTCCAAATCTCGTCGAGTTCGACTTTTTCCACATTGAGCGTCTTCGCTCGGGAATCATTGAGAAATGGATCATAGGCGATGACACGCATGTCAAATGCCTGAGCTCGCGCCGCTACCTCCGCGCCGATTCGGCCAAGGCCGAGGATCGCGAGAGTTTTGTCTTTTAATTCAACGCCCTTTAATATTTTACGATCCCACTTCCCATTTTTCATTGAGAGGTCTGCTTTCGGGAGTGGACGTGCTGAGCTTAGTAAATGTGTTAAGGTGAGCTCGGCGGTTGCAATCGTGTTTCCACCGGGAGTATTGACAACTACGATTCCTCTTTCAGTCGCAGCGTTGAGATCAATATTATCGACTCCAACACCGGCACGGCCGACGACTTTCAGGTTTGGAGCAGCGGCGATGACATCTGCGTCAATTTTTGTTTCACTGCGAACCACAATGGCAGAAACCGATGAAACGAGTTTCAAAATTTCTTCTTTCGAAGAACCATAGGCTTCGATGACTTCAAATCCCTCTTTATTTTTTAGGAAATCGACTCCGGTTTCGGCGATTTTATCGGCTACAAGTACTTGTAACATGGCAGTTTCGTTAGTGGTGACAGTTCGGTTAATAAAATTAAGGCAAAACGGTTAATCAAAGAGATGAGATCAATAGCCAAGGGGAGGTGAGTCAATGCCGATCTCCTGATAGGTATTTTTTTCCGAATTCAATAAGTGTTTTAAGTTCCTCGTTAGTTTCGGGGGCAGATTGAGAAAAGGCCTTTTTTGTAATGTGATCTTCAATTTAGTGAATCAATGGAAGTAAGCTGTTGATTATCAAAGGCTAAAGTGGCTTTTTATGAAATGAAGTCGCTAACCCTATTTACTCATTTTTGAACAGGAATTAGTGTTTTGGCATGTTCCAAGCTTTCATTTGCCAAAACCAAACAGAACGTCATGGATAATATCTCCTTATCATCAGGAATGCGGACCAATTTATTGAGTTTGCAAAACACAAATGAATTATTGAATCGGACCCAAGAGCGGTTATCGACGGGGCGGAAGGTAAATTCCGCCATTGATGGGCCTAGTGCGTATTTTTCATCTTTAAGTTTACGCGATCGCGCAAGCTCTCTTGAAACCCGCATGGATGGAATGGGACAGGCGATACAGACCATTAAGTCTTCGGAAACTGGATTGGATACAATCCGGTCGTTATTGGACCAAGCGAAAGCGATCGCGAATGATGCAGGTGATAAATCTGCGGCAGCGGATCGTCAGAATTTGGGGATTCAATTCAATGAAGTCATCCGGCAAATTCAAACCATTGCTTCGGATACTTCCTATCTAGGAGTGAATTTGATTCAGAGATCGGATGCTAATAATCCAGCCGCAAGTGACCAGGATATCGTCATTCAATTCAACGAACGGATTAACCAGTCCACACTTGTCATTACTGGTTTCAATATTTCCGGACCTGTTGCAGCTCTCGATTCAAATGGTGAGGCGGAAGGTCCACTTGCTCTCTCCAGTTCGGCTGGAGGATTTAGTAGCCTTCATGTGCAAACCCATGGAGTCAGTGGAGACTCATGGGAATTAGATTGGGGTGGTGCTGATTTTCGAAATACCCTTCGAACGGTGATTGCTCAAGTAGAGCTTTTTGATGACCAATTGAAGGTGGAGTCCTCAAAATTAGCCAATCAACTCAACGTGATCACTCTGAGGGAGGAATTTACCAAAGAGATGATTAATGAATTTGAAACAGGAGCTGATGAACTCAC
This sequence comes from Opitutales bacterium, assembly GCA_963676215.2. GTDB lineage: Bacteria > Verrucomicrobiota > Verrucomicrobiia > Opitutales > JAFGAQ01 > JAKSBQ01. Next base: position 164,400 of record CAXXVT010000021.1, on the reverse strand, counting down.
TATTGCAGATTTGAATGAAGAGGGGGCAAATCTTTTGGCTTTGCAGACATCACAGCAGTTGGGTGTTAGCTCTTTATCTCTAGCTTCTCAAGCTCGTCAATCAGTTTTAAGACTACTCGGCTAATTCGGCTCCCATTCAATTTTGAAATGAATACTGCAACACAATCACCCCAGCAAATCGTACCAGATACGAAATATGTCTCATGGAAATGTGGGGATATCAACATGGGAATCGGTGGTCCCGGTGCCATCCAGGAAGGCAAGTTGGTGGATTGGTCGAGGCAGGGGCTAGATTGTTCGGTCGCATTGGATCAAGTGCACATGATCGTCAAGACATCGTCTAATGCGATTACTGCAATCCGCAATATGATCCAATATCTCGACGAGGAAGTGGTATCTTTGCTTCAACGTTCGGAAGAAAAACAAATCTTATCTGGTGTTGCAAATGTCGATGCGTTGCTTGAACAAATTGCCGCCATTGTAGCTGAAGCTTCCTTAGGGGAAGTCAACCTTTTGGGTCATAATTCTGGTTGCATGAATATCCCTTATCTTCTCACCGAAATTGAGGATGCTGGGGGATATCACAACTTGGTGACGATGGGGACTTCGATTACTCCAGTTCGGGAGGATTTACCCGGAATGGGTGAGCATTTAGTTGGGATATACTCTCTGTCGACCGATGAAAATCATTCCGTTTGCTGGCTTAGCGCGCCTGGGTTTTGGGTAAAAATGCAGAAACTGGAATCTGATGGTGAACTGAATCGATCAGAATTTCGCGGCATGTTGGGAGAATTGAGATTACGGGTGAAACAATTGGATCAAACCCTTAGTGTCTTAAGCCTCCAGTTGGACCAGTACGTAGAAAAGGTCGGTGAAGTGATCACCGACCCTTTATTGGAAAGCTGTTAAGGAATTCCTTCCCTAAAAAGTATTCAATCTACTCCGTTGGTGCTTCTTCTGTTGGCAGCGGCGGCGGAGGTGGAGGAGTCAAGCCTTCTGCTGATGGAAGTTCAGGGCGCTGAATGTCCTGAATTGTTACTTCAAATACCAACAATGATCCCGCTTTGATTGGACCTCCGGGACGTGGATTGTCGCCATACCCGAGTTCGCTTGGAATATAGAGACGAATTTTTCCACCTTTGCTAACAAGTTGCAGACCTTCAGAGAATCCTGGAATCACTCCTCCGAGAGGGAAAGTAACAGGGTTTTCTGGATCCATTGATTCGTCAAATACTGTTCCATCGATAAGAGTGCCACGGTAGTTAACGGATACCGCATCAGTCAAACTGGCTGGTTCTCCTTCACCTTGCTCGAGGATTTCATATCCAAGGCCAGAATCACTGAACTTAACGTTTTCTTGAGTCTTAAGCTCTTCGATGAATTCTGCTGCAGCTTTTTTGTTAACTTCGCTTTCAACCGCAGCTTTTGCTTGGTGGCGTTCTTGAAGAAAAGAACTGATGACAGAAACCTTTTCTTGCATGAAATCAGGGCCATGTCCTCCTTCGAGCCCTTGACGGAATCCTTCTACGATGGCTTCTTTTTCTTCAGCAGAAAACTCGAGTTCATGTAGATTCGTTGAAATTGCAAAATACTGACCTAGCGTTGAACAAGTTTCAATCGTTCCGCCAGCCTCAGGAGCCGAAACTTCTGGCCCTGTCGATTCAGCCTTCACAGCTTCATTTGCAGTAGTAGAAGCTGTTTCTTCCACCGGCTTTTCTTGATTGCAGCTGACCAGTGCCAGGCACAGGATAGTAGGGAAAATAAGAATGCTCGTTTTTTTCATATGATTGTTTGTATTTGCAGTGCCCGATGGTGAAACATCAAGCAAAATTTGAGAGACATCTTTTAGGCACTCTTTTCTATGACTCAACCTAGCCAGTTATTGTTCAAGCATGATGCTTCAAAAATTGAATTGGGGAGCGATTGGCTCGTCGGTATCGATGAAGCGGGGAGGGGGCCGTTGGCAGGGCCAGTCCATGCCGCTGGGGTTGCGATTCATCGGGATTGGTTTGATACGGACGAATATGAACCTATTTTTGGGACAGTTAATGATTCAAAGCAACTCTCTGCAAAGAAACGAGACCAACTTTACGGGAATCTATTGTCAGTAGTATACCCTGGAGGGCCGATCCAATTTGCAGTCTGCAATGCTAGTGTGAAGGAAATCGATTCCATCAACATACTGGAGGCGACAAAGCTTGCGATGTTTCGAGTGTTGACTGAATTGGAAGGAAGAGTATGGGGAGTCGAATCGGGTTTTTTGAAAACAGAGGAATCATTGTTTGAACTTGCCGCATCGGAAGGGGCTTCGGCGGTAAAAGTGATGGTGGATGGAAGACCATTAAAACATTTTCCCTACTCGCATGAGGCGATCGTTAAAGGGGATGGTAAATCTCTCTGTATCGCGCTTGCCTCCATCGCTGCAAAAGTAGAGAGGGATGCTTGGATGATGGATTGTTTTGATGATAATCCTCGATATGCTTGGGATCGCAACAAAGGATATGGGACCAGAGAGCATTGTGAGGCGTTGAAAAAATATGGGAAGACTTCGCATCATCGGGAAACTTTTATCGGGAAAATCCTCGGAAAGAATAAGAGCTGATTTTTTATTTTGTCTCGGGGAAATTGTTGGAGTAAATTGATCTACAATTACCATACCATCATCAATCGCAGGAGTAACCTATGAACCGAGAATCCATTTTGCTAGGAGTCAATATTGATCACATCGCTACCCTTCGGCAGGCCCGTTACAGGGACGCTGGGCGAGTCGCTGGCGGTATGGTGGAGCCCGATCCACTCCTAGCCGCTCTGATTTCTGAAAAGGCCGGTGCCGATGGGATTACGATCCATCCAAGAGAAGATCAGCGGCACATACAGCAGAAAGATGTGATGAGAATCCGCCAAAGTATACAAACGCGGCTCAACATGGAAATGGCCTGCACCGATAGCATGACCGAGTTTGCCTGTAAGATTCGCCCTGATAGTGTTTGCCTGGTTCCCGAGAACCGGGAGGAGATAACAACAGAAGGCGGATTGGACGTTGTAAGTCACTATAGCCGTGTGCGTGATGTTGTTTCTGCAATGAATACGGAAGGGATTGCGGTGAGTTTGTTCATCGATCCACAGAAGGATCAGATCGATTGTGCATCTGAACTGGAAGCGGAAATGGTGGAGTTTCACACCGGAGCTTACGCCAATCATTTTTACGATGTACAGGGGAATCTCGAACTCGAAAAACTGATAGAATCGGCCGAATATGCGCACGAAGCGGGATTGATCGTGAATGCGGGACATGGAATCAATTACGTGAACATATCGAAAATCCTTTCGATTCCTCACCTTCATGAATTGAATATCGGACATTCCATTCTGTCACGGTCGATTCTTTATGGGCTTGAAGAAGCGGTCGGGGAAATGAAAAAAAGGATGAATCCTTAACGAGTAGGCTAAATTAGCCTTAATCCGCTATTCATGAGCTGGCATCATCCCATTCTCAGTTGTACTGACAGTAAACGGTTCGAGGACCAATTGTTCGATGGGGATTCTGCGAAAGCTGCCCTAGCGATGGAAAAAGCTGGGACAGCATTGGCAGAGCAACTCTTAATGGATCTAGGGGTGCGGTTACAGGGTAAAAGTATTCGTTGTCTCTTGCTCGTTGGGAAGGGGCACAATTCTGGAGATGCTCTTATTGCGGTATCTACACTTTTCGAGTGCCTTCCTGGTCTGACGGTAGAGTTACTTCCGGTCTTTGGGGTGGAACATATGAGTGCGGCAGTGCAACCTTGGTGGAACATAATCTGCCAACACGATCGGGTTGAGTTGATCGACCAGAAAGCCTTGTTTTCCGGCGACTGTGAAATTGAGTCCAACTATGATTTATCGATTGATGGGATCTTTGGGATGCAGTTTCGTTCTCCTTTGAGTGATCAACTCGTTTCCTTGTTTCGAAAGATCGACCAACTCAATATCGATATCCGCGTTGCTGTCGATTTGCCAAGTGGGTTGAATGATTCTACAAACGATGCAGTGCTCAGGGCCGATTTTACTTATGCAACCGGAATCGTAAAAACTCCCTTGATCAAACCGGAAAATCTCGGATTGGTTGGTCGGGTCCGATATCTGGACATTGGTTTTTTTGAAAAGGAATATTCACCTGAAGACTTTGATTTTAGGGTCGTGCATCATGGAATCTTTGATGCGGATAAGCGCATCCGACCTATTGCCTGTGATAAACGCAGCTATGGGCATCTATTGATTGTTGGTGGTTCTACAACAATGCCAGGAGCCTTGTTGATGGCGGTCAAAGCTGCGATTCGTTCGGGTGTTGGCTTGCTTACGGTAGTATGTCCGCTCTCCGTTTCGGCTCAATTCGCAGCGGTTGTGCCGGAGGCAATGTGGATCCCTTGGGAAGAGAACCTAGAAGGTGGTCTGGCGTTGGAAGGGTTGAACCTACTCCAACAATTTCAGAAAAGAATAACTGCCGTGCTTCTAGGGCCGGGTTGTGGACAGCAAGCGGAGACCCAGGCATTGCTTGATGAAATCATTGAGTTGTTTGACGTGCCAGTCATTCTCGATGCGGATGCTCTTACATTCCAGCGCATGGAACGACTTAAAACGATCAACCGACCCATCGTAATGACACCTCACGAGGGGGAGTTCCGTCGGATCTCGGGGATGGGTAGAGAGGATTTCTTGAAGATTGAAAATCTACGAAGATTTGCGGGTGTGTTTTCTGAGGCAATTGTGGTATTAAAGGGACCATTGACCAAGATGAGCAATGGGGAGTCAGTTGTTCTATCCCCATTTGGAAATCCAATATTGGCTCGTGGAGGGAGTGGAGACCTTCTGAGTGGACTGATTGCGGGAAAGGTTGCAGTTGGTGGTAAAAAGTGTTTTTATGAATCAGTTGCCAGGGGTGTAGCAACCCATGGTAATGCAGCAGATCGACTTTTTTCTGAAAAAGAAGAAACGCACATTCAAACCACCGATATCCTCAACTTCCTAAATCTCTATTGAATCCTCTCAACAATCCAAAACATGCGTGGATCGTGCTTAACGCTATATCGCACATTGGTCCCGTAAACGTAAGACATTTGCTTGACGCATTTGACAATGATCCACGGAAAATTCTCTCCGCTCCCATTCGGCACTTACTTGAAGTGAAGGGAATCGGAGACAAGGCTGCGTTTTCGATAAAGAACTGGTGGGAGAAATTCGATATTGATGCAGAACTAAGAAAAATCGATGAAGCCAACGCTAGTTTTATATCTTTCAAGGACGAGGCCTATCCAACGATTCTAAAAAACCTATATGATCCGCCAATTGGCATCTATCAAAAAGGACAATTTAAGTTCAGGGCAGATCAACCCACCATTGCCATCGTTGGTTCGCGAAATACCACTTTGTACGGACTTCGTGTGGCTCGACAGTTTGCACAGCGCCTGGCTTCGATGGGGTTTTGTATCGTAAGCGGGCTTGCCCGCGGAGTGGATACTGCTGCTCACGAAGGTGCGTTGGAAGCCAATGGTGACACCGTGGCGGTGCTTGGAAATGGGATGGATATCATTTATCCCCCCGAAAATCTGGATCTTTATCGGAGCATTGCAGAAAGAGGTGCGGTTATTTCAGAGTTTTGCTTTGGAAGAAGAGCTGATCGCCAAACCTTCCCGATGCGGAATCGCATTGTCTCTGGTCTCAGCGATGGTGTGTTGGTTGTCGAGTCGAATGTGAATGGCGGAAGTATGATCACTGCGAGGTTTGCGATCGAACAAAATCGGCAAGTCTATGCGATTCCAGGAAGGATCGACCAAGCGACAAGTAAGGGTTGTCATCGGTTGATTAAGGAGGGGGCGATATTGACGACTTCGATTGAAGATATTCTCGAGGATCTGAAGTATCGAATTCAACAACCCGATCTTTTTGAAAATTTAGAAGAAGAGCGTGTCGGTGATTGGGCTCCGGAGAACTCTTCACATTCAGATACCGGTGTTAAAGCTGAATCGATTGCTCAGATTTTGGAAGGGCCCATGCTCGAGATTTACCAAACGCTCAAGAAAGAGGGGAGTCTTACTGTCGATGAACTGATTGAGCTCACTGGAATGGATGTTGCCGGTCTCAATTCCAACCTCATGGTGATGGAACTGCAGAAATTAGTTGTGAAGCATGTGGATGGCAGTTTCAGCCTGAAGTAGCCGATTTGCTATCGGCGATAGATCAGCTTTTTTGAGTTTATATCTTTGCCAACCATCAAGGTGGCCTTTAGCCACTTATTGAAATTGAATTTCCACCAGTGTCGTGCGTAGCGATGCAGGTATTCGGGCGCCCAATCAATCAGTCCCCAATCTTTAGTTAATGAAGCCCAGCGTTTTTGAAAGGTTTCGGAGTTGTTGTCGTTGTTTTGGTGTCGACCGGGCGATGAGCTCACACAATGGAAAATTCGACTTTGATTGCACACGTAGTGTCGGTATCCCTCTTGTCGTAGTTTTACGCAGAGGTCGATGTCTTCAAACCCATTTCGGTAATCCTCATCAAATCCTTCGAATGCTTCAAAGAGATCAGCGCGGATTACCATGCAGGCGGCAGTGACCGCAAACCATTCCGTGAACTGCGATTTTGGAGGATTCTTCCGATTTTTCCGCGCCTGGCGTGGCATGCCATCTAATCCAAAAAAGACTCCTGCGTGATCTACGAGTTGAGTCCGCGGGTTGATTTGCACATTTCCGATGATCCCTGCTGAAGCACAGTTTCCAAGGGCATCAATCATGGGTGGCAACCATTGATTGGTGAGCAACAAGTCATTGTTGAGAAACGCCAATACAGGCGCAGTTGCAATCGAAGCCCCACGGTTGTTGCTCGCGGAAAACCCGAGGTTTTTTTCGTTTTGGATGATTTTGACCCGAGCATTCGATTTCAAGGTCTGTAGAAAAGCCGAAGTTTCGTCGGTACTCGCATCATCTACGAGGATGAGTTCCCAATCGAGCCCTTGGGTATGCTCAATCAGAGAATTGACGTATGCCTGCGTCAGATCCACACAATTGTGAAGTGCTGTGATGATGGAAACCTCAGCCATCGTTTTCCATTAGCATGGTATCAGATGGAATATGTACCATCAGCCTTTTGGCAATTTTACAATCTCACGAAGGTAAGTTGCATAGGGTGTTTTTCCGAGGTTCGCCGCTCGTTCCTCAAGTTGAGCTTCATTTATCCATCCGTTTGTGAATGCGATTTCTTCCAAGCACGCGATTTTTAGTCCCTGTCGACTTTCGATGGCCTGAACAAACTGTCCAGCTTCGATTAATGCGTTTGGATTACCTGTATCAAGCCAGGCAGTTCCTCGTCCCAATAGTTCTACCTGCAGATTTTCCTTTTCGAGATAGACCCGATTGAGATCGGTAATTTCGAGTTCGCCTCGTGGAGAGGGTTTTAGGTTTTCTGCATACTCAACTACTTTGTCGTCGTAAAAATAGAGTCCTGGAACGGCATAGTTGGATTTTGGTTCTTCCGGTTTTTCCTCCAAAGAGAGAACTTTGCCGGAATCATCAAACTCAACGACGCCATATTCCTTTGGATTAGCGACGTAGTAACCAAATACGGTCGCTCCATCTTCTTTGACTTTCCCCTTTTGCAAAAATCCTGAGAAATCATGTCCGTAGAACAAATTGTCTCCAAGGATCAGCGTTGCAGGGGCTCCATCAAGGAATTCTTTTCCGATTAGAAATGCTTGAGCTAAGCCCTCGGGTGCGGGTTGCTCTTCGTAGGAAAACTTAACTCCAAGATAACTTCCATCTCCCAGTAGTTTCTTGAAATTGGGAAGATCATGTGGAGTGGAAATGATCAGAATCTCTTTTATACCCGCCAGCATCAAGACCGATATCGGGTAATAAATCATCGGTTTGTCATACACCGGCATGAGTTGCTTACTCACTGCGATTGTTAGGGGATACAATCTAGTGCCGGAGCCTCCGGCTAGTACGATTCCTTTGCGATTTTTCATTTTAAAGATACTGATTCAATCTATATTTTCAGATTATTGATCTGCATTTCCCAGGCGTTCCCGGGCGTAGTTTCCAGAGGTGATGTTTTTGCACCAGGCTTGGTTGTCCAAATACCATTGCACCGTTTTTGCGATACCAGTTTCAAACGTTTCTGCCGGGGCCCAACCAAGTTCGGATTCAATTTTGGAACAATTGATTGCGTAGCGTCGATCGTGTCCTGGACGGTCTTTCACATAAATCTTTTGCGATTTGTAGGACTCTCCATCAGCGCGGGGTTGTTTCTGATCAAGCAACTCGCAGATGGTGTCAACAATCTCGATATTGGGTTTTTCGTTTTTTCCACCGATGTTGTAGGTTTCACCTAGTTTTCCCTTGATCAGAGAAGTCCAGATCCCTGAACAGTGGTCCGTGACGTAGAGCCAATCCCTGACGTTCATTCCATCGCCGTAGATCGGCAGGTCTTTGCCGTCCAAGGCGTTGAGCATCATCAATGGGATGAGTTTTTCTGGGAATTGGAAAGGTCCGTAGTTGTTTGAACAATTTGTGGTGATCACTGGCATTCCATAAGTGTGGTGGTATGCGCGAACAATGTGATCGCTAGCTGCTTTTGAGGCTGAGTAAGGACTGTTGGGAGCGAAAGGAGTCGTTTCCTCAAAGGCTGGATCGGTATCGCTGAGTGTTCCGTAGACCTCGTCGGTCGACACATGGAGAAAGCGGAACGCAGCCTTTTTGCCCTCATCTAATTCCCTCCAGTATTTTAAGGATTCGTTGATGATCCGCAGTGTGCCCACCACATTGGTTTCAAAAAAGGGCTCTGGTGAGTCGATCGATCGATCCACATGCGATTCTGCGGCAAAGTTCACTACTGCATCGATATGATGTTCAATGAGAAGCTTATGGATGAGAGCTGAATCTTCGATGCCTCCTTCTACAAAAACATATCGAGGGTCGGCAGAGACATCCTTGAGATTGTCCGGGTTCCCAGCGTAAGTGAGCTTGTCTAGGTTTACGATCTTGCTGATCTGCGGGGATGTCGAAGCGTCAGATAGCAAATATCTTACGAAGTTAGAGCCGATGAATCCGGCGCCGCCGGTTACCAATAGATGCATGGAGTTTCCTTTGTTTGATTGAAAGTGATTCGGTTAATTCTGAGGGGTCGTTTATCTTCTTGCGGAGTATTTAAATAGGGTCCGAGTATTAAGATTTGAATGTGTTTGGCTGGATTGAAATACTAGATTTTTAGACTGATGCTAATTGGAAGATTCTCTCAATTGGTTTGAAACGAATGATCCAACGGATTCAGGTTTGCTAAATCATTTCGCCTGGGAAAGCTTTTTGATCTAGGAGTTCCCTTGCTTCAAGGCAACTCAGAAATGGGAAATTGACCGAATCATTGACTGATACTTGCCTTTCTTGAGCAAGAGCATTTATAGGGAGTTTGAAGCGGTCGAAATCGATCAATGTAGATTGCTTCCTTTTTCACTTTAAATGGACCCATTACTTAAAGTTTCAGACTTACGTATTCAGTTTTGCCAGCGAGAGGAAGTATCTGAAGTCGTTCACGGCATCGATTTTGAAATCAAGCGAGGAGAAAGAGTCGCATTGGTGGGGGAGAGCGGAAGTGGAAAAAGTGTCACAGCTCTTGCAATGGGTCGACTCCTTCCACGTGCACCGAACTGCAAAGTTTCGGGATCGATTCAATTGGATGGGCAAGAGATTCTAACGCTTAAAGGGCATTTGCTGCAGCAGCATCGCGGGGGTGGAGTCGCCTATATTTTTCAGGAACCATCTACCTCTTTGCACCCACAGTATTCAGTTGGAGAACAACTTCGGGAGGCAATTCGGCTTCATCAACCCAGCATCAACGACGTGAAACGTGCTATTGTGGAAGCATTGGATGAAGTGGGTATCAGGAATCCTGAAAAACGCTGTAGAGATTATCCGTTTCAGATGAGTGGCGGGATGCAGCAGCGTGTGATGATTGCGATGGCACTGGCATGTCGCCCCAAATTGTTGATTGCGGATGAACCAACAACGGCTTTGGATGTTACGATACAAGCTCAGATATTGGAATTGATCAAAGATCTTCAGAGTCGACACGATATGGCAGTATTGTTGATCACTCACAACTTTGGCATTGTTGATGGGTTTGCGGATCGCCTTTTGGTCATGTATCGAGGGGATTTAGTAGAAGAAGGTAAGACAACAGAAGTATTACAGGAACCCAATCATCCCTATACTCGAGGACTCATTGGTTGCATTCCAAAACTTGGAGATAAACGGAAGCGTTTGGCGACTTCTTCAATTTTAGGTTCCTGAGAGAAGAATTGGTGATGGCAGCGATATTGGAAGTTGAAGATTTGAGTGTTTGGTACAGCTCCCGGGTGGAACGACGCATGGAACACGTCAAAGCTGTCGACGGAGTGACGTTCTCACTTGAAGAAGGAAAAACAACTGGCCTTGTGGGTGAAAGTGGCAGTGGCAAAAGTACGATCGCTCGCTCGATCGTCAGATTAGCTCCATTGAAAACCGGGTCTATTCTTTACCGGGGAACTCCCATACACACGCTTTCGAATGCAGGGTTTAAGGAGATGCGAAAAAAGATCCAGATGATTTTTCAAGATCCCTACCATACTTTGAACCCTCGGATGACCGTTGGTAAAATGCTCGAAGAACCCCTCAAAATCCATTTTCCGAAGATGACCCCGACTCAGCGTCGGGATCGGGCGGTTGAGCTTCTTGAGCAAGTAGAATTGGATGCGACCGCCTTGGGAAGATACCCCCACCAATTTAGTGGCGGGCAGCGTCAGCGAATCGGGATTGCACGGGCCATGACTGTAGAGCCGGAAATTTTGATTTGTGATGAGGCAGTCAGTGCACTTGATGTTTCAGTGCAGGCGCAAATCGTCAACCTTTTACAGGATTTACAGGAGAGGCATGGATTTACTTACCTTTTTATCGGCCATGATCTTGCGGTGATTGAACACATCAGTGATTGGGTTATGGTGATGCAACATGGTAAATTGGTTGAAGCTGGCACACCTGAGCAGATATACCTATCTCCTGAGCAATCCTACACTCGTGGCTTACTTGCCGCGGTTCCAAAATTGGAAAGCTTGGGCTGATTCTGACTCCTCTCTCTTCAAAAATTCTATTTGTTATTGAGAAATAGGGTAATCGATGATTCAAACATGCTTTTTAATAAGCGATTCATCCCGCATTTTTTTATGAAAGTTGTATCCACAGATATTGAAGGAGTTTTTGTAATCGAGCCCAGGGTCTTCGAAGATCCACGGGGATACTTTTTTGAAAGTTATAGTGCAACGAAACTTCAAGAAAGTGGAATCAATACAGTATTTGTGCAGGATAACCAGTCCAAGTCTTCCTACGGAGTGATTCGAGGGCTTCATTATCAACTCCCTCCCCACGCTCAGACAAAATTGGTAAGAGCTGTGGAAGGAACGATTCTCGATGTTGCAGTCGATTTGAGAAAAAAATCTCCGACATTTGGAAAGTGGGTTGGAGTTGAATTGAGCGCAGAAAATAAAAAGCAGCTCTATATCCCCCATGGATTTGCTCATGGCTTTTCGGTCCTATCGAAAACTGCCATTGTGCAATACAAGTGTGATGAATACTATCATCCGGAAGCTGAGGGTGGGGTGGTTTATAATGATCCGACTTTAAACATCGACTGGAAAATCCCAGCAGACCAAGCCGTCGTTTCTGAAAAAGATACCGTGATGCCAGTGCTGGAAAATGGAAACTACAAAGGAAAGTTTTAGAGATGAGTAAAATCCTAATAACGGGTGCCAATGGTCAACTGGGAAGTGAAATCAATGCACTTAAAGAGGCCTACCCAACATTCGAATTTGTATTTACCGATGTGGCGGAACTCGACATTACCGATCCGGTAGATTTAGACGCCAAGCTCCAGTCTATTGCTCCATCGGTGATCGTGAACTGCGCTGCCTATACGGCGGTGGATAAAGCTGAAAGTGACCTGGCTTTGGCTGAAAAGATTAATAGCCTTGCCCCTAAATTGCTTGCTGAGGCGTCAAAAAAATACGGAATTTTTCTACTCTATGTTTCAACGGACTACGTTTTTGATGGCACCGCCCACATTCCATACACCGAAGAAGTGGCGACATCTCCAGATTCAGCCTATGGATCAACAAAACTGGATGGGGAGCTTCATGTTCAAAATGGATGTGATGACTATCTTATTATCCGTACCTCATGGCTCTATTCTGCCTACGGGAACAATTTTGTGAAGACCATGAAACGACTCGGAAACGAGCGGGATGAGTTAGGCGTCATTTTTGATCAAATTGGAACACCGACTTATGCTGGTGATTTGGCGAAGGCTATATTGGATATTGTGGAGGCTAAAGAAGCTGGAAGCGTGAGCGATGTTTCTGGGGTTTACCACTACTCGAATGAAGGCGTTTGCAGCTGGTATGATTTCGCAAATGAAATTTTTAGACAGGAAAAAATCGAATGCCATGTGAAGCCGATCGAAACTTCGGAATACCCGACGGCCGCGAATCGTCCCCATTACAGTGTGATGAATAAACGAAAGATCAAAACCACCTTTGGTATTGCGATTCCACATTGGGTTGAGAGTTTGTCAGTGTGTCTGGATGCCTTGAAGGCAAATGAATCAAGATGATCTGAGCTTGAATATACCCTGTCCAAAAAAAAAGAGGCCCTCTTGACGAGGACCTCTCAATTTATTGTTTACGGGACAAAAGTCTTCGTTTCAAAGGAACGAATTTCAACTGAAATCGACACGTATCGGCAGAACGATCCTTACTGCCACTTTGTCTCCACCCATTTTTCCGGGTTTGAACTTCCATTTTTCTACTGCATTCAAAACGACGGGCATCAATGCTTCTGATGTGGTTTTGATGCACCGGAGGCCATTCACTTCGCCTTGTTGATCCACAATAAAGGCGACGTATACACGCCCTTTTTGGTTTTTTAATGCAGCCGTTACTTTTGGTTCGGTTTGTCGAACAGGCACCGGTTTTACGTCGATTTCTTTCATGTCGAAAGATTCCGCTATTTCTTCAGGAGTGAAGACTTCTGCTGCGTTCGTTAAACTGGCGATACCAAAGATGGCGACCATAGTTAAGAGGATATGATTGAAGGTTTTCATGTATTGATTTTGATTTCTGGTTTAGATAATTAGGTTAATAAGATGCCGTAATGATTCGGTCGTTTTCCTGATTTCTAAATCGCAGAAATTGGCATAGAAACGCTTTTACACTCGATTAACAGTCCTGTTGCATTGCTGAAACAAATTTCCAACGATGACGGGAATCATCTGATTTTCGAGCCCAGTTCAAATTGCCCTAGGCACTTCCCTCGTAACCGTAGGTTTTAAGCATTTGTTCGACAATTTCTCGGAAGGATTCCAGTGTAGGAGATTGTGCTCCCGTTTCCGCGCAGCAACTAAGGTAGCCAAAGGCAGATGCCGTTTTTTCCGGAGGTAATTTGCTCCCTTGTTCATTAAAAAATAATAGAGTGGCTTCAGCCCAGTCTCTCACGCTGTAAGGCGAATCATCCATCATTTGGGACAATTCGTTTGGAGTCTTACCGCAATTGCAAAAGTTGAGCAATACATCGCTTAAAAGTTCGACTTCGACGGCGTCAGTTGCTTCTTCAATCCATTTGAAAAGAAACTGTGATGAGAACTCTTTTGAAATCAAAAGTTTCCATTTTTTCGTGATGAGTTCTGGGTTTTCAAATTTGGATGTGATTTTGAGCAGTTGTGAATTCATGAATGATCAGATTGATATCAAATATATGACTAAATTGAAGTTGCTTGATGAGACCTTTTTGCTAGGTTGATCGCTTATGGTAGGTCACAACAGAAGCAAACCATTGTTGAAATCAGGGCAAGCCTTCATTGATTTGTTGGGAAGCCGGATTACTGTACTCGATGGGGCAATGGGAACCATGATCCAGCGTTATCGTTTGAAGGAATCCGATTTTCGAAACGAGGAGCTAAAGGCGATTGAAAAGGACCTCAAGGGTAATAATGATCTTTTGAGTCTGACCCGCCCCGATGTTATTGAGGAAATTCACCGAGCCTTTGTGAAGGCAGGATCGGACGTGATCGAAACTAATACATTCAGCGCTACTCGGATTTCACAGGCAGATTATCATTTGGAGGACTGGGTTCATTCGATTAACCTGGAAAGTGCAAAGTTAGCAAAAAAAGTTGCCCAGAATGTTGAGAAAGAAGAAGGGCGGAAAATCTTCGTTGCTGGCGCGATGGGCCCCACCAACACAACCGCTTCGATGTCGCCAGATGTGAATCGACCGGAATATCGGGCTGTTTCTTTCGATACCTTAAAGGTAGCTTATTATGATCAAGCGAAAGCCCTTATTGAGGGAGGGGTTGACTTGTTTCTCGTAGAAACGATTACCGATACCCTGAATGCGAAAGCCGCTCTCTTTGCCCTTGAAGACATCTTTGGAGAACTGGAATATCGCTTGCCTGTTGTCATTTCAGTGACGATTACCGACCGTTCGGGACGAACTCTTTCTGGACAAACTGTCGAAGCATTCTGGAATTCAATTCGGCAATTCAAACCAGCATGCGTCGGACTTAACTGTGCATTGGGTGCAGATCTCATTCGTCCATATCTTGAAAAATTGTCTGAGATTGCTGACACGTTTGTGCACGTGTATCCAAACGCAGGTTTACCCAATCCGCTCAGTGATACAGGATATGATGAAACTCCTGACCATACAGGAGGAGCAATCGGGGCCTTCGCGAAGGCAGGACTGGTCAACATGGTGGGCGGATGTTGCGGCACGACTCCTGATCACATCGCAAAAATTGTAGAAACTTGCCGACCGAATCCAACGCGAAAAGTTCCAACGATACCGGGAGGGTTGCGAGTCAGTGGACTCGAGGCTCTCAATGTGATACAGGGTGAAAGTCCGTTCATCAACGTTGGGGAACGAGCGAATGTGACTGGGTCTCCGAGATTTAAACGGTTGATCAAAGAAAATGATTTTGAAGGCGCTCTGGAAGTCGTTAGAACTCAAGTCGAAAAAGGAGCTCAAGTTATTGATATCAATTTTGACGAGGGCATGCTCGATGGTGAGGCGTGTATGGAAAAATTCCTTTGCCTGGTAGCCTCCGAGCCTGATATCTGCCGTGTTCCCATTATGATCGACAGTTCAAAGTGGTCGGTTATTGAAGCGGGACTGAAACATGCTCAGGGAAAATGCATTGTAAACTCCATTAGTCTGAAAGAAGGTGAAGAACCCTTCAAAGCCCAAGCGCGAAAATTGATGTGTTACGGGGCTGCAGTCGTTGTGATGGCGTTTGATGAAACCGGGCAGGCTACGACACAATCAGGCAAGGTAGCAATTGCTGAACGTTCCTACAAAATCCTCACAGAAGAGGTTGGCATGGATCCGCATGACATCATTTTTGATCTCAACATCCTCACTGTTGCGACTGGGATGGAGGAGCATAATGAGTATGCGATGGAATTCATCAATGCGGTTCGTGAAGTGAAGAAGCGTTGTCCAGGGGCATTAACCAGTGGAGGTTTGTCCAATGTCTCATTCTCGTTCCGTGGAAATAACCCAGTAAGAGAAGCAATGCATGCGGCCTTCTTGCACCATGCAATGGATGCCGGTTTGGATATGGCAATCGTAAATCCCGGACTTCTGATGGATTATAAAGCCATTCATCCGGAACTGAAGGCAAAAGTCGAAGCGGTCATTTTTAATAAGCATGAGAACGCAACTGACGAGCTTATTGACCTAGCAGAAGCGATAAAAAATGGAAAAAAACTGAACCCAACAGATCTGGTTCAAGCTGGAAGTGGCAGTGTTGAAGATCGTATTAATCAAGCCCTTCTGAAGGGAATGTCAGTTCTGCAAAACCTCGCATCTCAAGCCATTTCGCAGGGTGATCCTTCAGGGATTGAAGCATTTGTGAATACAGGAGAATTCCCCTTTTCGTCATCTGATACTGTTGAGTCAAAAAAAAAACTGGGTGATGTAAAAGATGGGGAAGAGTGGAGATCCGGTGAGGTAGAGCAACGTATTAGCCATGCGTTGGTCAAGGGGATCACCAAATTCATTGAAGCGGATACGGAGGAAGCGCGAAAGAAATACTCGAAGCCATTGGAGGTCATTGAAGGCCCATTGATGGAGGGCATGAAAGTCGTCGGCAAGCTCTTTGGTGATGGACAAATGTTCCTTCCACAGGTTGTGAAAAGCGCTCGTGTCATGAAAAAAGCTGTTGCTTATTTGCAGCCTTTCATGGAGGAAGAGAAGCAAGAATCAAGCAACGCTGGAACCTTCGTGATCGCAACGGTCAAAGGAGATGTTCACGATATCGGGAAGAATATTGTTGGAGTAGTGCTGGCATGTAATGGCTATCGAGTCATTGATATGGGAGTGATGGTTAATGGTGAAGAAATCTTGGATAAGGCTGTCGAGGAAAATGCAGATTTTGTGGGTCTCTCGGGTCTGATTACTCCTTCCTTGGATGAAATGATCGAAAATGCCAAGGCGATGGAGTCTAGAGGGATGAAAATGCCTTTGTTAATCGGTGGAGCGACCACTTCGAGGGCGCACACTGCGATTAAAATTGCGACACACTATTCTGGACCCGTGGTCCAAGTAGGAGATGCTTCATTAGTAACTGAAGTCTGTAACCGTTTACTCAGTGAACAACACCGGGAGGACTATATCAAGGATCTCGAAGTGCAACAGGCAACAGCCCGTAAGCGCTTTGATGAAGATAAACGCGATGACGTGCAATATGTCAGTCTCGAAAAGGCTCGTGAGGGTGCGTTGAAACTCGAATGGAATAACAGCCAGATTCGGACTCCGGAAATCTTGGGTCCGCAAGTATTGGAGACCATACCGCCTGAATCTGTTGTGGATTACATCGATTGGTCTCCCTTTTTCCATGCTTGGCAACTGAGAGGGAAGTTTCCAAAAATACTCAAACATGCGAAGCATGGAGAGCAAGCATCTGAACTTTTTCAAGATGCTCAAAGAGTGATTAAGGATCTCATCGAAAATGACCGTATACATATTCGCGGGGTCGCTGGAATTTTTGCCGCTAATGCTGTTGGGGATGATGTTGAGATCTATTCGGCTTCTGATCCATTGGACGTCGTTGCGACATTGCATTTTCTTCGACAGCAGAAACAAAAGGTAAATAGTGACCTTTCTGGCAATTATCTCTCGTTAGCTGATTTTGTAGCCCCAAAAGCATCGAGGGTTAAGGATTATATGGGAGCGTTTGCGGTTACTGCAGGTCAGGAAGTGGAAGAATATGCTGCACATTTTAAGAAAAAGGGTGATGACTATATCGCGATCTTGATTCAAGCCCTTGCCGATCGCTTTGCTGAAGCCACCGCGGAATACTGTCACAAAATGATCCGCGATCAATTAGGCTACGGTAAACTGGAATCGCAAATCTTCGGAGATCGGTTTGAATCCGTAGGGGAGGAAGTCCATCCTTACAATGATTGGTTGATTCGCGAAAAATATGAAGGGATTCGCCCGGCAGCAGGCTATCCCTCTTCACCGGATCACACTGAAAAACAAATCATATGGGACTTATTGGATGTTGAGAACAACACTAAAGTGGCTTTAACTTCTTCTTTTGCTATGAATCCTCCGGCTTCCGTCTCCGGGTTGTATTTCTCACATCCTGAGGCCCAGTATTTCCCAGTTGGCAGGATCCAAAAAGATCAGGTCGAAGACTATGCAAAGCGGAAGGGGATGGTGATCAATGAAGTTGAACGTTGGCTGCAGAGTAATTTAGCTTATACTAACTAGCTTATAACTGATCAGTATCGCCCGCAACGCTCGAGCGCAAAGAATAATGTGAGAAATAGAAGTAATTAATGTACAATAGTTAATAACTATTTTATTCTGTACGTTGAGCTTTTTGCTTCGCCCTTCGATTAAGTACCGCTTCGCTCTGAAGTGGAAAAATGACTCAATAAATAGAACGTTATTTGGTCTCAGTAAGGGATAATAAATTGAAACTGAACGGATTTTTTCGAACGAATTGAACGCGACGCCCCTGGTTTTTCATTAAGAAGATTTTTCTATCCAAAGATTGTGGAGTAAACGGTCTAGCGCATCTTTGTTTGACACAACTTCTGATGATGGTCCTACGAGAGTGAAAGTGAAGATTTTTGTGTTCCATTGCACGATGTAAATTCGCTTTCGAATTCTTTCCTTTTCGCGGGTCGAAACTTCATAGTCGATGAGATAGGAGTCCTTTCCAAGTAAGTGGCCAAAGTATCCGTTCGGTTGAAAATTAGTCCAATCTCCTTTTAATTCAAAGTCGAACTCTTCGTATTGTTCCGAAATTCCTCCGAGTAGGCGGTAAATGAATTGTTGGTTGATCGATGTCCCGAAAACCGATTGATTATAAACTGCAATATCAATGGTAAGGTCCGGGAAATAATGTGATTTTAAGCGAGAAGAAATGTCAACGCCCCTAAAAGCAACAGGGTACCAGTTTTGAATTAGAGAGGTCGAAAGAATGAATCCTTTTCCTTCGCTCTGGAGTTTTTTCTGTTTAAGATCCTCCATCATTTCCTCTATCTCCTTAAGCTCGAGTTTCTCCGAAACTGCATTAGGGAACTTTAGGGGTTCGATTTCCTGAAGGTTTACGGGATCCGTGATTGGTTGGGCAAATGTCAGATTGAAGATGAAAATGATATTTAGTAACAACGAAGTAAGTATGCTTTTTTTTATTTTCATATCAAAGAGTTAATCACGAATTTATCGAACGGTGAGGTGGTCGGATAGATTGGACAGCTGATTTGCTGTTGTTAGGTGGTTTATTGTTTTTAGTTTATTGAGTCAAGTATGGTGGTTGAGATGTCTGTGAAGTGAGGGCCTTTGGCCCGAACGAAACAGACATCTGACCGATTATGCCACGAGTCTTTGCTTGGCTAGATATCTCTGTTCTGGCGTTTCATTGATGCCTTGGTGTTTACGAGAGTTGTATTTCTGGAAGTATTTTCTCAATCCCCGATAAAGCTCTGGCATGGATTCATAGGCATAAATAAAAATGTCATCGTATTTCACACTTCGCCACAACCTTTCGATCATACGATTGTCCAATGCTCGACCCTTTCCGTCCATCGAGATTCGGATCCCGTTTTTCTTCAGAACAGACGTGAAGCTCTCACTGGTAAACTGACTGCCCTGATCGGTGTTAAAGATTTCTGGACATCCGTATTGTTCGATCGCTTCGTCAAGGGCTTCGATACAAAAACTCGTATCAAGGCTGTTTGAGAGCCTCCAGCTTAGCACTTTGCGGCTATACCAGTCCATTACCGCAACCAAATATACATGAGAGCTGCCCATAGGAATATAGGTGATATCTGTGCACCATACTTGGTTAGGACGGTAAATATCGAGTCCTCTAAGCAAATACGGATACAGTTTATGTCCTTCTCCTGGCAGACTGAGCCGTGGCTTGGGGTAAATCGGCTCAATGCCCATCTCGCGCATCAATCGTCGTGTCCGATCACGTCCTATATCGTATCCATCGCTTTTCAACGCATCAACCATACGGCGCGTTCCGTAAGTCGGTTCTTCCATAAATATCCGGTCTATTGACTGCATTAAAATTTCATCTTCGAGTTTCGGATTCTTATCACTGCGGTGATAGTAACTCGAACGAGATACATTCAACAGTTTACATTGTTCTTTCACGCTCATCTCACTATCGCAGCTGATCCAACTCGTCCTCTGGCAAAGGGATACCGCTTTTGTCGTATGCTTCTTTAAAAAAATCCACTTGCACCTGCAAGTGGCCTATCTGCTTATATAAGCGATCTTCTTTAAGCTTCTGCCTGAACGCTTCATCATCCTTACTACGTTCCGATTCAAACACGCTTCCTGCCCCTGCCAGCAACGCCTTTTTCCATTCGTTTACCTGAGTCGGGTGAACTTGATAGCGTTTGGCGATTTCATGAACTGGATTGCGTTCGCGTAACGCTTCCAACGCTACTTTGCTTTTGAATTCTGCACTAAACTTTCTTCTCTTTTTCATGGGCTGCTTTTATCTTAGCAGCTAATCACATTTGTCCAAGATTTCCCGACCGGCTCACGGTCCTATTTAAAAGGAAGTCCGAGTAACTTGGATAGGGTTATGTCTGCTTTACGATAGACAGATTTGACTCTTCAATAATGCTCTAAGTTCCTAAGTTCTTGCAAGATCAACTTGATTTAAAACTGGTACCAGCGATGTATTCTTCTTCGGTGATGTCCTCAAACTTCGTTCTTCGAAATGTTCTGGCATTTGGAGTTCCTGGAGGGTATATTCCTTTCTCGAAATTTTCATTGAATCCCCAATCTCTGAGAGGAGGAGCATAGTAATCCCCTGCACCAGATTCGGGCATGGGAACTGTATGAACTTCATTCTCGTACAGTGCGACCATCGACGTGCGAAGCGAAAACTCTACACTATCCCAGTTTTCGAGGAATCTTGGGAAATTGTGAGCTCCTCCGCTGATCTTACCGGAATCGGGAATGGTAGGGCTTAGACCAGTCAAAATTGCAGCACTCACCTCCGTGAATTTTGCCTTCCGATTACTTGTGGAGTTTTCTTGACTATATCTACGATTGTTAGGCCAGTTCTTCGACAATTGAGTATAGGTATCGCACATGATCGAAGCTGGAGGTTCGTCAAAGTAGTTTCCGCTGGAATTTTTGTAATGATTATGTTCAATTAACTGTGCATCATCGGTGTGAGTAACACCATCGGCGTTATAATTTCCCATCAAATATACAGGTGCATTTGTCGCAATGGTAAGACCTGGTTCCTTGCGGAATGATGGGCTTGGGATATATTCTCCGTTGATCAGTTGAAGTGCGAGATGGACTGTTTGTGTGGAAACTGTAACCCATTGCTGTTCGGTGGTCATCTCTTCGATCTTTTTATAGCCAGTAATAGTCTTTTTGTGTGTAAGTGTACTACTCCCCCAAGTCCATGTTATCCATCCAAAATGATTAGACCAACGATGGGTTGCCGTGCCATCCGAAACTGGCTCCCAATCATAGATTGGATCACCATTTATCATGTTTCCAGTCGGTACTTGGACATCTTGAAGTTCTTTAATTTGGACCGTAAGATCAGGATTTGCTTTCACTATTTTATCTTTCGCTCCTCCTGAGTTTGATTCAATGGGAAATTGAACATAAACAACTCCATTCCAATCGGTTTTGGGATCATAGGTGATTACTTTTGTCGTCGGGTTTTTCCAATAGGTATCTCTCAGGTTTGTTCCAACTGGATTCGCGTTGTCATCCATCACTTTGCGAAGCACTCCCACATCAAGGGTTACCGTGCTGATTTCAAGATTTTGTCGATGATCATAAAGTCCTTGTTCGACTCCACCCGAATACTTATAAATCGCTGGCTCAGCCCCGCTCGAAGGATTGTCAACCGCTGAAAGATCTGATTTTTCTTTTCCAATCAGATCGGAAGAAAGTAGGGATGGAAAAAGATCTGAACTTGGTAGTTCAATTTCCTCCAATTGAGGATCTCCATTGCCGTCAGTATATAGGTCATCAAAGGGAGCTTGCGGATTGACAGGGACAGACGAATTGAGTCGCTTCCATTTGTAAGCCCTTATCTTCAAACCAGAAGTCGTTGTTCCATCGAGTTCAACTCGTAAGATCAAACCCGCTTTTGCAGCCATTTTTTGATTTCTTACCGATTTGGATTTCCGATCTGGATGACCGTAGGGGAGTATTGGTTCGATAACAGCGTAAGCATGATTTTCTAATTCATTAACACTTGTTGTTGATAAGTCATCTGGAATATAGTCTGCGATACCCGCAGCGTTGTATATCGGAACATTATGAGCCGAATCCTGAACGTAACCATTCCATGTTTGTGAAGACTTCTGCCTCCAATCTTTATCTCGGTGATCTAGCCAATTGGCATCGCTACTTGTATTAGAGCCGAGTTTCATATCAAAAAAACTGTTCTTTGAATCCCTAAGATACACAGAATTTGACTGTGTATGCGGGTCAGTTGAATCTGTCGGATTTCCATGGAGTATTTTTGCGGACGCAGTCAAAGTGTCGTGTAACCAAATTCCATTATTGGATTCTACCCATGCGGTTTTGTTCGTATGAACGGGGCCGTAAATATGCATTGGCGGGCCCGGATGCAATTCGAGGTCCATATTGTAAAAAATGGCATACGAAAAGAGGGGAGAATCCCGGACCTGCAACGTTTGTTGGACAAAAGCGGTTGACTGATGATCCAAAACATCTGATTTTGCGGTTGCTTTTGCAAAAATGTTCACGTCACGAACGAAGACACGTTTTCCCTTCATTGGATCTAACTCCCACCTTGGATCATCTGCATCAAGATAAATCCAATATCCGTCTTTGATTTCTCCGCCTTTGACTTCTGTTGCGGAAAGATTCACATTCGATCCTGCGAAGAAGGAGTTGGCTGTGTCTGGAACAGAGATAGCATCCTTATCGAATTCGTTCGATGGAAAAGATGTTTTTGATTCGAAGCGCCGTACGACGTCTGCGCATCCGTATTCTGCATAGGATTCAGCTCCATTTTTTGCCTCATTGTAGAGAGCATTTGACATGTTGATTTTTTTCGAGCTGATGCCTCGTGAGAGTACGCTTGCCAGAATCATCATGACGGCAAATGAAAGAATCAAAACCAACAAAACTGAAGAACCCTTTTGTTTCGTTGGGGGAAGCTGTTTCGATTTTTTGGTCATGGAAATCCTTTGCGATTTTACCTCGGGGTTATTGTGAAATTGTAAGTATTGGATTCCTCAATCGCTCCAGTCGCGTGGGATATTTTTCCATTAACCATGATCGAGCGGGAGGAGAAATTGTAAAACACATCGCCGTCGAGTAGTCCTTCCATGGAATCGACGATGATTTTGTGGGTTGAGGATGTTGATATGCCGGGAATGTTTTCTTCCATACATTTGGAGCTATCTATGTTGGTTTTGAAAAAAATCCTCAATGGGCCTTCAATTTCGTTATCTTTCGCGTCGAGATAAATGCCAATCATATGGTCGAGAAGTGCAGGGATTTTGTCATATGGATCAGGATCGACTTCGTAGTAGAGAAGAAGAAGGAACTTCCCGGTTTCCCCGTCTCTCAATCTTCCCATTCCTTCATAGGAACTGTTGCGGAAATTAACTAAAGCATCATCAATCCACGTTTTCTCAAAACTGTCGTAAAGAACGAAGGCATCGGCTTCCCTTGCCTGTGCGATGATTTCGTTTGTGAATCCCCTTATTTCCGCATTTACCTCATACTTCGAATCAGACTCCATTATTCGCTTTGAAGACTGAATATACATCGGTAGAACACCAGCCATAATCAACAATATAATCGACATCGCAACCAGTGCTTCGACAATTGTAAATCCTTTGGGCTTGTGTGTTCTGGAATTCATTATCCATCGCTAGATTCGAGCTCGAATCGCTTGTACTTGTCCGTTCAACCAATTTCCGCCAATAGCCCCCGCCATTTTGTAGCTGTAAACAATTTTGATCTCAAGGGCATTAACTGGATCTGTTCCGGTGTTCTTGTCTTCAACCGTAATCCACATTTTGATCGGCATCTCAATACGAGTATTATTGGATCTTGAGTCGATCATGATGCTTTTCTCGATTGGCATCTGAGAAGATGTGAGGTTAATAGGATCGTCATTGACTGTAACATTGAATGACGAATCATAATCTGGACTCACCATTTCAAGTGCAAAATGTTGAGGATCCTGCACGGCGAGTAACACCTCTTCATAGGGCAAACTCTTAATTTGCTCCAGGTATCCCTGGGCGGCAACATTTGCACTTAACTGGTATATGTTGGATTCAGCGAGGACATTAGTGAGTCGGACGGAGCTAAAGATGCCAGTCATGAACACCCCAAGGAGCGTCAAACCAACCATCATTTCAACGAGGGAAAATCCTCGTTGCCTTAATTTGGCACGATTGTGTTGCATAGCGAAAAAGTAAAAAGCATCTTAAGGTAAAGACATTTCGTTAAATGAATCAAGCTTAATTTGTAAAAAATATACATTTAGTGGTTTTGGCTATAATCTATTCTGTATATCGGTTCGCTTGTTTATTAGTGATGCTTAGGTTTTCTTATTTATTAATAATTTACCTAATAAATGATCGATTTAAAAATTTACAAAATATTTAGAAACAAAATGTAAAAATTAATAACGTATGTGAAATGCTCGTTTTTCGAAAGGATACACCTAACGTCGATGGTCGTTGGAGGATTCATCAGGCTTAGCTCTGAGAATGATATAAAAAGGTGGTGAAGGCTGCCTAATACCAATTAGCGTTTAATTGAATACGTGAATAATCCGATGCGAGCATCGGATACTAGACCTTATCTACCGTAGTATCTCATGCTAGCATGAGATCTGTTTCAGTTTGAAGTCTTATTAAATACTGATCGGTCTTATGTCTTGGGAGGTCAGTTATTGAGCCATTTGGAGCCGAGTGATCATTGTTCTCAACCTTGTTGAAATCAACTTCACTCCTCGATATCTATTCCCTTTTTCGACCAATCTATGTTAGGGATTGATAGGCAGCTTAACCTGTTTATTCGATGACGGGAGCAAGGTTTTCTCGGGATATCCATCCCCTGATTGCAGAAGTTTTGTCAATGCAAAGGAAATAATTGTCGTGCTTTTGGAGGATTTGAATCTTACGACCTTCGGTGATACTGGCAGTCGGTTCTGATTGTTCAAAAGGAGATTGTCGCAAGCTTGCTTGTTCGACAATAACGATTCCGCAATGAGAAAGCTTTGCGTTATAGTGGGATAGGTAAATGAAGGATGCGCCCAGCAATAAAAAGACAGCAGATGAGGATGCTAAGCCTGTGGTCCACTGGGGTTTGCTTCCTCCGCGACGAAAGGCCTTAAGGAGGTTTGTGATGAAACGAACTGCAAACGGTAAAACAACAAGAGAAAAGCCTATCCAGAGCCAGAGGTCAGAGCTCGTTTTTTTGGCGAGTGCGTCTAACAGGCTCTCTTCGGGCTCCTCTAGATTTAGTTTTTCAAGTAAAACGCGGAGATTGTTTTGGGCATCTGGGTTCTGTGGGTCAATCAACAGGACTTTTTCAATATAGAGCCTCGATTTTCCTAGTTCGTCCAGATTGTAGTAACACGAGGCAATGTTGAAGGCGAGATTTGGCGAAAGCCCTCTGTTGTTCTCTATGGATAGGTATGTCTCAAGGGCCGATTGGTAGTCTTGGGTCTCGCCAAAAAGATCGTTGGCTTCTCGAAATTTCAAATGATTATCAATGTCTGATACTTCTTGAGACATTGCATTGAAAAAGCTCAATATGGCTAGTAATAGAAGCGCAGTGACGCTTTTCAGTGGATGAGTGGAGAATGATATTTTCATGATTTTTCGATGGATGAGATGAGCTCTTTCCATTCAATCTCCAATTCTTTGTGAATTGTTTTTGTGTCTATCTCAGGGGCTTGACCACCCGCATAGTGCATCGAATCATTTAACTTTAAGATCTCTTTTATTCTTGGAAACGTGTCGTCTAGTCTATTTTTTGCATCAGCGGGTGTAATTGAGGGTGGGGCAACTGACCAGAGAACGCCCAGTATCTCACGCGAGTAGTCGGTCGCACCTTGTATGAATGCTCCTGACTCATTGTTGCTTATTGCGGTGGAAAGGGCTTTTTCGATGGGTTTGAGCGTTTTCCGCAGTTCATTCATCTGTAGCTGACGGTTTTGCCTGCTTTTGGTGAGCAACAATGGAATGGCGAATGATAGAAGCAGTAGAATTGAAGGAGTTGTAGCTAAGACGATCCAAGTAGTGGACATCTGGATATACGGTTTAAGACTCGTCACCGGTTCATCCAAATCCAATTGGATTGGGATCCACCCATCTGATTCTAAAACCTTTAGTCCAGATGTGGGCGATCGAGAAGTTGTCTGCGAATCAGAATTATTGCTGATTGCGCTTTCTGAAAGAAGGATCGGAATGGGCGCGTTGGTCAGCGTTTTAAATTGTGCCGCATCTGTGTCAAAGTAAACGAACTGAATCGATGGTATTTCAGTCAACTCTGCGTCTTGAGGTATGATCGCTTGTTTAAATGTTTTAATCCCTTTAAGGGAATTTGACTCGTTTGCTTCAAATTGTGTTTCGGGAGAATAAGTTTTGAACCCCTCATGTTCCCCAAGACCTTCATGGAACACTCGATCGAAGTTCCCGGTTCCAGTAATTTTCACATCGAGGGTAATGGGGTCTCCAACACTTAGAGACGTTGGGCTTGCAGTGACGTTCAATTCGAACTGACCCACTGCGCCAGAGAACCCTAGTGGTTGTTCTGTCGGGATGGAGCGAATGTCGAGTTTCACTTCTTTTGCTTTGATCAAAAGAGGTATTCGGCGATAAGATGGACTGAAAAAATCGGAATCGAAAATACTATTTAAGGTACTTGTACGCTTTCGTGCTCGAACTAGAACAGTGACCTCTGTTTCCGCTTCGATCGTTGTCATACCTGCTTTGAGTGCTGTGAATGAAGCGTCCCAAGTGTAGACTTCGTAGCGCTCAGTTCCATCATACTGAATGGTGCGTTCATAGTCTTGCCCGAGGGTTTCCATCAAAAGATGGTCATTGTTGATAACGGGGGCTGAAAGGTTATCGAAACGATGGGCGGTGTTAATCCAAAGCTCGATTGAAATCGGGACCTTTTGGCCGACGTAGACGGGCTTCATTGAGGTTTCAATCTCAATATGGGATATTTTCTGAATGTCTTCTGCTGTGATTTGATCAGTTCCTTGGGTGGAATTGCCGGAAGTCGCATTGCTGGAAGAGTTTTGAGATGGAGTATTGGTGACCGAAATTGAAACTGGTTCGGTTTTGAATTCTTCTTCTTTTACGATAACTGGAAAAGATGGAATCGTATAGGTTCCCTCTTCATCACCTTGCACTGTAATTCTGATTACCGCTGATTTGGTGATTTTTCCATTGATGATGGATGTGCTTTGCGAGGTCCCCGAATCTCTAAGAATAAGACCTCCTACTTTGGGAAGTTGAACATCTGCCCGGGTAGAACCTTCTACGGTAATGGTAAAGAAAGTGTAGCCTCCAACAGGGATTTCGGCACTTCCCAGTGCTGCCTCAACTGTCACCGCTGAAAGTGTAGCTGGGAGGCTCAGTAGGAACACTGATATTACAGCCACCCAGTAGGTTCGTTTTGATTCTAGCTTTTTGAAATAGACTCTCATTACCAATCCTGTTCGGTATTGTCAGCTTCAGGTTCAGGGTTTTGAAGTTGGAAAAGAAGTTCTTTCCCATCTCCATCTTCATTTTTCAACGATTCCAACAGCCGTAGCGCTTCCATTTGTTCAGCTTCCTTTTCGGGATTTACACCTGCTTGGCCCTCTTGAGCTTGTTGTGGCTGAGCTTGGCTTTGTTCGCCGGGCTCTTTGGGCTGTTGCTCAGGATTCTCTTTATCCTGAGTGTCATCCTTTTCTTGCTCCTGCTGACCTTGTTGCTCCTTTTGCTCTTCAGGTTGAGATTCCTCTTCTTTGGATTGTCCCTGCTCTTGTTCCTCTTGTTGTTCAGACGAATCCTTTGAGTCGTTTTTCTCCTGTTCCTGTTGATCTGATTGATCCTGACTTTGGTTTTGGCTCTGGTCTTGGTTTCCTTGCTGATCTTGATTTTGTTGCTGATCTTGGTTCTGTTGGTCTTGAGAATTTTGATCCTGGTTGTTTTCCTTCTCTTGGTCCTGGTTCTGGTCCTCGTTATCCTCTCCGTCTCCGTCTTGATTCTGATCTTGGTTTTCCATGAGCTTTTTAAGTGCTTCCAGCAGTCGCTCAACTTCTGCTTTGTTTAAAGCGGCATCACCATCATCGGGAGAAAGCGCCAGTGCGTTTTCATAATCCTTTATCGATTGTTCCCAATACTCGATCGTTTCCTGTGGATTGCTGTCCAATTGTTGTCGGCCTAGATGATAATTTGTTATTCCTCGGTTATAATAGGCGGGTTGCTGGAGTTCGAGGTCGGTTGTGTTGAGTGTTCCATCCAATGCCTGCTTGGCGACAGGATAGTTGCCATTCATCAACGCACTCACTCCAAGGTTGTATTGATGTTCGAAATGGTCGGGTTGGCTAACTACAGCATCCTGATAGAGTTTTTCTGCCTGCTCATATTCCCCTAAGGTGAAAGCTTTTTGAGCATCTCTAGCTGAGGATGCCTGCAACTCGTTGGGGTTGGAAACAGTGAATAGAAAAACTAAGGCAATCGTCGAAAGAGTAGAGGCGGTTTTACTTTTGGATTTCCTATCCCGCATCAGTAGCTCCAGGACCAAGAGTAAGAGTATTGCAGCAACCACCCAACCATAACGTTCGATAGGGATTTTTCTTAGGCGGCTTTCTTCGCGAGACTCAAGCTGTTGTCGGATGACGTTTTCAAAGAGATCGTAGAGACCTTGTCCGGTTGAGCCAAGGGCATGGTAGGTTCCTCCTGTTTGTTCTGCGATACTACGCAGTGTGTCTGCATCGAGTTTGGATTTGACCACATTTCCTTCTTTGTCCGTTACAAATGTTGTGCTGCCATCGGGTTTCTTAATCGGGATTAATTCGCCTTCTTCAGTTCCAATTCCGATGGTGTGAACGACCCATCCTTTGCGGACAAATTCGGGCAGCTTTTGGTCGATTTGGCCCTGTAGATTTTCTCCATCAGTGATGAGAATCATGATCTTTGTGCCTGTCTGGTCATCTTTGAATGACAACTCAGCAGTTTCGATCGCTGAGAGAAGATTGGTGCCTCCTGTCGGAATAATATCAGTATCTACTCCTTTGAGGGTATCGAGAAATGCGTCGGTATCATAGGTCAGCGGACACCACAAAAATGCATCTCCAGCAAAGGGAATGAGCCCCAATCGCACACCTTTTAGATTCTTTACGAAATCCTCAATTTCGAGTTTTGCTCTGGATAATCGGTTCGGTTTGAGGTCGGGAGCCAACATGCTCTTGGATGTGTCGAGTGCCAGAAGAACATCTGTGGTTTCCTGCGGACTTTCTTCCCAGAAGTAGCCGAGTTGAGGCCTAGCAATTGCGAATAGTAGTAGCGTGATCGAAACGAGAATCAATCCCCGTTTTAGTCGACGTTTTCCGGATGACACTTGCCGAGTGAACAACTCGCGCAACCGAGGGTTTAGGATACTCGTTAGTCGCTGTTTTCGATACCGGCTACCCAAAAAGAAAATATACACCATCAGTATGGCTACCGGTAGTGTCGAGTATAACCAAAGTTTGCTCTGGAACTGGAGGTCAAATAGACTCATGGAAGTTTGATAAGTCGGGTTTGGGAAAGGATAGCTTCAAGTAATAGGAGAAGGAGAGCAGCAATGAGAAAGTGGGGAAAAAACTCCTGCTCAACAGTGAAGCCCTGAATGGTACGAGACGTTTTCTCCATTTCATCAATGGTGTCGTAGACAGATTGTAATTCGTTGAGGTCCGTGGCCCGAAAATAGGCTCCTCCAGTCATGTCCGCAATTTCTTGAAGGCTTTCTTCGTCAATTCGTACCTGTTGTCTGACCACAACATCCCGACCAAAGGTGTCTTTAGTCATGACCTTGGCGATTCCCCTGCTTCCTGCACCGATGGTGTAGACTTTGGTCTCAAGTGTTTTTGCTATTTCTGCTGCCTGGATCGGAGTGATCCGACCTCTTGTGTTTTCTCCGTCTGTGAGTAAGATCACGACTCGGCTTTTGACGTCTCGATCTACTAATTGGCGAACTGATCGGGCGAGGGCCGTTCCAATTGCGGTTCCATCTTCAATCACGCCTGTATCGACAGAGTAGAGACGATCGAGGATAAACTCATGATCCAAAGTGAGGGGGCTCAGCAGATAGGGCTTTGCTGCAAAAACGAGCAGTGCTAGGCGGTCATCGGGGCGATCATCAATAAACTGTTCTACTGCAGATTTTACGGCCTCAATCCGGCGAACCTCGCGGCCTTTTAACCGGAAGTCCAAGGCATTCATCGAAGTAGAGACGTCCAGTGCGAGTATGATATCGATGCCTTTGGCACTTATCTCAGACTGGTTGCGGCCAAGTTGAGGTCGGGCGATTGCGATGATCAGTAATGCAAGCGTAAGGAATCGAAGGCGAGTTAACCAACGGAAAGGATTTTGAATGGCTTGTTTGCCTACGACTGCAGCGATGTCTGTGGTGGGGAAAAGCAGTGAAGAGGTTGACGATCGTTTGCCCAGCAGAATCGCTATTATCGGAATGATCGCAAGTAACCACAACAGTTCTGGATGTAGGAAGCGAATCATGATGACTTAGCCTCCTTTTGCTCGTGAGTCGGGGATGTGCTTGATTCCCCTGAAATTGCCATGATGGAAGGACGGGTTTCTTTAATAAACTGAGAGGCGCTGTTGAACATTTCGTTCATTTGATCGGGTGGAAGCATCTGTCGCGCAAATTTCGCCAGATCGCAGTAGTTCAAAAATTGTAGCAAGGCACCTTTATGTTTTTCGGAAATGCCTCCGTCGGTTGCCATACTTTGATTGAGGAATTCACGTGTCGTTCTATTCCGCGCTCTCATATCGAATCTGTCTTCAATATACCCGCGGATAATTTCGGAAGCTTGGTATGAAAATTCCCGCGCTTTTGCCTCTCTGATCAGAGGAAGCAAGGCTTCAAGTCCATTGAGTGCACGAACGTCCGCGGGGACTACATGGACGGGTTTGGGTCGTCGGTTTCTTCGAATAATCCAAATGAGCAGGATGGAAAAGATCAGCAATGCAATAATGGCTGCTCCCAAATAGTATGGCCATAGGGGAGGTAGGCGAGTGATCCCTTTGGCGGGTGCTAAGTGAGCTTCGCCTAGAATTTCACTAAAAGGGGGTTGTTGGGCTCCCTGTCCTTGCATCATCCCAGGATTAGCAGAGGGTGGCAAAATGAACGGACTTGAGGCCGCGGATGGAGGTGGTGAGTATTGCTTTTGTGGAGGGGTGGGATCTGGATCTGGCGGAATAATAATCTGAGCTTGAGCAGAAAGCACAATGAAACTAAGAAGCGTCCATAAGAGCCTTCCCTGTAATCCTCGACTAAGTGTCAATCGGTATGTTTTGAAAATCTCCATTCTGATGATTAAATCATGCCCGACGTCGGGTTCTCAGTTTGAAAAACTTATAGATCTCTTTGAGATATGGTTGTCCTGTTTCAAGGCTTAGGTGATCGATTCTTCGTTTTTTGAGTAGTTTGTTAAACTGCTGTACGCGTTGATCGGAAAGGGTTCTAAAACGTTCGAGCGCTTTTTTGTCGCGAGTGTTGATATATACCTGTTCTCCGGATTCGATGTCTTCCAAGGACAAATATCCACACACTGGAAGTTGCTTTTCCACCGGATCCGAAACCCCAATCGCTATCAGGTCGTGTTTGCGGTTTGTGACGTCCATTTTTTTGATCACACGTTCCAGATTTTCTTCGTAGGGTTGATTGACGATGAAATCGGAGATGAGGGCGATGACCGTTTTCCGATGCAGCATTTGATTGGCATGGTCGAGAGCTGCTCCAATGTCGGTTTTCCGTCCTTTTGCCTTGAAGAAAAGGATGTCGCGGATCACTCGTAACACATGATTATTACCTTTGCGCGGAGGTAAATAGTGCTCGATATGATCGGAGAAAAGTATGAGTCCCACCTTGTCCCGATTGCGGATGGCAGAGAAGGCGAACATTGAACCGAGCTCTGCTGCAAGATCGCGCTTGGTCTGTTCTGACGATCCAAACAAGCCCGACGCACTGACATCGATCATTAGCATGATCGTCAATTCTCGTTCTTCGACAAACTTCTTTACGAATGGGCGACCCGTGCGAGCGGTAACGTTCCAGTCAATGTTCTTGACCTCATCACCTGCAGAATATTCCCGGACTTCATCAAAGTTCATTCCTTGGCCTTTAAACGCCGAATGATATTGCCCCGCCAACGAATCATTAACCAGTCGGTTGGTTTTCAACTCAATCTGGTGGACACGTTGGAGGATTTCTCGGGTTTTTTCTGCTGAATTTGTAGTATCGCTACTCATGGACTCGCTGTTTCGACGTAAACCTTGCTCTCTTGTTGCATGGCCTAAGGAACAGGGATCGTGTCGAGGATTTGAGTGACCAGGTTTTCAGAGGTAATTCCCTCCGCTTCAGCTTCATAGGAGATGGCTACACGATGACGTAAGACGTCCATCGCGATGGTTTTTACATCCTCGGGGGTTACAAATCCGCGACCTTGCATGAAAGCCGAAGCGCGACTCGCAAGGGTAAGGCTGATTGTCCCACGGGGGGATGATCCATTGAGAATCAAGTCTTTGATTTTTAATCCGTAGTGTTCGGGATCCCGGGTCGCGTGAATGATAGATACAATGTAATCCTTCACTTTGTCATCCATGAAGATCTCATTTACAACCTTGCGGGACGCCAGAATATCGTCACCCGACATCACCACATTAATATCTGTCTTTGCATCGGAAGTGCCCATGCGGTCAAGGATGATGCGTTCTTCCTGGGGTGTTGGATGAGTGATCGTGACCTTCAGCATGAATCGGTCAACTTGCGCTTCAGGTAATGGGTAGGTGCCTTCTTGTTCAATTGGATTCTGAGTCGCCATTACCAGAAATGGCTCAGGGAGTTTAAAGGTATTGTCCCCAATGGTGACCTGGCGTTCCTGCATTGCTTCGAGCAGTGCGCTTTGCACCTTTGCAGGGGCACGATTGATTTCGTCCGCTAGGACGAAGTTGGTGAAAACGGGTCCGTGCTTGTTGATGAATTTGACATCTTTCGGGTTGTAGATCTCAGTTCCGATGATATCCGCCGGGAGCATATCGGGAGTGAACTGAATCCGTCTGAAATCTGTCTTGATCGCAGTCGCGAGGGTGTTTAGCGCAAGTGTTTTTGCCAGCCCTGGCACCCCTTCGAGCAAAATATGACCATTTGCCAGAAGCCCTATGACGAGTCGGTCCATCAAAGTCTCCTGCCCGACGATGACCCGCTTCATTTCGTTTTTGAGAGGGGTCACCCAAAGAGAGGACCTTTGCACAAGTTCGTTAATTTCCTGTATGCTTTTGTTCGACGATTCCATAGTTTCGAAATAACTCCCTGCAAAATGCAGGATTATGATGTTATGTGACGGTTCTGCAGTGGAATGAGTTCAAAACAATTATTAAAATTGTTTTAAAACTATCGACTCCTGCGTTGTGCGTAAAAGCTTGGTTTTAGGCTGTTGATGACACTCAGTCAATTAGAAGTCTTGTTCATTCTGCAAAACGCATGATTTTTTATGCCGATTGCAGGATGAAGCATTTTTTTGCGTCCATCATCTGTTCGCTTTCCAATTCTAGATTGATAGGATATTAGCCAGTCAAAGTTTAGGATTTGAACAATACTTTGCCCATCCGTGGTTGCTGAAAAGCATCGAGTGCAGATTGGAAATCCTTGAGAGGATAGATGGCTTCAATCGGAGTCTCAATCTTGTGTTCGGTGACACAATTATAGACCTTTTGGTAGAGGGCATCAACGTCTTCTCTTGAATGGGTCCGCATCCATTTATCCATCCAAAATCCACGGAGTTGTACATCATTAAAAATGAGAAACCGGGTCGGGAAGCGAATTGGATCGCCGACCATGCCTCCAAAGGTCACACAAATCCCTCCATCTGCGAGAGTTTTGATCATGTTGCTGACGCTTTCGCCGCCGACGGAATTGAGGGCGAGTTTGGGTTTTGCTCCTCCGGTAAGTTCCTTTAGCGATTTTGGGTAGTCTTTATTGTCGACGATAACGTAATCGGCTCCCAGCTTTTTGAGCTCGGATTCCAATCCGTCTCGGCGCACGACATTGATTGTTTTGATTCCTTTTTGGCTTGCGAGTTGGATAACCCAAAGTCCGACTTGAGAATTTGCGGCGTTTTGGATGATCCAATCCCCTGGTTTTAGATCTACAAACGATTCCAGCAGCATGAATGCCGTCGTAGGGTTGATAAACAAAGTGGCAGCCTGCTTGGGGTCGAGTTCTGCTGGTATTTGGAACAGTTCCTCTGTTGGCGCTGTAACGTGACTTCGCCATACTCCTTGAGATTCTGGCATTTTGACGACATCACCTACTTTAAGTTGGCTTGCTCCATTGATTTCTACAATGCGGCCTACACCTTCTCTCCCAGCAGTTGCGGGCAGTTCTTTGAGTTTGCCGTAACTTCCCGCAATCATTCCCATGTCCGATGGATTGATGTTGCTGTAGAGCATCTCGATCAGCGCTTCGCCTTGGTTCAAGGGTTGCAATGCTGATTGCTGATACTGAAGCACCGATTGCGGTTTTCCAAATTCTGAATGAACGAGATTATATGAAGATTCGGTCATAACCTGATCTTCAATGCAATTGGAAGTCGGTCAATTGAATTTCAGATCAGATATTGAAATGGTGAACTATTCTGTTTGCAGAATCGGAAGCAATATCGAAAAACGATCCGAAGATTCGGTGCTTTTTGGCTCCAAAAACTCACACTTGTTCTCCTTGTATTGGCGATACTTTAGCAACTGGTCGAGCATATCCAACATTTGTAACGATTTCGGGGTCGTTTCTGTAAGGAAGGGCAGAATTGTGGTCTTTGCTGGAAATCGGGAATGCATAGCTTTGTAATAAGCATATTCAGCGCGGAAAGCATAACCCTCATGCCATTCCATATTGGGAGATTCGAATAAGAAAGTGTCAAAATCGGGGTGATCCTGGAATAGCACATAAAAACCAAAAGCTGCTGCCCGTCCTTTGGTGTGCAGAATTGTTTCGGAGAACGAAACGCCTGATACTGTATTGATTTTCGGTAATACAACTTCTAAGAGGAATTCTTTGAAAATGTCGGCTCCGCCGCTACCGGGAATGCCCTGAAGGGCATCCTGAGTGAGGTCTCTGGTGATTTGATGCCCTTTGTTCTCTATTTTTAAAACCGCTAGAGTAGGGCATTGATCCCTTGTGAAGTTCTCTTCTGTCCAGCCTTCGATCAGTGTTTTGGAACTGGTTTCCGAGTCCAAAAACAGATGAAGTTTTCCATTTGTAGTTTTCTGTAAATTGACGATCGTGAGCTGATAGCTTCCGCCGGTAAGTTCCGATTCTATCTTAATGATCTCAATTGATTTATCGTTTTGGGCAATTCCAGTGAAAGTGAAAGCGACAAATGTTACTAAAAGTAAAATGCAGAATGATTTATTCATAATTTCAGGATAGTGATACGGGGAAAAAGCGCTGATATCGGATAGTTGCATGAACACAAAAGAGGCTGTCAAATGACAGCCTCTTTCGAAATGTCTACGTGGGAAATTCCCCGTGATTACTAGTCCTCGTTTACTTTGACCATGTGTCCGAGAATGGACATTGCAGTCCAACCTTCGGTCCAAGGAGTCGCAGTTGGGTGGAATGCACCCTTATAGAGAACATCCTTAACAAAAGCGTGGCGAACAGGCATTGCAAAGAGATTTTGAGTGGCAGCTCCTGTCGCAGATGGGCGAGGATCCAGTGTCTGCGTGCGGTTGCGTGCGATTGCAGCAATCTCTGGATTTTCAATTGTGTTACCCCAATCTCCGAGAAGAGTGATCACTTCGGCTGCAGAAGCTGTAAGATCAGCTACGTGGCCATCGTCGTCATCATCCACTGTTACGAGATCAGTGAAAGTTGAACCTTTTCCGAAGCTCCAAAGAATGTTGTTTTGAAGTTTAAGAGTTCCATCCATTACACGATTAAAAGAATCTTCTTTGCCGTCGCGGTCCTCGAACTGGAAACCACCACCTGAAAAGTCTGTGAAGATGGAGTTCACCCAGTTGTTAGCGCAGTTGTCGCGCCAGATCGCAGCTTTGGTTCCTCCGTCAACACTTGCAGCACCATCACCGATAACTGTCATGTTGTAGAACTTGGCGATACCATAGGGAAGGTCCCCATCGGAGTCCTTGCCACCGTCTTGCTCAGAACCTTTGTCTCCTACATCGTTGATTTCGCTCATGACTTCGAATCCGAACTGAACGGATCCGTTCCAACCGAAGTCAGTATCAAATCCATCATCCCCACAGAACGCTACAACAACATACTTGATGTTGACTGTGCCTCCAAACCATTCAATTCCATCATCAAGGTTCGCATAGACTTCAACGTGATGGATGGAAGTTCCGCGTCCAACACCTCCAAGTGTGAGACCATTGATTTCGTTGTCTGCGTCAATGGCCGCGCCACCGTGTTGAATGGAGAGGTAGGAGATGGATCCTGAAGAATCGTCGGGATCGAAACCGCCGATGATTCCGAGGTCAGATTGAGGAAGTCCTTCAATGAATTCGCTTCCTGATCCTTCCTGCAAGTTGGTTGGAGCATTACCGAGGACGATGAGTCCACCCCATTGTCCACGAACGTCTTTGGTCATCGCTCCGTAAGGAACTGTTCCGTAAGGGCCGGTGTAAGGACCATCGAAAATGGAAGTCATGATGATTGGTTTGTCGATCGTTCCGTTTGCGTAAATTTTAGCATTACGGGTGATAACCAATGCTCCAGGATCGAATGCACCGGCAGTCGCAGGTTCACCCAGAATGAGAGTGCCCGGAGCGATTGTAATAGAAGCGCCTGGCTCTACGTAGATGATATCTGTGAGAACGTAGACATTGTCAGCTGTCCAAACAGTGTCAGTCGTGATATTTTCAGTTACCTGAATCGTTGCAGCCTGAGTGGCAATTGCAGCGATAGCTAGTAACGCGGATATAGCTGATTTCTTGATCATATTTGTATAGGTTTAGTGGTTTAAAAAGATGAGTTTTATTTGTTTGTTTTAATCGAAAGAGTAGGTGGCGCTAACCGAGAATGAACGACCTCGGGAGTAGGACGAGTAGATGTCTTTCGCCTCAGAATCGTAGTATCGTTCCTTTTGCGCATCGGTGAGATTTTTTGCGGAGAATTTGATGCTCCAGTTGTCTCCAAATTGCTGTTTGAGAATGAAATCGAACTTCTCTGTCGCAGCGTCGTAAACATCGGGGGTGGCTCCTTGGCTCGCAAACACCAGCTTGTCTCCAACGTAGTTAAAATTGAGCGCTACCGATGTCATTGAGATCGGGTTGTTGTAGTTGAGTGAAAAATTGACGATCAGATCCGGCTGCCCAAACAGGTTCCGCGTCAGAGGAGTGTTTGGTGCTGCTTCGACGAGTTTTTCTCGGTCATATGACTGTAGGTCGAGAACCCCGTAAAGTTCGCGTTGTTCAGCCAATACCTTACTGAAATTCTTGGCTATTTCACCCGTTTCGTAGTAGGGGACCTTGGAGATGAACTCCTGGTTGGAGTTGTCCACCTCTGATTTTGAGATCGTAATGTTCGAGTTGATGGAAAAGTCCTGCAGTCGATCGCTGATAAATCCCAAACTCTTGCGAAGTTCGAACTCCAGTCCCATGATCTCACCGCTGGCTACATTTTGCGGTTGCTGACGGAAATTTCCCGCAAATTCGCCCACCACCACATCGATTGGATTGCTGAGTTCTTTGTAGAAAAAGCTCACGGAAACCGTTTCTCCTGCATCAGGAAACCACTCCCAGCGCAGGTCGAAATTGTCGATTTCAGTTAAACGGAGGTTTTGGTTTCCAAGATATTCATCACCCCCGATGAAAGGGAAGGAGCGATAGGGCGCGAGTTCCCGCATGGTAGGACGAGCGAGCGTAGTGGCATAGGAAGCCCGTAGGTTTTGTTGTTCTGAAAGTTTGTAAACCAGGTGGAAGGCGGGAAGGATTTTGTCTTCACTTATCGCGGCAGTTGGATCAAAAAACTGTTCATCGACCGCAACGAGGGACTCAATCGTCATTTTGGTGTTTTCCTGACGCACCCCTGCAATCGTTCGCCATTTGTCAGAAAGTTCGAAGTCGATCATCGCGTAGGCGGCGTTGATTTTTTCGGTCCCTTCATATACTTGCGAGCGGGCGAAGTTGATGAAACGTTTCATCAAAGGTCCATCGTCCAGGATTCCAATTTTATCTTCTTCGAGGAAAGTATCGATGGTTTCAAAATCGGAGAAAATTGCATTTCCCACTACGAGCGATTGATACGAGAAAACATATTCCGAAAAATCCCGTTTTTTGTCATTTATGACACCGCCAATTTTGAGTTTTTGTTCTCGATTGCTGTTTTTGAAGAGGGGGATTTCGAAATCAACGGTGGCACTGTTTTGGGATTCTGTGAGATCGCGAAAAACCCGCCGAGGGGCGCGATTTGGTTTAACAAGTGAAACGCGCCCAGTGTTGATATCGATTTCATTGTTAGAGTAACGGGCGTCCGGATCTTTTTGGGAAGTGGTTGCAGAGGTTAGACTCCAATTGATTTTGATCTCCTGATCTTCCAGGAAATGTTCGGCCTTCAATTGGGCAGATGTCACATTCCTTTCAGTGAACTGCATGGAACGAACCTGATCTTCGGAATCTGCATCACTACCAGAATCGCCAGTGGGGCCCTGTTGGAAGCGAGCTTCATCGGTGATGGATTGGTTGGAGGTCAGGATGAGTGCAAATTCGTGATTTGTATTGGGTTGGTAGGCGACACTTAGCAACCCGCCCAAGGCTGCAGACAGGGTAGATTTGGTGTCGTTGTAAGTGTATCGACTTCCTAGTTTCGGGTTTGTGATGGAATCGCGACGATAACGCGCATTGATTCCGTCGTCGTAGTGGTCGAAGGAAAGGTCATAAGTGAAAGAAGCGACGATCCCGATGAGTTGATCGCCGGAAAGATAGTAGCTGTTGCCAAAGTCAATATTGAAGCCGTAATCCAAAAAGGATTTGTCTTTGCTGGGGGCTAGAACCGAGGAGAATTTTTTTGTGACAGCTTCAAAAAACTCGGGAGCGCCTTCGATGAAGTTAGATACGGGCCAATCTTCGCCGTTGGTGGGGACACCTTCTGGCAAATCTCTGGTTCCGTCATCCCAACCAAATATATCCGTGTCTCCTCCTGGGTAACTCAGGAAGTCTTCGTTTAAACTCGATTCCGGACTATATCCGATTTTGTTGGATATACTAAAGGATTTGAGGTCGGGGAAAGACTTGGTTTTGATGTTTACACTTCCACCTGCAAAGTCACCTGGTTTCTCAGGGGTGAATGACTTGGTTGTGACGATGCTCTCCAGCAGTTCGGTTGGAAACATGTCCATTTGAACAGCCTTTTTGTCAGGATCGGCACTTGGAAGTGTGACACCATTCATCAGCGTATTGGAGTAGCGCTCCCCGAGTCCACGGACGAAGACGTATTTTCCGTCATTTACCGAAACTCCGGTGACTCGTGACATTGCATCTGCAGCATCACTGGCCCCGAAACTTGAAAAATCATCCGGTCCAATCGCATCGGATATGGAAGAAGACTGCTGGCGATCTGCCATCAACTTCATACCTTTCGTTTGCACATCGCTCGCCCTTACTACAAATGCTTCCAACTCGATAATACTATCATTGGTGGCATGGAGCGGGATATCGAGGGATGTCAGTTCATCCGCTTGGACCAATACTTCTGTGATTCTCGAACTGCGGTAGCCGTATTTTTCCACCAACAACGTGTAGCTCCCAACCGGTACGGCTTGGAACCGGTAGCTCCCATCCAATGTAGAATTAGTTCCTATTTCTGTTCCTTCCAGCGATACTCTCGCTGCCACGACAGGTTCGCCCAAATCAGCATCCACAAGGGATCCGCTGATACGGCCGATTTCCTGTGCGGAAAGAGCAGCAGTTGTGAATGCGCTTAAAAGAATACTGTAACCGGCAATTTGCCAACTTTTCAAAAGTTGTGTAAGTCTTGTCATAAGTTAGTTGAAAAACCGGGTTTATAGGCTTAGGGATAGGTCCATCAATGCTTAATGACGAATGTTACGATAATGTTGCATATCGTTCTAAATCAATATGTTACGTTTCTGTAACAATCTAATTATAACAACTTTGTAAATGACTGAAGTTCATCCGTTTAGCTCTTCTAAATATGAAATCTCCTGGTCGTCATTGGCGATTGCAGGCCTAAAAGAGACCATAACTTCCGCACTGCAGGAAGCTGAGTCTCACATTCAGGAGATTGAGGCGCTGTCTATCGAATCTGTCAGTTATGCAACTGTGGCAGAGGCATTAGAGTCCTGTAGCGATGAGCTGGATCTTATATGGTCCATTGTGGAGCACCTCAATAACGTCATGGATTCGCCCGAGCTAAGGTCAGCCTACAGTGAGGTCTTACCGATGGTTACGGAGTTTTACTCGGGTATCTGTTTGCGGCCAAAGTTGTGGAAAGTAGTCAAGTTACTCGGTGATAAAAGTGATGAAAACGGCGAACTAAATTCGATTCATCTGAGGCACATGGAAGAACTGGTGAAGGATTTCGAAGAGTGTGGGGCAGATTTAGAGGAGTCAAAGCGCAAAAGAATTTCTGAAATAGACAATGAATTGGCAAAAATAACACAGAAATACTCAGAAAACGTACTCGATTCTACCAATGCGTGGGAATTGGTCGTTGATGACCCTTCTGTAGTAAAAGATTTTCCGGAAGTGTTGAGAGAGATTGCTCGCGAAAATGCTCTACAAAAAGGTTACGGATCAGCGGATGCTCCTCAATGGCGCTTTACGCTGCACGCCCCTTCGTTTGGGCCTTTTCTGAAATTTGTGAATGATACTAGTTTGCGGAAAAAGGCATGGGAAGCGGCTACTCAAATCGGCCGCGGCGAAAAATGGGATAATGGGCCATTGATTTGTCAGATTCTGAAACTGCGGCAGGAAAAAGCTGAGATCCTTGGGTTTTCCAATTTTGCGGACAATGTTCTTCAGCGACGAATGGCACGAAACGGGGAAACCGCACGAGATTTTGTGAAGCGCATGAAAGACGCTGTTGGGCTTTCCGTTCCGAAAGATGTGGCGGAACTTGAGGAATTCCGCGCTGAAGAGTTGGGCCTCGCAAAAGCAGAATCTTTGGAACCTTGGGATGTGGCGTATTGGTCTGAAAAACTCCTCAAAGCTCGTTACGATTTTGACGACGAATGGTTGCGACCTTTTTTTCCCATCAATCGTGTGCTTGAGGGCATGTTTGATCTTGTCGAAAAAATCTTCGGTTTGCGTGTGGTTGAGAAAACCGTGCATGTTGGCAAGGAAGGTTCTTCTGACTCTGTCGAAGTATGGACGGACAATGTGCAGTTTTATGAGATATGTGACCGTGATAGCGGCCATAAAATGGGAGCGTTTTATGCCGATTGGTTTCCCCGTGAAAGCAAACGTAGTGGTGCATGGATGGATACACTTCGTTCTGGAAAATTTGGTGAAAATGGCACTCCCGACGAATTGCCTCTTGGCATCATGTGCGGCAACATGACTCCCGGTAGTAACGGAAAGCCGGCATTGTTGACGCATTCCGAAGTTGAAACGGTATTTCATGAATTTGGTCATCTCATTCATGAAATCTGTGGAGAGATCCTGTAAAATACCTAAATGGAATCTCTGTGCCCTGGGATTTTGTCGAAGTTCCTTCTCAGATGATGGAAAACTGGTGCTGGGAACGGGAGAGCCTCGATATGTTTGCTCGTCATCATGAAACGGGAGAGAAGATCCCGGAAAAACTGTATCAGAAAATGCTGGAAGCGCGGAACTTTCAAAAGGGATTGGCGATCATGCGGCAATTGAGTCTGGGTATTATGGATCTGGATCTTCATATCGACTTCGCGCAAGAAGACGAAATCGACGAGCAAAAGCTAGAGGCTTTCGCGGATCGATCGATTGAAGAATACCGTCCACAATGGAAGACTCAATCT
Organism: Opitutales bacterium; assembly: GCA_963676215.2. Lineage (GTDB taxonomy): Bacteria > Verrucomicrobiota > Verrucomicrobiia > Opitutales > JAFGAQ01 > JAKSBQ01. The sequence continues at coordinate 122,586 of CAXXVT010000021.1, read as the reverse complement.
CCTCCGATTTTGCACCGCTTCGGACACTTGTTTTCAGGTGCTGTGGGTTATGCAGCTGGGTACTATTCTTATCAGTGGAGTGAGGTGATTGAGGCAGATGCGTTTGGAAAATTTCTCGAAGATGGAGTGTTGAGTCCCGAATCGGGCATGGCCTTCCGAAAGCAAATTCTGGCTGCTGGCAATAGCCGCGAAGCGATGGACTCCTATGTCGCGTTTCGTGGTCGTAAGCCAACGTTGGAAGCTTATTTGACTAGAGCAGGAATGGAAGTGAGTGAGGAGAGTAAAGCTGAGTTTGGAGGCTGAGAGCTTGTCTTTCTGACCCAAAGCGTTTGAAAGCCTTCAAACTGAAACAAATCTCATGCGAACATGAGATGCTACAGGTGATGAGGCGTAGCATCCGATGCTCGCATCGGATATTGTGCGTCGTGATTAAAAGCAATTCGGTCTTACTGACCGTTAGCTGTCGAAGGACATCGCATTAAAGTGTTCTTGGTGTCCTTATGATGCTCGTTGCATTACAGCATGTTGTGATTATATGACTCATATAATTCTCGTAGGGACGGACTGCTAGGCCGTCCTTCGCCGTGTGAAGTATATTAAAACCTCGTTGGCATAATTGACGAAGCGAGGATTGCACCCTGCGAGAATTGAACTATTCTTTTCTAGGTTTCTTTTATCTCACAATTTCGGAGAAAAGGAATCCGAGTCGGTATCGCATCCAAACACAGTTCTTTAGTGCTTCATTGGGTTCGAAGGAGAGTTCCTTGTTTTCGAGATCTGTTGTAAAATAAACCAGAGATTCGCCTGCTACATGAGTTGGGTTAGGAGAGGTTTGAAGTTGGTCCCATGTCGTCTGCCATTCTTTGTCTGATAAAGGCTGGCTGCCAAAGTCGAAAGCGTCTTTGTTGAGCTTTTCCGCAATTGCGGTGTGTTGGCTTTGAAGCTCTTCGAGTTGAGAATAAGAATCAAAGGGCAAAAAATGGATTTGAATGTGAAATGGAACAGACGAAAAACTTGGAACATCGGAAGTTGAAGGTTCTTCGTCTTCTTCAGTTTCAAGCGCATATGCCTGAGCGCCAGAAACACTGAGGGAAAATTTGGAGGAGAGTAGGATTTGATGATCGTTCGATTCTACAGTCCAGTTTTCGATTCCCGGAATGCGATGAATGCGGTTGAGTGCGCGGGAGATATCCTCCACCTGCGGATCTGAAGAAGCGACCAACGTCGTGATTGTTGTCACCATAGCGAGCAACAACCCCGTCATCCATTTATACCGTAGTGAGGAGCCCATACCTTTCATCAATTATTTTGTAATATGGGGAGTCGCTATGGCTTGGCAAGCGGATTAAATGCTAACTCTCCGGTTGTAATCCTTTGAGCATCGCTTCGATTTTGTTTGAAAGAGCAGTGAGTAGTGCTTCCTTGTTGTCCGCGTTTTGTTCGATAATCCTTACGATACTGCTGCCAACAATGACGGCATCACTGTGTTGGGCTACCTGTCTGACATGGTCTGCATTGGAAATTCCGAATCCAACACCAATGGGGAGTGTCGTTGATTCTCGGATGGTTGTGACTCTGCTCTCGATATTGGAAGCCACATTTTTGCGTTCGCCGGTTACTCCCTCTTGCGAAACATAATAAATGAAACCGCTAGCATTTTTGGTGATGATCGGAATCCGGGAATCTGGGGTCGTCGGCGCGATGAGGAAAATCTGGTCAACTCCGTATTTCTTACAGGCACCATTCATCTCATCTGATTCTTCAGGTGGAAGATCGAGCACAAGAATTCCGTCGACTCCCGAATCCTTTGCGAGCTTAACGTAGGAATCGACGCCCTTGTTGTAGACGAGATTGTAGTAAGTGTAGAGCACGATAGGAACTTCGCTGAATTTGCGAATTTCCTTTACGAGTTCAGTTACCTGATCAGGGGTGCCTCCAGAGGCCAATGCTCTCTCCGCAGCCAACTGGTTCGTTTTCCCGTCGGCCAATGGATCCGAGAACGGAACTCCTAGTTCCAGGATATCCACCCCCGATGTAACAAGGGTGCGGCATACTTCCAAGGAAGTGGAGTAATCAGGGTCCAGCGCACACACGTAAGCAATAAACTGCTTTTTGCCTTCAGCGTTTTGGAAAGTATCAGATATCCGACTCATCGTATTACTTGGTAAAGAGTCGATTTCCTAACGCAAGCCGAAATAGCATCACGGAGTTTGATCGCCCACGCCACTGCCGCTAAAATTAAAGGTCTGCGCATGATTGAAGTCGCATGTTTTATACGGAATAGCGTTCAATTCACGACGCACAATATCCGATGCAAGCATCGGATGCTACACTTCATCACCTGTAGTATCTCATGCTTGCATGAGATCTGTTTCAGTTTGAAGTTTTTTTAAACGCAAATGGGTTTTACATGCCTTGATCATGAAGATACTTGTCACGACTGAAGTCATGAGCTCCTAATAGCGTGATAGTTGGTCTTCGTAAGGCTGCCTGAGAACTCGACATCTATCCCCATCCTCTTCGTTCTGTGGCACACAGCTTCAGCTTGTTGGTTAAACGTTTTTTTCAAATGCAAAATTTGATTTTACTGAAATACTTGTGTTACGGATTCTGGCTCGGTGCAGTTGCGTTCGGGAAACGGATGAACTCAACAGTAGGATCGTCGGTTTTTACCGAAACAAATACCTGACTTCCCGTGTCCTTTGCGATGTAGGGTAGGGCTGCGGCAATCATATAAGGTAGATATTCCCTCATGTTGTCGGAAGAATCTACGTTTGAGATATCAACACTCCAAAGTTGCTCACTCTCGACGCCTGCAGTTCGGGCGATGCGATTGTCAAAGGCTTCGATGACAAGGAATTTTTCAAAGACTGTGGAGCTATCCATGCGATCCTCCCAATAGGTGTAGCTCCTGGGAGGTTCTCTTACGAGTCGGTTTTGGTAACCAATGACCACTCCGCCACTGTCATGGACAGGGAGTCGGACCATGTAAGAGAAACCAGGTCGCCAATAAGTTTCCGGATAACTTCTTGTTTCTAGGATTTCTCTGGGTTCTCCCACTCCAAAAGTCAGTTCGATCAATACATCTGCAGCCCCGATATCTCGGGCTTTATGCATGCCTTTTCCTTCGAGCGCAGTTTGTACGTATTTGGCTGCCTCTTTGAATCGTAAATCGGACTCTTTTAAATCAGTATTAGCACTGACGAGGTAAAAGGACTCACCGGTCTGAATTTCGCCTCCACCGATCGCATCGACCTTAAAACGATAGCTGGGTGTGCAAGAGGCCAACGCGAGTAGCGTTATTAGAGGTAGACCAATTTTAAGAAAAGTTATTTTCATGATCGATGTATGCTTTTTCAACCTAACGGGTTCCTGATGCTTCACAAGAGAATTCACCGTTTTTCCAGTCTTGGATTCTATTCATTGCGTCAGGGATTACCTTAAACAATCAATGCTGGAATTTCCGAAAACTCCCTGGCTCCAATAGAGGAAGACTGTCGATTGCCTTCCTCTTTTCACACTTCTTTTTTTTGAAGCATACTCTGTCTTATTAAATCAGATCTGATCAGTTGAAGCCGGTGCGGAAGCAGCGGTATCTGAATATCCTGCCAATTCCCGCTCGAGCCGTTCAATTTCCTCTAATGCTTCCATGCGCCGCGTTTCAGCATCGGTGTAGCGCTGCTCACGCTTCAACGCTTCCAAACGCTCTTTGCGGAGAGCTTGGAGACGGAGTTCGGCTTCTTTCGCCCGTTTTTCGGCTAGGATTACTTCGTCGTTAGAGATTTCCATTCCGTGAGAAACCGCTACTTTCGTTTGATACGAGCGTTGAGCTGCCTCTTCTTCCGCTTGGCGTTGGGAATACTCCCGTTGCAAGCGCATCTCTTCGGCTCTCATCGCGGCGGCTTCTCTTTCGTTTTCGTCCTCAGCTGATCCAATGAGTCCTCCGATTAAAGCCCCTGCTGCAGCACCAATGAGGGCTCCTTCGGCTCCACCGTTATCATCATCCCACTGGTCATGATAGTGTCTGCGATGACGAACAGAATAGTGTGGGTTATTGTAATAATCATTGCTGCCATCTTCGATGTTATTGCCGATGACGCCTCCTATGAGTGCGCCAACCAATGCCCCTGCAACCATGCCTGATTCTGCATTGGAACCGCTTGTTGTACATCCACTGCCGAGCATAAGGCTGGATATAGCTAGAATTGCGATAGTAGCTTTGGCGATGATTTTCATGATGTGCTCCGATGTTGTTATTTTGTGTTGATGATCAATTGTCTGTTGTTTCGGCAATTAAGACGCGGTGAAAATGATAAAAATTCGATTTATTTTGAAATAAGTGGATTATTCGCAAATGAGGCTTTCAACAAAGAGGGTTTATGGAACATTCCAAGAGTCTATTTCTTCTCCACTATCTCTAGTTTCCTGTTTGTGGGAGGCATGATTTCAATCGTGCGTCTTTTAGCAATCGCGGGTGAATGGAGTCACGACTATAGTCATTCCTCGGAGTCTTTATCTTTCAATAAGCGTTTTCTGAGGGTCAATTTGCTGCGAACAACCTACCCAAACATCGTGGGACAGGACTGGATTTAACGTTCTTGGATTTTCAAACGGAATCCTATCGTGCGACTGCGGGAAAAAGTGTCACGGATCTCAGTTCGTGCGATATTCCCGCTAGTTGAATGAATCATAGCTTTACCCGCTGGGAGTTTCTCGGTTGTTGTAATCCATTCCCAGGAGATTTGATCTGAAACTGCTGAAGGAACAAGTCTTATTTCCATCAAATCTCCTTTCATGGGAAGACTGATTTGTTTGTGGATTAGCATCATCAGTTTTTCACAGAAGAGTAATGTGTCTTCAAATGACACTGAATCTACAGGCCCTTTTTGTTCTACGGTGCGACTCGGGTTGTTATCCATCACTCGTTCATACAAATCTTGAGGAATAAATTGAGTGACTTTGATTAAAGGGTCTTTTGCAGATGTGCTTTCAGAGGATAACGAATCAAATTGTTCCACAATTTTCGGAAGACTTTTCAGATGTTTTTTTAGAAAAACTGCTCTAGATTTTATCACCGTTGGAGGATTTCTACAGAGGGGGTATTCCCTTTCTAGTACTTCGAAGGAAGCCAGTATGTCGGAGATTTTGTAGCTAATCTTATCTATCATTCCAACCGAAGTCAGAAGGTTGAGATCTTCTTCCATTTTCAAGATTTTTGCGATCAGCGATTTTGCACCAATGTTTTGAATTTGAATGGAAATCTCTTCAGCTTTTTTCAGAGAAAATCGAGAGGTTTGAGAGTAATCTAAATTTATTTCATTTTGGATATCGAGGGCGGAGATTAGGAGTTCCTCTGCATTCTCTTCTTTTCCTGCCTCCAAATATAGTAGTGCTTTCTCAAATGTGGCTTGGCTTTCATTGTACAATAGTTGAGCCTCTGATTCTTTTATCCCGTCTTCTAATCGAAGGATTTCGGTCATATCTGAATACGGAGAATCTGGATACTCATTGTTTATCTCGTTTTGGACTTCAATCGCCTCCAATAATTTCGGTTTTGCGAGCTCCCATTCTTTTTTTTCGAAAAGGGATTCTGCCTCTGTTCTTAAATTGTTCAATCTGAGATGAAGCGGTTCTGCCTTTATCGTATGGATCCAACTCCTTAAGTCCGCACTTCGAGGATGGTTGGTATGTTGGCTATTGGGGAACTCATCGTTAATTTGTTTTTGGAGACGATAAGCCTTATCCATGTGTTTCAAGGCTTCCTTTATTTGCTCAGGATTACCATTCGAAGTATGATAGATCTCTTTGGATTTCTTCTCCGATTCCAGAGAATCCTTCCATAAAATGTCGGATAAAAAAAGTTGTTTCCGTTTTTGAATGGAGTTCAGAAGTTCGTCTGCCTCAGGGAAGTAAATCTTAGAGTGTTCGCTATGAAATTGCTCCCATTGACGAACAGCGTCCTTCAGTCTTGAGATTTCTTCATAGCCTACGTTTCCGTTTGAAGTTAATGTGTCGAATTCCTCCAACGAGCTTTCCAATGAGCTTTTGACAGTTGGCCACAATTGTTCACGCGCATATTTGGCCTGTTTTTGTTGTTCTGATTTTCTGAGTTGAGTGAAGGTGAGGCTTCCTAACGCGACGATCAGTAAAAATGAGGCGACTACTACACTGGTGAAGTATTTCCGAAAAAATGTTCTCCTTTTTCTTCTCATGATTCTGTTTTGGGTCTAGTCTTACTTCTGTTTTTATCAGTTAGTGTAACTATCATGACCCTATGAATCTTATCCTTGTCGATAGCTTGAGCCACAAGCAAAAACTTACCGCATCCGATCGAAGAAGTGTTCATATTAAGAATATTCTGACAAAAGGAGGCCGTGGAAAACTTTTTGTGGGATGCAAGGATGGTCCACTTGGAAAAGCTGAAGTCTTCGTTGAAAATAATGGAGATGTGTCTCTAATCATCGAGTGGCTTGAGTCTAAGCATGCCACAATTGCAAGAAAAAATAGAACGCTTCTCACTCCATACAGTCGCCCTCAGACCTGTCGGAAAATCTTGAGAAATGCAGCCGTGTTGGGGCTTTCTCGAGTCGTTTTTTTTAATGCCTCTAAGGCTGAAAAAGCCTATGCCAGAAGTTCACTTTGGAACTCGGATGAGTGGTTTAAGCAACTTCTCGTTGGGGTGGAGCAGGCGTTTGATCCGGCAGTTCCAATTGTTGATCGTTTAACTGGTGATATGGAAGAAGCGCTTGGTTTGATCGCTTCTGAAGGTGAATCGGACTTGAAAATTGTCTTGGATAACTACGAATCGAAAGCTGCGTTGGGTCCAGATTCCATTCGTGGCATGGGATTTACGTTGGCTGTCGGACCCGAGAGAGGGTGGTCTGACAATGAGCGAGAGATGTTTCGAAATGCTGGATATGATTTCCTGAATTTGGGGCATCGTGTGATGAGAACGGAGACTGCTGTGGTTGCTGCATGTAGCGTGATTTCCGCTTGTGATGGGAGTTGGTCGGGAGATACAACTGCATTCATCGCTGGAGACTCGCGGTAGCCGGGTTCTTTATTGTCATACTATTTTCGTTCGCTAAATCGTAGAATTGTGACTTTTAATATGCTCTTGCATAACTCGAAGTTGTTCGTATTGATAAAGTTATGATTGTTCTTAGAATGCGAACAATTCATAATTAAGTGATCCAATTGGGTTTCGGAAATGGTTTAAGTTATTGCCCTCAGCGAAACTCCAACCCGAAGTAAAAAGATTATGTTGAGTGGAAAATCAGTTCTTATCACTGGAGGCACGGGATCATTTGGACACGCGTTTGTAGCGAGGATTTTGAAGGATTATCCTGATATATACCGTCTCATTGTTTTTTCCAGAGACGAGCTGAAGCAATATGAGATGCAGCAGGATTTTCCTGTTTCTAAATTTCCCTGCATGCGTTATTTTATCGGAGATGTAAGGGATCTCCAGCGACTTAATCTGGCTTTTCGAAATGTCGATGTGGTGATCCACGCTGCTGCTTTGAAGCAAGTGCCTGCTGCGGAATACAATCCGATGGAATGTGTGAAAACGAATGTTATTGGCGGTCAGAATGTGATCGATGCATGTCTGCAAAATGAGGTTTCATCTGTAATTGCACTCTCTACAGACAAAGCCGCAGGGCCAATTAATCTATATGGAGGAACCAAGCTGGTTTCTGACAAATTATTTGTTTCAGCGAATCAGTTAGCTGGTGAGCGCGATATTAAGTTTTCCGTAGTTCGGTATGGGAATGTTGCTGGATCGAGAGGCTCAGTCATTCCCTTTTTCCGAAAGGTCGTTGAAGAAAATAGATCGGAAATCCCTATCACCGATGAGCGTATGACTCGATTTAGTATAACTTTACAGGAAGGGGTTGATTTTGTGATTCAGTCTCTGAAGAGAATGCATGGGGGTGAAATATTTGTTCCCAAAATTCCTTCTTTCAGAGTTGCAGACCTCGCTAGGATCATGGCTCCAGGTAAGCCTGTTAAGGTTGTTGGGGTTCGACCAGGTGAAAAGCTTCATGAAATCATGATCCCGTCTGACTGCAGTCATGAGTCCCTTGAATTTAGGAATTATTACGTAATGAAACCATCGATTCATTGGGCGCGAAGAAATGATTTTACAGTAAATGTCATGGGAGAACCTGGTAAACCTGTTGAGGCGGGTTTCGAGTATAGTTCAAAGTCAAACATTTGGTTTCTCAACGATCTTGAACTGCGAGATTTGATCGGTAGAGTATGATTCCGTATGGACGGCAATATCTCGATGAAGATGATATCGAGGCGGTAGTAAATGTGCTGCGGTCATCTCATCTAACAACTGGTCCGCAAGTTGAATGGTTCGAATCCGCATTTGCTGAATATGTGGGGGCGAAAAAATCCGTCGCGGTGAGTAGCGCAACTGCTGCTCTGCACCTTACCTTGTTGGGATTGGATTTGAACTCGGGGGATAGGGTGATTACCAGTCCTATTACCTTTCTCTCAAGTGCCAATGCGATCGCTTTTACTGGGGCAACGCCAGACTTTTGTGATGTTAACCAGAGTGGCAACATCGACTTGGAATCTTTGATTCAATGTTGGGATGATCAGACCAAAGGAGTGATCGTTGTAGACTATGCTGGGCAGCCAGCTGATATGAAGCGCATCTCCGCGTTTGTAAAATCAAAAGGAGGGTTTGTCATTGAAGATGCCAGTCACGCAGTTGGAACAAGCTTTGGCTTTGAGAAGGGTGGGGTGAGGTATCACACTGGCGGGCACCCATGGGCTGATGCTACTGTTTTTTCATTCCATCCGGTAAAAACAATGACGACTGGAGAAGGGGGGATGGTAACAACCGCCGATCATCAATTAGCTGATCGAATTCGTCGATTACGTCACCATGGTGTGGAGCGTCGACCAGAGAATTGGAAGATGATATCTCAGATGGATACCGGACCATGGTATTATGAGATGCACGAATTAGGGTATAATTATCGTATCACCGATATTCAATGTGCACTGGGACTGAGCCAACTTTCAAAATTGGAACGATTTGCAGAGCGAAGGGTCGAGATTGTTTCGGCTTATGAAGCGGAATTTGATAGCATTGAGGGATTTGAAAATCCGCGACAGGAAGCGTGGTTGCGCGAATGTGAGGAGTCTAGGGTTTCCTGGCATCTTTTTAGTCCACAAATCGATTTTACGGCTTTGAAAATGGATCGAAATGGTTTCATGCAAATGCTGAAAGATCGGGGAGTGGGGTCCCAGGTGTTGTATATTCCTGTCTATCTTCAGCCCTGGTATCAGGAACGGTATGGATATGAACAGGGGAAATGTCTTCGCGCAGAATCCTTTTTTGAAAAAACGCTCAGTCTCCCACTGTATCCGGCGATGTCGGATGATGATGTCAGACAAGTAATTGAAGCTGTGAAATCAATCTTGACCTGAGATGGAATTGAAGAAGCGCAGGTTGCTGATCCGAGCAGATGCCAATACAAGCATTGGTCATGGCCATATCATGCGAATGATTGCATTGGCCCAGGCTTGGAAAAACAAGGGTGGCGATGTTTCTTTTCTATGTGTGAACATTCCGAAAGGTCTTGAGGACCGATTGAGATCGGAAGGCTGTCGGGTATATCGAATGTCACCTGGAACTGAGGTTGGCACCTCTGGAGATAGTTCTGAGACGGGATCAATTGCTGAGGAATATGATGCTGAGGCGATCGTATTGGATGGATATGGTTTCACGTTGAAATACGTTCAACAATTGAAATCGACCTTTGCAGGTCAAATCATTGGGATGGCGGACTCAATGCCTACGCAAGAGATGTTGTCCACATTGGATTTGTGCATCTATCCCTGTTTAGCGATGTCGTTACCTCACGAGAGTTTTGAAGAAAAACTACTCTATGGGCGTGAATATGTTCTCATAAGGGAAGAGTTTAAAGAGTCGAAAGTAAAAGGTCGAAAGAGCTATTTGGAAGGAAAGGATATTTCCGCCAAAAATTTGTTGGTCTGCATGGGCGGTTCTGATCCTCATAACGTCACTGATTCCATTTTGAGACTTCTCGGGTCGTTTCAGCATCAGCTTCCAAAATGTCTGAATATCAGAGTGATTGCGGGTGCATCGAATCCTCATGTATCCAAGTTGCAAAAGCGAATGAAGGACCTGGGGGGGCAGCTGAATTGTGAACTTATGCAAGCGGTTGATGATATGCCTGATCAATTGAATTGGGCAAATCTGGTCATTTGTGCGGCGGGCGGTATGGTGTGGGAATCGTTGTTTTTTGACAAAAATACCGCGGTGGTCGCAATCGTGGAGAATCAGCTATCGTTTTATCACGAGTTGATCGAAAATCAGTTGTGCGAAGGGTTGGGTGTCGCTCTCATTCCAAGCAGTGGTGATCATCTGAATGGAGTCCAACTATTTCAATGGATTCTTTCTGACGAAACTACTCGTTCACTCAATTCCATCTGCTCTGAAACAGGCGTTGACGGTGAAGGGCCTAACAGGATATCTAAGCAAATTGTTGCGATGATCGAGTCTTAGAGGAGTCTCATTTTTTGGGAAGCAGGAAAAGGTTTAGAAAACTACTCCCACTCAGTGCGGACGAAAGTTCCGTCTTCGATCATATTGTTGGACTCGGTGATTAGGATATCTCCTGCTTCGACCCCTTCAAGTATCTCAATTTCAAGCAAACTTACGAATCCAACTTCGACTTCCTGCTTTTTGACTTTTTTACCTACCACTTTTAGTACATATCCATCAAAAACTGCCTGACTTGGAACCACTACAGCGTTTTTATGCGTATCAGCGATAACGACAAATTCTCCGGTTAATCCGGGTATCATTTTATCCTCAGCGATATCGGCTTTGATGTAGATGTTAAATTTATTTGTATCCGGGTCAGACATTGGGAGAATTTGCTGAACCTCCCCTTTGAACACCGTGTTTGGAAACGCTTTAAGCTTCAGTTCTACAGGATGTCCAACTTCCACCTTTTCATAATCTTCCTCCCCAATAATTCCCAGAATTAAGCGTCGTTTATCAATGACCTTGATGACGGGTTGACTTTGTCGCACGAAGTCACCCTTTCGTGCCAACACTTCCACTACTGTAGCGTCAATTGGGCTCAAAAGTGACATTCGATCAATCGAATACTGGACCTTCTTTAAATCATTCTCACGGACATCAATGTCTAACTGTTCTTTTTGAAGCATGCGCTTATTATTATCTTCAAGAATAGCAAGATTGCGGGCCGCATCCTCAACCGCCTCTGCGGGACGACTTCCTTTGTCGAATAATCGTTTTTGAACCTTGAGCTTCGACTTAGCTCTTTTTAAGTTGAAATCATCTTTTCGAGGTAATTTCCCCTCCTCCTCTTTGAATTTTTTTTCAATTGTCAGCAGCTCTTTTTCGAGTTCAAGCTCCTCCGTATCGAGCTCCATGAGACGTTCCCCTTTTGTGATATCCCTTCCAACAGTAACATAGTCATTGGTGATTATCCCTCCTCTTTCAAATTTAAGCGTAAGGGTATGGAAATCTTTAATTTCAGCAATGCCGAGAACGATATCTCGGGCGGTTTTTTCCTCTGCACGGGAAACATAGGCCACAGGAACAGACTTCTTGAAAATCAAGAAAATTCCGAGCCCTAATATACCAATAACAATCAGCCAGGACAACCGCTTTTTCCAAAAAAATCCTTCTTGAGCGGAAGGCTCAGTGTTCTCCTCCATAATGTGATGTGTTGTTTGATGTGATCCTTGCATCGAATGTGAATTTGGACTTCTTAAGAGTCGCTTTCAACTCTAGAAAATATAAAAGAGTGAAACCATCTCATTTTTGGTTTTTATTATTAATTGAAAATTTTAGTTTGATTCAGAGGAATAATATTAGGAGTTCTATCAATTGTTTTGAGAAATAAACGCAAAAACACCTTTTATTCGATATTACGCCATATTTGTTACATTCTTTACGGATGTCTACTATTGCCACAATTACTTCTGGCCGAAGTTTGGGAAGATTTTGAATACAAGATCATCGAAGACTCCATCACCATTACAAAATATGTGGGTGTCGGAGGTCAAATTATCATTCCGAAAACGATTGAAGGGCTCTCTGTTGAACATATTGGTGATTACGCATTTGGCCGCTCTCAATGGGGGAAAAGAATGCGCACCAGTCATTCTACCATTGAATTTCCAGAGGGATTAAAAACCATCGGAAAAGGTGCATTTGTAAGATGTAGTCATCTGGTCGGAGAGCTTGTTTTTCCCGATTCATTGGAATATGTCGGTGAAGAAGCTTTTTTTTCCTGTAATCGGATAAGTGGGGATCTGATCTTACCTAGTGAAATGAAGGAAATTAGTATTCGATCTTTCTCAAAAATGACTGGCTTGAATGGGAAGCTTCGCCTTCCTGCCGAGCTTGAAATCATCAGAGAAAGTGCATTCGCGGGAAATCAAAAACTTATCGGAAACTTAATCTTACCCGATACGATTCGGGTGTTAGATGACAGTGCGTTTTCTTTTTGCAGTTCATTTACGGGAGAATTACACCTTCCAGATAGCCTTGAGAAACTCGGGGCGAGTGCGTTTGCTGGTTGCAAAGGTTTTTCGGGTTCGATTCTTATTCCGAGTAATATTCGCGTGCTCAATGTGGGCATTTTTGCCAGTTGTACAGGCTTTAATGGAACACTGAAACTTCCGAATGAATTAATTGAAATTGGAGATACTGCCTTTTTCTTGTGCAAAAATCTCAAAGGAGAATTAACTTTTCCTCCAAGCCTCGAACGCATTGGGAAAAAAGCATTCCAAGACTGTAAATCACTGAAAGGTGGGATTCTTTTTCCTGCATCAGTTGAAATTATTGGAGATTCTGCTTTTAAAAATTGTCGTGGAATGGATGGATTTATTGTTTTCAAAGACGGATTGAAAGAAATTGGAAACATGGCTTTCGCCAATTGTTCAAGTCTTGTTGGTGGATTAGACATTCCAGTATCTGTTGATGAAATTGGGGACAGTGCATTTGCATATTGTTACAAGCTGGATGGAGAGCTAAAGATCAGAAACGTAGAAACTATCATCGGAGCCAGGGCTTTTGTAAATTGTCGAGGTCTTAAAATTTGAGGTTTACTTTTAGAACGAGAAGTGTCCTTCGCTTCAAACTGAACGTCTCGAGAATTCTCCGAAACGAAATTCTATAACGACAATTTTAACCCGTTTTACATTTATCCTCTTTAACAACACGAAAAGTAGAGCTATCTCTGATGGGATCCTATTTGAAAATTTGAGGAATATTAAGGAATCATGAACGTTGCGGAAGATCCGGAAATCAGAATAATCTCGCCTGGAGGGCCTTGGTGGAGTTTTGAGTGGAAAGAAGTATGGAGTTACCGGCATCTACTCAAGTTTCTATTGCTTAGAGACATTCGACTTATCTACAAACAGACGATATTGGGCCCGGTTCATCTCTTCCTCCGGCCCATCAGTCATGACTATTGTTTTTCAATTGGTGTTCAATAAACTCGGGAAAATGTCGACGGATGGTATTCATCCTTTTTTATTTTATTATGGAAATTCCACGGTATGGACTTTTTTTTCCGGAATATTTGGAACGGCTTCGGGTGTCTTTATGAGTGGGAGAGGATTGATGGCGAAGGTCTATTTCCCTCGGATTATTCCGGTGTTTAGTTCTGTCATGATGAATGGGGTCAAATTCTCCATTCAAATGTTATTCCTGGTTGGGCTTTTCATCTATTTTGCGTTTTCCGGTGGCGGAAATAACCCGTCTCCCTGGTGTTTTGGAATCCTGTTGTCGATCTTACAAGTTGTCATTGTTGCTCTAGGATTGGGACTTCTTTTTGCCTGCCTCACACTACGATACCGAGATCTTAATTCTCTTTCTGCAGTCATTGTTCAGGGCATGATGTATTTAAGTCCTGTCATCTTTCCCTTTGCCTCCATTCCATCTCAATATCAATTTCTTGCGGCCTTTAATCCTCTTTCAAGTGCGATGGAATCCTTTCGTTTTTTCCTTTTTGGACAGGGTACGGTCTCGGTTGAGTTGTTGGTTATTGGTTGGAGTGTTAGTTTAAGTTTATTTTTCGTGGGACTGGTTTCCTTCAATCTTACCCAGCGAAAGTTTATCGATATTGTTTAGTCACGATGCAGTCTGAAAATTCCATCGAAATCGAAAACGTCTGGAAATCCTATCGGAGTGGGGCGATCAAAGGCAGTACCCTGGTGCTTCAACTCAGGTCGTTGATGAATGCTTTCAGGGGAAAAAAAGATGCAAGCAGAGAAATCGTTCACCGCGAAAACATCACCACTGAATTCACTCATCGGAATCAAAAGTTTTGGGCTTTAAAAGGGATTTCTTTTAGTGTCGGCAAAGGTGAAGTTGTCGCCGTCCTCGGGCGCAATGGGGCAGGTAAATCGACGTTGTTGCAAATCCTGTCGAGGATAACTGAAGCCGATAAAGGTGTGGTCCGGGTGAGGGGTAGAGTAGCGTCATTGTTGGGTGCTGGCGTTGGTTTCAACGAAGAGATGACGGGACGGGAAAATGTCTATCTGAGTGGGTCAGTATTGGGAATGTCACCCGAAGAAATATCCGCAAAAATGAATGCAATTGCAGACTTTGCGGAGATTCCCGAATTCATGGACACTCCTGTCAAACGATACAGTTCCGGGATGCGAGCACGACTTGGATTTTCGGTTGCTGTGCAATTGGAGTCTGAGGTGATGATTTTGGATGAGGTTTTTGCAACGGGTGATCGCGTCTTCAGAATGAAATGCATCAACCGCATGAAAGAACTGGCTGCGAGTGGAAGGTGTATATTGATCGTCACTCATAATCCCTTGCTGTTGAAGGGGCTTTGCGAAAGGGGAGTGGTCCTTAGCGAAGGGAACACCGTCTTTGATGGAGACATATCCAAGGCGATCCGTATTTATTTAAACACCAGCAAGCCGAAGGCGAATAAAAAACTTCAATTGATTCCCGAACTCAAGGACCGAGAAGGAGCGATCACAATGAGTCAAAGTGAGGATCCTCCGAAAATTGATTTGGTGGAATTATCGATAACGGATGGCGAGAATAAAGGGTTGGAGGCCTATATGATTGGTAGCCCACTGTATTTTCATCTTACAATCAAGAGCCATATACTCATTCAAAACCTGGAGGTGATGTTGATGCTTCGGGGACGAATGAATGGAACTCTATGCCGATTCCAATCGCCGAAAAACAGTCTCAACAAAATTCGGGAGGATGAGGTGATCGAAATCACCCTTGCGATTCCGGAATTGCCAATCGGACAAGAAGTGGGTGACTTAGAATTTACGATCAAATTGTTTGAACTCGATGAGAAGCGCGAATTACTTTTAGAGTATGTTGACGGGATTAAATTGGGCGTTAGTAAAAAGTGGAATCAGCAAGCTTTGGTTTGTTGTTCTCATGATTGGAGCTTTAAACGCCAATAGTGTTCGATCATTATATTCACAATTATTTGGTAATAATTCCCTTTTCAGTCGCTGGTTTTTTCGAATCTTGGACGAAACGTAAGTATGAACGTACCTCTCAAAACTCCATTTAATAAGCCTTTTTTAGTCGGTAAAGAACTCGCATACATCGAACAAGCTGTCAAAAACGGACGACTTTCGGGGAACGGTCCTTACACTCGTTCGTGCCATTCCTGGCTTGAAAAGAACGTTGGAACTCAAAAGGCATTACTCACACATTCCTGTACTGCGGCATTGGAAATGGCGGCATTATTGTGTGACATCCAGCCCGGGGATGAAGTTATCATGCCGTCTTACACCTTTGTTTCGACTGCAAATGCGTTTGTGATCCGGGGAGCTAAGCCTGTGTTTGTAGATATTCGCGAGGATACACTGAACCTGGATGAACGAAAAATAGGGGAAGCCCTGAGTGCCAATACCAAGATGATCGTACCGGTGCACTATGCCGGTTATCCATGCGAGATGGATTCTATCCTGGATATTGCGGAAAAAAACGGACTATTTGTGGTTGAAGATGCGGCGCAAGCATTGCTTTCGACTGACAAGGACCGAGGATTAGGGAGTATCGGCCACCTCGGATGCCTCAGTTTTCACGAGACCAAAAATATCATCTCCGGCGAAGGTGGAGCATTGTTGATTAACGATCCCAAGTTAATGGAACGTGCGGAGATTATTTGGGAGAAGGGTACGAATCGGAGTAAGTTTTACCGGGGCGAAGTCGATAAATACACTTGGGTTGATGTAGGGTCTAGCTACTTGCCGTCGGAATTAACAGCTGCCTTTCTTTTTGCACAGCTCGAACAATCCGAGCGCATCACGAAAAAACGGATCGAACTGTTTGACCGGTATTTTGAGGCTTTTGGAGGATTACAGGAGCAAGGGCATGTGATCTTGCCCCGGTTTGATAAAGCAAGTGTTCACAATGGACACATTTTCTACATGTTGTTGGAAACCGGGGAGAAACGGGATGCGTTATTGAATTACTTGAAATCTAAGGGGATATTGGCCGTGTTTCATTATGTTCCTTTACATAGTTCCCCGGCGGGTCAAAAGTGGGGACGGGCTGTCGGAGATATGAAGAATACCGATAACATCAGTTCCCGATTGGTGCGGCTTCCCTTGTTTTATGAGATGAGTCCGCCCGAACAGGACAACGTGATCGCCATGGTTTTAAGTTTTTTTGCAAACCCATAAGCCGGGAAAAAAATGGAGGAGATAAAACAACAAAAAGGTGATGAATCGTGCATTGATATTTCAGTGGTGATCCCTCTTTACCGCTGTAGTGAGAGTCTCAATGAACTCTGGGAACGTTTGACCGCCGTCTTGAAGAAGCTTGGAGTTAGTTATGAAATCCTGTTTGTGAACGATCGAAGCCCAGCGGATGACTGGAGTGTTGTTCAAGAATTGGTGTCCCGTGACTCCCTTGTAAGAGGGATTTCTCTATCCCGTAATTTTGGGCAACACGCTGCCATATTTGCAGGTCTTTCCAAAAGCCGCGGACAATGGGTGGTGGTGATGGATGGTGATCTGCAGGACGTCCCGGAGGAGATTGAAAAGCTTTATGCAAAAGCCTTGGAAGGATGGAATTACGTGCAAGGTTCACGTGAGAACCGACAGGACGGATTCTTCAAGAAACTCGCCTCAAGGTGGTTCTATAAGATCCTCGGGTATTTTACCGATACGGAACAGGATCCCTGTGTCGCGAATTATGGGATCTATTCAGAGAAGGTGGTTTCCGCTATGCTCAGCATGCAAGACAAAGTGAAGTTTCTCCCTGCCATGGTGAGCTGGGTGGGCTTTAGCGGCTGCAAAATCGAAGTCGAGCACTCGCGTCGGGAATTAGGGACGAGCAGCTACAGCATCAATCGCATGCTCAAACTTGCATTTGCTGTGATTGTGGGATTCTCCGATAAGCCCCTGCGTCTGGTCGTAAGGCTTGGTGCCACGATCACCTTGATGTCTCTGCTTTACGCAGGCTATACTGTGGTGAGATGGTTGAATGGAGACATCCTGGTTATGGGCTATAGCAGCATCATTGTTTCTATCTGGCTACTTTTCGGAATCAACATGATCATTTTGGGCATGATGGGGATTTATTTGGGCCGGGTTTACGAACACACGAAAAATCGACCTTATTTTATAATTGATGAAGAACTTTAAATCATTCAGGAGGCAGCATGCATAACAACTGGACACTTGAAGGGGTGATAAGTGAGCTCGATTCAAAACGATTTGGAGTTACAGTTGCTAAAGTAGATTCCTTTGGTTCCTCCGTTGGAGAGGACGTGGAGAGGCTCAAAGCATGGGGAGTAGATTTGGTCATCAGTCGGATTTCCTCAGACCAGATTGCTCTGATTAACCGATTGGAAGCTGTAGGGTTTCTTTTGAAAGATACACAACTCACATTTGAGTATTCCCTTACTAAAAATCCAACCGCTGAATTTCCCGAGCCGCAGGATGCTTCTTTGATTATAGAACAAGCGCTTGAGGCTGATGCGGATCGTGTGGGTGAATTGTCCTACCAAGCTTTCAAAGGATACGGGCACTATGCCTGTAATGAGAAGCTCGACCAGAACCAGGCGAATGAGATATACCGGGATTGGGCTATGCGTAGTTGCGTTGATCGGAAGGTAGCGGATCATTTACTGGTGGCCCGTGTCGACGGTGTGGTTGCTGGGTTTTTATCGATCAAAAACGAACAAGAGAATGGAAACTCAACGATCGTTGGGGTGCAGCATTTAGGGGCGGTGGATTCGAACTTTCGTAGTTACGGGGTTTTCAGGAACCTGGTGAATGGTTGCCTGCGGGTTGGGAGAACGGAAGGGCATGTCAAACACCGAACCTTTCTTCAGAGCATCAATATTCCTGTCATCCGTTCTTACCTCAACGCGGGGTTTAAAAACGCCGGGTCCAAGCACACCCTGCATGCCTGGTTAAAATGAAACTTCACGGTTGATTTCTAACGCCGAATTAAGCTATGTTTTTGAAGAACCAAGGATCAACCTTGCTTCTGTTCACCTCCATTCCTGATAACTCTAACGATGAAATTTCTCTTTCCCAACAGTTTCAACAACTCCCATCAACGATCGGTTCTTCGTATCAACTACTTGGTTTTACTTTTAATAACCGTTTCCTGTACGGACGAAAAAACTATTCCTGAAACAGCGAAGGAATCTTTTCAGACACCGCAGGCAAATACTCTTGCTCAAAAGCAGGATCTGTCTCCGCAAACGGATACCACCGCGATGGTGGAGGTCAATCCTGAGCCGGTCGTTGAACAAGATTGGATCGATATTTCATTTTGTGGATATTTTAAACTCGAGAATGAGCAGCGGTTCAAAATTTACGACTGGGATTCCAACGAAGTACAATGGTTGTATGTTGGCGATACTTACCGCGGTTTTGGAGTGGTGGGACTTAACGATGCGTCGGATGTGCGGGAACTTGTATTGGAGAAAGATGAATTTTATTATCAATACGCTTTTGAGAACTTGCAGCTCGACCGTAAACCGTCGGATGGGACCCGAGTGGAAATACTTTCGGCAAAAGATGTGCCAGAAGGAGCGGATTTGATGGAATACATCTCCACTCATACCAAACCCCTGAATGAGTGGGAAATGCCTGAAAATCAACCTGTTCTGAATCCAGATGTAAAAATGGAGTAAAGTGGCTTCCTTTTCTCTTGCCGTTCCTTTATTAGGACTGCTAATTTCTCGTAGTTGTTGGCTATTGTATTTAATGAGTGTTTGTTTGTGCGCTCACTTCCTCAAAACCCTATCTTATGATTTATTCCTTTCTCAAAACCCTCGCATGCAATGCATGGGGTTCGTTAACCCATATTAGCAGTGGTTACATTTCCCGGTTTTTTGCTGGCATACTGTTCTTTGCACTCATGCAAATGTCAGTTCACGCGGCGACTTTTGGTGATTTCACTTATACTGATGAAGGAAGCAGTATTACCATCACGGGGTACACAGGCAGTGACACGGATGTTGTTTTCCCTGATTCAATCGTCGGAAAAACCGTCACTAAAGTTAACAACTTCTATTTCGAAAACGGAAATGTGGTGGAATCGCTGTACATTCCCTCAACTGTCACAAAGATTGGATCATCGATAGTACATTTTAATAATTGTCCTCATTTTCTCAATTTCTACGTGGATTCAGCAAATCCAAACTATAAAAGTGTTGATGGCGTCTTATTCTCCCGTGACGGACGATTCCTTTATTCTTTTCCCGCTGCTCGCAGTGGAAGTTACTCGATGCCAGATGGTGTAATTGATGTCCTTCCCTGGAGTTTTTCTGGATCAAATATCATAGAAGTTGTATTCTCCAATACTGTTGAAACAATACATGAAAGCGCTTTTTCGCAATCGGAATTTTTGACGTCGGTTGTATTGAATGATGGCATTCAATACATCAGGGATTTTGCGTTTGTTCTTTGTCCGTTGAAAGAGATCACATTTCCCAGCTCCAATATATGGATTTATACTGGGGCATTTGATAATCTTCGCGATGTTTTCTGTGAAAAGAACGCTCCTATTTTGACAGGATTCAATCAATTAGGTTCAAATAGTGAGCTTAAAGTTTTCTATCATGAAGGTGCGACGGGTTTTGATGGATCTGATTGGGATTACTATAACACCAGCGTCTATTTTGATTTTAAATGGGTCGAAGGAAAAATCACAGATTCAGATAACGTTGGAATAGGTAAGGTAACGATCAATTTTAGTGGTGGATTGGATTCTGTCACTTCTGGCTCAAGTGGGTATTTTGCCACCCGAGTACCTGAGTCCTGGTCGGGAATGGTGGTTCCTTCGAAAAGTGATTGGGTGTTCGATGCCTCGTATCAGATCATCGCGCCTGGCACTGAGGACGTCAGTGGAGTGGACTTCACTGGGCAATCGTTGGCATGGAGCATTCCGCAGACATGGAGTGAAAAATACAATCCCGATCCCAAGACTTTAAAGGCTGTTGAACATGCTGGTGGTAGCTTCGTTGCCGTCGGAAATTCGGGCAGTATTTCGACTTCTACGAATGGTCGATACTGGACTTCTTTGACCAGTGGAATCTCTGAGAATCTTAATGCCGTTGCCTCTAACAGTCCAGGAACAGCCTGGGTTGCAGTGGGAGATGATGGCTGGGTCATTCGATCGAGCAATCTTAGCAGTTGGACGGCTTCGCAGATTGTTGCGGGTGAAAGCTTAAACGCTCTCGTTTTCGATTCCAATCGATGGGTGGCCACGACTGATGCAGGTAAAATTTTCTATAGTGCCGATAACGGTGTAAGTTGGACTCAATCGAGCACGGGGAACGGCTCTTTGGTGGGGGTTGTTTATCAACGCGGATTTTTCTACGCAGCGAATGCGGATGGGCGTGTCTTGAGAAGTGCCAATGGCAGTAGCTGGAGTATTGTAAATGCCAGTGGTGCGGGGTCGAGCGTCGCGCCTGCCGTAACTTCAATTGTGACCATCGATGACTTTATTGCATTGTTCCACTATTCCAATGCCATCACGGAACTATCGTTGGATGGAACGACCTGGTTCAATTGGGATTACGGGGTCTCAGCTTCGGCGATATATGATTCGGTTCGCGTGGGTGGTACTAACGGTATTGACCTGCTCAGTGGTAGCGCAGGCTGGGTCGTGAGTATCCCGGATGATACCTTATGGAGGGAACAGGTTGTTCCTACTTTGAATGATTTGCACGGGATCGCATCAGACGGAACGAATATCGTGGCTGTCGGCTATGGTGGGACTCTTGTTTTTGGAGCTGACGGACACCAACTCTCTGGAAACATCAGCTATTACGGAACGGATGCTTCCCGAGTGATGGTTGAGCTCTGGAATCAAACGCAAACAATACTATTGGACCGCACAGTGTCCGATAATTTCGGCAATTATTCTTTCAAAGGTTTAGGGTCTGCAACTTATGTTGTTAAAATAACGTCCTCCGCGGAAACTGGAAACCAAAATTACCTGAAAAGCGTTGCAGTTAACTCTTCGCATATAGTACATAACATCGTCTTCCGTGGCCTTGAAATGAGCGGAAGGATTGTGAATGGTTCGGGCACGGGGATTGCGGATGTAACCGTTAATTTCAGTGATACCACTGTCACCGCCCTAACAGATGCCAATGGGGATTATGCGATCGAATTGCCGCTCGTTTGGAAAGGCATGATCGTTCCTGCCAAGAGTGGATATTCCTTTGAAAATTCCTACTTAATCGTGGATGATTCGACGACTGTATTTGATGCCTTTGATTTTGTCGGTTCGTCATTGGAAACCCCGATCCCTAACCGTTGGTCAGAGACGCAGAGTCCGGTGAGCAGTAATCTCAATGGTATTGTGTATGCCGCCAATATCTATGCTGTTGTGGGGGATGGTGGAGTCATTATGACAACGACCAATGGTCACGTTTGGCATCAAAAGAGTAGTGCATTGTCGGTTTCGTACAATGCGATTGCCGCCAATAATAATGGAACCCTCTGGGTCATCGCTGCAGATGACGGGTGGATGTTGAGATCAAGTGATTTGAATACTTGGGTTAGGGTGCACGTGAGCAGCAGTGATGACTACAATGAAGTGGTTTTTGGTGCCGGATTGTTTGTCGCGACAACCGATTCAGGCCGTATCATTCGCAGTGCGGATGGCGCGACCTGGACTCGATCTGCGGCAGGCCTGGGCAGTTTGGTTGGAGTGGTTTTCCAAAATAACACGTTTTTCGCAGCCAATTCCGCAGGGGATGTGTATCGCAGTGCGGATGCCATTTCCTGGACTAAAGTGAATGACAGTCAGGTCAGCACAGCGGTCGCCTCAGCGGTAACTTCGATTGTTAAAATCGATGATTTTATCGCTCTGTTCCATTATAATAATCCGGTGAGTGAATTATCGCTGGACGGTGAAAAATGGTTCGATTGGGACTACAACGTTTCTGCCTCTGCAATCTACGATACGACTCGATTTGGTGGAGAAGCCGGTATCGACGTCATGAGCGGAAGTACCGGGTGGGTGATCACCATCCCCGACGATACCCTGTGGGATGACATGGATGTTCCGTCTGTGAAAGATCTTTTTGGGATCGCTACCGATGGTCATGGCATTGTTGCAGTCGGAAACGATGGCAAAGTTGTACTGGGTGAAACCGGGTCCTTTGTATGGGGCAAGGTATCGTATTATGACACCGATGGAGTCGAGGGCAAAAGAGTTCTCATTTACCCAAATGGATCGCCGGGAGTGAATCGTTTCACCGTAACTGACTCAGAAGGTTTTTATCGGTTTTATAACTTGGAAGAAGGGGATTACCAGTTGTTGATTCAACACGAAGAGAACGGCTATTATTTGGGAGGACCCATTCCAACTCTCACTTCGTCCGGTCTGCGTTTTGACAAAGTTATTTCATATGCGCTTAACATCACATTTCCTGACCTTAATAGTGTTTCCGAAGTTTTTGACTTAACTCCAAGCTTTAAGTGGGAACATCTGGCCAACTCCACTTACCGATATCAACTCAACCGAAAATCTGACTGGGCTTTCATCCAATCCGGTTCTGGATTCACTTCGACTGAGATTGATATCGCCACTGAACTTACCCCGGGAGTTGAATATGTATTGAACTTGACCGCCAGATCTGGAGGCGTAATTTCGGGAGCGGTTGAGCTGGTTTTTACAGTTTCAGCCAATGCTGGCAATTTAGTGGACCTTATCGCACCCGCTGAAAATGCGCGAGTAGGCACCATTGATCCTTCATTTTCCTGGGACTCCTATACTGGAGCATCCCGATATCTACTGCAAGTTTGGGATAAAATAACGGGGGTAAGATTGCTCAATGAAGACGTGGGATCCTCCACATCATTTCAGTCCTCCCTGTCTTTGTCCATGGATGCAAATTATGAATGGCGAGTGACGGCGTTTGATGGATCCACTGCGATGGCTCAAAGTCTCTTAACTGTTTTTAACGCCAACAGTCTAACCAACCGTGCTGATTTTAATAATGACGGATTTTCGGATCTTCTACTTCAGGATCAAGCGAGTTTCGCTGTAACCGGTCAGGGAATGAATGGGGCAGGAGGAACGATTGGAACAGCGCAAGCTCTCATTTCCGGATCCGAAGAAGTGCAGTTTTTGTCGTTGCTCAATATGGATCAAACCGGGCAGAACGATTTGTTGATTAGAAACCTGGATGGCTCTAATACCTTTGAAGTTCGGTTTCGCGATAGCAATGGCATTGTGACAGGAACTAAAACCTTTGATCCCGGAGCACCCGAATGGCGAATCGTAGGTTCGTATGACCAAAATGGAGACGGGAATACCGATCTATTGTGGCAAAACATTGATAGCGGGAAATTGATCATTTGGTATCTGAACGCGAGGTATGTTCGTTATGATTTTGCCCAGATAGTCGGTTCGATGACTGATTTCAGAGTGGTAGCTGTGGGGGACATGGACGATGACGGTTTTATGGACATTCTGTGGCAGCGCTATACTGACTCCAAGGTGAGCACCGTGGTTGCTTGGTATTTGGACGAAGGATTGCAATTGAAACCAGGGGGAGGAAGTGCGACCTTGGCCAACATTTCTGGAGGATGGTTTTGTGCAGGATTGGCCGATTATAATTCTGATGGTGTGCTTGATCTGGTGTGGCAAAACACCGATAGCTTTCAAATACTGGCCTGGCTCATGAATACGTCCGGTGCAAAGACCGGTTCGATGACGCTCGATTCCGGGACTTCGGGGCTGTATTATGCGAATTGGCGATGGGTCTTGGGTGCTGCTGCCCCGATTGATCCGATGGTGCCTTGGGACTTTGATGGAGATGATAACCCTGATTTAGTGGTGCAGAATGATTCAACGGGCGTCGTCGAAGAGTGGTATATGGATGATTCCTGGGGAATCACAAGCACATCGCTCACTGTAGAAAACACCGCCGCATTTGGAAATCTCGTTGCCGTCTCAGATATGAATGCCGATGGCATTAACGACTATGTTTGGGTCTATGAATTTGGCAGTCGACAGAGTGTTGTGATCCGGGAAATGAATGTTGACCGAACTTCCGATAAAACCGTCTATTTGAGTTCAGTATCGCTTCCGTATGTATTTCGGGCAGTGGGGGATATGAATAGTGACGGGTATGCCGACATTTTGTGGCAGGATACCAACACCGGGAAGTTGATTGTTTGGTATATGGACGGTTCCGGGCATCGCACCAGTTTTGCTTCATTGACCGGACGGATCCCGATTTACCAAGTGCAAGCCGTTGCCGATATGGATCGTGACGGCAATGATGACATCATCTGGCAGGGCCGTAATGGCGCAAATCACAGAATCATCATTTGGTATATGGATGGGAGTGGGCGCCGCAGCAGTTGGGTCAACTATGTTGCAGTGAACTATCTTTGGTCGCTCAATCACGCCGCTGACTACAACGGTGACAGCTATCTGGATCTTGTCTGGTACAACGAAACCCAGGGAATTTCCATCGGTTGGTTATTAAATGCCTCCCAGATGAAAACATCCAACACCACGATCAAAACCGGAATGGGTGTTTGGAAATACCCTCATTGGTAGACTGAATTACATAAACAATTTGTCTCTTTTTTCCCTTAAACCTATCTATCATGTTTTCCCATTATTATATCAATCGTGTCTGTTTCCTAGGGACATTGCTCATTTGTTTTCAGAGCCTTTTCCTCTCTCCTTCTCTCCATGCTGTTGTGTTGGGAGATTTAGAATATACGGATTCTGGCACCTACATAACGATCACGGGTTATGCCGGAAGTGGAGGATCTCTCACTATTCCTTCTCAGATAAACGGAAAGCCTGTTACGACGATTGGAGAAGATGCCTTTTTCCGGGAAACAGGCATTACAGGAGTTTTAAACTTACCTTCTTCGGTAACAACAATCAGATCTTACGCCTTCTCTGGGTGCAATTTTAGTGAAGTGAATATTCCTTCAAGTGTAACAAGTATTTATTCCTATGTTTTTTTCAGTTGTAATAGCCTGGAGAGGATCAACATTGATGCCGGAAACACTGTTTATTCCAGTCAGGATGGAGTTTTTTACAACAAAGCGAAGTCGATCTTGATTTTGTGTCCGAAAAAGTATTCGGGAGTTTTAAATATTCCTTCAACTATTAGTAGTATCAATGACCAAGCTCTGTCTGGGTGCACAGATATAACGGGGGCTATCAACTTTCCACCGAACCTCACTTCAATAGGTTTCTATTCTTTCGCTGGATGTACCGGTATAACAAGCATTACCTTTTCAAATTCGTCAAGCAGTCTCAGTCTCACTACAGGAGCATTTTCAGGTTGCACGGGACTCTTAACGCTTGAGCTTCCAGCAACTTTACGGACGATAGGAGCTTCTGTTTTCAAAGGTTGTACAGGCTTGAACAGTGTAATTATGAACAATGGTCCTGCGTATGTTGGCGTTTCAATGTTTTCTGGTTGCAATTCTTTGACACAGATAACCCTTCCAGTGTCTGTTCTGAAAATTGATGATTCTGCCTTTTTTGGGTGCAGCTCTCTCGTGGACATTAAACTTCCTGAACTATTACAAGATATTAGGAAATCCGCGTTCGAAGACTGCAGTAATTTGAAAGACGTTAGAATTCCTTCGAGCGTGCGTTGGATTTGGAGTGAAGCATTTCGTGACTGTGTCCAATTAAGATCTGCGTTTTATTGGGGGGATGCACCGAGTATGGGGGCGAATGTGTTTTCAGGAGCCTTGAGTGAGTTTACTGTATATTATCTGGGATATGCCTCAGGATTCACTTCTCCAACTTGGAATGGAATAAGCTCGGTTGCATGGGACCGTGGTTTTTGGGATTTTGACGGCGATACCCTGGATGATTTGTTGTACCAGTATTCAAATACGCTTGATGTATCCGCACAGAAAATGAATGGGGTGGGTTCCAAGACTGGAAATATCGCTGCCTTGTTTAGTGGCAGTAGCAATGTGCAATTTTTGGGACTGATCGCTTTTGATCATGTGGGCCTAAAGGATTATTTGGTACGAAATCTTGATGGATCCAATACTCACGAAATTTGGTTACGAGACAACAGTGGAAATGTCACTAGCACCTATTCATTTGATCCTGGATCACAGGATTGGAGAATTGTGGGAGGTTATGATCAGAATAAGGATGGATTTGGTGATATCATATGGCAAAACACTGTGTCGGGGAACGTCACCGTTTGGTATTTGGGCGCGAATGGGGTCACGACTGGTTCGACCCAATTGGTTGGTTCCATGGCCGATTTTAGGGTTACGGCAGTGGGTGATATGGACAACGACGGCAACATGGACTTGTTGTGGCAACGATACGCTCAGAGCGGCACGAGCACGGTTGTTGCATGGTATTTGGATGCGCAAGGAGATCTTAAAGCGGGTGGCAGCAAAACGATAGCGACCGTTTCTGGAGGTTGGTTTTGTGTGGGATTGGCTGACCACAATGGCGACAAAATTCTGGACCTCGTTTGGCAAAATCGGAGTACGTTTCAAATTCTAGCCTGGCTCATGAATGCGTCAGGAGTAAAGACAGGGTCGACGATTTTGGATTCCGGGACCTCCGGCCAGTATTATGTGAACTGGCAATGGGATTTTGGGACATTGGAACCGATGGAGCCATGGGATTTTAATGGCGATGACAATGCAGATTTACTGTGGCAAAATTCCTCAACTGTAGCGGTGCATGAGTGGTATATGGACGACTCTTGGGGAATGAGTTCTAGTGCCGAAATTGTGGCAAGTGCGGACGTTCCGGGTCAATTGGTGTCGTCATCTGATATGAATGAAGATGGCGTCAATGATTATATCTGGACGTATCGGGAAGGTTCGCGCCAAGTAGTTCTTCTTTGGGAGATGAATAATGATCGGACTTTGAAACGCAGTGTTGTTCTTGGTAAAGTGGCCGCACCCTACGAGTTCCGGGCAGTTGGCGATATGAATTCGGATGGTCATGTTGACATCTTGTGGCAGGACACCAATACCGGAAAAGTGATCGCCTGGCACATGAATGGAGCAGGGCAACGCACAAGTTTTTCTGCTTTAACAGGGCGCATCCCAATTTACAAGATTCAGACGGTTGCTGATATGAATGGTGACGGAAATGACGACATCATCTGGCAGGGCAGAACAGGGGTCAATCATCGTATCATCATTTGGTATATGGATGGAGCTGGTCGACGAAGCTCCTGGGTTAACTACGGGGCGGTCGCGAAAGAGTGGTCATTGTGCTCTGCTGCCGATTACAATAACGACACCTACACAGATCTCATTTGGTTTAGTAAAACGAGAGGGCAATGCATTGGTTGGTTGTTGGATGAAAATAATGCCCGGATATCCCATCAGACTATTGCGACAGGGATCACGGAGTTTGATTTTGCGCATTGGTAAGGAAATCAAAGGCACAAAAGAGGAAGGCCTGAGTTGTTGATTTTGGATTCAGCATGGGCGATATTTGTGTTCTTCCAACGAGTAGTCTGCTCAATTCATCTCACCAATTTTGAGCATTCTTGGTTAGAAAACAGTGGCAATCGTCCCGTTATTCTTTAAGGGTAAGTTGTGCAAATCAACCTAGCCTTTTGGATCCTTTTTATTTTTCATTCCTATCGGGATTAAAAAACAAGTTTTTATGATCAGTCCTCCAATTGAACTTCTCCTTTTTCGAAAAATAAATCCAGTTTTTGGTGAAGTAATGATGTGTGCTTTGATTTTGTCCATCGGCCTTTTTTCTGCGATCGGATCTGCAAGCGCGGCCTCAAAAAACACTGTCTTCGAATACACGACAGATTCCATACTCGTAAAGCTTAAAGAGGGGAAAAATGATACGGCTTCCATTAATGTCACCAATGAGGCATTGGCGGAAGCGAACGCCTATATTGAATCGACCTATTCATTCCTTAATATGGCAAAAATTGTCGTGATGGATAAACATGATGCCGATTCTATCAAAACACTTGTCGGGCGCCTGCAGGATAGTGGGATGTTTGAATATGTGGAGCCCAACTATATTTGGTCGGTGGATGTTGTCAGTGATGATCCAAGTTTGAGTAGTTTGTGGGGACTCAATAATACGGGCCAATCGAGCGGAACCGTCGATGCCGATATCGATGCGCCGGAAGCTTGGGATGTTTCTACTGGAAATGCGACCACGGTGGTCGCAGTGATCGATACGGGTATCGACTATAATCATCAGGATCTCGCTGCGAATATCTGGACGAATTCGGGTGAAATTGCAGGGAATGGGATCGACGATGATGGCAACGGATATGTTGACGACATTCACGGAATTGATGCCGTCAACAATGATGTTGATCCGATGGATGATCACAGTCATGGCACCCATTGCGCGGGAACCATCGGAGCCGTTGGAAATAACACGCTTGGGGTGGTTGGGGTGAATTGGGACGTCAGCATTATCGCTTTAAAGTTTTTGAGTGCTTCGGGTTATGGAGACACCGCTGATGCGATCGAATGTTTGAATTATGTGCTCGATCTGAAGTTGAACCGAAGTATCGATGTCAAATTGACTTCGAACAGTTGGGGTGGTGGACCCTTTTCTCAGGCACTGTTGGATGCCATTGATGCCTGTGCAAATGCGGGTATTATGACGATCTGCGCAGCTGGGAATGATTATGGCAACAACAACGATGTTTATCCACATTACCCTTCGAACTACGATTCTACTGGGGTGATATCTGTCGCATCCACTGACCGTTACGACAATATCTCTAATTTTTCGAATATTGGAGTATCGACTGTGGATATTGCAGCTCCAGGTTCTGACATTTTAAGCACGACACCCAGTAACACCTATTCTTCCAAGAGTGGGACTTCGATGGCGACGCCACATGTTTCGGGTTTATTGGCGTTAATCTATTCTGAATACCCCGATTATACGCTACAAGAAGCGAAAAAAACGCTGCTTTATAACGGAGATTTATTATCCAGTTTAAGCGGGAAATGTGCGACCCAATCCCGGATAAATGCGTATTCCAGTTTATCCAATGGAAAAAATATTCCAACGGTAACGACTCCCACTATCAGCCCCGCATCAGGCACATTCTCGGAAGCAACCACCTTGACCTTGACGTGTGACACGGCAGGAGCATTGATTCTCTTTACGATGGATGGATCAGAGCCGGATTTGAGCGCTCCGCTGTATTCCGGGCCATTCAGTTATTTAGGAAATGGAGCAAGTGTCGTTAAAGCGAAGGCTTTCTTGAGTGGATATTCGCCAAGTGAAGTGGCCACGGCGAACTATACCTTTCCGCTGGTGACATTGGAAGATGCGTTGGGTGGCGGGCTTACCTACACCACCGGAGGAGATGCCAATTGGTTTCCTCAAACCGATCAAACCGTGGACGGATCTGCAGCGCAAAGTGGAGTTATCCTCCATAATCAGTCGAGTTGGGTAGAGGCTACAGTGGTAGGGCCAAAACAACTTTCCTGGTCCTGGTCCGTTTCATCCGAATCTTGCTGTGATCGCCTCCGCTTCTATATCGATGGAGCCTACCAATCCAATTATTACATTTCGGGAACCGTTGCTTGGGAACAACAAGTATTTCTTGTTCCTTCCGGGTCTCATACGGTGCGGTGGGCCTATACTAAAGATAGTTCTGTCAACACGGGATCGGATGCCGCGTGGTTGGATTCTGTCGCATTAACCTCACCAACCAATGGGTTCTATTACATTGATAACGGGACTGACATCACGATCACTGGATACGGCGGAGCCGGCGGCAATGTAGATGTTCCTGTGTTGATCAATGGTAAGCCTGTGACCTCGATTGGGGATGAGGCGTTCAAGGATGAGACCAGTATCACCAGCTTAAAACTGCCGGATGCAGTGACAAGCATTGGTGATCGTGCTTTTTACAATTGTTATGGCATCACCAGTCTCTCGTTGCCATCGAATCTGGTGAGCATCGGGGAATACGCCTTTTACAATTGTAACAACCTTGGGGTTGTTGTGTTCCCCAGTGTTGTTGAAACGATAGGGGATCATGCATTTGATAGTTGTTATTCATTGGGCTCTGTTAGTTTCCCAACTGGATTAACGCGCATCGGGAGCGCCGCATTCTCGCAGTGTTATGGGCTGCGGAGTTTGTCCCTTCCAAACGGGCTAACTGATATTGGTGATTATGCTTTCTACCTATGTCGTGGAGTTGTCAGTCTAAGTTTGCCTTCAGATTTATCGAGCATTGGTTCCAGTGCATTCTATGGTTGTAGTTCGCTTCTCAACGTGACATTGCCAGATACATTGACTACCCTCGGATACGGTGTATTTGAACATTGTTCTTCTTTGAGATCAGTCTCCTTGCCTTCGAGTCTCACGGAAGTTGCATCTCACATTTTTTCTTACTGCAGGAGTCTCACCACTGTGAATCTTCCGAGCGGATTGACAATCATCGGGGACAGCATGTTTTTAGGCTGCAGCGCCCTCACAAGTGTCACAATTCCGGCGACACTTACCCAAATTGGTTATGCTGCTTTTTACGATTGTGATGCGCTTACGAATCTAACGCTAGCCAATGGCCTGACCATTCTCGGAGATAGTATGTTTAATGATTGTGACGGTTTAACTACCGTCTCCTTGCCTGTCAGTCTCATTGAAATTGGTAGTTCGGTCTTTGCTTCTTGTGATCGATTAAGCCTAGTAGTGATGCCGGAAGGGCTTACCTTGCTGGGGAACAATATGTTTTATAATTGTGACGTGTTGCGCAACATTAGTTTTCCTGAAAGCCTCACAACAATAGGGTATTCTGCCTTCTCCAATTGTGATGGATTTACGAACGCAAACATGCCCGCTAGTGTGACTAATTGGGGCTCTAGCGTCTATTCTAACTGCGACAGTTTAACTCGGGTTACAATCGAAAGTGGTGTCTCTCGAATCCCTGACTCTATGTTTAATAATAGTGACGCGCTTACCACTTTGATAATACCCTCCAGCGTGACTGAGATTGGCCATAGAGCTTTTTACAGTTGTGATAGCCTGGTCCGTATTGACCTTCCTTCGGGAGTTACTGATTTGGGGAGCTATGCTTTTTCCGATTGTGATCAACTCTCAAATATTTCGATCGCTTCAAATGTGACCACCGTCGGATATGGTGTTTTTTCAAATTGTGATGCGATCACTGGTGTATCATTTCTGAGCCAGTTTTCAGAGATTTCAGACTCTATGTTCAATGACTGTGATGGCTTGAGAAATGTTGAGATCCCTTCCAGTATCACTCAAATTGGTAGCAGAGCATTTTATTCCTGCAATAACCTGAGATCCCTGCTGATTCCGTCGAGTGTTACCAGGATTGATGATTACGCATTTTCCTATTGCACGGTCCTGAGTACGTTGTCATTCCCTACTTCTGTTACCTATATAGGATACAATGTGTTTTATGGTTGTAACGCATTGAACAACGTTACGCTACCCTCTGGGATGACCACCATTGCTTCCGGCATGTTTAGTGGCTGCAGCGGGTTGAGAACTCTCAACATCCCTTCGAGTGTGACTAGTATTGGGAGCTCTGCATTTTCAGGCTGCAATAACCTGGCCAATCTCATTTTGCCAGCTGGTTTACTGAGTATTGGAAGCAGCGCTTTCGCAGGGTGTGATAGCTTGACGGGTTTGACGCTCCCTAACGGACTTACGGAAATTGCAAATTCCCTCTTTTACGGGTGCGATAATTTGAGCAGCATGGTCATACCTTCTGGGGTGACCCGCATTGGTTCCAGAGCGTTTTCAGGATGCATCAGACTCTCGAATCTGACACTTCCAAACGGAGTAACTTCAATCGGAAGCAGTGCGTTCAACGAATGCACTTCCTTCACTTTCATGGTGATCCCCAATGGCGTGAATGTGCTTTCAGATTACACCTTTTCCGGGTGCACAAACCTGACCAGTGTGACACTTCCAAATGGATTAACTTCGATTGGCTATTCTTCATTTAACAATTGTTCCAGCTTAGCCAGTATCCAGATTCCCAATGGAGTTACGACCATTGGTTCTAGCGCATTCTCGGGTTGTTCATCCTTGGTTCAAGTTGAAATTCCCAATAGCGTTACCCGGTTAAACTCATACGTTTTCCAAAATTGTTCGAATCTCGAAGAAGTCACACTTCCATCTGGACTGACTCAAATTAGCTCCAATTTGTTTTATCGATGTGTGAAACTTGATGGAGTTCAGATTCCAAACGGCGTCACTTCGATTGATAGTTCAGCCTTTCGGCAGTGTTCAAGTTTAACTCAAATAACACTTCCCGATGGCATCACCTCCATCGGGTCCTATACATTTAGCGATTGTACTAAATTGAAAGAAATTGTCATACCGTCGCTGGTAACCTATATAAGCTATAGTGCCTTCTACGGCTGCAGTGAATTGTCAGTTGCTTATTTTAAAGGGGATGCGCCTTCCCTCAGTAGCAATGCTTTTTACAATGTCGCGGGCGACTTCAAAGTTTTGTTTGCAGAAGGAGCAGCAGGTTTTACCTATCCGAGTTGGAACGGGTTTCCAACCTTGATCTGGGCTAGGAATTTTTGCGATTTTGATGGAGATCATGTGGATGATCTTTTGTATCAGTCCTCCTTCACGCTTGCATCATCCGGTCAGAAGATGAATGGAAGTGGATCTAAGGTTGGTGATCTAACGCCCTTAATTGTAGGAGACACTTCCAGGCAATTTTTGGGGCTTATCGCTTCGGATAGTGTTGGATTGAAGGATTATCTTGTCCGAAATCTCGATGGATCGAATACTTATGAAATTTGGTTGAGAGACACCAATGGAGATATTACCGGAACCTACACTTTTGATCCTGGCTCGCAGGATTGGAGGATAGTGGGTGCCTATGACCAAAACCGGGACGGTTATGCCGATTTGATTTGGCAGAATACTGTAACTGGCGCAGTGCAGCTCTGGTATCTTGGTGCGAATGGAGTGACCTCCAGTTACGCTCAATTGGCGGGATCGATGGATGGCTACCATGTCGCCGCAGTCGGTGACATGGATGATGATGGCTACATGGATCTATTGTGGCAAAATATCAACAACAGCGGCGCTAGCAGGGTTTTTGCCTGGTATTTGGATGCTCAAGGCAGGTTGAAAGCAGGTGGAAGCATCAAGATTGGCTCCGTGTCAGGGGGGTGGCGTTGTGTGGGACTCGCAGATTACAGTGGCGATAAAATCCCCGACCTGGTGTGGCAACAAACGTCATCGTTGCGCACGCTTGCCTGGGAAATGAGCACCAACGGAATACGATTGAATACCCTAGAACTCTCCGCAGGAGAGTCGGGACAGTTGGTGGCTAATTGGCAATGGGAACTCGATGCCATTACGGCGGTTTCCGGGGATGTGAACACTGACTGGAATGCGGATCTTTTGTGGCAGAAAGAGGCTGATAAGAGTGTTCAGGCTTGGTATATGGACGGGTCTTTGGGCGTTCTCGATACGATTGAAGCCGTTGCTGCTGGCAATGCTCCAGGCAAACTGGTGGCACTTGCGGATATGAATGGCGATGGGATCAATGACTTTATTTGGACCCACATTGAAGGAACCCGCCAGGTCGTGACGCTTTGGGAAATGAATAATGATCGGACTTTG
Source organism: Opitutales bacterium (assembly GCA_963676215.2). Lineage (GTDB taxonomy): Bacteria > Verrucomicrobiota > Verrucomicrobiia > Opitutales > JAFGAQ01 > JAKSBQ01. The sequence continues at coordinate 88,469 of CAXXVT010000021.1, read as the reverse complement.
AAACGCAGTGTTGTTCTTGGTAAAGTGGCCGCTCCCTACGAATTCCGGGCGGTGGGGGACATGAACTCCGATGGCAATACCGATATTTTATGGCAGGCCAGTAGTACCGGAAAAGTGATTGTCTGGCATATGGACGGGCATGGGGCGCGCACGAGTTTTGCTGCGCTCACGGGTCGCATTCCCATCTACAAAGTACACTTGGTTGCAGACATGAATGGGGATGGAAAGAATGACATCCTCTGGCAGGGGCGCACGGGCTCCAATCATCGCATCATCATTTGGTATATGAATGGCAGTGGTCATCGTTCAAATGGGGTGAATTACACTGCCGTTTCGAGTAACTGGACACTTAGCAATGCAGCGGATTACAACAATGATACCTACACGGATTTGATTTGGTTCAATAAAGCGAGTGGTCAGGCCATTGCTTGGTTGTTGGATGAAAACAATGTTAGGACATCGCATCAGACCTTCGCAACTGGTATGACGGGTTTTGGTTTGGCCCACTGGTGAGGCTTGGCATGATCAAGAACAAATTAATGACGAGGGTTAGAAGAACTATTTCCCTTGAATATCTTTTGGACTCGAACTTTTTTTATCAGCGAATAACATCAATTTCTTCTCGATAATTATTACTCAATTTTTGTGCGATCGATGAGATTACCTCAATCAAGCTTTCTCCTGCTCCGAATTCTTTTGGCACTGGTTTTTTTGCCGACGGTGGTCTCAGGAATCGATGGTGACCCTTACGAATCTTATCGGGGAAAGTTTGTGGAGAATGAAAATCTTCGGCTTGTCGTTGACGATGACGGTAACGTATGGGGACAGGGAAAGCGATTCCACAGCGAATTTGAGGAAATATCAGACGTCTATCCTTATCATTGGTCGATTCCGCAAATACTGTATGCGAACGTTAAGTGTGTTTATGAAGACGAATATTTGCATACTCGATTCATTCTCAAAAAAAATGGTGATCTATGGGGGTTGGGTGGAAACCAGTATGGCAATTTGGGGGACGGTACGACTGGTTATAGAAGCGTTCCGGTATTAATTTCGGAAAATGTAAGAATGGCTGCTCAAGGGGAACGGCATAGCATGTTCCTTAAAAATGATGGAACGCTCTGGGTTATGGGGTCCAATAACTATGGGCAATTAGGAGACGGCAGCAATGAAGATAGGCACACTCCGGTATTTGTTGATGATGAGGTTGTATCGATCGCTGCAGGACGCCATCACAGTGTATTCCTGAAGTCTGATGGAAGCGTGTGGGAAATGGGAAAAAATCCTGTCGGCCAGTTGGGTGATGGTACGGATACTGATAGCAATGTTCCTGTAAAAGCATTCGAAAATGCCATCGCAATCGATTCAGATTCACGTTGCAATAGCACCGTTATCCTCTCTAGCAACAGTGAGCTGTATAAACTGGGGAGAGCCCATCCATATACTCCTGCTCAGGGAGGGAGCAAGGAATCCTATTATGCTCCAGAATTCATTTCGGGTGATGTCGCAACGATGTCGGTCGGAACTGATCATCTACTATTCGTGACCACAAGTGGAGTTCTCATGGGAGAGGGGCAAAATGAAAATCACCAAATGGGAATTCACCCCGAAGACCCATCCTATACAGTTTTTCACGATCCGGAAGAAATCACTCGTGAGGTCGTTTTTGCCCATGCAGGTTTCAAAAGAAGCTCCATCTTAAATGAAAATACGAGTGTGACTCTGCTGGGATCGGATCCCAATTTTCGTCTTTCAAATCAGTCTAATTATCGCGAAAGGAAGAAGTTGGAGACTCCACGTTTGCTCATGTTTTTGGAGCAACCCTGGATCGTGAATTTGGCAAACCAGGCTCGGTTAAAGCACAATAATCAGGAAATTGAATGGTTTATCCCTAATGGGTTGGGGATCGATAGTGTTCGGATCACGCTAGGAAACAGTCTATCGAGCATTGAAATCTTTGACTCTGGGGAGTTGGATGTTTCAGTCGACAACTTGCTGCTCCCGGAGTTGCCAACAGATGGGCGCATCCTTTATTTGAGGATTTGGTGGAGGAATAGCGGTGAATGGGATTTTCGAGATTCTTCTTTTTTGAGTACGCTGGCTCCATTGCAGTCAAAGGGGCGTTGGATTCATGCGGGAAAAGGTTTTACTCATTTTGTCGATGAATTAGGAAATATGTGGGCAAGGGGACTCAATGATTTGGGGCAATTAGGTGATCGGACATTCGAAAATTCGCCCAGCAACAAATGGATAACTAATCGTGTTGTCAGTATCTCGGGTTTTAGGGAAAGAAACATCCTCTTTTTAAGACATGGAGGTTACATCCATTCAACGGGTGCGTTTCATTTTGATGTGCCTCATGGATTAGCGGATGGGTATGTGTCCGCCTATCGGGGTGAGGATCATTCGCTGCTATTGAATCATGAGGGGGATCTTTTCATTGAGGGAGATGGAGAGGTGTCCAGGTATTTGGCCGACAATGTCATCGAAATGGCAAGTGGTTCATTTCATTCACTTTACTTGCTGGCAGAAGGGACCCTTTTTTCCAGAGGGAATAACGAAAGTGGACAATTGGGCATTGGCGTTTTTTCGGAATCAGAAGACGACCGAATGGTTGCAACGGATGTCATTTCGTTATCCGCGGCAGATAATCATAGTTTGTTTATCGACAGCCAGGGGCAGTTATGGGCCATGGGATCTAATGAGTTTGGACAGTTGGGAACTGGAACGAACAGCAACATTGCCTCACCTACTCTAATCAGAAGCGGTGTTCTGAAGTCTTTCGCTGGAGAGAATCGTAGTTTTTTTATCACAACTGATGGTGACCTTTGGGGAATGGGAGAGAACACGCTTGGTCAACTTGGGGACGGTACCACTTCAAATAAAAATGTTCCCGTTTTCATCGATTCCGATGTAGTGGATGTTTCGGGCGGATTCTCTCATACGGTCTTTGTAAAAAGCGATGGTTCTGTTTGGGGAATGGGCGACAACAGCTACAATCAGATTTCTTCATCCGGTCGCTCGATATTTTTAGTCCCCACGTTGATAAAGCCTGCTTCTGCGACAATTGACGTATCCACGGATGGCTCATTTATGCGATATTATATCAGGATCGCCGAGAATGGGGATTGGACAGTGGAGAATCTGCCAGGCTGGATCAGTTCAACTGCAATGGAAGGCAACGGGAACCGTTTGATAGAGTTAAATCTGGAAACAAACTGGAGTCGTTCCCAACGGGTAGCTGATGTCGTGATCGCTCAGAAACACTATCGATTCTTTCAGTCCCCCCTGGATCAATCGAGACTTGAGGTCTTTGCAGGAGGCAGCATTGCGGATGGATTTGATCGATATTTTTTCATCAAACCTGATGGAGTCTTATATGGCGCAGGGGATTCATGGTCAGGAGAATTAGGGACTGGAGTCGGGGAGCGGGTTTCACGACCCGTTGTGATCGACCGCAATACGGTTTCCGTTCATTCCGGTGAAAACACCTACTACATCAAAAAAGATGGATCATTGTGGGGTACTGGTCCCAATTATCGAGGCACACTTGGAGTGCAACCTAATGGTTATCAATTCACTCCCATCAAAATCGATGATGATGTCGTTAAAGTTGCCTCGGGTAACGAACACACTCTCTATCTCAAATCAAGTGGACTATTGATGGGAATTGGTAAAAACTCATCAGGTGAATTTGGAAACGGAACGCGAGCTTTAATCTCTCCACCTGTTGCGATTGCGGAAGGTGTCGTCAGTTTCGCGGCCGGAGAGGACTACTGTCTGTTTGTGAAGGCGGACAATACCTTGTGGGGAGCAGGTGCACTTCGTGGGAAAAGTTTTGAAAACGTTGGAGCTCCCGTCATTACCGATGAGTATACGCTCAACCCCATACAACTGTTGGATGGGGTCTCCGATGTCGCCTGTGGCCAACAACGAATTTATTATGTAACCGCTACAGGAGACCTTCACTATTATCAATTTGGATATTGGCCTATCGTTAACAGGGTTGTCGATACGGATGTGAAGTATATTAGCGTATCTGGATCCAGAATACTCTATACAAAGACAGACAACTCGATGTGGGGAATGAATGGTAATAGTCGAGGGCAATTGGGGGATGGAACGGAATTTTCATCTTCTGAACCAACCTTTATTGATGATCAAGTGATCGGTGTATCTTCGGCTCAGTACAGTTCCCTCTATGTGAAATCAGACGGATCTGTCTATTTTATGGGCAAAGACGAATATGATATTTTTGGTCGAAACTCGACTGAAAATCAGTACTTACCCCTGAAAGTTTTGGATAGAGTCGCCTTTCATCATGAACATGTGACTCCTTCGATTGTGGACATCGATCGCGATGGAGCGGTTGATTTGGTAATCCAGTCTTCCGATGGGCTCAACTTGTCGGTTAAAGCGATTCAAAGTTTAGAACAGGATCCTGAAAATGCCAGGACGCTCATCGATGGAACCCATCAATTTCAACTGGTTGCTTTTGGAGACTTCGATTCAACTGGCAATCGTGATTTTGTTGTTCGGATTAATAACGGAGACAATTCTTACCAAATCAGATACGTGGATCAAAATGGAAATATTACGGGCATCAAAAGCTTTAATCCCGGTGGACCTGACTGGCGATTGGTAGGAGTTTTTGATCAGAACAAAGATGGAACGGAAGATCTTCTCTGGCAGGACATTAGCAACGGGCGAGTCTTGATTTGGTTCTTGGATACTGACGGGAACCGGGAAAGCTACGGTCAATTGGTGGAGTCAATGGATGATTTTCGAGTTGTTGCGGTAGGTGACATGGACCGGGATGGTCATATGGATCTTTTGTGTCAAAAAGAACTTGGAGGCGATTGCACCATCGTCGTTTGGTATTTGGATTCTTCGGGTGAACTTCGAAGTAAAGGAAGTGTAGTCATTGGCAATCTATCTGGTTGGTGGAGGTGTGTTGGCTTGGGAGATTACGATTCTGATGGTATCCTGGATGTTGTTTGGCAAAATTTATCATCCCATCAAATCATCGCATGGATTATGGATTTGAGCGGACAAATGCGTACATCAATGGAATTAAGTTCGGGCGGGGAAAATGAGTATTATGCCAGCTGGCAATGGGATTTTTCTTCAGCAGTCGGTGATCCTGCGACTGTGGGTGATGTCAATGGTGATGACAAAAGCGATCTGTTGTGGCAAAACACCGCTTCAGGGTCGGTAGAAGCGTGGTATTTGGATGGGGAATGGAATCGGAAGGAGTCGCGGCTTTCGGTGGCCTCAGCCAATGCTCCAGGCAAACTTGTGGCACTTGCGGATATGAATGGCGATGGGATCAATGACTTTATTTGGACCCACATCGAAGGAACCCGCCAGATCGTGACGCTGTGGGAAATGAATAACGACCGGACTTTGAAACGCAGCGTTGTTCTTGGTAAAGTGGCTGCTCCCTACGAATTCCGGGCGGTGGGGGACATGAATTCCGATGGCAATGCCGATATTTTATGGCAGGCTAGTAGTACCGGAAAAGTAATCGTCTGGCATATGGACGGGCAAGGCACACGCACGAGTTTTGCTGCGCTCACGGGTCGTATCCCCATCTATAAAATACAATTAGTTGCAGACATGAATGGGGACGGAAATGACGACATCATCTGGCAGGGCAGAACGGGTTCCAATCATCGCATCATCATTTGGTATATGAATGGAAGCGGTCGTCGTTCAAGTTTTGTGAACTACACTGCCGTTTCGAGTAACTGGACACTCAGCAATGCAGCGGATTACAACAATGATACCTACACGGATTTGATTTGGTTCAATAAAGCGAGTGGCCAGGCCATTGCTTGGTTGTTGGATGAACACAATGTGAGGATTTCCCATCAGACCATCGCAACTGGTATGACGGATTGGGACCTTGTTCACTGGTAGAATCAAAATTTTAATGACCACGATTAGAACCGGAATGAGAGTCTGATCATTACTTTACTTTTTGTATGAGTCGTTAACATCTAATTGACCTGTTTCATCCTCTTGAAAGGTGACACCATACCTTACCATCAGCCTAAGGCTGATTGGTACCTGTCGAAGATTGTGCAACGTAGCAGAAAGCCCCATTGCACAGTCAAGGCGGTTACATAGTCGTGGATTTAAGCGCCTGTAAATTTGTTTTTTTTGCTGATCAAACACCTTTCGGGTAATCCAGCCAATGATGTGGACAATAATGGCCAAGTGATCCACTTGAATCGATTTTCAGAGCCTTTGGCTCGGCACACCCGGGCTCTGTTATGGTTTTTGAGGATACGCGCGATTCGTGCTTCAGTTCTGGCCCTACGCCGTTGTATTGAGGCAGATTCTGGCCCCTGCATCCGTTCTTTGAGTATGGCAACGTTTCTGGGTCAGATGAGGTTCTTCATTGGGTATTGCTCAAGTTCTTTTGTGCTTTTATTTGTGCAAAACCAAGGTCATTTCAGATCGCCAAGAGCTTTTGATCGAACAGGAGTCGGTTCTGATGTTCGGGATTGTTGATGAGTTGTTGCCGATCCGAGGTGCCTGTTGTTGATACAACTGATAGTCCAAAATTAAACCATCAGGGCTTTCTGCTACACATAATCCATTTCCGAATTCAACTTCTCCATAGGCCTTAACACGAATGGGTTTAACTGATAGTCTTCTGAATTGTAAAATTAGCGTAAAGAATTGACATGAGTAGGAATGCTAATAAATCAAGTTTTGTTGCTTGGTTTTATCATTACGCATCCCGCGGAAGCTTATTCCTCAACAATGTTGAATTCTATCCTTTACCTATGATGCGCGAAACAGTCCTGCCCCATTCCTTAACGTTATTTCTTGTTCTCTTATTGGGGATCATCACCGGTGCAAACGCTGCACAATCAGGAAATTTTACATACACAGACAATGGGTCTGATATTACGATTACTGGATATACTGGGCCTAATGAAAATTTGGTGATTCCTTCTTTTATCGATAGTAAGCCAGTAACAAGTATTGGTGACGATGCGTTCTATAATCGAAGCGACTTAACGGGAACCTTAACCATTCCAGCGGGTATAACGAGTATTGGCACTAGAGCATTCACTAGTTGCAGCGGCCTGACTGGCACGTTGAGCCTCTTTAACGTGACTAGCATCGGTGATTTTGCTTTCTCAGATTGCAGTGGTTTCACCGGTTCGTTAACCACCAGTAGTTTATTGAAGACTGTGGGAAAATATGCGTTCCAAAATTGCACTGGTTTCGATGGCATTTTAACGATCAGTGGGGGAATCGAGAGTATTGATATTTATGCGTTCGATGGTTGCAGTGGTTTTACTGGCTCTTTAATTCTCCCTGATAGCTTGACGAGTATAGGCTCTAGCGCGTTCCGGAATTGCAGTGGTTTCAATGGCGCGCTAATGCTTCCATCAAACCTTACAAGGATTCCCTATGCTGGGTTCCATGGTTGCACCGGCTTCACTGGCCCGTTGACGATTCCGTCGATCGTCACGGCTATTGGGAGTTATGCGTTTGCGAACTGCAGTGGTTTCGCTGGTTCTCTAACGCTTCCGTCTGGTTTAACCGATCTCCAGGATTATGCATTCTCCAACTGCGTTGGTTTAACGGGCAGTTTATTGATTCCGTCTGGGGTAACTACGATTGGTGATTATGTGTTCCAAGGTTGTCGCGGTTTTACTGGATCCTTAACTATTCTGGATGGTGTTCGGGCCATTGAGGCGGGTGCGTTCTCTGGTTGCAGTAATTTGACGACGGTATGTTTCCCTTCTTCTTTAATATGGCTGCTCGGAGATCAAGCATTTGCTAACTGTATCAGTCTGGAACAAGCCTATTTTGAAAGTGATATTCCTGATTCGATTGGAACAGATGTCTTTTTGAATGCAGCCAGCGGATTTAAGGTGTATTATGGTGCAGGCTCGACTGGGTTCTCCTCTCCCTCCTGGCAAGGTTATCCTTCACAGGGAATTTCAAGTTCAGCTGATTATACCTATATCGACAACGGCTCAAATATTACGATCACCGGATACAGCGGCTCGGGTGGTGACGTTGTTATCCCCTTTTCTTTCCTTGGTAAGCCAATATTAAAAATCGATGATGAAGTATTCGATAACGAACCGACCTTAACAAGTATTCGAATTCCTGAGGGTGTTGATGAGATAGGTGTGCGCACATTTGTTGGATGCAGCGCGTTGACCAGCGTGGAGCTTCCCACTACGTTAAGAACCATCGGAGCTTATGCGTTTTTGAGCTGTAGCATCTTGGACAACGTTACCCTTCCTCATGGACTAACCTTTCTTGGATATTCGTCCTTTCGTCATTGTTCGAGCCTGACCTCAATTGAGATTCCATCAACGGTTACTACTATTTTCAATCTGGCGTTTTCGGTGTGCACCAGTTTGTACGAAGTTAAGATTCAGAATGGAGTGACTCGCATTCCAGAGGGAACTTTTAGGGAATGCAGCGCTCTGACTTCGATTATCGTTCCTGGAAGTGTCAATGAGTTGGGTGATAGCGCATTTGAAGATTCGGGGCTTGTTGCAATCTATTTTGATGGGAATGCTCCTTCTATTGGAGTTGATGTATTTGCCGGCACGGCGAGCGGTTTCAACGTTTTTTATCGCGCGGGGGCAGCAGGATTTACATCACCGACTTGGAACGGATATACTACAGCTATTTGGGCCCCAGTAAATGACTTTGACAGTGATGGGCTGGTAGATTTGCTGCTTCAGTCAAAAATGAATCTGGGGATTATTGGCCAGCGCATGGATGGAAGTGGAGGGAAGATCGGTTCGCCTCAGGCATTGATTCCCGCAACTGAAGAAGTGCAGTTCTTGTCTATGGTCAATATGGATCAAACGGGGCAGAACGATTTGTTGATTCGAAACCTGAATGGCTCTAATACCTATGAAGTACGATTTCGTGATGCCAATGGCAATGTGACAGGAACTAAAACTTTCGACCCCGGGGCTCCTGAATGGCGAATCGTGGGATCATATGATCAAAATGGTGACGGGAATACCGATCTTTTATGGCAAAACATGGATACCGGAAAATTGATTATTTGGTATCTGAACGCAAGGTATGTTCGTTATGACTTTAAGCAGGTTGTTGGCTCGATGACTGATTTTAGAGTGGTTGCTGTGGGTGACATGGACAACGACGGATTGATGGACATATTGTGGCAGCGCTATACTGACTCAAAGGTGAGCACTGTGGTTGCATGGTATTTGGACGGTAGTTTGCAATTAAAAACCGGAGGAGGAAGTACGACTTTAGCAAACATTGCTGGCGGATGGTTTTGTGCGGGTCTGGCCGATTATAATGCTGATGGCGTGCTCGACATTGTGTGGCAAAACACCGATAGCTTCCAAATCCTGGCTTGGCTTATGAATGCCTCCAGTGCCAAGACCGGTTCGATGACGCTCGATTCCGGGACCTCCGGGCAGTATTATGCGAACTGGCAGTGGGATTTGGGCACGATGGAGCCATGGGATTTTAATGGGGATGACAATGCGGATTTGCTGTGGCAAAACTCCTCAACTGCAGCGGTACAGGAGTGGTATATGGACGACTCTTGGGGAACGAGCTCGAGTGTCGAGGTTGTGGCCAGTGTGGATGCTCCGGGTCAATTGGTCTCGTCTTGCGATATGAATGGAGACGGAATCAATGATTACATCTGGACCTATACTGAGGGTTCACGTCAAGTGGTTCTGCTGTGGGAAATGAATGTTGACCGCACACTCAAAAGTAGTGTTGTTCTTGGTAAAGTGGCCGCTCCCTACGAATTCCGGGCGGTGGGGGATATGAACTCCGATGGTAATTCGGATATTTTATGGCAGGCCAGTAGTACTGGCAAAGTGATTGTCTGGTATATGGATGGGCAGGGGACGCGCACGAGTTTTGCTGCGCTCACGGGTCGAATTCCAATCTACAAGGTGCATTTGGTTGCCGACATGAATGGGGACGGAAATGATGACATCATCTGGCAGGGCAGAACGGGGGCCAATCATCGTATCATCATTTGGTATATGGATGGAAGCGGTCGTCGTTCGAGCGGGGCGAATTACACCGCAGTTCCAAAGGATTGGACCCTAAGCAATGCGGCGGATTACAACAATGACACCTACACCGATCTCATCTGGCACAATAAAACCAGTGGTCAGGCTATCGGTTGGTTGTTGGATGAAAACAATGTCCGGATATCGCATCAGACCATCGCAACCGGTATCACGGATTTTGATTTTGCGCATTGGTAAAGGGAGGGTGGTGAGTTCTATCGATGACCGACGATAAGTGGCTCTCGACAAGTAATACCAAACCGTGTTTTATTAACTGAATACTTTCACCACAGAGGGCCCAGAGATAACAGAGCCTAAGAATAACACTAATGGTTGATTTTTAGTCGCTTATGTCTCTTTGAGTGCTCTGTGAGCTCGAGCGATATGTCGAGGCGAAGTTCGCCTAAGGCGAACGAAGACTGAAGCTGGTGGTTTTTATCAGTCATTATTAAGCAAGTTGGTGTAAGAGCTTCCAAAAGCAATACGTGCAATTGCTTTAGGAAAGTAGAAATGGCTTATTATCGGTCAACTTATTGCTGGCAACCATTTCGCAACCATTTATCCCATTTATTTCCTGTGAACGTCTTCAGTTCAACCCCCAATATCCCTTGAGTTTCCTTATGGTTCTGGACCCTAAATCTCATTCGTAAACAACTCGTTGTAATGGGATCGAAGGCTCTAACTTTGTCGACTCTGAAAAACGCCCAACCAATAGATTATCAAGTTTTTATGTTTGGTAGTTGAGTTTGAATTGTTTGGAAATAGCCGGTGTTGTGTCAAAAAACCGTCATTCTGAAAATGAAGATTCAAATGAAGTGCGATGCAATCTCTGCAGTTCGGTTGTGTCCTTTTTCGATTGAAGGCAGTAGGAAAACTAATGAAGCACATGAGAGATACTTAAGGCAAGTCTTGAAGTTTCTCCATTTTTGGTTATTGTTAATACAATTCCAGCTGAATCGGGTTTAATGTCTCTCTTACAGATGGCCAATCTGTTTGACATTTAATCCACGATTCTGTGAAAACATCATTTCGCGACCTTCAAAACTTCATTTCGCGACCTTCAAAACTTCATTTCTTCGATTCTGTTCTTTGGTCTCACTTGGTTTGTCCTATTGCCTGTAGGTCTTAGCGCTGCGCAATCCGGGGACTTTACTTACACAGACAATGGAACTGATATTACGATCACTGGCTACACCGGTCCAGGTGGAGTTCTCGACATTCCAGGTTCAATTATTGGAAAGCCTGTAGTGAGTATTGGTGCTTCTGCGTTCTACGTAAGGAGTGATTTGACCGGAGTATTAACGATTCCGTCAAGTGTTACTAGTATTGGAGATTTTGCGTTTGACAGTTGCAGTGGATTTACGGCACTGACCCTCCCGTCTGGAGTGACGAGTATCGGGAATGATGCATTTTTTGATTGCTCTGGTTTTACAGGAGCGTTGACGCTCCCATCGAGTGTGACGATTATCGGGGGCAATGCGTTCTATGGTTGCTCTGGTTTTACAGGAGCGCTGACGCTGCCGTCGAATTTGGAAAGTATCGGTGGAGCGGCGTTCCAAGGTTGTTCTGGTTTTACAGGAACGTTAACGATCCCGTCGAGTATGGAGAATATAGGTGGAAGTGTGTTCAAGGGTTGTTCTGGCTTTTCAGCACTGATCATTCCATCGAGTGTGACAAGTATCGAGTCTTCTGCGTTTGTAGGTTGCAGTGGATTTACAGGAGCGTTAACCATCCCGTCGAGCGTGACGTTTATCGGGGATAGTGCGTTCAGCAATTGCAGTGGTTTTACAGGATCGTTAACCATCCCGTCGAGCGTGACGTATCTCGGGAATAGTGTGTTCAGCAATTGCAGTGGATTTACAGGAGCGTTAACCCTTCCGTCGAATATGACGAGTATCCGGAATTCTGTGTTCAGTGGTTGCTCTGGATTTACAGGAACGCTTTCCCTGCCATCGAGTGTGACGAGTATCGGGGATTCTGCGTTTGAAGGATGCAGTGGATTTGCTGACGCATTAACGATCCCATCGAGTGTGGCAAGTATCGGGAATTCTGCGTTCAATGATTGCGGTGGTTTAACAGGTGCCTATTTTGAGGGGAGTGCTCCTGGCATGGGAGTTGAAGCATTTGACGGAACAGCGAGCGGTTTTCAAGTGTTTTATCAAGCGGATGCAACGGGTTTCACTTCGCCAACCTGGAACGGGTATACAACAGCTATTTGGAATGTGTCTGATTTTACCTACACAGACAGTGGAATTAGTATTACGATCACTGGCTACACCGGTCCTGCTGGCGTTGTTGTCATCCCAAGCTCCATCATTGGGAAACCTGTGGTGGCTATTGGTGGTTACGCCTTCTCAAGTCGGAGTGATTTAACCGGAGCATTAACGATTCCGTCGAGTGTGACAATTATTGGGATTAGAGCTTTCGCTTATTGCAGTGGTTTTACAGGAGCGTTAACCCTCCCGTCGGGCGTGACGGGTATCGGGGATAATGCGTTCGCTGGTTGTTCTGGTTTTACAGGAGCATTGACGATCCCGTCGAGCGTGACGGGTATCGGAGTTGAAGCGTTTAAAGATTGTAGTGGATTCACAGGAGCATTAACAATCCAATCTGGAATCACGAGTATCGGGAATCGTGTGTTCAGAAATTGCAATGGATTTACCGGAGCGCTAACAATCCCATCCAGCGTAACGAGTATCGGGGATTTTACGTTCGCTTATTGCTATGGTTTTACAGGATCACTTACGATTCCGTCGAGTGTAACGAGTATCGGGAATGGTACGTTCGCAAATTGTTATAACTTTACAGGAACGCTGACAATCCCATCCGGTGTAACGAGTATCGGGTATAACGCGTTCGCATATTGCCGTGACTTTACAGGAACGCTGACAATCCCATCCGGCGTAACGAGTATCGGGAATTCCGCGTTCAGCAGTTGCAGCGGCTTAACGGCACTAACCCTCCCATCGAGTGTGACGAGTATCGGGGTAGAGGCGTTTGCTTATTGCGAAGGTTTTACCGGATCGTTAGCGATTCCATCAAGCGTTACGAGTATCGGGAGCTCTGCTTTTGCTTATTGCAGTGGGTTTTCAGGCTCATTGTCGATCCCGTCGAGTGTGACGAGCATTGGGGATGCAGTTTTCAGAGAATGCAGCGGATTCGCGGGATCGCTATCAATCCCGTCGAGTGTGACGAGTATCGGGATTGTTGCGTTCGATGGTTGTAGTGGATTTACCGGAGCGCTAACAATCCCATTTGGAGTGACGAGTATCGGGAATTCCGCGTTTTTTGGATGCAATGGCTTAACGGCGCTTACCATTCCGTCGAGTGTGACGAGTATCGGGGATCGTACGTTTTTTTGGTGCAGTGGCTTAACGACGCTTACCATTCCATCGAGCGTGACGAGTATCGGAAATTCTGCGTTTTATGAATGCGCAAATATTACGGTGTTAACGATTCCGTCGAGCGTGACGAGCATCGGGGATAAAGCGTTTTTTGGGTGCAATGGCATAACGGCGCTTACGATTCCGTTGGGTGTGACGAGTATCGGGGACGAAGCGTTTTTTAGTTGCTTTAGGTTAACGACAATAACGATTCCGTCGAGTGTGACGAGTATTGGGAATTCTGCCTTCAAAGCTTGTTCCAATCTGACTAGCGTTTATTTTGATGGGAATGCTCCTTCTATTGGAGTTGATGCATTTGCCGGCACGGCGAGCGGTTTCAAAGTTTTTTATCGTGCGGGGGCAGCAGGATTCACTTCACCGACTTGGTATGGGTATGCAACAGCTATATGGACCCCGGTAAATGACTTTGACGGTGATGGATTGGTAGATTTGCTGCTTCAGTCAAAAATGAATCTGGGGATTATTGGCCAGCGGATGGATGAAAGTGGAGGGAAGATCGGAACCTCTGTAAGTTTGATCAATGGCAGTGAAAATGTTCAGTTGTTAGGTATGGCTGATATGGATGGCTCAGGAACTTGTGATTATGTGGTGCGCAAGTTGGATGGCTCGAACAGCTATGAAGCGCGTTACCGGAATGCAAGTGGAACAGTGACGTCCACGAAGACCTATGATCCGGGAGCCCTTGAATGGCGACTAGTGGCAGTGTATGACCAGAACGGTGACGGGAACACCGATCTTTTATGGCAAAACATGGATACCGGGAAATTGATCATTTGGTATTTGGGAGCGAATGGGGTCACTACTGGTTCGGCCCAATTAGTTGGTTCCATGGCCGATTTTAGGGTTGCTGCAGTGGGTGACATGGACAACGACGGCAACATGGACTTGTTGTGGCAGAGAACCACTCAGAGTGGCACGAGCACGGTTGTTGCCTGGTATTTGGATGCGCAAGGAAATCTCAAGTCGGGCGGCAGTAAAACGATAGCGACCGTTTCTGGAGGTTGGTTTTGCGTGGGATTGGCAGACTACAGTGGCGACAAAATACCCGATCTTGTGTGGCAGAACACTGATAGCTTTCAAATACTGACCTGGCTTATGAATACGTCTGGAGACAAGACCGGGTCCATGACGCTCGATTCCGGGACCTCCGGGCAGTATTATGCGAACTGGCAGTGGGATTTGGGCACGATGGAGCCATGGGATTTTAATGGGGATGACAATGCGGATTTGCTGTGGCAAAACTCCTCAACTGCAGCGGTACAGGAGTGGTATATGGACGACTCTTGGGGAACGAGCTCGAGTGTCGAGGTTGTGGCCAGTGTGGATGCTCCGGGTCAATTGGTCTCGTCTTGCGATATGAATGGAGACGGAATCAATGATTACATCTGGACCTATACTGAAGGTTCACGTCAGGTGGTTCTGCTGTGGGAAATGAACATTGACCGCACACTCAAAGGTAGTGTTGTTCTTGGTAAAGTGGCCGCTCCCTACGAATTCCGGGCGGTGGGGGATATGAACTCCGATGGCAAAGCTGATATTTTGTGGCAGGATATTAACACGGGGAAAGTGATCGTCTGGCATATGGACGGGCAAGGCACGCGCACAAGTTTTACGGCGCTTACAGGTCGCATCCCCATCTACAAGGTGCATTTGGTTGCAGACATGAATGGGGACGGAAATGATGACATAATCTGGCAGGGCAGGACGGGGGCCAATCATCGTATCATCATTTGGTATATGAATGGAAGCGGTCGTCGTTCTAGTTGGGTGAATTATACCGCAGTTCCACGGGATTGGTCGCTAAGCAATGCGGCGGATTACAATTATGACACATACACCGATCTCATCTGGCACAATAATACCAGCGGTCAAGTGACGGGTTGGTTGTTGGATGAAACCAATGCCCGGACATCACATCAGACTGTTGCAACCGGTATGACGGGTTTTGATTTTGCCCATTGGTGAGGATAGGGTGGTGGGAATAGGCCGATTCCAAAGAAAGCATTATCATTTTTTGATACGCTATTTTAGGAAGCATTAAACACTGAAATCAATGCCACCAGTGTAATGCCTGATAGAATTTACTTATGATTTCGTTACTGTTGCCGTCGCCGCGGCGTTGAAAATTAGCTTAGCTTATAAAAAGAAAAAGGGATATTATATAAACTCGGTCTTCGCGAAAAATGTTGATCTGTTGGATAGTATTGTTAAAAAAAAGTAAAATTACCTCGAGATAGCTCCTATACCTGTCCTTTTCGTTCCTCACACTCTTAAACGAACCTGAAATATCCGTTTCTGGAACATTGTTATCCTTGTTCAGAAATTAATCAAAAATGCTATGAAATTCTTCAATTCCTCTCTATTCAAAATGGGTTTTTGTTTCTCCAATTCTCAAGACTCCTGGATAATGCGTATTTTCCGAAAGGGTAGTTTCGTTGCTCTGCTGTTTCTTTTCCTGTTTGCTTCTTCACAACTGAACGCTGAAGGTGCTCTAAGAAGGATTCGTATCAACTATAAACCCGTAGACGAAAGCTCACGCGTTGATGAGTACTACACTTCTTCTGTTTCCATTACACGTGAGCGAGGTACTCATGTGTCTATTGAGATCTATCGTCAAACTTCTATGTCGGAAGAGAGTACTTATTCCTATATCATTTCCGGCAGCAGAAGTCGATATGAGGATTCTACCGGTGACTCCTTCTACTTTTATTCTGTGATTGATGGTAACGAGTCGGATGCAGATGTTTTTTGTAGCGTTGATCCAAACGGTGAAAGTGGATATGAACGTGAAAATCTTATCGTTTCGGTATTTAGCGAGGTTCCAGAGAAAGCAGACTTAGTTGTCGATGATATTACAGTAGAAGGCACGACTTCTCCAAGAGATTACGTGGTGGGTGAAACAGTAGAAGTTGAATGTATCGTGTTTAACGAAGGAAGAGGAAGCGCCGACAGCTCATCCTTGGCATACTATATTGGAACCTCACAAACCAGTACATCCAATCGCTGGGAATCAGATGGAGTGAGCAGCTTGGACTATAATGAGGGGAGTGTCGAATCCGAGCGGTACACCTTTCAGGCATCAGATGTTGGCAGGCGTTATTTTGTTTTTGAAGCAGACCGATACGATGAAATCGATGAAGACAGTGAGTCTAATAACAAGGCTTATTTTGGACCTTTTAATGTGGTCGATCCCCCCAATCAAGCCCCTACCGTAAATATTATTTCTGGACCCTCGGGCATCATCAATTATCGAACGGTTACGTTTTCATATGCGGGAGCAGATTCTGATGGAACGGTGAGTGGCTTCGAAATCGAAATGGATGGTGTTGGTCTTTCCACTGAATCAACGAGTCGCACTTATTATGATCTGCTTGATGGCCCGCATAGTTTCAGAGTGAGATCCATCGATGACGATGGTGCCAAGTCTGCATGGGTAAGCCAGAACTTTGATGTCATCGTGAATGCTTCACTGACCGTATCCATTGAACCCTCAGAGGCGATTACTGCTGGTGCAAGATGGAGACTCACGAGCGGTCCGGATATGAGTTGGAAAGAAAGTGGAGATTCCATCGCAAACATTCCACCAGGGGACTACACTCTTGAATTTAATCAAATTGATTATTGGGAAACCCCTAACTCCCAGGTTTTGACGATCTCATCGGGAGTGTCGTTTGTATCGACTGGCGCCTATTCACCGCTAGCCAGTCAAATTCGATTGGAAGCTCAATCCCGGCGGGTCAGACCTGGTCAAAAGATCAAGCTTTTGGGGAAAATCGAAAAAAACAATTTTGGAGTTTGGCTGTTGAAAGGCGGATTGACTGTGGAAATTTTCATTGATGGCGCCTATGAGGACTCCGTTGTAAGCACATCAGAGTTATTGTTGTGGGGTATGAATGTGGAATTTGAGTACACTGTTCCCGATCATTGGACCGAGGGAACGCTCACTTGGTATGCTAAATTCTCGGGTAGTGATGATTTGCTTCCTGCTCAATCGAGCGATGCGAATTTAAACGTATCCATACCACCATGGGGCAGCGATTCTGCGCCCTATGGCATCATTGATCCTTTTCCTGAGCTGGAAAATGACGATGGAATCAGTCGATCCGACCTTGGTTATCGTTACCGATACGCACGATTTGGAGTAGTGTTGGATCACAATAATATTGCCGAGATTGGGAGTGTTGCAGAATTGAACTATCCTAATCAACCGTCTAACATCGGAGATTACAGGGCGGAATTTTACATAATGCGCTGTCCTTTGGTGGATGTCACCTCACGACCTGAACTCTGTTTTGATGAACTGGGTGATTATATTCCTTGGTCGGAACTGAATGTAACCCACAATTCGGTGGATCGAACCATTTCCATCAGCGGATTACCGATTGGATATAGTTACTATTTATTTCGGATACTTCATTTGGATCCCGAAAGATTTGACGATGAAAAAGACGAAAATGGAAACGCCATTGATTCGGTTTCAAAGAAGCTGGTGATAGTAATTCATGGATGGAACCCGAATTCAAGCGATGATCCGTTTGGGGCTGATCTTAATAATCTTGCTGCAACCATGAATACTTGGCTTTTGAAAAGTCGCCCGTTGGAGGGTTGGCAGGTTTGGAAATACAAATGGGGGATTGATGCGGCGACAGGTCCAAGCACTGGGGCTTATCCTTCTGCAGTTACTCTTGCAGATCAGGTTAAATCCGTTGACACTTGGCCAACGCAAAATGGAACTGAAGCTGCGGAGGCCGGTTATATGCATGGTGAACTGCTTGCTGATTATTTGCTTTCCATCGAGGACCTCAAATCTGTTCAAATGATCGCGCACAGCGCTGGTTCATGGGTTGCACACAATGCGGCCCATAAGCTACTGGAATCTGGTAAGGAGATTGGTGTTCAGGTAACTTTTCTCGACCCTTATATGCCAAAAGAAGGGAGTGCTGATAGTGCGCTTGGCAACGAATTAATTGAAAGATTAGAAAATGATTATTCTACAATTCCAATTCGTCTGGAAAACTATTTTTCGAAATGGGATGAGTTCGTCGGATCATCTGCTTTTTTGAATCCTGGGACATCTCAAGTTTTTCAATTGGTTAATTCATTTTCAACTCAACAACAGCTAGATTACGGTGATGCTGAATACTTAGAAGAAGCCGGTACTTATTGGAGTCATTCAGGCCCCATTCGATATTATGCAGATTCGATAACTAATGATGTTGTACAAGAGGAATTTTGGGATTCTTGGTTTGGAGGGAATCATGGGTGGCATTTGAGTATTCCATACGAAATCCATAATAGTCCTCCAAGCAACATCAATCTTTCGAATACTTCGGTGTTGGAAATCCAGCCTGTAGGAACCCTCGTTGGAATCCTTTCAGCGACTGATCCAAATGTGGGTGACACGTTTATTTACAGTATGGAGGATGGCATTGGAGGCGGTGATAATGCGTTGTTCGAAATTGAAGGTGATCATGTGGTTACTGCAGTCGCTTTTGATTATGAGAGCCGGAATCAATATCAGATCGGAGTTAAGGTGACGGATCAAGATGGTTTGGATTATAACAAGGTCTTTAACATCTCAATCATCAACCAAAATGAACGTCCAACAGGGCTTTCTTTAAGCAACGACATGATTGAAGAAAACAATGCGGCAGGTTCTGTAGTCGGAGCACTTTCTACCGTTGATCCCGACGGCGACAATTTGTTTGAATACACTCTCGAAAGTGGTGTTGGAGATAATGGAAATACTTCCTTTTATATTCAGGATGATCGTCTATGTGCTTCCGTTTCATTTGATTTCGAAATGCAAAATTTATACTCGGTTCGTATTCGCTCGACGGATCAGGGCGGTTTGTCTCAGGAAGACTTTTTTTCCGTGGCGATAACAGATGTGAATGAAATCCCTGCAAGTGCAGTAAGGCGAGACTATGATGGAGATGGGTTCGAAGACCTGCTCCTGCAGTCGAGCGGTAGCTTAGCCGTTTATTGTCAGCGATTGGATGGAATGGGCAGCAACATCGGATCTGAGTTAAAGCTTTTTGATGAAAGTCGAAATCAGCACTTGCTTGGAATGTATGACCTTAACGGAGATGAAATAGCTGATTATATTTTCCGAAATTCAGACTCTCCAGCTGCCTATGAAGTTCAGTATAGAAATGCTGCGGGTGAAGTGTTTGGCAGTAATTTTTATATTCCACAAGAAACAGAATTACGACTGGTTGGATTTCACGATCAAAACAAAGACGGACGTTGTGATCTCATATGGCAAAATGTGAACACAGGTCGAGTGACAGTGTGGTTTTTGAATACATCAGGCGAACCTTCGAGCTCCATGATTCTTATTGACGTTATGAACGATTTCCGGGTCGTGGACGTGGGTGATGTGGACAAAGACGGTAATATGGATATTCTGTGGCAACATGCCGATATTGAGGCGGATCAATCTACGGTTGTGTTATGGTGTCTCGATAGTGAGGGGCAACTCAAGAGCGGCGGAAGTCAAACTTTAGGGAGGGTCTTTGATGGTTGGTTTTGTGTCGGACTCGCTGACTTAAATGCTGACGGGTATTTGGATATTGTATGGGAAAACCGTGACAGCTTTGAAATTTTGACCTGGTTAATGGATGCAAGCTTTTCTCAGACAGGTCATTTTTGGCTAAAAACTGGAGCAACGAATTCGTTGTATGCGAATTGGCAGTGGGAATTCTACCGAAAAGTTGCATCAGCTTGCGATGTGGATGGTGAAGGTAATGCGGATCTTCTGTGGCAACATGAGACTAATGCATCTTTGGAAGCATGGTTAATGGATGGCTCATTGGGCGTAAGGCAAACCAACAGTTTGGTCGATTCCGATAGTGCACCGGGTAAACTTGCGGCACTATCAGACATGAATGGGGATGGAATCAATGATTTGCTTTGGACATCGTTGGAAGGTGCACGGGAAGTTGTTACATTATGGGAACGAAATCCTGATGGAACGATTGCTCGATCAATACTTCTTGGAAAAGTTGCAGCTCCTTATTTTCTAAAAGGTGTTGGAGACTTGAATGGAGACGGGTGTAACGACCTAATCTGGCAAGATGAAAACACAGGGAAGGTGATCACCTGGTATATGGATGGTCATGGGAATCAACTAAGTTATACTGCTTTGACTGGAGCCATTCCTATTTACAAAGTGAAACTGATTGAGGATATGAATAGCGATGGAAATGATGATATTCTTTGGCAGGGTGCGGTTGGTTCGAAAAATCGCATTATCATATGGTTCATGGACGGAAACGGAGTACGTGCGAGTTTTGTCAATTACACCGAAGTCGATGGTGTGTGGTCACTCAGTTGTGCGGGCGATTTTAACGAAGACGGCGATACTGACTTGATATGGTACAATGAATCGGACGGGCAAGCCATTGTCTGGCTGTTAGATGAAAACAACCAACGTTCTTCCCATCAAACGATCGCAACCGGTATGAATGGTTGGAATATCGGAAACTGGTAGCACAGGCTGGGAATGATAGCGCGATCAACAATGAGGGGATTTTTAACATCCATGATTTTTTTGAACCCAACACTTGTCTGTTTTTTGGGGATAATATACGTAAATATTAAAGATATTTATATGCTATTTCGAGGCAGTTTTGGTAACGTGGACTTAGAGGTTCTTGTTATTGGAAACAACGTGAAAATGGGCGAAAAATGAATGGTCCTGCATGAATTTTGAAAAATGCTGTGTTCGTATTCTCGGCAGAAAACTACAGGCTCGTTACAGAGGTGCCTTCTCGCCTTCGGTATTTGTTCTACGTGATGTGTCCCGAATTTGGTTGAACCGTCCTTCAGCAGTCTTGTGTTGTTGCTGGCTTGAATGCGATAATTGAGGAGTGGTTACTTAATATAATGTAAAACCTAAGCGTATAGTAAAAGGAGGGATTGTTTGGACGATATTCTAATGGAAACGTTTTTGTAATTTATTGCTTTTCTCATGAAGTCCGTACCCGCCCATCTTTTGCTATTGTTTTTCCCTTTTTTCGTAAAAGGAATGCAAGCCCCTGCCGTTGTCTTCGAAGGCAATGAAGGATCATCAAGTATTCGCGAGAGCATTGAATCTGCTAAGGAGATTGGAAACCATCGAATGAGCGATAGACTGATTTATAAATCGAAACAAAAGATTTTAGAGGCTTCTCTCAAATCAAAAGGTTATGATGATAAGAGGATTGCAGTGGAGCTCAATTCATGGAATTCAGTCAATGCTCCCCCGTCAAGTTGGGCGGGGTTGCCGACATCCGGAACGGTCAACCTTCTTACGATATTAGTCGATTTTTCGGATTATCGAGCGGCGACATTATATCCAAGTATAACTTCGGCGAATGTGTCAGCCAACTTGTATGGTGATGGAAGTGCAACCGCACAAAGTTATGTGCCTTTCGAAAGTTTACACAATTACTGGTATCGTGCCTCAGAGGGAGTTCTGGATCTGACAGGGAATGTCAGTGCGTGGTATCACTTTTCAAATGCCCGTTCGAGTTATGCGTTAGGCAATACTTCACCCAATAACCAAGCATTGTTTGATATGCTGAGTGAGGTGTTGGACTCAATGGACGCAACGCATGATTTTTCCCAGTATGACAACGATGGGGATGGATACATTGATGCGGTTAACATCATCTATGCGGGGGATCCAGGAAGTTGGGGGAGCTTTTGGTGGGGTTACCAATGGTCGTTTTACGTCTCTGATGCTTACAATACCTACTACGACGGAAAACGCGTTCGGGATTTTACCTTTCAATGGCTCCAGGCTCGCTCTAGTAATACGGATTATAACCCATTGGTGATGATCCATGAAACAGGGCATTTGTTGGGATTGCCGGACCTTTACGATTATGACAGTTCAGTTGGTCCTGATGGTGGGGTGGGTGGCCTTGACATGATGCACGGGAATCACGGAAATCCTAACGCGTTTTTTAGATGGGTTTTAGATTGGATCGGGCCTGAAGTTGTTCCATCTGGATCACCCTTGCTTAGGTCTCTGCGAGCTTCTGGGGATACGGATTTGAATCAAAATAAGGCCGTCGTTGTTTTCCCATCAGCCAGTGACAATCCATTTGCGGAGTTTTTCATAGTGGAGAACCGTTACCGGACAGGGAACGATGGAGGAGCAAGTTATCTTCCCTCCGATGGATTGATTGTGTGGCATATTGATGCGACTCTAAATGCCAGCGGAACGGACTACTTATGCGATAATTCATACACTAGTCGAAAACTCGTTCGGTTGATGGAAGCGGATGGACTTGAAGAAATTGAAACGAGTTCTTCATACGCGGATTCAGGAGACTATTATAAGATGGGGGATGTTTTTAATGCAGAGAGTACGCCCTCCAGCGCAGCTTATGATGGAGCTGATACTGACGTGGTTATTTCTGACATTTCCATCAATTCGTTGCAAATGACGGCTAAAATCGGTCGTTCATCCAGTGTGTCCGGTGATGTCGACGGTGATGGGAATCCTGATGTTTTGTGGCAAAACAATGTGGATGGAGCGGTGGAAACTTGGCTGATGAATAGTTCCTGGGGTGTGATTGATACCGAAGTTTCGGTTTCCGATGCTGAAGCACCCGGAGATCTAGTGAGTTTGGCTGACATGGACAATGATGGAGTTAATGATTTCGTTTGGACTTCTCAGGCGGGATCGCGGCAGCTTGTTACACTTTGGGAATTGAACTCCAATAGAAGTCTTAAACAAAGTTTCGAACTTGCCCGTGTGGCTTCTCCTTATGTTTTTAAAGCTACAGGAGATTTAAATGGGGATGGGTTTGACGACTTGGTTTGGCAGGATAGCAATACCGGTAAGGTGATCGTTTGGTACATGGACGGCGCTGGTGGGCGCAGCAGTTATGCTGCTTTGACTGGAAGAGTCCCGGTATATCAAATACAATTGTTAGAGGATATGAACGGGGATGGAAACGACGATATCCTATGGCAAGGGGAATTTAACGGCAAAAATCGTATTATTATATGGTTCATGGACGGGAGTGGGCATCGAACGAGTTGGGCCCATGTTGTTTCGGTTGATGCCGATTGGTCTCTAAGCGCTGCGGGGGACTATAATAAAGACTCTAATATTGATTTTGTTTGGTTTAATGACACGGAAAGACGGGCGATTGGCTGGTTGCTGGACGAGAGTAATCGAAGGATTTCTTTCGATAATCTTGCAAATGAAATGACGAATTGGGGAATTGCCCACTGGTGATGATTTGGGTTGGTCATCTTGATTCTTGTTGTAATGCAGTCGTTGGTTCCACTTAACCATGGGTCGTTTAACACGAAAAGCATTCGCCTTTTTCGCTAGATCTTTGTATTCTAGTTTGATGATTCTAATATGACCTGTAAGATGCTCTAATGGACCTTGTGAAGAAATGTTGTTTCCTTTTCCGCAAATGTAGGTTTTTCCCTCCTCTTTTTATTGTTTTCCTATATGTTTTTTCACTGGTGGAGGCACATGGTGCTCCGAATTTTAGAGATAATGTTGTAATCGCAAAATATAAAAATGAGGTGGGTCTCCTTCGGGCCTCAATGGCAACAGAAGCTGCTGGGGGAAGGATGAATCGTTACTTTAAGCGATTGAAGATCGCTGAAATTAGTCGAAAAAATGATCTGAAAATCGGTTCTGTAGAAGGATTTATCGAAGCATTAATGGCTACCGGACAATTCGAATATGTGGAGCCGAATTATATTTGGAGTCTCAATGCAACTCCAAATGATCCCTCTTTTAATGCATTGTGGGGGCTTCACAATAATGGGCAAAACTCTGGAACACCGGATGCCGACATCGATGCACCTGAGGCCTGGGATATAAACACAGGCAGTTCCGATACTGTGATCGCGATCATTGATACGGGGGTGCAATACAATCATATCGATTTAGCTGCGAATATGTGGGTTAATCCTGGAGAAATACCGGGGAATGGACTTGATGATGACGGCAACGGATACATCGATGACATCTATGGTATTGATGCGGTCAATAACGACTCGGATCCGATGGATGATCAGGGCCATGGAACGCATTGCGCTGGCACGATTGGAGCAGTTGGTAACAACGGAGTGGGGGTTGTTGGCGTTAATTGGGATGTCAGTATGATCGCCCTGAAGTTTTTAGATGCTTCGGGAAATGGCTATACTTCGGATGCTGTGGAGTGTTTGAATTACCTTTTGGATCTGAAAGAAAATAGAGGGATCAATGTTCGATTGAGCAGCAATAGTTGGGGAGGCGGGAGCTTTTCCCAAGCATTGTATGATGTCATCGAAGAATGTAAGAATGCTGATATCTTGACCGTTTGCGCGGCGGGAAATGATTATGGTGTTAACAATGATACCACTCCTCATTTCCCATCAAGTTATGAATCGGATGGAGTGATTGCCGTTGCTTCGACCGATAGGAACGATGGGCTTTCTACATTTTCTAATATCGGATTTGAGAGTGTAGACATCGCTGCTCCGGGAACTTCCATTTATAGCGCGATTATTGGAAACACCTACGGAACCAAAAGCGGCACTTCCATGGCCACGCCGCACGTCTCAGGCGTGTTGGGGCTGATTTTTTCCGAGTATCCGGCCTATGGCTATTTGCAGGCCAAGTCTGCTCTGCTTTACAATGGAGATACTCTTGCCAGTTTGGCGGGTGTTTGCAGCACGGAGTCACGTGTCAATGCTCTACTATCCCTTCAAAATGGTGGAAATCTGCAGTCTGTTCAGGACCCCACGATCAGCCCCGATTCCAGTAGTTTCACGACTGCAATACGTGTGACCCTCACTTCCACAACTACTGGGGCTAGTATTTATTACACCTCTGATGGCAGCGACCCTAACACGCAATCTACATTGTATACTGGACCTTTTGATTTTTTAGGAAGTGGAGCGACTGAGTTTAAAGCCAGGGCCTTCAAGACCGGTTATATTCCGAGCAGTGTGGCTTCGAAGAATTATCAGTTTCCTTTGGGTACCTTGAGTTTGGCTTTGGGTGAGGATCTTGACTTTTCTACAGGCGGAAATACGCCTTGGAGTGTTGTGAATGGGGCAGGAGGAGATGGTGCATACGGTGGAAGTGGAAACATCACCCATAATCAATTGAGTTGGATCGAAACCACTGTCACCGGACCAGGTAGGGTGGAGTGGAAATGGTCGGTATCTTCGGAATATCGTTATGACTTTTTGAGGTTTTATGTGGACTCCAGTGTCAATACAGTCATTTCGGGCAACGTGGATTGGACGACAGTGAACGTTGATATCCCGGCTGGTAGTCATACTTTGCGCTGGAGCTACGAAAAGGATTTTTCTATTCACTCTGGTAGTGACAAGGGATGGGTCGATGGGGTCGTATTCTATGAAACCTATGGCGATTATCTGATCGAAGAAACGGATGCAGAAGTTGAAATAGTGGAATACATGGGTAGAGATTCGACTGTTCAAATTCCAGAGACTATGAATGGAAAGCCCGTTGTGACCATCCGCACGAGAGCATTTCAGGGCAATACAATACTTCAGAATGTTACCATCCCAAAATACGTTTCTTCTATTGGAAATTTGGCGTTTTCAGGGTGCAGTAATCTTGTTTCTGCAACCATGGAATGCCACCCCCCCAGCGTCGGATCGGATGTCTTCCTAAACACGAGTGCATCATTTGTCATCAATGTGCATTATGGCATGTCCTATCCTGAAACTTGGAATGGTTACCCCACTACGACCGTTTCCCGTTCATTTAATGATTATTCTGGGGATTTTAAAGACGACTTAATGCTGCAGGACAAATACGGTTTTGAAGTGGTATCACAGCGTCTTGATGGAAATGGCTCGCTTGTCGGATCCCCGACCGAAGCGATTGCTGGAGCAGAATATATCCAATTCCTGTCCATTGTGAATATGGATCAAGATGGACTGGGAGACTTGCTGGTGAGGAATCTTGATGGCTCTAATACCTTCGAAGTTTGGTACCGCAATTGGGATGGACAAATTACGGGATCCAAGACTTTTGATCCAGGGGCGGATTCATGGCGTATCGTCGGAGCTTACGATCAAAATAAGGACGGAAACACGGACTTGGTTTGGCAAGATATTGATACCGGCCGAGTCGTCATTTGGTATTTGGATGCCAACAATAACCGTAGCAGTTTTTCGCAACTCGTTGGGTCGATGACAGAATTTCGAATTATTACAGTCGAAGACATCAATCTCGATGGTACGATGGATTTCCTATGGCAACGGTATTCACCAAATGGACAGAGTACCATTGTCTATTGGCCCCTGGATTCGAATGCAAAATTATTACCGGCAGGAAGCCAGACTTTAGCCATTGTGAATGGAAACTGGTTTTGTGCTGGACTGGGGATCATTAATGACGATGCACGTCCGGATCTAATCTGGCAAAATGTGACATCAGGAGCTATCATATCGTGGATATTGGATGCTGGGTTACAAAGGACCACTTCTTACAGTCTGTGGCCAGGATCGCCTGAGCAACTCTATGCGAATTGGCGATGGGAATTGGGCGCAGATATGGAGCCCTGGGATTTCAACAATGATGGAAATGCCGATCTGTTATGGCAGCGCGATGCGGATGACCACGTCAGCGAATGGTATATGGATGATTCTTTTGGGATTAACAGTAATCTCGCCACAGTTGAAGGAACAGCACCCGGCAAACTCGTTGGTATGGCCGATATAAATGAAGATGGAATCAACGATTATATTTGGACATTTCAACTCAGGAACCGCCAAATTGTGACGGTGTGGAAAATGAATTTGGACCGCACCATACAAAGTAGTGTTGAATTAGGGAGGGTTGCTGCTCCTTATGTCTATCGTGGGGTGGGAGACATGAATTCCGACGGTCATGAAGATATTCTTTGGCAGAACAGTCTTACGGGCAAGGTTATCGTTTGGTATTTGGATGGAAACGAAACGAAGCTCGGATATGCCGCATTGACGGGCAGTATACCGGTGTATCATTTGCAGCTCGTGGAAGATTTTAACGCTGACGGCAATGATGACCTGATTTGGCAAGGGGAATCGGGTGGGAAAACCAGAATCCTGGTATGGTTTATGAATGGAAATGGAGTGAGAAATAGTTACGTGTCGTGGGCGACTGTCGTTGATGTGTGGTCTCTCATCAATGTAACTGATTACACCAATGACGGGCATGCTGATGCGATATGGCACGACAAAAATGGAGGAAGGGTAATTGGATGGGAATTGGATGATTCAAACGTTCGGACGGACCATCAAACCATTGCCACCGGAATTGGAGATTGGGATTTTGCCCATTGGTAGTCCTTCCAAAGCCTCCGCAATGATTTGAGAAAATAGAATAAGGATCTTGGTATCCTGTTTCTGATCAGCCCGAAAGCAGGGTTTATTATTATTATTTACTTGAGCCTGATTGGATTCCTATCCGTATTAGTGGTGTTTATGAATTATCCCTCTCAAGAAATTTCTTCATTAGAAAAGAATTTGGACCTCATCTCAGAGGAAATTTCTGTATTGAGGGATAATTATGCCTCATTGAAGAAGGAAAATCATGCGATAAAACTGGAACGACATGAATTACGAAAACATCTAAAGAGTAGCCGTAAGCTCATTTCGAAACTACAGAATGACATTGAAAAACGTGATGTCCACTTGAGATATTACCATCAATCTCGACCTCACAAAGTTGCACAGATATTTGTGAATGCAACAAGACCTTTTAGTCTCAAAAGGATCATTCTTTTTCCCTTTGTATGTCTCAAGACGATCCTCCGTTAGTCCATGATTCGCTTGTTAAGAATTCCTATCCAACTCGATGGCGACCACTGCTACGAGCTGAGAATGTGCAATGGGGTTTTTAGGAGAGGTGAACAATACTTCCAAATCTCAGATAATGGATTCCATTATGATGTTTCGAACAATGGTCATAAGTTAGTGTCCTTTCCGCGAACGAATGATAGTGAGTTCGATCCATTTACCGATATTCCTGTTCTCGGAAATCAACGTTGCGAATGCTGTATGGATGTGATTTTGGCAATGGGGTGGGCGAAGTTTTCTTTTGTTCAATACGGTGTTGATGGTAAAATTTGTGAATCCAGTGTAAAACTTAAAACTGGATTGAATGCTTTGAGAATCGAAATCGATGATTCCTCAATCTATGGTCGCTTTGAACTTCAACTGTCGGGAGCGGGGACCATGATTTTTAATCATCTCAAAGTTGAAACTTTTGCGAAAACGAATCCAACGAATTTCAGCAACCGGATTTGGCGGGTATTCAATCCTGCAAAAAAACGGAATTATGAATCGTGGGGAGATTTTCATTTTGGGGCAGCGGTAGTAAAGTATTTGGAACGTAACCAGCAGACTGTTTGTATGCCGCTGGTTCCTACGTGGAATGAACATTTCCATGAAGACGGTGGAGTGAATCTTGTCATCCGAGGCAAATATCATGAGTTTTCACCTCGAGAAGGAACTTTTAATATTCTGTGGAATATCAGTCATCCCGATTCTGTTTCTATCGAAGAGTATGAACGTTACGACTTGGTTTTTGTGGCATCGGTACACTACGCAAGTGATCTTCGAAGCCGATGCAACGTTCCTGTCCTACCATTACTTCAATGTACCGATTATGAACTTTTCAACAGGGGAACGATTGATAAGGAAGGGGAAGAATCCCGGAGTGGAATCGTATTCGTAGGTGGCGGTGCAGGTAGAAAACGTGACCTGATTCAATGGGCAGTTGAATCGGGATTACCGCTAAGTTTATATGGTCCCGATTGGGGTAAGCCTCGAGGAAACGTGAAATGTGTAAGCACAAAAATTGCAAATTCGGAGTTGGCAGATTTATATCGATCTTCAAAGGTGACTCTAAACGATCATTGGAGTGACATGGCCAAAAATGGCTTTTTGAATAATCGGATTTTTGACGCATTAGCATGCGGAACTATAGTATTAAACGACTATGTGAATGGGATTGAAGATATTTTTGAAAACGACCTCTTGATTGGAAGAAACAAAAAAGAACTTGTGAATGCAGTATTTCATGTGGCCGCTGAGAGTGAGTTATTGAAGAAAAGAACGGAGGCATTAGATTATTGGTATCGAATGAATTTTGCTTTCGAAAACAGAATTAAGGTAATGTTGAGTGTCCTCGAACACTATTTTAGATCAATTTAGTTATGCAATTTGTTGTGATTGGAATGCACCGATCGGGTACGTCGATGATGACCCGCTTGCTCAATATGAGTGGGGCTTACTTTGGAAAAGATAAAGACTCTACTGGAGCAAATCTCGAGAACCCTAAGGGTTTCTGGGAAAGACGTGATGTTCGGAATCTCAACGACTACATCCTTCACAGCTTGGGTTTTGATTGGGATCGGGTTTCTAATTTCGATGTAAATGCAGTGCCAGCGGATCTAAAAGCGAAGTTCAAAGAAGAAGGGCGCAAGATTCTTGATCGGATGGATGTTGCACCGACCTATGTTCTTAAGGAACCTAGATTTTGCCTTTTATATCCGCTATGGCGGGAATTGTTGGATGATCCTTTTTGCATCTTTGTTTCCAGAAATCCGATCGAATGTGCGATTTCATTGAGGCAGCGAAACGATTTTCAGTTATCATTTGGACTAAGTTTGTGGGAATTTTATTCCATCCAGGCCTTTAAGAATTTGGTAGGAGAAAACTTGATTGTTGTTGATCATAACCAACTTCTTAACCGACCCCATGATACATTATTTGATACTCTGAATTGGATTAATGCATTCAGTGAAACAAAACTTAAACTCCCTTCTAAACAAGAAATCAGTGAATTCGTTGATGAAGATTTGTATCGGGCAAAACCGTTAGATGATGGTTTGATGCAACGTTATCTTTCCGATTCTCAGATAGAACTTCGAGATTTTATAAGTACACTTCGTACGGGGCAATTAGATTCCTTTGATATGGAGGTCTCGACAGAATGCATATCTGAATTGTCAGCTTACGAACGTAACTTGGCAAAAAACCAAAATAGAATAAAAAAAATCCAGTTGCTGAATAAATACTCTGCTGCAGAAACAAAGGGAGATTTAGAGGAGGTTACGATTGAGGGTTTGAAATTCAGAACTCGTGTTTTTGAGTTGCTTTCAAAAAACCAGGTCTTGCTCGAGGGAATTAATGATGAAAGAAAAAAGCTTGCTGAATTAATTTCTGAAGAAATTGTCGTAAAAAGTCAACTTGTTGAGGATGTTTCATTTATTAAGGGTCAAGTATCTGGGTACGGTGAAAAATTTCTCTCGTTGGAAAATCCGAATATTGATGTGGATCTGAAAAATCTGATTTCGGGAATTAGCAAAGGACTTCTTTCTGAAATAAGGGAATCCAACAAACGTGCCGTTCAACTTGAGAGGATGAATCAAGATTTAGTTCTCGAACTCAATGCAACGCGTCAGGAGAAAGATGTAGCGCTTTTTGAACTAAAAGGAGAGTTGATTGAAGTTCAAAACGAGCTTCAGATGATGTCGACGGAGGTCGCAGAAAAAACTTATCAATGGAGTCAGATTTCTGATGAAAACTCAAAATACGTATCTCGAATAGAAAACTACGAGACTCAGATAGCAGACCTTGAAGCTCAAGTTTTGGAATACGAAAAGAAATTTTCAAAAAAAATTGAAAATTTGGCCGGGTATTCCAGAAGGATTCTGAAAGGACATGTCGAAAGAGTAAAGGAAGTTCCGGTCCCGGCACAGCGTCCTGAGCCCATCCCAGTCATATCGGGTCAAGTCTTCAAAGGAGCTCCATCTATTGCTGGACTTACAGTTGATATCGTGGTCTGTGTCCACAATGCCATCGAAGATGTCAAAAAGTGTTTGCATTCTCTTCTGCAGCAAAGGGCGCTCGACTATAGAATTATCATTGTTGACGATGGCTCTGAAATGGATTCCCAGGTGTTTCTCAAGAATTACGCCAATCAATATGATTTTATAGAACTTCATCGGAATCCATCAGCATTGGGTTATACAGTATCAGCAAATATTGGCTTATCTATCAGCGATGCAGATTATGTTGTTGTCTTAAATAGCGATACGATCGTTACCGCAACGTGGATTGAGAGTTTGGTAGAATGCGGTGAGAGTTCTGATGACATTGGAATCATCGGGCCCCTTTCTAACGCCGCAGGTTATCAAACGGTTCCCAGGTTGGAAGGTGAACAAGGAGGCTGGGCAGTAAATGATTTACCGTTAGGATTGTCATTGCACGAATTTTCCGATGCGCTTCATCTGACTTCGAAAAGACTGTACCCTCGTGTAGGTACTGTGAATGGGTTTTGTTTTTGCGTTAAACGCAAAGTCTTGAATGCTATTGGTTCTTTCGATGAAAAACACTTTCCAAGGGGGTATGGAGAGGAAAACGATTTTTGTTTTAGGGTTGCGGATGCAGGGTTTGAACTTGCTATTGCTGATCACGCCTATGTTTTTCATGCAAAATCGAAAAGCTTTACTCCAGAAGGTCGAAAACCGTTAAATGAAGCTGGGAAAACGGCACTGATAGAAAAGTGGGGCGAACAACGCTTGCAAGAAATCGTTCATTCTTTGGCCAATCATTCATCTCTAGCAGCGATCAGAGATCGTGTAGAATTCCTCTATAATGCCTGTAAACGGGATGGTTTTGAAACCGCGAAGAAAGAACTCGTGCCGTTTTCGCTACTCTACATCCTTCCGGTAAAAGGTGGGAGTGGAGGAGCTCACTCAGTGATCCAAGAAGCCCATGGAATGAGGTCTTACGGCATCAATGTTGCGGTGGCCTGTCTTAAAAAGCATCAGCACTCGATTGGATCTATCTATTCTGATTTTCCGAACGAGCTTTTCCGGTTTTTTAGTGATTTTGATGAACTGAGTGTAATTGCAAAGGATTTTGATTATGCCTGCGCGACCATTTTTACAAGTGTAACTCTCTTGAAAAAATTACTGAACTCAAATCCTGGAATAATGCCGGCCTACTATATTCAGGATTACGAACCTTGGATTGTGAAAAAGGGAAGTGCTCACGAAGAAGAAGCTAAAAAATCGTATCAATTGATTCCCGATTGTCTTTGTTTTGCCAAAACTGACTGGATCTGTAACACCGTATCCACCAAGCACGGTACTTCGATGCATAAAGTGGCACCGAGCATTGATAAAACAATCTACAACATGGTTGAGGTGACTCCTAATGCTGGTGATTCTTTTACTGTTTGCGCTATGATTCGTCCTCAGACTCCACGCCGAGGTGCTGAAGTGACCATGAGGGTTCTCAGAAGAATCAGAGAGTTACATGGATCCAATGTTAACATTAAAATCTTTGGTGCGGATCCCAAAAGCTCAGAATTTCTCAAGCTTGAAAGAGCATTTGAATTTGAAAATTTCGGAGTATTGAAGCGAGCGGAAGTTGCGACATTACTAAAGAGATCTGATGTATTTGTTGATTTTTCATCTTATCAAGCCTTCGGAAGGACCGCTTTGGAAGCCATGGCTTGTGGTTGTGTCACTCTTGTTCCTGAAAGTGGCGGAGTTGATGAATTTGCAATAGATCAACAGAATTCAATTTTCGTTGATACTTCTAACGAAGAGGCTATGTTCTCTGCTCTTAACGATCTGATTGATGATTTGAGTCGTTTGAATCGGCTCTCTTTGGAGTCGATAAAGACGGCCCAAATTTATTCTGTGGACCGTTCAGTTCGGTCCATCATATCGATGTTCAACGCTCAGATTTGAACTGGGTTTTATCTTGTTTAATCGTTTTTTTTCCTCTGTGATTTTGATGAATTATTTGTTTATAGGCTGTAGTCCAAGATCGGGTTCGAGTGTTTTGACGCGACTCCTCAATACCGACCCACGAATTGTTATAGGGATGGAGAGGTTCAAGCACGTAAAAGGAAAACTGACGCCTGATCTTTTTATACCGGAGCGGTTTTTTGATATGAGGCCAGAGGATACCAATGTGCAGTATCCGAAGGTGTATGAAGCTGCGAAACCTAAGTTTAAGTCTTCAAAACTACAGTATGTAGGCGACAAAGTCCCCATGTATTTCCGTAGGTTTCAGGAGTTGAATCGGAGTTTTCCAGATGCAAAATTAATTTTTCTCTATCGCGATGTTTTTGATGTTGCGAGCTCCTTTAATGTTCGAGCTCAAAATGCGAACGATACATGGCCCCTTCAAAATGACTATAAGGTTGCGGTGGAGATCTGGAACGAGAGTTTGGAGAAAGCATTGAAGTTTATTAGGCGAACTGAAACTCAAAACATATTCATATTGAAATATGAGGCTTTTTTTTGCGGGGATTTACGTTATCTAGATGCCTTATATGATTTTTTGGAATTGGAAGTAACTGACAATGTTCGTTCGAAATTTACTTCTTATTGTCGAGATTGGGACCAACGCAAATCGAAACCGCTTAATCTTGATGATGAGATGCGAGAGCACATTTCGGCTAAGATGAATCGAAAATCGCTTTTTTGGATCGAAAAACACCTGCCGCAATTTGAAGAAAGTTATGATTTTTTGGTGGTTGGGAAATCCAAAACGATTCGTCGGTCACAGAGTATATTGGCTGGTAAATGTGGAACTTCCGTTGAAATGAAGCCCTTTTTACAACGCTTAAAAACTGACAATAACTGGGATGATCTTGGCATCAATGGAAAGCAGTTGAGGTATATTGCCTATATCAACTCTCTCCACTTGGTTAAGGATTTGCTGGATTTAAAACAAGTGATCGCAGTGGGACTTGAAATTGCATACGAGTATCTCTTGATCATTACTCCTATCCCGGGTTTTGCTGAAAATGGTTCTGATATTATTTTTGATGAAATCACAATCAATAAACTCATGACAGAGGCCGTTGGTGAACGATTCTCTTGTATAAAACGAATTTGGATAGATCGAAAATCTGGGAAAGAAAAGGGAGAAATGATTGTTATTGCTAGATTATCGGACGAGGTTCCAGAGATCGAATTAGAGGCTTAATATGACGGAAAACCTGAGAGAATTTGACTATTTGGATTTTGGTGCTTCCAAAGGCGGATCTTTGCGATTCGGACAGCGTAAACTCGGAGGCAATCGAGGGCTTGGAGTAGATCTTGATCCCAACAAAGTGGAGACTACTCGTGCTGCGGGATTTGACTGCATCGTTGGTGATGTGACGCAGTTGGATCTGCCAGCAAAATCTGTCAAATTTGTGACAATGTTACATTTTTTAGAGCATTTACCCTCATTGGCTCTCGCAGAGGCCGCAATTCTTAGCGCGATCCGACTTTCGACCGACTTTGTTTACATTCGTGGACCTTTCTTTGACGAGGATTCATACCTCGAATCTTTAGGACTGAAATTCTTTTTTAGCGATTGGAGAGGGCATACTTGCAAGTTATCAGTGAAACATGTCCTGGATTTACTGAAACGAGAAGGCATTGAGGACTATGAATTCCTGGGGGTTGAAAAAATACAGAATTCGGACCACGCGTTCATTCATCCCATGAACTCTCCTTCGAATCAGCGTGACTACAACCCGAGCCTACACCCAAGCAAGGAGTTTTTTGATTTTGACCGTGCCATCTACAGAAATTTTGTCTGCTGTATCCGGCTCAATCCTGAAATCAACTGGAAGAAAGTTCTGAAATCCACTTACGGTTGTTTTTCCATCGATGATTGGGTCAAATCCAAGTATGGATGTGATGCGTAATGCCGGTGATTATCCTTTTTTGACCAACTTCCTTTTTTGGATTCACTTTAAGTGTTAAAGCATCATGGCGTTTCTCAAAAAACAATTCAGGAGGATTTGTGATGTGCGGAAAAAGTTTGGATCCGACCCTCGCATTGATTTTTACTTTCTCGCATTGATTGCTTTTTTAAGCATGGGAATGGGATCGAGTTACATTACCGTTAACGGCAGTTACGCTCGGTTTTACCAAAATCAATATGGTCCGGCTGTGATGGTTGCCTTGGGTAAAGGTTATCACAATCCAGTGACTTCTGATATCCCCGAGTTGAAAAAATTCCTTCAGAGTGAGACTAGGGAGTTAAACATTGATGCGTTGCCTCAGAACATCGCAACGAAAGAACTCACTGCCCTTCAAACTCGCTGGCGCTATTTACTCACCACTGTCGGTTTCTTGTGGAAGGTATTCGGAATCAATTGGGATTCGCTCATTATTTTGTATCTGACCTTTTTTACAGCAAGCAATTGTTTTACCTATCTCATAGCGCGGAATTTTCTTCCTCGAACCTGGGCGCTCTTCATTGGACTTCTGTTGGTCTTCTCTCCTCTCAATTTGCATTTTTTGCCTCAGTTAAGAGACTATTCTAAAGCGCCCTTTATCTTGTTTTATATCTTTCTGGTGTTCCGTCTGTTCCAGAAAGAAAGGAGTCCCGTCGAAACTTATGGTTATTTTTCCCTATTGGGTATTGTGGGAGGAGTAGGGCTAGGGTTCCGGGCAGATATGATCATTCTGGTTCCTCTGTCTTTATTAATTGCGGTGACAATGGTCCGCAGTTCGCATCCTGGCACTCGTTTGTGGAAAACAATGGGTTACAAGGTTAGCGTGTGCATTGTATTCATTCTTGCATTTGTTGTTGCAAGCTTTCCAATTCTTTCTGGTCGCTCCTCAACGGGCAGCAATTCTTTTCATGTATTGATCCTTGGCCACGCCGAAGTTTACGATGAAGTCGCGGGAATTGGCGGCGTGAATTACTCTTTTGATACTCACTACAAAGATGCATACGTTTATACTTTAGCAGTAAGTTATGCCCAACGAGTCGGTTTGTTCCCAGAGGGTCATGTCATCCAATATCAAAGCAAAGACTACGACATTGCGACAGGAACCTACTACAAGTCGTTGGTCGCACTGATTCCTGCAGACTTTTATTTGAGAACTTACAGGACGTTTGAAAATATCCTAAATTATTTGCCCTTCACGACTCCTGTCACCGAGAACCTTTTCAAAAACGAACTGCTCAAAACCCTTTTTGAAACAAGATGGAATCTGCTTGGGTTTCTCTCAGGATTCGGATTGCTGTTTTTTATTACGAACTTGTTGATTTTTGCCTATCGGGATTTTCGAAAAGCATGGCTTTATGCCATTGTATTCCTCTATTTCCTAAGCTATCCGAGTCTGCAGTTGCGTGAGCGACACTTTTTTCATCTGGAGTCCTTGTATTGGCTCAATGTGGCACTTTTTTTCTACTTAGGAGGGGGACTGCTTACCCGGATGATTTTTAAGTTAAATTGGAAATTCATCATTTCCAAAGAAAATACGCTGCGATTCTTCAAAACGATGGTTGTTCTTGCGATCGCAATTGTTTTGTTTTTTACAGGATTGATTTCCTTGAGATTCGTTCAGGAAAAAAACCTCAAGAATTATTTTAACAAAATTCAAGCAGCTGACTATGAGTCGATTCCATTTGAAATGGAGGCCAATGAGGGAAAATGTCAGGTCCATTTTTCGCCGAATACCACTGATCTGTCTCTATTGAAAGGCCCTACTGATTTTGTCACGAATTTCATAAGGCTTAGGCTTTTTGTATCTGGAAATGGAAACGCGAGCATGGCAATACAGTATCAGGGAGATCGAGCGACCGATCTCACCTCCGTTTACTCTTTTCAGCAAAATGAAAGTATGGCGGATGAAATCATCGAATTCTATTTTCCAGTCTATGAAACAGCAGCCACTTTCCGAATGAGAGGAAAGCGATCATTTGATGGAGTTACCATTAGTGCAAATGATGGTTGTGAAGTTCTATCGATTGAGAGATTAGCTGACATCTCCAGTCTGAGTTTCCTTCCAGTGTTGTTGTTGTCATCTTCTCATCGTGAGCCTATGTCCTATTACTCCCGGTCTGTTCCAGGTATGTTGCCGCGATATCCGAAAATTCGATGGAGGAGAAGCAACAATATGCTTACTCAATCTCCTTCGAACGGTAAATTGAATGTTGAAAGAAAGAATAATGCGCACATCAACCTGCTGCAAAGTAAAGAAGTAGATCGCAAAATTTTGGATGTATCAGATAAACTAGTCTTTCAAAAAGGAAAAAAATACGAACTGTATCTTGATGCCCTTGTTTCGGGCGATAAGCCTGTGTATTTGCAATTACGACGGGAAGGAATCGAATCTGTTGTCGAGTTATCTTTTTTGCTCAAAGGAAAGAGCGGCAGGGTGATACGCAGCTTTGAGTTTCTTCCCAAAATTATTGATAACTGCGAATATCGATTGGTAGCTGTTTTTCCTCAGGGAGAAGGTGACACTCAAATTCGCTGGAATCATCTCTACCTTACGCAAATAAATATTGAAACCATCCGATGAAGACTCTGAGCTCATGAAGTGAAAGATTATAGAAAAAATTGGGAGTTTATTAATACTTAAATGGATACGGATATTACATCGTTATCGGAGACTCTTTATCAGCAACTTGGGGATGGTGAATTTAGTTTTATCGATCTTGGTTGTGGCACGGGAGAATCGATTTTGTATTGCGAGAAGATGTTTCAACTCGGTAAAGGAATTGGCTTCGATATTGACGAAGTTAAGATAAGGGAAGCGCAAAAATTAAATCGCAACGCGCTCTTGGCCGACGTAACGAAAGTTGCTTTTGACAAAAAAGTGGTTCGATTTTGCACCATGATGGATTTCCTGGAGCATCTTAACTCCTTGGAGTCAGCGAAAGAAGTGATTTTCAAAGCAAGTGAATTAGCGCAAGACTTTCTCTTTATACGCCATCCAAGCTTCGAAGATACTGACTATCTAAAGGAGCTCGGATTGAAAATCGATTGGACTCATTGGACTGGGCATACCAATATGATGAAGGTTGAAGATTTTGAAAAACTCTTTGTCGAATTTGGTTGGGGCGAATATGTCATCGTTCCTCGGAAGCAAATCCTCACATCAGATAATCCGTGTGTTGTGCCGCTGTCTGCTCCTAAAAACACCATTCGATATGATGCCGGGCTTCATGATGTGAAGCCGGTTAAGACTTTTGAAAGGATCATTTGGACTCAATTTGATATCTATGTAAAACTCAACAAAAGTTGGTCCAATAGCGATTGGTGTGAGGTTATCCAGCAATCTCAAATACTTTAGGCATCATTTTATTGTTGAAATTGCTTTTTCGAACGAAGTTAAGGTCCAACACTGAGGGCCTTATTGTGGGCCAAACTCTTTGCCATGAGTGACTCCAAAACCTTGAGATTAAAGGGGTTGTAAGTTTGCTGTTGGAAGTTCTCGATTCGTTTATGTGTTGAGTTATGGGACAACATTCTTTACTATCTTGTTTGAATTTCTCGTGTCTTGTGCCGCAGTGATTTATCTTATGAATCAGTGGATAGCAGATACATTTGCAAAGAATCTCAGTTTATATTCCGATGACACGTTGTAAACCTCTCATTTTATTGCTTCTTTCTCTGCTTTTTTTCTTCGTTCTTGCCGCTAGTGCATCGAAAACAAGTGATCTGATGCCTTCTGAAAATGGAAACCATTGGAGTTATATCGGAGAATTGGAAACGGAAACCGATGTTTCCCGAGTGAACCTTAGGATTGAGGTCGATTCGAGTGTATATGTGGATGGGAAAAGAACGCAAATGCTTCAACAGCAAATAGTTCCCTCTGTTTCAGAGATTTCCGATGATATCTCAAGTGTTAACAAGAAGTATTTTCAAAATACGGAAAATGAATGGCTGATTTTCCGAGAAGAATACGATGGGAAGATTTTGGAGTATAATCGTTCTGTGAGAGTTTTGCCCGAAAACTTCGAAGTAGGGAAATCCTATAAGTATAAAACACGATTCAATCCGGATACAGGAGTTTTTGGTATCATATCCTACCACAGTGTTGTGATCGGAGAGGAGGTTCTCAATATTCCAAACGGCGAAATGACCGCCGTTAAGATCAACCAGGAAAAACGGACCAAGATTGCCTCTGATGAGCAGATGGATGAAGTAACCGATGATATCACTGAGTATATTTCGAGTTGGTTTGTGGATGGGGTCGGTATTGTGAAACAAGAGTATACTCAAACAAACGTCGCACTCGTTGGCACGTCTTCGCTCAAATATAATGTCGAGCTTGTGGGAACCAACTATCTACCAAATTTTCTGTGGCCAGAAGCGGAAACAACCACAGATGGATGGCAATTTGTTCCCTGGTTGGGGTATTTGACTGATGACTATTTTCCGTGGATCTATCATTCGGACCACGGGTGGTTATATGTTGATGCTGAAGACACTTCAGATCTCCGGTTCTGGAGTGAAACGTTGGGTTGGTGGTTCACCTCCAAAGATTTATACCCGACATTTTATTCTTACGATTTAGGCGACTGGTTAACCTTTGATTCTGAGAGCTCGGAAGTGGAACGTTCTTTTATGCGTTCGGACGGAAGTATTATCACTGCATCCAATACTGGATTCCGATTTGGTGCGAATGTTAGTCGACCTCCAGCCCCGACTGAGGACGCAGCGACTGAAAAGGAAGGTGATCAGGTGTTTGTGGATGAAGACGGAAATCGCTACACAGATTCAAGTGCCGGGATCACTGAAAACCCGGGCGAAGGACCTACTGTTGAGCTCCTTTATCCTTACGATCAAAAACTGGTCAGAGAAGGGGAGCGAGTGATCATTTTAGCTGATGCTGATGACAAAGATGGTCGGATTGTTTGGGTAAAGCTGTTCTTAAATGGACAATTGATGGCATTGTTGGATAAGGCTCCTTACCAAACTTCTTTTACGGTTGATGACAAGACGGATTCTTATTCCATTTATGCGATAGCTGCAGATAATTACGGGAATGAAACGACTTCTTCTACTGTTACTGTCAATGCAGATTTAGCGGATAAAACACCTCCAAAAATTCGTGTCGCAAGCCCATACAACAAAACCTACTATATTTTAGGGCGAAGGGTATTTGTGGATCTCCGAGCATCTGACGCAGACGGGTTTGTTGAAGAAGTAGGACTCACTGTCGACGGTATCCAGGTGGGTAATGTTAAAACCAGTGCTCCCTATACTTTTGATTTTATTCCACCGATTAAAGGCAGCTACTTAATCGGGGGCTTTGCCATCGACGATGATGGTCAAGAGACGGTCGCTGATTCGATATCGATAACAGTGAATGAAACTGGAATTCCTGACGACACTTCCAATTATTTGGAGGCTCGCATTACCCGTCCGCTGAACGGGGAGATTTTCGAGAAAGGGAATAGCATTAATATATCTGTAAGTGCATCAGATTCAACCAGCGGTATCAATCGTCTGCGCGTGTTTGCCAATGGTCAACAAATTGGAAATTCAGTGCAGTCTGAGGATTACAGTGTCACTTATTATCCGCCAAATGGATTGACCGGGAATATTACCATCAAAGTGGAAGCTCGAAACAACGCGTTCGAAACTTTGGAAAACTCGATTACGGTTCGAATCAAAGAATAAGGTTGGTTGTATTCATGAATCATAAAACACACTTTTTGCTCATCTTAGGATTTCTGAGCTTGCTGAGTTCAGTATCTGCCTTTCGGGAACCAAGTGGACCTCCAACATCTGACATGCTTATTCCTCCTTTGTTTGTGCCGACTCTTGTATCCGAACCGTCTCCTCAGATTACGGGATTTCCCAAGAAGGAATTGCTGGATCGCTTTTTCTTTGTCGGTGAATCAATCGATCAAGTTCTCGTTTTCCTGGCTGACCTCACTGGGAAAAGGATTTTGGCTCCTGACAATCTGCCCCGAACGCAGATATCTTTTGATAGTCAGAGTGAAATATCGAGAGAGGAAGCTATCGTCGCAATCGAGTCTTTATTGCAACTTAACGGAATTTCAATCTCTGAACTGGGAGATTCCTTTATCCGAGTTCTTTCGGCAAATGATATCCGTTATCGATCACCTGACATCATTGTCGGAAGTACGCTTCCAATGCTTCCAAGTGAGCGCGTTTACATGAAAGTCTTCAAGTTGAATTACATAAAACTTGATGATGGCCTTACTCTAATCGGGAACCTGATTACTCCGGGAGTAGGTTATCAAGAAGCGTTGAAATCGACCAACGGATGTTTAGTTACTGACTCGCTTGTAAATCTCCAGCGTATCGAACTTTTATTAGATCAGTTGGATTTGTCCTCTGAAAAGGAAATATTTATTAAAAAAATCGAGCATATCAAAGCCTCTGAATTGAAGGAATTGTTAACCAAGAGCTTTGAGGGAAGTATGGGCACATTCATCAGTGGACAGCTCTCCATCGACTCCGATGACAGAACCAATCAAATTGTGATTTCCACTGATCTCGCGAATCTGGGAGTTCTCGAAAAACTGATCAGAACCTACGATGCGGAAAGTAAACCTTTGACCGTGAATGAGGTTGTTTATTTGAAGCATGCTCAGGCAGAAAGCGTATTAGCAATTGTCAACAATCTCATTAATGGACAAAAACAAATTGCAGATAAGGAGGGTGACGTTCAATCGAAAACTGCGATTCCTGAGCAAGTCGATGGAGAATCTGGTAGTCGATCCCTGCAATTTAGTAAGTATGTTTCAGTTGAGGCGGATGAACGTAGTAATGCACTGTTAGTATATGGGACTGAGTCAGACTTGGTTGCTGTAAAAGGGATTATTTCGAATCTGGACGTATTGTTGCCGCAAGTTCGCATCGATGTTGTTATTACAGAGGTGACCTTGTCGAACGACAACAGCAGGGGCATTGATAGATTTGGAATCAACTACGATGAGAATGATGATATTGGTTTTAATTTAAACCAAAACGCGGATCTTCCTATTTCCCTGAATGGTACTATTTCCGGTCTTATTCTTCGTTCCTTTACCATCGAGAACTTCACTTTGGCCACCGTGTTCTCAACCGCCAAACAGGATTCAAATGTTCGGATTATATCTGCGCCCACTTTAGTCACCACGCATAACCGTGAAGCTCAGATTAGTGCAGGGGAGTCCCGTCCTGTCATCACGGCATCAAACACTGACTCAACGGGTCAGAATACACGTAGTCAGGTCTCTTTTAAGGACATTGGAATTCAACTGAAAGTGAAACCTCTTATTGGATCCAACGGGATGGTACAGATGGAGATCCAGCAAACGGTTGAAAGTGTTGTAGATGAAGTCACGATTGACGGGAATAGCCAGCCAGTTGTTGGAAAACGGGAAGCGATATCCTTTGTGAGTGTTGCGTCAGGAGAAATTGCTGTTTTGGGTGGATTGCAGGAAAAAACAACAAGAGATTCCCAGGGCAAAATGGGTTTTTGGGGAAGTATTCCAATTGTGGGGCGTTTGCTTTTCTCTAGTGATCGTAAAGGAACCACATCGCGTGAGCTTATCATCTTCATTAAACCGACGGTTTACGCTACTTCAAATGCTGCAGCTCAGGACAGTGCGAGAACCTTTTCGGGTATGGCAGAACCATTGTTGCAGGATGTTCAAGGCATACTAGATCACGATGTCAGTGACTTCGCTGAAGATGTAGAATCGAATTTGACTGAACTTGATGAAAGTGACGCTGAGATTGACGCCGAAGATCCTAAGATACAGAAGAAGAAACGGCGCGATTTTGGAATGAGAAGGTGATAGAAGTTCAGCTTTAATGGATATTTAACAAAAAGAAAGACGACTCGATGATTATTTTTGCTTTCAGAACAATACTTGAATCTCAAAAGGGGATGGTCTTGGTTGTTTCATCTTGTTTTGTTCTTTTTTCCAATATCTTGATTGCTGAGCCAAGTCTTCTTCAACGTAATCCCTTTTATGTTGAGAATCTGAATGAACCTGAAGAGCAAAATACTTACGACGAGGTTCCAAGAATCGATGACAATATCTATTTTATGGGGTCCTATAAGATTGGAGAGAACAGGCTCTTTAGTATAAACTTCACGGAAGTTGGGCAAAAAAAATGGATGAAAGTGAATGATTCCTATTTTGGAATCAAAATCTTAGATTTCGTTGAAGACAAGTTGTCTCTGTTTGTTGAATACAATGGTCATGAAGGGATTCTTAAACTAGCAGAGAAGGGCGGTAGTCAAGATTCTAGATTGCGCTCTCGTTCTTCTCCAGAAGGGTCGAGCAATCCGTCGATGCGCCGTCCAAATGCTCCACCACCAAAAATGCAGGTCAAACCACCTTTGGTGATTCCAAGGCGTGTGAGCAAACCTGCGAACATGGGCAAACCTCATATGGTGATGCTCGAGGCGAACGCCAAGCCAACGAGCGAAGGGTTTAGTGTATCTTCCAAATCTTGAAAGCATTGGATTCGAGAAGACACACTTATGAGTTGGATGGAGATCGCACGAGCACGCGTCTCATGGATCGGACACAGGAAGGGCTAAGTCAAAATATAAAGCGACGAGTAACGTAAACGCTTCAAAGATCACCCTACTCCAAGAATGCGCCCTTGAGAACAGGCTTTACCTGCTTCAATTCATCTTTTTCACTGAGCAAGTTGAAAAAAATCCAAGGTAACCTTCATTCGATAAAAAAGTTCCATTCAGTTGACTAAACAACGATAAATATCTGTAGTACAACTGTGTTCAGAACAAAGCTTCAAACTCAGCTAAATCGAGGGACGATGCGATTTCAAAAGGAAGTTTTCTTCTCAGACTATATTTTGAAACAAATCCATGGATAACCATTACGGAAAAAGAGTTTTTCTCTCAACCCTTCTAGCCCAACCGGACTATAGAAATGATCGCATTTGGTCCGAACATCAACAAATGCAAATGCGTTTTCTTTCA
This sequence comes from Opitutales bacterium, assembly GCA_963676215.2. Taxonomy (GTDB): domain Bacteria; phylum Verrucomicrobiota; class Verrucomicrobiia; order Opitutales; family JAFGAQ01; genus JAKSBQ01. Next base: position 44,279 of record CAXXVT010000021.1, on the reverse strand, counting down.
TCAAAAGGAATGTCAGCGAATAGTTCAGTATTGGATATGGGCTGCGGACCACTTAGACTGGGGGTTGCTCTAATCCCCAAATTGACAAATGGATGGTATTACGGGGTTGATATAAACGAAAACACATTGCAGGCTGGCAGGAAAGTTTTGATTGAGCACGGTGTCTCCAACAATCGATTCTCGTTAATATGCTCCGATTCATTCGATACGTCGGAAATAAAAGGATCTATTGATTTCGCCTTTTCCAATTCTCTTTTCAGTCATCTTTCGCTGAACTCGATATTAATGTGCTTGAAGAAAATCAGAGAAGTAATTGCCACTAATGGAGTCTACTATTCAACCTTTTTCATGGCGAATGACGATGAATGGCTGAATCCCATTTCCAGAAAAAAATGGGGGAGAGAGTTTGATACATTTCCAAATAAAGATCCATATCACTACTCTCTTAACACTCTTGATTGTTTAGCAGATATAGCTGGATACAATATGTCATTGGTTGATGATTTCTATCATCCAATTCAAACAATGGCATGCTTTAAGCCTATTTAGCCAGCCCTGAAAAAGTCTCAAATTGGCTCTGAAGAGTAGATCACTACTGCCAGTTAACGTTTTGAATATGTTCCACAACTTGTTGATTTAAAGGAAATAGTGGAAAAATTAAGTTGTCCTCGATTTGAAATAAGACCAAAATATGGATCTCAGTCAGAGGAAAATCAATACCATTTGAAAAAGCTCTTGAAACCTAAACTTTGCATTGACGGTATGTCATTGATTTTAACACTTGCCTGGATAAACGACCCAAAAATATGTTTAGTAAACTGAAATCAAAACGCCTTCTAAAGATTGTAGCAGCTTCCAAAAAACTCAAAGCCGGGAGTGCCAATTACCGGGCTTATGTCGGACCCGCCAAACAATTTGACTTCATGGGAGCTTCGCAGTTTATGCTTCTTTTTATGTTGGGGCTACGAGAGGAGCATAAGCTCCTCGACATCGGGTGCGGTTCCTTACGGGCCGGAAAATTTTTTATTCAGTATTTACTTCCGGAAAAGTATTACGGACATGAACCAAATCAATGGTTATGGAAACGGGCGTTCGAAGCTGAAACAGGTGAATGTGTCAAGTCGATTAAGCGTCCAAAATTCTCTGACGAAGGTGAAACTGATTTTACAACATTTGGAACTTCCTTCGATTACATCGTCGCTCAGTCAGTATTATCGCATATGGGGGAAAACTTGTTTAACGACCTGGTATCCAAAATTCCAAATGTTCTAAACCCAGGGGGACAGTTTTTGTTCACAGTTTTGGATGAAAAAACTGGAGCATATTCAAGATTACCCACTGGGAGCCAATTTAAAGGGTGGAGATATCCAGGATGTGTGGGATATTCAGTTTCTGAAGTTCTGGGAAAATGCGAGGAAGCCGGACTCTTTGTTCAACGAATAGATTGGTTTCATCCCCGTCAGAGTTGGTATCGAGCTGTCGGAAATAAAGAAGAATTGCTAGATGAAGATCAGCTATTGGAACTCAAAACTGGAAGACCTTTGAATTATGACGAATAATTCGAAATTTCCAGTTGCTATAGGTGGTATTGATACCCGAGTTGTCGCCGATTTATTGCAACAGTTTGGATTTTATTTAGTCGACCCTGAAAAAGTCACATTCTGTTGAATAACAGTTTGTTATAACTGATAGATGTGTTTTAAATGGCGGAAGATAGCCGGTTTTAAGACATACACCCATCATTTTGAAAATGAAGAGTCGCAAGAAAGTCGATGCCTTCTTGTTTCATTAGACGAGCTAGGCGGGTTGAACCAATTCGAATGCCCTTTTTGCGCAGATCCTGGTGAATGCGCGGTCTTCCGTAAATCTTTCGGCTTTGTTGATAACTTTCACGGATGCATTGCACGATACACTCATCTGATACAACCGCACTGCATCCCTGTTGTCGGCAATGACGATAGTAAGTGTTCGGATCGATTTTCAGCAGCGCACACAGTTTCACTACCGAGTGCTCATCGCGTTGTTCATTTATGAGTTTCATGCGATCTCTCCTGCTTAGCTGTAAGCGTCCGGTAGGCGACCTCCTACCGTTGTGAGATCAGATCTGCTAGAGTGAATAAATGGAAGCAGTGTTTGAGCTTGTAGAAAATGGAGTCAAAAGAGATCGTCGTGGTAGACGGATCACAAACATAGATGAACGGATTCGTTTAATCGAATCGTATTTGGCCAGTGGTTTAACCCAAATTGATTTTTCTAAACGAGAAGGAATGAACAAGAACACGTTGGTGTATTGGCTTAAACAATACCGTGATCGCAAGAACAAGAAAGAGCGCAGAAGTAACTTTGTAGAAGTTGGAGCTATTCGCTCGCAATCAGCATCGCTTGAAGTCGTTCTCGTCGATGGAACGTGTATTCGGGGAAATAGTGCCAGCGAGATTGCAGCGATGATTAAAGCCCTGCGTTAATGTTATCGTTACCGAACAGCTTGAAAGTTTTTCTGGCAGTGAAGCCAGTGGATATGCGTAAACAGTTTAATGGACTGTGGTCGATTGCTCAAGAAGAGCTCGGAGAGGATCCCAAGCAAGGAGCGTTGTTTGTGTTCACAAATCGCAACCGCAATCGTTTAAAGATGCTCTACTGGGATGGCACTGGAGTCTGGGTATTTGCAAAGCGTCTGGAGCAAGGGCGTTTGAGTTGGCCCATTGGCAGTGCAGATGAAAAGCTCGTTCTGAAGGCTCAGGCATTGACGATGTTAATGAACGGAATCGATCTACAAAAATGTTATCAAAAAGCGTGGTATGAGCGATAAAAATGCTTGTACTTCAGTGTAGATTGATCTAGCATCTATGGATGCCATCTGCCGAACAGTTGTATGCCGAAAACCAAGCTCTCAAAGAGCGGGTAGCCAAGCTTGAAATATGAGATTGTACCGTTTGTGACAGAGTAGTTGCGCTTAGGTTGTTGTGGTTAAATGTCATCTCATATTCACGGTCAACTATTAATGACCCCCATGGGGGTCGCCGCCCGGATTCGGAACTGTTTGGGACTTAATCCGCCCAAAGCAGTATGGATTCGATGGGTATTGTAGAACCCTTCGATGTAATCAAAAAGAGCCAACTTCATTTGTTTAGGACTCAGGGATTGATCCAGAGCCCGGCACTCACATTTGAGCGATCCAAAGAACGATTCCATGTGGGCATTGTCGTAGCAGTATCCCTTCGCACTCATGCTCGGGATCATCTTCAACTGCCTCAGTAATTCCAGATAGTCATCGCTGCAATAAGTGCTCCCACGATCGCTGTGGTGGATCACGTTCTCATAGCCATCAAGTTCATGAGATGCATTCCAAAGAGCCCGGCATACCAACTTGGAGTCGTTGCTTTTGGACAAGCTCCAACCCAGGATTTCCCGGGTAAAAAGATCCATAACCGTAGCCAGGTAGCGCCAGCCCTGATCACTCCAAACATAGGTGGTGTCAGTGACCACGACCTCGCGCGGTGTTGTCGGAAAGTTTCGTTCTTTGAGTCGGTTCGGGCTGATACGCCCACCATGTCGACTATCGGTTACTTTCGGCTTTCTGGGCTCATTGTAGGCCCCTACGATGCCTTCTTGTTTCATTAGACGAGCTAGGCCGGGTTGAACCAATTCGAATGCCCTTTTTGCGCAGATCCTGGTGAATGCGCGGTCTTCCGTAAATCTTTCGGCTTTGTTGATAACTTTCACGGATGCATTGCACGATACACTCATCTGATACAACCGCACTGCATCCCTGTTGTCGGCAATGACGATAGTAAGTGTTCGGATCGATTTTCAGCAGCGCACACAGTTTCACTACCGAGTGCTCATCGCGTTGTTCATTTATGAGTTTCATGCGATCTCTCCTGCTTAGCTGACATATTTGATCGTTTTTTTTAATATCGTTACGATCTCCTTCTGTTCGGCCAGTTCCTTACGAAGCTGCTTGATCTCAGCTGCCATCTCACTAGCACTTTGACCTTCTCCATCATGGGCACTGTCCAATCCATCCAGATACTCTTTTCGCCAGCGATTTAGATTCGATACATCTATGCCAAGATCTCGCGATACTTCCCGGGCTGCGCGACCGCCCAGCAATAACGACACCGCGTTGGATTTGAACTCATCGGTATACTTACGTCTATTTCTCATTTTCTCGTATTATGCTTAGTTTAGCACAACACGTCTCTCATTTTCCGGTACAGGCTCAATACAGCTTGAGTGGTTTCGTCGTAACCAATTTGGCGGAGGTAAAAGCGAGCGAATGGATACTGCTCAACTTCTATTTGATTTAGAGCAGAGTAAGGCCCAGCTCGAAGAACAAAATCAGGTTATAGCGGAACACGAGCGTCGAGTCAGTGGCAATAATAAGCGCATAGGATACAATCAACGTTTTGCAAACTTACCTGTCAAAAAGACAATCGAGATTATTCCTGATGAAGTAAAAGCTGATCGAGAGCTTTATGAGGAAATCGGAGAGGAAAGTAGTTATCGAGTGGAGTTAGATCCACCCAAGCTCTATAAGATCGTTACTGTTCGCAAGAAGTATCGTCACTTGCTCAACAAAGCCTGCCCGCCTGTAATTGCCCCAGCACCTTCCCGCTTGGTTGAAGCAGGTTATGCAGGAGCTAGCTTAATAGCCTATATTGCACTGTCAAAATATGTGGAGCATTTACCTTTATACCGATTGGAAAAGAGCTCCAAACGCTGGGGTGCTCAAATCCCCCGACAAAGCATGTCGGATTGGATTGATACCGCAGCATGGTGGCTAACTCCGATATACCAGCAAATGAAGAGCAACCTTCTCAATGGTGGATATTTGCAGGTCGATGAGACTCCGATAAAATACCACGATCCGGATAAATCGAAGGGCAAAACTGAACAGGGTTGGTTGTGGGTAATGAGTCACCCTAAAAGTGATGTCGTTTTTGAATGGAAACTCTCACGAAAACACGAAGAGTTGCACTCAATGCTGGATGGATACCAGGGAATCCTTCAAAGTGACGGTTATGAGGCTTACTCCAGTTTTGAGAAAGCCAACGCCAAGGTGACTTGGGTTGGTTGCTGGGCACATGCCAGACGCAAGTTCCATGAAGCCCTCAAGAATCATCCCAAACATGCGGCAGTCATGTTGCGATTGATCGGATAACTCTACCATCTTGAGAAGCAATACCGGGAGCAGTCTTTTGAACCTGAGCAGCGCCTTCTGTCCAGACAACAGGATTGTGCTAGAATCCTAAAATGGATCCATCTTGCTGCCAGAATATGCCAACAAAAGTGTTTGCCTAAATCTGAACTGGGCAAAGCGGTTCACTACCTACTAGGACACTGGAAAAGTCTGACTCGATTTACTGAGTTCGGAGAAGTTGAGATTGATAACAATCTTGTGGAAAACGCGATCCGTCCTTCTGCTATTGGTAAGAAAAATTGGATGTTCGTGGGACATCCAAATGCAGGAAAAAAATCCGCAGTCATTTACTCCATCGTCGTCTCCTGCCAACGTCATGGAATCGATCCATACGAGTATTTGAAAGATACTCTGACAAGATTACCAAATGCTAAGTTTGAAGAATTGCCAAACTTCATGCCTCAAAATTGGAGACCACAATCGTAACCATTTATAATCCACTTTTCTTCTCAATGGTTACCTTCGAGAATTATTGATCGTTACCATTGAGAAGAAATCTTGTAAACAAGGTCGTCTACCGGACGCATACGCTTAGCTGACATATTTGATCGTTTTTTTTATATCGTTACGATCTCCTTCTGTTCGGCCAGTTCCTTACGAAGCTGCTTGATCTCAGCTGCCATCTCACTAGCACTTTGACCTTCTCCATCATGGGCACTGTCCAATCCATCCAGATACTCTTTTCGCCAGCGATTTAGATTTGATACATCTATGCCAAGATCTCGCGATACTTCCCGGGCTGGGCGACCGCCCAGCAATAACGACACCGCGTTGGATTTGAACTCATCGGTATACTTACGTCTATTTCTCATTTTCTCGTATTATGCTTAGTTTAGCACAACACGTCTCTCATTTTCCGGTACAGGCTCAAATCCGTTCATCTATGTTTGTGATCCGTCTACCACGACGATCTCTTTTGACTCCATTTTCTACAAGCTCAAACACTGCTTCCATTTATTCACTCTAGCAGATCTGATCTCACAACGGTAGGAGGTCGCCTACCGGACGCTTACGGCTTTCCCATTCTGCGAATGGTTGAACAACCGAAGGGCGAAGCAAAAGAACATCACGTTTCCGATCCCATAAATGAGTTGATAATTGTTGATAATAGTGGGGATTTATTCTTCGAAAACCTATCAGAAGCAATGCATGAGGGTATTCTGAGAACTGAGGTGTCGGATCTCTTGGACAGGTCAATGGTCCTTTTTAGACGGATCTATTTTGGGACTACCTCACTTGAAATCAACTCCTCCAATCTTGAAGATCCCATTGGAGTAACTTCTCGAGTTTTTTGATATCTCGAATAAAGATTCTCAAAAGTAGAAATCGACACATTCGATTCATCGGTTTTGAACATTTTCGATGGTGAACTATTTTATGGGGAGGAATCTTTGTATCATCAATTTGGAGGAAATTGTAAATTTTGATCATCGTTTCATGATGATGATCTTTCAATTGCGTGGAATTTAAAATGAGACACTGTTCCATCGGGAAATAGTGCAACAGTCTTGATAATTGTGTGAAATAAAAGCCTCTTGATAAGATCGAAAAGGTTCGATCCAGTTTTCGTTGAATAAGTTTAGGAATCTCCATCAGAATGGAAAGTAAAAATGAATTTGGCATCCTGTTTCGTTTCCAATCCATGTTCCAATGGGAGTAGGCTCGATCTACAGGATTGCGGAGTATGCATATCATTTTAATTTTGGGATTGTAATTGTGAATTCTCTCGATCGACGGAGTCCAGTAAAGGTAGGATGGGGTCACGTCTACGAAGTATTTTCCCGGCAAGGTGAAATCAAAATTATTATGATAACGGTCTAGATCTACGACTTTGTTATTCTTGAAAACAGAGTCGTCGTCAAAAAAATGAATTTCTTCTTTTCTTCCGAAATTGATTTCAGGATGAGAGCGGAGGAAACTTACTAAAGCTTTTGTACCTGATTTTTGAGCTCCAATGATTGCAAGATTGACCATATTTGGGCTAATGGGGAGATTTATGTTTTGTTCTACTTTTTTTTGTAGTGATCACGTGAAAAAAACGCTTCTCTTTTTGATTTACTATATTGGGGGTAGTCGTAGATGTTTAATAATGATAGGTGTCGATGGGCTACTTCGGTGGAAATTAATGACTTCCAACCATTTTTCAAAAGTTTTTTGTGTATGATTTTATCGCGATCAAATCCAACTTCTTCATAGGCTTTCTTTCTAAGCATTAGCAATCTCAAGGGGGGGTTGTGTGGGGCTATTAGTTTCTCGTTTGTATTTTGATAGGAACGCATGGGCGCATTTGTTTTAATGAGGAAATCCAATTTCTCTTCCGTAAGGTCGGGTTCGAGTGTTCTCGCTTCTTCCTTTGATATGAAATCAGGTTGGTAGACGCGTGATCCAATCGCACCAATTGTTGGATCTTCGCGCATGTAGGAAGACATCAGTTCCAGCCAACACTTGTCGGGTGGAGGCAGTATCTCGATATCTGTTTCTACAATTACAAAAAAATCTTCGATTTGATCCCAATATGCTTCGATCATTTTAGGGATACGCATAGGATCATTTTTTTCTTCCATATGCACTGCATAGAAGAAATTTCTTCTTTGAAATCCCTTTATCACAGTTGAGACTCCCGGGTCTTCACTGGCATTATCTGAGAGTATGAATTTGCACGGCAACTTTGTTGAACGATAGAAACTGTCCAAGCAGTTCCAAAGGTAAATGGGACGTTCCCATGAAAGCATAAATATCGGTATCATTTTTGAATAAACAATTTAAAGATCTTGGTGATGAAGTTGAACCATTTTCTCGTAGAGATTCTGACACTTCTCGGGTATGTTTACTGATGCAGTTTTTTGATTGATGAGGTTTGCTTCAAAAAACTGATTTACCGGTTGTCTCAATCCCAATGATTCGCAGAAGGATTCCAGTGGTTTGAAAAAACTTTTTTGCAGTTGATTTTCTTCACTGAAGTGTAAGAGGGGAAAGCTGAACTCATTGTATAATCGAACGAGTTTTGTATTGTACAGATACCATAATCGATACCCTTCTTCTAAGGGGACACTAACATTTCCTTTGCGGGCTTCTAGGGAGGCTGCAACGAAAGAAGGATGTCTGAAAACTCCAATTAACCGAACGCTCTTCATCGTTTTGATCCAACCTCGAAGAGTCCAGACCAGGCGCGGGTCCTTCATTCCCCATAAGGGTTGAGTCGAGAAATACTTTTTTATCAATAATTTCCCTGTTTCAATTTCGACTGGTGTCCAAGGTATTGATTCCTTCGGCGGATTTCTCCATGAGTAGTTTCGATCTGCCAATATTCTTTCGTTAAACTTGCGTATCTCCACATTCTCCCGGCTTCCTTTGAGATTATAGAGACCTTTTTCAGTAACTGAACCCAGATAGAGTCCCGCTTGCTCAAGACTTCCTGTGAGTAAAGAGGTGCCGCTGCGATGCATCCCGAGAACTAAAACAGATTTGGATTCCATAGTCGCATTTAAGATTGAGAGTTAATAGGACAAATTGTCGAGATCCTATTGGTTTTCTAGAGTGGAAATGAAACCGATCAGCAGTTGATATCTATTTAATTCTGAAAATGACAATCCTTCACTTCACTTTTTGATGCACAATTTTTTGCCGCTGTTTTTCTGAAGCGTAGATGAAATGAAATCAACTAATTTATGAAAAGCTTTTGGAGTAGGTTGACTTATGAGGCGTATTAGTTCGATTGCTCTAGTTGGAATTGTAAAAACCTCTCGAACTATGAAATGTAATATAAGTAAATTTTTGATCTTTTTGATCTGCCTGTCTGCTTCCCATTCAATGCTTCAAGCAAAGAGTTACACGAAGCTTCACAATCAGGGGAGCTCTGTTTATTGGGAAAGTAGTTTTCCAAAAGAAGTCGTTGGAGTAAAATTGACGGTTCAATACACGCCACTGTCCGATTCGGAGAAGGCCGTTACTCAATCTCGTTATTTTGCGGCGAACGAAGCGATTACTTATCCTTTTGAATCTGGAGGAAAACAGTCTGATTTCGGAAATGGTGCTTTTAAATGGGAACTTTCCTTGATTGTTGGAGGAATGAATCTTTTGGAGCCTGTGGCTCACAGTGAAGGTGTTGAAGTGAAACAGGATGAGAATGGACGAAATGTGCAGCAATTCGCGGGTGCAGAATCCTTAATCAACGCCCATCGTAATATCGATGCTTCTGCTAAAGTGACCTCAGGGTTCTTTCGGGTCATGAACGGGAGTGTTTTGGATTTCGGTTTGGCTGAAAACGAGTCACTGAAAGATTCCAACAAGTAGATAGCCACGAAAATTTAATATTATGAAAATAAATAAAACTTTTTTGTCGATAGTGGTGGCTTCATCATTAACTACGACACTCTTTTCTGACATTGTTCACGCTGATGACGTAATTGTGCAGTTTTCATTGGCTGTGGGAAACGATGCCGTCAATGGTGAGAGTTTTGGATTCGATACCATGCGACTTAAGGAAAACAATTTGCGAATTAATTTTGACGACACCAGTAACAGCGCAAGTTTTCCTCGTAATGATTGGCGTATCGTTATCAATGATACATCAAATGGAGGTGATAGTTATTTTGGTATCGAAGACTCCACTGCAGGACGAATTCCTTTTAGAGTAGAAGCGGGAGCGCCGGTAAATGCGCTATATGTTGAAAATTCTGGAGACATTGGGATTGGGACTAATAATCCAGTTGTGGAACTTCACGTCGCGGATGGAGATTCGCCAACCCTCAGGTTGGAGCAGAATGGCACGAGTGGATTTACTCCTCAAACTTGGGATGTTGCGGGAAACGAGACTAATTTTTTCGTTCGTGATGTCACCCATAGCAGCGCCCTTCCTTTTCGTATCAAAGCCGGTTCGGGCAATGATGATGCCCTTGTGATTGCTGGCGATGGTAAAATTGGAATGGGGACGGATAATCCCAGCGAACAGTTGGAAATTAGAAAAGCTGGTCCGGCAAGGTTGGCCCTTGTTAATACGTCCATCACTGAAGATGCGTCCCAAAAGCAAAAATGGATTCTCAATTCCAATGGGACTTTCAGAATCACTGCTGCCGGATCGGGGGTGAGTGAATTCTTATTGGATGCGCTTGGTAATCTGACTATTGCAGGAACCATCACCGCGAGTGGAACAGCCTTTCCAGATTATGTATTTGAGGAAGGATATGATCTGAGATCACTAAATGAGGTTGATCAATTTATTCAGGAAAATGGGCATCTTCCTGGAATTCCAAATGCAAATGATGTTGCGTCGCACGGTGGGCACAATATGACTCAACTTCAGTTGACTCTTTTGGAAAAAGTCGAAGAACTCACGCTTTATACGATTGAACAGAACAGAATCAATCATGCGCAGAATCAGGTGATTCAAACGCAGGAATCACGGATCCAGGATCTCGAGGGAAAGGTGAATGTTCTTATGAGTCTGTTGGAGTAGCTAGAACTCGAAAAATTTTGCTACTGCATGGGTAATGAGTAATCAAATCCGAGACAATCTTTCATAGTATTAGTAATACTTCAATATGGGCCGTTTTTTACGGTCCATATTTGCGTTTGGAGTTAGCATTGATAATGGTATGCTTGAGATTGTAAAGGTGGCATGCAATGGCCTTTCTTGAACAACTCATTCGCTCGCAAAACAATCATTTCGAAACATGAATCCTCAGTCTTATTTCATTTCTTCCCAATTTCTAATACGTCTATCCAGAGTCGTTTTCTTCTGCTTTCTGAGTTTTGCCGCAGTTCTCAATACGCATGCGCAGGACGATACTTTGTATGCTTTGATCAATCAGATGCGGACATTGGAGGGGAATAGAGACCCAAAGTGCCATGCGACAGCTAATCGACTGGTGGATTTTATCTACGGAACTCCTCTCGATGGCGAGTCGAGAATACTCAACAATGAACTGCAGAAATCATTCTTGCGGTTGGTATGGACACTCTCAGAACCTGCGAAAAAGGCCTCTGGAGAAGAGAGTGGTGGTGGGGCTGTCATCACTCCGGAACGATTGGAGGAAGCTTCAAAGGATATCATGCCCTGGAATTCTGTAGAAGAAGGATTTGAAGTGACGCTGCCTTCGGGTGAATTAGTGAAAATATCCCTGAGGGATTTTGAACACTACAGCAGCATTGCCTATTGTTACCGGTCGTTGCTGGCCATTACTCAAGAATCGAGCGGAACTTTAGATTCGCAGGGATTGCCTCAGCTCGATGAACCTTCAGCAAAGATGTTGGCGAAGATTGGTGATCTTTTTGCCTTAAGTTTGCTTCAAATAGCGGACAGAAAATCGAGGGAGGAGAATTCGTATATGATCACTCCGGACATTTTGAAAGATTCGTTTGCAGAGACAAAATTTGTATTTCCACAATGGGTATCGGAGAACATTGATATTCCTTCTCAGGAAGGTGATTTTCAAACATTACGGCTTATTATTGCGGCAAAGAAAAAAGCCTATGAGGTTTACAATAAAATCAATATTCAGGTTTTTATCAGAAATCTACAGGTGCATTTTGCGAGATTCCGTTGGCCTAGCAGTGAGATCGAGAAAAATGAGTTTAAGCAGTTTTTTACCGAATCGATGGCTGTTTTTGTCGTCGATTTACTTCATGAGTCGGAGCAACACGCCAAGGAAAATAGTGAGCGATTCATCCGAGAGAAAGATGTGTTGAAAACCGTGAATGAATTCATGCCGCATATTGTAAACCAATATGAGGATGTCGTCTATTTCCCAGGACTGGGGAAAGGGAAATCGTTCACCATCGAAGCCTACGATCTCGACGCCTTTCGCGACAGTGGTTTGCACTGGATGTATTTGGAGTACGCACTCGATCATCGTATGTTCAACGGGAGTCTTGAGCCTGATCCTTTTGCTGCTGAAATGATCGTTGAGTATGTTGCTCAATTGGCTGTGGCAGTACTTCGGTTGGCTGGAGAATATGCGGAGGAGTCAAAGGCGGAATACCTCACTCAGGAACACCTACTGGCCGGGTTTCAACGCTATCAGGCTTTGCTCGTGGAATCTCGGAATGCCACTACAGAACAGAATCAGTCAGCGAGCATTGTTTCAACTGAAAGAAAACAAAGTAGGGTAGATAGCCAGGATGCATTTTTTGTGGATAATACGGAGCATTCAGGAATTAGTTTTGAACACCGTTCTGCAGCGTGGGTCAACCGGCTGCTCAGAAGTTATTTGAAGTCGGGGGAAAATGTCGGAAATCTCACCATTGCTCCTGCTTTCGGTGGAAGTGGAGTTGCCTCGGAAGATCTCGACCAGGATGGGGATATGGATCTTCTGCTTTTGAGTGGGTTAGGGAATCGAATCTATTTGAATGATGGATCGGGAATTTTCTCGGATGCAACTGATCAATCGGGCATTGAAAACAAACGCAGCGATGGAACCTTTAACGAACCGAGGCAACCCATTATTGCAGATTTTGATAATGATGGAATTCAAGACATACTGATTACTTTTGTCGCGAGTGATCATAAGCTCTTCAGAGGAATCGGTGGTGGAAAATTTGAGGATGTTTCTTCAAGCTCAAATCTTGGTGGTGAAGACGGGGTCGCTGGCCCAGCTGTCGTTTTTGATTATGATAATGATGGTCTTTTGGATATCTACATTGGGTATTTTGGAAATTACACCCGAAGTGTTTTACCAACCCTGAATCGGGTGAATCTGAATGCGGATGCGAACCGACTCTATCGGAATTTGGGTGACTTTGTGTTTGAAGATGTCACTGAGAGTAGCCGCACGGGAAATACTGGATGGGCTCAGGCTATGGCTCACACCGATCTTGATGGTGATGGACTTCAGGACATTATTGTAGGAAACGATTTTGGTGTGAATGCCTATTATCGGAATAAGGGTGACGGAACATTTGAGGAAATTTCTGGGGAGATCGGCACTGACAAACCTTCATTCACCATGAATGTGGGGATTACTGATCTGAATGATGATCTGTTGCCCGACATCTACATTTCAAACATCGTGACGATGATAAAGGATGACAAATACGTAATGCCAAGTACTGAGACTCAGGCACATCTGTCTTTAAACAGTTTGTCCCGGATGAGGGTTGTGGATGCAAATGATTTGTTCCTTTCTACACGGGTAGATGATCGACTCAGCACATATGTTCACTCCAACGACGTCGTGGAGAGAGGACTTGATTCAACAGGATGGTCTTGGGGAGCAGAATTTTTTGATTTCGACCTCGATGGCGATGAAGACTTGTTCTGTTTGAATGGAATGAATGATTTTTATGTCTATTCGGTTTATTCTGGATTAAAGCGGGAGGGTAAAGAGGTTTTTTATGCACCGGCTTCAAAAGCCAAAAATGTCTTTTTTGTAAACGACTCTGGCAAATTAAAAAACTTTACTGACAAGAGTGGGTTAGGAATTATTAGTAACTCGAGAAGTCAGGTTCATTTGGATATCGATTCAGATGGAGATTTGGATGTTGTCACCAATGATTATCACGGACCAGCGCGTGTCTTTTTAAACAACAATACGGACGGGAACTGGCTGAAAGTAACACTCGAAGGAGATCCCGAAACAGGATCAAATCGTGATGCTATTGGAGCCAAATTGATTGTGACCGCTGGGGATCTGCAGGTATGGCGCGAGATACGAGGTGGGGGAGGATACTTGTCCTGCCAACCGAAAGAGCAACATTTTGGTCTGGGTGATGAATCAGCATTCAGTTTAAAGATCATCTGGCCAAATGGACAGGAAGAAGAGATCGATGATCTCTCTGTTAATCGTCGCTATCATTTTAAGCAGAATCGGTGATATGCAGTCCCCTTTCGCAACGAAAGTATTGTCTGAAAATTTGAAGAGAACTCATTAATTATGAAAAGAATTCATTCGAAATTGATTAAATCATTAGGGTTCAGTTTTATCCTTTTTCTTTCTGTCTTAATTCATGTTGAGGCGCAATCGGATGGTGATAATCCGGGGGGCAGTAGCGGTGGCGGTAGTCAACCCGGTGATACTGTGCAGCCAGGAGATGGTGGAGATTCAGGAAGCGACCAAGATGGCGGAGGTTCTCCTGTTCCAGGGGACACTGGAGGCGGCGGCGACTCCAATCCAGACCCAGGAGAGGGTGACTCTGGTTCGGACCAGGATGATGGAAGTAATCCGGAACAGAAAAGGAATCCTCACAGTGTTTCAATCGATGTCATTCGAAAACTGGATGGAAATGTCGTGTTTACTTTAAATCCTGGGTCCCTACCTGCGGGAACCTACCAAATTCGTTCGGGAGATGATCTGATCGTGGGATTTGAATTGCCTGTTTATCAGGAAGGTCTCGATCGTCGTGTAGTGTACGCTGACTATCCGAACACTGTATTTGAGTTGCCACTGGATTTTGAAATCCTTGGTAAAAATATCCAGGTTGTGTCAGATGAAACCACTGTCTTTTCGGATTATGTCGCGGGTAATCCAAGATCTGTGAACACGGCTAGTATTGTGTACTCGCAAGAGAATGGTAATACGGTCCTTACTAAGCCCTTGGATCCCTATCGGTTTGGATTGGAAGCTTCAGATGCCTCACTGCAATTGATCCGAACGATTGATGGGAGTTATTTGCTTCATGTTTCTTACCAATCCTATACTTTAGGGAATTTTGTCCTTTTAATTGGTGGAGAGCAACGGGGAGCTTTTTTTTATTCCGCAGAGAATAAAGGCAGCGTGATGACGCTTGATTTTTCGACCAATCCAGGAGACGAAGAAGTGAATGCGTTGGATTTCGAGTTTCTTGGCCAGGAAATTTTGATCAAAAGGGGAGAGAATATTCAATTTGCTGGGGTGATAAATCTTCCTGTCGAGATCCCGGAGTCGCTTTCTCATATTGGAATGGAGCCGGTAATCTATAGGGAGCCAATCCTGTTCGAAGGGCTTGGATCGGCCGAATATCCAGGATTGTTTAAATCGGAGGATTTGGGGTATTTTAATTCCTCGCTTTTTCCTTTCCTTAGTCACTGCTTATTGGGGCTGGTTGAATACCGTTACACTCAAGGGAGGAATTTCCTTGTTTCAGAGGCGTTTGGACCGTTGGAGGTTATGGAGAATGCAGACTCCAAGCTTCTTTATTCCTATAAAACAGGTGAATACTTTCTCTTATCAGAAACCACAGAGGATTGCACCTTGACGGTCCCGGGGGAATTCTACAATGCCGAAAAAGAGGCGTATCAAAGCGAGGTGCTGCCTCCGTCAGATGACGTGCAAGCGCACTATGAACTCGCATTTAAGGCGACGCAGATGACTCAACTCAGGAGTTCCGAAACGATTGCTTTGGTTCAACAGGGTCAATTGAACGACGCTTTTGTAAGGCTGACAGATGCCGTTACTTACCGAAATCAGACTATTCTGTTGGCGCTTAGTGTCATCCATACTTCTGTGTCCCAGGGTGAAGCGGTTGATTTTTGGAACGAAGCGACTGTTCATTTGATCAATACTGCTGATTCTGCGCTAATACTGGCACAGGAGACCTATTCAGCCGCTGTAGCCCCTTGATGTTTGGGTGCAGATTCATCCGACTTGTGCGTTTATAGAAGATGAATTCCATTAATTCTGAAGATGAAAATCTCGGGAAGTGGGACATGCAAATTATCCGTTGAATCGAACCCACAGCTCAGGGCGCTTGCAGGGCTGCTAATCGCTGGGGGCTTCGGGATTAGCAACACTGATTGTTGAGTTTGACTTCCTGTGACGATTTGCTCTGGTGCATTTTCACCGTTCACTAGGATTCCATGTCATCTGTCCCCATTTTCGATTCAGGCCAATCAAACGGAATAGAAAAAAGGGCACGGTCTTCCCAATAAACAATCCTTACGTGATTTTATGATACATCCCTTTTTGTCCCTTATTCAGAGGTTTTGTGCGGTCAAATTACAATCAAACACTTCTATCTTTTTATCTCTTCTAAGAACGCTCACGTTCAAACTATGCTTTGAGAAAACGAACCTATTTACGCCAAATATGAAAAGCCTGAAACTTCTGACTCGAATGGGTGCGATGATATCTTCGCTCTTGCTTTGTGAAACTGCCCTAGCCGTTGGGACGACTCCCACTGCCACTACGGAGGCTGCAACAGATGTGTCTTATTATTCGGCGACTCTCAATGCTACTGTGACAAGTAATGGAGCAGAGACCACGGTTTCCTTTGAGATAGGAACAGACATCACCTACGGAACTCCTGTTACGGCACTCCCTGCAACTGTTAATTCTGAATCCGTGACTATTGTCGGTTCTGCAGTAGATTTGTTGCCAAATACTGTTTATCATTTTCGCGTGGTTGCTACGAATAGTTTTGGGACGACCTATGGTGATGATGTGACTTTTACAACTTGGGAAACGGTTCCCGAGATTTACCTGTCTGGAGGAGGAAATGAAATAATTGATGGTTCCGCATCACCTTCACTCACAAACCTCACTGATTTCGGATCGACACCTGTGACTGGTGGTTTTGTCGCGAAGAGTTACAGCATTCAAAACACAGGCAATGCCAATCTTGATTTAGATGGCTCGCCGATTGTGGGTGTTTCGGGAACCCATGCTTCGGATTTTACTGTCACTGTGCAACCATCTTCGACTTCCATTGCTCCTTCGAGTTCGGCTTCATTCACTGTTAAGTTTGATCCCTCTGCAACAGGACTGCGGACCGCAACTATTTCCGTCTCGAACAGCGATTCGAATGAAGATCCCTACGATTTTGTCATTCAGGGAACCGGAACAGCAGACCCAAAACCAACCGCAACGACGGATGCGGCTTCTTCGATAGGAGCCTACACTGCGATTTTAAATGCTACCGTGAACGGCAACGGATTGGAAACGACCGTTTCTTTTGAATATGGTCAGTCTCCTTCTTTTGGATCGACGGTTTCTTATGGGACGCTGGAAGCGAGAGGAGGGGGGACCACGGATGTGCCTATTAATAAGGCCATTTCCGGATTGTCTCCAAATTACGATTACCAATTTCGGGTTGTGGCAACGAATGCGAGTGGTACTACTTACGGGAGTACACTTGATTTTGCGACACTGCGAGCGATTCCAGAGATTCAGGTTTTTAATGAATCAAATCTAGATATTGTTAACGATAATCAGTCATTTTACACGCAAAGTTTTGGATCAACGGGTGAAACGGGCGGAAGCCTCCCCAAGACGTTCACAATCAGGAATTCTGGAGTGGGGAATTTGTCTTTGTCCGGTACACCTATTGTAGAAGTTTCTGGCAGTCATGCTAGCGATTTCACGGTTACGTCTCAACCTTCAAGCACCACCTTGGCACCCGGTGGGTCAACGACCTTTACGGTAACTTTTGATCCAACCGCTACTGGAGCCCGAACTGCAACACTATCAATTGCGAATGATGATAGTGATGAGAATCCTTTTGTTATTTATGTTGCTGGCGTGGGGATCGCGAGTCCGACTGGTCCAGATGTTACTACTGCTGCTGCTTCTTCGATATCTGTATCCAGTGCCACTTTAAACGGTAGTGTGGATGATCTTGGATCAAATACAACTGTGACGTTTGAGTATGGAACTACTACGGGGTATGGAACTCAACTCAATGCGACACCAAATTCAATTTCCGCTGGAACCGGGACTACTGCAGTTAGTTTAGACATCTCGGGTTTGACAGCCGATACTGAATATCATTTTAGAGTGGTTGGATCCAATGGTTTTGGAACTTCAGAGGGATCTGATCTAACTTTCACGACATCCGATTACACTCCCGTGACTCTGAGTATCGCTGATACTCCTTTAGCATACACTGAGAACGATGCCGCAACACAGCTTGATTCAGCTGCATCTCTCGTTGGTGGAGGAGAAGTTGAGTGGAGCAATTCCACTGTGACTGTTCAAATAACAGGCAATCCGGAATCAACAGATGAGCTGAGTATTCCCGATAATGTGGTTGGTAGCATTAATACTGTGGGTTTGGATATTAGATCAGGCAGCCTCGTTATCGGAACGGTTAGTGCCGCTGAAGGCACTGTGACGGGTGGCACCATGATGACGATCAGTTTTAATGGAAATGCGAATCGAACCTACGTTGAACAAGTGATCCGCGCATTATCGTATCGTAGCACTTCGGAGGATCCCTCCACAAGTGATCGAATCGTTACTGTCGTTGCCAAAAATTCGTATTTGATATCGGACACGGATACACGAACAATTCAGGTTCAGGCGGATAATGACGATCCTTCGCTCACCACCAATTTAGGCCTAACCTTGAATGAAGGAGCCACCGCAAGTATCGGAACTTCTATTTTATCGGCATCCGATGACGACAACAGTGATACGGAATTGACTTACACCGTAACAACTGGGTCGATAAACGGGCAGTTGGAAAATACCGATGCCTCTGGAACACCCATAACAAGTTTTACTCAACAAAACTTGGTGGATGGTAAAATCGTGTATGTTCATGATGACACTGATACCACATTGGATAGCTTCATTTTTACTCTTTCCGATGGGGTTGCCAGTCTTACGGGCAATACATTCAGTATTACTGTTAATGCACAGCCAGATCTCCCCTTGGCAACGACGGATTCCGCTACTTCTGTGGGTGTAGGTAGTGCCGTTCTTAATGGAACCGTTGATGACAGGGACGGCTCAACGACTGTTACCTTTGAATACGGATTAGATAATTCTTATGGAACAACGGTAACGGCGGATCAAAGTCCCATTGCTTCTGGTACTGGATCGACTAGTGTCAGTAAAACAATCACAGGTTTAACTGGCGGAATCACCTATTCTTACCGAGTCGTGGCAACCAATTCCGCTGGCACCACTAACGGGAGTGAACAAACCTTTTATATGCCTGAATTCACGCCCGTCACCCAGGCATTTGGAGTTGGGTTTTCAGCTACGACCCTAAGCTCAACGACGATAACCTGGACCCGAGGAAATGGGGCAAATTGTGTTGTCTTTGTAAGGGAGGATTCCTCTGGTTCGGCAAACCCGGTCAACAATTCCAGCTACAATGCCAGTACAACTTTTGGGTCTGGAACCCAAATTGGGAGTTCGGGATGGTATTGCGTTTATAATGGGACAGGAAATTCGGTTCAACTCGGTGGATTGAGTGTAAATAAAACCTACAGAGCGCAGGTCTTTGAATACAATGGTAGTTCAGGGGCTCAGTTATATAATAAAAACAGCGGAAGCGATAACCCTGCGAATGCCTCTACCTTTTTGTTGTTACCCACCGCCACGACTGCAGAAGCAACTTCAGTGAGTTATTCTGGAGCCACGTTGAATGGTTCTGTCAATGACAACGGCGGAGACACCCAAGTGACCTTTGAGTATGGCTTCAATACGTCCTATGGCAATGTGATGCCTGCCTCGCCAAGCACGGTTAGCGCGGGAAGTGGTGATACCAGTGTGAGTGCTGTGCTCAATGGACTGACAAAGGGAGGAATTTATCATTTCCGTGTGGTAGCGACGAATGCGGCTGGCACCACCAATGGAAGTGATTTTAAGGTAAGAATCATATTGGATACCGAAGACGATGGTATCGAAGATGAGTTGGATTTTGATGACGACAATGACGGAATTCCAGATCTCTTCGATAAATTTCCATTGAATGGGAACGAAAGTGTCGACACGGATGGAGATGGCATCGGAGATAATGCCGACGCCGACGATGACAATGACGGCGTACCTGATGACCAGGATGCTTTTCCAAATGACCCGAAAGAAAGCACGGATACAGATGGAGACGGTATTGGTGACAATAGCGATCCTGACCCGCTAGTTCCGCTGGATACTGATGGTGATGGCGACCCCGATTTCAGTGACCCAGACGATGATAATGACGGAATCCCGGACGTTCAGGATGCTTTCCCATTGGACGTGAAAGAATCGATCGATACTGATTTTGACGGAATAGGGAATAACGCGGATCCTGATGATGATGGAGATGGTGTTGCCGATGGCTCGGATGCATTTCCGTTAGATCCACTTGAGTGGTTGGATTCGGATGGCGATGGAGTGGGAGACAACAGTGATGCTTTCCCTAGCGACCCGACGGAGGCAGTGGATACCGATGGAGATGGCACGGGTGATCAAGCTGATCTTGATGCCGATGGAGATGGCGTCGCGGATACTTCGGACGCCTTCCCGCTGGATGCCTCAGAAAGCGTTGATTCCGATGGAGATGGTGTCGGCGATAATTTGGACCTGTGGCCAAATGATCCAAGCGAAGCTTTAGACACAGACGGTGATGGTGTCGGAAATAATACCGACCCTGATGATGACAATGACGGTATCCTGGACATCTATGATGCCTTCCCACTTGATCCGAATTACAAACTGGATACGGACGGGGATGGATCTCCGGATGCCTCGGATGCCTTCCCATCCAATCCATTTGAGCAGAATGATAACGATTTTGATGGAATTGGAGACAATTATGATCCTGATGATGACAATGATGGAATCCCTGACGTGAGCGATCCTTTCCCCTTCAGTCCGATTCAATCACCGCTGGTACTTGCCAAGGGATATCGCTATAACCGCGATACGAACACCTACCTTATGCTGGACCTGAAGGCCGACACATTGCTGGATTCTCAGAATCTGACGTTCGAATTGCTGACACCGCTCCCTCCTGGGATCGTGTGGAATGCTCAGACGGGTGTATTCTCTGGTGTTGTTTCGCAAGCAAAGAACTATATCATCGAAGCGATTGTATCCGACGGTTCTTTCAAGGTTCACGTCTATTACTACGTGAACATTTCTGATCCTGTGGTGAATCCTATCTTCACGAATTATGAGCTCAATAGCGTTATGAGTAGTATCGCCTTGTTGCAGACACCAGGATTGTTGGAACTTGGAGTCACTGAATCTGTCAGCATTCAAATACCGACTGGCACACTCGCAACCATTCAGTTCTTCACTGATTATCGCCCGGCATACTCTGGCTTCGGTTTGATGAGCGGGGACCTTCCATCCGGCATGAGTCTGAATGCGGATACTGGTCTTTTGTCTGGAACACCTGAAGAAGCAACAACGAGCGTTTTGGTGATTTATCTCCTTAGTTGGAAAGGCTGGGCCTACCAGGAAGTAAATCTCGAAGTTCTTGCTGCTCCGGCTCCTTAGAAACAGTCTACTATAAGCCACCAACTACCCTCTAAACATTCGTATTAGCAGGGTAGTTGGGTAGTTACATGGTGTTCTTTTTGTCCAGACGAGGAGTTGGAACCTTTTTCCTACTCCGGATATCGAGAGAATGGATTACGATATTAAGAGAAGATATTCCGTACCGCGACTCCTCCGAGTTCAACTCGATTTCAATGCGTTACTTCACTTTGATGATTAGATTTAAATTCTATTGTTTGGTTTATTACCACCGCCAGTGACTGTGAAGTTAGTTGGAATTATGAGATCTTGACAAATTTCTTTATTTCAATAATAATTGAAATTATTGAATTATATGGACTCATCACATTCACAATATGAAATTCCTGAAGTGGAACGCGAAATTATTGGCTTTGTGGTGAATGTGGCCAGTATGTTCCATATTCCCAAATCTCTGGGGGAGATTTTCGGACTACTCTATGTGTCTTTGGAGCCATTACCGATGGATCAGATTGTGGAGCGTCTGGGCGTTAGTTTGGGTACCGCGAGTCAGGGAATTCGGGCTTTGAAGAGTGTGGGCGCGATTCACAGCGTTTATGTGCCCGGAGTTCGAAAAGAGCATTTTGCAGCGGAGAAGGATTTTAGAAAGCTGTTAACAAGGGTGATAAAGGACGATTGGACTCCGAAGCTGGAATCGACCACTTCGAGGTTGGAGATGATCGAACAACTAGCTCAGGAAAAAGAGGTTGATCCTCTTCTTAGAGATAAGGTGAAGACGCTAAAGCGTTTGAATAAAAAGGCACATATGTTGTTCGATCCCATTTCCAAAATTATTAATCATTGAGTGATTCCATTTGATCATAAGTGGTTGAAAATGAGCGCCGGCTTTTTGACCGGATGCGGTAGCCTGTACTGGAATCAGAAAAGAAAGAGGGTTGAGGTGTCGTTATCAGATTTCTGTTTTTGTTATCTTTTTTATCGAGCGATACATCCAAAGGTAGGAGCAATTGCGCTCGGAGGAACGTTTTTCTCTAATCTCTAATTTATCACAATGCAGGAATATAAACACATCATTCAACCCCGGGATAAGTGGTTCGACCTGAGGCTGAGGGAAATCTGGAGATATCGAGATCTATTGCTCTTGTTTGTAAGGCGCGATTTTGTCGCAAAATACAAACAAACAATACTGGGACCACTTTGGTTTTTCATTACACCTCTCGTCCAAACACTTACCTTTACTTTTATATTTGGAACGGTTGCAGAATTACCAACAGATGGACTTCCTCCGAGCCTTTTTTACTTAGCAGGGATTACGTGCTGGGGATACTTTTCCTCTTGTCTTATTAGTACTTCTACGACTTTCACCAAAAATGCTGGGATTTTTGGCAAGGTCTATTTTCCAAGGGCTGTTACCCCTATTTCGGTTGTGATCTCCAATCTCATTCAATTTGCGGTGCAGATGGTTTTGTTTTTGCTATTCTTTATCATGTTCCAACTGAAAGGGGCTGACTTGAATCCAAATCGATATCTATTCTTGTTCCCATATCTTGTCATTTTGATGGGAGCAATGGGCCTTGGCTTTGGGATGATCATATCGTCTTTGACCACCAAATATCGTGATTTAAGTTATCTCGTAACTTTTGGCACACAGTTGTTAATGTATGCGACACCAGTGATCTATCCGTTGACTCTCATACATGAGAAAAGTCCCAAAATGGGTTGGATCATCACGCTGAATCCAATGAGCAGCATCGTTGAAGTGTTTCGCCACATGTTTCTCGGAACGGGAGAAATGGTTTGGAGCCTATTGTTGTATTCTAGTGTCGTTACCCTTCTTGTTTTTTTGTTTGGTCTATTGGTTTTCAATCGTACTGAAAAAAACTTCATGGATACAGTCTGAGCTTTTTAACCACCATAATCGATTGGAAATGAATCAATGGAACCAATAATTCGTATCGAAAACCTCTCCAAGCTTTATCGCTTGGGTACGATTGGAACAGGAACTCTGAGTAATGACCTGAAAAGGTGGTGGTACCTTTCTCGGGGGAAAGAGGACCCATTTCAACAGGTAGGGGTTTCCAACAATCGTTCCATGAAGAGTGATTCAGATTATGTTTGGGCTTTAAAAGACATTAATTTTGAGGTCAATAAAGGTGAAATTCTCGGGATTATTGGAAAAAATGGAGCTGGAAAGAGTACGCTTTTAAAAATATTATCAAAGGTTACTGGGCCCACTACAGGAAAGATTGAATTCAACGGACGAATAGGAAGTCTGCTCGAAGTTGGAACAGGATTTCATCCAGAATTAACAGGGCGGGAAAACATTTTCCTGAATGGTGCAATTCTTGGAATGACAAGGCACGAAATACGCTCCAAACTCGATGAAATTGTCGATTTTTCTGGATGTGAGCGTTACATCGATACTCCAGTTAAGCGTTATTCAAGTGGAATGACCGTTCGGCTTGGGTTTGCGGTGGCTGCACATCTGGAACCTGAGATCTTAATTGTTGATGAAGTCTTGGCAGTTGGGGATGCGGAATTTCAAAAAAAGGCAATAGGAAAGATGAAAGATGTCAGTCATTCCGACGGAAGAACTGTTCTTTTTGTGAGTCATAACATGGCTGCGGTCAAAAATCTCTGCGACAGAGGAATCGTGCTTAAGGATGGTACCACTTGTTTTAACGGACAGATCGAAGAGTGTGTGGAGTATTATCTATCAGAAAATTTACGTCAAATCGATGGTGTGCAAGACATCGAGGAAATGAAGAACCGAAAGGGAACGGGTAAAGTTATACTTTCTGATTTCTGGGTAGAAAACTTGCAAGGAAAACGAATCGAAAACATTCTCTCGGGAGATGATGTGAAATTGGCGTTTAAGGTAAAGTCCACCATTCCACATTTGAAAAAGGTTGTGTTGGGTTTTTCGTTTAGAAATACTCAAGGGGCAAACATAGGAAATATCCACAGTTCTTTTCAAAATGTGTTTTTTGAATTAGCGGAGCCTGGTTATCATGTCGTACGCTTTACGTTTAGAGATCTCAATCTTGCTCCTGGGCGGTTTTTAATCGATGCAGCACTATTTGTAAATGGGGAATTGTCGGATTGGGTCACCGATAGCATTGCCTATATCGACGTGCAGATGGGCGACTATTATCAGACTGGATCGAAAGGGGACGAATCCTGGGGGGACATTCTTTTTAAAGGTGAATGGTCTTTAGATTCAGTAAATGCCATTGCACAAAAACAGGACAATTGACGTCGTTTTAATGAACATCAACCCTCGTTTTGTTGTGCGTAATTCGATTGGCGGGTAATTTTGTTCAATAAGGCGATTCTTGTTCTCCTGAGTTTGGTAGGATTCTTTTTTATGATTAGAATGTATAAACAATTGATTGCGAGTGTTCTTTTGAAAATTACGCCGAATCGGATCCGGAAGCTTTTTTTCTATGATTGGCAAAGTAAACGGGTTTTCCACAAGTTCGAAAACCAAAGCTTTTCGCAGGAAGGGGAGGACAGGATCCTAAGGCGAATTTTTGAAGGGAAAAAATCTGGGTTTTATGTGGATGTAGGAGCTCATCATCCATTTCGTTTTTCAAACACTTATGTGTTTTATTTGTCTGGATGGAGAGGAATCAATATTGAGCCTAGGAAAGAATCAAAGGTCTTGTTCGACAGGTATCGAAGTGAAGACCTCAATTTGGAGATTGGAATTTCTGCTGAAGGGGTTCCTCTCGAATATTATGAATTGAACGAAACTGCCTTAAATACCTTTTGCGAGAAGGAAGCATTGCTTGCTGATAAAAAGGGAAGTTTCAGAATTTGCTCTCAAAGACAGGTTGAAACCAAAACGCTTAGGGCAATCTTGGAGGAACATCTCCCCACTGGAAAGCATATCGATTTTATGTCAGTCGATGTCGAAGGAATGGACTTGAATGTATTAAATTCAAACGATTGGAATCTTTTCCGTCCATCTTACCTTCTCGTGGAGGTTCTGCGTTGCGAATTACTTGACATAAACCTCAGTGAGATTGGTCGGTTTCTGGCGAATGTGGACTATATTCCTATTTCTAAGACTTTTAATACATTTATTTTTGAAGATCGAAAAATACATGGATCTTAGAACCGTTCCAGTATTACAAATATCCTTTAATCGACCTAGATTAACAGAGGTAATCATCAACGAATTGCGTAAGCTTAAACCGAATAAGGTTTATGTCTTTATCGACGGTCCTCGTCGAGATATCGAATCTGATTTCAAGAATGTAGCAATATGCCGGAAGATGTGGGACTCAATCGACTGGAAATGCGAGGTGAAGACGTGCTATCAATCTGAAAACTTAGGATGCCGAGACGGGGTTAAATGTGCAATTGATTGGTTTTTTTCCGAAGTAGAAGAGGGAATCATTCTTGAGGATGATTGTGTTCCTACCGAAAGCTTTTTCAAATTTTGTGCAGAGTTGTTGGAACGATATCGAGACAATGAAGAGATCGCGATGATTAGTGGAAACAATGTGATCCCAAAACAGTCGAAACCTCTTTTTCAAGGGGATGTAAGCTACAGCTTCTCGCAGTATGGATTGATTTGGGGTTGGGCAACTTGGAAGAAATCTTGGGCCTTGTATGAAACGAACGCTTCGAATCGACAAATTGGCGATGTGCTGAAAACGAAGTTGAAAAGTCGCAATGCTCGAGATTATTGGAATACTCAAATATCAAAATCCTATGAAGGGACTCTTAATACTTGGGATACCATTTGGACCTACAGCCTGTTTAAACATGATAAACTTTGCGTCATTCCTAAGGAAAATCTAATAACAAATATTGGGTTCGGAGTAGAGGCGACTCATACCAAAGAACAACACGACATCTTTCATCGAGCTGCCTATAATAGTGGAGGAGAAATGAGCTTTCCTCTTCATCATCCTGCGGTTGTTACTGAGGATAAAGAACTGAGCAGTCTATTCGAGCGTCTTCATTTTCGGCTCGATTCTTTTCAGCCGGCATGGAAGAAAAAGTTGCTGAGGTTTCTCAAGCGCCTTCGACATTCATTGTGGGTTCGTCTATATTCTGCCGCCAGGGGTAGACTCCCTCCAGTAGAGGAGAATAAATCTCATTGGAGTCGCAGAATTGAAGCGATCAATTTTCAGTACAAATGTGGTTGTTTCGAATTTAACGAAGAGTTCGCAATCAACTATGGAGATTCCCGTCGTTTTGTGCCGGAACTTAGACTATTTTTTTTGGACAGGATTTTTGATACGCTGCAGGTTGCGCCCAAGGTTGTCGATTTGGACTGTGATTCTGGGTTATCCATTTTGTTTTGGAAACTGAGGAGGCCTCTTTCTTCGGTCTATTTTTCCAATGGTTCCAGGGAAAAGAACCCTTTTCTCGATGAAAATTTGAGAAGTTGGGCCTTCAATGGGGTTTCAAGTTTTGAAGAAGCTCTACTTGGAGATGGCAGTGTCCATTTATTGAAATTTTCGATTCATGATTTCGAAACCTACCCCTTCATTAGTGATCAAGAATTTCTGAAGAGGGTGGAAAAGCTATGCATTGCCTTTAGTGATATTGATTTTGGAAGTAATGAGTTAAACCAGATTACCTCACTGCTTCGTCAGTTAGGTTACAGTTTTGATTTGGTTGATTTTAAAAAGTATTTGTCGACTGCAGATGGAGATGAGAAAAACGAAAACCGTTTCTGGCTCGTTGCATCTAAAAGTGAAACTTAAAACTAACGATATTAGAAAGCAGAAGGTGTGAGGGTTTAGTAGCGATGAAATGCGGGGAATCAGATCATTACCAAGGCGAGAAGGGACGTGAATATTTTGCCTATCAAAATCAACACGCTGTTGTGGGTGCAAAATTGGAACGCATGAAATTTGAGAATTACATTTCTCCAACTGATCGAGTGCTCGATTTTGGTTGTGGTGGTGGGTGGATTCTTTCGGAGTTGAATTGTGCAGAGAGAATTGGTGTTGAACTTAACTCCGAAGCTCATGAATGCTGTTTGGCCAATGGACTGAAGGTATACCACGATTTAGAGTCAGTTGAAGAACGTGATATCGATGTTGTGATTTCGAATCATTGTTTGGAACATGTGCCTTATCCAATTGAAGCACTGAAAGGTATTCATCGTCTTCTCAAAACGAGTGGAAAAATGATACTGGTTGTTCCCATCGATGATTGGCGAGTTCAAGAAGATCATACAGGGAAAGACATAGATCATCACTTGCACACTTGGACTCCTCGACTTTTAGCGAATACTCTTGTTGAGGCCGGTTTTTCGATCAAAAGTATAGATGTGTTAACTCATGCTTGGTTTCCACGTTGGTTCGAAAAATTTGGAAAAATGTCACAAGCCTTATTCGATCTTCGTTGTCGGTATTGGAGTTGGAAATGTAAAAGACGCCAACTTGTTGCCATCGTTTCAAAACCGGCTGTGATTAATCAATCTGAATCTTAATCCGCTTCGATCATTTTTTGATAGCGGCCTCATTAATTCATGAATTATTTATTATCCCACTGTGATTTTGAACCTCTGAACTATTCCATATGCAAGTGACATTTGTTAGTTCTTTGGCCAAGGGTGGTGCATTTGCGGCCTGTAATAGAACGAGAATTGCATTGATCAAACGTGGGGTTAGCTCTCGTTTGATCGTAGGTGAACACTATGCGGACAGCTTTGGTGAGGTCATTAACGCACGTGGGGTGATTCCTATACAATCGTTTTTGAAACGGAGAATTCGTAGTTTTGAGGACATCCTTCGCTATGGTTGTAGTCAAAAAATGCATTTAAGGAGGAGGCCCAGGTCGTTGGAGGCATTTTCATTTCCCGATTCATACTATGACATTACTCCAATTCTGAACGGTGATAAAACTGATATCATTAATCTACACTGGGTGAGTAAACTGTTGGACTATGAATCCTTTTTCAAAAAGAATTCGATCCCAGTTGTATGGACACTTCACGATCTGAATCCGTTTTCTGGCGGCTTGCATTTTCCTGACGATTATGAATCGATAAGCGACGAAGGCACGTTGACTACATACCGTAAATCTCACGAAGAAATCAAAGTTGAACAGAAAATCATCAACAAGAAACAAGAGGCCTTAAGGGGAATAGATAACCTGACAATTGTTTCGCCGTCTCATTGGTTGGCGAATTTGGCAAGACAGAGCGAAGTTTTTGGGAATTTCCCAATCCATGTTATTCCGAATGGGGTAGAATCTGAATTATTCCAAGATGTGGGGAAAGAAATGGCTCGCGAGGTTTTACAATTGGAACGAGATATCCCAACCTTGGTATTTGTTGCAGATTCGGTTTTTTCGGTCAGAAAGGGTGTTCAATTGCTGATCTCGGCTTTAAACCGGATTGCTAGTAAATGCCCGTTTCAACTCTGTATCATCGGAGGTCATCTGTCGCCCGAGCTCGTTAAGGGGCATCAACTACGCTCGTTTGGTAGGATCGACAGTGAATATTTACTCAGTTTAATATACAGTGCTGGAGATGCTACTGTGATTCCATCACTTCATGACAATTTTCCCAATACAATGTTGGAATCGATCATGTGCGGTCGTCCTGTTCTTGCTTTGCCGACAGGCGGGATTTCGGAGGCTATCCACGAAGGTGAAAACGGTATGATTGCTGAAGAAAAGTCGTTGGACAGTTTTGTCGCTGTTTTGGAGCGATTCCATTGCCAATATAGTCACTTTCAGCATGATCGGATTCGAATAGATGCCGAAGCGCGATATGCGATGGATATCAATTCTAAAGCCTATTTTGACTGTTTTCGATCTATCTCAGATTCGCAATGAATCAACTCTTCCCTAATCTAAAGTTTAATGAGTGAAAAAACCAAAATTTCCATCATTGTCCCGATATTCAATATACAGACATATTTGAAGGAAACGTTGGATTCTATTCTAAACCAGCAGTATGAGAATCTACAGTTGATCGTAATTGATGGTGGGAGTAGTGACGGCACGTTAGAAATAGTCAATACGTACGCAGACCAAATTGATTACTGTGTTAGTGAAAAAGATAATGGCCAAGCCCACGCGATTAACAAGGGACTCGCCGTTGCAGACGGCGATATTGTAAACTGGATAAATGGTGATGATCTTCTAGAACCTGGAGCGTTGGAAATCCTCCACAATGCCTATCTCAGAAATGAAACGGCAGAAGTGTTTTGTGGTCTGCTTCGCATTGTAGATGAAAAAAACCAAAAGGTTTTAAAAGAATACTCTCAGTTTGTTGGGAAAACTGTTGATGATTGTATTTGGAATACACAGATTGCCCAACCCAGCACCTTTTACAAGTTGAGAACCATCCGTAACCTGGGCGACTTGAATGAGAGTCTTAATTATGTTTTCGATCTGGAGCTATACTACCGATATCTGACTTGTTTGGGACTTGGTAAAATTGTTGAATTGGATCAACCCATCGCACGATTCAGGATGCGGATGGATGCCAAAACGACGGTTGATGCAAAATGCTTCAAATTTGAGAAGAATGCGATCCAACTACATCTAGCAGAGAGTAATAACATTCCACTGTTCATCATTGAGCGAATTAAAAAGGAAATATCAGAACATTCCTATCGGCCAGGGGAATGGACTTTTCGCTATTTCAAGCGTTCTCGACTACTATTGGTGATGTCTGAACGATATGTTCTTTATGCGCTGAAAGAAGGAAACTTTCGGGAAACATGGTATTATGTTTTTCAATTAGCGAAATCTTGGAGAAGTTGGAAAGTTCTCAGATTCTACGGTATTTTCTTTCGAGTTTGTTTCCATTCAGTGAAAGCCATTCGCATTTCGAATCATAGCTGAAAATGGTCCGTAATTCTGGTTCCGCTGCAAAATAAAATGATACGATCAAGGGCAGAAGTCGTAATGAATTGGATCAGGGGATTACTCTATCCTCCAGTATATATTTTTCAGATGGGTAAAGTTGGTTCAGCTTCGGTCCTTGAAACCTTGAAAGATCAAATTCCTGGGCACGTTTTTCATGTTCACAATTATTGTAAATTCGATCTGTTCCAGCGACGACTATTTCTTTTTCGGAAGTTTTTTCACTTGCCTGTAAAAGTGATCA
Organism: Opitutales bacterium; assembly: GCA_963676215.2. Taxonomy (GTDB): domain Bacteria; phylum Verrucomicrobiota; class Verrucomicrobiia; order Opitutales; family JAFGAQ01; genus JAKSBQ01. The sequence continues at coordinate 13,873 of CAXXVT010000021.1, read as the reverse complement.
CACCGATCCGCGAACCTGTATCGAGGAATGTGTCTGCATTTTTTCAAAATTTTGAAAGATTCACTGGCGAGAAAATCGAGGGGAAAGTGTGGACTCCCGAAGATTTGAAAAACTTGTTTATTGAAAGTCGAAGCCACAATTACGCGCTCGAATGGTTTGACCAACAACTGTTCCCTTCTCTGGGAATTAATGTTTATGAATCTCGATTCCCGATTTCGCAGAAATGGTGCACTTATCGACGGAGGAATATCAAACTGCTTGTTTATCGATCTGATATTCAGAGATCTGCCCAATTGGACCTTCTTTCTTATTTCACAGGAACTAAAATCGATAGCTGGATTATCAGTAATGTGTCTCATGAAAAGGATTATGCGGACGCATACTTAGCTTTTTCCGAAAATGTAAAACTTCCGAGTGCTTATCTTTCATCAATGATTGATTCAAAATACTTCCAACACTTCTGGTCTGAACATGAACGGCAGCAAGTCGTTGAAAAATGGAAGGAATGATATTTCGCCTTTCTTTCGACCGTCCTAAAACAGATTAACCTCCAAGTCCATCTTTACAGTGATAACCTTTTTCACCATTCCAAAACCTTTTGACGACCAGTATCGGACCATTCAGTACAATGCGATTCGAAGTTGGAAAGCTTCCGTGCCTGACGCGCAAATCCTTTTGTTTGGAGATGACGATGGAATCGAGGATGCTGCTGAAGAACTAGGGACTGAATTGATATCAATTGAATCAAAAACCGAATACAACACACCTTTTTTGGATAGTGCCTTTCGGATTGCGCATGATCGTGCTGAATTTGATCTCATTTGTTATATCAATACCGACATCATCCTTCTCCAGGATTTCTTTCAGAGTGTTAATCTCATCCATTATAAACGTTTTTTAATGATTGGCTGTCGCTATGATATCGACCTAAATAGGGAGGTGTTTATCGATCGAACGACCGAAAAATTTTTTAGGAATCATGCCTTTAGACGATGGGAATCAGATAACTCCTATGGCAGTGATTTTTTCCTTTTTACCAAAAGTTCTGGTTTTCGAGAAATATTGAACTTTATTGTTGGACGTCCTGGTTGGGATAATTGGATTATTTTCCGTGGTAGGATGCTTCGGATCCCGGTTATCGATGTATCTGAGAGTGTGTTTTGCGTGCACCAAAACCACGACTACCAACATGTTCCGGAACGCACAGGCGAAAAATGGGAAGGGGTCGAAGGTGATCACAACCTAAATCTTTTGTTAAAAGGGCAACGTATGTCTCTTATTGATGCATCGCATAAAATGAAAGATGGAAAAATTAGACTTAATTTTTCAAAAAAACATCGGATTCGATACCTTTCAACTCTTCAAATAACGCATCCAGAGTTACTTCCTCTCTTTCGTCTTTTCTGGTTTGCGGGCAAAACGAAACATAATCTTTTCCGATTATTAAGAAAACAAAGTTAGATTAGTTTAGAACCTTCTATAATCCGTTCGGGAAATCTGAATGATTCCAATTCTCATTGTTGCGTTTAATCGTCCCAAATCTCTTTTGAGATTGCTCGCGAGCTTGGAACAAGCTCAGTACCCAGCAACTGAGCAGGTAAAACTGATCATCAGTTTTGATGGAAATTCGAGCTTGGAGTGTATCCAGATAGCAGAAGCTTTCAGATGGAATTTTGGAGATAAAGAGATCATTCAGCGATCCAACCATCTGGGTCTCAAGCAGCATATAATTGAATGTGGACGACTTTCGCAAGCATTTGGCTCCGTTATTGTTCTCGAAGATGATCTTATCGTCTCACCAGCTTTTTACGCCTATGCAAGTGAGGCTGTTGAGTTTTATTCTCCAGACGAGCGGATCGCATCCATCGCCCTTTATTCGTATCAAATTAATGAGTTTTGTAACTACCCATTTGAAACTATCGATGATGGGTGGAACACTTTTTTCATGAAGGTCCCTTGTTCATGGGGTCAGGTTTTTATCGGGGCTCGGTGGACTGAATTTGAGGCCTTAATTAAAGAGACGGGAGAGACAATCGACGGTGTTGCCCTTCCCAAGGCGGTGCTTCATCAGTGGTCGCCTTTTTCTTGGAAGAAACTATTTTTTAAATACCTCGTTCTGAAAAATAAGTTTGTCGTTTATCCCAACTTTTCTTACTCCGATCATTTTGGAGATAATGGGACAAATTTTAAAAACGATCCTGCTTATCTTTCGACGGGACTATCAACCAATGCGGGACCCTTTCGTTTTCCAGTTTTGGGTGATACGTGTAACGTATATGATTCATTTATGGAGTTAGATTCGGAGTATTTGGATCAGCGAACAGACGACTGGAGTGATTGCGAAATGGATATTTACGGGATCAAACCGCTCAATATAATCTCCAAACCTTTGCTGCTCACCAGTCGTGAAGTTCGTCAAGAGGTTCGTAATATTCCTGCTTCATTGAGCCCCATTCAGGCCAATGTGATGTCAACGATCGGGAGAATTGCAGATTCGAACTGTCATTTGAAAATCGCCAAAATTGAGGATGTCATACAACATAAAACGAATCCTACACTAGATCTATACTATGGGATGCGCGTAAGCCCTAAACTCGCGGCTTATTACAAGAAAATGGGATCAGATATTCAAAGAGCGTATTTCTTGAATAGACCGATGATAAAATGGGGTATGTTCATCAAGAAGTTTCTGCGATTATTGCTTCCTAAAAAACCAAATAGAGAACTATAGGATCCTGGCAGAGCCAGCCTACTTGAATTGAAACGCGATTGAAAAAGGGGGAGGTGGAGACAGCAGAAGATCTATCCTTGGACGATTTTGAGTCATTCTCATTTTGATATTATTTCCCGCACCCTTTGACTATTTGAATCCTTCATTTTTGCAGAAAATAAAGTAAAACTCGAGTCATCTGATCAACTGAAGGTCTATGACGAGCAGGCTTTTGGGTTCGCTCCCGAACTGCAACAAAAGATTTTTGCGAAACTACCATTTTTGATTCCGGTTTATGATGGATCAGCACAAAAAAATTTCGGTTATCATTCCCTGCTACAACTACGGTCATTATCTAAGGGAGTGCATTCTGAGTGTCCTGAATCAGAGTTATCAAAACCTTGAAGTGATCGTTGTCGATGATGGATCAACTGATGAATCTTTCTCAATTGCCAAACAGCTAGAGTCAGAAGACTCGCGGGTGAGAGTCATAACCCAAAACAATGGGGGTGTTGCCTCCGCTAGAAACAGGGGATTGGAAGAAGCCACAGGAGACGAAGTGTTTTTTCTCGATGCGGATGACTCATTACTGCCGGATTGTTTAAACCGTTTGTCTTCACATCTTTGCGCCTCAGAGTGCGATTTTGTCTACTGCGCTTACATCCTTAAACACGATAAAACAAGAATCGTTCAACCGATGGAGTTTGAGGTCGGAAAACTAAAGATCCGGAACTTCATTAGTGTGAGCAGTCTCTATCGAATCGAAGCGATTGGAAATCATCGTTTTGATGAAGTTTTGGAAATGGATGAGGATTATGAATTTGTTCTGGGACTGGTTGAAGCTGGAGCTGTCGGAAGCTGTCTGAAGGACCCTCTTTTTGTTTACAATAAGCATGCGGATAGTCGTAGTTCCGAGGGTTTTTTGACCCTGAAGGGATACAGAAACCGAAAAAAAATTCTCCGAAAGCACCAGGGCTTTTACTCAAAAAAAGAGAAGGCTGAAGCACTGAAGTATTCGGAATACAGTCTTTTGCGTTCAATCCGATACCAACGGGAACACCCTCATTCTTTGAAAACCCGGGTTTATCATCTTTTCCTGGTTGTGCGGTTTTCGAAGTCTCCTAAAGAATGGTTGTTGAGTTTACGCTATGTTCTCATTGGATCCAAATCCCCTAAATAGTCCTGATTTTGGTTAAAATCCTCAGTTTTTATAAACGAACTCCGGCTCGGATGAAGGCTTTTCGTGAGTCGGTAGCCTCTGAAGCTTTTCGAAATCAAAGTCATGGTCATGCAGGACTGAATGCTGATGGCCTGCATTGGTCACATAATCTTGATTCTAATTGGGAGCCGGGGCGTTTCTGTCGGCGGATGATGTACTATATTGCAAGGGTGTTTGATACGTTTGCCTTCCCGATTGGTGATCTCATTAACATCTTACGCATGCTTCCGCGAATTTGGCGCAGTGATCTTGTCATCTCCTCTGTTGAAAATGTAGGGATTCCACTATTACTGACCCGTTGGATGGGGTTGTGGTCGACTCCCTTTATTTATACCTCCATTGGACTTCCTGAACGGTTGGAAAAGATGCACCCGTTTTTCAAAAATCTCTTACGTGATCAGCTTCGACAAGCTTCTCTTATTAATGGTTTCGGGAGTGAAGAAGCAGATCGATTGCATGCTTTTGTGAATACTCCCAGCTATCGCGCCCCTGTGCGACACTGGACTTACGGTATCTCCCTTCCCAAACAGTCATCGCTTGGTGGCAGCCCCTGGCGTTGGGATTCGATTACGATAGGAGCGGATCCAAACCGAGATTTCAAATTGATGATATGTGCGGCACAAGAACGCCCGGACTTGCGTTTTCTTATGATCGCTTCTTCCGCATTTTCTCCACTTTTTCAACACGCTCCTTCCAACGTTGAAGTCCGATTCGATCAACCATTTGAGAAAGTGAAAGAGGCTTTGGCGGTATCGCGATTGGTGGCATTGCCGATACTACCCAATTCTTATTCAGGTGCAGTGACGACGGCATTTTTGGCCATGGCGATGGGCCGACCCGTATTGCTTAGTCATGTGGGTGCAATTCACGACGGATACGGATTTGTTAATGGCGAAAACTGTTTTCTAACAGAACCACTGTCAGTGGATTCATTGTTGGACGCCATGGATGAAGCGATGGGTGATGACATGAAATTGGAAACGGTCGCTCTTCGAGGGAAAAAATTGGTGCAGGAGTGTTTTACTTCTGCTCATCTTGAGGCAAAATGGTTGAAAGCAGTTCATTGTTGGAAGGCGACAAACCTTCCATTGAGCGTATAAGATGAAGACTTGCCATCGGGATCTGATCGTTTCTGGAAATCATCAAAAGCTATTGGTTTAAAATGAAAATTGTCCTGCAAAAAGAAACGAGCAAAAACTGGAGATTTTTGAAGTTTCTATATGATTCCATCAAACAAGGCTATCAAACCTCAGAAAGCGTTGAAATTAATCCTTACGATAGGACTAACATCGAAGGTCGGGAGCTTTTGTCAACGACGCTCGAATGGGATGGGAAGAAGTTGTTTTTTGATCTTTCCGACCACGCCTTTCTTTGGAATCTGGATGCACTTGAGCAGTGCGATTTGTATTTCAAGGCGAATTTGCATTGGGGCATTGCATGCAAATTTTTAGGTGAGGAATATATAAACAAATATCGTGGAAAGATCGCTCCCTTTCTGCTTTTTGCTCCTGATTTGAGTCATTTACTGAGAAGGAGAAGTCTCTACAACGCATCCGCCATTTTTCAAAAATACGATGTGTGTCAAGTCGTTGGTGTTTATCGTAATCACACTAAAAACAGCAGTCGTTTACTCTCTGAGGTCGGTATTGACGAGCAATGTAGTCCCGACGCATTTCACTTCTGGATTCGTTTTTGGGTCCACAAATATCTTTCCGAATCTAAACTGAAGCATTTCAGTCGGTTAACCAGCAAAGGACAGGTAGAGCAAGAAGATGGGCTCGTGATTCATCCATCAATTAAAAAATATCGTTTTTTTCAGAAAATCGCGGCCTCCAGGTTTCAATTTGTGAACATCATGCCTCACGCTTTGCTTCCTTGGAAAGCCTATGAAGGTGTTGCACTAGATACGCCTCTTGTTCTGGATCACAATCCGTTGATGGAGATGCCGGAAGGATTCGAAATGGTAGAAAACGAACATTACCTGAGTTTGTTTGGATCAAAATTCGAATTTGATTTAGACGTTTCCACCGAAGATCCAAGCTGCTATCGTCTTCTCCATTCTCTCGAAAAAGTTGATTTTGATAAAGCCTTTAGCGCGCTTTTTGAAAAACTGCAGGATGAAACGACCTATACTGATTTGAAAGAACGCACCATTGCCTTTCGAAAGTCGAAATTGAATGGTCAAAATCTTTGCATGACGATTGAGCACTACTTAAAACTATTGACCTAAATTTGTGAGCAACCCGAAGTTTATCATCCACATTATTATCGGAGCCAGGCCCAACTTTATGAAAGCGGCCCCGATTTTTCATGAACTCAGAAAACAAGATCTATTTGAGGTCGAGCTTGTTCACACAGGGCAACACTACGACAAAAAGTTGTCTGACGATATTTTGAACGATCTTGAAATTCCTGCCCCAAAAACGAATCTCAATGTCGGAAGTGGCTCTCATGCTGTGCAAACCGCCAATATCATGATTCGGTATGAGGCACACTGTGAGGCTCATCGGCCCGACCTTGTGGTGGTCGTGGGAGATGTGAACTCAACCATCGCCTGCACTCTCACTGCGAAGAAACTGGGACTACAAGTGGCTCATCTAGAATCGGGTTTAAGAAGTTGGGATATGGGCATGCCAGAAGAAATCAACCGATTGTTGACGGATCGCATCTCTGACGTTCTCTGGACTCCTTCTCTCGATGGAAATGAAAATCTCATTAAAGAGGGCGTGCATCCCAGTAAAATCAGTTTTGTTGGAAATCTGATGATTGATTCATTGGTAAAAATGCAACCAAAGTTTGATAAAATCGATGTATGCGAAAGATATGCATTGGAATCAAAGAACTATGGCCTGATCACCCTTCACCGGCCTTCGAATGTGGATGAACCCCAACGTTTCATCCAGGTCTTCTCCCAAATAGCGGAGGTAGGTAAATTGATGGGAGTTCGTATGGTGTTTCCAGTCCATCCTCGGACCCGGAAAATGGTGGAACTTCCAGCAATACAAAAGATGTTGGAAAACGGAGATTTTATCATCCTTGAACCCCTCGCATATCTTGAATTCATGGCAATGGTGAAGTCTGCGAAATTTTTGATTACGGACTCTGGCGGGATACAGGAGGAAACGACCTTTATGGGTGTTCCTTGTTTTACACTGCGACCCAATACCGAACGACCGATCACCATCACAGAGGGCAGTAATAGGCTAGTGGAGCCAGAGACTTTAGTTAAAATTGTCGTGGAAACGATGAGTGGGCCGATTTTGAGACGGGATCCTCCCCAGAATTGGGACGGAAAAGCTGCTGCTAGAGTCGTAGCAGATATTAAAAAACGATATTTGGAAGGCGAATATGAGTAAAATACTGATAACAGGTGGAGCAGGTGCCATCGGGAGTTTCCTGGTCCGGCAACTCTGCGAAGATCATGACGTTTTAGTCATTGATGATCTCTCTTCGGGTTGGATGCAAAATCTTGCCGGATTGAACATCAAGTTCTGGCGCGGCTCGATTTGTGATGACGAGCTCTTGAATGAAGTGTTTGAAGAGAAGCCTGAGATTGTCTTCCATTTAGCGGCTAACTTTGCCAACCAAAATTCGGTCGATTATCCCCAGAAAGACCTGCTCGTGAATGGAATGGGAACATTGAAGGTTCTTGAATACTCGAGAAGAACAGGGGTCGAGCGTTTCATCTATACCTCTTCTTCGTGTGTTTATGGTGCCAGCAATGAACCGTTAAATGAAGAAATGGTGAAACTGGGAGAATTGGATACTCCCTATGCTGTGACAAAACTCACAGGAGAGCAGTATGTCAGTTTCTTTCATCATTTTCACGGAATGAACACGGTGATTTTTCGCTTATTCAATTCTTACGGCCCAGGGGAGTACCCCGGCAAATATCGGAATGTGATTCCAAATTTTTTCTATCAAGCCTACCACGGTCTTCCTATCGTGATTACCGGAACGGGGAAGGAAACTCGTGATTTTACTTACATATCGGATACCATCAGTATCTTGAAGCAAGCGATGGATAAAAAGGAATCCATCGGGCAAATACTGAACACAGGAACCGGTATTGAAACTCCTATTTTGGATCTGGCCACACAGATTATTGAGCTGAGTGGATCGAAGAGTGAAATCCAATTTGTTCCACGTCGGGACTGGGATAACATCACCCGAAGGGTTTCTGATATCTCGAGATTACAGGAAACTTTGGGTTACCAATCTCGAATACCGCTCTCTCAGGGATTGGAGAAAACCAACCAGTGGTTCGTTGAGAGTAATGCGGCCCATGTGAATGTGGTGAATTGATGATCGAGCGATGATTTTTTATACCGAAGCCTTCAAACAATGAGGGCATTCAACGATTTTTTATTGGATATCTTATCTTATTTGAATCCGAAACAATTTTTACGTTTCTACTACACATGTTTTTAGGTTTACGTGAATCCTCTAGGTTTCGAATTAATGGTAGATGAAGCTCGTAACCTAAAGAAGGATTCGGTTATTGATAATACAGAACCTCACGAAATGATTTAGAAGAATGAGGAAAGGGTTTTTATGGAAAATTTAGATAATAAAGGCAGCATTGAAGCCTTTTCACAAAATTGGGCGAAGCGCAAAGAGTCATACTACACCCATTGGACTCGGAGTGAACCAATGAACCAAATCCAATTGGCTTTTCGAAACCATTGGACGTTGTTTTCCGAATGCATGGAAAATCCTTCGTTCAATGGAGGGAAACGTGTGCTGGAAATCGGATGCGGAAGGGGGAGTCTATCCTGTTATTTCAGCGATGCAGGTTTTGATTGTACCCTTGCGGATTTGTCACCCAAAGTCCTCGAGATCGCTCAATCTATTTTCATGGAACATCACTTGAACGCCAAGTTTGAGGAAGCTGACGTTTGTGATCTTCCATTTGAAGATAAATCATTTGATGTGCTGTTTTCCATCGGACTCATGGAGCATTTTGAGGAAATTGAAAAAGCCCTTTCTGAGCAGGTGAGAGTACTAGATGAGGGAGGCCTGTTCCTTTCTTATATCGTTCCAAAATATGAGGACAATGTTCAAAAAGACTTCAATTGGATTAATGATATCCTGAAAGGGTATCAGGAACAAAATGAACAGGTTGTTGCGAAAGAAGAGGTTTTTCGGTCAGACTACGGTTCGGAGCGTTATTTGAAGGTATTGCGGAATCTTCCGCTCAAAGGATTGCGAGCATCGGGAGTGTATCCGCTCCCTATGATTTCTCACTCTATCGATTTTCCTTTTTCACTAATGCCGGAACAGAGTGAGCTTGCGTTAGTCAAACGATATCAGGAAATGCTCGATAATCGTCGTAAAGAAACTGGTCAACATCCTTGGTTGTGTGATGAAGGGTTTGGGCAGGCGTTTCTTATATGGGGTTTTAAATCTTAGATCGATCAGTTTTGAACGATAAGTGCACCAAAAAACGAATCCTTGGAATCATTCCGGCTCGAGGAGGGTCCAAGGGCATCAAAGGAAAAAACATCATAGATGTTGGTGGAATTCCCTTAATTGCTTACACGATCCGAGCTGCCAATAAAGCGGTAGAGGCGGGGATACTTGATCGTGTCATCGTCTCTACTGATAGTGAAAACATCCGGGCGGTAGCATTGGATAATGGTGCGGATGCCCCTTTTATTCGCCCCGAGTCTTTATCTGGAGATCGTGCAAAGAGTGTTGGTTTTGTCCTTCATGCGCTTGATTACCTCCGCGAATATGCATCAGAGGAATATGATGCAGTGATGATTTTGCAGCCCACCTCGCCGCTCAGAAATATTGGCGATGTGGAAGGTTCTGTTCGTCTTTATCTTGAAAAAGAAGCGACCTCTTTAATCAGTTGCTACTGCGAACCCAGTTTGTTGAAAAGCATTCTATATCATTGTGATGGTGATATTGCACTTCCGATTTCATCAGATCATCGGGCCGGCCGCGGGCGTCAGGAAAACCCTAAAATTTATGTTCGAAATGGGGCCATTTATTTGTGTGACGTCGAATATCTGATGCGCTCTGGTTCTTTGATTTCAGAGGCACCGTTGATGTATGAAATGCCCAAAGACCGCTCCATCAATATTGATTCACCATCGGACCTCGATCTCCTTTTGAAAACCATAGGCAAACAAGGTTAATTTCAATGCAATCCAAGCAAACAACGAATCAATTATTTGAGGGAACACTGAATTCTCCTCTAATTATTGCTGAAATCGCTCAAGCGCACGATGGATCTTTGGGAATCGCTCATAGTTATATCGATCTCGTGGCTGAATGTGGAGCTGATGCGATTAAGTTTCAGACCCACTTTGCTACTGAGGAGAGTACTGAGCGTGAGCAGTGGCGTGTGAAGTTCAGTTATGAAGATGATCGGCGTATCGACTACTGGAAGCGGATGGAATTCACTCCTGAACAATGGCATGGTATCAAAAAGCACTGCGATGAAGTAGGATTGGTTTTTTTGAGCTCAGCGTTCAGTGAAAAAGCCTTTCATTTGTTGCGAGAACTCAAAATGCCGGCTTGGAAAATTGCTTCTGGTGAGTTGTCCAATACGTTGTTAACTGATCTTATTTTGGAATCAGGAGATCCTGTTATGGTCTCTTCTGGAATGAGTTCCTGGAGTGATCTCGATGCTTTGGTTGGACGTATCACAAATAACGGTAATCGTTTGGCGGTTTTTCAGTGCACGAGTAGCTATCCCACTCCAATGGAGAAGATCGGGCTGAATGTTGTTTCTGAAATGGGTAAGCGGTATCCTTGTCCTGTCGGCCTATCTGACCATTCGGGCGAGATTTATCCTTGTCTGGCAGCCCAAACGCTAGGAGCACAAGCGTTCGAAGTTCACGTGACTTTCGACAAACGACTGTTTGGGCCCGATGCAAAATCGAGTCTCGATCCCGTGCAACTTAAAGAACTGGTGCGAGCGAGTAAACTTAATGCAACGATGCTCTCATGTCCGATAGATAAAGATGCGATGGCGTCTTTTTTCAAACCTCAACTCGATATTTTTTCACGGAGTCTTGTGGTCACTTCTGCACTTCCTTCGGGTCATCTGTTGACGCGTGAGGATTTGGCGGTTAAAAAACCTGCAGGTGGGCTTAAGCCCGAGTATTATAAAGAAGTCATTGGCAAGACTCTTAAAATTTCCAAACAAAAAGATGATGCATTAGATTGGTCTGATTTTCAGTAAGACCAATCCATTGCATTATGTTTTATAATCATATCTATTAATTAGAATTTCATGAATAAACGAAAAGTATGTGTTGTGGTAACAGCTCGACCGAGTTACTCACGCATTCGATCAGCTCTTTACGCTATTCAGCAGCACTCGTCTTTGGAATTGCAGATGGTTGTAACCTCGTCGGCATTATTGGACCGATATGGGAAGGCGATCAATGTCATCAAAAATGACGGGTTTGTTCCAGATGCAACGGTTTTTAATGTATTGGAAGGGGAAGACCCCCGTAGTATGGCTAAGACAACGGGGCTGGGGATCATTGAGTTGTCGAGTGTCTTCGATTCGTTGAAGCCTGATGTTGTTGTATCGATTGCTGATCGTTATGAAACAATGGCAACCGCAATCGCTGCTTCCTATATGAATATCCCTTTGTGTCATGTGCAGGGCGGTGAGGTGACAGGTTCAATTGATGAAAAAGTGAGGCACTCTATCTCCAAATTATCTGACCTACACCTTGTCTCTAATGAGCATGCGAAAGAACGATTGATAAAAATGGGAGAAGAGCCTTCGAGTATTCATGTGACGGGTTGTCCATCCATCGATATTGCGGCGGAAGCGGTTTCAGTGGATTTTGATCCGTTGGAAATTATTAAAAAATACCATAGCCTGGGGGATGCCGTAAGTTTCTCAAATGAATATCAGGTGGTAATGCAGCATCCTGTGACTACGGAGTATGAAGAAGCTCGGCAGCAAATCACAACGACGTTGGAAGCGGTCGAAGCCTCCGGTATCCCGACCCTATGGTTCTGGCCAAACGTTGATGCTGGTGCTGATGGAACCTCAAAGGGTATTCGGACATTTCGGGAACAGGGACGGGGCCACAACATTCGCTATTTCAAAAATATGGAGCCTGTTGATTTTCTAAGAGTATTGAAGGGATCCAAGGGAATTATTGGGAATTCCAGTGTAGCGGTTCGTGAGTGTGCTTATCTGGGAGTGCCAGCTGTCAACATCGGTAGCAGACAGCAGGGGCGAGATCGGGGGGCGAATGTTTCAGATGTTGAATATGATGAAGAGGAGATTCTAAAAGCTATTCGAAATCACGCTGAAAGAACAGCTCTATCAACTGATCTCTTGTATGGAGATGGTAAATCGGGAGTGCTTATTGCTGATGTTTTAAGTAGCGCGATACTGACTTTTCAGAAATGTCTGACTTATTAATTTGATGTTGCCAAAATATCCCGAATTTTGAAAACAATCATCCTAGAATCCGGACATTATTCGGATACAGCACTTGAAATTTATCGTAGCCTCGGACAGGTAGTCTTACTGCGTGATGAATGTCCGATTGAAAAATCTTCTGATATCTGGGACGCTGAAATATGGGTAGTTAGATTGAAATATCGATTGGATCGCGCCCTTCTTGAAAAAGCAAAGTCTCTAAAGTACATCGTATCTCCCACTACAGGTCTCGATCATATCGATCGCGACTATGCGAAAGAGCGGGGGATCGATATCATTTCTTTAAAAGGAGAAACTGAATATCTGGATTCAATAGTTGCAACAGCCGAGTTAACATGGGGACTGTTGCTTTCTCTTACACGCAATATCCCTTTTGCTTATGCTGATGTAATAGCAGGCGATTGGAATCGTGATCAATATGTTGGATTTGACCTTCGTGGTAAAACCATAGGTATACTTGGATACGGACGAATAGGGAAAAAAATTGCGGTCTATGCAAAAGCATTTGGGATGCGAGTTTTGACTCACGATATCCGGGAAATGTCATTGGATGAAGGTATTTCTTTGGTATCAAAGGAAGTATTGTTCCGCGAATCTGATATGGTGAGTGTTCATCTTCCTCTCGAAGAAAACACAGTAGGATATGTTGATGCATGTTGCATCGATCTAATGAATCCAGAAAGTTTTTTGCTAAATACTTCTCGTGGGAAAATTATTGACGAAACAGCTTTATTAAAGGCATTGGAGGATCATAAAATTAAAGGGGCGGCGGTCGATGTTTTGAGCAACGAATTATCTTTTGATAAAAAGGAAGAGATTCATGCGAATCCTTTGGTTTCATATGCAAAAAAACACGAAAATCTTCTGATAACACCGCATATTGGAGGAGCAAGTTACGATGCAATGAGAAATACAGAGGTATTTGTAGCACGTAAACTTTTAACAAAATTGGAAAAGTAGTTGTATGGGCGATATTGTTAAACAATTAGATAACCCCATTTTTATTGGTGGGCTAATGAAATCTGGAACTACCTTGCTACGGAAATTATTGGAAGTTCATCCATCGATTTTTTCCGGACTTGAGACTCATTGGTTTGGAGACGAGTTCCAAAATATTCATGCACCTGATGAAAACAAAAGACATCAGTGGATAAAAGGGTTTTACGAGTTGACCGATGAAGAAGAAAAAACACTTCGGAAACAATCGACAAACGGATTTGATTATTTGAATAACCTCATGAATTTCTGTGCCCGACGGGCAGGGAAAAAACGATGGTTGGAAAAATCTCCTGACAATGTTCTCCATGTTTCCCTGATCCATGAAACATGGCCTGATGCAAAAATCCTGCTTCTCAAAAGAAATCTGCTTGATGTCTATGCTAGTTGGAAGAAAAACCAGAAATCTCAGATTCGTGATTTCCTAGAGATTGCAAAGGATTTCGAGGCTACAATACAACTTTTCTCATCTCATCCTTCGGTATTTATTGTGAACTATGAACGGTTGGTAAGAGAAACA
>CAXXVT010000020.1:0-22690 GCA_963676215.2 Opitutales bacterium | reverse complement strand
AGGGATGGGAAAACGCGAGCCAGGATATTTTGCTGAATAAAGTGATGTTGACGATGGGAGCAGCCATCGCCGGACTCAATGGACTGAGTGCCTTGGATCCCTTCTCCAAAAAATTGCTCGAACATGTCCCTAATGGATGTATTCGACTTCACATTGATGGGGTTGGGATGACTTGGGACGGATTCAAGTGGAAGCGGGGCAACTTCAATGGCTCAACAAAGAGGAAAATGGTGTCGGTCACGAAGTGGATTTTCGTTTTCGAAGCCTCGAAACTGCTTGGAAATCGGTTGCAAATCTTACTGACAATTTAGCTGCAGTTGGAAAAGGTGATATTTATTTGCGGGGTTACATCCCACTTGCTGACGGTTTTAATCACATGTTGGATCGGCTGCAAATGTTTGTGAAAAGTTCATAGTATTTTTTTAGTTTTTGAGAGAGCTTATGGCGAAAGACAAAACCATTCTGGTAATTGATGATGATAGTGAGATTCGGTACTCCCTAAAGCGGGTATTGGAAGCCCGTGGTTATGAGGTGAAACTAGCTGGCAGTGGGGAAGAAGGGGTTGAAGTCGCCTCAGAATTGCAGCCAGGTGTGATTTTTTCAGATAATCGTATGGAGGGGATAAGTGGAATCGAGGCTCTCCAACACATCCGAAATTCAGCGCCCAATTCCATGGTTATCATCATGACAGCCTATGGCACCACTCAGTCTGCCATTGAAGCGATGAAGTTTGGGGCGTTCGATTACATCGTAAAGCCCTTCGAACTGAAAAAGATACTTTCGCTCACCGAGAAGGCTTTCGAAGCCTGGAGGCAGCTCGACGCGGAAGTCGAAACCTCTCTTCCTGGTATTGATTCCCGCGACTATGAAGAGGGAATGGTTGGCTCCAGTGATGTGATGCGTGACGTATTCAAACTCATCGGACAAGTTGCTCCGAGCGAGGCTTCGGTCATGATCACAGGCGAGAGTGGAACTGGGAAAGAACTCGTTGCTAGGTGTATTTATCGGCACAGTTTACGGGCAGAAGGACCCTTTGTTGCGGTGAATTGTGCGGCTATTCCCGAGAATCTTATCGAGAGTGAGCTTTTTGGGCATGAAAAAGGTTCATTTACCGGTGCGACGAACCAGAAAAAAGGGAAATTTGAACTGGCAGATCGTGGCACGATATTTCTGGATGAACTTGGGGACATGACGCTCTCAACTCAGACAAAAATCCTACGGGTTCTGCAGGAAGGGGAAATTCAACGGGTTGGTGGTAACGATACCGTCAAAGTCAGTGTTCGTCTTGTAGCTGCGACAAACAAAAATCTCGAAAAGATGGTGGAAGAGAAGGAGTTTCGGGAGGACCTTTACTACCGGCTCAACGTCTTTCGTCTCCGCTTGCCTGCTCTGCGTGAACGGAAGGACGACATTCCTTTGATCGCGGGTTTTCTCTTGCAGAAGCTTGCTTCCAAAATGGGGGTGAATCCAAAGCGTCTGTCTCAGGACGCCTTAAATGTTTTGCTTTCCCACAATTGGCCTGGAAACGTGCGCGAACTTGAGAATACCATCCAACACAGTGCTGTTCTGGCTCAGGGAGATTTGATTTTACCCAGTGATTTCCCAATAGAATTGCGAGAGAAGGCCAAAGCTACCGCTTCGACGAAGCAATCCAACGCTACGAGTGCGAGTGAAGTGCCGGGTGTAAGTGCAGGGGAAACTGAGAGTGAAAACGATAGCCCGGAACTTGCGGGTGGAGGAGAAGTTGCGGAAGAAAATTCCGACCAGGCTCAAACACCTCTCGTTCCTCAATCCAGTCAGCCCATCAATGAGATGATCGGTGGAGGCATGAATAGGGATGAATCGTTTGATCATATCTACAAGATTTTACGTAAGGAAAACCATCGTGCGTTGTTGATGGCGATGGAGAAAGAAATGATCATTCGAACGCTCAAGGAGACGGCAGGAAATCAATTGAAAGCATCAGAAGTCCTTGGAATCAGTCGATCGACTCTCCGAAAACGAATCGAAGAGTTTTCAATCAATGCAAAAGGGTAGGGGGCGGTTGTCTCATACCAAGTTGCGGTTGAAACATGACGATTATTGGACTTCATCAGATGCAAGCATCTGATACTACCTTTACTTTCGTAGCATGCGATGCTCGCATCGCATTAAAGCGTTTATCTAGTCGTTTTAACACCAATTCTTGTTTAAACGACTGACAATTATAAATGCGATGGCGAGCATCGCATGCTACCAAAAGACGGGTAGTATCACATGCTAGCCATGTGATCTGCAGTGGAGTAGCATTATATTATTCAGTTTTTATAACCGGAATCGGTATAACGTAAGGTGGTATCACACCCAGACGGTATGGCGACAAGCGCGAGTGCCTCTATTAAGTCTACTATGCCTTTTTTCGTTTTCTTAGAATCGGAAGGATGCAAAGGATAACGGCTGCTCCGATCAACGAGTAGGCGAGCAATGGACGATAGTAAATCCACCCTACAGCAACGGTTAGTAGCGAAACGCTCGTTGCCATCACCAGGATAATGAATCCAACTCCAGTCCGGATGATATTTCCGATGAATGGTATGAAGATCGCCAATATGTCCACAATTTCAAAAACTAATGCCGTTCCTACCCAAACAAGAAGCCATCCAGCCGCGCGCAATCCCCATGTTAGGAGTTTATTGGAGTTCGCTTCTGCCACAAACAGCTCATCGGAGGTGAATTCCCCTGTCTTCAGTATCTCCAAAGGGCCATTGTCAGTGTAGTAGGTTTGCAGTAGTCCATCTTTTTGTTGTGCAATCACGCTGACGACACAGGGAGAGGTTGTGGAGAACCATACTTTTAAGTCTCCTACTTTAGGGTTGTCCGGTTCTCCTCCCAGGTAAATTTCATTCCCAACAACAGTGACCTTCGATTGGAATTGCTCGGGGATTTTTACCTCTGTTGCAGGCATAATCGTGGCATTTTCAATTTGCGAAACGAGTGACGAAGAAAGCTTAAGAGGCCCTACAAAAACGTTTTGGGCCATGAATGTTTCACCCTTAAAGACCATGCTTGGATTTTGGTGATCAGTTGGTCTCGCAAACTCACTCGATTGTTGTTGTGTGCTATACCAATCCTTGGAGTAGGAATAAGTGGTGGTAGTGGTTTGGTTTCCTTTTTTGTCTTCCTCCGTATTTTGGTCCTTTGTTTCGGACCATTGATACATCTGAACCCATCTTTCCAATGCAATGCCGTCAAAATTAACATCAAACAATGGGTCCACTAAGTGTTCATCGGTTGTTGCTAAAGTTGAAAGGTAGACCAGTTTACCCTCATTTTGAGGAAGCATGTCGTCGCCGGAGACAATGTTTACCAGTGAAGCCTTGCCTTCTTCGATCACCCGAATGCGCTTGATCGATCGCCCTTCGTTCCAAAATAGAAGGACCATTCCTCCAAGCGCCAATATGACGCCAAAAAGGATGTTTCCAAAAGCGTCTTTTAAACGATTGGATGGAGTTTTAACGCTTTTTTGAGTATAGGTATCGGACATGTTTGGTTCCTTTGCAGGTGAGTACAAGATGGAGGCTTTCTAGTTAGTAAGCAAAACGAAATAGATCTGCCTTTTTGTGATTTTTACGACGTCACGATAGTGAAGACTATTCAATGAAAAATAACAGAGTATCGATATTTCGACCTGGTTTCAGATGGATCGATCCCATGTGAGCTTCGTAAGCTTTGTGGGGATCGTTATCAAAATCCTCCAAAATGATGACCCTGATCGAGCTTTTGCTCCCGACTCTTGATTCGAAAAGCTTACGAATTCATGAAAGCTTCGATGCGGTCGCAGGCAATAATGAGGTTTTCGTAGCTAGTGGAAAATGCTGCGCGCACAAACCCTTCTCCTGCTGTGCCAAAGGCAGTGCCAGGAACGATCGCGACATTTTGAGTCTCGAGTACTTCAGTCGCAAATGTTTTGGAGTCTTTGCCGCTGGGTCGAATATCCGGGAACACGTAGAAGCTTCCTCCGGGTGTGTGACAAGGCAAGCCCATGGCGTTGAGTCGTTTCACCAGATAATCTCGACGACGATGATACTGGTTTTTCATTTTTTCCACACTCGGTGCCCCATGACGTAATGCTTCGATTGCTGCTTCCTGACTTAGGATGGGAGCGCAAAGCATGCTGTATTGGTGAACCTTCATCATCGCATCAATGATCGCTTGGGGACCACAAGCGTAACCAATGCGGAAGCCTGTCATTGCAAACGCTTTTGAGAAACCATGAAGTAACACGGTCCGTTCCTTCATCCCGGGAATGGTGGTGATACTAGTGTGATTTCCATCAAACGTCAGTTCGGAGTAGATTTCGTCGCTGATCACAACCAAGTCCTTCTCGATCGCAAAATCTGCGATCTGCTGGAGCACTTCGGGGCTGGCAGTGCCACCTGTTGGATTGGTTGGGAAATTCAGGATCAGCACTTTGCAACCTGGTTCCCAAGCTGCAATCAGATCCTTTTGGATCGAGAGTGAATTGATTTTCTGACGATGTTGGCACTCCCACCGCCTCAGCATGTACTAGTTGAATACTTGGATTGTAGGAGACGTAGCAGGGTTGGTGGTAGATCACCTTTTCCCCAGGATTCATCAGTGCACGTAGCGCCAAATCGAGCGCTTCGGATACTCCGACGGTGACCAGAATCTCCGAAGTTGGGTCGTAGTCGACCCCGAAGAAGCCTTCCACATAGGTTGATATTTCACGACGCAACTGGAGTAGGCCGAGATTGTCAGTGTAACTCGTGCGGCCGCGTTCAAGGGCATACCAAGCTGCTTCCCGTATATGCCAGGGCGTTACAAAATCTGGCTCCCCAATCGCTAAAGAAATCGCATCGGGACGCTGGGAAACCAACGCGAAGAAGTCGCGAATTCCAGATTTGGGCAAGCCCTTCACATGGTGGGCTACAAAATTGGATGCATCAAAATTCATCAGTCGAAATAGGGCAGGCGGTTGAGACTGTTTCCTCACGCATTGAGGAGGGCAGTATTCTGCGTTCGAAACGAAGGTCAGGCACTTACTGCTGGCTTATCAGGGGAGAAATCGGATTTAACAAGTTCAAATCCCTGTTCTTTGTATGCGCGTAGGAGAAAATGAGTGCCTGTGGATAAAACCCCGTCCATTGGGGCAAGTTTTTGCGAAATGAAATTGGCGACCTTGTGTAGGCTGGAACCTGTTACAATTGCCATCAAATCGTACCCCCCTGACATGAGATAACAGCTTTCGACCTCATCAAAGCGGGAAATTCTCAACGCCATGCGATCAAATCCTCCATCTCGTTCAGGACGGATCTTGATTTCTATGACTGCACGGACTTGCCCATCTTCTAGTTTTTCTGGGTTAATGATGGGCCTCCAACCCAAAAGAATCCCACTGTCATTAAGATCTTTGAGCTCCGCTTCGATGGCCTGCTCACTGGTTTGCAACACTTCAGCCATTTGTTCCGTGCTGAGCTTTTCACCTTCAAGAATGAGATTGAGCAGTTTATTCATATCGAAACGCTGAATCTGCTGCTCCATGGATGAAAGTCAAGATTAGAGCTGTTACAAGAGTATCTTCTATCGCCCAATTTTGGGTTGTGCATTCGAAGCCAAACGTCTCTAGTATGTCTCTTTCTATTTCGATTCGGAACCATTTTCTGATCAGATTTAAGAACGCATGAAAATTATCGTTACAGGCATCGCAGGATTTATCGGATCCAAAACTGCGGAGATGTTGCTCAAAGAAGGACATTCCGTGATTGGAATCGATAATCTGAACAACTATTATGATGAACGTTTAAAGTATCATCGTCTGCGGGGCGTAGCGGAATGCGCGGGTGCAGATTCGACTGTTCTAGAGTTGTTAAGTCCGACAGAAATTCCGGAGCCAGACTCTCTCGTAAAATCCTTTACCGCAGGGAAGCTTCAATACCACACCGCCGAAGTCGATGATTTGGATGCCTTACTCGCGATAGTCGGAGATCAAAAAGTGGATGCGGTCATCAATTTGGCGGCCAGAGCGGGAGTACGCTATTCCATGGAGAATCCGCATGTTTACATGTCGACCAATGCGGATGGTACTCTGAAACTGCTCGAGATGATGCGATTGAAGTCCATCAATAAGCTTGTTTTGGCATCGACATCATCGCTTTACGCTGGGCAGCCCATGCCTTTCCTCGAGACCCTACCAGTCAATACTCCGATCTCTCCCTATGCCGCGACTAAAAAGGCGGCAGAAGCAATGGCTTACACCTATCACCATCTCTATGGCATTGATGTTTCTGTTGTGCGGTATTTTACGGTTTTTGGACCTGCGGGGCGTCCAGACATGGCTCCTTATCGATTTGTGAAATGGATCTATGAAGGGACTCCGATCATGTTATTTGGTGATGGTGAACAATCTCGTGATTTTACCTACATCGACGATATTGCTCGAGGGACCATCGCCGCTTTGAAACCAGTAGGCTACTCCATTTTTAATCTCGGAGGTGGTAACAACCCGATTAGCATCAATACTACCATTGCTTGGATCGAAGATTTCTTCGACAAGAAGGCGACGATCAACCACAAACCTTTTCACAAAGCGGATATGGTCATCACATTTGCAAATATTGAAAAAGCGAAAGCTGAACTTGATTGGGAACCCCAGATGGATATTAAGGAAGGCTTCCAAAAGACCGCGCAGTGGTATTTGGACAATGAGTCGTGGCTGAAAGACCTACCTGTTTTATAAGGATGATTAAGTGAGTCTGGGGACGAAATTATCCCTGGATTTTCAAATATTTTCGGTGTGATGGAAGGATTGGAGATCGGCTATGAGACGGCTGAAGCTTTTTCGTTTTCTTTCATCATTGGAGAGACGTAGTCCCATTTGGGCAAGTTCAACAGCGTTTTGAATAGCTCCGACTTGCGCAAAAAGATTTGAGGCTCGATACACCAATCGATCGTCGTTTGGGAAACGCAGTGCGCCTTGACCAAGGATTTTCGCATATATTTCAGTGGGTTGAACCGAGCTATTCTCCCAGGCATCAGCGATTAGATGATAAGTTTCAGGAAGCACAACTTCGAGGGTGAGAGCTTTTAGAAGTGGAGCGAGAACCGTGTTCATTTGGGAAGCAGAGAGTTTTTTCTCATCCTTTGTGGCTTGAGACAACGTTTTATCCAGTCGCAACTGTGCAAGTGTGTTCCACGCGGATGGTCGATGGGTATTGTGTTTTGCTGCATGCTCCAAAAAAAGCCGGGCGCGGTCCTCTCGGCCTGCGTGATTTTCTGCGACACCGAGGGCGGCTAGTAATTCAGGATCGCGTTCTCCGCGATCATAGGCCTCACGAAAGGTATTGAGTGCTTTGGTGTGGTGCCCAGCCATTTGCTGTGCATCCCCTTTGATACGGGCGATCTCCGCCTGGGTTGCCTCCCGGAATTCGACGTCTTTGAAAGTTAGCTCACTTCCTTGTGCAAGCTTAATATGTCGATGTCGGCTTGTTGGCATGCGAGCATACCAAGTGAGCTTATTTTGCATTTTTTTGTAATTCATTCCGAAGCACTCTTCAAAGAGTTTTTCGCTTAATGGTTCTTCGGATAGTCGACTGACAAATTGGTTGAAT
Source organism: Opitutales bacterium (assembly GCA_963676215.2). Taxonomy (GTDB): domain Bacteria; phylum Verrucomicrobiota; class Verrucomicrobiia; order Opitutales; family JAFGAQ01; genus JAKSBQ01. The sequence continues at coordinate 15,083 of CAXXVT010000020.1, read as the reverse complement.
CGTGGTCTCCATTTGTTTCTCTTTGAGCCAAAATTGCACATGTGAACAAATGCGTAAGCTTGTTTTGCCCAAAGGGAGTATGCTATCGGAAACTTTGCTTCGGGATCATCATGAGTGACTGAGAGTAGTTCATCCATCGAGAGTAATGCTCCGAATTGTAGGATATAGTTTAGTTGAGAATACGGTGAATTAGGTGAGATTCTCATTGCTCGGCTTTGATTCTCTTTTACTCCCGGACCGATATAGGGGTAGAGTCTTCCAAAACGGATTTCCCGTTCACTAAACTCGAGGTCCAAAATGATTTGAATTGTTCCCTCCAACAACCAAGCGGGAGGAGGGGAATCCGTGTATGGAAGTTGATAATGGATGTATTGACGGTAGAGCTGTCGTCTTTGATCAACTGAAATTGAGCCGTGAGGCGCATTACGGGTGGATCGTTTCTGAAGGGGTATGAAGATGTCGCGGCCGTAGAGATTGAGCACGATGGCGGATTGTTCGCGGTTACGCAATAGCTTGCTTGGTGCGGAAAGTTCGCCTTTGTCGGCTGCCGGGACAAAGTTCATGAAATCGTTTCGCTTTCCACAAAGAATTAGGGACGAGCTCGCATAGGAAGGCTCTTGCATGGGCCTTACGACATCAAGAGCCTGTCGGAATAATTGAAATTCGCGCAACAGATCCTTCGCTCTTTTGTTTGATGCATTGGACAGGATTTCAAATCCATCGATTTGGGCATAATTCCACGATTCAGGTTTGGGCAAGTCCGTTTCTCCGGTTACCGTATACGCAGGTAATTCAACCGTTTTTGTGGTGATTAGATCTGGCAGTTCCTCACCGTGTAAGGCTAAAGAGAGGAGAAATGCGATTACAATGGAGGAGGAGTGTGGTTTCATCGTATGAGCAATGTTCATTGTCCTCTGAGGGAGGGTTAAAGTAGAGATTCTAGCTCTATGCGTTGGCTGTCATCTTTCGCAAATCGAAGCCCCAATTTGACCAATTCTTTGGCACTTTTTTCTTGGCCAATTTGTGCAAAGAGCCGGGCTGCATGTAGTGTTAATTCCGTATCAGTTGGAAATTGAGATATGCCTTTTCCCAAGAGGTCGATGTAAGGAGGGGATGGGACTACCGAACTGTTCGACCATGCATCGGCGATAAGGATAAATGTTTCCGGAAGCGTAGGTTTAAGAGAAAGTGTTTTGAGTAAGGGCGCTAACACGTAGTTCATTTGCTCGGCGGAAAGTTTTCCATCTTCAGAGGCATTGCGATTTGCTTCTTCGAATCGAAGGCGCGCGAGGGCAGTCCAGGTCGTTGGACGGATTGAGCCAAGGCTGGCAGCAGACTCCAAATAATCTCTTGCCCGTTCAGTTTGCCCTCGGTTCATTTCAGCAATTCCGATTGCTGCGATGAGTTCGGGATCCTTATTGTCTGCGCTATTGGCCAAATAGTAGGTAGAAAGAGCCTGTTCATCACGGCCGGATATTCCTAGGGCATCACCAAGAATTCGTGCTTTTTCAAAGGGATTGGCTTCCTTGAACGTGACATCATTTGCGAGGAGCCCGCTGTATTCAGAAAGCTTAATTCGGTGGAATTTTGCATTGGGGCGTTTGATGTAACTTTTCAGTTTTTTCTCCATCTTCGCGTATGACATGCCGAAGCATTCTTCAAACAAAGTTTCGCTCAAGGGTTCTTGCGATAGACGACTGGCAAAAGTGGCCATCGGGTCATTTAATTTCCCGTTGAATTGAAACATGCACATATGTACGAACGCGTAAGCTTGTTTGGCCCAAATCGTATGCTTTAAGGGGTTGCGAGCTTCAGCATCAGTTGCTGCCACAGCAAAAAACTGTTCGAGCGGCATGAGATCCTGTCGTGCCAATACGATGTTGAATTGTCGGTCTCCAATGCTACCATGCGCCCTTGTATTCGCTCCTCCCATTGCGACTGCTCGTTGTGAAAAGGCCTGAGCAATACCGCCTCTGGTTGTGCCTGCCCCTATTCCTGTACCCTCTCTATTTCCGCCTTTACGAGCATCAATTTCACCAAACCGAATCGATTGTTCTGTAAATTCGATATCCATGGCAATTTGTGATATTCCTTCCAGTAGCCATGGGGGTGGAGAGCTTTCGGGTGGCAGTTGATAGTGAACGAATTCGCGGTAGAGCCCTCGCCGCGGTTCGACAGTCAGCCTATCGTAGGGTTGTCCATTGTGATTTTGAACCGCTGCACCGCTGGAATTGATTTCGCGGGTTTCACAGTCGACGACGATGATCGCCTGTTCGCAGTTTTGAAGAAACTGACTGACAATCTCGTCCTCCTTCTCGTTGCCCTCGGGTATCAGTTTTTTGAAATCACTGGCTCTGTTACAAAGTATCAGAGTTGAATTTGCACGGGCATTGGGTGGGCCAGGACGTACTACCTCGAGCGCTTGTCGGAAGAGCTGGAAATTTCTCAAGAACTTATTGCTCTGACTATCGGGCAAATTGGAGAGAATCTCAAATTCATCCAGAGTTGCATGTCGCCACGATCCCAGTTCCTCGGGATTGCTGGTGTTTTTTTCGATTGTATAAGGGGAAAGATCAACGGTTTTCTCGTGTGTTTTCTGGGAAAAGCCTTTTGTCAATAAGACCATGAAGAGGAAAAGGTTTTGGACTATAAGGAGCGGTGAAGGTTTCATGTGAATTTGGGGTTGGTACAGACTAATTGGATTTTATAAACACAATAGCATTATTCACAATGTGTCAGCCATTCGAATTTCGATCGAATTGTGGACAGTTTTTGAAAGTCCTATTGTGGGGATGAGTTTGTATATCCAGACAGATGAAGAGGGGGCCATTGCTTGCCTAATAAGTTGCTGCACTAGCGTTGAAAAGACTTCAACCTGAAACAAATCTCATGAGAGCATGAAATACTACGGTAGATGAGGTGTAGTATTCGATGCTCGCATCGGATTTTCACGTATTCAAATAAACGCTACTGGGTCTTAGCGATTGCCATTGATGCCAATTTGGCGATGTATCACCGATCAAATACCTGTCGAATCTCAAAAAAGGGGGTGGCGAATGTGGTAAGAACAATCGTTTTCGACTCAAGCTATCGCAATCGAAACATTTGAAAACGACTATTGAATGAATACGTTTTTTCTTGATCGATCATTTGTAAAAAAACTTATCATTTGCAGGTAAAGTCCCTGGGGTTTTGGTCGTAATTTGAAGTGGAAATTCTGTTCCAAAACTTATTATGAGTGAAAAAATATTTGTGAAAACAGGTGATAACGAGGCGCTTGCCATCAGCCGTATCATCCGCTGGTCATGGGGTGAAGGTAAGCTTACCATCGCGCACGAGGAAGGCTCGATCGAGGTCACCAATCCTGCTTATGTTGAAAGACTGCATCGCATTCTTTTGAATCGCACTGACACTTTGATTTCAAAGTCGCGTTAATTACCGCAGATTAGAAAAAACGAACCAAAATGCGAAGAAAACTATCCTTTTACACTCCAGAAATTGAGGTGAAAAGGTTCGGGGAGTAGCTGTTTCAATAGGAATTTCTTTTGGATCCCTTTGAGGTTGGCGAGGTAGACTTCGAAATTGGGTTGGCAGAACTCAGCCATCACTTGAAGGCAAAATCCACATGGTGGGGCAGGGGGTGCGGAATCAGTGACGATGACAATGTACTCCGGGTCGAACGTTTTGTATTTCGCAACGGCGTGAAAAAAAGCGTTCCGCTCGGCACATATTGTTCCACCGTAGCTTGCGTTCTCGACGTTGCAGCCCGTGATGAGCTCCGCATGATCACGAAGTTTTAGAGCAGCGCCGACCTGGAATTCGGAGTAAGGTGCATGAGCGTTCTTTCGGACTTTTGTAGCCGTTTCGTAGGCTGCTTTGAGAGTAGATGAGTCGACTGCCATGGAATGCTATACTGAGTATGATTTAAGGAATTAGCTAGCTAAGAAATCAAGCGCGTAGTGGTAGCCCTTTATTCCCATTCCCGAAATAACAGCAACACAGGCTTTTCCTGTGATGGTATTGTGGCGGAATTCTTCTCTTTTGTAGATTTGGGAAATATGTACTTCGACAGTAGGGATATCGCTGGCTTTGATCGCGTCCATCAGAGCGACACTGGTGTGGGTGAGGCCCGCGGCGTTGAGAATGCATCCTGACACTCCCTCCGAGACGGCTTTTTCAATTTGATCAATGAGCTCTCCCTCGTGGTTGGATTGAAAGCATTCCACTTCCATTCCTAGCGTCTTTCCTGTTTCGATGAGGGAATTTTCCAACTCGGACAGCGTCGTACTGCCATATATTTCTGGTTCCCGTTTTCCAAGTCTACCGAGATTGGGACCATTCAGGATGAGGATTCGTTTGCTCATGCAGGGAAGCATGTGAACAAGGGTCGAATTCTCAATCCTAAAAAGTGGATGCGCGCTTTACTGAAAAACGAACTTTCGCACGCCCATTTTGTTCCCCTGGATGACCTGAAGGTAGTATACCCCCGGAGTCAGTGTTGCATCTAACATGAAGGATTGTGAAAGAGCAGCTGCGTTTTCCCCCTCTGGGGCATAATTTGAGATCGTTTCTTCTGCGAAATTTTGAACTGAAGCGATCCAACCTCCTTCGGGGAGGTTGGAAATGTCCAACCATGGCTTTCCTGAATCATCTCGCCTCATGTTTACGCTCAGGCTAGGAATAAAGTCAGGATCATTTATATAATCAACGGATTCTTCTGGAATCAATCGGCTCAAAAGCAGGATATAGGCTGACTGGTAATAGATGGCGTTTTCGGTTATTTCCCATGAATTGAGCGAACCTTCGTTGAAATCTTTATAAGCCTTTTGAGGGGGTTGTCCTGCAGGAGGAGAGGGCGCGTTTCGAGAAAAACTTCTGTTGGGACCGCCCACCACATAACCTGGAGGAGGACCATATTTAGAGAAGACGGAATCCCAGTCGCTTCCATCGCTAAACCAAGTGTGGTAAAACTCGTTGACACTGTTCTCCGCCCCATAGGCATACATGTTTGAGAGCATGACCTTTCCCACAGCATTTTGACCATGGAGCCAATGCAGATACTGTTCGGCAATTGTTCTGAACTTCTGCTCTTGCTCCGGGATCAATTGATGGGTGATGAAATCGAGATTCAGGGACCCTGCCTGGGCTCTTATTGAGTTGCTTCCCCAATGGTGTGCGGAGTCATCAAGATGGGCTCGATAAAGATCTTTTTGGCTTTCAAAGTCGTTTATTGAGTAGATTGAGATATTTGCTCTCTTTTGGTCTCTTACAACGGCGATGAATTCGGGTTTAGCCAGGTCAGGAGATGTGACCTGCTCCAATGTCCAACGTTCTTCGAGCCAGTCAGCATATTCTAGTAATGTTCTGCCAAACTGAACATTGTATGGACCCCACCAGTAATTAGAAATAGGTGGAATATTGCGGAAGTTATCTTTGACGAAGGTATCGTAAGTCGGATCTTCTGTTAACATTGATAAGTAGGTGGCAGCAACGACTGCCCAACCGTATTGGGTGGAACTCCCTTGATCCGCGTCCCCTGATGTAATGTTTTGATCATCGCATTCAGTTTCAAAAGTGGTGAAGTTCGAGGTGGTCGTTTTCCCACGCTGCCAGGCATCCATTGCTCGAATCTGTAGTTCCTGGGCGTAACCCACTAGCTGCGGAATATCCTTCATTACCCATGCAGCGGTAGCAAACATGGCAGCACCGGAGAGGGTGGAGGAGGTGCATTCGGGCACATAATACCGTGGCCGTGGATCCTGGCTTAATGGAATGGTGGCGCTGTGATTATCCACTCCTACTTTGAGGAATAATCCGCCAGTCGATGTTGCGTCCTGGACTCTGCAGAGCCAGTCGAGCTCGTATTTAATTTCATCCAGGAGATCAGGAATCCCATTGCCGGATTCGGGTAATCCCATTTGATCATTGAAAATACGTGGATTCAATCGGTAAGCCTCGAGCAATTCAGTGACAACGGATGCCGCAAAGGTCGTATATTTGTTGGGATCTCCGGCATCCATCCAACCTCCACTCACATCTCTGGCAGTTGCGGCGTTGTCCTTTTCCCAACGATTTCTAGCTTCGGTATCCTGATCTGGACCGATGTAGGATGCGGTGTCCGCCCAGCGGGAATCAATATAGGGAGGTTGTTTATCAAATGCTAATCGTTGGATGAAGAAGGTGCGGGTTGCCGCTTCCAGGACCTTGTTGTAAACGTTGTTTGAGATGACAAAGGGGTAGGAAGCCTGCTGCTTGGCTGAGTCGAACAAATAATAGGTTCCGGGAGTGGTGACCTCAGAGAAGTCAAACCAATAGCCTTTGTCCCCAGATTGTTCGTGAACTGCTCCTGCATTCCATGATGTTCGTGTCCCTGAGAAAACAACTTCGTCATCTGCCCATTTCCTCACTTCGAACTGAGCGCCTGGCTGATAAGTTGCGGGCGCATTGTAACCGACGACGGGCTCGCTTATTACGGCTACTTTTTCTGAAGAAGGTAAGTAACCGAACTGGTCGATCCGTATAAGAGATTGAAAAGATTCAGGTGAAGAGTAGATGCACGGGCGAAAAAGCGATAGTGTCGAAACTACAACCCAAAGCGCGAGTTTGAGAATGCAGGGGCTCCAACGGTTTCTAGGGGATTTTATTGAACTCATCATCATGGGGTCTTTTAGAACTCATGGACGGTAGAGTGTATGGGTTGGTAAGAAAACTTTCGGTTTATTCATATATAAGAGTTCCTTCGCCAATCGATTTTCTTCAATGGGATTCGTGGTTAGGGATTATTTGGAATGTCGCTAACTTAAGGATAGTTTGCGTTTGAATCGTAGCATCCGATGCTTGCATCGGATTGAGCCTGTCTCGGAAAATGACAGACGTGTTGTGCTAAATTAAGCATAATACGAAAAGATGAAAAGAAGTAGACGAAAGTATAGCGATGAGTTCAAATCCAACGCGGTATCGTTAGTGCTGGGCGGTCGCTCTGTGAGTGATGTGGCTCGTGATCTTGGGATCGATGTATCGAACCTGAATCGTTGGCGAAAAGAATATCTGGACGGATTGGACAGAGCTCACGATGGCGAAGGTCAAAGCCCTAGTGAAATGGCGGCTGAAATCAAAGAGCTGCGCAAAGAACTGGCCGAACAGAAAGAGATCGTAACGATATTAAAAAAAACGATCAAATATGTCAGCTAAGCAAGGGTGAACGCATGAGACTCATAGATGAACAAAGAGAAGATCACTCGGTGGTAAAACTGTGCTCGCTGTTGAAAATCGATCCGGGCAGTTATTATCGGCATTGCCGAGAAGACTCATTGGATCTGGAGCAGTCAGATCAATCGATAGTGCAAGCTATCCGAGAAAGTTATCAGCAAAGCCGGGAGATTTACGGAAGGCCGCGTATTCATGAAGACTTGCGAAAGAAAGGCATTCGTATTGGCTCAAACCGATTGGCGCGGTTGATGAAACAAGAAGGCATCGTAGGAGCCTACAATGAGCCTGGGAAGCCGAAAACAACCGATAGCAGACATGGTGGACGGATCAGCCCAAATCTTCTTAAAGAGAGGGATTTTCCAACCGCACCGCGCGAAGTCGTTGTAACGGACACCACCTATGTCTGGAGCGATCAGGGTTGGTGCTATTTGGCTACAGTGATGGATTTGTTTACACGGGAGATATTGGGTTGGAGTTTTTCCAAAAACAACGATTCAAAGTTGGTTTGTCAGGCTCTGTGGAATGCTTCTGAAGAACTCAAAGATGATGAAAAAGTGATCCACCACAGTGATCGCGGAAGCACTTACTGCAGTGATGATTATCTGCAACTACTCAAGGATTTGAAGATGATCTCTAGCATGAGCGCCAAGGGATACTGCTACGATAATGCCCATATGGAATCGTTCTTCGGTTCTCTCAAATGTGAATGTCGAGCACTGGATCAATCCCTCAATCCCGAGCAAGTTAAACTGGCACTTTTTGACTACATCGAAGGGTTCTACAATACCCATCGAATCCATACTGCTTTGGGCGGATTAAGTCCCAAACAGTTCCGAATCCGGGCGGCGACCCCCATGGGGGTCAATTAATAGTTGACCGTGAACATGCGATGACATTTAAACACAACAACCTAAGCGCAACTCCTCTGTCAAAAACGGGACAATCTCAGATTCCGCAGTAGATGGTGTGTCCACTTTGCATTAAGAGATGCGATGACGAGCATCGCATGCTACAGAATTTTTCAGAAAATTTCGGAATACTCATCTCTAAAACTTTGTTCAGTTAGCGACGTTGGTCATTATTCCAAACACTCCCTCATGTTAGCATGTGTCTGAGCAAAAAAAAAGCACCGGATTGAAACCGGTGCTTTTTGTTTGAAATTCAATTCATTGCCCGCATCAGGCTGCGCTTTGCACTTTGGGGATTTCTGCAGGTATATCCAGATCCTGTTTGTGCTTACGCTTGGAAACGCGCAATCGCGAACGTCTTCGTAGCATTCGATCAAGTTTTATCACCATTTGATCAATCGCCTTGTAGAGATGCTCGTCTTTTTCATTTACGATGAGTGGTTTATTATTTATCTCAATATGTCCTTTCGCTGTGTATTCTTTTTTACTGTTAGAGATGTCATCAACTCCCAGTTCCACTCGAATTCGCAATATACGTTCTTCATGATTGAATAACTTTGAAGTTTTGCTTTCGACCATGGTTTTCATGCGCGAAGTCAGCTCGAGATGGTTTCCTGAGATGATGAGTTCTTTATTGGTCATGTACATCCTTTGGTTAGTGATTAAGAAAAAAGTCTCGCAGAGAAGCCTTCGAATTAGGATAAGCAAGAGGTATGCTCAATTCGAAAAAAGGTGGAGATAGGACCAAAACATTGGTGGTAACAGGCGGCTCTTCTGGTATTGGAAAAGAATTCATCCGGCAGTATTGTAAGACTAATGATATCGACCGGGTTTGCAATCTTTCGAGGTCGAAACCTACGGATATTGACCGTTTAACAAATTTTTCGCATATCGAAGCAGACTTTACCAATGTAGATAGTTTTTCTCGAGCCAGAGAAACTCTGGTAGCGTACCTTGAAGAAAACCATACGGATGGTGAAATCATGCTGGTGAACAATAGTGGGTTTGGATCTTTTGGGTTATTTAATGAAAAGGATTTGGAACGGGATGCTTCGATGATCGATGTCAATGTGAAGGCTCCTGTGGTTTTGACGGCTACATTGTTCCCTTTGCTCAAAAAATTCGGAGGCACTGTTGTAAATGTGGCTTCAACGGCAGCTTATCAGCCGACACCCTGGTTTATTACCTATGGGGCATCGAAGGCATTTCTAGCAAACTGGAGTATGGGGCTTTGGCGGGAATGTGAAGGAAGCAATGTGAAAGTCGTGACTGTTTGTCCAGGGCCGACGTCAACTGAGTTTTTCAACAATGCCGGATTGGCGGAGAAACCGGATGGGGGACGTGGAATGACAGTTGAACAAGTCGTGGAGAAGTTGGTTACGGGCATTCGAAAACGCCGTCCGCTTGTTATTACAGGACTTTTAAATCGCTTGATTGCGACCTTTGCGTCCTCTCTTCCCAAAACCTGGATTACAAGGATAGCCTACAATGCCATTTCTTCCCAAAAACTTAAGAATAAGTAAGTCAATTCCGGCCTCTTTTTGAATCACCATCAGGAACTTAATTCGCGCTCAGGCGCGGATTTGATATATGCACATTCCTTTCCGGGAAAGGAAACGTATAGGCCATGAACGCAACGGTGGTTACGATGCGAAAGAAAAAGATGTTGATGTAAATTTTATCTGGGTTAGATGAATCAATTCATCGCTAGCATTTCTGAATACTCTTGAGAGGGAGCAGTGATCATGGAACGGCCTTCATGAACGACTTGCATCAAGGCCTCCGACAGTTTTGCCAGGCGAAGAGGTTTGGCGAGGAAGAGATCGATCCCAACCTTTTTAAACAAAATCAAGTCCATGGGAGTTGTCGAGCCTGACAATGCAATGATGACTGGTTGCTTCCAATCCTGAATCTCAGTTCGGATTTTTAAGGTGGCGTCGATTCCATTACAGAGGGGCATCATATGATCCATTAACACGAGATCGTAGTCACCGCTCTTTACTTTATCGAACGCTTCTATTCCATTTATGGCCCGATCGGGCGCGGTTCCAGTCAACCGTTCGATCAGCATTTGTGTGATTGAAAAACTTAAATCATCATCCTCGGCCACGAGTATGTTCAAGTGTGCAGATTTGAGTTCTTCCATTGAGTCTTCTTGCATCGTATTTCCTTGGTTAGCATATATATCATCAATTCTTTGGTTCTCTAATCATCTATCATTGTAGAAATGACATTTCCCTCTGCCAGTGACTGTCATCCATAGCTTATCTGATGCCAACCGCACCAAATTTGACGTGAAATTATAGTAAAAGGGGAGTGAGGTTAATGAAATCCACTTGCGCTCAGTTAAGCACCTGATTTTGCCTGTTTCAAGGGGTGAGTTCTCACTTTAACAAGAAATTTGTTAAAAAATGATTTAAGTTTTCGAATTGGTGGTCGATTTAGGTGCTAAAGGAAATTTCTACCAGAATTTTTCACTTATTTTTATCAGTGTTAAATGGTCAACATTGCGTTGAGAAGTATACTTAATTGTGTCCTACAAACCTAGGCAAACGACTCCATTTCGACTGCCTTAGGAAAAATCTGCCGTTTGCATGGCAAAAACATCTGCCGTCGAACAGAGTTCGACACAGTGCCGCGCAGCAAACGATGTTAGAATACACCATCCATTTCATTTTATCCTCCGTTTTAGATGGATATATGGATTCCGTTTAAACTTCTGGATTTATACCAACACCGGCCTGAAGGCCTAGATGATCCGATGAATCGGATCGCAGATATTTTATTGCATAAAATGGCATGTTAATTCTCTCAATCTGCCGTTTTGCATGGCAAAATATCTGCCGTCGAACAGAGTTCGACACCAGTGCCGCGAAGCAAACGATGTTAAGGTTACTCATTTCACATCATCCCACTTCCAGCATGCTTGCACCGACTTGTAGGGGAAAACAAGCAAGCATCTCAACCATTTTCAGCAATGAAAGACGGTATAACGTTCTCTTTGGGTCGTGCTTGGGCATTGCTAACTTTTTTTGTAACCTTTTTAGGATTCTCAGTATTCCCTTTTAAAGATACGATATTATCAAATAGAACATGACCAACCCCTCCAGATCCGGTGAAAACGAACTCATGTCGCTAGTTGCGGCAGGAGCGGTTCACCAATTGAATGTCCTATATAAAGACTATCATCAGGTGTTGAATGGTTTTTTTGTTAATTTGGGCTCAGATTCACAAACGGCGCAGGACCTTACGCAGGAAACATTCCTTCGGATTTTACGCTACCGCGAAAGCTATCGTCAGGAGTTTTTCGTTTAAATCCTGGATGTTTCAGATTGCTCGGAATGTAGGTACGAGCATCTCAAAAAACGGGCAAAACTACCGGTGAGTGTGGATTCTTTTGATGAAACCTTGCAAAGCAAATATGCGGAGTCAGGCAACGAGCGACAGGAGGAGCTCAAGGATTTGGATCGAGCCATGCAGCTTTTAAATGATGACCACCGCGAAATCCTTTATTTGGCTCGATATGAAAAACTCAGCTACGAGGAAATTGGTAAGGTGCTTGGCTGCACTGCGAACAACGTAAAAATCAAGGTGTATCGCGCTTTGGAGCAACTGAGAATTCAGTTTCATAAACTTTCTGAAAGGATTCCGTCATGAAGAACAAAAAAATCATCCAGTTCATGGACGATCTCGCGTCTGGCAAAAAGGGCAAATCTACTCCTGTCGTTCCAAGTCATGATGAAGCGACACTCGAAGCATTGTGGAATCTGCTGCCAGAGAAACCAAAGGAATCTCCCGAGGCAGATACCGAGCAATGTAAACGGTTTTCACTACTTCTCGATGGCTTTAATGCGGGCATGCAAAATACTGAGGCAGAAAAAAAGACTCCTGTTCCATTTATTGGTTCGCCCAAACTGAAGCGAAGCTGGATGCCCCTTATTCTTGCCGCATGCGTTGTGCTGACCTGTAGCATTGCTGGCTTAGGTGTATGGCAATATAAGGAGACACAGAACTATCGCAACGAAGTCGCTGAGCTCAAAGAATGGCTCGTGCAGTCGACGGAGAATCCCCGTCCTTCTACGGAACGTATCGAAGACATTTACTTCGCAAGTGCAGCTAATGGCTCCATTTCGACGGTAGGGGAGTTTCAATTTACGAATGCGCAGATTCGGGAGCTTACAGAAACATTGAGGACGACCCTTCCATTAATGTTCGATTTTCAGCCGTGCAATCTTTACGCAGCTCCGTCGCTTCTCCTGAAGTGCGAGCTGCATTGCTTGCTTCCATTCCATATCAGAGCTCTCGTCTCGTGATCATGGACATTTTGCAACTCTATCTTTCTGCATGCTCTTCGGCAGAGATTGGCTCTCTCATGGAGATGTTGGACGACTCGAATCTTGATCCTCAGTGGGTGCGAAAATTCAAAGAATTGGAAGTGGGACAAATATAATCATGAAAATCAACAACAGTAAAATGATTCGCCTACGGACGCGAACCATCGGAACTTTTACAGCTTTGTTAGCATTGGCTGCTTTGAGTTCGCTATCCGCTAAGGAGGAACGTTTTCCTTTAGCAGGGGTTCATGTCGAAATCCCACTTGAGTCCGTTGGGGCATCGCTCACATTGTCGCTTTTTCTTTCTGAAGGTAACCTGACCGTCGAGGGAAGGGCATGTGCTTCAATCGGAATTAGTTTGATGATTCAGATGAAGATGATGTCGGCTATTTGATAGTCGATACTGAGACCGGGATCGCTCAAATGCTTTTGACCGGAGAGCAACTAGATACGGATCTCAATCTCATCCTACCCATCGATACTTCTCTTCGCATTCGCAATCAAGACGGCGATATCGACATCCACGGAATCGAAGGGAGCATTGATGTTACTGCCGGTGAGGGAATGACTCGCATCATGGATATTACTGGAAGCGTATCGGTTACTTCTTCGGATGGGGATATTTATCTACGAGCACACCAAGGCGGAGTTTCAGATGAGAGTGCATCTATTGATTCCTTGAGTGAAAATGACCCAGATTTGAACCAAAATTCGGTTTATCGGGTCCACTCCTCAGAGGGAGATATTGATCTCGAAGGACTCAAGGGAGATGTCGAAGTCACCGCTGGAGATGGGGAGTTGAGATGTTTGATATTTCGGGTAGTGTGTCCGCATCCGCTTCGGATGGAGACATTCGGCTTCGCATTTTGGATGCTTCCTCAACAAAAAGCATTACACTCTCGAGTTCGGACGGAAGCATTGACCTCTCTTTGCCCGCCATTCCTGCCTTCTCTCTCATTGCTCGAACCGTTGATGGGGATGTGAGTTGCGATTATCCATTTCGTTCCAAAGGAACTTCCATCAAAGAAAAACGTCCGGGACTGAAAGAGATACTATTCTCTGACCAGTTATCCTTTCAACACAACGAAGGCGGATTTCCGATTCTGCTATCCACTTCGGACGGCGATATTCGAATCTCTCAGAACTGAATTTTTTATTAAACTCATTGAACAACATCAAAAATGAAAACTCAAAACAACCATCGTTTCTTTGCAGTCATTGCAAGTGCACTTATCACCTTCTCAATTTCCGCAAAGGATTGGGAGAGGGCTTACGAATTCAGTTTCCAGACTGATTCTGGATCTCCGCTGAGCGTTGCGGTAAGGGATGCAATGTGGACATTATTGGCGACACTTCCTTGCGAGAAACCACCATTGTGGTAACGCATAAATTCTCAGGAGGATCGGAAAGCGAAGCTGAAACCTTTTTCGAACGAGAAGAAATTGTTGCATTTCAAGAGGGTTCAGAAACCAAAGTCGAGAATGTGATTAAACGGCCCAAACAGGGGAACTGGATCTCTCATGGACGCCGCCATACAACCATTGAGATACGTAGTCCGTATGAGGTGATAACAAAAGCGAAAACATCAGATGGCAACATCACTCTCACCAATGTGAAGGGAGAATCCCAATTGCGCTCATCTGACGGAGATATCACTGCGATCAAAATCGAAGGGAATACCCAATTCACTTCGAGTGATGGAAATGTGTTGGTTGAAAAAGTAGTGGGCGATTTGAGAGCCAAAACCAGTGATGGCGATCTCAACCTATCTGATGTATCGGGATGTTTATGCGCTAACCAGTGACGGTGACATCGAGATTGATGATCTAAAGGGGAATCTTGAGGCGCGAACCAGCGATGGTGATATTGAAATCTCCCATCTGAGCGGTTCCATTCAAGCCCAAACCAGCGACGGTAGCATTCATATCAAAATGGACCAAGACCCAACAGGGGATTGCTCCCTGAAAACGAGTGACGGCGATATCGATATTTCCATCGGTCAAGCCAGTTCTTTACTGATAACTGCTCGAGTCTCGGATGGCAGTATCCGAAATAAATTGCCCGATTCCACAACACTCTCAGTCGAAAAAACGCTCCCAAACGATCAAAGTTGGAACAGGGGAAATAAAGATACAGGCCAAAACATCAGATGGCAGTATCACTATCGGGTCTTAAGAGCCCTTTTGGCTAGTTCTGCGAATGAGACTAAACAGCGTTCAAATCCTGAGTAATTTTACCGCAGAGATCACTGAGAACACAGAGTATAAAAATTCATTAATAGTTTATCCAATAACTTCTATTTCTCAGAATTCTCTGTGGGCTCGAGCGTAGCGGGTGGTTTTGATTCGCTGTTGTTAAGCTCATCGACATAAGAATTGGAGCCTCATCCATTTTTTGCAGCGATCCAAGGCAAAAGGGAATGAAGCTCGGTTAAGGGAACGATCAAAGAAATCCTCTGGTTTCAGAGTTTTCTTAGTGGTTTTTTTCTTTCGAATTGGGTAGGGCGAGTGCGACCCGTATACCCCGAATCGTAGGTGGCCGAGCCGCAGCGGAGTGACAAGAAGTTGAAGTTTAAGAAAGTGCTTGAGAGGCAATTCGCCCTAGCTGGCGCAAGGGTCGATCTCACCCCATC
>CAXXVT010000019.1:0-64380 GCA_963676215.2 Opitutales bacterium | reverse complement strand
CACGGTCTAATTAACCGCTCATCGGTATTGTGCGCAACTAGCATGATCGTGGCGAATGATGTGACGATGGGACCCGACCCAAACGAATCCTTGCGCGCTCGATGGGGCAGTCTACCCCGCTTCCTCTGACCAATAAGCTCAAATCCCCTTCCGCATGGAATTTCGAATCGATTGATTTTCTGCTGTATTCTCCATTTTTGTCTCCCCCGATTCCCACTTTCCCACAACTCTGCCTGTCGCTTTTTAGGCATACTTTGCACCACGCATCGAAAAGAATGCTCCACCCACTCCCGAAAAGCGAATCTTCGACGGATCCATCGTAAGACCACTGTATTCCAATGTTTTTTATTCATATGAATCCCGGTTCCACACAGGCATAACGATCTCTTAATTCTTCGGCGCGGGTGGGATCACATTTCAGGTTAAACGTTAGAGGATTCGGGTCCCAGCTCGTTAGCGCAAACATCTTTCCACCTGTTTTGTATACAGCGACATCCGGCCCAAAGGGAGTCTCTTCTGTTACTTCCGGGAAACTCAACAACAGCGAACGAATATCCTCAACCTGCATAACCCATTATCCCCAATCAAAACCTCGGTTTTTGCAAAGACTAAAAGTCAAAGAAAACCCTGCAACAAGGAGATTTCAATCCGAACTGCAGGGTTCAAAATCGAGTATTAGAATGAATTCAACTAATAAGTCAGTTTGATAAAGCTGTAACTCACCGCGGGAGTATCGATCGTATAGTGGGTTCCATCCTGTGACAATGTCAGTTCATCCCCTTCGAGATGCTCTATCTTTTTCGCGTTGATATTGAGATCAAATGCAGCCGATTCGTCCCGGTTTGCAGGATTGAAAATACAAAGAATCGCTTCATCTCCAGACGCTCTTGCAAAAATAAAGGATAACCATTTTCCTCGGCATACACCGGAACAAATTCGGCGTGATTCGATAGGCCGGTTCACGTTTCTTCAACTGAATCAACGCTCTCACCCTATTCAACAGTGAGTTCGGATCTTTTTCCTGTTCCGCTACCGTCGGTGCATCTTCGGCAGGATCGACAGGGAGGTAGAGATCTTTCGGATTTCCATCAGAAAACCCAAGGTTTTTGCCCTTACTCCACTGCATTGGCGTTCGGTTTCCTGCCCGAGGTTTGTAAGCACCCTCGACATGAGGCAGGCCATATTGTTGGCGCATACCAATTTCGTTTCCGTTCCAGATGAATGGAATTCCAGGAACGGTAACGCCAAATGCCATGATGAGTTCCAAATCCGATAACTACGCTTTACGTTGATGCGTGCGTTGTCGTGATTGCCAAGAGGAATACAAATATATCCTTTTTCGCGAGTGGCTTCATAGGGCGCCATGTAACTGTCCAGGAAGTTAACAATATTTCCTTTTCCTTCCTGATCAAAGAAACTGTGGCCCTCTGAGTAACCATTGAGTATGCGCCAGCTCTCTTTTTGGATCAGATCATTATACCCTGAAAACCAGTGGAAAAAATCCGCATGAAACGCATCATCGAGCGCGTCTTCGGGCCCCGACCATTCGGATACCATAAACGCTTCCGGATACTCCTCATCAAAAATATCCCTTATCTCTTGCCAGAAATTTTTGGTATACTCATCCCGAGTATTAAAAATTGATCATTACCGGTAACATTGGCGTTCTTTACCAGTGCCCCAGCCATATCCGCTCGGAACCCATCGGCTCCCATATCCATCCAGAACCGTACCACTTTTTTCATTTCCTCACGCATATTGAGCACGTCAGGATGATCGGGTGGCAACATCCAATCCATTTCCGGCTTTGCAAAGCCATAGTTTAATGCCGGTTGACTCCAGTAAAAGTTGCGCATGAATTTGTCCATTGCGGCGACTGTATCCCTTGATAAAGCGTCCTTGTAAGCATCAGGTGGATTCTTCCAGGTATTGTCGTTCCAGATATACCAATTTGAATACTCATTTGGTTCCTGTTCGGCCGATTTTTTAAACCAGGGATGTTCAATAGAGGTGTAACTTGCAACGGTAATCAAAAATGATTTTTAAGCCGCGCTTTTCCGCCTCCTCAAAAAGCCGTTTGGCATCCGCATTGGTTCCATATCGAGGATCAACTTTGCAATAGTCTGAAATGTCATATCCCGCATCATTGAAGGGGGATTCAAAAAATGGGTTAATCCACACTCCATCGACTCCAAGACTTTTGATGTAATCCAGTTTTTGGATGATTCCTTCCAGATCTCCAATGCCATCGCCATTGGTATCCTTATAAATCTGTGGGTAAATCTGATAAAAGACCGCGTTATGGATCCACTCTGGCCCCGGAGGCGCTTGATGTTCTCCGGTAATAGTAGCGCTGTTGATCGCATGAAGTTGAAGTCCACTCAGACAAAGTGCCAATAGGACGATACGAGAACAAAACTTCCAGGATCGAGGAGGCGTTATACAGTTGAAACGTAGAGTATGCATGATGTTTGCGTTTTTAATGGGGTGAGAAAGTGCCGGGAAAGGTCTCATTGAAACCAAAGAAAACTTTAGAGTCATCATAACTCCAATGGCAATGATTTATCGTTAAATAAAGAAAATTGTTACCGCCGATGAAAGATCACCATTTGAGAACACGATAAGAATGAGCCGGGAGAGTCAGTTCAACTGACAATCTAGACGCCTGCTTTCGCCCGCCACGGAGCTGTTTTTCCGGCCGAATTTCTGAGTTCAATCGAACTCCGGTTTTGCCATCTTTTACCTGCATTGCGGTGTTTTTCACTTATCAGACGAATCGTCTCTGTCTGATCTGAAAAAGAATGCACCACTATCGTTTGATTGTCGTAAAGAAAGAGCGACACCTTTCCAGGTCCTTCCATCCACACCCCAAGGGATCCAGCAATTCGTTCTCGGATCATATTCAGCACTTGGTGAGGAAGACGGTAGAGGTCCGAAAAATTATCTGGGACCACCCATACCCACAATGTTCCTTCTGCATAGGAGGCAAAATGAAAAATCGGCCAACCCATGCCTCCATCCATCACTTCTATTGCAGCCCAGGAATCGTTTGTCAGGTATTCGAGTTGAGAGAACAACATCGGATCTTCTCCTTCGATCAACTGACGATGAATCATAAAATCTTTTCCCAGCGCCTTGCGTTCTGAGATAGAGAGTTCCACAATGCTGTTGAATCCTGTATCCTGTATTTCTCGAAGGGAGACCCGATGTCACAACCACCTGTTTTCCAGCGCGTAATTGACTTTCAATTTTATCAATAATTTCCGGGTCATGTGCCGCGGACGCAGTCAATAAAACAACTTCAGCGTCATCAGGGAATTGGGAAACCAATCGAACCGGGATCCCTATCATCCCAATAAAGCTTTGCAAAAAAATCCTCACCTGTTGAATGGAAGGGCTTATAGCTAGGAATCGCCAGCGGTTCACCCAAATCACCCATATCTGCATCAATCTGAGACAGAGCGAATCCCGCTGCTCTAGCGATCGTTTCGGGTTCGGCCGCAGTTTCGACACGGTCTGTGTGATAGCTTAACATTTTCCCATAATCCCATGCGCTTTCCTCACTCTGCCATGGTGCTTGATGAAGCTGGTCCAAAGGGGCCAACATCATACGATAGTCAAAGAGGGTCATCTCTGGCGCTTTCGCGAGCAAGGTCATCCAAAACTGTTCCCCGTAGCGATCCAATGTAGTCGATGCAAAAGGATCAACCCATCCTCCTCCATTCCGACCAGGAGCCAAATGGGTAAAGTATCGAGAGATCAAAAATCCATGATAAGGTTGAAGGTGTTGATTACTGAGCACGGCATCCCGAGTTTCCGTGCCAGTATAGATTCCATCAAACAGTGACGGTCCCCTCTGCAAATCAAATCCAAGTCCTTGGAAGTGCTCATACCAATTGGGGTATTTGATAATGACGCTGACATTTGAATTTGCTTTTTTCGCGGGTTCTAGAATCCATTTTTTGGCAGCAGTATTGAGAAGTTCGAGCCGATAATCAGTCCAAGTTCGTGCTCCTTTGGCTTCGATGCACAACTCACATTTACAACTAGTGAAGAAAAAATCATCCAATATGACTTCATCAAAATGCCGAGCCGAATGCTCAATGACTTCCCGCGCCTTCGCCAAATGCTCTGGATTCGAATAACAGTAAGTCTCGAAGAGATTGCTTTCATCGATGGTGTAAGTAATGCCTCCTGCGAATTCAACACCCTTTGATTCAAAAAAGGATTTCGCTTGTTCAAGGACTTCTCCTTCTACAATCAAATAGATCACGGTGAGTTTCCAGGTAAATTTTGTCGACGTCGAGTTGGCTGGATATCGTATCCCAACTCTTCTGCAGCCATTCTGCGTCACCCATTTTTTCAACCTCATAAGCACGGGCATAAAGGCATACTTTGAAATGAGAGTAATGTGCGGAAAAGAGCGAACCAGAGCTTAGGAGAAACAGAGAAAGCCAAAGTATTTGCTTTCGAAGAATAGTGATAGAAGTTGTCATAGGGTGGGGTTTTTAACAATTTACCGAGAAATTTCCACCAGCTCAACCAACGAGTCACTCATTCAATTGAGCAAAAAAAGGGTCATCTCCTCATTTGGAGTGACCCTATCAATTTGCAGCGCTCCCTTGAAGAAGGGAAAGCAATAAAAACTATTGCACAATGATGATTTCTACCCGTCGCTCATCTTTCATTTGAGTCGGTGTCGCATCAACAATGGCATCTAAATCTCCTCTTGAAAGCACGCTTATTCGATCACCGTCCCACTCCAAGTTGAATCAAATAATCCTTCACGCTATTTGCCCGTTTTTCACCAAGTGCCAAATTGTAGTCCGTGGTTCCTCTCCAATCACAAAATCCCGTTAGCAGAACCTGAAGTTCGTCTTTGCCCATCAAGGTTTGGGCAGCACTTTCAACCAAAGCTTGCTCCAGCTGGCCTCACAACCCATTTATCGAGATCAAAATAAACCGTAATCTTGGGCTTGTTGGGATCCCCCCAGATTTCCGGATCGGAGTAAAATACTTTCACGGATTTCGAGACCTTCTTCCTCAAGCTCTTCAAGAACAATGCCTTGTTCGCTCAGGTCCAGTTCTTGGATCCAATCCGGACGAACTTCCGAGGTATTAACCAACACAGTATCTTCTGGACTGGGTCCAGTTATGGAATCAGAGCCGCAGGAACTGAGGAAAATGGCTAAAGCCGTCAGAGCAATTGGCTTAATAAGCTTGAACATAACTTAATCTTAAAACTCAGGAATAAAGCATCGTCAAATCATTAAACGCTACTTGAGAGGTGTTAGGGATATTACACACTGATTAGAACAAATCTCAACGGGAATCGTTCAATTCTACTACGAAAAGAATTTCATCATGAACATGACTGCAACCGACTGGGTGTTAAAAAGAACATGCATCCAGATCGATGTCCGCAAATCTCCCGTATCCAGATAGACTTTTCCAAGTAAAAATCCCAAGACTGCGATAGGAAGGAACGAATCCGTATTGAAATGCAAAGCGGAAAACATCAAAGAACTGAGAATCAATGCAACTGTTGGGTTAACCTGTCCAACAAAAACCGCAGAAGAATACCGCGGAAAAAAATCTCCTCTAACACAGGAGCAACGACAACAGCGAGTAACACCATCGCCTGGAACTTCCAGGGGTTCTGCATCTCTTGCATCATCGTAACTGCGTCCTGTTCGCCCGAACGAATGCCAAGAGCTTCCGTCACGAAAATAGAAAGGGCAGCGGCAACCCAAATCAGGGGCATAAAGCGGAGCAGTCGGTCAAACCCTATCAGGGCGGAAGAACCAACTGTCGGTGGTCGCAAGAATCGAATTTTGTAGGAAAACTTAGCCCCAAAAATCGTAATAATAAGCGCAAACTGAATACTGGAGCTATAGAGAATCGTGTACCAACTCGCCTCTCGATCAGAAGCAAGGTCCAGCATGGGATCGAAGCCTGGAGGCAACACAAATCGGGACATGGTAAGAGCGATCGCAACAAAAACCATCACCGCGGCCAAAATAACGAGCATAAAGTCCGTCCAACTTCGGCTCCATGGAGTCACTTCAGGGACTGCAATATCTCTATTCTCGATTGGACCCCATTTCCATCTCCGCATCCACAACAGAACACAACCCAACAGCAATCCAACGCCTACCAATGTGGCAATGGTTTCCAAAGTGGGTGAAGTAGAGTCATTCATGAGAGTTAGGGTGCATTCGCTGAAGTTTTTAGCCACTCAGGCCAATGATCTTCGTTCGACCCAAGCAAAAGTCTTTGCCGGGGGCCGTCAATCTCACAGGTTATCTTTTTGAATGGAATCCATCGTCGAATCCAAGCGACAAATCGATACACCCCATCTCGTAGCCAACAAGGTACCCATGCAAAAAACGCTAGCTTTGAATAGGGCTTTCGCAAGGATTTGCTCAATTCAAGAATAGCATCGCTCCGTTTTAAAACACCGTCAGCATTCAAAAGATAGACTGTGGAGGGATCCATCTCGAGTTCCTTTCGCCTGAGTAATGCTTGTCCTTCTTCAGATTGGGAAGCCACGAAGCCTGTGTCCGCAACGATTAATCTCCGCACACTCCAGGTCACAAACCGACTGCACATCGCACAATCTCCATCGAATATCACGATTTGTCGAATGCTAGTGCAGTAGTCATCAGAAGCAGTCTGTTTCCGCTCTTTGGCGTTCATCGTATGTAGTGATTCCACATCAAACGAGCAAACGCAACGATGCCCATCGGTTTCATTCCTTTTTTTCTCAACTGAGCGCCAATTTCAAAGGCTGTCCTCCACTGAGTCATGAGTAGCCGCCACGCCTCGAAAACCGAATGCTTTGGGTCATACATGTGGGTAGGCTCAGAGGTTAACAAATTGAGTTCAACAATCTCGATTCCTTTACCCTGTTTCAGCGATTCCTCATTGGGAACTTTAAGGTCAAACCGTCCAAGGTAGTAGCCTTCCATGGCGTGACTAATGCGATCAAACGTAGTCACAAGCGCTTCCGTCGACAGGTCACACGCATCCAGGAAGAGGGAACCTCTGGCATGAGTGCCTATCTCGACCAACTTCACTTTTTGATCCAGCTCCGGCACACGGTAAAGTTCCTCTGCATGCGTTTTCAAAAAGGTTGCAGCACTGCAGACAGCACGATGATCCTCAAGGATGAGCTGTTCCAAGGTTGATACCCCATCACCCGTCACCGATGTGTATAATTTCCGGGTGATCGACGGAATTTCCCCTTCCTTCTCCTCGGGAAGTCGCCAATAAAACACGCCAAACTCAAGTCCGGAAATATACTTTTGCGCAATTTGTTTTCCCTCAATGTTCAATAACACTTCCTCCAGCATCGTTTCCGATTTCACGATACAAACTCCTTTGCCGCGTTCCCCTTGGTCGGGTTTGATCACAACCGGAAAATCGGAATCCCAATCCTCAAGGGCCGTTTTCACAATCCGAACTTTTTCGCTGGCGGCACAATCCTCCGGAATCTCAACAAAGGAGGCCACTGGCGCTCCAGCTTTTTGCAAACGTCTAAGGATATCCAACTTGGACTCATCGATCAGTCCACCGCATGGCATTATGGGATTAGAAAGAGTTGGAAGAGTCAGACTGCGATATTTTAGCGCTAGAAAAAAGATATAAAGAAGGACCGGTGGATAGACCATCTTTGCAGGCCAAAACTCCCACCGAGTCAATCGTTTCCAACTTGAGTAAGCGAGCCGTCTTCCCCGATAGGTCAAAAGTGGCACAACTCGATGCACTACGGTAAAAATCACCACCACTGCACTCAATAATATCCAAACCGCCCATTGATCGTAGTCCTCATAGAAACCCAACATTCGGTCACCGACCCAGGAAGAAAGTCCTACCAGAATAGGAACCCAGAGAACCGCAGCAAGACCGAGAACCGTAGCAACCATCCAAAATGGGGATTTTAAAACTCCTGCAGCAAAATAAACGGGAACCCGTGTTCCCGGCATGAAGCGACAGGCAAGGATGACCCATGCACCTCTCTTACGAAACCATTGTTCGCTCGCAATAACTGCATCACGGGAGATCAGCCATCGAAACGGGCGATGGCTTAACAATCGCTCCCCAAAAAGACGGCCGATGGAATAGATGATCAAATCCCCCACGAAAATCCCTACGACACACGCGGCAATGGCAGCAAAGAGTCCGATACCTCCATGAGAAACCAACAATCCAGAACCAATGCAGGCCAAATCCTCACTGATCAATGTCGAGGCGGCGATCAAGAGCATTGCAATCCATAGCGAAAATCCATCAAAGCTTTGATGCCTAGAAAGGAGATCTTTTCTTATACTGAGATCCATCAATTGCGGACCTTTGGGTTCAAATGCATTTGCATAGACCGTCTTCCACTCTTGAACCGGGATCTTTAGCGCTTCCGTTCCCGCCACTATCGAGCGAGAATTAAGATGTCCAAATGCCAACGTTTGGGCAGCCGCGGGTTTAGAGGTAGAAACAATTAAAGTAGGGATATCAAAAACTTCCTTCATAAGGATCGTTTCAATCCCTCCGTGAGCGATCAAAACAGCTTCGTTCAGACGTCGGCTCCATAACTCATCCCATCGCCAGGAAAAGGGGATGACCTTCTTAAACAACCAAACCCCACCCAGCTGGACGCTTCGCAAACTTCTATCCAACAACGGGTTACCCAGCCATTCAAATGAAGGTAACCCTTTTGGATCCACTAGAATTAAGGAGTGAAATGAATTAGGAAACTCTGATTCCAAGGCCAGTGCCATCTGCGCCCCATAGTCTTCTGCAACGAGTAAGTAGTTTTCCCTAAGGTCAAGAACTTGACCGAATTCCAAAATACGCTTGGAAAGGGACATCGACGCCATTGCATACAATTCATCCCCGCGGTGATCCCGGATTCGCACATCTCCGCCAGCAGAAATCCAGACCAGGGGTTCGGCGATTGTTGCAATCACCGAACGTTCCCATTCAGAGGCATGAATTCCAGGTGATAAATCAGGTCTCAATAAATGAGAAATCAACAAGAGTGTAACCCATACAGAGACCACCCAAAGCAGGACTCTACGCTTATGAAACCGCTTCATGGGCAATCTCCAACTTCGCAGGTTCGTTTCAAGGATAAGCGCATTGGTTCTTCAAAACCCTCTTCGTCCACATCCCTTGATTGGTATTCAAACTCTACCCATTGTGAATTTACTGTTATCGTGGAAACGCTCATGGTCTGAGCGTCTGGTCGCATCATCTTGACCGAAAACGCACGATTTTCAGGATCTTGCCATTCGTGAAATTGTTTCAGTTCGGAAATCCTGATGTTGGAATCCGTAGCTTTCACCAACTTTTTGTAGGCGGACCGTCGTTTTGCTACAACCTCATCGTTTTTGAATGAAGATCCAGAGGCAGGTTGTTCACATCGTTCCGGGTGCTCGATCCATGCCACTTCCACCCCCGTCCATTTCATACTCAGTACTCCAAGGATCGGATCAAATTGAAAAAGATGGAACGGAGGAAAACGCACCGGATCAATGGCCGACAGGAGACTCATCGTTTCTTCCCACGACCGGGATTCAGCCAATTGCATCACCAACCATCCGCGACTCTCAAAACCACCGACCGGAGGTTCGGGTATCGAGCATTCGTATAAATTGAGCAAGCATGTGGTTAGCCCTCGCTCATTCACCACGATCCAGCTTCCCCCTTTTTCTGCGTCCACCGGATGAATCAAGCGCATTCCTGCACTCGTTTTCACTTCCCTGATTGGCTCGGCAGGGGCTCGACGTTTTAACTCATCCCGACTGAAAAGAAGGGTATAAGATTCCGAACAAAACTCCCAACTCAGGGTGCACATAGATCCCAAAAAGAGATTAGCGGTTGATCGAGGAACATTGCATATATTTTAGGGTCGAAGGAGCGATTCCAAAACCCTCAGGAACTGGAATACCCATCACCTGACAATAGATATCGATAATCGCAAAATGATGCACCGTATGGCTCACAAGAAACTGCAACTCTCGCCCGAGAGTAGACTCGCACCACGCCTGGGCGTCGTTCTCATTGTTGGTTCCGCAGTCCATTCGTACCGCAATCTTTTTGTCCTTGCAGAAAGATTTGGCACCTTCCAGTCCTGCAATAAGCTCATACATCACATCCCTGGCCCGAGACACTGAAGTCTCCACCGTATCCGCCCGTTCCCGTTGATCATAATCGATCCTGTCCTTTCCAACACCAGATAATAGACACTGGTAATGATCAATGACATGTCGAAGATGGGGACCAACCCCAGACTTACTTTCATTCATTTGACGCATCGAGTATTGGCGATCGTTGAAGGAATTCAAAAGTTCGATCGCAGATTTCAACAAAACAATGTTATCGTCTATCAATTGGTAAGCCATGGGTAGTTGAAAGGAAGCTTAGAAAATTCTGGGATTTCAGAAAAGAGAATGGTTGTGACGAATAAATTGTCGACAGCATTATCTCCCTAAACGAAGCAAGCAGGGTGTTTATTTCTTAGGAATGGCACAGGGAACAGATTCTTTTTTCTCACCGCGGTGCGAGAGGATCGCGACAACACAGGACGCCACGATAAAAATGCTCACTATATAAAATGGGGTCTTTGGCGTCTCACCAAAAATAATATAGGCAAAGACTCCTGCAGTTAGAAACTGCCCAACATTCATAACCCCTACCACCTGCCCTCGAAGATGGCGCATCGAGTAGTTGATAAGAGTGTGGCCAATGGTTCCCGGAATCAGAGCCAGCAAGAATGCGAAGAAGTAATCTTTTGCAGTCGATTCAATGATCACCTCAAAGCGGAGCAGACTCACAATCAAACAGAATACGGCGGCAATCAGATACACAGGAACGATATATAAAAAGATAGATTCCGAACTTCGATTCTTGCGCCCAAACGACAAATACATCGCAAACAATAGCATCGAACCAAAACACACGAGATCACCAACCACATATTCTTTTGAAAAATGATAGTCACTAACCCCAAGAAAGGTGAGACCAATAAGCGAAACAATCGTCGCAACAATTTCCACCCGGTTCACTTTTTCCCGATGGGTCAGCCACAATAAAAAGGGCAAGGCTATCGGAACCATGTTGACGATCAGGGTGCCATGAACGGCAAGCGTTCGTCTTACGCCCTCATTCCATGAAATAAAATGGGCCGCTAGAAAAAAACCTGCTGGTAAAGAGATGAGAAACATCTTTCCCCATTTCAAATGGGTTGAGCGTTTCCAGTCTCGCAAAAACAGAGGCATGAGCATCGCAGACGACATCGACAACCGCATCGCAGCCAAGTAAGCAGGATCCATCGTCGTCGATTTGATAAAAATCACCGACGAAGAACAGGCAACAATCCCCAGTATCAGTCCCAACCACACCATAAGCGATAGCCCATCACTATCGCCGCATCAATCGCCGGATCAACATAAAAGAGAGGATACATCCGACAAAAATCTGGGCAGACAATAGAAGTCCACTTCCACTAATACCGTCCAAAAACAACAGACCATCGATCGCATCACCAAACTCATCTCGGAGAATTTGATTTCCCATCTCCTCCGCACTTTTCCCACCGTCTAACGCCAGTTGATCGATCATCATCACAAACGCTTCCGGAGGGAGATACTTATAACCCACACGACCCAGCTCAGTTTGATCGGGTGCTACCATCACCATCATCGGAAACTCCTGCACACCCCATGTCTCTTTGAGCATTTGATTCTGTTCCGCAAGGGCTTCGGGAAGGGTGTGTGATGGGGAATAGTCCAACCTCAATAATACCAAGTTAGCCTGCGCATATTCTTTAAAAGTAATATCATCCAGAATCAGTTCATCCAACTCCTTACAAGGGTTGCACCCTTCCGAGGTCGTAAAAACCATCAACATCGGGCGATCCAATGACGTTGCCTTATTACCAGCCTCTTTTACATCACGATACCACACAAACGGCGTAATGGTAGGGCCCTCCTTTTTATCCAATAACTCAGACCCATCGCCCGCATATCCTTCCGGCGTGAAACTTTCATCCGCAAGGATTCCCTCCGTCAGTGTTTTTTCTACTGTGCCGTTTATCGTCTGTTTGGAGATTTGATCGGCGTGTGCGTAAAAGCCTTCACCCAGCTTAACCACTCTGCCGTTTTCGACATGCACGACGCCCTGAGGATAACTGAAAATGGTGGTCACTCCACGCTTGATCTGAGCCGTCGGTTCTCCCAGCTCCATCCGCATTTTCTCCAAACTGTCTCCGGTTTCGATAACAGCTAAAACAGAAGAAAAAAAGAGAGGCAAACACGCGAAGATCGCAATCAACCGTTTCATAGATCAGTAGTGGAATAGAAGGTGATAATAGGAAAATACCCGTAACAATACAAAATAAGCAGGATTATTTG
The DNA here is from genome assembly GCA_963676215.2 of Opitutales bacterium. Classification (GTDB taxonomy): domain Bacteria; phylum Verrucomicrobiota; class Verrucomicrobiia; order Opitutales; family JAFGAQ01; genus JAKSBQ01. Next base: position 51,967 of record CAXXVT010000019.1, on the reverse strand, counting down.
GGTTTTTCGAGTCGAAATCCCCGCGAAATTCAAAACACTCTACCCATGTTTCTTGATATCAGCACCTCAGATTGGGCGATTGGAATTCTAGCAGCCTTACTCGTCGGTCTAGGGAAAGGAGGATTGCCGGGCACAGGCAATCTTTCGGTCATTCTGATGGCCATGATTTTCCCTAGTAAGGAATCCGTTGGTATTTTACTTCCCATTCTCATCTGCGCGGATGTCGTAGCAGTCTCCGTCTATCATCGACACACTCAGTGGAAACACTTACTGCGATTGTTACCCTGGACGCTTGTCGGAGTGATCGCCGGGGCGTTTATCTTCACAAGTATCGACGATCAGTTCATGACCCGGGCCATCGGGGCCATTCTCCTACTGATGGTCGCAATCACACCGCTCAAAAAGTATTTTCAACAACACAATGATGGGGAGACGCCAAAGAAGTTATCGATAGGCACCCATGCGTTTATTGGTTCAACGGGTGTGCTCGGTGGAATTGCAACGATGGTGGCCAACGCAGCAGGTCCAGTTATTGGAATCTATTTGATGATATCCGGGTTGCCCAAATTCGCGTTTATCGGCACTTCTGCGTGGTTCTTTTTTATCATCAATCTTTTCAAAGTACCCATCCAGGTCGGCATCGGGAACATCACCTTTGAGTCCTTAAAAACGAGCCTCTGTTTTGGTGTGTTCGCAATCATTGCGGCTTTCATAGCCCCAAAAATCGTTCACAAAATTCCTCAGAAATTCTACAGCATTCTTATCTGGATCTTCATCATTGCCGCGGGTGTAAAAATGCTCTTATCATAGGAGGAGAAACTCTCGTCCTCCATGCTCTCTCGAATCCCATTTCTTAAAAATATTCTAAAGGCATCCAGCAACGAAGGTAACCGACGGAAACAAATCGGGCAGCGTGGGGAAGAACTAGCGGTAAAACACCTTAGGAAAACAACCTCTTATAAGATCCTGAAACGGAACTGGAGCGATGGGCGACAGGAGATTGATATAGTTTGCGAGGACGGAGAGGTGCTCGTATTCGTCGAAGTGAGGGCTCGTGCGGCGTCCGCCAAAGTTCCCGGTTATGCGACCCTAACCAAAAAGAAGCGGCAGAATTTGAGAAAAGGAGCCTATAGCTATATGCGCCATATGAGAAAAAGGCCCCACACCTACCGCTATGACGCCATCGAACTGCGGATGGATGGCAATAACGCGAAGGAAATCCATCACTTTAAAAACATTCAGATCTTTTAGAAATCTACCATCGAATTCCCCGTTAACCGATTCTTCATTGAATGAAACAAAGATTCCTCACCCTCATTGAGTTGCAAATGGACTCTTCCAACTGTGAAAAATGAATCGAACTTCTGGAAGTCCAAGGGATTCAAAACTTCGCCTGAATGCACTGATTTTGAATTGATCCAATCCATTCATCTCGTAGGATCAGTTAGATGAAAATCCTGTGTCTCAGAAGTCTATGCATCCGGGTAATCTGGATGATGACCCTGATGGGTACTGCCACTCTCAATGCTCAATGGCGTCTAAAGACGTTGTCATGGAATGTTGAAAGCGGAGATTCCGAGCTCCAGTGGGTGGCGGATCAAATGGCCCTGATGGAGGGTTATGACGTGCTTGCACTTTCCGAAGTCAATCCGGATTGGGCCCCCAATCTCGTTGAGGCTGCTGAAGATGGAGAAGGTGCCAAAGGGAACTGGGAAGCTGATTTCGACTACGTACTCAGTGAAACCGGTTCAGGACAACGCCTCATGATTATCTGGGACAATCTTAGGTTCGAAAGAATTGGAGATGCGGTTGAGTTGGATAATCTTAACACCCAAAACCTCAACTATCGATCCCCACTCTATGTTCAACTTCGCCATCGCACCAATGAAACCTCTTTTATCGTCATGGTGAATCATTTGGCCCGTGGCGCGGAAGATATCCGAAATATGCAGGCGACAGGCCTGGTATCATGGGCTGTAGAACAAACCCTCCCGGTTATCGCGCTGGGGGACTATAACTTTGATTACGACATCGATGAGGGTGTAGGAAACGCGGGGTTCAACCTTTTTACACAAGACGAGCATTGGATCTGGGTGCGCCCCGAACGCCTCAAGAAGAGCCAATCCGCATTTTCATATAATAGCATACTCGACTTCGCATTTGCTGCGAACATACCGGAAAACTGGGCGGGCTACAGTGAAATCCTCTCACTCTACGAACCGTTCGAAGATGACGACGTCACGGTCGATCATCGACCGTTAGACACCACTTTTTTCATCTTCCCCGTTTCAGAAGAAGAAAATCCCGACCTTGTCACCGAATAACAATCGCTTCGATTGGCTCCCTCAGCGATTCACTGCCGCTATATTATTACAAAATGAGATACTTGCTTCGGTAGATGAACCGTAGTATCCGATGCTCGCATCGGATTATTCACGTATTGAATTAAACGTGCATTCGCGCTTACTTTTTCGAAACAACCCATAGGAGGCACTCATCGGAAAACTCACGAGTGGTTCGATCCTCGGGGGCAATTGCAGACCGTTTCTCACACGATAACAGACGAAACCCAGTTTCTTCCAACTGAGAGAGGATTTCCTCTCTTATCGGAACGTGAATATACATTTCACCCCATTCGGTTTCCCCGATGCGATCTCCATATTCTTCACAGTCTTCGTGCTGTCGATCCGCCTTCCACATCTTTCTGTCTTTTTTCCATTCCCTTTTATGCTTCGGGTTATCCCGATCATGGGTGGTGAAGAAAAAATGCGAACCTGGTTTCAAAATACGTGCGATCTCGCTAAAAGCCTGCAGGCGGCGAAGAGAATGGGGGATTTGCATCAATCCATTGAATCCAAAGATCGCCCCGTCAAAACTCTCATCTTCGTAAGGTATCCAACAAGCATCAACCACCCGGAATGGCATCACTACCTTCTTCTCGATAGCAATCTTCCTCGCCATATCCACCATGTCTTCTGAGTAATCAGTAGCGGTAATGGAGTGGTATCCCAACTCATGCATTCCAAAAGCAATTCGCCCGGCTCCACAGCCAAGTTCCAAAAGTTTCTGGGATGGACTAAATAAACGGGTCAGTAGCAACTCTTCACTATTCCACAAACCCACACGGTTCACCGCCGTGGCGTAGTGGAACACAACTCCGTCTTTCTCGTAAAATGATTTAACTCCTTCCGGATCCATAACTATTTTTCCAAAATCCGTGCTTCTTATCGAATATTACTTGCAAAAAGAAACAATGTTGGTTTCATCGACTCTTTTCCATGAAAGCTACAATTAAAACACAGGGACGACAATTCACAGTTCAAAAGGACGATGTGATCAAGGTTAATCAGTTTTCTGATGTGAATGCTGGCGACACCGTCGAAATCACTGAGGTTCTCATGGTAGGAGATGGGGATTCGGTTAAATTCGGTACGCCTTTCGTAAAAGGCGCTTCTGTAAAAGCCACCGTGCTTGAACAGAAAAAAGATGATAAGATCATCATCTTCAAAAAGAAGAAGCGTCAAGGTTACAAACGCCGCCGCGGACACCGCCAATCCATTGCCTTCATCAAGATCGAAGAGATTGTCGGATAACACCGCTCACCACTTATCATTTATTTTCAACAAACGTATTTGCCATGGCACATAAAAAAGGACAGGGAACTTCCAGGAACGGAAGAGATAGTAACCCAAAAATGCTTGGGATTAAAAAATACGGCGGAGAAGCCGTAATTGCTGGTAACATCATTGTTCGCCAACGCGGAACCCGTTTTCACCCAGGTCAAAATGTAGGTCTCGGACGCGATCATACATTGTTTGCCCTTCAAGATGGAAACGTTCAATTCGATAAAATTCATCGCAAAGTAAACGTGGTCACTGCTGCCTAGTCACCGACAAGCATTACCATTATCAATTTTAAAACCGGTTCCAAATTTGGCTCCGGTTTTTTTTGGTACCAAATTAGGTAAAAATCCTCACAAATCCCCCTTGCATCGAAGGCAAGCGAGGTTATTAAATTCAAATCTACGGTGGTTTTCCAGTAGTCCTTCCACTGTGCGTTACTCATTCAATCTTCACACTATACCTATGAAAAAACTGATACCAACCTTGTTATGCCTCGCCTTTGCCATGAGCACCATTGCTCACGCAGATACAAAGGAAAAGGCAATTGAACTCATGACTGTGCTCGAAATCCGCAAGAATATCGACGCTTCGATTGAACAGGTCATGAATTTCAGCAATCGCATGATCGAATCTCAAGGCCTCAGCCCAGAAGAAGAAGCTGTTGCAAAAGCAGTTAGCGAGGACTCCCTCAAAGCGACTTTCGGAGCCATGGAAGAAATGCAATGGGAATCCATGTTCGCCGATATATACGCCAATGTGTTTTCAGAAGACGAAATCCAGGGTCTCATCGACTTTTACCACACTCCCCTCGGAATCAAGTTACTCGAAAAGCAGCCTGAGCTAATGGCTGCAACCATGCAAAAAATGCAGGGCGAAATGGGGAAAATGATGCCAAAGATCCAGCAAGCAACCATGCAAGCAATCGAAAAAGCCAAAGCTGCAGGAGTTGATGCAGTTGAAGCCAATCCCTGATAGCAAGGATCTCAGTTTACTACCGATTTTCAGGAATCCCTCTTGGCAGGGATTCCTTTTTTGTGTCAGGAAATAAAGGAGAACAAACCGGAGAACCGCTTTGCTTTAGGCTGTGCGAGAGGAAGAGCGAATCCGGATCTAATGCCGAGACTAGCGTTTAATTCAATACGTGGATAATCCTATACGAGCATCGGATGCTACGCCTCATCACCTTAAGTATCTCATGCTCGCATGAGATCTGTTTCAGTTGGAAGTCTTTAAACGCTAAATGAGATAATTATTTGCAAGGTACCTTTTCCCTTCCACCCCACACTCAAACTTGTGCAGTGGCACCCTTTGCCCTATATTTAATCCAACCAGATTTAGCCCCCCCCTTATGAAATCCCGTTTTTCTGTTTTCTGCCCCCTGAGCAACTATCGCAGTTTGGTTGGCCTACTCTTTTTCTTATTAGTGAGTTCAACCTATGGTGGATTAGCAGCTCATCCCAATATTCTCATCATCATTGCCGACGATCAAGGATGGGGAGATTTAAGCTGTCATGGGAATCTAAATTTCCAAACACCCAACCTTGATCAACTCTCCAAATCCGGAGTCAGTTTCGATCGATTCTACGTCGAGCCCGTTTGCTCGCCAACTCGTGCGGAGTTGCTCACGGGACGGTACGCCCTTCGGGGTGGGATTAGAGGTACTAGCCAGGGAGATGAGCGACTCGATCTCGATGAAGTGACGATCGCTAACTATCTGCAGAGCGCAGGCTACCGTACAGGTCTTTTTGGAAAATGGCACAACGGTTCACAATATCCCTATCATCCCCTCGGTAGAGGATTCGAGCAGTTCTATGGGTTCACTTCAGGCCACTGGGGTCTCTATTTCGATGCCATGATTGACCACAATGGAGCCACAACCACAGCTCCAGGATTTTTACCCGATGTATTCACTCAAAAATCCATCGGTTTCATGGAAGCATCTTTACATGCAAACATTCCATTTTTCACTATTCTGTCCTTCAACACACCCCACTCCCCAATGCAGGTGCCCGAAACACTTTGGGATAATTACAAGAATCTTGATCTGCAACTTGCCGGAACAGACGCGGAGAATGAAGATGAGGACCATACCAGGGCAGCCTTAGCGCTGGTCGAGAACATTGATGTCAATGTGGGGAAAATTGTGGATTTTCTGCAAGAAGCAGGTGCTATGGAAGACACCATCATTGTTTACTTATCAGACAATGGACCCAATGGGAACCGGTGGAATGGAAACCTTAAAGGAATAAAGGGAAGTGTGCATGAAGGTGGCGTGAGATCGCCGCTTTTCATCTCTTGGAAAGGAGCGATTCCAGCATCAAAATCCATTCCAAAAATGGCCGCCGTGATCGACCTCGCCCCTACCCTGTTTGATCTCGCGGAGCTCTCATTTGATCTAACGAACCCGATGGATGGTGTCAGTTTGAAACCTGCGATTTTCAACACCGCATCAACAAAATCAATCGATGAGCGAACTCTCTTCAGTCATTGGAGTGGAAGAACTGCTGCCCGATCTCAATCTTACCTATATCACTCTGATGGAGAACTTTACAATTTGGTCAATGATCCTGGTCAAAAATCTGACATTGCTAACGAAAGAACCGAATTGAAGGACTCTCTTCAAAAAGAGCTACAGGCCTGGACCATGGAAATGGGATCCGAAATCACAGACCCTCACTCCATTCCGATCGGGCACCCCGAATTCTCAATGACCTATCTCCCTGCCCGCGATGCCGTCGCATCAGGGGCGATTCAAAGATCCAACCGCTGGCCAAATGATTCATTTTTCAGGAATTGGATTCACCAGGAAGACCAGATCCAATGGTCGGTAAACGTATTGAGCGAAGGATGGTATGCGGTTGATATCTGGTACGGATGCGCCCCTGAAAATGTGGGTTGCGAAATCGAACTTTCCTGTGCCGACTCCAAACTCAATTGGACCGTCCTACGTGCCCACGACGCTAAACCCATCGGAGAATCTTACACACGTTCCGAACTCCACGAATCGATCGTAAAGGATTTCCGCCTCGACGGAATGGGAGCCGTCTATCTTAAAAAAGGAAACTCCATACTCACACTGTCCTCGCCCAAAATCAAAGGAACACAGTCCATCGAATTCCGCATGTTACGACTCACAAAAATGTAAGGATACCATTCAACTGCCTGTAGTATCATTTGCTCGCAAGCCATAACTCCTGCGAGCAATCCAGTTGATTCTTTCGCCCCCACTCAACGTGTCATTGTCACTTTTTATTCGCCTTCACTTCCAATGTTTTGGCAGAAGCTGCGATTTCCTTTTTTGCGTGGCCTTCAAACTGGAAAACAAGAGTCGTCAAACCTGGAATATAGACATCTGCAGAACAGATTTGGTTATCCCACTCCCGCTTGACCGATTGAATCGCACCCATGTTCCCTTCGTCCCATCCTCCATATACCGAAGCGTCAGTATTGACGACTTCCTTCCAGCTACCTTCAAACGGTAACCCGAGTCGGTAGTGGCTGCGCCCAACCGGAGTAGTGTTCATGACCACCGCAAAAGTTTGTTCGGGCGAATCTCCAAAACGAAGGAAAGAGACGACTCCATTCTCCGAATCGTGACAATTGATCCAACTGAAAGCCTTCGCATCGTGGTCACCCCGACCCAGCCAGGCATGCTCAAGATACCAATGGTTCAAATCCTTCAATAACGAGGTTATGCCCTCATGGTCCTTATACTGAAGCAAATGCCAATCGAGGCTCAAATCGTAGTGCCATTCTGCCATCTGACCAAACTCAGCTCCCATAAAGAGCGTCTTCTTACCCGGCCAAGCCCACATGTAGGCATAGAGCGCCCGTAGATTCCTCGCTTTTTCAGTAATCGAACCTGCGGCCATTTTCCCCATCATGGAGCCTTTGCCATGCACCACTTCGTCGTGGGAATAGACCATCATAAAGTGTTCGGAATAGTTATACACCATTCCAAAGGTTAGATCGTCGTGATTCCACCTGCGATAAATGGGGTCTTTTTCAAAGAATCGAAGACTGTCGTGCATCCAACCCATGTTCCATTTGAAATCAAATCCGAGTCCACCGTTTTTGGTGGGTTGAGAAACGCCACCAAACGAGGTGGATTCTTCGGCGATTGTGATAACTCCCGGATAATCCTCATGCACAGCGTCATTCACTTCTCGCATAAATTCGATTGCCTCAATGTTTTCGCGCCCACCGTACTGATTGGGAATCCATTCCCCATCTTTTCGAGAGTAATCAAGATACAACATCGAAGCCACTGCATCGACTCGCAATCCGTCAATATGGTAACGATCCATCCATTGGATGGCGCTGCCAATAAGGAACGATTTAACTTCTTTGCGACCAAAATTGAAGATCAGAGTTCCCCAATCCTGATGCTGCCCCTGACGCGGGTCAGAGTGTTCGAAAAGATGAGAACCATCAAATTCTGCTAGTGCAAAACTGTCTTTGGGGAAGTGCCCAGGCACCCAATCCATGATCACACCAATTCCATGTTGGTGGAGCACATCCACCAGATACATGAAATCCTTGGGTTCACCAAATCGATTCGTCGGAGCATAAAACCCGGTTACCTGGTACCCCCATGAAGCAGCAAAAGGATGCTCCGCCAAAGGCATAAACTCAACATGAGTGAAATTGTTCTCTTTGACGTATTCCGCAAGCTCATGAGCGGCTTCCCGATAGGAAAGTGCCCGATTAGCATCCTCCACGATACGCCTCCATGAACCAAGATGCACTTCGTAGATTGAGATGGCCTTCTCTTGCCAGTTCGTCTTTTCACGAGTGGCAATCCACTCACTGTCTGTCCACTCGTATCCATCGGTATCGTAGACAATCGAAGAATTATGAGGGGGAGATTCGTAATAACTACCAAAGGGATCCGATTTCAGTAGAAGCTGATGATCTTTGCCTACAATTTCGAATTTGTAATAGCAACCTTGCACGAGTCCGGGGATGAAAATCTCCCAAATACCACTCGAACCCAAAACCCGCATGGGGTGATAACGACCATCCCACTGATTAAAATCTCCGACCACAGACACTCGTTTCGCGCTGGGAGCCCATACTGCAAAACTCACTCCCTTCACACCGTCAATCTCCCGAACATGAGATCCGAGTTTCAAATAAGGGCGGCGGTCCGTGCCTTCACAAAAATAATAAACACCCTTTTCATCAATACTCGGAAGAAAACTGTAAGGATCCCAAAACTGCCGAATCTCATCGTTGTATTGTTCGATTCGTAGGCGATAACGGAAAAGCTTCCGGTCCTTGATGAGAACTTCAAAGAATCCTTCGTCTGCCAGCCGTTTCATCGGATAACGACTCGTCGACTCTTTCGTCTCCACGTCGACGACCTCACAAGTGTGAGCGTTCTTTAGAAAAACTCTCACCACAACTCCCCTTCCATCAGGAAGTGGATGCATGCCAAGAACGGAATGCGGTTCATGATGTTTACCTTCTAGGATACGATGCAAATCGGATTCAGATAATTTCACAATGATGCTTTATTAACGGATAACGGACGAATCAGACGAAGAACGAATTATCCCTTAGCGTACCCCGGAAGTCCAGAAAATCCAATCCATCTAACGTTTTAGCAAAGAATCTTCCTTTGATTAAAGGGATCGTGCTAAACAGTCTCTGCTTATTCATCCGAAGAAATGTTGTCAAAATCCATGAATTTCCACTTTGACGGTTTCGACAAATGGTGTGTATTCAATAACCAGTGATTTCAATTCGTTCCATCACACCTCTCATTCTATTGGCCGCGATACTCTGCCAAAGCTTACTTTGGTCCCAGTCCGGCCCGGTTGAGATATCCAACACTGGAGAAATCAAAGTAAATCAGTCTGACCAGTCTGTCGTGATCGAGGGTGATGTTGAAATCCATCAGGCACCGTTCTATTTAAAGGCTTCTGAAGTATCATGGCAGAAGGGAGTCGACGAATTATTCGCGTCCGGTGGAGTGAAGCTTTTTCTCGATCCCAATGAATCCGATTCAAATGACATTCATTCCTTCCTTTCTGGTTCTCCAGATGCAGAAGTAACGGATCGTCTCGAGGTTCTTAGCACCGAAGCCCTCACTTTCGACGCGATCTCCAAAACAATCACTCCAACTGGTACAGCCAATATCCAATTCGGATTCGCTCGCATCATCGGCGAAGACTTCAACCTCGATTTTGGCAATGAAACCATCCGCACCGGAAACTACCGGGTTGGGTTTAGTAGCCTTTTTATCGAAGGCGATTCTCTCTTCGCACAGCAGGAAGACCTAACGGCAAAAAATGCCCATTTTTTTATCGGAGAACCCGAAAAACTCTCTTTTCAAGGACATGCCAGATCCATCGAAAAACAAGGGGATGAAGCGGTTATCCTGCGCGGAGTTCGCCTGCAACTCGGTCCGGTGCCGTTCTTTTATTGGCCGTACTATAAACACCACCTACGGCGTCCGGTGTTCAGTATCTCAGGAGGGGCAGGTTATAGTGGAGATATTGGAACCTACATCGAACTTCGCCCGACCTACCAGCCCAGCGATCAGCGCAAATTCTTTACAGATTTCAATTTCTACAGCGAACGCGGAGTGCTCGTTGGACCTGGATTCAACCTCGAAGCAGACCTGAAATCCGGACATCATATTGTGACCAAGCTTGAGACAGGTTACATCCGCGATAATGGAAATTTGGGATTTGATATTCTTGACGAATCTATCGACGGGGAACGCCATTTTGTCGATTTCGAATACTTACACCAATATCGCAATTCGGTACAGATCCTTGGCCAATTCGAGCGCTGGTCCGATTCTGAAATTCTGCGTGACTTTGCGACCGGAAAATTCCGATCCATCCAGCAGCCGCAGAGCTTTTTGGAACTAAATGGAATATGGGGTCCAGTCGCGTTGACGCTGGCAAATCATTTTCGCAACGAGGCTTTCGAATACGCAATCGAACGCTCTCCCGAACTCAAACTCCGCCTACTGCCTTCTCCTCTTTTAAAGACCGGATTTTATCATTCCGCTGAGATTGCTGGCGCAAAAATGCGCAACAGCGACCCAAATGAGTTTGAAGACCTCGAACACACTCGTTTTCGCGCATATTACCAACTACTCTATCCTTTGGCACTTTCGAGTTGGCTCGATTTCACCCCTCAAGCAACTGTGCAGCACCTTTACTATAGTGACTGGAGCTCTGACGACACTCAGTTTGGTTTCACCCATGTTGAAGCAGGGTTTGATCTCACCGCCCACACCTACGGAGAATGGGCAATCGAAAATGAAATCTGGAACATTCACGGCATCCGTCATATTCTGAAACCCACCGTGCAATTCCGTCGCATCGAACGATCGGGGTCCAACCGCTATCGAGCCCTTCCCATCGAAGCCGAGATTTTCCGAACCGGCGTTTATGACATCGATCTCACCGCCAACTCTCAGCTAGATGATCTCGACTCCCACTCCCTCATCCGTGTCGGCTTGCTAAACTCCATCATCGCTCGACGTAAAAACGGTTCTGCCCGGGAACTGTTCAGTTTTGACCTCTACCACGATCTCTTTATGCCAGAAGATCCCTGGGAAGATAACCAAAGCCTACTGGCGGCTAACCTCACCCTCAAACCCGCGTACTGGTTACGAGTCGACCTTCAATCCCGATTCGATATGGACCCCTTCGAGTTGTCGGATTTATTCGCACGGATACAATTGATTGACGGCGATATTTGGGATCTGGATCTCGCCACCCAATTCATTCGCAACGATCTGCAACAATACCTTTTTGATTTCCGCTACAAAGTCTTTGAAAATGTGCGCTTCGTGAGTTCCGTCGGATTTGATGTAAAGGAATCTTCATTTTTCGAGCAGACCTACGGCCTTCAATTCGGTATAGCCAACTACTGGGATCTCTATTTCAGCGTTAACCTTCGCCAAGGCTCCACGCGAAACGACGAAACCCGTTTCGAGCTTAAAGTGAAAACAGCACGGTTTTAGCGATATCCATACAAGACTGCCGGGATTCCACTTCCATCAGAACCCGGTTACCTGATCCCTCCCTATTGATCATCCAACCCAGGGATTGTCTCATTTTTTGGATCCATGTTTGCACAAAAAAACCGAGGACTTAGCAAACCTCGGCTTTTTGATTTTGTTGTTTATATACTATCTACATTTTTGATAATTCAAATTTGATTTCAGAAATCTTAACCGTTCACACAGATGAACTTTGTTTCAATTCCTGAGCAGCAATTGCAGCAAGAGCGAGAACGACGAATGAAGTGATGATGATGAATGTCATGGCAGTGATTTTTTGCGGTTAATGAATGGTTGTTAATGATGATGTTCGTGATGTTGTTTGTGCCTCTACTAATCCATCTTTCATGCCAACTTACATCAAACAAAACCTAAACCTCTGATTAACAGAGAGATAAAACATCTCAAAAACCTCATCACTATTTATCTCCTCACTCTTCGCGTTCATCGATCCCAGCGAAGGAACACGCAAATTCCCATTTTTGGGACGAATCAACAGGGGGATTCTGCGGTTGTATTTCAATCGATTTAGATGAAATGGCAATCGACTCGGTAGAAGCGGGTCGTAATCACTTACCTTGGATCCGAATTTTCGATAGCGAGCTTTTGTACACAAAAAAAGACATCCTGGTCTACAACCAGGATGCCTTTGAAATGTTAAGAATCTACTTATGAAGAGTAACCGTTGAATACGAATGGAACGATCAACTTGGATGGAATTGATTTTCCTTCACGCTTCGCGGCTTTGAACTGCCATTTTTGAACCGCAGTTAAAGCACTTTCGTTCATCGCAGCTTGCGTCGATTCGTGGATAGACGCGTCTGTGATATTTCCGTTTTCATCGACACCAAGCTTTACCGCTACATATGCGGGAACACCCTTTAAGGTTTCAGGAATGTGCGGCATGCTCTTTTTTACAACAACAGCGTTGCTGTCAGTTACACGGTTTTCCGAAGGAACAACACCATCAGTTACAACAAACACCTGAGAAACTTTAGCGGCCACTTTTTTTCCGTCCCTTACTGCTGGGCGGAATTTCCATTCATAAATTGCATCCAATGCCTGAGCTGAAAGAACTTCACTGTTGCTGTCGATAACCTCTGCATCCGCAACATATCCGTTTTCATCGACGGTCAACTGAACAACTGTTTTGGCTCCTTGAGCAATATCTGTCTTAGAAAATTTCGGGAAGGTAGATCGTAGAACCTTCACTTCACGATCATCCATTACCGCAACTGTTGCCGCATTTTTGTAACCTTTTTCACCTCTGAAATTGAAAGGAATCATCGCAGTCGAAGCCACCTTTTCACCATTTTCTAAAGCTGGCTTAAAACTCCAACCGCTAAGGGCTGAGATAACAGGTTCTTCTAGTTCCACGTGACTGGATGAATCAACACTTGTATCAACAATCGAGCCTTCGCTATCAATTGCTACCTTCACATTTACATACCCTCTGATATTTTTGAGACTATCAGGACGAGTTGGAGCGGATTTCGTCACAACTTTGGGACCACGATCCTTAGCGCTTTGCTTTTTAGTATAAATCATTCCATCGCTGAAATTGAACGGGATTCGTACTTTCGAATCGAAGGCTACTCCCTCTTTTTTCGCAGGAGCAAATCGCCATTCACTCACAGCAGCCTGCAAAGAACGATTAACTTTGGCGTTATCACTGTTTTCAACAACTGATCCAGTTACGTAACCTGACTTATTGACTGAGGCTACGACATGAATGGTCTCAGATCCCACTTTGTCTTGGCCTGACAATACTGGAGTCACCATGTGGATGGTTTTGGTGCGCCTGCAAAGAGCGATGAAGCTGCGAACAACAGGAGACTACTAATAGATAATGTTATGTTTTTCATAGAATTCAATTTGATGTCCAACCAGTAACGTCAAATCGCTGAATTCATTAAGTAAATATTTATAATGCAGAATTATTTACTCTGATTTTACTCCAAAATAATGATGCAATCCGATCAAATAGCTCACAAAACGCCGTCATAAAGCCTGTAGTGAAGAGGAACAAAGGTGCGTGCATGTCCCCCTGAGACGATTACAGTGTAATCCTGGTTTCAAAAACCTTGAAATCACCCACAAACTTACCGAAGGTAGAGGGCTCTTCCGAAAACTATGGCAACCCATAACGAATCAGCGTTGGATCCCAATGAATTGGCCATCAAACTAAAAGTGTTTGAAGGACCATTGGACTTGTTGATTTTTCTTATTAGGAAGAACGAGATCGATATCTACGATATCCCGATGGAGACTGTGACTTCCCAGTATATCTCCTACCTCGATCAAATGGAGAAACTCAGTCTCGAAATCGCGGGTGATTTTTTTGTGATGGCTGCCACCCTCATGTACATCAAAAGCCGGATGCTGCTACCTCCCAGGGAACAAATCGTCGACGAGGACGATTCGGACGAAGACAGCGACCCTCGGTGGGAGCTCGTACAACAATTGCTGGAATACCGCCGATACAAGGAACTTGCGGGCGAAATTGAAGAACGCATCGAAAACCGCAGCCAACTCGTAGATCGCATCGTTAAAAACGAAGATGCTCCCACCAATCCAAGACCCCTCGAAAGCATCGATCGCATCGATCTCTGGGATGTGATCAATCAAGTTTACCTACGCTTAGCCGAAAAAATGAATTACGGTGAAATCGATGATGAGCCCATCACCGTAGCTGACCGCATGGATCACATTCTCAAACATATCAAAATTCACCCCAACTTCCTTTTCTCGGAACTTTTTGAAACCGCTTCCAGCTTAGTTACTGTGGTGACTACTTTTCTTGCACTATTGGAACTAACGAGAACCCGGAAATTGCGCATCAAACAACACCAGGCCTTCGCCGATATTGAATGTTCAGCAGTCATTTAGTTCCATCACGCATTCTGCAATCGGAAATCAAAACTTGATATTTTTAGCAAAAGCATAAGCCTACTACAATGGAGAGAGCACACCCACAACCCAAATCACATCTCGTCGGACTTGGCCTAGATAACAATGATGGGCACAAGCGAATCACCCGTGCGGAGGATTTTTCCATTGTTGGTGGTTCCGAAGAAACCCACGACAAACTCACGGAAACGGCGATGAAAACAGTGGAAGATCTCTCAAGAAAGGGGAAAAATATCCACACTGCCGAACAAGAAGAGATCCGGGATCTGGTCATGAAACATTCTCAGGCATGAAAGAAAGCGAAGGCAGCAATCTTCCCAAAAAACCTTCTGCTTCCTCGCAAAGTGGGAACAGAAAGGTCATGGTTTCTCGAACTGCAACTCCCTCGTCTTCAAAAGGCCCCGTCGTCGTCCGTCGTTCGAGCACGGGTGCCAAGCCAGTTCAAGCATCGACATCTTCTCCAACACCGCACCCGAGAGTCATTAAAAGCCCGGCGTCAAAAGCCACAGTTCGGACGCAACTTGGAGAACCCGATTTCAAGAACAGTATCGTATCCCCAGAGGCAGCAGAATTCTCTCGGAAGTCCAAAAACACTTCCATGGGGCAACGACTCTTTTTTGATACAGCGATTGCAGTTGTCGCACTTAGCTTTATGCTTTTAACATTCCTGCACCTATGATCGGAGTCTGCCAAATCATACAAACTCTCAAGGTTGCACCAATTTCTAAACACATTCACCCATAATTCACTAGCCAAAGACAAATGTCAGAAAACACTATCGAACTCACTTCCGCTAATTTTGAAGCCACCATCGCTGCCGGTGGTGTTCCCGTTGTTGTCGACTTCTGGGCTCCGTGGTGCGGACCTTGTAAAGCAATCGCCCCAATTCTGGAAGAACTCGCAGTCGAAGAAGCTGGCAAAGTGAAAGTCGGCAAAGTAAACGTCGATAACAACAGCGAACTTGCAAACAAATTTGGAATCCGTGCCATTCCCACGATCCTTGTTTTCAAGAACGGCGCCGTGGACACACAAATCGTCGGAATGACTTCCAAGGACGATCTCAAAGCAAAAATCGGTATATAGGATATTTTATCCATATCCGGTAATTAGGAACCAACTCTTTTTCATTCCCGCACTGATTTCCAGTGCGGGTTTTTTGTTTCCATCTAAAGGCTCTTCCTCTTTTCGCGATGAACGGGTATTTTTCTTAGCAGCGCTTTGCATTGCACATAATAAAAAAAGCGGCGTCTGTTCAGTGATATGCCTTTCTCAACCAAAACACATGTCGCCTTGCGCTGCATGGATTTTGCACAGAAACCTTCAACGTTGGCATTTCGAGCCATTCCCTAGTCCCAATTTGTGACTGAATCGTAACCTCACCCCGTGGTTTGCGACAGTAAATTGACACTAAACAAGTTGAATTCGAGAGTGATAGGCGGCACTGTGGTGTTTATGGATGAATGCACTTCAAATTAGTTTATCCAAATAGATCACCTCGCATTTGTTGTTATGATCCGTCACTACTACACAGAAATTGAAAACCTTCGTTCGCGATTGATTCTAATGGGAGAAAGAACGACAGAAGCCTTTAAGACGGCAATGCGAGGATTGTTAAATGAGAGCATTCTTGATTGCGAAAGAGCAGTGGAGATGGATGAAGAAATCGATTTTCTCGAAGACGACATCGAGAATGAATCTGTTAAATACATTTCCCTCCGCTCTCCTGTCGCTGGTGATTTGCGACAAGTTTTGGTAGCGATCAAAGCGGCTGCAAATTTCGAAAGAATTGGAGATGGTGCCCGCAGTGTGGCTCGTCGAAGCAGACGAATTCTTTCCGAAGGGAAGCTTGAAGTAAATCTGCTTAGTATCGAGGAAATGGCTGTGATCACCCTTGAAA
This sequence comes from Opitutales bacterium, assembly GCA_963676215.2. Lineage (GTDB taxonomy): Bacteria > Verrucomicrobiota > Verrucomicrobiia > Opitutales > JAFGAQ01 > JAKSBQ01. The sequence goes on along the minus strand of CAXXVT010000019.1, from coordinate 35,508 downwards.
TGCTCGATTCAACAAAGGACATGATTCTTCGACCCGACATGGATGTGATCACCAAAGTGTGTGAAATGGATAAGCGGATCGATCAATGCAATGATAGCAATTTAGTCGGGTTCATCGCTCAAGCCCAACAGCATCCAGAGCATGCTAAAATACTATTTGAGCTCGCGCTAATTTCCAAAATCATCGAGCGAATGGCAGACCATGTCAGCAACATTGCCCAGTTGATGGAACAACTGGGAAACCACCCTAATTAGCGTTTAATTCAATACACGAATAATCCGATGCGAGCATCGGATACCCCACCTCATCCCATTTATTGTTTCAACGACTGAATAGAATAACATCTTCCGGCGGAGCCGGACTAAAAGGCCTTCAGCCTACATAACGCTGCTTCGCAGCGGCAATGAAGAGCTTTATGCCTGCGCTTTTCACAGTTTTTCAACTCCGGTTTTTCGGAGCGTTTTCTAGTTCGGCAACTGCCAAACGATCATCATTCAAAGTCCGTTTGTTCAGTTTTTTAAATAAGCACCCGTATCATCTACCTACAAGTATCTCATGCTCGCATGAGATCTGTTGAATCCTCTCTTCGTGTACTATTTTGGGTGAACTTCTATAAATTGTGGGTATTTTTATTTTTTTGCGAACGTCAAAGGGAGGGATTGATGACACGCGGAGCGGGTAAAAAATTCACACGAACTGTTTTGTTAGCTTCTTAATTTTCTGTAGACTTCTCACCGATGTCTGATTTTTACGACAACGACCGCGATGATTTCATCTTTGATTTCGTATAAAATTCGATAATCGCCCTGTCTGATCCGATACTTTTCTTCTCCTGATAATTTTTTTGACCCTGGTTGACGGGGATCGGAAGCCAAGCTTCGGATTTTGAGGATGATCCGGTCTTGATCCTTTCCTTTTATCTTTTGCAATTCTTTGGCAGCAGACTTCCGGATCTCAATTTTATATGCTGCCATCTTTTTTTAGCTGTTTGAGGAATGATTCAAAATCTATCGTTTCTTCATTTTTTCTATCTTCAAAAGCCTCAAGGTCTTCGAGATCCTCTGAAAAAACTTCCTTAATGGCTTCATTTACCAAATCGGATACAGATGTGGAAACCTCTGCTGCTTTGATTTTCAGAGCAGTGTGAAGGTTTTCTTCAAAATATATTGTCGCTCTTTTCATGGATGGAAATATAACGCTATAACGTTAAAACGTCAATATTTCATTCTGAGAACGTCAAAGGGAGGGATTGATGACACGCGGAGCGGGGCAGCAATTCCTCTCGCCTGCCTTGTTATAGTATTGGTTCATATTTCTAAAACTCGTTTCAAACGTTCTTTGAGCTCATCAGAAAACCCTTCCAAATCACTTTCTTTCATTAATTTGTGTTGGATCATCCGAAGCATGAATTCGAACATTTTGGAACGTGAATGACCGTCCAGACACATCACCAATATCTTTTCTTCTTTTTCTATTTTTTCAGCAGTGTTCCAGAATTGCTCTGTTGGTGATTTTTCAGGGTCGGTCAAAAGCACCAACAAATCCCTATTCTTTTCCTTCAAATATCTTTCCCTCAGATCCGGCACCATCTTGCGGAAAAGCTTCCAATCAGATTCTTTGGGTTTATCCATCATTTTTCTCTATAACGTCAACGTGAGGGATGCCTGAAAGCGGAGCTGTAAGGCATTCCCATACCTGTCTTGTTGGAGGTTGCTTTATTTGTCATAGTTTTGGAGGTCCTCGACTGAAAAATAACGTTCAGCTCTTCGAGCATGAATCATAACCATTTTATCTCCGTCGATTCGGTAATAAGCATTCACTGGAGGAACGACAATTCTTCTATATGAAGTTCCTTGTAACTCTGGAGGAACATTTCCAGATGACGGAAATCCAGAAAGTGTCTCTGCTTCATAGAATATCCTTTTAATCAAATTTTTGGCTGCCTCGGGGTTATCGAGTGCAATGTAGTCTGCAATTTCGTCGAGGTTTTCGAGGCAAGGGAGGGTCCAGACTAGTTCAGCCATCTTTTCATTCTTTCTTTTGCTTCAGTGTGAGAAACAACACGACCGTCACGGAATGCCGCTTCACCTCTGGCTAATCCTTCGAGTAGTTTCAACTTTTCTTCTTTTCTTTCAAAATCCTCGGCATCAACAAGATAGACTGAAGGTAGACCATGTTCCGTAATCAAAACAGGCTCCTTACTTTCTTTTACCTCTTTGAGTATTTGTGTGGCTTTTCTTTTTAAAGTGGTGACCAGTTCAGTTTTCATGAGTGATACTTTAGTGATACTTAAATCAATTTCAAATTTTTTCTCCAATCGTCGAGCTGAGGGATGCTGAGAGAGCGGAGCGATCTCGGCATTCCTCTCCAGCGTCTTGTTCTCGTCTATTTGTTTATTTCAAAATGCTGCTTGAATAGATCTTTTGATTTCTGAAATCCTTCATCTGTAAACCAGATTGATTTCGCTTTTCCTTTGGGATCCCCAATGAATCCTTTTTTGTGTAAACGATCCATCACATCCCAATCTTGTCCCTTCCACGCTCTTGGACCGTTTCCGTCATCAAAACTCGTCAAATGTAGTAGAGCCAGGACGATTTCGTCTATTTTTTCTTCATCTATTTTCATATCTGCAGAATCGGGGTGAGTGATGATTTCATTGTAGAGCCATGAAGGAGAATGATCAATTATTTCATTATTTTGAGAACGTGGAGGTGAGGGATGCTGGGTAGCGGAGCTACTCGGCATTCCTCTCCGCCGTCTTGTTATAACTACTTCTTTCGAATGTTAGTGCAGGTGATGCATCAATTCAAAGTATACTCGTAAATGGTTTTCAGTATTTGAAATTCAGGTTAGATCTTCTTTCATGTGATGATTTAGCTGTGCCGTTCACAAATAAATTCGACTGAAGTTTGTTTGAGCCACTGTGTGATCCTCATGGCTAAGTGAATGCTAATTCCATAGGTTGTCTTATGTAGACTACTCACCTGCTTTTGAGAGCACTCAAGTTCTTGGGCGATCTGCGTCCACGTCAATTTCTGACTTTCTTTCTGATTTCTTACGGCTTTTGCGAGTGCTGGCATACTCCAATAGAGCCGCCCCTTTTTAGGAAATTGAAAAGATTGGATTTCTTGCACATCGTCTAGAAAACTCTCTAGAGTCCTGTCAAGCCATCGACACATATGGAGAGCATGTTGGCATGTAGTGTTGTTCCTCGCTACCATACCCGTTACCGTCTCCAGACTCATTGGAATGATTTGGTTATTCACGGCATTTATCTCATCCATCATCCGTTTCTGGGATAGGCCTCTTGATTCTCTTTGCACGTTTATAGCATCCCAGAGTCTGCCTATATTGAAGTCGTAGTATTTACACTCAGTCATTTTTATTCCTTCAAATGATCACTTTGGTCATTTCTATATGGACAACGTCAAAGTCGTGGATTGCGGCCCGACGAAGGAGGGGGAAGCAATTCACACGCACTGTTTTGTTCTCGTCTGATTATTTTCGGTAAACATCTTTTCTGTGCCGAACCCGAACGACTTCAATTAAAATTTCGAGTTCACGAACTTCGTAAACGACACGATAATCTCCGACTCGAATCCTATAGGTAAATTCACTTCCTGTGAGTTTCGTATTTCCTGGAGGAAATGGGTCTGAGCCCAAAGTCTCGACTGAGGAAATTATCTTTTTTACCTGTTGAGGAGGTATCTTTCTAAGATCTTTCTTCGTAGATTTGCGCCATTCAATCTTGTAGGATTCCATCTTCGCGCAATTCATTCAAAAAATCTTCGTGAGATACTTTCTCATCATCCCTACGTTCTGCTGCGACAGCGAGGTCCTTTACGTCTTCTATTAATTTCTCGTATTCGGACATCTGCAACAATACGCCAGTCTTTTTTCCGGCTTCGTTTGTGACAAATTGAACGTTCATGATTTCAATATACGTGTTCGGTGTTTTTTGTCTAATTTTTATTTCTTTTGAGAACGTCAAAGGATGGGATTCTGAACCAGAACAGGGAAGTGATATCGATGGAACATGTTCATAATCAAAATAAGTGTTCAAATCGCGGAAGGGTTCAGAATTCCAATGCCTGCCTTGTTGTAATCTTATTGTTTTTGTTCGTGGAGGTTCAACGTCTGTGGGGCAAATATCTATAATTTTTCTGCAGAGGATTGGTTTTTATAGCTAAGCGTCTTATTTCCCTTTTTTTTCCGGTCCAAAATCCCCAGAAAGCACTCTGATCAGAGTAAAAATCAATAGACCAAATACTCCAATTACAACTATTCCTTGTACCCATATTCCCTCTATCAATTCGAGTTTTGCAAGGACGATCATCAATACTAAAGACCCGGCCATGCAGTATTTCGATAAATTCCGTTTCTTGGGTTTTTCTTCATTCATATTTCATTTTACAACGTCAAAGGATGGGATTCTGAACCAGAACAGTTACGTGATATCGATGTAATGTGTTCACAATCAAAATTTTGTGTTCAAATCGCGGCAGGGTTCAGAATTCCCATGCCTGCCTTGTTAGACTGGATTCAGTGTATTCACGTTAATATCACGCGAACAATACATAAAACGAACATCCATATCTTCAGCCATTTTCATTGACGTTTCCAATGATGACTCAGTCATTCTTTCTCGATAATTCAACGCAGAATCAATAATCAACATGACCGGAACAAAATCAGAACCTAAATGTATAGCCTCTTCTCGATGAGCAGCGAGCTTTTGAATATCAAATATAATCTCACTAGGTTGTAACCTAGAATCTTTTCGCTCAGATGCTTTCACTTCTATGGCCATAAGCATCTCGATAATTGTCTTCTCATGGTTTCTGCGTCTCCAATCGCCCTCAACTCCAGATCTAAAAATCGCAACATCAGGAATCGGCTCAAACCCACCCCTATAATCCTTATGTTTACGTTCATCTAATCTGCGAAACAACGCTGATGCTGGATTAGTAATATACATTTTTACATTCATCCCAACTTGAGCAATGGGAACACCTCCAGTCAAACGAAGATGGTAATAAATCATAGCTTGATAGTGCAATTCAGAGCCCAAAACGCTTAAACACTCTCGCTGAATCTCTGGCCAAGCAGAATTTAAGGAAACAATCGAATCTGTAATAGTATTCATAGTGTCTAGGCATTATGGTTGGGTGAAGAGAGGGAAAGTAGAGTTTGTCTCCATAAAACGAGGATTAGACCGGAAAAAATCCGGAACAGAGCCATCCTGTTTATGTATGAAATACGATAAACAACAAAGAGGAGACAAACTCATGAACGAAAATGTTATCTATGTAGGACTGGATGTCCACAAAAAGGCAATCGAAGTGGCCCTTGCCTTACCTGGCCGTAAGGGCGAAGTGTTAAGCTACGGAAGTATCAGCAACGATCTGCATTCGATCAAACGGCTGGTGTGCAAACTGCGCAAAAACCATCCTGACTGTGAACTGGATTTTGTGTATGAAGCGGGCCCTTGCGGATTTGTGCTCTACCGTTACTTTGCCAGCCGCAAACCAGCGATAGCGTGCACGGTGGTGGCCCCATCGCGCATCCCCAAGAAAAGCGGTGACAAGATCAAAACGGACCGAAGGGATGCATTGATGCTGGCGCGTTTGCATCGAAGTGGTGAACTCGAATGCATCCACATCCCCGATAGCAAAGATGAAGCAGTTCGTGATTTGTGCCGGGCGCGCACAGATAGTCGACAAGACCTGATGGCAGCCCGCTTTCGAATCAAAGCGTTCTTATTGCGGCACGGTTATCAGTATCGGATGAAAACCTCCTGGACAGCTTCTCATCTGAACTATCTACGCGAACTACGAATGGAGGATCCTTCGCATAAAATGGTGCTCGAGGAAATGCTCATGCACATGGATGGTATTGGCAACAGAATCGATCGCTACGATGTCATGATCAGTACCGTTGTAAAGGGCTGGAAATGGGAACCGGTGGTCAAGTCTTTGCAATCGCTCAAAGGAATCAAGGAGCTAACGGCGGTGGTGCTGGTCTCGGAACTGGGAGACATCCGCCGTTTTGAAAGTCCACGCCAACTCATGGCGTTTCTGGGAGTGATTACCACCGAATACACTAGCTCAGAAAAGCGTCGACAGGGAGCGATCACCAAAGCCGGAAACTCCCATGCGCGTAGCTTCCTTGTTGAAAGTGCACAACATTACAAAAACACACCTAAGATAAGCCAGAACCTCAGTCGTCGACAACAAGGCATCAGTGCCGAGATCAAGGAAATCGCATGGAATGCACAAGTGCGACTTTTCAAACGCTACTGGACACTGGTGAACCGAGGAAAAAACCGAAACACCGCCACTGTGGCAATCGCCCGTGAGTTGATCGGTTTTATCTGGGACATTTACCGAAAGGCTGCGGTGAACTGCTAAAAACACTTCACCCAATCATTGAACCCTTTACAGGAGCTTGAGATACATGAGATTGGCAATCCGCGATGACGTTATGAATGACTACATTTCAATCAATTGCATTTGATTGAAATGTAACCACCGTTGTTAACTAGGGTGCGGCCCTGCCTACGATGTCTAAATAAAAGGCGTTAACCAATACGCGCATATCAGCAGAATCAATCATCGTGTTTCGCAGGTAGAACGAGCTCCTGCAAAGGCTTCAATGACACAGTCTAAATACCATGAAAAAACCATTGAAAATAATGGAGAGAACCTCTGTTTCCCTATTGACAACACCCAACCATATCAACGTCGAAGTCGATGACGGCGTTTACGCCGTTCATCGCACTGATTTGTTGTGCCTAGAATTGCGCGCTGATACTGGCTTTCGAAGTGTAGTAATCTTCGAAATCGCTGGAATGTTGAATTGAGAGTGAGAAATTATTGGTGATGAAATATCTAGCACCTATCATTGATAGATTGTTATCATTCGCGTATCCCAATGACATCGAAAGTCTCTTGTTGAAGTAAAAACTGGATTTCACTTTCCACGATTTTTCGGAAAGCAAAATTTCGTTCGATAGGTAATAGTGATCTTGAATTGCTAGGAAATACTTCAAGGCAAGGTAGGAACTTTCTGAATTCTCGCTGATCAGAGCTGAAACCCCAATAAAACTTTTTTCATTTATTTTGTGTTCATATCGAAGAGATGCTGAAAAGTCATATTCATTACCTTCTGTTTCATTCCCTATTGCCCCAAGCTCCAATTTTTCAAAAAATAGCATGCCTAACTCTAGATTGCCGAGAGTAGAGTCATCAAAACTACTGTGGATCAATCCACCGCCTGCGAAAAGCTTTCGAAAATAGTATCTTCCACTTATATTCGAACTATTGTAATCCTGCTTTTCCCAATACTTGGAACCATAATAATAGATGAGATCAGAAGCTAGATTCTTGAAATCTTTCTCGATGACTGAGTGAGAAATGGAAATATAACTTGATGGATCAATATATTTAAATTGGTCCCATGGACCTACAATTTGCCTTCCACTAAAATAATACGATGATTCAAATTTTCCGATTGTGCTTTCTATATCGCCTGCATCGAAAATTTTTCGATCTACATATGAGGTGTGAATGTCGTAATCAAACGATGTTTCACTTTTTTCATATGAAATTTCGGTGATTGAATGCACGTCTGCGGCATTCACCTGAAGGACTATAGTGGATATGAGTAGTGTTATTATTTTGTATTTCATTAATTGGAAATTATTTTTGCACAACGTCGAAGTCGTGGATTGCGGCCCGACGAAGGAGGGGTAAGCAATTCACACGGACTGTTTTGTTGTAATTCTTAGTAACTTCCCCAATAAGTTTGGTGTATTATGATGACAGGTGTATCCTTGTATTCACCATTGTTTAGTTTTCTCAATCGATTCATTCTAGAGGAGAAATCCAATTCTACTAGTAGATGACTCTTTACTTCTTTTTCTCCCTTTATTCCGGGAGCGAAGCTCCAGTCTTCCAAACATCGTTCAGCGGCTTTAGCAACTAATAGATCAGTTGCCTTCGTGGATTGAATTTGAGTGGGGTTTCCTTCTTCATCAATTATCATTTCAACCTTGGCCCAAGCATTGTTTGAATAATCTCGCCAATTAGAAGGTGAACTAGGAACTCTTGATTCCAATATTTCCACTTTCTTGTCCAAAGAGTCATTTGTGTAAAAAACTCCTTCGAATTCGGGGCTTTTCCGGTATTTGCTTCTACCTTCCGAAACCCTTGTAACAGTCATACAACCTGAACAAAGGAGAATCATTAATGTGATGGGAAATATTCGAATCATTTGTTTATTTGTTTTTACAACGTCAACGTGAGGGATTCCTAGGAGCGGAGCGAGTAGGAATTCCTCTCGACGACCTTGTTGGAATTTGATTTTTTTACTAAATATTCGAGGCCATTGAAAGATGTTATAGTAACTTCGCTACCTTTTTGGATGAACCCAATTTCACTTCTGGCTTGGATTTTCCTCCCTTGATGCTCGATCTGTCCAACTGGCTTCAAATCGGTGATCACGCAGGCGATTCCTCCAATTAATTCTTTAATTTTTCTCTTCTTGTTTTCTTCCTGATTCTGTGACTCTTTTTCTTCGCGTTCCAATGTTTCCATTCTTTGTTTTTCTTTTTCCGAGTATTCCGAATACCCGAGTTTGGTCATTAGGAAATCCACTGGGATCGTAAGTGGCCAGAACAATGGATACAATAGAGCAGCGGTGATACTGCATGAGGCTAGAGATTCACATGGACCTTTTACTTTAACTACCTTTTCCGTTATGAAATATCCGAGGATCCACCAAGGAATTATCAATATGAGGATGAGGTATTTCATTTTTTGTTTTCCAACGTCAAAGGATGGGATTTCGAGGAGCGCAGCTACTCGAAATACCTATACCTGCCTTGTTATAACTAACTTCTGATAGCTTTGAAATAAATATATCCGTTTTCATATTTGGCGCACATAAACATAGAATCATCTCTTTTTATGTATGATCCTACGCTATGGGGACTAGGTGTCCACCAGCTCTTTTCGATATCTTCTGTTCCGAACCAAAATTTATACTCCTCGGGTCTCTCAGTGTTCTCTGGGAACGGTTTTAAGTCATACTTTTCTACATACTTTAAAAACTCTTTTTCTTTAATTTTTGCTTTTAGAAAGTAGGAGTAATCTGGGATGAAACCAGGTTGCAAAGCCAATTCATTTATTTCTTCTGCAGACCTAGGAAGAGCCTTTCGATATCCCCATGTGTTTCCCTCATTCCATCCCCAAAATCCGAGTGCGATGAAAACTAATCCCGTGATGAATATGAGAAGGAGTTTCTTCATATTTCATTTTACAACGTCGAACTGGAGGATTCTGAATCGCGGAGCGGTTCAGAATTCTCTCCAAGTGCCTTGTTGTGCTTTGATTCGTTTTTCGCTGACCAGTATGCCATGGTGCAGGTTGCGAAAAACATCGAAGGAATGAGTGAAAATCCTATCATTTCACTGATCCCAAATGTCGGGTAATCTCTTCGGTTGGCAATCATGACCCATACGATAAAGAGAACAATTATCCATGAGAAGACATGAAAGCTTTGGATTGCCGAACTCGGTAAATACTTAAACAAAACCTTGGTCCAATCCATTTTATATTTTCCTTCTTTTCTTTTTTGAAGAATGGCCATAGCTCCAAAGAAAAGTGGAAAAACAAGGATAAACACCGAAATATTCAATATCCCCAATTGATCTTCACTTTCGAGATTCCACGTATGAATCGTTGATGCCAAAGAAATCAAAAGTCCTGCCATACTTACTTTTTGGAGTATGCTTGCTGTTTTCTCCTTCGGAGTCCAACTGAGGTCTTTTGAGTTAAAATTCATTCTATCTGCACAACGTCAAAGGGAGGGATTGATGACACGCGGAGCGGGGCAGCAATTCCTCTCGCCTGCCTTGTTATAGTATTGGTTCATATTTCTAAAACTCGTTTCAAACGTTCTTTGAGCTCATCAGAAAACCCTTCCAAATCACTTTCTTTCATTAATTTGTGTTGGATCATCCGAAGCATGAATTCGAACATTTTGGAACGTGAATGACCGTCCAGACACATCACCAATATCTTTTCTTCTTTTTCTATTTTTTCAGCAGTGTTCCAGAATTGCTCTGTTGGTGATTTTTCAGGGTCGGTCAAAAGCACCAACAAATCCCTATTCTTTTCCTTCAAATATCTTTCCCTCAGATCCGGCACCATCTTGCGGAAAAGCTTCCAATCAGATTCTTTGGGTTTATCCATCATTTTTCTCTATAACGTCAAGGGATGGGGATGCCTGAAAGCGGAGCTGTAAGGCATTCACATACCCGCCTTGTTGGCTTTCATATTTTTAAATCTTTTTTGGCACATCTACAAAACTGATCTATGTAATTCTTGTAATGTCCGATTTCGGAGTCCAAATACTCGAAAGCACTATCTGCTTCATTCCTTAGATTTCCATGTTTTTTTCTCATCTCTTGGAGTATTCCAACCGACTTTTGGGAAATGAAAAATTCTCCCAGATCAATCGATTTGCTGAGGAATAAATATGCTTTTACTCTTTTTCTTTCTAACTCTTCCGTTTCCTTTTCATTGAGATCTTGACCAGTGACAAGTTCATCAAACTTTGAAGTGCTGACATCCAAAAGATCATACAAGGCTTCGATAACATCCGAATAAGCTTTTTGTTTATGTTCCCACCATTTTTCTTTGTAGGCTCTTTTGGTTGCTAGCATTGCCGAAAAATACGAAGTGGCGAATACCACTATTGTTCCGAGGGTGAATTTGAGGATAGGGTCCATTATTAATTTCTGCCAACGTCTAAGGATGGGATTCCGACCGAGCAACGCGAGGGTAGGAATTCCTATGCCTGTCTTGTTGGCGTGATGGTTATTTTGTGAGGCTTTTGAGGATCTTTTGGGCCAATCTTTCATTGATTTCTCTGTGTCGAGGAACAGGTTCTGTGTTACCTGTTTGAGGATTATGGTAGATATCGTGCTTTGCTCCGTTTCGGAGCAAAATACAATTACACTTTTCTAATTTTGAGATGAGATCCCGTCGCTTCATGCCATCTCTAGTTCGGCGACTTGCTTGATCCCTGGTAAATCTTCTTTTGAAAACTCTTTAAATAAATCTTGGAGATGCTCCTTAAGATCTTCCAAATCAGCACCTTGCGTCCAATGCTCCGGAAAATCATTCAAATATCCCAGATACATTCCATCGGACTCTTTCCAGTAGGTGAATGACTTTTTCATGATATGCAGTATGTGAGTATCATTGAGGACGTCAATTTCTCAAATATTTTCTGCCAACGTCAAAGTGTGGGATGCCGCGCTTGGCAAAGGAGGTGAAAATGGAAAATCATGATGAAAAACCAGAGAGTGGAATCGAAGCCGGAGCATCTCGGCATTCCACACCACTGCCTTGTTCTAACCCGATTCTTTCTCTTGAGGAGGCGTTGAGATCGGCAAGGCATGAGCTAGCAACCATCAACGGACTATATGCTTTTGATGGTGAGGCTCCAGAGGAAACCTTTCGAATAAATACGATGGGTGTCATAGCGAAAATAGATAAATCTTTTAAACTTTTCTCCAACGATATCTCTCTTTGATAAAATCGTTGAAGAAACCACCTTTAGAATGAGCGCTCATCAATCTTTGGTAAACCGACTCGGGAACACCGTAATACTGGTAAACGCCACTTTCGTGAAACTTAATTTCGAGCGTGGAAGTGTTGGGGTCGTAACCGACAGAACTGAGGTTTGAGGAGGATACTCTTTGTCTATTCATTTTATTATTATTTTTAGAACGTCAAAGGATGGGATTCTGAACCAGAACAGAGATGTGATATCGATGAAAAGGGTTCATAATCAAAATTGAGTGTTCAAATCGCGGAAGGGTTCAGAATTCCAATGCCTGCCTTGTTCTCGTAATTATTGTTTTTCTTTGGAGTGTTCAAATCTTCGTGGAGTTGGACCTAATCTTCAAATTTATTTCTGCGGCTGATTGGGATCATTCTCAACGTTGGAGTTAAGACTTTAAAACAGCGAAGCGGCTCTTTCTATTTTTTCTCTTCTTTGTCTTTTTTAATTCCGGAGAGCGAACCAATCGCAACTCCGAGTCCTACCCCGATGGCGACACCGCATCCAATGCCAAGTGCGATATTTCCGAGGGCTAGACCAATTGCTACACCCAGTGCTACTCCAAGGGCAGATCCGATTGAGATTCCTAATGCAAGGTTTTGAATATTCATTATTTTTTTTGAGAACGTCAAAGGATGGGATTCCGACCGAGCAACGCGAGGGTAGGAATTCCAATGCCTGCCTTGTTATACCTGATCATTTTTTTCTATATTTTGATATTGTTTCTCTGTGATCATCCACACAATCAGCCCCATTATTATTCCGATAACTACCCTCAGTAGCAGTATGTATGCAATCAATGAAACCGTAATATTTGTGCCGTCATGGATTTCTTGAATTATTGCATGAGCCGAAAGTAACCCGCCAAAGAGCAAACCCCAAAGCATTACAAATCTTTTCATTCCTTTCTTTCTTGTGTGTTCCCAACGGACAGCATTGTTCGGAGTCATTTTGAAGGAAAAATAATCTTTGAGAGTTCGTTTAGGTAGGTTCGAAGTGGAGGATTTCATCTTAATTATTTAGTATAACGTCAAAGGATGGTGCTACGAGGCGCGGAGCGTCTCGGAGTTACCATACCTGTCTTGTTCTACCTTTATCCTTTCGGAGAGCCATACTTTCATGATGGACTGACGAGTGACACCAACTCTCTTTGCTTCGGAGTCCAAACTTTGAATCATCCAGATTGGTAAATCCAAATTCACTCTTTTTTGATCTAAGTTTGGGCGAATTGCCTTACTCCAATCAAGATGTTCGGAGATGTCCTCTCCGTCATCGAATTTCTTATCAAATTCTTCAGCTGTAATAGTACCCTTTTTCTTCTCCATCTCTAGATCTCCTTACTGAAATTATTCTAATTTTTTCTTCCCGAACGGTGAAAATGGCCGTCCAGATTCGTTTCTGATACTGACCAATCAACGCATATCTTTCTTCATTTGATGAACGTGCAGGAACAATGAGCTGTCTGGGATCATCCCAAAGAAATTTAGCTTCTTCGAAATCGATTCCATGCTTCTCTTTATTCGATCTTGATTTGTCTGGATCGTATTCGTAATCCATTTAGGTATAATAAAGGAGTAATTATGGATTTATCAAATTCTTTTTGTAGAACGTGGAGGTGAGGGATGCTGGGTGGCGGAGCCACTCGGCATTCCTCTCCGCCGTCTTGTTCTGGCTGTCGGATGATGGGTTAAAGGGTTGTATTTGAGGACGCATTATGAGGATTTTGGGAGTTTAGTTAAGATGCTAACTTGGTGGTGGAAATGCTCAAGTAAAATGCTCGTAGAGCGTGCTCTAATTGGCGTTTAAGAGAGGAAAAAGAGGCATGCTTTGCCCATTTTTCGATGTTGTGCACGCAGCAGTATAGCAGCCACTGTGCATTGACCTTGTTTTTGCCTCTGAGGGTAAATCGATTCATGGCTTTGTTGTATCGTATGTTGCCAAAAACCGGTTCGATGATGTGCATGCGTTTGCCGTAGATTTGTCTCGATTCAGGTAAATCAATTTTGGCTTTCATTTGTTCACGAAGTGTCTCTTCGACCTTGCCCAGACTGATTTGTATGCAGCGTGTTTTACGAGTTTTGTTCATCAGGCACTGATCACGTAAGGCACACTCATTGCAGTCTTTTTTATTGGAGGCGTAGCGGCGATAGTAGTGGTTTTTGTTACGTGTTTTACGGGCGAAGATCTTCAGATACTTCCCATTGGGGCAGATGTATTGGTCGTTTTCTTGATCATATTCAAAGTCTTCGTCTTTAAATCGTTTTCTTGCAGTGGATTTGCCCTTGTGCGCCTTTTGTCCTTCAAAGGCAGGGTCTCTTTGACGGAAACGATTGTCCGGGATGTAGGCATCAACTCCGTGCTTCTGACATGCTTGTAGATTTTCTTCGCTGTGGTATTGGCAATCGGCTGTGAGTTTTATCCCACTTAGCTCTTCTTTGTTAAGATTGCTTGCCGCTGTATCCAATGCTCGTTGGACAAGGGTGTGATCGTGTCCGGTTCCTTCGGTGCCTGCGTAGACGATGACTTGGTTTTTATCATCGGCCAATGCCTGAGCGTTGTAGCCTTGAGCTACTCCGTGGCGTGTCTTCATTGAGCACGAGTCAGGGTCGGTAATGTTGTCGATGATCTCCTTACCCGAAGTTCCTATTTTGGGATCATTTTCTTTTAGAAACTCATCGATCTTTTGAGCATCTTTTTCCAGGCGCTTGAGCTGGCTATCAAACTGGGCCTGTTCGCTTTGATTGAAGTGATGATCGCTGTTTTTGTGCTCGGCAATCTTCTCTTTGATTTTGATGCGAATCTTATCGCGCTTGCGGGCCAGTTGGCCGTGTTTGCCACTCCATTCTCGGGAGGCATTGCTGGGTAGTTTTACCCCATCGAGACTGAGGTGGGTGTAGCTCAATAAGTTCGCCTGTTCACAGGCTAACAGTATCTGTTCAAACACTTCTTGGGCTAAGTCTCCCATGTCTGAGATAAATGCCGCAAAGGTGCTGTGGTCAGGTGTGATCCCGCAACCTAGCGAGGCGTAGATCATGTTACACTTGCATGCTTTTTCCATTTTTCGGGAGTGTAACACTCCCTGACTGTAGGCATATAAGACAATCTTGAGCAGTAATCTTGGATCGTAGGCCTTGGGTCCAAACTCACTGCACGAATAACGATCTTCAAATCGATCCAAGCCGATTCGCGTGTCTACCAAATGGTGGATCGCATACGCCAGTGGCTCCGTTCGCAACTGCTCTTGGTAATTGATGACATGGATTTGATCCTGGTTGTAATCATAAGCTTTAAATCTCTGATCCATGATCAAAGTCTATCGCTCTCACGCTTTTGCTTCAATCTATTTATCCCCTCAATAGGCACTTATTCGACAGCCTCGTTAAGACATATTTCTTTTTGCTTGAAGGACATGAAACCCAATATCTATGCGGTTTACACACCATTCTGCATGTTCCTTCTTCCAATTTAATTCTTCGATTAAGTATCTACGAAAAAGATCCAAATTAGGCTCGTTCTTTCTTGAATTACTTTTCCACGCTACGATGAAACAGTCCAAATGTTCGATGTCATTGGGATGAAAACTCAAAGGATAACCCTTTAAGAATCTATTCCAGTGCCACAAAGTGCCCTTCGATCTCAGAATATCCTCAATCCCAATCTCTTCTTTTCCCTTCTTTATTTTGAAATGTGATCGGTTTCTTCGCTTGAAGTATATCAGATCTGAAAGCAATCGTTTGAGAATGGAATTATACTCTTCTTGGGTTAACTGACTTTTCGTTCTTGGGACAATATTCCATACTTTTAAATTTTCTTTTTTGTCTTCTTTTTTCCCTATCGCGACGGCTGCAAGTGGTAGATTTGTGCTTTGATTGTTCAGCACGTAGAAAGCAGTCGATCCTGATGTTTTTTCGTAATCGGCTGACTCATCAATCGGAAAAGACCAGTTTTCGTGGAGATCCGCAAATTTTACGAAAAAGTCTTTGATTTTGGAGGCTGAAAAGTCGTGATCGGGCAAGAATTCACATTCGAGGAGTGTTTTCATTTTTCTTAACGTCAAAGGATGGGATTCTGAACCAGAACAGAGATGTGATATCGATGAAAAGGGTTCATAATCAAAATTGAATGTTCAAATCGCGGAAGGGTTCAGAATTCCCATGCCTGCCTTGTTGTGGGTGGTTTGTTTCAAATTCGTGGAGGTACATTCTTCGTTTTGATTCTACTTGAGAGGGCATTCTTACTTCTTCTCGCATTTGAAATCAAGAAACTCAAGAAGAGCAATTGTAGGGCAAAGAATGAAAAATCGGCAGGCTGAATATCTGGCTTCTTTAAATTGATGTATAGAAACGCAATGATGCCGTTGCAGAACAAAACTCCCATTGCAGGTAACCAGATCGAGAGATTACTTTCTTTCTCAATTTTCTCTCTTCTTTTTTCTTCTGAGGTGGATCTCATTTTTGAAATCTTATCATCGAGAATGATTTCGTGAGGATTCTTCATTATTTGTTTTCACAACGTCAAAGTGTGGCACGGAGTGAGCGCAGCGAACGGAGTTGTCCACCACTGCCTTGATCGGTATTTAATTTGATGAGTTTGTGGATGCGACTAACACATGTCAGCTTAAATGCTTTATCTCTTTTTGAGGTCAGAAATTCAAGATGACTCGTGAGGTCAATCAATGAAGCCCTAAATCTCCAATCTTCGGGCAAATCAAAGTCTTCTTCCGTCAAGCCGACAGCCAAGTGCTCGCCCCATTTCTCAGGTATGTGCCTCAGCAAGTTGCCGATGTCCATATACGAGCATCCTGAGTGAGAAAACTCCCAATCGATCACCCCAACAATTCTGTCATCCTTAACCAGAATATTGTCTGGGCGGAAATCGCCATGGACGAGATTTTGGCAAAGATCAAATGATTCCAGGATTGAGCAGTGCTGGTCTAGAATCTCCTTCAATTTTGCAATAGTTTCTTCGGATAAGTGCTTCACCATCAATTCTGAATGAAGAAGGGAAAGAAGCCCTTTCTGGTAAGATTCCCAGCCTTCAAAACCCACCACATCTCCTGATGGCTTGATCTCTCCAGAACGCTCAAAAGATTTTTTCTTCAGTCGTCCGATGATTCGTCCCGCTTCTCGAACCAGCTGCTCAGATGGTGTGAAATGCTCGCCTTCGATAAATTCCATGACGGAGAGATCTTCGGCCTCCCACAGGTAGGACGGGACTGGAACAACATCCTTCAGGTTTTGTGTGATTCTCTTTTCGGTGTGTGGATTTCCTCGTTTGTGAATTCTGCACACAAACTTCTGTCCTTTCGATGTCTCAACGAGATAGTTGCTATTGCAAGCCCCGCCAGTGAGAAATGTAGCACTAAGCCTATCAGTTTCAGTTCCGAAGAATGGCCTGAACCTAGAAGGCTGGAATTCTTGAACTGGAAATCGTCTATCCATTTTTCTTACCGATCGAAGGAGTTGGCGTGTTTTTACACCCCAACTCAAATAAAATAATCAAGAGGGAAGGTCGAGGTGTAAAAATCATGCCCAACGCACTGTTGTCGGAACTCCCTTGTCCCTGGACCTTCTAACTCCTTCAGACTTCTCGAACATCCCTCATCCATTTCTTTCTTCTTATTTAAATACATATCTAACCACGTATTTTTGCTCATTTTTCTATTTTGCCATTTTTCATTTTTAGGGTATTTTCGGAGAAGGACCGGCTGGTTCAACTCCGTTAACCGCCCGGTCCTTCTCCGAAAATCGCTGACTTCTTCGATTCGTAGATGTTCTTCTAAGTCCTTGTCTTTGAATACCTTGCACGTCTATTCCTTATGACAACGTGGAGGGATGGGATGAGTGAGCAAGCGAAGCGCAGGGATACGAATTCCTATACCCGTCTTGTTAAGCCGGTATTATTTCTTTCTTGTGGGCAACATAGAACCAGTAAGTGCGATGAATTTTAGAACCAACTCTATATTGAATTTCAAATTTATACTTTCCTTTTTGGGGATCAGGTTGAAGGAAAAACGAAACTCTGTCTTTGGTGCAGAAACTACTAACGTGGGGCATAGAAACTTTAAGCCTACTTCTCTTTATCATTTTGAGGGCGGCGACATTGCTTCCGTTATTGATGAGGTCGAAGTGTGCGTTGAACGCAAAATCTGTATTCTTCGATTTAAAGTCGCCTTCGATGGGAAGAAGATTCGGTCCTTCGAAACTAAACAAGGGAACATCATTGCTTTTTCGTTTGATGAATTCCTGGTAGACAAAAACTCCAAATGTGAACGTCCCGGAAATGCCGCTCGAAATCATTATCGTTGTGCTGCTTTCCCTATAAGCGATCCACGCAAGAACGACAGTAATAAAACCGAGGATAGTGAGGATGGTTTTCATTCTTTGCTTAACGTGGAGGTGAGGAATGACTAGGAGCGGAGCGAGTAGGCATTGCCTCCACAGTCTTGTTCGAAATTTTTTTGTATCAGTTCGTGGATGGCTGAGAACCTGGGATGCTGTGATCTTTTTCGCATCTCTTTCAATTTTGATAAATTTAATCGGTATAGTTCGTAGGTGGCTAGAATAGCCCGATGATTGCAACAACAACCGCAACAAATGTTACGACAAGGGCTATCAACTGAGTTCTATTATTTTGTTCATTTAAATCTTTAATTAATTTTCTAGTTTGGAGGTGATTTATGGTCAGCATTTTTGCAATGTCCGCATTCTTTATTGAATCGTTCGAGTTCCGTGTGGTCGCGATTCCTTTTATATATTCACGCATTTCATCTTCTGATGCGTTCCAGATGGTGCCAGTTTCGAATGCACGACGAGCAGCTGAGTATTTATTGAGGTTGTCGTCTTTTATAGTCATTTTATCGAACGTCAAACTGAGGGATTCTGAGAGCGGAGCGGTTCAGAATTCCTCTCCAGTGCCTTGTTCGCGGTATTGATTATTCCGTATAAGATGAGCGTGTGGAACTCACCATCCTTAAAAACTTCATCCACCAAAACTCCTTCTTTCTTCATTCCGATCTTTTCCATCACTTTTCCAGAGGCTGGGTTTTTCTCCATGTAACGAGCAGCAATTTTGTGATGCTTTAATTCTTCTATTCCGTATTTCAATAGAGCTTCGGCTGCTTCTGTGCAGTATCCTTTGTTCCAAAAAGGATAGCCAATCCAATAAACCAACTCTGCCTTTTTGTGTTTCGGATCTGCATTGAGTCCGACCGTTCCTATGATTCCTTTTTCTTCCTTTTTTTCTATTCCCAGAACAACGCTTTTTCCGTCCAAGAAATTCGTGTAATGAGACTCAATCCATTGCTCTGCCATTCCATCTTCATATGGATGCGGAACATTCAGCGTCGTTTCGTAAACTCTCAGATCTCCCGCCAACTCTTTTACTCGTTGGGCATCTGAAACTGTAAAGGGTCTTAAAATGAGCCTTTCGGTTTCAAGTGTTGGAGGAAAATTTTTCATTTTTTTGCGAACGTGGAGGTGGAGCGCGAGTGAACGCGGAGCGTTCACGAGTTGTCTCCAACCGTTTTGTTCTCGTTAATTTTCTTTCTTTTCGGGGACCATAAAATGGAAAACCAAGTATAGGATGATTCCTGCGCCTCCGAAAAACAAAGACGCAATAAATAACGCTCTCGGGATAACTGGATCGATATCGAAGTACTCGCCCAAACCGGAGCAAACGCCTGAAATCTTTTTTCCTTCGGAGGTTCGGTATAGTTTCTTGGAGGTATTCATTTTTCTGCGGTGGAGTGGTATTTTTAAAACAGCGAAGCGACTTCTTCTATTCTTTCTTTTCAATATATTTTTTGGGGACGATCAACAGCAGCAGAAACGTGATCACTGCTACAAATGGAGGACGAAACCAGTCCATGCTTTCCATTCCTAATTTTATGAAATCGTAGGCTCCTGTTCCGATGAGAGTTCCGAGGGATATGAGGATTTTGGTTTTCATTATTTTTTCTGAGAACGTGGAGGTGTAGTGCGAGAGCCCGCGGAGCGGGTTCGAGTTACTACAACCGTTTTGTTCTCCTATGATGCATCTTTCAAGTCTCCTTCTACGTATTGATGAATCAGGCCTGAAATCAGTGCTTGATAGGGTATTCCTTTTTGTGCGGCTTTCCTTTGAATTCCGATCAAATCATGGCTGCTCAAACGAATATTAATCCTCTTATCTTTTTTAAATGTGTTTTCTGAGGCTTCGGATAGCTTTCGAAGTAGATCGTCAGTTGGATCTTTGAGTTTTGCATTCCCACTTTCGTAGGCTTCCAAAATCATGTTTTCTTCTTCATTCATCTTTTATTCCTTTTTCTTTCAAATAATCTCTGGTGGCTTTTCTTGATGGGAAGGCTGTCTTGAGGAAGAATATGTCTCCATCCATGACGAATGGGACGAAGTAGATGTAATTGTTGATGGGAATGAGAAAAACTTCCTGATTTGGATAATTTTCTTTTTGAGGATGCTCCATCGTTTTCCATAGACTTCCATTCCCCAAAAGGACGGCCAATTCTTCGAAGGAAATATTTCTTTCCTTCTTCAACCATTCGTTTTTCTCTGGATCCCAGTTGAATTTCACAATTTGAAACGTGTGCCTAAACGGCATCCTGTCAAATTTATTATTTTGGAGAACGTCAAAGTGGTGTGCTGCTTGAAGCGGAGCGAAAAGCAGTTACACCAACTGACTGGTTAGGCTGACGGTTTTTCAATTTTGTAAGGAGGTTTTCAAATGCCTTAATTTCGGAAACATGGGAAGTGTCTATAACAATTCTTTCTCTCTTCCATTCATCATATTCGCGATCCAATACTTCCTGCCACTTAGGGAGAACCAATTTTTCTACTTCAGATGTCCGGGATTCAACACGCTTACGATGTTCGGATTTGTCTGAACAAATTACTTCGATATCCACGAAATTTACTCCAATTCCTTTTGCTACATCATTCCATTCATCTCTGGTCAATTCGAGAGGATTGCAGGAATCCGCGATGCAACTTATTCCCAACTTTAAATTATCTCTTATAATTCTATATGTGAGACGATAGCCTTCTCCGTAGACTTCCAGATTACAAAGATCTCTCAATCCCTGTTCGACGGTATCAATTCTGAAATATGAGAATTGGAACTTCTCCGCTAACATTTTTGCAAGTGTCGATTTTCCCGAAGCAGGGAGTCCTGCGAAAATGTATAGAGTTGGAGAATTCATTTATTTTTTGCCTAACGTCAACGTGAGGGATGCCGACTGCGGAGCAGGTTAGGCATTCCTCTCGATAAGCTAATAGTCGAATTGAGGTATTAAAGTTAAAAATTAAGGATTGGTGAGAACAAAACTGGAACAGGAATTCCAGTGAACAATTGAACTCACCAACCCCATAACAAGTGCTATGAAAATTACACGAACCAAAGTAAACGATCAAAGCAAAAACGATGTGCTGAGCATAGCCTGTGATGTATGCAAAAGCAAAGTGGACTATTACAGCATGAATGAACGCGAGAACGTTCAGGAGCAATGGACCGGAGCGATGAACAATCAGGAGGCTTCGATTCGCAAAGAGCTGGCGGAACTTTTCGACGAGGCCTGCAAGCGGGGGTATCGAACGCTGAAAATCATATGCGAAGCCACCGGCATTTATCATCGTCGATTATTACGTATTGCTCGTGAAATGGGATTTTATACAGCCTTGGTTAGCGGTGAAGCCGTTCACAAAAGCCAGGTTATACAAAGCAATGACTACGGCAAAACGGATCAAAAGGATACCCGAACGATTTTTTTGGTATCCCAACATGGCAAACAATTAAAGGATCGTGATCTGAGAAAACGCTGGCAATTATTGCGACAGCTCAATCTGAACTACGAACGTATCGAGAAGGAACTAACGCAGGTCAAAAATCGGTTGCACATGGCACTCTACGAGCTGTTTTGTGACCTGAGTTTCAAAAAAGACTGGATCTTCAATGGTCATGCGAGCGAAGAAATAGCGGAGCTCTACGGGCTTAATCCCTACCGCATGATTCTGGATGGTCGCAGTGCTTTTGTTGGCAAACTCAAACGACGAAAGGTAAGAACGCAAACGATCAATCGGCTTTGGAATGATGCTCTACAATCGTCACTGTTCGAACAGGATGTGATGTATACTGATTGGTTGGAAACCGAAGTCAGGGAGCTGTACAAAACACTGAAACAACTACAGGATCGGCAGCTCAGGTTGCGTTACCGCATGACAGGTGAGCTCGATGCATTGCATCAGCTCGGTGAATTATCCATTGATCCGCACAATGGCCCTATAGGCCCGTTTATGCTTGCCCGCATTCTTGCCGAGACCGGACCATTGCGGGACTTTAAGCATCACCGGGCATTGTGGAAATATGCCGGGGTCAATATCTGTGAGAAAGAAAGCGGCAAGATGAAGGGCCAGGACAAGTTGAGCAAAAAAGGTCGATCTCGCCTGCGACGTTGTGCCCAACAGGCATCATTAAACCTTGTGGTCAAATCAGGATTATTTGGCTCTTATCACCATGATAAAAAACAACGAGGCATGGCTGGCAACAAAGCCCTCTTAGCCGTGACAAGAAAACTTCTTAAACTTTTGTATGGGTTGGAAAAATCAGGCAAAGCCTATGATCCCAAACGGGTCTTCGAAGCCCAATCGCAAATGGATATGAAAAAAGTAGCCTAATCCATTATCTTTAAGGAGCGCTTGCCAGAGGATCGCAAGGCGGTAGTCGCTGGGACACCAGACGATCAACTCGATAATCATATTGATATAGTCCCTGGCAAACGTTCTTCATCACACTGTCGCTAAAGCTTAATGGCGACTGTCTGGAGATCCCTTCCAACAGATCGCGACCGATGATCATTGCAGGTGATGAAGAGCCTTAAGCAATCAGATTACTAACGCAGGCAAAACAACCACTTCGTGTTTGTTTTGTGTTCCCATACCGGGCTCATAGAAAACAGATTTTTAATCTTTTTTCTTGTCCAATTCACCTAAGATGACGGCCTTGTTGGAATCTAATATTTTTTCAATTTCTTGGATAAATTCTTCCCGGTTTTTTGGGGAAATCAGATAGCTGGAATAATCTGTCTCAATTTTAATTCTTTTGAGTGACAGAGTTGGTGCAGACAGAGGATTCTTCGTGGGAAATACTTTTCTAATTTTTTCTATTTGGATGCGGTCTCTGTATAGGCCGCATTTAATTTTTATTTCTTTTTCGGTGATGGTGTAGTTGCAAGGTATCGAAAACAACCCCATCAAAACGGCCAAACCAACGCCGAACAAAATTCCTATTATTCCTTTGTTTAAATCTCCGGTAATAAATGAATACGCACCTAGAATCACTGGTATGATCGGTGTCAGAATCAGCAAACCAGCGAGCCACCAATCAATTTTTGAGGGATATACAGAGGTTTTCATTTTTTTGTTTTCCAACGTCAAAGGATGGGATTCTGAACCAGAACAGTGATGTGATATCGATGTAATGTGTTCATAATCAAAATTTAGTGTTCAAATCGCGGACGGGTTCAGAATTCCAATGCCTGCCTTGTTAGCAGTTGATTTTGTCTATTTCTTGGGCTTTCGAATAGGTTGCAAATACCCCGATTCCCAAGAACATCAACATATCCACCATTCCTACCCACAAATACCATTCTTCTAATTTTTTATAGAAAATGATCCCAACGATTCCGTAGATCAGAATTGGAATGGAGACTAAAAACAAAGCCTTTCCTCCATATTCATTAATTTCATACCAATTCTTGTCCGACTTGAAGGACGCCTTGAATCTTGCTCCATAGATGTAGTTCATCGGAATTTTTCTTTTTATCAGTGGAATGGCTAGACCGATAAAAACAAGTGCGCAAATTGTGTCGGTGATTGAAACGGTGAGGATTGTATTCATTTCATTTTTTTTGGTTCAAATACCAGACAGGCTGAGGTGAATTTTATTCAATTATTTTGCTAACGTCAAAGGATGGGATTTCTAGGAGCGGAGCGAGTAGAAATTCCTATGCCTGCCTTGTTATAGTTTTGGTTCATATTTCTAAAACCCGTTTCAAGCGTTCTTGGAGCTCATCTGAAAACCCTTCCAAATCACTTTCTCTCATTAATTTGTGTTGGATCATCCGAAGCATGAATTCGAACATTTTGGAACGTGAATGACAGTCCAGACACATCACCAATATCTTTTCTTCTTTTTCTATTTTTCCGCTGTGTTCCAGAACTGTTCTGTTGGTGATTTTTTGGGATCTGTTAGTAACTGCAACAGATCCTTATTCTTTTCTTTCAAATACCTTTCCCTCAAATCCGGCGCGATTTTTCGGAAGTGCTTCCAATCAGATTCTTTGGGTTTATCTGGCATTTCTTTCTATAACGTCAAAGGATGGGATTCCGACCGAGCAACGCGAGGGTAGGAATTCCTATGCCTGTCTTGTTGTGCCTCAATTATTTAAACGAGGACTTTCCCTTTTTCTCGAAGAAATTCAGGGGCGAAATCAGCTCCATTTGGCCATTCAATTGTGTTTGTTTCTGGATTTCGGCTGAAATTCTTGAAAAATTCGACTGATCTCAATGGTTCGAACACCTCTCCATGCAATTCGCCTTGTAGATCAATCTCCACAACTTCCCCTGAATTGAATTTCACTCTCAAGGTGTATTCCTTCACATACTCGCATTCTTCGACATGTAAAAACATAATAATTCTCCTATTTTAGAGGTTCGATTTCTGTGAGCGCTTTCCTCTGTTCTGCAAGCTTCCAATTTGCAATCAATTCATCTTTGTGAAGTTCCATCCATTCGAAGAGCAATTTTAACGCCCTTGACGGCATGTTCCCAGTTACTATTCCAGATTCAATTTCGATGGAAACCTCAAATCCTTGGTATTTCGCATGAAAATGTGGAGGATTGTGCTCCCTATAATTCATATAGACGACAAGTCCGTAGAATCTGGATAAAACTGGCATGATGGAAATATACGAAAATGAGACAAACGATCAAATCCTATTATTCTTTGCACAACGTCAAGTTCACTTGCGGCGCTCCGCGCCGTTAGAGTGAAACGCCTTGTTGTGGAGTAGATTATTCGTAGTGCGTCCACATTCTGAGAACTCGAACAACTTTCTCCTCTTCAAATACTTCATAAACAATTCGGTGCTGAATATTGATTCTACGTGAGTAGCAACCTTTGAGGTCACCGATGAGAGATTCATATCTGGGAGGAGTTTGGAAGGGATCATTTTCGAGGATTTTGAGGATGGTGAGGGCTTTATCTTTTAAATTATTTTTCTTCAATTTCTTGGCATCTTTTAGAGCCTGATTGGAATAGACGACTTTATAGCTCACCAGTCTAGCTCCTCTGCACTATTTTCTAACTTTTCATTCCTTGCTTCTTTAATGGAATCAATAATCCCAGGAACAGAACTCAGATACAAAGTTTCTTCGATTGCCTTCCAATCATCTTCCGAAAGCAGTACAGCATTGCCTCGTTTCCCAGTGATTTGGATCGGAGTGTGAGATTCGTTCGCTTCATCAATCAAACGGTAAAGCGAATCCCTTGCTTTGGTTGCTGATATTGTAGTCATATTTGAAAACGTACGGTAAAGCGTGGGAATATCAATTCTTTTTACCACAACGTCGAAGTCGTGGATTGCGGCCCGACGAAGGAGGGGTAAGCAATTCACACGGACTGTCTTGTTCTAAGATTTATTGTTTATTACAAAGTCTTTCAAATCTTCGAGTGATGTTTCAGGTAGATTCCTCAATACTTGGTCTTCTATTTTGATGAAGTTCCGGAGTTTGTTGTGGTGAGGATCTTCGGGGAAAAAGAATATCCCTTTTCCTTTAAATCCTTCATATTTTTTTCCTTTTGGGGTTCTTGCGTAAACGAAGCCATTCTCGATCAAACCTGCATCACCACGCCAGACTTCAATAGGGTATAACTTCCATTCTTCATCTTGTTGTTCGTAGTCGGCAAAAACCACAATTTCGGCTTCTTGGATCCACTTTTTGTATAAATCATCCAGCTGTGGGTAGGCATTCAATAGTACCGGAATTGTGAGAAGGATCAGAGGGATTATTTTTTTCATTTTTTTTAGAACGTCTAACTGGTGGATTCCGAGGAGCGAAGCTGCTCGGAATTCACACCGAGTGCCTTGTTCGAATGTATTGTTTCTTTGAAAATCGTTCGGATCAATGGATTTGATATCAAGCCCTGAAAAGTCAAAAAATCCATCACTTCATTTATATTTTTTATCTTTCCTTCTTTTGGGAAGGTTACTGGAAAAAGTCCTTTATTTACTGATACGATTCCCATAAATCCCCAGTCTGATATTTCTTCTTCTTTTATCTCATTCCAAAGCACAAATCTTTGACCTCCGAAAACTGATTCTACAGCTCGGTCTTTGCTAAAGAAAAATCTATTGGGCCAGATCTTTGATTTAACTTCGATTCGTGGTTCCATTTTTGTTTTCGAACGTCAAAGGATGGGATGCCTGAAAGCGGAGCTGTAAGGCATTCCTATACCTGCCTTGTTATCATTTAATATTTTTACCGATTGAGAGGATACTTTGCCAGGGAATCCACGTCTCCTCTTCTTTAAAATTTAATTCTAATTCTTCTTCTTTTTTGGTCATCCCTCGTTCGATGATAATGCCCTTTTTTCCGATGACGCGCAAATAACCTCTGTAATAAATATCTCTATCTTTTGAATACGGGAAGAAACGCTGGTTTTCGGGTAATTCTATCTTTGAATTGTCGATTGCAACCCAGACATATTCATTCAAAAAACTCTCTAATTCTTTAAATTCTTCCGGAATTTTTGGAGCTTCGATTTGCTCCGCTGCATGTGTGATCGGGCACAAGAGAAAAGTGAAAAACACAATAAGAGTGAGGAGGTTCTTTTTCATAATAATTTTGATAACGTCAAGCTGAGTTAAGACGGGATGCGGAGTATCTCGGAATTACCTCAAGCGCCTTGTTCTGGCTGTCGGATGATGGGTTAAAGGGTTGTATTTGAGGACGCATTATGAGGATTTTGGGAGTTTAGTTAAGATGCTAACTTGGTGGTGGAAATGCTCAAGTAAAATGCTCGTAGAGCGTGCTCTAATTGGCGTTTAAGAGAGGAAAAAGAGGCATGCTTTGCCCATTTTTCGATGTTGTGCACGCAGCAGTATAGCAGCCACTGTGCATTGACCTTGTTTTTGCCTCTGAGGGTAAATCGATTCATGGCTTTGTTGTATCGTATGTTGCCAAAAACCGGTTCGATGATGTGCATGCGTTTGCCGTAGATTTGTCTCGATTCAGGTAAATCAATTTTGGCTTTCATTTGTTCACGAAGTGTCTCTTCGACCTTGCCCAGACTGATTTGTATGCAGCGTGTTTTACGAGTTTTGTTCATCAGGCACTGATCACGTAAGGCACACTCATTGCAGTCTTTTTTATTGGAGGCGTAGCGGCGATAGTAGTGGTTTTTGTTACGTGTTTTACGGGCGAAGATCTTCAGATACTTCCCATTGGGGCAGATGTATTGGTCGTTTTCTTGATCATATTCAAAGTCTTCGTCTTTAAATCGTTTTCTTGCAGTGGATTTGCCCTTGTGCGCCTTTTGTCCTTCAAAGGCAGGGTCTCTTTGACGGAAACGATTGTCCGGGATGTAGGCATCAACTCCGTGCTTCTGACATGCTTGTAGATTTTCTTCGCTGTGGTATTGGCAATCGGCTGTGAGTTTTATCCCACTTAGCTCTTCTTTGTTAAGATTGCTTGCCGCTGTATCCAATGCTCGTTGGACAAGGGTGTGATCGTGTCCGGTTCCTTCGGTGCCTGCGTAGACGATGACTTGGTTTTTATCATCGGCCAATGCCTGAGCGTTGTAGCCTTGAGCTACTCCGTGGCGTGTCTTCATTGAGCACGAGTCAGGGTCGGTAATGTTGTCGATGATCTCCTTACCCGAAGTTCCTATTTTGGGATCATTTTCTTTTAGAAACTCATCGATCTTTTGAGCATCTTTTTCCAGGCGCTTGAGCTGGCTATCAAACTGGGCCTGTTCGCTTTGATTGAAGTGATGATCGCTGTTTTTGTGCTCGGCAATCTTCTCTTTGATTTTGATGCGAATCTTATCGCGCTTGCGGGCCAGTTGGCCGTGTTTGCCACTCCATTCTCGGGAGGCATTGCTGGGTAGTTTTACCCCATCGA
The DNA here is from genome assembly GCA_963676215.2 of Opitutales bacterium. Lineage (GTDB taxonomy): Bacteria > Verrucomicrobiota > Verrucomicrobiia > Opitutales > JAFGAQ01 > JAKSBQ01. Next base: position 7,699 of record CAXXVT010000019.1, on the reverse strand, counting down.
GACTGAGGTGGGTGTAGCTCAATAAGTTCGCCTGTTCACAGGCTAACAGTATCTGTTCAAACACTTCTTGGGCTAAGTCTCCCATGTCTGAGATAAATGCCGCAAAGGTGCTGTGGTCAGGTGTGATCCCGCAACCTAGCGAGGCGTAGATCATGTTACACTTGCATGCTTTTTCCATTTTTCGGGAGTGTAACACTCCCTGACTGTAGGCATATAAGACAATCTTGAGCAGTAATCTTGGATCGTAGGCCTTGGGTCCAAACTCACTGCACGAATAACGATCTTCAAATCGATCCAAGCCGATTCGCGTGTCTACCAAATGGTGGATCGCATACGCCAGTGGCTCCGTTCGCAACTGCTCTTGGTAATTGATGACATGGATTTGATCCTGGTTGTAATCATAAGCTTTAAATCTCTGATCCATGATCAAAGTCTATCGCTCTCACGCTTTTGCTTCAATCTATTTATCCCCTCAATAGGCACTTATTCGACAGCCTCGTTATCATGCTATTTGTCTTTTGGTCTTGGTTTGTTTTGTATGGAAGTACGTTTAACTGTTCCGACTCTTTCTGGAGCACCGCCAGACGAATTATTGCTTTTCGGTTTATTACTCATGTGAGGATGTAATTTAGTGTTATTATTAACGAAAAAGCCCCTAGTGCCCACGCACTAATAGCTAATTCTTCATATGAAAGGTTGATGATGTCAGCTTTTTCATTGGTGGATTTTTCCAGTTCTTGAATCGTATCCGCGTAACAATAATAGATTTGGTGAAAAACTTCTTCTCCTTCGTTCTTGTATATAAAATCAAGGTTATCAGTGCTTTGGGAAGGAAGTGGCGTAACTTTTACTTTTAGCGCAAGAAGTGCGTGCCCCCATGATGAGATCATTGCTATTATGGTGAATAAGCCAGAAAGTAAAATTACCCAGTCTACAAAACTATTGGGTTTAAGTATCTCTTTCCCTTCCAGACTGATAATCGATGCAAAAGCGGTGATTATTATGGTGAGAAGAACGATTAGTCTGCCACACTTGTTTTCGAGGTGTTTGAAACGTTCTAGTTCATCAAAATACCTGTCCTTAACATATTCGATTTTATAAGGATTGGTTTCCATATTTTTTGATAACGTCAAAGTCGTGGATTGCGGCCCGACGAAGGAGGGGTAAGCAATTCACACGCACTGCCTTGTTCTCGTAATTATTGTTTTTTTAGGGTGTTCAAATCTTCGTGGGTTGGATCAATTACTCAAAATTATTTCTGCGTCTGATTGGCATTGTTTTTCCGTTGGAGTGGTAACTTTAAAACAGCAAAGCGGCTCTTTCTATTCTTTTATTTTCTATATTTTCAGCCACCGAAGTAGAATGCTTTGATAAACCCGTATACGTAGCCCGCCCAATACTGTCCCGGAGGTGACATTGAGACCAGAGAAGCTCCGATCACGACAAATGCGATTGAGGTGAATAGCTGAGGTTTTTTCATTTTTTTTGAGAACGTCAAACTGAGGGATTCTGAGAGCGGAGCGGTTCAGAATTCCTCTCCAGTGCCTTGTTCGCGGTATTGATTATTCCGTATAAGATGAGCGTGTGGAACTCACCATCCTTAAAAACTTCATCCACCAAAACTCCTTCTTTCTTCATTCCGATCTTTTCCATCACTTTTCCAGAGGCTGGGTTTTTCTCCATGTAACGAGCAGCAATTTTGTGATGCTTTAATTCTTCTATTCCGTATTTCAATAGAGCTTCGGCTGCTTCTGTGCAGTATCCTTTGTTCCAAAAAGGATAGCCAATCCAATAAACCAACTCTGCCTTTTTGTGTTTCGGATCTGCATTGAGTCCGACCGTTCCTATGATTCCTTTTTCTTCCTTTTTTTCTATTCCCAGAACAACGCTTTTTCCGTCCAAGAAATTCGTGTGATGAGACTCAATCCATTGCTCTGCCATTCCATCTTCATATGGATGCGGAACATTCAGCGTCGTTTCGTAAACTCTCAGATCTCCCGCCAACTCTTTTACTCGTTGGGCATCTGAAACTGAAAAGGGTCTTAAAATGAGCCTTTCGGTTTCAAGTGTTGGAGGAAAATTTTTCATTTTTTTGCGAACGAAGGAGTTGGCGTGTTTTTACACCCCAACTCAAATAAAATAATCAAGAGGGAAGGTCGAGGTGTAAAAATCATGCCCAACGCACTGTTGTCGGAACTCCCTTGTCCCTGAACCTTCTAACTCCTTCAGACTTCTCGAACATCCCTCATCCATTTCTTTCTTCTTATTTAAATACATATCTAACCACGTATTTTTGCTCATTTTTCTATTTTGCCATTTTTCATTTTTAGGGTATTTTCGGAGAAGGACCGGCTGGTTCAACTCCGTTAACCGCCCGGTCCTTCTCCGAAAATCGCTGACTTCTTCGATTCGTAGATGTTCTTCTAAGTCCTTGTCTTTGAATACCTTGCACGTCTATTCCTTATGACAACGTGGAGGTGGAGCGCGAGTGAACGCGGAGCGTTCACGAGTTGTCTCCAACCGTTTTGTTCTCGTTAATTTTCTTTCTTTTCGGGGACCATAAAATGGAAAACCAAGTATAGGATGATTCCTGCGCCTCCGAAAAACAAAGACGCAATAAATAACGCTCTCGGGATAACTGGATCGATATCGAAGTACTCGCCCAAACCGGAGCAAACGCCTGAAATCTTTTTTCCTTCGGAGGTTCGGTATAGTTTCTTGGAGGTATTCATTTTTCTGCGGTGGAGTGGTATTTTTAAAACAGCGAAGCGACTTCTTCTATTCTTTCTTTTCAATATATTTTTTGGGGACGATCAACAGCAGCAGAAACGTGATCACTGCTACAAATGGAGGACGAAACCAGTCCATGCTTTCCATTCCTAATTTTATGAAATCGTAGGCTCCTGTTCCGATGAGAGTTCCGAGGGATATGAGAATTTTGGTTTTCATTATTTTTTCTGAGAACGTCAAAGGATGGTGCTACGAGGCGCGGAGCGTCTCGGAGTTACCATACCTGTCTTGTTCTACCTTTATCCTTTCGGAGAGCCATACTTTCATGATGGACTGACGAGTGACACCAACTCTCTTTGCTTCGGAGTCCAAACTTTGAATCATCCAGATTGGTAAATCCAAATTCACTCTTTTTTGATCTAAGTTTGGGCGAATTGCCTTACTCCAATCAAGATGTTCGGAGATGTCCTCTCCGTCATCGAATTTCTTATCAAATTCTTCAGCTGTAATAGTACCCTTTTTCTTCTCCATCTCTAGATCTCCTTACTGAAATTATTCTAATTTTTTCTTCCCGAACGGTGAAAATGGCCGTCCAGATTCGTTTCTGATACTGACCAATCAACGCATATCTTTCTTCATTTGATGAACGTGCAGGAACAATGAGCTGTCTGGGATCATCCCAAAGAAATTTAGCTTCTTCGAAATCGATTCCATGCTTCTCTTTATTCGATCTTGATTTGTCTGGATCGTATTCGTAATCCATTTAGGTATAATAAAGGAGTAATTATGGATTTATCAAATTCTTTTTGTAGAACGTCGAAGTGTAGTGCGACTACTCGCGGAGCGAGTAGGAGTTACTACAACTGTTTTGTTCGACTAGTTTTGTTAACTTTTTTGCCATCGTCAAGGAGTGCTCAGATCGGTCCTCAATCACGAATTCCAACTTCTGATATAACTCAATTGCTCGGTGGTTGGAAACTGCTACTGATAGTCGAATCTGGGAGAAGCTTTCGAATGCCTCCTTAACGAATTCTTCCATTATTTCCTTTCCTATTCCTTTTCCTCGAAATTCTGGGTTCAATCCGATGCTTTGGAGGTATACGTGATCTGATTCTATTGTTTTCTGAGAGTATCCGATGATTTCGCCGTGGTCCAAAATCACCTCAAATACATCTCTTTTCCATTCTTCTTTAAAATTCTCTCTCTGCCACTGTTCATCCCATCCCCAACGCTCATCAATCTCGTCTTTGAACCAATCTTCGTGCATAGAAAAAATTAGATCATAATCACCCAGATTGGCTTTTCGGACTGTGATGGAGGATTTCATTTTATTGTCGAACGTCTAGCTGGAGGATTCTGAATCGCGGAGCGGTTCAGAATTCTCTCCAAGCGTCTTGTTCTGATAGGTTTTGTTTAGAAAATCGGCGATTTCAGAAGCTTTCTTTTCGTATCGGTGCAGAATAACTATCTCATCTTTTGGAATCAGTAACGGCTTGGGTTTGATGGTCGGAAACTCCATGAATAAAATCTTTTTCGTACCAAAGCCCTCGATTTGATCCCATCCAAAACTCCACCTTCTGCTTGGGAATTCTTTAATTCCTATTTTTTCATTATCTATTTCAATATCTCCCCAGTTGAGAACGTGCTTTGTGATGAAATATGCTACGTAAATACCAATGATCACGATCGTGAACCACCACATCCAATTGAAACCCATTTCATTGTAATTCTTCTTAAATGTGAAAAGCATCATCCCTGTGGAAATAGTCATCAATATCACAAAGATTGCTGGGGCTTTTTGAGTTTGGAGGGTTCTTTTCATTGTTTTTCAGAACGTCGAGCTGAAGAGCGGCGTTTACGCCGTTTCTTCAAGCGATTTGTTGGCTGAAGGTTGGGGTTTCATTCGGTGGTTTCTTGCTTGATGGCTTCTCGGAAATCACGAACAAACGACTTCTCCAAAATCTCAACAAATCTTTTGCTTTCTTCTTTTGTTGAATAACAACACGAGATCGTAGCAGCCACGTCAGCAAGCAGTGTCCCCCATACATCAGGGTCATTCCATTTTTTTGGATTCACTTCAATTTCTGCCGCTCCGAGATCTGATACACTCACTCGCAATACAACATCCCCATCAGAGTTTTTTTGACTGATTTTCTTTTTCATTTTCTTTTGCCAACGTGGAGGTGGAGGATTCTGGATCGCGGAGCGGTTCAGAATTCTCTCCAAGCGCCTTGTTGGAATTTTTTGTTTTTGGATGTGGAAATCTGAATGGAGTGACAACTAAACTGCCATACGAAGTGCAAACATCGATAGCTTGTATCTTTCTTTCCTCATCGAAATCGATACATAAGTTCATGTGATGACTCCCACCTACTTGATTTCTGTAAATCACTCCAAAATTGGAAACGGGTCCGTGTCGAATAATGAATTCCTGAGATCCTGGATCATCCTCAACAAATTTCATTAATTTTCTAATTGTTTCATCGTAAGAGAGCCCCTGGGGGAACAATCCATCGAGGTAGATCAAATCATCAAATCTCTTCTTTCGACGCTCCAAAAATTCCCATGAAGTCGTAGTAGCATTCGTCGTCCAGTTCTTCGTTCGCATCTACTGAAATAGTGCAAAAAACCGTGATAAGGAGAATGTGGATGGATAACTTCATTTTTTTCCAACGTCTAACTGGAGGATTCTGAATCGCGGAGCGGTTCAGAATTCTCTCCAAGTGCCTTGTTCGCGGTTTCAATTTTCATTCCGTATCTTCGGAAATACTGGTTGCGAGTTAATTGATCTAGAATCTGGAAAACCGGGTCTTCCGACTCAGTTGCTGGATCAAAAGTGGGGCTCCACAACTCAATGGAAAACTCTTTATCTTTTTTCTTTCCTTCGAGATACCAAAATGTCCCATCTAACCCTGATTCAGCTGTGTGGACATCACTCTTCCACTCAAAAAGTGGGTCCATCTTTTCGGATACCTTCCAATTCACAAACTCTGCTCTCGAATACTTATATCTTTCATTCTTTTCGAGTGCTTGAAGAAGGTAAGATCTATTATGAGTGACCAAGACCCACTTTCCGAAAACTTTATACATCGTGAACGTGCTGACTCCACAGAATGAATCAAAAACTCTCACTTTGTAAATTTCAGAACGTAGGGTGGGAAATTTGAAAATCGAAGATTCGTTGACAGAACGATAGCTCCATTTTGTTGCCGACGACAAAACAAGGAAGATAGCAATGTAGAGAACGAATCTGAGGATTTTCTTCATTATTCTTTTTGCGAACGTCGAGCTGGAGGATTTTGAATCGCGGAGCGGTTCAGAATTCTCTCCAAGCGTTTTGTTATGACCTCAATTTCCAAGGAAAAGCTTACCCGCTCCCTCCAATAGTGGTTTATATTTTAACATCTTGGATGCAATGCCATCAACTACTCTAAGATGCTTAAGCATTGTATCCCAAGATCCGCTTTTCTGAATTTTTTCAATTTCTTTTTCGTCCATTGAAAGTTGCAGTTCTGCGACTTCCGCAAGCATCGATTTTATTGATGATTTCAATCCTTTTGCACCGTATATGTTAAATCTGTCAATTGAATCGTTACTGAGGCGCATGAACTCCAATAATAGCGATTTCAGTTGGGCTGGAGTGTCGGATTTTTCGATCAAATTACGTAAAGAATTTATACTTTCTCTGATTTCAGAGATGTAATCATTTGATAAGTTTTCCTCTTGTGGAATTATTGTCGCACAGACTTCTAGCAAGGATTTTTCTGCTTCAGTTATTTTTCGTGCAGCGGAGCCCAAATTGGAAGGATATACAATGAGTTCGAGTTCCTTTAATCCATTCATCAATACTTGTCTTTGTTGATCAGGAATGTCTGAACTCCTCATTTCCTCAATAAACTGACTATAAAGGTAGTGAAGGTGGCTAATTCCGACAAAGGTTTGTCTTTGAGGTTCAGTTTTTCCTTTGTCCTTTTTAGGAGCGTCGTCTCCAAAGATTAAAGGTATTGCTACTATATAGCCATTGTTATTCTTGTTCAATTCGTCCAGTACTGCTAGCAGTCTTCCGGCAGAATTGTTATACTGAGGATTTACATTTTTCATAACGTCAAAGGATGGGATGCCTGAAAGCGGAGCTGTAAGGCATTCCTATACCTGCCTTGTTATCATTTAATATTTTTACCGATTGAGAGGATACTTTGCCAGGGAATCCACGTCTCCTCTTCTTTAAAATTTAATTCTAATTCTTCTTCTTTTTTGGTCATCCCTCGTTCGATGATAATGCCCTTTTTTCCGATGACGCGCAAATAACCTCTGTAATAAATATCTCTATCTTTTGAATACGGGAAGAAACGCTGGTTTTCGGGTAATTCTATCTTTGAATTGTCGATTGCAACCCAGACATATTCATTCAAAAAACTCTCTAATTCTTTAAATTCTTCCGGAATTTTTGGAGCTTCGATTTGCTCCGCTGCATGTGTGATCGGGCACAAGAGAAAAGTGAAAAACACAATAAGAGTGAGGAGGTTCTTTTTCATAATAATTTTGATAACGTCGAAGTCGTGGATTGCGGCCCGACGAAGGAGGGGTAAGCAATTCACACGGACTGTCTTGTTCTAAGATTTATTGTTTATTACAAAGTCTTTCAAATCTTCGAGTGATGTTTCAGGTAGATTCCTCAATACTTGGTCTTCTATTTTGATGAAGTTCCGGAGTTTGTTGTGGTGAGGATCTTCGGGGAAAAAGAATATCCCTTTTCCTTTAAATCCTTCATATTTTTTTCCTTTTGGGGTTCTTGCGTAAACGAAGCCATTCTCGATCAAACCTGCATCACCACGCCAGACTTCAATAGGGTATAACTTCCATTCTTCATCTTGTTGTTCGTAGTCGGCAAAAACCACAATTTCGGCTTCTTGGATCCACTTTTTGTATAAATCATCCAGCTGTGGGTAGGCATTCAATAGTACCGGAA
>CAXXVT010000018.1:0-24405 GCA_963676215.2 Opitutales bacterium | reverse complement strand
AGATTCGTGCTTTTTTCTACTCTGTTTTTCAACTTGGGATATTGGGAAAGGAACGATTCCACTACTGGGGCTTACTGATATGGACATTTTTCAGAAACCCAAAATTGCTTCCAACTGCGATCACACTGTCGGTTTATGGGTTCCATTTTCGGAAATGCTGTGCCCTCAAAAAACGCACTATTAATACAGAGAAAGTTCCAAGCTCGGATCTCTCCTTTTGAATAATGTCCTGCTTTCCAACGGACTCGGGAGTGTTTTGATAATTCTACGCTTTTTCTTTCAAAAGCGGCGGCTTAATGGGTGGAATTTCTAACGCATTAATAATCGATTATGCGGTCGCTACCTTGCTGATGGTTGAGTATGTTGATGGTGTCTTGGCAATAGCCCAGACTCCAAAAAAATCCTATGGAAATCGAAATTGTTCACACAAAGGTTCATAAAGTAGTGCCGCTCCGAATTAGTGGCGAAGAAGAAGCGTCCACAGAAATGGCCATTCTTAAGATTTCGCACGACGGAATCTGCGGTTTTGGAGAGGTTATTCCCTTTAGTTTTTATGGAATCAATAACTCATGGGAGGCGCTGGAGCACTGGTTGCCGAAACTGGATGACTTTCAGGATTTCTCTCCGATAGAACGAACTCAAATCGCAGATAAACTTCTTCAAATGAACGCACCCATGGCGATCTGTGCCGGTGTTGACGTCGCATTGCATGATTGGTTAGGGAAAACCGCCGGCCTCCCGCTATACGATCTTTTGGGTTTAGGGGGGCTGCCTTATCCAGACACATCTCTTACGATAGGAATAAGCTCACCCAAAAGAGCCTTGGATCGTATGCGGCGTTGGGAAGAACTCGGACCGACGCGGTTATGGAAAGTGAAACTGGGTAGCGAAGACGGTATCGTCGCTGATAAAGCGATGTTTTCGGCACTAGCGAAACGGGTCGAAGGCACACCCGCAAAAATGTATGTCGATGCCAACGGTGGATGGACTCAGTCTGAGGCATTGCATATGGCAGACTGGTTGAAGGACTATGGCGTGCTGTTCATTGAACAACCCCTGGCTAGGGGGGAAGAAAAAAAGCTCGCCGAATTAACGGATCAAAGTTCGTTACCCATTTATGCCGATGAAAGTTGTCTGCACAGCCAGGACATGGAAGACCTCGTGATCGGTGCAAAAGCAGGTTGCCACGGGATCAACATCAAATTGTCCAAGTGCGGAGGAATCAGCGAGGCTTTACGGATGATCGTCCTCGCACGTCATCACAATTTGAAGATACTGCTCGGATGTTTCTCTAATACCGTTCTTGGCAATTCTGCCGCAGCGCACATTTCGAGTTTGGTCGATTACGTGGATCTTGATTCCCATCTTAATTTGAAAGACGATCCTTTTACTGGAGGGGCTGTTTGGGAAGATGGGCGCATTGTGCCAAATCAGAAGCCGGGATTGGGCGTTGAGTTCGATGGGGTAACATAACTAAAGGAATTTGTTAGATGATGTTCTTCTTTGAACCGGACTATTTGTTGATGAAAACTAGCATCTACCAGGATTGTCGCTCAATTTGAGGTTGGTGAGAATCGCGGTACATTTTACACATCTACGGTTAAATCTGGTCGAAAAATTGACTGAGAAACCATTATCAAGAAAATAAAAAGTTGCGATGTGATTTATTCAATTTTGAAAAAATGCCTAAATATTGGTCGTAAAACGATGCTGGGTTAGATCTTCTAATGTTTACATTCTTTAGTATTAGAAAATTTAATAAAAGTGACGATCGTTTGTTTTTTCGTCTAATGTGAATCAGGTTTTTTTGGTATTATAATCTTCTAATTGTTCCTAAAAATGATAATCCACCAAAAAACAAAATGCCTCCTGAGTTTATTCTGCGCTTCAGTTGTTGCAATGGTTTCTCAGTCCTCTCTCGCAAAAGATTTTGCTCATGTAACCCATGCAGGCGAGGGAGTCATTTGGGACCTTTCACTGCCTTCCGGTGGGGAAGGTGTTGAATTAACGGTCGCCTATAGTCCTTTGGAAGATAAGGGGATTAGCTTCGTAGATAAGTCCCTTTTTGAGGCTAGTGCAGGGATTGTATATCCATTCAAGTCGACCTCTGGAAAGCGCCTAGAGGATGGGTTTTATACTTGGACGATGAGAATTGTTAAGGGATCGGATATCAAGTATGGTTTTGACCGCGAGAAGGTTGCAGAAGAAAAGAAATCGGCGTCAATTGCTGATCCTGAGATCGACAGGAATGGACGTGAATTGCGTGTTGTTGGTGATGAAACGATCGTCGAAGGACGTGAGTTTCTATTCTCCACTAATAGAAACTTTGTTCAAGGGGGCAGTTTTTCTGTCATCAATGGCACGGTGATAGACAATACCGAAGAAGAAAAAGGTTCTGAGTAACCTCAATACGATTCCTCTGAAAAACAGCTATGAACAAAACTACTTTTCTATTTGCAGGTTCTATGAGCCTCGTTTGTCTTCTTTCCGTGAACGGAGATTTTGTAATCAATGATGACCTGATCGTTGATGGCAGTGGGTGTATTGGATTCGATTGTGTGAACGGTGAATCCTTCGGGTTCGACACACTGCGTTTGAAAGAAAATAATCTACGCATTGCTTTTGATGATACTAGTGTCGCAGCCTCTTACCCAAGAAATGACTGGCAACTGACTGCAAATGACAGCGCAAATGGCGGCGCCTCGAAATTCTCGATTGATGATATTTCAGGAGGTAGGACTCCATTTACAGTCGAGGCGAACGCTCCGTCTCATTCATTGTATGTGGACGATGGTGGGCGATTGGGTTTGGGCACTTCGACTCCGGCTACAGAGATACACTCCATTGATGGAGATACGCCCACATTGAGGTTGGCGCAGGATGGAAGTTCAGGTTTTGCACCTCAAACTTGGGATGTTGCTGGGAATGAGACCAATTTTTTCATAAGGGACGTATCCAATGGATCCACTCTGCCTTTCAGAATTCGTCCTGGCGCACCGAGCAGTTCAATTTTTATTGATGATGACGGTTCCGTAGGTTTTGGCACAGCTTCACCTGACGATGACTTGCACATCAGTAAAAGTGGTTCCGCCAGAATCAGGCTCACAAATAGCTCTATCACCGACTCAGCGACTAACAGTCAGAGTTGGATTATGAACTCCAATGGAACCTTCCGCGTTTCTGCAGCGTCAACGGGAGTCGTTGAGTTAGCTCTGGATGCATCCGGGAATCTCACTATTTTGGGTTCTCTTACAGCCAATGGAAGCTCATTCCCAGATTATGTTTTTGGAGGAGATTACCAGATGATGTCACTTTACGAATTAGAGTCCTTTATTGATGAAAATTCGCATCTTCCGGGTTTGCCAACTCAGTCTGAGGTTGAAGAGAACGGGGGATATAATATGACACATCTTCAGTTGAAGATGCTTGAAAAAATCGAGGAATTGACTATTCACACCATTGCGCAGGAAAAATTGATAGCTACCCAGCGAAAAGAATTTCACTCAATGAAAGCGGAGCATGAGGAAAGAATTGCTGCACTCGAAGCTAAAATTGAAATTCTGTTAGATTAGTCAACTGATAGGAAGTGGTTTTTTGGCCCTTTCCCTATACGAGGGAAAGGGTTCGAAGATCGACATGATTGCGCGGATCCCGATGTCCACAAAATAGGACGATCCTTTTACTGGAGGCGCTGTTTGGGAAGATGGGCGCATTGTGCCAAATCAGAAGCCGGGTTTGGGTGTTGAATTCAACCGGTAGCGGAGTTGAGAGTCGACTCGCTTCACTGCAAAATGAAGGATGGGTATCCGCATCCCTGTCACGATCAACAGGGACTAGGGTACGGCATCAAAAGACCTCTCAAATCTCTTAGGGAAACAAGACCTGGCACGAAGCATTAACCTTTTGCTGCTCCCGTTCTGTTGGATGCTGTGAAATGAGCATGTTCGCCGCATTGCATGGGTCTGAGAGCATGTCAATGCACTCAAACCCCATGTCACCTTGCGCTGTTTGCTCATTTGGCAACACCAAATCATGCCAGAATAAACGCAGAATGTACTTACTAGTACTACGTTCGATGAATACTGTCGTTTTTTAGTCTGCGACTGAAGTGCGGAAAAAGACGCTTGAGTCATTAAGGTTGGGTAGGGCTTCCTGCTTGCAGGAAAGCCTTTGCGTCGTGGATAAGCGGTTGGAGAGGCAGATGGAGGCCGCGACTGACTTTCCGACAAGCTCAAGTTCCTGCGGACGAGTAGTCGGCCCTACCATGATGATCCGTATACAAAACGCTGATCCGTTTAATGCTATTATCAATCGAATGAGATACTAGTACTACGTCGATGAATACTGACGTTTTTAGTCTGCGACTGAAGTGCGGAAGAAGACGCTTGAGTCATTGAAATTGGATAAGGCTTCCTACTTATTCTAGTTCGCGTTTATAAGGCTTCAACCTGAAACAGATCTCATGCGAGCATGAGATACTACAGGTTACGAAGTGGTGCATCCGATGCTCGCATCGGATATTGCACATAGTGATTTAAACGCTAGTCGGCGGCAGGAATGCCTATGCGTCGTGGATGAGCGGTTGGAGAGGCAGATGGAGGCGCGACTGACTTTCGACAAGCTCAAGTTCCTGCGGACGAGCAGTCGGCCCACCAATATCGAATCTGATCGATGCATGATTTTATGGGCCTTCACCTGTAGCATCCGATGCTTGCATCGGATTGAGATGTGCCACTATCCATCGAATGAGATACTCGTTTCCCTTTCGAAGTTGTGGAGGCGGAATTCTCTGCTGGGGATAGATCATTATTTTTGAATGGCAGTGCCAAAATCTTCGTCCATTCCGACTATCGAAAAGTCTGGCGACAGAGCTATTAAAGCATGCAGGAGGGTTGACCTTCCTGCAGAGCCCAGCACATTGTCGCTTTGGCTATAAATCGTGGAGTCTCGATTTTTTTCAAAAAATTCTGTCACCTCCTCGCTGCTATTGGGCACATAGATAGAAACACTACTATGTTAGGAAATCGAATATCACCTGTTGAAGAATTGAGCGATGCTTCTCTCGTCGCTGCATGTATCGACGGAAATCGTGATGCTTATGCCCGCATTGTCGAACGTTATCAGCGTCTGCTTTGTTCGCTGGCGTATTCCTCTATGGGTCATTTGAGCGAAAGCGAAGATGTCGCCCAAGAAACCTTTATCGAAGGCTGGCGCAAGCTTGGTTCGCTTCGTGAGCCGGAAAAGCTTCGCTCATGGCTGTGCGGGATTCTTCGATTTAAAGTGAGTCATCGTCTGCGAAAAAAATCGAAGGAACCCATGGCGAAGTTGGGTTCCTTAGAAGCGCTCGAAGCAACGGAATCGAATGACAATTCAGTGGAGGACCAAACGATGCGAGACGAAGAGAAGCAGTTATTATGGAACGCTCTTAAGCAAGTTCCGGAATCCTATCGTGAACCCCTGGTGCTTTTCTACCGGGAACACAAATCGATCGAACACGTTGCCTGCGAATTGGACTTGAGTGAAGATGCCGTGAAACAGCGCCTCTCGCGGGGTCGAAAGATGCTTCAGGAACGCATGATGACCTTTGTGGAGGATGCCTTGGAACGAAGTACGCCGGGTCGCCTTTTCACCATGGGCGTTATCGCCGCATTGCCGGCTGCAGTGCCTACTACCGCAAAAGCAGCAGGAGTAGGGGGGGCTTTGTCACAAGTGGGTTCGGTAGCGAAGATTGCAGGGTTTGCCGCAATACTCGCGTCGATATCGGGACTCATCAGTAGTTTTTTTATGGTGCGCGCGAATCTCGACCAGTCGAGAACACAGAAAGAGCGACGTTATGTCGTGAAAAACACCATTCTTTTCATCGGGTCTATCATTGGGTTTATGATCGCGCTGGTTCTGCTGCGCTTTGCTGCTGTGAATTGGACTCAATACAGCGGTTATTTGGCTGGTGGAAGTCAGCTAATGGTGGTGGCATTTACCATCTGTTATGCATTTGCAATGATGCGATCCTTTCAAGTCCAGGGCCGGTTGCGAGCGGAGGAACGCAAGGCCCATCCGGAATCGTTCAACTCTCCCGTCGACCATGTCGATTCTAAGGCCAGTGAATACAGGAGTAAATGGACGCTTTTTGGAATTCCTCTCCTGCATTTTAAATTTTCTTCCGCCGAAGAAGGAGAACGCCCAGCCATTGGTTGGATCGCCTTTGGCAACAAGGCCTACGGTATCTTATTTGCAGTGGGTGGATATGCAGTGGGCACAGTTAGTGTTGGTTTGGTATCTGTCGGATTTCTTACCTGTAGCGCGATTGGCATTGGTGTGTTCGGTATGGGCACCATCGCAATTGGTTACCTCGCTTTTGGAGCTGTTGCTATTGGTTTTAACGCAATCGGCTCGCTGTCCGCTCTTGGGTGGGAAAGTGCCATGGGCGGGGGCTTTGCCATCGCTCGAGACGGTGCTCTTGGCTCTGTCGCATTCGCCAGAGAAGTGAACAATGAACTTGCAGCGGAAATTGCATCACTAGCGCAATTTCAAGAGTACCATGTGATCTTACTCTGCTTCATATCTGCTCTCGTGCTAGTGCCGCTCATCAGTTATGCCAAAGCCATTAGCAAGCGAATGAAAAAGGGATAGTATCTGGATCTTGAACCAAGACTTCCGTTGGATTTAGGGGAATCCAATGCTTCTTGTTACGCTCGTTTTTTATCTGTTTGGAAGTTCTTTCGATAAACCTAGCATATATGAAGGATTTGGGTAACCAAAACTATGTATTAGCTGACCGTTATTGTGAGTCGATGTCTTCACCTTTTTATGAACAAGGCATCCCCGGAAGTCGCGGGAAAAGTGGTTTCTTATATCAAAAATATCTACATGCAATAAATGGGAATTATGGACCATTGGAGCAGATAAGGATGACCTTGAAGGTCCAAGGTGCTGCTAAAACGAATTCGATGATGTGTCCAAACGGAGTCACGGCCTATCTCGGCAACCTGTCCAAGGCCCCTTTCTACAGGGGGGCGGCATTGCCTTTTGAATAAGCGCGAGGGGTGCGACATTAATGCGCTGTCCTAGCATTTTTCTTGATGCTGAAGGCTTTGATGAAAAGATATTGTTTTAAGTTCATTTCGTCATTGGATTAGTGAACGCCTCTTTTTTTGAGGAATGCATTTCTTTAGAGAACAAATATTGAGAGTATCATGTGTGATTCCCTATGATTGAACCTGAATTGTCAGCTTATTGGAAAGAAACGCAGCGGGAATTTCTGGCGAGTATTGGACCCGATCACCACTTCTTTCGTCTTTTCGATGATCTACCGGATATTCATTTTTACGCAAAAAACCGAAAAGGGGAGACCCTCTTTTGCAGCGAAGGCATCCAGTATCATCATGGATTGGAAAGCACCCATCAAATGATCGGTAAAACGGATCAGGATCTCACTCCCGGTGCGTTGGCGAACAAGTATGATGAAGATGACCGGAAGATTTACAAAACGGGTTTACCGCTCCCTCCAACGATCGAAATCTGGCTAGATGATGTGGGACTGCCCGAATGGTATCGTAGTAGTAAGCGACCCATTCTCGACACAAACGGAAATGTAATCGGTATTATGGGTACCTTGATGCCTTGTGGAATTGCGTCGAGTGAAAGAACCGCCGAGGCCAAATTGGCACCTGCCATTGAATTATTGAAGTCAGATTTGGAAGTGTTTTCGAATACTGAAAAAATTGCTGCTCTCTGTCATCTCTCAGTTCGTCAGTTTCAGAGAGTGTTTAAATCGAGCTTTGGCATGAGTCCCAAAACCTATTGGATCAAACTGAGAATACGGGAGGCCTGCATCAGTCTTCGACAAGGAAACGAGCCGTTGGTCGATATATGCATGCGTTTGGGGTTTTGCGATCAAAGCAGTTTCTCTTCGCAATTTAAGAAGCACACCGGGAAAACCCCTAAAATGTATCAGAAACATGCCGCTTCTCGGTTGCTCGGTTGAAGCTCACATCAGCAAGTGGAAAGCGGTTTCATCTCCTCGTTTAGACGGTCGCGTGAAGCATCCACATTTTCTGCAAATGCGTACGTTAGAATGTGAAAAATGGACATCTGTATGTCCTCGACTCTGCCATAATGGGCATCATCAATGATGATACAAGTATCGCACAATTCAGCCAATTGACCTCTGCCTTGTCCGACAAACGCAACGGTTTTTAATCCCCGTTGGGACGCCCATTTAACCACTTTTACCAAGTTTGGTGAATTGCCGCTGACCGAGGAAACGATAAGCAAGTCCTTGCTACTGGCGTAACATTGAATTTGCCGGGTAAACACGTCGGCAAAACTGAAATCATTGCCGATCGCGGTTACCCAGCTCACGTTGTCGTTGATGGAAAGGATTTTGAAAGGAGAATCGAGACCTTCTGACCCATTTTTTCCCAAATCCGTTGCAAAGTGAGATGCGTTGGCGGCATTGCCACCGTTACCGCATACGAAGATACGACCCCCATTTGAATGGACTTCGTGGATCGTTGTTATCACCTGTTCGATCGTGTCGAAGTTGATGGAATCCAGCGCAACGTGTTGGGCCTGGATGTAGTTGTCTAACCATTTTCGAACAGTTTGTTTCTTATTTGTCATCGTAATAAAGTCTTTTGGTTAACGTGTTGTTTTGCGACCAGGGCGGCTCCTATTGGGACCACCCATTCACCGAGTTGCGACAGCTGAACCTTTGGAGTCGGCCCAAATTTATCGCCGAGATATTGCTTTAAATGCTTGTCCACAGAGGAATTCCAAAACGCTCCCATGTTGGCGACTCCACCGCCGAGTATGATGATTTGAGGATTCAGCAGGAGTGTTGCTTGCGCTAGGGCGTAGGCGTATTGTTTACAGGCGTCATCCACGATTCGAATCACATCGGGGATGTGCTGTTCCAATGCCTCATCAATCAAGTTTCCAAGATGTTCATGCTCACCACAGTTACTCTTGCGAAAGAGGCTTGCCAGTTCGCTTTCCGGGTTGCATCGCACATCCTCCCGAATCTTTTTGTCGATGCTCCATCCTGAACACGCTTTTTCCACCGTTCGGCCGTCTTGATCCAACAAAATGTGTCCCAGTTCCATCTCGAAAAAGGTAGATCCATGGTAGGGCTTTTTGTTCACGACAAGCCCTCCACCAACTCCGCTGCCCGAGTTGGAATACAACACATGTGAGTATTCCCGTCCCGCTCCCAGAATCGCTTCACCAAAGGCTGCTGCATTGGTGTCGTTTTCCAGTAAGGTCGGAGTGTTGGGATAGAGGGAATCAATCCAGGATGGGAAATCAAAGTCACTCCAACCATCGACGTGGAAACTTGCTTTGATGATACCGCTTCGACGATCCACCGGACCTCCAAATCCCACGCCGATCGCATCAAATGAGCCCAGGGTTGAAGCTGCACTTTCGAGCATCCGCAAAATAGCCTCCTGTAGGGAATCCGCACCCAGATTTCGATTCACCCGTGCAGTTTCCTTGAAGACGATTTGATTCGTTTGATCCAGGGCGAGTAGTTGGAGTTTTGATCCGCCAATTTCGATTCCGATTACATTCATGGTATTATTATCTTTCATGAATGCTTACATCGAAAAGTTGGCGAAACTTAGATAAAGCACCAGCACACTGATCAGTAGAATGAGGGAGCTCTTTTTGGCGTGTTTCCAAGGTGTCAAATCGACAGTTGAAGTCATTGATTCAATCGGTTCTTCGTCTCGTTTTCCGATGTGACTCGTTTTGATGATCCAAAAAACGGTCAATACAAACACTAAGCTGATATAGTGGAAGTGATGGATGTATCGGTGGATGTGGTCTCCGATTCCATAGGTTTCGAGGATCATGAGTGTGAACCCTATTGCCATGCCCGTATTTGCTGAGAAACTGGAGGCTTTCTTTAAAATAAATGCCGCAATCACCACAGAAAGTAGGGGGATGAAGTAAATCGCATTCATGGCCTGGAGGTGGGTGAAGATGCTTTCCTGTCCTTGCAATAGCGGCGCAGTGGACATCGCAAATACGGCTAATAATAAGGAAAAGTATTTGCCCGAATGAATGACCTTTTTCTGATCCGCTCCGGGACGAATCCATTTTTGATAAATACCGAGACTGAAGAGCGTAGCGGTGGAGTTTAAGGCCGAATTAAACGAGGAAAGGATGGCACCGATCATGGCTGCCGCAAAAAAACCAGTGAGCGGAGCAGGTAGGACCGAACGCACCAATAATCCATAAGAACGATCGGGGGCAACACCCTGCTCGGCATACAAGTGAAACGCAATGATGCCGGGAACAACGAGGATCAAGGGCCCGAATAGCTTCAAAAATCCGGCCAACAGAACTCCCTTTTGCCCTTCGGCGAGGTTCTTGGCTCCTAGGGTTCTTTGAATGATCTGTTGGTTCGTGCACCAATAAAAAATGTGCAGGATCAGGACACCCGACAGGAGCGTGTGAAAGGGGACTGACTGGTCTGCCTGTCCCAGTGAATTCATCTTTTCCGGGTGCTCGGTTGCCATTCGTTCCATGCCGCCAAAAAATCCTTCGCTTCCGCCAAGTGCATGCAGTCCGAAATAGGTGATCAATATGCCGCCGACTAGCAGTCCAATACCATTGAGGGTATCTGAAACTGCGATGGTGCGCAGACCCCCAAAGATCGCATAAACGGATCCGATGCTCCCAACGATGATGATCGTAAGGATGAGAATGGTGGTATCATCCGCGATACCGGTGATGGATTTGAGATCCAGCATCGTGGACAAGCCAACGGCGCCGGAATACAAGATGATAGGCAGTAATATGAGGGCATAGGCGCAAATGAAAATGATCGATGCGATGCTCCGGGTTGACGGTCCATAGCTGGCTTCAAGAAACTCCGGCACGGTCGAGATGCCCCGCTTCAAGAACCTTGGCAGGAATACCAATGCCATGAGTATCAAGGCGATGCAGGCGCCCACTTCCCATGCCATCACGGACAACCCATCGATGAAGGCGGATCCGTTGAGCCCGACGAGTTGCTCGGTTGACAAATTGGTGAGCATGAGGGATCCCGCAATGAAGCCCCCCGTTAGCGTTCTTCCTCCCAGGAAGTAACCCGACTTGCTGCTATGATCATCCCGTTTGGTCAGGTGGAGCGTCAAAACGGCGACTAATCCGGTGAAAAAGAGAAATGTTATGAGTGTCAGCATCGCTTGGATTTTCGAGAGGGATAACTCAGTTGAGTGTGAAGGATGTTTCTAAATCACCCACCATGAGTGTAAACGTGCCTTTTTCGAGCAGAACATCGCCAGTTTTGTCCGGAAACGTCAGGTGCTTCCGCGGCTCTATGACGAACTCAAAAACCTTGCTCTCGTTAACCTCCAATTCTGTTTTTTCAAAGTGGGCGAGTTCTCTTATCGGGCGTGTGATGCTCGCAAAATCGTCCTTCAGGAACCACATGATGGTCTCCTTCCCCACGAAAGGTCCTGTGTTTTTCACCCGGATCTTTGCGACCAGTTTCTCATCTTCAGCGATTTGTTTCGTGCTCAACTCGAGGTCCGAGTATTCAAACTGGCTGTAGCTGAGGCCGCTTCCAAAATCTGCGAGCGAAATCCTTGGATTGATGTCCTCGTGGTAAACCAAGGTTTCCATCCATTTCCGGTTGTAGGGAGAAAAATGCAGAGGATAAGCGGGGTAGGAGAAGGGGAGTTTGCCATTGGGATTCCATTTCCCAGAGAGCACCTGAGCGATGGCTCCTCCTCCATAATAACCCGGGAGTCCGGCCCAGATGAAGGCGTCAGTCGCATCGAAAATGTCGGTGACCAACAAAGGTCGACCTTCGATCACCACTGTTACATTTGCAATGCCGGAATCCATCACTTTTTGCGCGATTTCTGCATGAACTCCGTGTAATACCTGATCGGTGAAATTCCCCAGTAGTTCGGCATAGGGTTCACTGCTAATGACCGAAAGAATTAGATCCGCGTCCTGCGACTTTTGATCAAAGTTTTCAAGTGTCGCATAGTCTACGGAATCCGTTCCAAATTCATCCTGAAGGGCTGAGTAGAGTGTTTGCATCTCCTTTGGAAACGGTTTGTCCGAGCGTGCAAACCAAACATAGGTCCATCCGCCACAGAGGGCCCTGCGAGTTTTTGCAAATTCACCGACGACTAGGATTTTGCGCCCGGGTTTGATTGGAAGGATCCCTTCATTTTTCAATAATACAATGGAATCGAGAGTCGCTTCTTTGCTTTTCTGTTGATACTTGGCCCGGGTTTTTTCGTCGGGTTCGCCTGCGATCGGGAATCGAGCGTCATCAAAAAGCCCAAGTTCCATCTTGAGGCGCAGGATGCGTTGCACCGAGAGATCAATACGTTCTTGGGAGATGCGACCTTCGTTAACCAATTCCTTTAGGAGATCTGCAAATTGGGGGTCATGGGGAGTTAGAGAAACATCAATTCCCGCTGTTACGGCCTGAAACACTGCTTCTTTGACTGTGGGTGCGGTGTGGTGCCAGGTATAGAGTCGTTCAATATCCCCCCAATCCGTCATCGCAACACCTTTAAATCCAAGTTTGCTGCGTAGCAGCTCGGTTAATATGTCGTGGGAAGCGTGAACGGGTATCCCGTTTATTTCCGCACTGTTAATCATGACTGTCTTCACTCCAGCATCGATTGCTGCCTGAAACGCTGGGACAAAAAACTCATAAAGTTGTTGGTCCGGGATCATGGCGGGAGTGCGATCCCATCCAGACCGTGGATCGGAATAGCCAAGGAAATGTTTGGCGCAGGCTGCTTGTTTGTAGGGGCGAGTCTGAGGATTTTCCTGCAGAGTGTGCACAAATCGGTCTGCCAGGACTGAGGCCAGATGGGGGTCCTCACCGTAGGTTTCGAAGAACCTTGGCCAAAACGGATTTTTCCCTAGTCCCAAAACAGGGGAATAGATCCATGCATGTCCGAGATGGGCGCATTCAATCCCGATTGATTTTGCTTCATTCTCAGTATGAACCGGATCAAAGGTCGCAGCCATATTGATGCTCTGGGGAAACATCGTCGCACCATAGACGTTATTCGCACCGTGAATGTGATCCATTCCATAAATAATGGGGATCTGTAACCGACTGTGTTCGAGAGTGAGCTCCTGCAAGCGCTTGATGTAGGTGGCCCATTTATCGTGGTCGACAGCATCTCCATTTACGAAGTTTCCGACTTTATAGCGTTCGATCAGATCGATGAACTTGGCTTCATCCAATTCAACCGTTTTTTTCTTTTCTCCTGTTTCATCGATGCCGCTTGCTTTGGTAATCGCTGCGATATCGATTTGGGTCATTTGTCCGATTTTCTCCTCTAAGGTCATTCGCGTGAGCAAATCATCGATACGAACTTCGATGGATAGTATTTTGTCCAAATACGGCTCCGAGGAATACGAAGAAAGATTCATGACAAAGCAGAGTGTGATGGGTCCCATCAACCTCCATGAGTTTGCTGATGGTATTTTAAAGGGAATCTTCATGAATATGATTATTTCACAATCATATCTTAAGCTGCTCAATGAATATAGAGTTGGGGTGACTAAGAATGTTGAAAAAACGTCATCAAAGCTGGATTCGACGATTCCATTCCGGAGTGAATTTCGGGAAAACTATTGGCAGAAAAAATGGATCATTTGTTGCATGTGAAATTGAGGGCTTATGTTTTCTCTAATCCTGATCCTTTCTTTCAGATCCATCGATCAGCGCCTGTAATATGTTGTTTCGATTTTGCTGACAGCCCGGAAAGTGTGTCCAAGCTGGAAATCCCCTCGGAATGCTATTTTGCCGAGGAGATGGTGATTTGAATTTCTGATCATCGTGATCACTAACTACGATTGGACAGCTTTGGCGGGTTCTGGCATAATCGCTCAAGTTTTCTTCAGCACTTCCATTCTAGGGAAGGTGCTTCGGAGGTACGGAAATTCAAATAGGATAGAATCACAATGAAAGACCTCGTCATTCACAAAATTGAACAAAGCATTGAGGACCGAAAGAGTCTGTATTCAAAATACGATGAAAGCATCAGTACTTTTAAACCTTTTGTGCAGCTCGAGAAATCGGCAATGACTGAGGCAAGTCTATCTACCAGGATTAAGGAATTAATGGCGCTTTCGATTGCCATTGTTACGAAGTGCGAACCTTGTATGGAATGGCATTTGGAGCAGGCTTTACTCGCAGGAGCCACAGATGAAAACGTTTATGAAACCATTGATGTGGCGGCCCAAATGGGAGGGGGACCCGCACTAGCGTATTCAAGATTCGTAATGATCGGCCTTGATTATTTTAAAGAAAAACACGGACTTTAAAAGATAGGGCATCCGCCTAAAAGAAACAAAATCAGATAATAGAGCTTTAAAAACCGACGCTGATGGCCAGTAACCCGAAGAAAGACAGTATTATGTTTATTAGCCCTTATGAAAAAACTGGTGGATTGGTATGGTTTGCGCGAATGGTGGAAAAGATCCGCATGCGGGAACGTGGAGAATTACCTTCCGATTATCAGTCCTACATGGGCATCGGATTTGACGGAAGATGCGTTCGTTTCCTTGGGGTTGATTATGAGCAGCTCGTTGCAAAAGTTCTCGAAGGAGGTAGCGATGATGCGATTCTGCAGTGGTGCTTTTCAATAGGAAATAAACCAACTGAAGAACAGATTCTCGTATGGAATGAGTATATGATGAAACGAGGTTGGCGTGACTCGGATAACGATGGAAAGGAATTTCAAGAGTATAAAGCTCAATATGGATTAGGCGACCGCGATGATATTTTGACCTTTTTTGATTTTCACGATGTCGATGAGGGCAGAAAGGCTTAAATAGAATTCTATCGTCATGGAAATTCACATTCTCAAATCATTTGTTGCTGTCGCCGAGGAAGAAAACCTGACTCGGGCTGCGACACGGTTGTTTTCCAGTCAACCTGCGGTAAGTGCGCATATCAAAGCACTGGAAGATGAGCTGGGAGTGAAGCTTTTTGATCGCACGGCAAAAGGCATGGTCCTTACTGCCAATGGAGTTCATTTGCTCGTAAAGGCAGAACGAATTCTTTCCGATCTTGGTGAAATGAATGATTTGGCCCGTGAACTCCAGTCGAATCCATCAGGAGTTCTTCGAGTTGGTATCAATGTCGATGGGTCGGTTTTAAAATTGGAAGAGATCGCCAGCGCCTTCTCCGAAAAATACCCAAGTATGAATTTGGAATTTGTAAGTGGAGCCAGTGGTGTGATTCAACGAGCGATTGGAAATGGAGACTTGGATCTTGGGTTCGTAGAGGAGGCCGTTGATACCCCTCAGTATCAGATTCTTCCCATAGGTGATTCTACTGTCGCTGTGGTAGGGGCTCCAGAGATGGTTCAAGCATTCAAGGCGACATCCTGGGAGGAGATGAAAGATCTGCCGTGGTTGTTCAACACTCCAGAGTGTAGTTATCATCGATTAATGGAGAAGATTTCCAAGGCGCATGATATCGAGATTAACAAAAAATACATCATCGACCACGATGTAACTAGTCTGCAATTCGTCCTAAAAGGTGCAGCCATCTCTCTTTTCTCAAAAGACCTCATCCGCGAACAGCTTGATCGTGGTCAGTTGATTGTGTGGAAGGGCTGGAGTGGCATACTATCACGTTCACTCGTTTGCCTTTCAAAGCGCTCGAAAGAGCGGGCAATCAGTACGTTCTTTGAGCTAACCCAAATGAATCATCCATTTTCGAAACAGAAATGAAAACCATTAATGAAATTAAACGTTTTGCGTCCCCAGTCGCGCTCCCTCAGTCCCTCGCATGGGATGGGAAACATATCTGGATGGGTTCATTGGATACTGAATGCATCTACAAAATGGATCCGAATAGTTGGGAGGTGCTTTGGCAGACAAAGGCACCTGGACTTCCTTATGGGATCGTTGCTGTGAAGAACGAGCTACGAGTGCTTTGCGGTGAAACCGACGAGGATTATCGAAATATTCGGTGCTGCCTTCCCGATCAGGGAATAGATCCAGAGTTTGTAATCCCTTGTCCAGAGGATACGGGATCACAATTGAGTTTTGACGGAAATAATCTGTATGTCAGCCAGTGGTACAATCGAGTAGTGCTTAAACTGGATGCTGCTGGAAATGTGATTCAAACCTTTAAATCCCCTCATGGCATATGTGGACAGGTGATCGTCGGTAGCATGCTTTATCTGATGACGACTGAGGACGAGGAAGCGGGAGATTATTGGATCACAAAGATCGATCTCCATGATGATTCACAGTCAGCGGAAGATATCGCCCGCGTCCCCTTTAAGGCACGGGCATTGACCTTTGATGGCATGTATTTCTGGAGCAATCACCGCGAGATAGGGGAGACCGTGTGTTTTGAGATTCCTCAATAGAACTTTTTACGCTGGTCGAAGTTGTTGTGAATGGGTTTCGCAATGGGCTACCAATCAATGCAATTCAGTCATAGAACAAGGTGATTCTGTTGCCATTGGCTTCAAATTCTCCGGAGCTTTTCCACTCGTCCTGTCTGTTTTCATTTTCAACATGCTGAAAAGTCTGTCTGTCACCTTCGCGGTTGAATTGATAGCTTTCAGTCGTTCCTCCCCACCTAACCGTGATGGTGAGTTGGTTTGAACTTGATTGGGCCTTATAGGTCAGTGGCTCCCTGTTTCTACCCCAGCAGTAGAATCCTTTGCTTGGGCTAGTCAATCGAATCGAATCATGTCCCAATCCCAATTCAAGCCCAGTCAATACCTTTGGGAAGTACCAATCTCCATCAAAGAGCATCTTTTGCTCTATTTGCTTCGCATCGTCCATCCAATGGAGCCATTGGTCGAGGCCCGTATCTTTGAATATACCAGCGAATGCTTGTAATGCATCTTCACCTGCCAGTTCTCTTGCGCTCTTTGCCGCAAATTGAGAAAGCGCGGTTTTCGTAATGTTCGCCAGACTTTGTTTTATCGCATCAGAATCGACTTTGACCTCAGGGGCACTAAGTGACCCTTGCAGACTCAAGATGTTGAAAGCATCAATGGCTTCGAGTTGTGTTTCCCCAATTTCAGGAATGCTCAATGTGGAATTGGTGAGACTCAGTTTTATCGGAAGATTGAGTTGGGCTACATCAAAACTTCCATCTATCTCCAAACTCAACTCTCCTCCTCTGAGTGGGAAATAGGGCGAAGACTTAAGTTGATCTACAATCCAGTCGACCGGTAGATTATCATAATAGAGCAGGATTTGGTTGCTCTGGGGATCTAAGGTGTGAGCATCCAATGACAGCTGTAAGCCCATGTTTTCCGCTTCATTGGTGATTTTTAATCCAGATGCCGTGTTTGTGAGTTCGGGACGATCACTTAATCCTGTTAGGTGGAGATGGAGGATTTCTTCGGGAATTCCATCCAAGGTGATACCCTGAATTTGCAGATTCCGCAGTAAGAACTTTGCGGAGGGTTTGAAGAGGTGGTCGGCCTTCCGTCTTGGTTGTTTTTTTTCTTCCTTCGATTTCGAATTTTTGATGCCACGCCAAATGGCTTCTTCGGGGTCTAAGAGCTTCATGCGCTGTCTTACATACTCAGCTCTGCGATACCATCTCTTGATTGTGGTGATACGAGTTTCCCAGACCTCCAGGTTGTTCGCGTATTTTTCGAGGAATTCAATGAAGGCATCTACAGATTCTATCGAAAAATCGGGTTGGGGCAGGGGATCTCCAATCGTCTCTCCAGGGAGGCCTCGAGTCATTCCAATTCCGAAGCCGGATACAACAATGGAGTCGATTACAAGATTTCTACTCAGCAGTGCTTTCGTATCGACATCGAACTGAAGTTGTTGAATTTCCAATACATTTTCATCGAGAGAATTAGGGTCGGCGATCTGCAATCGATCGAGGGACAAGCGGCCGTTTTTCCAATTGTAAGAAATGGAATCGAGATCAACTGTTGCTCGATTGATTTTGATGAGAGCCCACTGGCTTCCCTCAGTTAGGAAAGTGGGATTTTTGTATCCCAAAATAACAACTAAAGTGATGCCTGAAATGGTGACTAGGATTACTCCCCACCAACGAATGGGCTTCCATTTTTTATAAGTGAGTCGATCCGAAATAGTCTCTGCATCAACGGGTCCGCCAAAAATGAACCACGTGAACGCTCGGTGCCAGGTGTCGGGTTTCAGCTTTTCCGAGCTTTCTGGCTTCGCAGCCCATTTTCGAAAGCGGTTCAACAGAAATACAAATATTAATCCTTCGAAGATTCCGAGAATAAGCGCGATAGGAATGCCTCCAATCAGTTCATAATACTCGAACCCCACCCAAGCGGTCACTGGTGCGTGAATCAGCCATCTTACAATCTCCTCCAATGGTCCAAGAACAAGAGATTCACCCAATGTCGAGATCGGATCCTGCAAGGTTAAGGCGAGTAATTTGGAGATTCCAAATATGAGTCCTACCAGGAATAGGTGGGTATTCAGTATCACTACTAATGCAATCAGAAGCATTAGGTTCAACAATCCTTCTGGAAGTGGGATAAACCCCATTACTGATCCGAGGATACAAGTCGCGAATACTTGAAAGGACGTGGATCTTCCCACCAAAAACTTACCGAACTCTCTGAAGAAAAACATGGGATTTGTAGAAACCGCTAACAGTACACGAGAAATCGAGATTGCAAGTGGGTTCCTTCAAAAAATGGATCCGGCGTAGTCTGTTGTCTTATGACCCCAGGCTCTGCCAAACTTGGCAGCTTAAATACTGGATTCCCTAAATCCCGATGATTAACCGAATCCCGGCGACATAGGCGGTTGCGTTGCTTTCCAATGGATTGAAAATAATTTGGAAATCAGGTTGAAGTGTCGTATTCTCCAAGAGGGAAATCGGGTTAGATATTTCGATTACACTCTCCGAATTCGAATCGAATCCTTCCGCATTGATGAAATCGGATGAAAATGAAGTGTGAGTAAAGGCTATTCCAACCTTTGAATGGATTTTTTCTGTCATTTGGTAAGGATGGGTATAACCTACTTCGAAATAGTTATTAACTGGGTTTATATCCTCGTTTGGACTCCATCCCATTCTTAAAAATAGCGTGGAATCTTCCGCGATTTCCTGTTCATAAACCAAGTACAGTCCATGATTTGAATTTTTACTGTTTGAACTGCCAAACGTGTTATATTCGGCTCCAAAGTGACCAAATCCGCCCATTTTAAACGTATGGGATTTCCCAGAAAATGTGAATTCCCAACTCTTCTCCACAACACGGCAACACCATCTTCACTCCCGATTTCTGGACTGATGCCTCTCCTATTGTCCTCTTCTGAACCAGCATCACCATCATATAGTCCAATCATCAATGGGTTTTCTGATTCCAGAAAGAACTCTGCTACCAGTCCCCAACTGTATACAGGCCAGATGGGAGCGCCCATGTTTCCAGATTGAACGGGTATCGGCCCAAAATTGCTACTAAAGAACATTCCTCCTCCTTCAGTCGCCATGAAATCATCATCAATACCAATCAGGCCAAACTTGATTCGGTTCCTTTCCGAATTTGATTCGATAAATACTTGAGCGAGCCGAGTTGTATTATATCCATCAATGTAACTTAACGCTCCAAAATCACCGACAAGTTCAGATGGGCTTTCCCCTTGAATTGTATGAAATCCAACATGGACGAAAGTTTCTGGTTCAATTCCCAGGGATACTAAATCGATATCGATCCCGTAGTCGCCGTAAAATTGAGATCTATTCCCTGTATTGAACCCGCCCTCGATAACTGATATCGATTCAAAAATGAACTCACCATAAGCCTGAACTTGCGCTTCAGATCACTGCTCGAGAGAAGCAGTGAGTGCTAAAATTATCCATAGTTTAAAGGAAAATGAGTGCAGACTAAATTTGAGGTAGTTCATGCTTGGATCATTAGGAATAACATCCTTGCCTTTGTTCTTGTTCGTCAAATTCGCACCAAACTTGAATAACTAATTTCCTTTTCCTTAATCTCTTGAGGCGTGCGATTAAGTTTTATTCAAAAATGATACAGATCTCATGCGAGTATGAGATGCTACAGGTGATGAGGGGTAGCATCCGATGCTCGCATCGGATTATGCAGCACGTATTGAATTAAACGCTAATTGGTATGAGATGAACCGCCGAGTGTATTGGCATTGTTTGATGAACTCCCTCAGACTTTTGCTTTTCGGGTCAAGCCCTTGTTGTTTGCTTCTCCAGTCGGTTCTTTTTCAGTTCCCGTGAACTGAGCTTTTGAGAGGGTTTTCCCTGTTTGGGACGCCCATCACTGAATCCTGCGGTAATGCCGGAACGGGCATCTTTGGCTTTGGATTTTTCAAGGTAGTAGTCGTAGTTTCCCGCGTAGGGTGTGAGACGACCGGAGTGAACATGCAGCACCTCTTCCGCAAGAGTCCGGATGAAGTGCACATCATGGGAAATAAAAATGAGGGTGCCCTGATACTGTTTGAGAGCATGGATCATGACATCGATCGATGAGAGGTCGAGATGGGTTGTCGGCTCGTCCATGAGGAGGAAATTGGGTGGATCGATGAGCAAACGGGCGAGGTTGAGGCGGGATTTCTCACCCCCGGAGAGCACGGAAACTTGTTTGAATACATCGTCCTGGCGGAAGAGGAACCCACCGAGGATCATGCGGGCTTTCTGCTCGGAAAGTCCGTTTTGGGAGGTTCGCATATCCATCACGTTCTCAAGCACAGTGGCCTCGGGATTGAGGGTGTCGGTCCGTTGCTGAGCGAAATAACCCGCCGTTACATTGGCACCCAGTTCACGAGTCCCGCCCTGGATATCGAGCGTGCCAGCGAGGATTTTGAGCAAGGTTGATTTGCCTGCCCCGTTGGGTCCGATGAGTACGATTCGTTTTCCACGTTCAGTAGTGAAGTTGAGATCACGATAAACCACATGATCCCCGTATGCCTGGTGAACGTTTTTCAACTCAACGACTTTCTGGCCGGAGCGCACGGGTTGGGGAAATCTAAAATTGATCCGCATGAGCTCGCCCTCGGGTGCCTCAATGGCATCCTCCTGGATACGCCCGATTTGTTTCTCTTTTGATTTGGCGCGTGAGGCCATTGAAGCCTTGGCACCAAAACGACTCACGAATTTCTGAAGATGGGCAATCTCCCGTTGCTGGTTCTTGTATGCGGCAGAGTGCTGGTCTTTGCGGGCCTCCTTTTCCACTAGATAGCTGTCGTAATTTCCTGTGTAACGATGAAGAGTGCGACTGCGAAGTTCAAGAATCCCTGTGCATAGTGCGTTTAAAAACGCGCGGTCATGGGAAATCACAACCAGACCACCCGGGTAACGCTTAAGATAGTCTTGAAACCATAACAAAGCTTCGAGATCAAGATGATTGGTCGGCTCATCGAGTAGGAGTAGGGCGGGCTCCCTGACGAGCAAACGAGCGATATGGGCGCGCATGACCCAACCTCCGGAAAACGTATTAGCTGGTTTTTCGAAATCGTCCTCGCGAAAACCGAGGCCGGATAAAATCTTTTTGGCGCGGGGTTCCAGAGAGTAATCGATATCCCAGTCGTCTTCGTCTGGTTCGAGCTTCTGTCCGCTGGTGGCAATGGTGAGAATGCTATCTTCGCCCACTTCCGCACTTTCCTGGGGGAGAAACCCGAAGTCAGCACCGCGTTCCCATTCAATGAGGCCCATATCGGGTTCTTCTTGTCCTAGAATAAGATTAAAGAGAGTGGATTTGCCGGCTCCATTGGCCCCAACGAGACCGAACCGATCAGTGCGGTCAATAAAAAGCGATACATCAGCGAAGAGTTCGCGTGCACCATAGGATTTTGAAACGTCGGCAATTGTGAGCATAATCGCCACTACCTGAGTCGTATAAAAGACCTCACGTCAATGATATGCTTTACAAAATGTCATTTTTTTGCTTCTAGAGCCTGTCGTAAAAGAACAGATCCGCATTGCGAAATCGAAATGATCTAATTTTGCACAAGACGTAGAAAGTAGGAGGGTGTTGGATACGAGAGCATTCAGTGCGATGCAGTGAGTCCACTGCATCACGTTTGGAGAATGACACGAATTCCCGCATTTTGATCTTCGATTTTTTGGATCAATGAGCGGGGTGCGAATGCGAGTCCAGTTGAATAGGCGTCTGCTTCGATCGCTGTTGGCGCGATAACCGAAACTGCTCTCCATTGTGATTCACACAGGCCAGTTAGTGGATTGATCAGATGTTCAAAGCGTCCGTTTGTATCGATCTTACTCCCATATCCCGCACTGCTTGCTAGTGCATTGTCCTCAAGATCAATCATTTCAAATAACGTATTCCTCGATTTTGCATGCCTAATTCCGATTCCCCATGGTCGCTGATCTGGATGAGACCCGATTGCCCGTGTTTCCCCGAGTTCGACAAGAACATGGGAGAACCCTTCGCCTTTTAGGATGCTGGTGATGCGGTCGGTAATGGCTCCTTGGGCAATACCGTTGAACGTGAACTTCATCCCGTTTCGGCTAACGTTGAGTCGACGACGGTTATATTCCAAGGGTCTCCAGCCAACATGATTGAGAGTGTCAGAGAGGGTTTTATTTTGATTCTCTGAATAATGATCCCAGAGAGTCTGCACCGTGGGATCAAATAGACCGTTGGTCTGATGGTGCACTCGGTCTGTTACTTTAAGGACTTGTATCCAATCTGTAGATGGATACTCAATTACCCCTGTGCGATTCAGACTGCAAATCTCGGAATACGGATCATAAAGGCTGAAGATCTTTTCCATCCGAACAATCTCTTTAAAACATTTGTTGAGCGCAGCATTGGCTTTTGTCCGATCATGATCGTAGATGGTGAATTGTCCCATCGCACCCATGGTGTAGCCATTCCAACGTAAGCGACTCATCCGATTGGAATTTGCTGCAGCCAATTGGGAGCCAAAGCCAAGGCCTGCGATACTGCTCGCCAGAATTTTGATGAATCTTCGCCTTTTCATCCTATGGTGCGTTGCCCTTCGTTTTTCTTTTGGATTTTCTCAACCAACCACTCATTCCCGAAAGAATAAGCAAGAGGATTGCTAAGGCGGAGAGATCCATCATCGTTCTTCCCCCAATGCCAAACAATCTGCCCGAATGAAGATCGAGGATCACGCGATAGAGGCTTACACCGTCCCCTTGAAATCGTTTGGAGAACGCCTCCTTTTCTGCGGTTGATAGATCCAATTCTGAGAGTGGTTCAATGAGGAAGTTCCCTTTGTAGGGGGTGAGATCGATCCAATCAGCATCTGCTTCATAATCGCCTTCATCTGTTCGCAACACGGGATTGTTCTCTTTATTTCTACCAGCAAAAATAATCTCGGTAAATGGAAGTTGATCCGTGTTCATTGACTCCACTAATTCGCCTGAACGTGTGATTTGAACAACCGAATGGCTCGTTACAATTGCGGTCAGCATGGATCCTTCCAATATGGAGAGCGGGTAATCTCCCTTTACGATTTTCTGTTCATTGTAATACAGGGTATCGCCAAAGTGTATTAATTGCTCAGATCCGTGGATTTGATAAGAACGAATCTCTTTCAAACTCATCATTCCATATCGTTTCAGAATCGTTGAATTTTGGAGTTTGATTTGATCTAAACGCAAGAATTCCGTGTGGTTCAACACAATGCCCGTCACTGCCAAAACAAGGAGAAAAAACGTCGCAAACACACCCGTCCATCGGTGCCAAGCAAGCAGCGTTCTTTTTCTAGGAAGACTCAGGTTCACGATGACACCTCCCGGTCCAGGTAGAGCGCTAAACGTGCCAAGCAAGTGAGGGCATTTACAGACAACGTTGCTCCGCTAATGCCATCAATCGATTTGTTGAGTTGGTTGTCCTCGTTTAACTCAAGTTGGTTAAATTGATCAGAGAAAAAGGGATACTGAACTTCCGAACCATGGCTTTCTCTATAGATTAAAACCTGCATTTGAATGAGTGTTTTCTGATCTACAACGAACCCCGCGGTAATGGTTTGACCTTCCCAATTTCTTCGAGAATCCAAGCTGTTCGCGTTCCTTCTTTCCAGTAACGAATTCTCATTCCCGGATAATCATGATCCAGGATCTGACGAATGTTTGCCTGAATATCTTTGGTGATCCACACTACGCTTTTATCTGGGACTCCCTCAAATGCCTCGTCGATAAAAACGTTCGGTTCTTGGTAAACCGTCGTCCCCGCTTTTAGAGAGAAAGTCGTGAAAACGAAAAGGAACAGACCCCATTTGATGCCAAATCGATAACTCATAAATGCTCCGAGCAAAAGACCGACAGTTTTGAATTTTTCAACACCGTCAGGCCAATTACAGACTAGAACTGGTAGCCAAATCCGAGGTTCCAGATGGTTTCGCCCTTACCGCTAAGTTCGTCAGAGTCACTGACATCCTGAATATCAAGTTTCAATACGACACTTT
>CAXXVT010000017.1:0-18969 GCA_963676215.2 Opitutales bacterium | reverse complement strand
GGTGGCAATCTCATTGAATACCACTGGCTGTGTCTGAGTGTTCTCCCCTCTGCCGATCGTGAGTTGCATCACTGGTCCATTGACTGTTGCGAGCGCGTCAAGGGCGTCCTGCAACGAGTTAACAGCCTTATTATTGATGGCGATAATGCGATCTTCCCTACGAACCTTATCGAGGCTTTCACCATCGTTAGATGAAATCTGGTGCACATAGAGCGACGCAGTGGAACTGAGTTCGGTTTTAAGCTCGGTTGAGTTTTCGGGAAAATCGGGGCGGATGGAAAAGGTGGACTCCTGGCCGGATCGTTGAAGGGTCACAACCACCAAGGGTTTTGTTCGCGCTACCGTTGAAGGATGTAACTCCAGGGTCATCTGTGTTCCGTTGCGATCGACGATCATTTCCGTCGGCATTCCTTTGCGAGTTGCAATGATATCGATGAATGAACGCAAATGATGAATGGGTTTTCCGTTTGCAGAGATAACGACATCTCCTGGGGTTAACCCCGCGGCTTCCGCAGGCGAGCCAGCAGAGACTGTATGGATTTTTACGCTGCTTGCTGGTAGGACTCCGATTGTCCGGAATGGATCCTTGGAAGCGGAGTTCATATACCCTATTGCAGGGCGAACTTCGAGGGTCTGTTCAACTCCGTCTCGGCTAATCTTTAGAGAAATGAGCGGCAAGTCATTCTCGTCCCGTCCGTAGCTGGTGATGATGGTTTTTTGGATATCCGAAAAGGTTTCAACTTTACTTCCATCCACTTCAAGAATGATATCTCCTGGCCTCAATCCCGCTTCTGCTGCAGGTCCTGGAATGGTATCGTTTTCAATGTAGAGGCTCTCGCTGACATACCCAATTTCGGTGGTCAACATTTCGTTATCTGAGGGTTGTCCCGTCCACCAGATGAGCAGCGCCAAAAGAAAAGCAAATATGAAATTGAAAATCGCCCCCATCACCGAAACGATGACCTTATCTGTAAATGAAATCTGAGGGAGCGCTTCGACTTCATCAGCCTCGCCCTCTGTTCCACCTTCAAGGCGACCCATATCTGCAAGTTGAGGCAGCGCTACGTATCCACCGATGGGAAGGGCAGAAATCCGGTATTCAACGCCGTCTTTTGTCCATGAAAAGAGTCGCGGCCCCATTCCGATGGAGAATCGGGTGACCTGTAACCCCCGCTTACGTGCGGCAAGGAAATGCCCGAGTTCGTGTACAAAAATGGAAAATCCGAGACCAAAAATGGCTCCGAAAAAAAACGGGATGTTACCCAAAAGGCTAAATATGCTGTCTAAAGTCATGAAACGGTCCACTGGTGACTAATCCTCCTGGCTTCCTGATCGGCCAGGATGATGGCTTCAATGGAAGTTGGTTGAAGGATGTTCATTTTGTCCAGAGTAAACTCAATTAACCGGGGGATATCAAGGTATGAGATTTGTTTTTCTATAAATGCTGCCACTGCGACTTCATTGGCAGCATTGAAAATTGCGGGCGCTGTTTCCCCTATCCGGAGAGCGTCAAAAGCTAGTTTAAGGCAGGGGAAACGAGCATAGTCCGGGGCTCGGAAGTCGAGGGACAGTGCTTTGGTGAAGTCAAGTGAAGCATCTATGCCTTCTTTACGTTTAGGGTAGAGCAAGCAGTTCTGGATTGCGAAGCTCATATTGGGAGGAGAGAGCTGGGCGAGAATGGAGCCATCAACATATTGCACCATGGAGTGGATGATGCTCTGCGGATGAATGACGACTTCAATCTGTTCTGGTTTGAGGTCAAACAACCACCGAGCTTCTATCACTTCCAACCCCTTGTTTGCCATGGTGGATGAGTCGATTGAGATTTTTTGCCCCATATCCCAATTGGGGTGTTTCACTGCTTCTTCAGCAGAGATGTTCTTAAATTCTGAAAGAGGGGTGTCGAGATACCTTCCGCCAGATGCGGTAACGATAATTTTCTCAACTGAAGACGAAGTTTCTCCGCTGAGGCACTGAAAGATGGCGTTGTGCTCGCTATCAGTTGGAAGCAGAACCGTTTGATGTTCCCGGATCATTGGCATGATGAATTCACCTGCCATCACTAGAATCTCTTTGGATGCTAGGGCGATTTGTTTATTCGAGCGAATCGCCTCAATGCAAGGCTGCAGGGCGGTCGTTCCAACGACTGCAATGAGCACCATATCTATATCGTCACGGGTCACGATGTTGAGTAGCCCCTTCATGCCAGTGGAAACTTCTGTGCTCGATGGAAACTCCCGCTTCAGTGCGTCTTTAGAGGTGGGAGGATCAAAAACGGTGACTTCCTTAACGTTGAATTCATTGGCAATTTCCGACAAGGGAGCGACTCGCGATCCTCCCGCAATGGCCACCAATTCGAGTTCGTCAGCATGGGCTCGAATTACGCGAATGGCGTTTTGTCCGATCGAACCACTTGCTCCCAGAATCGCAATTCTGCGTTTTCTTTCCATCGTCAACAAAGCGTTTTTTAGAGTGCAATTAGTCTAGGCCGCGATAACCAAATACTTCAGTAGGAAGTAGGCAACGGGGGCAGCGAGGATGAGACTGTCGGTGAGATCATACATTCCGCCCAGGCCTGGTAGCATGGAGCCAGAATTTTTGATTTCCAAAAAGCGTTTCCATGATGATTCGTAAAGGTCTCCGAGAATGCCAGCGATCGAAATAAGGCCTGTGGCAAAGATGACCCGGCCGAAATTCCACCATATTGGCGTTGGTTCTCCTAGGGCATGAATTTTGATGTGCCCCAGTGTGTAAATAACGAGTGCTACAGCGATACTTAGAAGCACGCCCCCGATGGCGCCTTCAATTGTTTTTGCGGGGCTGGTTTTGGGAGCAAGTTTGTTCTTCCCAAGCCAGGTTCCAAAAAGCAGGGCTCCAATATCAGTCGCTTTGGTCACAAAGATAATAACGATGACCCACAAGAGGGCTTGGGTTGTGGTACGACCATGATTGAGGAAATAGTGGGCCGTGAAGATCAATGCTGTCAAGGGCAGTGCGATTCCCCAAATTGGGAATAAGATGCTTTTTGAAAGCACTCGTAGAAGCCCGGGGGATCGCAGAGCAACCAGAGTCAATACGATGAAAATGCCCAGAAAAATTTCGTATAGTAGAATGGTGGTCCCTGATCGTGCGGCATCGAGAAGGATCCGATGACAAAGATAGGGAATAAAGAAGCTGATAACGGAGAGCAGAATCTTGCGATAGGTGGGCATCTTAACAGGAGAAACCAGCAGAAATTCATACGCAGTGAGCCCACAGAGTGCGCCCAAAAAGAATACACCTCCGGAAAGTTTGAACCAATAGAGATACAGCCATGCGAGTCCGGCAAACCCAAAGGTTGTTCCAATTCGTGCCATCCAATGCAGCAGTTTGGCTTTACCCTTCTTTTTTATCTTATCCATGCGAGTCCAATTCTTATTTAGTCGGAAGTTTTTTGATTTTAGTGAGTACCGTTTTTGAGTTGCTCCCCGGTGAGTCCGAATCTGCGTTCCCGTGAATGGAAATCGGTTAGGGCGGTTTCGAATGCTTCCCGTCCGAAATCTGGCCAATTGACGGGGCTGTAGTGAATTTCCGCGTAGGCGGCTTGAAGGAGAAGGAAATTACTCAATCGGGTTTCCCCAGAAGTGCGGATCACCATGTCGGGGTCCGGCATATCGCAGGTATATAAGTGTCGTGCGAATCCCTCCCAAGTGAGATCGTCCGGGATTTCGGATCCGATTTGAACTTGGGATACGTAAGATTTAACAGCGTCAACTACTTCTAGTCGGGAACCGTAATTTAAGGCCAATGCAAGGGTTCGTTTATAGTGACTAGTTTCTTCCTCGACCTTGGTAAGGTGTTTTAGGACGTCCCTGGGCAGCTCAGATGTTCGCCCAATCGCCCGTAGTCGGATCTCGTGTTTGTGGAGGAGCTTTCTTTTATCCTTAAGAAAATGCTTCAACAAAGCCATGAGAGCGTTGACCTCTTCGGCTGGTCGTTTCCAGTTTTCCGAGGAGAAGGCGTAAAGCGTGAGATATTCCAGATCGATCTCTGAAGCCAATTCGACCACGAGCTCAACATTTTTTACGCCCCTGCGATGTCCTTCTATGCGAGGTAAATTCTGTTTTTTAGCCCAACGACCATTGCCATCCATGATGATGGCAATGTGCTTCGGTGAACTTGTGTGGGACTTCGACATATATATCAGGATCAGTGTTTACATAAGATTCCCTAGGCAGCCAAGCCAATCTTGAGAAGTTTTGTTGGAAAATTTTGAAGTCATAGATTTGGGATGAATAAGGGGAGTCGGTTTTCAACGTTCTGGAGGCTCGGCTGTTGAGACTTTTTGAAGGACTTTGAATGCTCGTTTGACTTCTTTGATATTTGTTTTCCTTATTTTTATCTTTTAAAAGTTATAAATCATTCGAATCATGGAAACATCACTTTCAGAGTCAGAAATCCGAGAAGAACTCACTCGTCTCAACGGTTGGGAATTCAAGGATGGCCGTATTGTTAAAACCTTTCAGTTTAAACACTTTGCAGAAGCAATGTCTTTTCTGGTTCGTCTTTCCTATGAATGTGAGCGTCGTAATCATCATCCCGAGATCCATATTCTCTACAACATAGTGACCATTGGTTTGAATACCCACAGCGCTGGGGACAAGGTTACCTCACTTGACATCATCCTCGCAAAGGATGTGGATCACTTCGCTTGGCGCGACTAGGGTTCTTGTGGTAGGTTTTTTGTTCCAGATTGCTCATTTCGGGGTTTAAAACCATTGCATGAAGTGTTTTTCGAATCCTGGGTATTTTGTACCGTTACCGAAGAACCATCCCTTCCCGGTGGAAAAATATCCGATTGCGCTGGAGTGCCTCCGAGATTCGGAGTTCGCACGGGATCTATCATTTGCAACCGCTCCACCTGCGACCCAGACGCAAGTATTGTTGGTCCATGAACTTCCCTACCTCGAAGCGATCGAGCAAGGGACGCTTTCAAGTTACGCACGAAATCGTCTTGGTCTTCCGTTGCATCCGCGGTGGCTTGAGCGAAGTTATCTCGATGTTGGAGGCACCGTAGCTGCAGCTCGGGCTGCATTAGTGGAAGGACGGGCTTGGAATCTTGGAGGTGGCACTCACCATGCAATGCCTGCGGAAGGACTTGGATTTTGCGTTTTAAACGATGTTGCAATTGCGGCAGAAGTAATGCTCTGCGAGTTTCCTGATCTGAAGATCCTGATATTGGACACCGATGCGCATCAAGGCAACGGCACGCACCGCATTCTTCGAGGATCGGAGAATGTGTTTACATTTTCCATCCATGTTGCGGCCAATTATCCAGCCCAAAAAGAAGCTGGAGACTTGGATGTTGGTCTTTCTCGGTATGTGCAAGGCAGTGAATACCTTGTCGAATTAAAGCAGGCATTGAAGTCGATCGAACAGCAATTCACACCCGATCTGGTGTTCTGGGTCAGTGGGTTGGATGTATTGAAAGGGGATCGTTTTGGGCAGATGGAATTGAGCTATGAAGAGATGGTTGCACGTGACGAAATGGTCTTTGAGCAGGTGAAATCCTGGGAATCCTGCTTTGTTGGTACTTTTGGTGGTGGATATCCTGAGGACAGGAAGAATCTCGGTAAATGGCATGCGGATACTGTCGTTCGTTCCCTCAAACACTCCCCGTTACTATGATTTTTGCTGGTATTGCATTCAATTGAGTCATCCATCCGTTTGTGAAGACACATTTATACAGACTAACATTTATGATTTCCCGCATTCTAAAATTCTTAAAAACAAATCCCATCCAGAGTGTTATCCTCGTGCTTCTGTTTGGGTATTTCGCGACGTATGCATTCACGGGCACCTGTCCGATGCAGATGATGGGAGATCGTTTCGGAGGAGCGGCTTCGACCGAAGTTGCAAATTCCGCCGATGGAGAGGCGTTCAATCTTCATGATGCAGCGATGGATTTCAAATTAGTGGATGGCACTACGCTGAATTCTTCAAATTTCGAGGGAAAGGTAACGGTCGTGAATTATTGGGCGACCTGGTGTGGACCGTGCGTCAGAGAGATCCCTGCTTTCAATAAAATTTCCAAAGAGAAATCGGATGAGGTGCAATTTGTCGGCATTTCATTGGACAACAAACTCAATGCGGTGCATCAGTTTTTCAACCGTTTACAAATTGAATACCCAGTTACACATGGTGATTTGCGTTTGACTGAGCTGACGGGGCCTATCCGGAGTATCCCAACAACCCTGTTTTTTGATAGAGAAGGAAACTATGCGGGCAAGGTGGTGGGTTCCATTAGTGAACGACGGTTGTTAAAGAAAATTGAGAGTCTTTGAATAAATTTGTTTTTAGCATCGTCTGTGTAAAAGTTGGCAATTTGCCAACATGTTTATTACGATGCTAATGCGAAAGAGAAGTGACACTAATTTTACCAATCAGGGTTGCTTTCCAAGCAGTAGCAATTAGTTTTTCCGTAGCGAAAATTCGTTACCGAATACGAGTTTAACACTATTGCAAATATCTATCATGAATCACCTCAAAAAAACCGCACTATACACCGTAGTTCTTCTTGCTACATCCAGTGCCTCTTTTGGGCTTTTCAGTAAAAAAACTGAAGCCAAAGATGGTAACGCTGAGCTGGATTTACCCCCCTATAATGGGATTAAGCATGCGATCGGAGTCATTCCATTTGAGAACACTTCCTTCTTTAAGAGCGATATCGACTTGCAGGAAAACATGACCACTATGCTGGAAAATGTGCTTTTCCAGTCGGGCCGATTTGTTGTCGTTGAACGAGAAAACATGGAGGCGACTCTTTCAGAACAAGATATGCAAAGTGGCGGACGCGCTGCAAAAGCTGGCGACGTTGCCCAGACAGGCCAAGTGCGAAGTGCCAAATATCTTGCTCGTTGCACCATTACTGGGGTTGAGGCTGAAGAATCAGGTGGTGGCGGAGGCCTTCGTGTCGGAAAATTCAAAGTTGGTGCCAGCGGTGGTAAGGCTCAGATTGAAATGATCGTGAAGATCTTTGACTCCAGCACATCCGAGATTAAAGCCAGTCAACGCATCATTGGAAAAGCTGGTAAACGTGGATTCACCCTGGGTTTCAGTGAGCGCGGACTTGGGGGGACGATTGGTGGATTCTCCAAAACTCCTATTGGCGAGGCCTCTTATGATTGTGTGGCTCAAGCGGTTGAGTTCATTGCGCGGGAATTTGAAGATTACAAACTTGATGGAAACGTTGTGACAGTCACAGGTGATGGTCGCGTCGTGATCAACCGAGGCACTCAGTTTGGTGTTGAATCCGGTGATACTTTCCAGGTTCGTGAAGTGGGAGAAGTCCTTATTGACCCAGGCACTGGAGAAGTATTGGACCGCATCGAAGGAGCGATTACTTGCACGATCGAAGTCACTCGAGCCACTGAGAAAGTTTCTTACTGCAAGCTCGTGAGTGGTGAACTTCCGGTTCGCGGAGACGCAGTCGTCGGGATGTAAATTAGATGATCTGAATCAATTGTTTTTGCAAAAGGCCGGGTTTCATTCGAGACTCGGCTTTTTCATTTTTATATCCTTGGCAGATGACTTTATGGACTTGGGACTCAAAGGAAAGAAAGCGTTGATAACCGGGTCGAGCCGGGGCATTGGCTTTGCCATTGCGGAGCGTCTTGTGCAAGAGGGCTGTGAACTCATGCTTTGCGGTAGAGATGAAGATGCGTTGCAAGATGCCCTTCAATCACTGACGGGGTATCCCGATTCAACCGTGCATGCACTAGCGATTGATTTATCAACACGAGGGGCATCCGAAGAGTTGATTCATGCTGCAGCGGATACGATGGGTGGGTTGAATCTACTGGTGAATAATGTAGGCACGAATCGTCGCAAACCTTTTGAGGCAACGAGCGATGAGGATTGGGATGAGTTACTGGAGGTCAACTTTCGCGGTCCATTGGAGGCGACCCGAACGGCCATCCCTTATTTGCGGGAATCTGGAGGGTCGGTTGTCTTTAACGCCTCAATTTATGGAAGGGAATTTGGTGGCAAAGGGATGAGCCTCTATCATGTGACCAAGGGTGCGTTAATCAGCTTGTCCAAGTCCCTCGCGATTGAATTGGGAGAGCAGGGCGTGCGGGTGAACACCGTTGCTCCTGGTTCTATTTGGTTTGAAGGCGGAAGCTGGGACCGCAGGCTTCAGCAGGATCCTGGGGGAATGGAAAAATTTATCGCGAATGAATTACCGCTCGGCAGATTGGGCGAAGCCGATGAAATTGCTGACGCGGTGGCATTCTTGTTATCTGAACGCGCCTCGCTGGTCAATGGCACCTGCTGGAATGTGGACGGTGGGCAGTCCCGCTCGATGATATAGATTCTATCTAGTAACACTTGTATTTGATTCGAAATGAACGGAGTGATCGATTTCCATGTGCACTATTTTCCGCAGGAAATAAGTCAGGATCTCAATGGGTTTGCCACTACCCACCAAGAGCCTTTCTGGGGGAACCTGATGGCCCCTCATCAAGGAAAAAGTCTACAAGGTTGGGTGACGGAACAGGAGTTGCTTGAGAAAATGGATGCAGCTGGCATCGAAAAAATTGTGCTGCAGGGGTGGTATTGGCAACAGTTCGAAACCTGCCAACTGCATAATCGCTGGATGGCCGAACTGGTGCACCGACACCCAGACCGCATCGCCGCTTTTGCGTCTATTTTGCCTACAGAATATAAGAAACAACTGGCGCTCGACGAATTAAAATGGACTTTAGACCAGGGATTTTGCGGCGTTGGAGAGTTGCACCCGGCTGTGCAGGGTTTTTCGCTAAATGATGCGTCCTGGATATCGATCGCATATTTCCTTCGAGAGCAACGATTGCCGGTGCTCTTCCACGTGACCGAACCCGTGGGACGTCCTTACGAACCGAAGGGCGAAACGAACTTTTCAGAACTCCAGCACTTCATCGAATCTTATGCAGACCTGCCAATTATTTTGGCCCATTGGGGTGGATTGGTATTTGCTCATCAGTTGAATCCCCACATTCGAAAAAAATGGGGACATGTGTATTATGATACTTCGGCAACCCCTTTGCTTTACCGTATGGAAGTTGTGGAGATGGCGTTGAAACTCGTTTCGCCGGATCGCATTTTATACGGCTCTGATTTTCCTCTAAAGGTTTATCCTTCGGATCCCAATCAACCCGACTTTTTACGTTTTAAGGAATCCCTAAAAAAGGCAGTTGCGAGTGAGGTTATTTGGGAGAAAGTTGCGCGTGAGAATGCCCATCGATTGTTGAATGCCAAATCGACCAATGATTCCAACTGATAAAAGTCTCTACCCCGATCTCGGGCGGAATGCATTGGAGGTCGCACCGGATCTTTTGAATTGTGCGCTATGTATCGAGAGCAAGGATCGGAGTGTCGTAAAATATGCAATAAACGAGGTTGAGGCGTATCACGGGAGAGACGATCGTGCTTCTCATGCTCACCGCGGTATGACGCCTCGCAATGCGGTGATGTTTGGCCCACAAGGGTATTGGTATGTCTATCTGTGTTACGGGGTGCATTGGTTGTTGAATCTCGTGACAGGTCCGGAGGATTATCCATCCGCTGTTTTAATCCGGGGAATTGAAGGTTTTGACGGTCCGGGGAAATTAACAAAGGCGATGGGTATCGATAAACGTTTTGATCGTAACTGTTGTGACCCCAAGAGTGGGTTGTGGATAGAGCCGCTTGGGTTAGAGCATTCTAATCGCCAAATTGAAATTCAGCGTTCTGCTCGAATTGGAGTTTCTTACGCAGGGGAGTATTGGGCGGGGATTCCCTGGCGATTCTACAAGAAGACTTCAATTTGACCTCGGAGATAAGCTCTGATTAAAGGCCGTTTATGAACTATATCGCCCATGCTTTGATAGCAGATGATTTTGAGCATTTCATGCTTGGCCAAATTCTGGGTGATTTCGCAATTAATAGTGTATTGGAAGGCAAGCACGAGCGATTGATTGCAGGAGTACAAGCCCATCGAGCCTTGGATCAGTTTACAGATGCTCATCCTGCGTTTGTCGAAGGGGTAAAAATACTGGAAACAGGTGTGAGTCGATATGCTCCAGTTGTGATGGATGTGTATATGGACCGAGTTTTGGTCATGCACTGGGAGCGGTTCCAACCGGAACAACCATTCGAGGCATTTTTGCTAAAGCTCTATGATGCAATTCGTCAATTCGAGACGGAATTGCCGGAGCGAATGCGCAAGCCCGCTAACCGAATGCGAACGATGGATTGGCTTTCAGGCTTTTCGCAATCCAATGCATTGGAACGAGTTTTTTATTATATGGCCAAGCGCGTGCGAAAACCTCATTGGATGAGTGCTTCAACGGAGTGTATCTCATCGAATGAATTGGCATTGGAACGGTGCGCGTTGAAAGTTTTATCAGATGCCGACTTGATTAACTTTGGATCTGGTCGTTTTTAATTGAAGTTTTTACGAAGTCGTATGGACTAAGCTTGAACTGTAGTGGATCGCATTTTTGTCACACTAAGGTGCGTTTCAAGACCGATTTGACATATTCTGTTGGGGAAAACGGAATTCGATAAGAAAGGGAGCAAAATTGCATGAAACCTGAGGAAATGACCGCAAGACTGGGTTGGAAAGAAGACAGCGACCCAAGTGAAGCCATTGAGTTTTTAAACCTGAAACTTGCCTCGTTGGGTAAGCCGATCTACGGAAAAAAAACCGACTACAAATTTTTGAGTATGAGTTCGTCTATTTTGGCGAATATGCGGGAAAAAAACCGCTTACTCAGTGATCACCTTCCTCCGGTGGATCGAAGGATTCAAGATTTCCTTGATCGTCATCTTAGTTTTGTTTTTGGCGATGAAGTCCCACGACTGCCAACGCGCACACTGGTGCTCGAGCGGCACGGACTTGCTCGCTGTTTGTCTCTACCACCTGACCGGGATCATTTCAAATCTGACATTGTGGAATCCTACCGCGTGAAACAGGGAGTTCTTCACAATCCAGCCAGTGATCGTCGTACTACGAAGGGTGTTTTTCATATCGCCGATACGGGATACGCTGTACCGGCGGACAAAGTGGCGGTACCTCTGGAGGTGTTTGGGAAGATTTTCGCAGCAGCTCTTCAACCCCCTGAAAAGCTTCTGGAATTACCATTCACCGATTCTCAGGAGGAAAAAGCAAAAAGCTTTGTGTCCCTACTCCTGAAACCATTGGTGGTGCCCGAAGTGAATGGATTTAGCAGGGATAAGCGCGCAGAAATCCGATTTTTTGTGCCGGGCAACCTGGTCTCGAACCTCGATTTCGTTGAATCCATTTTTGGAAATGGAGGAGACCCTTTCCTTCCAGAGAATGATCTTTCATTGGACCCTAAAACATGGACGGGGACCACTGGGTGCGTCATTCTTGCCCCTCATCTTGTCACTTTAAAGAAAAAGGATCTTGGACTCCCTCATGTCAGTGATGCGACTTCCCGCCA
The DNA here is from genome assembly GCA_963676215.2 of Opitutales bacterium. GTDB lineage: Bacteria > Verrucomicrobiota > Verrucomicrobiia > Opitutales > JAFGAQ01 > JAKSBQ01. Next base: position 7,504 of record CAXXVT010000017.1, on the reverse strand, counting down.
GATCAAAGAAGGCATGTGCTGGGAAAACGAGGATGAATTCTATAACGACGGTGGTGCTTTTAAAATCACTTGTCGCGACAGTTCCGGTGTTATGGTCACTCTAATCGCAGATAACTATTTTGGTTACTGCAAAAAGGAAGTGAAAACACAGATCGGGTTTTCTGCAAATCTGTATGGATTGGCTGAAGAGGAACATGCTGGTGGAGCGATTGCATACCCTTCATACGACCTTGGAGAACGCTTTAAATTCCCAAGCATTGATCTTGGCAGTGACCATACTTTCGAGGATACAATCGCTGCTTTGGGCGATACTATCGATGTTCGAGAAGGACGTTGGGGAGTCGATAAACGTTATTCGGATGTGGTGTATTTACCTGAGGAGGTGTGGTTTGACCTGCCATCCTTGAAGATCAGCTGGCAACACGAGGGTGAGGAAAAATCACTGAAATTCCGTTCGGATCACACATACGTTTTACCCTCGGGGTATAAAGTGGTGATGCACCGTCCCGCTGAAGGACGTCGTTGGCGTTTGATCGGAACCGTTGCAGAGGGAATCTATTGTCATAAGCCTTGCACCGTTTCCGGTGGAGGGAAAAGTGAAATTTCTAAATCGATCGGTGATGCCATTTTACACGGGTCCGTGATGGTGACGAACTTCCATCGGGATTTTGATGAAGTGGAAACGATCCTTTATGGTTCGTTCGGAACCCGTCACAAAGACCAAAGTCAAAACCATGGCGCTGATTCTCGGAAAATTCTGAGCCCAGCGCGGTCATTGGGGTCGGTGATTAAATTACTCACTCCAAGTGAAGATTACACCGACGAATATAACTCTTGGCTGAACAGTATTCCGTTTTACATTAAGGATTTGGTTTTCCTGGTAAAGCGTTACTACAAAGAGGATTGGGGCGATTTATGGCGCGAGCGTTTTTCAGTCGATGATATCAATGGAAAGCTTGGGAACGAACTGAAATACCGGAGTGGTTACATCAAATCACACTATCTCCGCATTGGTTATAATCCAAAGGGAGGGTGGCGCACATTTAGTCTACGAAAGGACTTCAACCCGGCAGCCAAAATTCAAACTGAAGATGATATCAGTGCGTCAGTGGTAGTGCCGAAGCATTCTATCAATGGTCCTACGGGTGAAAGCGGGCAGCGCAAATCCTTAAAGTTTATCCAAAACTGTGAATTTCGACTGTTCCAGCGTCCCGATGATGCGATTGTGCGGGGGTATGACAAGATGACGGAGTTAGACTTTTCCGGCAAAAATCTGTTCTTCAGTAATTACCACGGACTAGGGAGACAAGAGGCTCAAGAGACGGTCGAGGATGTTATTCGCTTCAGCCAATTCACTCCGCCAATGCAGGCGACTTATGAAGGGTTTTTGGAGAACGATCAGCCCGATTACATGGTTTCAACTTCTACACCTCGGATAGTGGATGGGAAGCCGAGTAAAAACCCACGTTATTTGCAGGACCGCCCAGATCTCAATTGTCCTCGCGATAGCTACGTCGCATACGCGGCTGCCAGGCTCAAACGTAAGTTGTCTCATGATGCTCCATTGCCTCTCCCGGTGAATGCAGTATTAGCGGGTCGGCGAAACAATCCACCCGATCCAGAAGCGGGAATCCGCGCTCTGTGTGTCTATAACCCGATTCACTATCAAGAACTTCCTGAGTTGTTCATGGATCTCATTGCGAGCCTTACTGGGAAAAGTCCGAGTACGACCGGTGCGGGATCGGAAGGTGCATTGACCAAGGGACCGTTCAACGCCTTACCTCAGATTATTGATCTGAATAACGCGCTTGTTTCCTATGTTTTAACGCAGGATGGTTGTTATTCGAGTGCGGCAGGTTATGTCGGTCCAAACTACAAAGTGGATCACGATATCAGTCTTTTGGTTCCAGAGTTGTGGAGTCGACTTCGTGAGCATGAACGCGAACCCGATTGGTTGATCGAAAAAGGATACATGGACCGCTGTGAAGATTTTACCCACAATGGAGAAAAGGTCCTCGGGAGTCGATTGGGTTGGAGAATAAACCACAAATTTGCCCGTGATTTCCTGGGACGTGTTTTTTCGAATCCGGTTGCGGTATTTGCGGAAGATATGCTGAAACCTGAAATTCAGGACATGGACGTCTTTGTCGATGGAATTCAAAACATTGTTCAAACCCAGAAACGAGTCGCTCAGCTTTATTTTGAGGATGGCACGATTGATCAAGCCTGTCCTCCGCTCAAAGCGCTGCTTCATATCATGGTCAGTGGTGAGTATGAGGGTAAGGGGATCGATGATCCAAAAGTCCGGGATTTGTTTAGCTATGACTATGTGGTGAAAAGCGACTGGTATCGGGACCGGCTCGATGCCTTTAGGGAATCTGAACTTGGCCGTTTGAATAAGATCAAACGCAATCTCGAAGTCTATTTGGTTCGACCCAAAAACGCCGAATTAGCTGAAGAGATGCAATTGCGGCAACGCTTAGATTACACGAAGCGAAAAATAGAAGAGCTCAATGGTGAGGATTACTACGAGAAATACACAGGTTCGCTTGGAACGGATCCGGCTTCTTTGTAATTGTGATGGCCATCTGAATTCGTTTTTCTGAATTAATCTTCAATCAAAACAGGCGTGCATTCGTTTTTCGGGTGCACGTCTGTTTTTGTTTTCTCTCATCGGTTCAACCATCAGGAGACTGTTTGGGGAAAATATCACTTTGACGGATTGACGACTGACCTCAGACGCGTAACTTTTTACATCCCCAAAATTCCAAGAGGGGTAACTCTAAATCAAATTCTCAAAATGGTAGATATCAGCAAATACTCCTTTCCCCCTTTTTCACTCGATCGATTGATGACGACCTGCTTTGAACAGGGTGAAGGCGAGAAACTCTGCATCCTCATCGACCTTCCGAACCCAACGGATGTCAAAGATTTTGCATTCTTAAAAGATCGATCTCTTTCGATTCAAAACTATGGACATTCCGTTTTCTATGAAGGGTTTAAAAATGGAGGTCTTGAGCGCCTGAACTACACTGGAGGGGATTTTTTCGCTTTCAAGGAAACAGGGGGAAGTAACCTGGATATGGAAGATGAGTGCTGGGATATTGACGGAAACCAGTTTTCATTGGACAAGGATATTTATCCAAACTACGGAATCATCCTTGTGGTGAGCACCTGGTCTGCGACGGCACCGTTGACAGCTAAGTGCAATGAGTTTGGATTCCGCGGAGCGACCTTGCATGGTTTGAATCAGATCATTGTGGATTCCGGTCTCAGCGTCGATTACCATGTCGTCAGTGATGAGGCTGAAAAAATCCGACAAGGACTGACCAAAGCCGACTATTTTGAAATTGATTTTTCAGTGGAAGGTCAGACCACGACCTTGCGGTTGCTGACCAATAAACAAGAGGCTCAAAAAAGTCATGGACTTTGCCCGCGAGGAAAACCTGACGTGGCAAATCTCCCCGCAGGTGAAGTGTATTTTGTACCGAAAGGTGCAGAAGGAAGTTTCCCGTTTAAATACGCTGATGAGACACTCGGTATGCTCGATGTGAAGGATGGTAAGATTTACCAGTCCACTTTGCTCTATGGGGACTACAGTTTCATTGAGGAACACAATGCCAAATTAAAAGAGGATCCGATGACGGGTGCGTTGGGTGAACTTGGATTCGGCACGCAATTGGTTCCGTTCTCAGGTCGGGATATTCAGGATGAAAAAATCCGTGGAACCGTGCATGTGGCGACAGGTCGTGATGATCATCTGGGTGGGAATATTACTCCAGAAATGTTCACCAAGCATGAATATGCGTCTCACGATGATGTGCTTTATGCTCCGTTCAAAACTCCGGAGATTCGCATACCCGAAGTCCGTATGAAGAGGGATGGAACGACCACCGTCATCATGCAAAATTATGACGTCACCAATTTCATCAAAGACCTACTGAAGTAGGAGTAGGTCGTGCGATTGTAAGTATTAGGCAAGAAGGGGAGCCGGATGCGAGAGCATTCGGCTCTTATGCTTTGCCTTTCCCTGTTCTGAAATTTGAGTCCGCTATGATTGGAGTTGGTGAGAGGGGAATGCCAAATTATCTCGAATAAATAGGATTCTTATTAGAGCGTCCTGCATTTAAGCTGACCAAATCGTATCAAAGTAAACGCAGAATGCTCTAATACCCATTTGCGTTTAAAAGACTTCAAACTGAAAAAGGTCCCATGCCGTTCGACAAGCTCACGGTCATGAACAAGCACAAGATACTCCTGGTAATGAGGTGTAGCATCCGATGCTTGCATCGGATTATGCCAAGTATTGAATTAAACGTCATCGGTATAACACCAATTCGTGAGATGTTCTTGCCCTGAGTCGGATCAAAACACCGATAGCTATTCGCGATTCCAATGAGTCTCAAATTGAAATTACACCATCATTTCTGGGTGGCGTCTGAAGAGCATGGCAGGAACTTGAGCGAGGGAGAAAAACATGAGAGTACCTTCAAAGCCTGGGACGCCGAGTTTGACTCCTTCTCTGCTTGCGGCGATTGCATCAATCATGACGTTTCCGATGAGTAGAAATACAAAAAAGAAGGAGAGTAACGTAAATCCTATCATCCCGATCTTCCAAACTTTAGCGGATTCAACCTTCGCCCATGGGAAGAGCATCCATAGGCAATATACCCCACTATAAATCCAGGTTAATCCGATAACCCAAGGGAAGGGGTAGTCGACGCGATGCTGGAACTTCTGTACACACCAGAGCGCTACCATTGCGACTGCTATCCAGGAGAACCAGCGGATGTATTTTGCCATCGATTTTGCGTAATTGAGGTCTTGTTCGAGTTTATCAGGTTCGCTGGAAGTCATGATGGATCTCTGAATTGTGGGGTTTTGAAAATGGGGTTAATGATGCGATATCCTTGGTCGGATTTGCCGACTGGTAAACTCAGCATGTGAGCAGGTTGAGTTTCGAAATGAATGTGCATGATCCATTCTGGATTTAGGTTTGGGTGGGTATTGGGACTGAAATATGAATCGATATCCTTTTCCTCCCAAGTTTCGATTTGGATGAGTTGAATCGGAGTGTCGAGGTCGAAATACAAGCTTCGAGTGATCGCTTCCCGGGTTTCAATGGAAACCTGCTCCCAGCAAAAACACTGCAGCAGATCCTCGATGGAAGCTTCCGGTGCTTCGTGAATATGAAGGTAGAGCTCGGCAAATGCCTTTAGGCCACCGGGCGCAGATGGTGCGTAGACTCGGGATTGAGTTGGATTGCTACACGAAACCAAACTCGCAAGGAGTAAGAGCAGCGCTGTGATGTTAATGCACTTCAACATCGTATGGGAAAAAGATGGTTTTTCCTTCGATCTGGAATTGAGCCCAGAAACGGTAGTTCCCCTTTTCACCGCTGTAGAAAGTAAAGGCGAAACTGGGATGCGTGGGGTCGGGGGATTGCTCCAACTCTGCTGGGTGAATGTGAGCGTAGCCCGTGGTTCCTTCTCGTAAACCTACTACATGACTGTAGGCATCCATAAACACTTCCAACGGGATTGGGGACGCGTCGGGGTGGGACAGTGTAATGGTGAAATTAACCCAACTCCCAGCTCGAACGGGCGGATTGGTAAAATTCCATTCGAGTTGATAATCGCTTGCTTCAAAGACCGGAGTGGTGGGGGCTGAAACTGAAGCAGCTGCAGTCACGTGGAGTTGATCATGCACAATCAACTGCTTGCGGGTTTGCAGGGGAACGCATTCCAGATAAAGATCATAACTTCCCTTCACACGGGGGGTAAAACTATACTCCCAGCGGCCGGAGTTTCCGATGGGGGTGGGGTGCAGATGGTGATAATCGTTGAGAGTTGAATCGACTGCGATCAAATGGATCTTTTCTGCATGGGTGATGGCAATTTCGTGGGGCAATAATGCATCCCCCTTGGGGCCCGTAATTTCGAATTCCCCAAAGTAAGTCGCTCCCATTTCAATGGAAGTATCGGAGATGGGAACATATTTCCCGGGAAATCGAACCCGATCAAGATCCATCATCCCTGCTGGGCCGTCCGCACACATCTCAATCCCATTCGCGGTTTCCTGAGTGACTTCATAGTGCAGGATATCGCATTGTGTATTGGGTAGATTCCGCATGACAAGGTAGAGCCCGATGAACAAGCATGTGATGGCTATGATCGGCCAAACCTTTGCTCCTCGGTTAGGATGTAAACGGGGGGATGGGGTGGATGTTGAGTCAGGCATATTCAAGTTTGAGTCGCTCCTATTCGTTGGATTAAGACCCAAATCGAGGTCGGGTTCTCAATCAAAAGCAGTTTTCGTCGATTCAAACTGCTGTAGATGAGTGCAAATGCAACCTACTTTCTGAAAGTATCAATCCCTCTACTAACCAATCCTAATTGGGCGTGCGTTTTGAATAGATTGCCGCTCCAACAGTAATGAGAATAAGGAGTATACCCCCTAGCATGTATACTGGCATCATCGACGAGTCCGGATCCTTGACTGAGGGTGTTGTAACTTCCTCGTCCTTTGCGGTCGTACTATTGTCGCTCTCGTCAGTGATTTTTTTTGAGGAGGTAACTGCTGCTTCCGCGTTCAGAATGTGTTGAACAAAATCGTTTTCACTCCACTCGGTTCCATCCCGTCGTAATACAATCTTTCCTGTTTTATCAAAGAGAAGCGTGGTCACAGTGTGGTCGATGATGTTTTTACTGTCGAATGCAATGACTCCGTATTGTTTAAGTACATCGAGCATTACTGGTTTAGGCCCAGTCAAGAAACTGAAAGTGCTGAGATCAGCCCCTCGGGACGTGGCGTAGTCATAGAGAATTCCCGGAGTATCGTAGACGGGATCAAAGGTAACACTTAGTTGTTGTAGGTTATCGATCCCTACCTCATCTGCGTGCTTTTGAAGATCGATCATGCGAGCGGTTTGCGCAGGGCACATTTTGGGCATACGACAGCGGGTAAAGATGAAGTTCATCATGATCCATTCCCCTTTAAATTGGTTCCATTGAACCGCTTCGCCATGTTCATTAAACATGGAAAAATTGATCCCGTAGTCTCCTTCTTTCCGAAATTCTCGGCGTTGGCGTACGGCCGTATCCTGCCGAAGCTGAACATTTACGGCCTGCATCATTTTGTCTTGTTCCGTATTCGCTGGCCAAATGGTTTCGAGCCGATACTTGCCATCACTCTTTCCAAGCTTACCTCGGATCTTTTTTCCTTCATAAGGGAGTTGGGCATCTCCCGGGCCGACTTGAACGATCAAAGGAGATCCAAGATCGGAGCTGTTCTCCGCCTTTATGGACTCGAGTGTGAATTGTTGTCCTTCGGAATCGACAGCGGTGACCGTTGCTTCGATGGATTCGGAATTGACAAAACTGACCCAAAAGGGGAACAGAACGGTTAGCAGGAGTATTTTTTTCATTCTTAGCACCATTACAATCTGTAACCTTAACCCAACTTGATAGCAGGGAAAGTCATAAACGCATTTTTTGAGGATTGT
>CAXXVT010000016.1:0-174652 GCA_963676215.2 Opitutales bacterium | reverse complement strand
GTTTTCGACTCGATAATCTTCGTTTGTTCGATCTGTTTCTACCGGGTGAAACTGAAGTGAAAAATCCCAGTAGCCCATAGGATGTGCTTTTACGACAAACGGCTCCAAATCAACAATTCCTTCAGCTTGAGAATTGCACAATATCGTAATGATCAGAGAGCCAGAGGTAGGAGTAGTTTCATTTTTCTTTATAACGTCAACGTGAGGGATTCCTAGAGAAGCGGAGCGAGTAGGAATTCCTCTCGACGACCTTGTTGGAATTTGATTTTTTTACTAAATATTCGAGGCCATTGAAAGATGTTATAGTAACTTCGCTACCTTTTTGGATGAACCCAATTTCACTTCTGGCTTGGATTTTCCTCCCTTGATGCTCGATCTGTCCAACTGGCTTCAAATCGGTGATCACGCAGGCGATTCCTCCAATTAATTCTTTAATTTTTCTCTTCTTGTTTTCTTCCTGATTCTGTGACTCTTTTTCTTCGCGTTCCAATGTTTCCAATTCTTTGTTTTTCTTTTTCCGAGTATTCCGAATACCCGAGTTTGGTCATTAGGAAATCCACTGGGATCGTAAGTGGCCAGAACAATGGATACAATAGAGCAGCGGTGATACTGCATGAGGCTAGAGATTCACATGGACCTTTTACTTTAACTACCTTTTCCGTTATGAAATATCCGAGGATCCACCAAGGAATTATCAATATGAGGATGAGGTATTTCATTTTTTAGTTTTTCCAACGTCAAGCTGAGGTAAGACGGGATGCGGAGCATCTCGGAATTACCTCGATAAGCTAATAGGTAAATTTGAGGATTTAGCGTAAATAAAGTAAGGGTTGGAGATCAAATTATGGGAATTGCAGTTCCTGTAACAAATTAGATCACCAACCCCAAACAAGTGAAATGAAAATTACCCGAAAAGAAGTCAGCGATCAATGTAAAAACGATGTGTTGTATATCGCCTGCGATGTCTGCAAATCCAAGTTGGATTATTATAGTATGAACGAGCATGGAAACATTCAAGAGCGTTGGACAGGCGTAGTTGAAAATAAGGAATTATTGATTCGAGCGGAATTGGCAGAGCTTTTCTCTCATGCTCAAGAAAGAGGCTATCGAACGCTTAAGATCATATGTGAAGCCACTGGAATCTATCATCGTCGACTATTGCGAATTGCTCGGGAAATGGGCTTTTACACGGCACTGGTTAGCGGCGAGGCAGTGCACAAGAGTCAGGTGATAGAGAGCAATGATTATGGAAAGACAGATACCAAAGATACTCGCACCATTTTTCTGGTATCGCAGAAGGGCAAACTACTGCAGGATCGTGCTCTAGCCAAACACTGGTTGTTGTTACGCCAGCTTAATCTCAATTACGAACGTATTGAGAAGGAAATGACGCAAATAAAGAACCGTTTGCACCAAGCCTTATTTGAGCTTTTTTGCGATCTGAGCTTTAAAAAGGATTGGATATTTAATGGTAAAGCCAGTGAGCAAATCGCAGAGTTGTATGGGCTCAATCCTTACCACATGGTATCGGACGGCCGTAGTGGCTTTGTTGCTAAGCTCAAGCGTCGAAAGATTCGCATGCAAACGATCAATCGAGTTTGGCGTGATGCTTTGCAATCCACTCTATTTGAACAAGATACAATGCATATCAATTGGTTGGAAACGGAAGTTCGTGATCTTTTCCGAACGCTTAAGCAGTTGCAAGATCGACAACTCAAATTGCGTTATCGTATGACCGGAGAACTCGATACATTGCACAAGTTTGGAGAACTCTCAATTGACCCTCATGGTGGTCCTATTGGCCCTTTCATGTTGGCTCGTATCCTGGCTGAAACAGGCCCGTTGAAAGACTTTAAACACCACCGTGCTTTATGGAAGTAATGCAGGAGTGAACATCCGGGAAAAAGAAAGTGGAAAAATGAAAGGACAAGATAAAATCAGTAAAAAAGGCCGTCCTCGATTACGCCGTTGCGCCCAACAAGCTTCGTTGAACCTTGTAATGAAGAATGCCCTTTTTGGGGCATATCATCACCAAAAGAAACAACAGGGCATGGCCGGAAATAAAGCCATGTTGGCAGTGTCGAGAAAACTCCTGAAATTGCTCCATGGAATCGAAAAGTCCGGAAAAACTTACGATCCAAAACGTGTTTTTAAATCCGAATCTCAAAGTAATATGTCGAATCAAAAAGCAGCTTAAGCTGTATCTTTACCTTTAAGGAACGCTTGTCAGAGGATCGCAAGGCGGTAGTCGCTGGGTCACCAGACGATCAACTCGATAATCAATCTGATATAGTCCCTGACAAGCGTCCTTCATCACACTGTCGCTAAAGCTTAATGGCGACTGTTTGGATCTATCCAACAGATCGTAATCGATGATCATTGCAGGTGATGAAGATCCTTAACCAATTAGATTACCAAGTAGTCAAAAGCAATCCTTCGGCTGCTTTTGTGTTCCCATACCGGGCTCATCCGAGGAAAGATTTTTAATCTTTTTTCTTGTGCAGTTCACCTAAGATGAGCGTCTTGTTCGCAGTTTGATTGTTTGATTTAAAGTCCATTTTTCAGAGCTTCTTTTATAACGCCTGCAACTGACTCTGCTGTGATCCCTTTTGCTTTACAATATTTGGAATTGATCCAGTCCGACAATTTCTTAGTTCCTTTGCTCGCGTTGCATCCCATGCAACAACGAGCAATATTTTCTCTGGTGATGATGGTCTCGTCGTTGATGATATGTTCCCATGAAGCGGCCACTTTTCTTGATCCATGTTTGGGAACTTTTTGACGCATCTCGACTCCGCAATAGACACAATACTTGTCTCTTTCTAATACTTCTTTTTCGAGCCAATCTGGAATATTCCATTTGTTCATTTTTGCTGAGACTCCTTCATTAAATTCTGAACATCCACGACACTTAAAATTTCGTTTTTCGAGTGAATTACTGCATGGCAGTTAGGACACACAGGCATAAGGTCATTCACTGGATCAATGTCATATTCAGAAGCTTTGAGCGAAATCGGATTGATATGGTGAACATGAATAAACCCGCTCATTCTCTTTCCATATTCACGTTCAAAATTAAACCCACAAATGGCACATGAAGAACCATGCTCCTGAAGGCATTTTGCTCTAGCTTTTGGATCTCGTTCGTATCGATTTACCGTGATTCGACTTACACTTCCTTCTCTGTATACTTCATTTTCGTCTAATTCTTCCGGAAATGGTCTTAGAGATTCGGAATCTTCAAATAATAAAGGTGCTTCACAATACTCAGAAACATCAACAGAAACAGCGGAATGAGAAACATGAAGCTTTCCTTCCTTAATTGTGCAATTCCATCGAATCGTTCCATTGACTTCGGAATGCGTGAGGAAGTCGTCTCTATATAAATTTTGAACGTATTCGTATGGAATTACATAGTGGTCTCTTTCGTTTTCCGACACTGTGCGATAGACAACAAAATTGATGCTTTTTCGTTTAAGTTCAGCTGCAAGAGACAATTTCTTTTTGAGTTTGTCCGGAAATACCGCAAACCAACTTTTATTTGCTCGGATGACATATTCACCAGAGGATTCTAATTCTTTCCTGTTTGATTCTGCGAGGGACATTATTTTTGCGAACGTCGAAGGCGAGGATTCCGAAACGCGGAGCGTGTAGGAATTCTTCGACCTGTTTTGTTATATCATTTCTTTGATTCTTTCGATTCGTTGTTCAAAGTCATTTCTATGTCTCTTCTTGACCGAGTTCAGTATATCCTCAAATTCTTTCTTTTTAAGTGCTTTGAAGATGAAAGATTCGTGGATTAGATTTATGCCCTCAAGCATCGCAACAATGGCTTCGTATGCTGATTCTGCATCAAGATAATCAGATATCAGAGTTTCGATGTCTTGGTAATTCGCTTTAATTCTTTTTCTGTAGAGTAGACTTAGTATACTTGTGTTACCTAATTTTTTGGACGCCTGATCGTAGTCCTTCTGGTCGAATTTGACTTTCTTTTTCCCCTTTTTCGTTTTCAGACCCAATTTTGGTAATTTTTCTTTTAAATCATTTTGTCTTGTTGAGTTCAGGAATTGTTTTATTTGAGCGTCAACACAATCTTCATCCCTGCGGTCATATTCCAGTGTATGGGTAAGTTGCCTAAATTGTAGGTTTTTGAAGGAAACCTTATTTAGCCCACCATCACAGTAAAATGAAATAGTTTTGGGATATTTATCTCTGCTGATGAGATCACCAAACTCTTTGATCACACCCGCATGAGTGCGCTGTGTATAACCACCTACGATGAAATAGGCTAAACATAGTGAAAATGCTGAATAGTATGCTTGCGGGAAGATCCACTGGAGCGACTGCTTAAGCGCGTCTTCATCAAGTAATCTTTTGTTCGCTTTTACTAGAACTTCGGTATTCCAACCATTTGCAACCCACTTTTTTACTTCCTCAACTCTACAAGAGCTACTTTTTGAGAAGCTTCGTAGGTGTGCTAATTGGCTCAACTCATTGGTTAATTTGTCTGTTTCAAGTTTTTGAGCAAGAGCTTTGCATTGGATAAGGGTCATTCGAGCTCTTGCTTCTGAGGATGAATCAAATGGAGGGAGATCAATCATTTTTATATAACGTCAAAGGATGGAACGGAGTGAGCGGAGCTCACGGAGTTTCCATACCTGCCTGGTTGGAGTTTTTGTCTTTTGTTTTCTCTCTGCCTTTATAGATGACCGAGCCTTCGGCGTGAATTCCGATCAATAATGATGTGGGTTCTTCAGGGCTATTCTTTTTTATTGGTAATCCCTGAGGTATCAAAATGTCGAAGACGATCTTATCTTCTTCTGTGGTGCGGATAACATACTTAAAAATTTCTTTATCTATTATTTTTTGGGTTATTCCGGATTTTTCTTTTTGTGAAAGGTTCTCCGAGGACAGCACGCTACCAACTAACCCACCTAAAACGCCTTCCTGGGTGTCAGAATTGAGAAGACTCTCCACTGACTTCAATGAATCCTTGGATATCTTCAAAACTATTTCTTCTGGAAATTTTTGAGCGGAGCATGAACAAAAAAGGAAGATCAGGAGGATTGGGGCTATAAATTTCATTTATTTTTCTCCAACGTCAAAGGATGGGATTCTGAACCAGAACAGTGATGTGATATCGATGTAATGTGTTCATAATCAAAATTTAGTGTTCAAATCGCGGACGGGTTCAGAATTCCAATGCCTGCCTTGTTAGCAGTTGATTTTGTCTATTTCTTGGGCTTTCGAATAGGTTGCAAATACCCCGATTCCCAAGAACATCAACATATCCACCATTCCTACCCACAAATACCATTCTTCTAATTTTTTATAGAAAATGATCCCAACGATTCCGTAGATCAGAATTGGAATGGAGACTAAAAACAAAGCCTTTCCTCCATATTCATTAATTTCATACCAATTCTTGTCCGACTTGAAGGACGCCTTGAATCTTGCTCCATAGATGTAGTTCATCGGAATTTTTCTTTTTATCAGTGGAATGGCTAGACCGATAAAAACAAGTGCGCAAATTGTGTCGGTGATTGAAACGGTGAGGATTGTATTCATTTCATTTTTTTTGGTTCAAATACCAGACAGGCTGAGGTGAATTTTATTCAATTATTTTGCTAACGTCAAAGGATGGGATTTCTAGGAGCGGAGCGAGTAGAAATTCCTATGCCTGCCTTGTTATAGTTTTGGTTCATATTTCTAAAACCCGTTTCAAGCGTTCTTGGAGCTCATCTGAAAACCCTTCCAAATCACTTTCTCTCATTAATTTGTGTTGGATCATCCGAAGCATGAATTCGAACATTTTGGAACGTGAATGACAGTCCAGACACATCACCAATATCTTTTCTTCTTTTTCTATTTTTCCGCTGTGTTCCAGAACTGTTCTGTTGGTGATTTTTTGGGATCTGTTAGTAACTGCAACAGATCCTTATTCTTTTCTTTCAAATACCTTTCCCTCAAATCCGGCGCGATTTTTCGGAAGTGCTTCCAATCAGATTCTTTGGGTTTATCTGGCATTTCTTTCTATAACGTCGAAGGATGGGATTCTGAACCAGAACAGAGATGTGATATCGATGAAAGGGGTTCATAATCAAAATTGAGTGTTCAAATCGCGGACGGGTTCAGAATTCCAATGCCTGCCTTGTTATAACTATTTTTCATTTTTGATAATGTTATCGTTTCCAAAATAGATGCTACTATTAAAGATTTGATCTTGAAATAATCCAATAATTTCTGGCGTAGCTTCAAAGATCTCCAACTCTTCCCAATCTTTGTTATCTTTCTTATCTCTTATTACAAAGGTCTTCGTTTTCATTATTCCACGTTCATCTGGAATCAGAACGTTCAACGTAAGAAGACAATATTTATTGGACGGGGAGAGAGCTGTGATTAGCCTATTAATGTGATAAATGACACATGGAAGGATTTCTATTTCGTTTTCGATTTTTGGATGAAGCGTAACACCTTGATGATGTTTAAAAAACTCATCGCATGGTAACGAAGAATCCCAACTATAAACTGGTGGCATAGGAGGAAGCTCAAATTCAATTTCCTGGGCTCCAATTTTGAATCCGATGAAAACAAGGAAAACTGTGAGGATAAATTTCATTCTTCTTTATAACGTCAAGTTCACCTACGGCGCTCCGCGCCGTTAGAGTGAAACGCCTTGTTGTGGGTTGGTTAGTTGTTGAGGTAATTGCCCAATTCCCGGTAGTAGTTTTCGTGACTTCCGAGCATAATCAGTAATATTTCTTCTTCTGATTCTTTGTAGGCGAGGAGTTGTTCTTGTCTGTTGATTTTAAATTTGTGGATGCGAATTCCGGCGAGATTACCTTTCTTTAAAACTCCGATTTCCGGATTATCCATAATGCTTCTGACCTCCTCGTCTAAAACTTTCTTTTCATTTATTTTGAGTTTTTTGACGACCCTGCCAAACCAAGGTGTGACTCTAATATGGGGCTTAGCCGAAGACATATTCCTCTGTTCCTTTTACTTTTGCTTCTTCAAGGGCCATCAGAGTGTCTTTGATAAAACTAAATGGTAAAGTTGGGTTTTCTTCTGCGGCTTTCCCTATTGTCGCCCAATACTCTATTTGAGAGGTCATTGAACGGTGTTCTACTTTACTCTTGATTTTGGCTTCGCTCGCCAAATCGTCAGAAATTCTGATCACTGTGCTCATGTAGCAAAACGTAGCAGAAGGAAGCTGTTTGTCAATTTTCTAATTGTTTCCACAACGTGGAGGTGGAGCGCGAGTGAACGCGGAGCGTTCACGAGTTGTCTCCAACCGTTTTGTTCTCGTTAATTTTCTTTCTTTTCGGGGACCATAAAATGGAAAACCAAGTATAGGATGATTCCTGCGCCTCCGAAAAACAAAGACGCAATAAATAACGCTCTCGGGATAACTGGATCGATATCGAAGTACTCGCCCAAACCGGAGCAAACGCCTGAAATCTTTTTTCCTTCGGAGGTTCGGTATAGTTTCTTGGAGGTATTCATTTTTCTGCGGTGGAGTGGTATTTTTAAAACAGCGAAGCGACTTCTTCTATTCTTTCTTTTCAATATATTTTTTGGGGACGATCAACAGCAGCAGAAACGTGATCACTGCTACAAATGGAGGACGAAACCAGTCCATGCTTTCCATTCCTAATTTTATGAAATCGTAGGCTCCTGTTCCGATGAGAGTTCCGAGGGATATGAGGATTTTGGTTTTCATTATTTTTTCTGAGAACGTCAAAGTGGTGGATTGCGGCCCGACGAAGGAGGGGTAAGCAATTCACACCGACTGTTTTGTTAGAATTTTTAATTGTTTGGTTTTTCTACTTCGATGTAGTGCATTGGAACCGTTACAACGAACTCTCCTACTGTATCAGAGAAGCGGTTAATGCGAGACTCTAAATCACTGAATAATGCTTCTCGCTTATCAACAGGGACAATTTCTTTCCAACCTGGAAGAAAACCAAATTTTATATGAAACGTATTTAGAAATGATGTGCCGTTCAAAAATCGCCATGTGAACGATTCATTTATAACGCGTCTTAAAAAGAAGCCGGACTGTTTTAATTCAACGCAAATTGGTTCCAACGGTTTTCGATCTTCAATGTGCTTTTCGAGTGTCGAAGTACACTCATCAAGTCCAATTTCCTCTAGAGATTCTCTGAAAAGCGTATAGAATTCTTGCATGTGACCAACGGGATTAGTCGTCATCGCCACAATTCCACCTGGTTTAGAGACTCGATAACACTCCTGAAATACTGATTGGGAAGATTCAAAGTTGTTTATTCCCACATTACATACAATCAGATCAAATTTTCCGTCAGGAAAATCCATTTTTGAAGCATCTTGTTTTTGTAAAGTTACGTTCGAGACCCCGAAATTATCAATCTTTTGCTGTGCCCGTTCTAATGCGGCAGCCCAAGTATCAATTCCAAAAACATGTGATGTGTTTCCTAATCTCTGAGAAAGCTCAATGCACGGATATCCTGTACCGCAAGCAACGTCCAATACGCAGAGATTTTCACGCAGTGGGACGTGGCGAAAAATGAGTTCTCCGAAATACGGTGACCAACTTGAGTTTTGGTCGTAGTCGGTCGCCATCTGTAGGGAGTCAAAATCGAAATCTGGAGCAGATAAGTAAGCAGTCATGTTCTTAGTTATTAGGAGGTCCTTTGGATTTTTTTCTAACGAAGGAGTTGGCGTGTTTTTACACCCCAACTCAAATAAAATAATCAAGAGGGAAGGTCGAGGTGTAAAAATCATGCCCAACGCACTGTTGTCGGAACTCCCTTGTCCCTGGACCTTCTAACTCCTTCAGACTTCTCGAACATCCCTCATCCATTTCTTTCTTCTTATTTAAATACATATCTAACCACGTATTTTTGCTCATTTTTCTATTTTGCCATTTTTCATTTTTAGGGTATTTTCGGAGAAGGACCGGCTGGTTCAACTCCGTTAACCGCCCGGTCCTTCTCCGAAAATCGCTGACTTCTTCGATTCGTAGATGTTCTTCTAAGTCCTTGTCTTTGAATACCTTGCACGTCTATTCCTTATGACAACAGTCGTTATGAGCGTCTTTTATTGACATTTAACAAGGGTTGGGGATTGAGGACAAATGAGGTGGTTCTCATGATAAGATGTATTTTGAGGATTTTGCTAAAAAAGTAAAATGAAAAGGTAAGCTGTTCATTAACAAAGAGATAGGAGTAATCAACTCCAATATATCGTAGTTTAAACTCTTTTTTAGTAATCTTTTGAACGGGGGAAACCAGGCCCAATACTATCCGGAAAATCCGTCATTGTCTTTTTCGCGGGAATCAAAATGACGTATAACACCGGATCTATACGTCTGAATTCCAGAGATATCACAGCAGTTAATGACGGATTTTCCGGATTATACACTTGGTCGTCGTGTTCGAATTGGGTGGGCTTGTTCTTCGTGCAAGTGCTTATCAACAAGGGAATTACTGTTTTAAGAGTGCAAATATGTGCACGTATATGTTGACAATATTCAATTTATAATTTCCAGTATTATACGTCCTTTTTAACCTCTATGACTTCACCCGGAAAATCCGTCATGCAGAAACGTATTTCTTTCCCCGATTGGGAAACTGTGATTGATGCTTCAATCGACGATCGAGAACAGCGCGAGGGAATGAAAATTACGATTCGTTGGTATTTGGGATGGTGTAAGGCGAATGGGTATGTTGCGAACTTTGAATCTGCTACTGGTTTTCTGGAAGTGATTCATAAGCAGAAACAGCCATCAGAACGGATTTTCGAAATATGGAAGAGCAATTTGCGATGGTTTTTCCAAAGCGCAAGAAGGCAAGATTCTGTTCGAAATACGTTGGAAACAACAACGGTCAGCAATGACTGGGAACGAGGTTTGCTCAGTTTGTTACGACAATATGGAAAAAGCTACCGCACAGAGCAGACCTATCTTTGGTGGTCACGAAAGTTCATGAGATTTGCGGGGAAGTCGGATCCAATGCTTTGTGAAATTGAGGATCTGGAATCATTTTTGAGTCAACTTTCAGTTGTCGAAAAGAAGAGCGTGGCAACACAACGTCAGGCACTTAATGCTTTGGTTTTTCTTTATAGGAAACTTCTGGACAAGGAGATCCCCGAGTCGTTGAAGTTCAAGAGGGCGAATGCGAAAGCAAAGCTACCCATTGTTTTAAGTCGAAAGGAGCTTGAAACACTTCTAGGGCAGATAGAGGGAACTCAAAACCTAATGGCCCGTTTGCAATATAGTGCGGGCTTGAGGGTAAGTGAACTTATCAGACTAAGGATTAAGGATGTGGATTTTGAGCAAGGTTATGTCGTTGTCCGTCGGGGAAAGGGCGGCAAGGACAGGAAAACTCTGTTGTCTGATAGCTTGGTGGGAGAGCTCGAGCGACACATTACACGACTGAAGGGGTTGTTCGATAAGGATCGAAGTGAACAATTGCCGGGCGTGTTTCTACCTCCCTCGGTTGAACATAAATACCCAGGCGCTGGAATTCGTTGGGAATGGCAATGGTTGTGGCCAAGTTCGAAGTTGTCAGTTGATCCAAGAAGTGGACTGAACAGGAGGCACCATGTTATGGATCGCCAATATGGAAGAGTTTTGAAAAATGCCGGGTCGCTTGCAAACATCCCTAAAACCATCACTCCTCACGTGTTTCGCCATAGTTTCGCGACACATTTATTAGAGGCAGGCAGAGACATTCGGACCGTGCAGGAATTGCTTGGGCACGCCGATGTGTCAACGACGATGATCTATACGCATGTGTTGAACAAGGGGGGCGTATCGGTGACGAGTCCTTTGGATGATTTGTGAGGGTTCCCATAAATGTTATAGGGGCGAGAAACGAGGGGCGAGGAGTTCTAAATGGCGGATAGATGATGGCGGATCAGGCGTCGTCCTAAAGGCTTCAGGCTACGCAACAGAGCTTCGCCCAGATGAAAATGCCGCGACAGGTGGCGGATCAGGCAGATGAATAAGTAAAAATGGATTGCGGACAGGAATGTTCACTTTCCTTCAAAGTGGATGGTTGGAGCGGTTACATGTGTAAGATTCTAACTTCTAACTCCTTGATTCTAGCTGCTTCTTTGACGACGACTGAAGTCATCGCCTCCGGAAGAGAGGAAGCATGGTGCGGATAAGGAGCGCATGAATTTATTCGTGCGAACTGCGGTGTGTTGCGAAGGCCTGTCCGCCTAAGGCGGATCCACTTTCCTTCAAAGCGGATGGTTGGAGCGGTTACATGTGTAAAATTCTAACTTCTAACTCCTTGATTCTAGCTACTTCTTTGACGACGACTGAAGTTATCGACTCCGGGAGAGAGGAAGCATAGTGCGGATAAGGAGCGTATGAATTTATTCGTGCGAGTTGTGGACAGGAATGGACGAAATCCTCTATTCCAGCCAATGCCTGGCATTTAAAAGTGCACGTGAATTGTGATAGGCGCCTTTCCACACGTGGCTTTTGTTCCAGTGTTTGGCCTCGGGGTTGAGATCGAGTCCGTTTTCATACCAGCCCCCATTTTCGGGATCGATTTGGTATTGCTGGATATAGTCCCATTGTTTCTCGGCTTTGCCGCGATAGTCCTGAGGATCTTCCGGGTAGAAATGAGCGAACATCAGCAAAGCGTTGAGCATTTCCGCTTGCGCCCACCAGGTCTTCTCAGGCCGCACAATCGTGCAAGTGGCATCTCCTTTGAAATAGAATCCACCATCAGCAATGCCACCATTGGTTTCGTCCCAGCCCCACTTGAGCGTGTGATCAAGCATCCTTTTCCCGATCTCCAGAGTTTGCTCTTCATTCAAGCCTCCGAGCACTTCTTCCGCTTCCCACAACAAATAGGCTGTTTCCACGTCGTGCCCAAAGGATACGTGATCCCAGTAACTGATTTTATTGTAAGTTTCCACGTCTAGATTTTCGTAGGAAACGGGTGTCCAATCGCGTTCGAAAAATTGGATGAGAGTGCCTCGGGGATCGATAATACGATCGATAAGAAGATCGACTAATTCCTGAACGCGAACTTTGACTGCGTGATCCGGCCATATCCGATACAACTCCGTAAATGCTTCCAACAGATGGATGGTCGTATTCTGTCCTTTTGGATAGCTCCTTTTTTCGGAGTTCCAGATAGGCTCTCTGGTTTTTGTGAGTATCTCATAGTATCCCAAATACTCATCATCATGGGCATATTTCTCCAACCAACGAAAAGCTGCTATCGCGCATTTGAGCGATTCCACATCTCCAGTAGCCTCATGAACCGCCGCCAGGGCATAGATCCCAAAAGCGATTCCGTAGGTCCGTTTCACGATACCGCTATTGAGAGGCGCCATCACTTCGCCTCTGCGATTGAGCATCCAATGAAATCCCCCCATTTCCTCGTCCCAGAAATATTCCTGTAAAAAGAGAGAGCCGCGAAGGGCCGCATCCTTAAAGTATTCTTTCTCTGGATATCGTTTTGAGAGCTGAGCCGTCGTCCAAACGTGCCGCGCCTGAGTAACGATCCCTTTCTCTTGTTCATCGAGGATGTTCCACTGCCAATCGAGGTTCGTCAAAAAACCACCCTGTTCAAAATCCACTGCTTTCGGATACCAACTATTGACGATATCCTGCTCCAAGGAGTGTTCGATGGACACTAATAATTCGGAAGCCTCCCGATCGCCAGTTGCCGCCTTCGAAACAGTGGGTGGGAGGAGGATGCAAGCGAGGACAAAACACAGTCTTGCCCACAAACAGGGGACAGATGGAGATCGAATTGCCATAGGATTATCAAGATTACAGCTTCGTGTTCATTGCACAAGCCTCCTTCGTTACGGAATGCAGCTTCATTCTATTTTCTATTGAGAATGGAAGCACAACTCAGTAGGATTCAAAATTGTGATACCAAAAATTATTCCGTTACTACTCACCCCATTTGTTGTTTCAATCTTAAACGCCGACAATTCATGCCATTGGATGGTCGATTTCGAAACTACTCCTGTCGGTTCCTACACAGAAACAGAGCTGAGCTCGAATTGGCCACAAGTTGACTGGAACGAGGGACTCGATCGAACGCTCATCGTTGAGGATGCTGACAAAACTCGTGGGAAGGTATTGGAAGTCATCTACCCCAAAGCGGCAGTAGGACCCCGGGTCGGTGGCGCGCAGTTTGTGGTTCCGCTCAACCCAGGATCCCAATACACACTCAGTTACGATTTTTGTCTTTCCGAGGATTTTGATTTCCGCCTAGGAGGTAAAATGCCGGGCCTCACCAGTGGAGGATCCAAATACACAGGCGGGCACAAGCCCGACCAGGGTCAAGGTTGGAGCGCCCGTTTCATGTGGCGCGAAGACGGTGAAATGGTGGTCTATCTCTACTCCGTCGATATGAAGGGAGAATGGGGCGACGATTATCCCCTGCAAATGCCTCATCTTGAGCGTGCTCGCTGGTATCATGTGAAACAACGGGTCACGCTGAACTCACCCGAAGGTCGAGACGGGCGTATCGAAGTATGGGTGGATGGGGCTTCCGTATTGGATCTGCAAAACCTCCGACTGCGAATTGGGGAGCAGGGCGAAATTGATTCGTTCTACTTTTCCACTTTTTTTGGTGGCAACACTGCCGAATGGGGGCCGCTGAACGAGAGTCGCATGCGGTTCGACCATTTCAGAGTTGAATAGGGCTGATCAGAATGAAGGTCAGACTCTCATTCGTAGCCGAATTCGTGAGAATTCGGAGCCATTGAGTGAAAACGTGAGCCTGGAGTCTCTGAATTTTTACAAATTCAGCTACATAAGATTTCGATCCCAGCAATATTTCTAAGGAGAACCTAAACTTACTTTTTGAATCCCTCTGGTATTTACGGGTTTTCATTCGGCCAGGATTCCTTCATGGTTGGGATCTTAGCGCGTATAAAGTCACTATGCATCGACAAATTACAGTAGAACTCGGGAACCGGTCCTATCCGATTATGATCGGAAGAGATTTGGGTGCGCCAATCATCGAGGCGATTCAAACACTGAAGCAGGCCAATCGACCCATTGCACTGATCACGGATTCAGAGGTCGACAAATGCCAGTCAGCCTTCATTGAGACCTGCTTCAAGGATCTCCCCAAATGGGTGTTGCCAGCGGGTGAGTCCAATAAGAACCTCGTTAACTTTGCAGATACGCTGGAGTATTTTGCGGGGCTTGGGTTGGATCGATCCACCACATTGATTGCCTTTGGGGGCGGAGTTGTGGGCGATTTTGCGGGGTATGTGGCAGCCAGTTACATGCGGGGCATCGATTTTATTCAAATCCCTACCACCTTGCTTTCAATGGTGGACAGTTCAGTCGGAGGGAAGACCGGTGTCAATTTGAAGGCTGGCAAAAACCTGGTGGGGGCATTTCATCAGCCGCAGGCAGTTTTTATCGATATCGAACGACTCGATACCCTGCCGAGTGCTCAATTCTCGTCTGGAATGGCCGAGATCATCAAAGCAGGCATGCTCGCAGATGTGGCATTTTTTGAGCAGCTGGAATCCTTTAAAAGACTAGACCCTTCTTCTCCCGAACTCGCAGATGTAATCCAACGATCCTGCGAAATAAAAGCCGAAGTTGTCGCGGCAGATGAAAAAGAATCGGCCGCTTCGGGCGGACGAGCCCTTCTCAATCTCGGTCACACCTTTGGCCACGCCATCGAACAATGCACAAACTATACTCGCTATCTTCACGGCGAAGCCATCGCGATCGGAATGATGATGGCCTGTAAATTGTCGGAAGACCTCGGGTTTATTAGCGCTGCCGATTCGAAAAGAGTGCAAGCACTGTTTGAAACTTACGGATTACCCGCCCGATTAGTAGAGCCCTTGGAAAAGGAATCTTTGATGACCGCAATGGGGCGGGATAAAAAGAAAAAGCAGGGAAGCCTGAAGTATGTAGTGCTCAAACAATTGGGAACTGCGATGACTCAGCCCGATATCGATTCTGCATTGATCGAGGCTGCGTTGGAATTTGGAGGAGCAAACTAAGCGATGCACACTGCCTCATCATCCACACCCGCTTACTCCAAACGCATCTGGTGGACGATTGCCGCGGTTGCTCTGATACGGATCCTATACGTGATTTGTTTTCCGTTCGATCTATCGGGAGATGAAGCGTACTACTGGGATTGGGGACGACAGCTTTCCTGGGGTTATTTCAGTAAACCTCCGTTGATCGCGTGGATCATGGCATTGGCAGGGTGGCTTGGTGGAAATACGGATACTGGGATCAGACTCATGGCTGTTGCCCTTGGAACCGGAACTCTCTCTTTTGTTTACCTCATCAGCAGACAGCTCTTGGGAAGTAAGGCCGCTTTCTGGGCAGTGTTGTTGACGGTTGCCTCTCCCGGCAATGTCGCAGTCAACCTCATCCTCACCATCGATGCTCCCCTCTTGTTTTTTTGGAGCGGTGCATTGTTATTCTTCTACAACCAGGTGCACAACCGGCGATATGCGCGGCTTTGGTGGATACTCACAACGCTCTTCCTGGGATTTGGACTATTGAGCAAACAGATGATGCTTGTGTTTTACCCACTGTCAGCGCTTTACCTAGCCCTGCAGCCGGAAACTCGTGGGTTTCTGAAACACTGGAGTCTCTACGCGTCATGGATCATTTCACTGGCTTTCCTCATCCCCACGATCGTTTGGAACTCACAGAATGACTGGATTACCATCTCCCACACGCAACACCATTTTGAAGGGAAAAATGTGGGCGTTCTCGATATTCTGAGTCGTGCCGGAGAGTATTTTGGCTCCCAGTTGGCGTTACTTTCACCGGTTACAGCTGTGGCCGTGGCGATTGTGCTCATCATGGGGTTGAAGCACTTTAGTAAACTTTCTGCTAAGGTGAAATACCTCATGGTTTTCAGCGCACCCGGTTTGTTATTGGTCTGCCTGATGCTCATTCGTCAATCCATCAATCCCAATTGGCCAGCAGTTTTTTACACGAGTATTCTCATACTATTGGGTGGAGCTGTGGCTGCCGTCCCAGAAGTGCCTGAGTCCTGGCGCCGTTTTTGGCCGCGATGGAAAATCCCGGCCATCGCAACAGGGTTGGTGTTCGCAATCCTTGTAATGCTGACTCCTTACCTCCTGATCCTCACGCATCAGACGGGTGCAAGCTGGGACCCGGTGGTTCGACTCGAAGGTTGGTCAGAACTTGCCGATGAAGTGCAGCGGGCTCGCGAGGTCCACGGAAGCGACCTCCATGAACCTTTTATTTTAGCAGCAGGGCATCGGTACACTGCGTCCCACCTTGCATTTTATCTGGTGGATCAACCAAGTGTTTTTCATTGGCCGGAAACCCCCGGCACGATCGAATCTCAATATGAACTCTGGGGCTTTCCTGACGACCTTGGCGGGCGGGATGCATTCATCGTTGTCCCAGGAGAACACGCGGAGAGTCCCGAAACGATGCACCATGTCTTTGAATCCATCGACTTTCTTGAAGACATTGAAGTAACTCGCAGTGCCAAACGCACTCGCTACTATACCCTTTACATCGGCAAAGGACTTAAATTAGGTTCAACATTTTCCAAAACGACGCCATGATACACTCGATTAGCAGTTTGAGGCCTTTTAGCGGGAAGTTTGCGGGCGTCAAAGATACCACTCAAATTACCCGCACTGTTGTGGTGCCTTTTTACAACGAAGAGGCTTGCGTAGTAAAGGTTCTCGAAGAGATCCGCAAAGCCCAACCCACTGCTGAGATTATCGCCGTCGATGACGGAAGCAGCGATGGAACGTGGGATTTAATCAAGTCATTATCTGACATCAAGGGTATCAAACTCACTTCAAATCGCGGACAAAGTGCTGCGATGTATGCAGGAATGCAGCAGGTAACCACTGATGTGGTGGTTTTGATCGATGGAGATGGACAGAATGATCCGGCAGATATTGACAATCTCATCTCAAAATTACCCGGTGCCGATGTGGTGGTGGGTTATCGCGCCCAACGCAAAGACACCTGGAGTCGAAGAGCTGCATCCCGTTTTGCGAACCGGATCCGGCGTATGTTCCTCGAAGATGGGGTTCGAGATACCGGATGCTCTCTCAAGGTTTTTCCCGCAGACTATATTGAACTCCTAGTGCCGTTCAATGGGTTGCACCGCTACTTGCCTGCGATTTTCAAAAAGGCAGGACTGAGGCTCGACGAAGTACCCGTAAACCATCGTGCCAGAGTAGAGGGAATTTCGAAATATACAAACTGGGAGCGTGGGCTCCGAGGCATTTATGATCTCATTGGAGTCGCTTGGCTCCTGCGCCGTAAGGTTCACTTCCCCGCAATCGAAAAAAATAATTTTACGAATGGATAATCCCATTTTATCAATCGAACTCTTCGGTACCGCTCTGGTGGTAACCGGATGGAAAATAGTCGGCTACGCAGGTGTGACCATGTTTGGCGGACGTTGGGTCGTACAGATCATCGCTTCCACCAGAAAAAAGGCCGTCACCATGCCACGGTTGTTTTGGTATATGAGCCTTATTGGTTCTATCCTACTTTTAACCTATTTTACTTTTGGGAAAAACGATTCCGTTGGCATCTTATCGAACCTAATGCCTTCTGCCATTGCCTCATACAATTTGTATCTGGACATAAAAAATGGACGGAAACTCAAACGAGAAGCAGCGGAATTAGCATCCACTTCGAATAGCTAGCCAGCCGAATTCTCTATCAACCTTATTATTCCATACCCATACCATGCCCGCTTCTCTGCGATATATTGGACCGTTAATTAGAGCAACTGTAAAGGAAGCCATCCGGCGGCCCTGGATCCATATTGGGATCATCAGTTTTGTAATCGTTCTTTCGTATTTCACAATGCCTCACGATCGTGCGTGGCTCAACGAAGTTCGGAGCGATCCTCTGGAGTCTCCGGGGGTTCATGATTTCGCTGGCAAGATAAGCTACTACTCCATGTTTGTCTACACACCACTACTCTATTGCGTCGGCATTTGGTTGGTGGGATTACTTCGGAAAAGCACCCATCTCAAACGCGCCGCACTGGTCTGTTTTGTAGCGGCAACCGCAGGTGGAATACTCGTGAATTTTATGCGACCTGGTTTTGGTCGTCCCCGCCCGCGGGCCCACATTGAAGACACCTTCCATTGGTTTGAAATGGATTCCGACATGCTGAGCTACCCATCGGGCCATGTGATGTCAAACATGTCGGGCGCCGTAGCACTTGCGATCATTGAACCATGGGTTGGAGTGCCATATATCGTCATTTCCACCGCATCGGGATGGTCCCGCATGCAGCGCAATGCCCACTACCCTACGGATGTAACCGTCGGTGCTCTGTTTGGCATCGGGCTTGGAATTGCGTTTGCCAGGGGTGCTCGTGTCATGAAGAAGGAAGAGGATCCATTGGAAACAGAACAACAATGTCCGACCAACGCATCCGAGCGAAATTGAGCCCCTTGACGTGCATCACTACGTGTGTGCCTGAGGCCACTTCCTTGAGGTCGATTCCCAGCTCTTTGCGATACTCGGCCGGAGCTCCACCCCAGCCTTCGTTGATCATCTGATCCACAATCTGCTCATTTTGCAGCACCACATAACAGCTATGTTTGCCAGCTTCGCTTTTGAGGTCTCCTAAAAGATCTTCTTTATCCACTTTGAAGTCCCATATTCTCCCTGTGTAAAACACTAAACTCGGTTCCTCAAATTCCACCCCCACTAAGCGGGTTCCTTCCGGCAAGCCTTCAATGATACGAGCAATCGGAATCACGGGCGAGGCCTTCCTCATTTCTCCACCCAGCACAACCTGAAATACCGCAATGAGCAGAATGAAAGGAGCTGCGAGAACATAAGCACCATAGCGGAATGCGACGACAATTCCATTGAGTGCAAGTAACAACGCGAAGAGCGCGGCCATGGCCCATTTCACACTTTCAATGGGTAATGCTGAGCCGAGCACCCAAACAAGCCCCACGGTCAACAGTACTTCGAGGAGTAGCACGTAAGCCCAAAACCAAAGGTTTCCCAACCATCCCCATTTCCAATCGGTTGCAGTCACCGCAACCATCATCCATAACAACAGTGCAGGAAATGCCGGCATCACGTAGTGAGGAAGCTGCGTAGAGTAGGCGAGAAAGATGAGATAGGGACTGATGATCCAGGAAACAAGAAACGCGGTCGGTTGGTCCCAACCTTTGCGAATATTCCAAAATCGTTTCCCCATAAAGGCGATCCAGGGGAACAGACTTATAAAGGCGGTAATAAGATAATAACCCGGAACCACTTTTCGCTCATTAAAAGCCTCCACCCCGCGGTCAATAACATGTTTGCCCATTCCAATGTCCCAGAACAAGCCATCGGTCACGATTAATGCAGGGATGCCCCAGGCTCCAACCATCAGAAGCACGATCAACGACCCTCGAACCAATCGAACCCGTTTCCAATGCAGTCCTTTTCTCCAAAATACCAACCGATAAAAGACAGCGGCCATGATCGGTGTGGCCAGCGCAATGGGCCCCTTCGCTAGAAAACCCAACCCGAGCGACACATAAAGTAACCAGAACCACTTCCATTTTGGGTCCTCATCATCGGGATCTTTGGACAATTCAAAAAATGCCCAGGACGCATAAAAGACAGCTGCAACCATCGGCATATCCGCAAGGGCAAGCCGGCCATGCTGGAAAATCTGGAAACAGGTGAGCCAGGCAAACGAGGCCAGAAAGGCGGGTTTCACTCCAAAGTATTTCCGCCCCATCAACAAGATGCCCACTGCCACGAGCAAACTGGACCATACGGAGTGCAACCGTGCTCCAAATTCGGATTTGGAAAAAATCCAATAATGAACTCTCATCCACCAATAGGTCAGTGGCGGCTTATCGAAACGGTATTCTCCGTTGAAATATGGAACGACCCAATCGTCGCGATCCATCATTTCCGCGGTTGCCTGACTAAAGCGCGGCTCATCCCGGTCAAGTAAGGGAATGTCAAATGTGCCCGGTAAAAGCGTCATGATCCCAACAAGAACCAAAATCCAAACTCCGAAACGATCAACTGTCTGCGAAAACCACGCGTTCATCCCCCCTTTCAAGCAAATCCCTTCCCCAATGGAAAGCCTAATCCATAACACCGGCACTGTGCATCATGAAACCACTTACTCATCCATCGGTATTGCATTTGTGGATCGTTGGACAGTTGGCACGCCCTTAGCTCTACAATTCATGATCGAATCAAAATTTTCATGTATATTCCCCATAATGTTTCAGAAGAACTACTGCCCATCGTAAATGAAAACGATGAGGTCATCGGCACTGAAAAACGCGGCGTCATCCACGCTAAGCGCTTGATGCACAGAGCAGTGCATGTGCTACTCTTCAATTCGGAAGGGGAAATCTACCTGCAAAAACGGTCAATGGAAAAGGACGCAGCGCCCGGAAAATGGGATAGTTCCGCTTCGGGCCATGTTGACCCAGGAGAGACATACCATGACTCAGCCGAGCGGGAACTCTGCGAGGAGCTCAATATCCAAGGAAACCCTTCGCTCGAAAAAATAGCAAAACTCTCCGCTTGCAGACAAACAGGGATGGAGTTCACCGAGGTTTATAAAACCTACTCCGATGAACAACCCGTCCCGAATCCCCACGAAATCATGGATGGGACTTGGATCATGCCTGAAGCACTCGACCAATGGATGGACCGGGAACCAAAGGAATTCGCTGGATGCTTTCGACTGGTATGGCAAACCTACCGAAATATATGAATCAGCTTTGAATGTTTGACCCAATGCCCGGTCTAATGAACGACTGAACAAAAGGAAAACACTCACACTAACCTACAAAACCCGTTTGCCTTTTTGGCACAGCCTCTCAATTTTATAGTTCGCAACTCATGCTCTACGATCGACCTTATATGAAAGCCACCCCACCCAAGTCCCAAAATCTTGGCGTGCTGCCGTGGCTACTAATCTCATTGATCGTCGTTTTCATGATGCAGAATCTGGTGCGTATTTTCCTGGGCACAGGAATTTACAATGCTGCCGTTATTGATTTTTTTGTCCTCAGTAGCGACGCCGTTCGGGCGGGCAAGGTATGGACTCTGCTGACTTATGCTTTTCTGCACGATACCGGTAATATCCTTCACATTCTGGGAAATATGCTGGGGCTGTTTTTTGTGGGCAGAATGGTAGTGCGGATATTTGGAGAACGGGCTGTGTTGGAAGTATTTCTGGTTTCGACACTGACCGGCGGGCTTCTTGCCCTACTTGTGCATATTAACGACTCTTCGGTAATCCTCGGGGCGTCCGGAGCACTCATGGGGTTGCTAGCGCTCTTCTGTCTGGCCCGTCCAGACGAAGAGGTTACGTTACTCCTTTATTTTATCTTTCCCATCACCCTAAAGCCAAAATGGATTCTATGGGGGTCAATTGGAATTTCGACATTGGGGCTCTTGTTTCAAGAAATACCGGGGAGCAACCCAGTCGCACATTCCGCTCATTTGGGTGGGATCTTGGGAGGTTACCTTTATTTCATGCTGATCTCAAAAGGGAAAACTCTGCGGAGTGTGGCACCAAAGGTGAGGTTTAAAACCACCACAGCGACACCCCCACCAAATCCGAAAAAACCCAAAGTCAGTTACTCCGTTAATTTTTCGAACAAAGAGAAACTCAAGGGTGAAGTGGATCGTATTCTCGATAAAATCAATTCCAAAGGATTTGGGGCGCTGACTCAGCAGGAGCGCGAGACTCTCGACAAAGCGCGAGATATTTTGAAAAAATAGGCTGATCAACCAGAGATTTGCCCGATCCTTTCATGTCTTATTAAGGAGAACATCAGGCGTCGCCTATAGGCTGCGCCCCGACAAGTGGGAGCGATGGCGCATTCGATTGGGCCGCTCACCCACCAACTAATCGGGGTAAACGGAGGCGGATTCGCCCTACCCGCCCTACCATTTGATGTGGGCTTAAGTGGACTTAATACCATTTTGCGTTTAAAAGACTTCAAACTGACATAAATCACATGCGTGCATGAGATACTACTGGTGATGAGGCGTAGCATTCGATGCTTGCATCGGATTATTCACGTATTGAATGAAACGCTAATCGGTATAAGGTAGGGTCGGTGACTCGCTCGGACGAGGAACAGACGAGTATTTATTGGAAGGAGAAGTTGGACGAAACAAGTGACGACTGAAGTCATCTCCTCTTATCGTTAAAACGTACTGATAGCATTCAAAATTATCATCACGATTCATCCTCTTCAAAAATCACATTTGTTGGGATTTCATCGAGCAAGTCGCCGGCTACTTGGCTGGTCTCCACGACAACGCGACTCAAGCGATTGCGTAGCACAAAAAAGGAAATCATCGCGGGAATGCCAACAACCAATCCAGTCGCTGTGGTAATAAGAGCTTCTCCGATGTCGCTCGCCAATAACTCGGGGCGCCCCATTCCACCTTGGCCGATCGTTTGAAAGGCGCTGATCATGCCGCTTACGGTTCCAAGAAGTCCGATCATCGGTGCGACGGCTCCAACAACGTTCAAATAGTTCACCCATTGAGCCACTGAGCTCTCTTCGGCTTCAAGATGTTCCACCAAAGTCGCTTCCGCTTTGGGTTTATTCATTTCACTGACTTCTGGTTTGATCCTGCGCAATGCCTTTCCCATCACTCGAGAAAGCACGGTGGGATGCTTGCTGAGGATTTCCACTGTTTCCATGATCTGAAACTGGGCTAGCATTTCCATCCCCTCATCAATCCCATCGGAGGGAATGAATTTCTTGCGGGAGGATTCTTTCCATGAATAGAAAATAAGGAAAAACATCGCGAGAGAACACAGTCCCAGCGGATACATCGCCCATCCACCCTGTTGGATCATGCCCCACAAACTCAGATTGGAGCTAGAATCAGCAGAGGATTCTTGCGCCAGCAACAGAGATGGCGTGGAAAGAAGTAAGGAGAGAGGAATCAGTCGAAGATGAGATAGATAGAATTTCATGGATCGAAACACAGGTTACAAAAATAATGGGATCATTCAATCGCTAGCCAGGGGAATTTTTAAAACTGGAACGTTCGTTTCGTTAATGGCATTTTTCGAGTCAAATCTGGATTCTATATCGGCGAATGTTTCGATCTCCTCATGTTCCTGGGCAAGAACTTCCCAATCAATCGTGGCGGCAAATTGAATCCACTGCTTCTGATAGGATTTCTCCTCCCATTTGAGGGCCTTTTCCTCGAACTGCTGGCGATAGCGAAGCGCAAGCCCAATGTGATTCATGCGCAATGTGGCCACCATTGCTACCAAATAGGCATCTGCAAGGTCTGGAGAGTTCGCCCTTCGATCAAAAAGAATGGGGTGCACCGCACACAACCACGCCTCCCGATAGCGTGCTGCATTCAGATGATGCAATGAGAGTGCAATCCATGACAAGGCAGCAGTGGAAGGATCGTTCGCACTTTCAATTTGCTGTTTCGCAAGATCAACAGCCTCCCCGCCCAATTGCAGGAGCAGATAACAAAGAAGTTCCTTGTTTTCCAATTCCTGTAGCAACAATGGCTCATCCAACCAACTTTTCAGGCTCCGAATGACTCCCAGGGCTTCCATCGGCTGCTCCGTTTCTAAATAACTCTCCGCCAGTAGTAAAAAGGGTTTGAGCGTTTCATCCGGCAAGATTCGAAAGAATGGCGAACGGTTTTGGAACAAAGGCGACAATGCCAGTATCGTTCCCTCCAGGTCCCCAGTTTCAAATAGATCGTTCACTTCCCCAAAAACCGACTCTCCTGCAAACTGAACGGACTCCACTTCGTCCCATTGGAACTCCACTTCAACGCGGCCATCAGGGCCCACTTGCTGCCCCATTGCAAATCCCCCTTCGACCAATCCCGATAAATGCCCTTCAAAACGACTTCCGTTAGTGCGGTGAATGACGATTGGTTCCTGCACCGCAGTTTCAATGTCTTGAACCATTTCCAGCACATAGGGTGACTGCGCATTTGTTACCCCATTGAGAAGCACGAGAAAGCTAATCCATTTCACAGCATTAGAGCATCCTACATTCAAGTTGGCGCGTTTGGCAAAGTAAACGCAGAATGCTCTAGGGAGTTTTTGGAAATTCCAACGTTGATGGTTTCTGTCCAAAATCCATGCAGCGCAAGGCTGCAAATTCCCTGCGACATGAATGTCGGAGGGAATTTGCAAACGCCGCGAACATGAATTTTGACGAAATCCGAATCGGATAATGTTCTTTTTGCTCAATACAGCGTTGTTCAAAAGGAGTAGGGCTTCAGCCCAACACCTTTTAACCGCCTCGTTTTGTGGGAAAAGATTCATTACCATCTTTGTTCGAATTTCCAAACACTCCCTGGTTCTACTTAGTTAAATGGAACAATACCTGTTCGTTGGTTTCGTCTTCGTTGTAGGTCCTGCTCTCGCAAGCGATGTCGATGTCGGATGTTTTTGTAAACCTCTTTTTCATCAATTCGTTTTCTTGGAAGGTAAAAATCGAGTAATTCTGTGATATCACGAACGCTCAGTAATGGCACTTGTTCTTTAACCTCCATTCGCAGTTTTTGGCTAAAGAGCAGAGCCATTGCAACCAAGGCCATATGATGGTGCCATCCCTTCCATACTCGCACTTGATATTGAGCCATTCCGAGCTGACTTTTAGCCTGTTCGAAGGCATGTTCAATCCAGTAGCGCTGGCCTTGAACAAAGGCATAATAACTCCAGTCTTTTCCAGCTCGAAGATTACTGAGTGTGTATTTGAAACTTCTATCTGTATCGCCTTTAACAATCAACAAACGTTCTCTGGACTGTTCCAGTCCCGCTTCCCATGTCCACACCGTTGTAACCCAAATTTTAGTCCATAACTCTCCTTTACTACCTTGTCGGTAGCACACCTGTTGGTGGGAGTTCTCGAAACATTCACGCACCAACGACTCCACACTGCAGTAATTTGCCTCATTGTTGGGGCTTAACCGATAGTTCTTTGCCGGTCGACCCGCTCCCTCCAATGGACCAGGATCATCCAGTATCGGCCTAGCATCCCATACTTTGGTTGTTTTATGCACATCTCCAACAAAAGATAAGCCCATATCTTCAACGGCATTTACCAGTTTTCGTTTGGTTCCATACAAACTGTCAAAACCAACCCAACCGAACTTCACGCCCAACTCCCTGGCATGCTTTATCATCTCAAGCGCCTGGTCGTGTTTACTGCGGTATTGCCGATGTTCTTCAGGCACTTTGGCTTTGTCCAGCCTTTGCACATCCTTACTCCAGTCTTCGGGTAAAAACAAACGGAAATCGGTTAAGCAAACCCGCTGGTCATGGCCCAGAGATGCAAACACTCCAACCTGTGAGTTTTCGATTTTTCCAGCTCGTCCTGACCATTGACGCTGCACCCCAACAGAAGCCTTTCCTTTTTTGATAAAACTGCTCTCGTCAATAAACAGTCCGGTTTTTGCTTCATCACTAAATAGATCACTAGCATCTTTGGCTACCTGATCCATCACTGCCTGATGATCCCACGGAGAGGAACTTATAAATTGCTCCATTCCTTGATAATCACTGTTCTTTACATCCAAACCGATTGATTCGATGTTCTTTCGACGCTGAGTTCCAAGTAGGCCTGAGAGATAATGTCGGGCATGACCAACACTGTTCATGCCCCATCCAATGAAATGCGGTGAATAGCTATTGCAAAAGTCCACAAATAATCGCGCCACATCACTGAGCGCTGTAACGTCATTTTTTTTCTTGGATCTATTTGAACATCAAACAGATCCGTTATTCTTTAACTCATAAAATAGACGCTTGTTTCAATTAATGCAACCATTTAACTAAGTAGAACTGGGGAGTGTTTGGAAATAATCCCTAGAGAAAAAGCTCATGCGCCGACTCCTTCCTCAGCAACCGGATGGGACAACTGCGTTCCCGTTTCTTCGGTTTCAGTCGCTGTTTCTTTGGCATCAATAGTGGTTTGTAATCGTTCCAATTCACGGCCCGCGATACCATATTCTGGAAATTCGATTAAATCGGATTGATCCATAAACTCAAGCAATGTGCGATGGGCTGCGTCTATCTCTCCCATTGCATCAAACAACTGCGCGCTGGCCAAATAAGCTTTGGCGACTTGCGGACGATAGGCTCTGTAGAGAGTGTAGATCCTTTGATAGTAAGGAATCGCCTGCCCCGGCTGTCCTTGTTTCTGATGGAGAACAGCCAGTCCCAAAAGGGCAGTGACATGGGGAATGCCCCTGGCCGCTTTTAAACGAAGCATATCGTTGTAAGCTTCGGATGCCTGCTCATAGTGACCCAACTCCATGAGTGCTTTAGCCCGCAGCAACCGGACATCAAACATGCGGGCATGGTTCGGAGTTTCCTTCTGAAAAAGGTTTAACCACTTGAGGGAATCTTCCCATTTCAATTGGCTGGCGTCAAAGATACCCAATCCAAAATAGGCAAGTGCCTTGGATGGGGACTTGGGATAGACGATGAGTAATCGCCTCAAGTAGTCCATACAGGCCTCAAAGCCGTCTTCGGCGAGTGATACACCAATCTCTCCCAGTAATAGGTCGTCCATTGCTTCAAGGGGTGTTTTGAGGCTAATTCCCTGAATCGCACTCCTTGCAAGTTCATCCTGCCCTGCTCTGCGGAGTTTCAACGCTTCATAAAGCTGTAATCGCGCATAATAGGTCTTGGATTCGCTCGATTTTGCGCGGTCAATTTCGTCGACCAACCATTGATCAAATTGGAACGATGACAAAAATCGTCTAACCTCTGGAACGCTATCGCCACCATCCGCGGGATCGTCTGAAAATGCCATCTTCTTTTTCAGAACTTCGAGGGCCTGAATCATGGGAATTAATTCACTGGCTTCAGGGTCATTCCCAAATCGCGCGACGGCTTCTAAATACAGCGGTAAACTCTCGATCTCTCGCTCCTGTTGGGACATTGCCCAACCCAACCAATAAAGGGCCTCACTGGTTCGCGCTTTGCCTTTAAACGCAGGCGCATCTAAATAGTTCCGAAAATGCGTCTCCATCTCAGCATACTGCTCCTTCGCTCGATATATCTTTCCGATTTGGAAAAAGGCATACATATACAAATTCGCATTCCCTTGAGGGATTGATTGAAACCGCTCAATGGCTTCCTCCAAATCGCCTTTCCCCATGGCAACATCACCTAAAAGCACTTCAGCTTCGGGAACATAAAAATGTTGAGGATTCTCAGAAATGAAGGTTTTGAGGCCTCGCTCTGTCGCATCATAGTCCCGTTTTGAATAGAGCACTGTCGCTAATCGGTACTGAAATTCTGGGGACATCCAATGATCGGGAAAGGTTTCCATCAATTTTTCAAATACTTCGATGGCAGCGTCATATTCGTCCAAAGCGCTGAGGGTGACACCCTTCCAATAGCGGGCTCTTACCAACAACGCTTGGTTGATCTTTGGATGATCAATGGCTGACTGGAAATCGATGAGTGCATGTTCGTTCTCGTTAAGCGCGGCTAGGTTGAATCCCCGAGTCACGAACCAACTGGGAACATCCTCATGGCTAGGAAAACGCTCGATGAGATCACTCAACACCCTATTAGCCCGTAGATAATCTCCCGATTCTTGATGAGTCCGCGCCAACATATAAAATGTCTTTGGCAAAAGCACAGATTCTGGAAACCGTTTGGCAAAACTCAGACACAACTCTCTCGCCTCATCCCAGTTCTCCGCCCCATGACTGGAAAGGATCCAATGATACCAAGCCTGTTCTTCCACAATGCGATCAATCCCCTCCGTAAGCGCAAGACTGCGAAAAACCACCCAGGCTTCAGCAAACTGGGAATTAAACAGAAAACAGCGACCATATTTGAGTAAAAACGTGGGCGTATAGTCATCTCCGTTTTCCAAATGTTCGAGTCGGGAGTTCACTTGCGCGATTAAATTCTGATAATGGGCTGACCAAAGGGAACTTCGGTTGCCACCACCCTCTTTTTTCACATTTTCCATTATTCGCTGAAGCTCACCAAGTCGCTTGCGCTGTGTTTCGATTAGAGTCCGATAAAAAGGCACCCACCGATAGGCTTGGATGGCATACTCCCATTGCTCCTGTTCCATATAGAAAGCACCGATATTCAATGCACTTGTTGCCAGCACTGCCATCTCCGGCATTTGTGTGACATCCCACTGGGTGCTCAACAGCAACTCGCCAGCTTCTTTTAACATTCCACGGGTAATATTTTCCTGGATGCCCACGAGTCGAGCTCGAAAACGAAGATTCTTTGGTGCACCGATTGTGCAAACTCGATCGATCTCCTGCATTCCTTTTTCCAGCTCTTCCTGCCGGAACAAAGCAAGCATCCGTTCGAACCGTATCAAGAAGCGATCCGGATGTTCTGGATAATCGGAGAGGAACTTTCCATACAAAGCATCGAGTTCCCCATAAGCCTGCATTTGGCGCTTTGCTTGAATCAATCCCAAGAGAATCAGCGAATCTTTTTCCTTTTTTTCATAGAAACGTTCGACGTAGTGCTCTAGTTTTTCACTGGCAAGGCCTGCATCTCCTGAAAGCAAGGCACTCATCCCATACATCGAGATGTAGAACTTTTGAAAAGTTGACTGCTCGAACTCTGGTTCTGAATCGAACTGATCTTCCAATGTCTGAAAATACCCTACGGCATCAGTGTAATGTTGAGAAAGGAAGGCGTCCCGTCCTGATTCAAACAATCCGATAAGGGTTCCAGTCTGTGAGTGACAAACCCACATCCACCCAAAAATCAACGGGATCCAAAAAACGGCTCTCAAGAGCTGTTTTGTCATCATGACTGGAATAAGAGGAAGAAATTAAATGGTCGGGGCGACAGGATTCGAACCTGCGACTTCCTGCTCCCAAAGCAGGCGCACTACCAGGCTGTGCTACACCCCGACGCAAAGGAAAGAACAACAATCCAGAGTTTGAGATAAATGTAAAGCGGTAATATTGAAAAAAGGCATTTTTTCCAATCAAGACCCGATTCAAAAACCGTCTTCAGGGAAATAATCCGTTTTGACACCTTCCCGTAGATGGAAATACTCAGCACCATATGAGTCGAGAGCCACAGCTTTGGAAAAAAACAAAAACCACCCTTCACTCAGACTGTCGGATTTTCAAAATCAACAAAATCCACTTCGAACACGAAGCCAGAGGAACCAGTGGAGATTTTTTTGTGATGGATACCTCAAGTTGGGTTCACACTATCGCACTCACTCCCGAGAATGAAATCGTGATGGTGAAACAATTTCGATTTGGCACCGAAAATCTGTCTTGGGAAGCACCAGGAGGGTTGATGGAAAAGGGTGAGACTCCCGAGCATGCTGGAGCAAGGGAGTTGCGCGAGGAAACGGGCTATGTGGGGAAATCAATTGAGGTTATGGCTAAAATCGCCCCCAACCCTGCGATTCAGAATAACGTTTGTTACTTTGTGTTGATTCGTGATGCACAACCAGCAGAGGCGTTGGATTGGGATGAACATGAGGAGATTCTCACGAAAACGATCCCGGTAAATACCGCAGAAGAGTGGGCACGCAATGGCACCATATTCCATGCGTTGACGATTACCTCATTATTTTTCCTGCAATCCCACCTTTGAACCGATGAATTTGCGCCTCCTGTTTAACTCTATTTTTCTGCTGGCCGTTTGGCTGCCAGTCATGGAGATCCTGGAATTGGAATGGCGCTACAATGAACAGTATCACTACGGTTATTTCGTCCCGTTTTTTGCACTGTATTTGATCTATTTGAGGTGGGAAGATCGCCCAGAAACCCATTCCCCTTCGTTGAGTCACTATTTCATCCTTGTTCCACTGCTTTCCTTTGTTCCCCTCTTATGTCTACAAACAGCAAACCCTGACTGGCGTCTCATCTACTGGCTAGGCGCTGCTGCTGCAACCATAACAACGGTACTCTGGTTTGATCAACTAGGCGGAAAAAAATGGGTGCGCCACTTCACCCCAGCATTAGTGATTATTCTGTTTTCAGTACCCTGGCTTACGAGTGTCGAAAACAGGGTCACGAACTCCCTGATGGGTATCGTTTCTGTCATTACAGTCGAAGTGCTCAATCTCACAGGCATCTACGCCGTGCAAATGGGCAACGTTATCCATCTCAAAGGGGCCGTCGTTGGAGTTGAAGAAGCCTGTAGTGGAGTCCGTTCTTTACAATCTTCCTTGATGGCGGGTTATCTATTCGGTGAAATTCTCCGATTTCGCTTTTCTCTGCGTTTCCTGCTCATCCTTCTTGGTGTGGGTGTTACGTTCTTCCTCAATCTCATGCGAACCCTGCTACTCACCAACATTACACTTCAACAGGGAACTGAAGCTTTTGAAAAATGGCACGACCCGATCGGAAACGCTATCGCGATC
Source organism: Opitutales bacterium (assembly GCA_963676215.2). Lineage (GTDB taxonomy): Bacteria > Verrucomicrobiota > Verrucomicrobiia > Opitutales > JAFGAQ01 > JAKSBQ01. The sequence goes on along the minus strand of CAXXVT010000016.1, from coordinate 144,295 downwards.
GGTGGCTTTCTAAGCATCGCGTTATTGGCATGGATGATCAGCAAAATGGGGAAACGATCCAAAAAGGACCCGTCGCTCGAAAACCCTCCCAGCCTTTTTCTGGGCACCAGTCTTCTCCCAACATCCTCTTCCATTCTATTTTCATCCGTGATTGGCGCTGCTTTGGCGTTTGACGCCCTATGGTACCTTCCCATTCGAGAGGAGCATACTTCATTCGACTACAGCAACATTCAATGGGATCAGATATCCGACGATGCGGTGTCGCTCGAGATGGATTCCATCGCCGCTGCACAATTGAAATACACAACAGGCGCCCACTACAATTGGACCTCCTCTTCCGGAATTCACTGGACAGCTTTCTATTTTAACTGGGAATCAGGAAATATTTCTTCCCACGCTGGCGTGCACCGACCAGAGAACTGTCTCCCAGCGTCTGGGATGGTGCTCGAAACGACACATAAGCCGCAATCATGGAAAACACCTGAGGGATATGAGATCCCATTCCAAACGATGACTTTTGAAGGTTTTGGTCGTCAAACCTATGTGTTTTTCGCGGTCTGGGATGAAAACGGATCAAAGCCTTGGATTTCCACAACCTGGAGTGCAAGGATTCAAGACGCTTATAAACGGCGCATCGTAAAAGGGAGGCATTCCCTTCAATTTCTCGCGGAAAATGCTCGGTCATTCAACGAAGCGCAAGAGGAGTGGTTAATAATACTCGACAGGATGTATGCTCCCGATGGAAAACCTGAGGGATTGTAGGATCTAGAGCATCCTGCATGTTACGCAAGAGATTGCCTGTGCAAATCCCAATTTCTCACACGCAGTAGGTGACACAAGCGGAGCCCAATGAGAGGTAATTCCCTCGCTGTTCTGATCCTATTTTTAACGATGGTAGTCTTGGATCAATTGTAGCCTATATCTCCCATTCAATGGATTTGGCGATGATCTTTTCAAATCGCTTCCAGGAATCTTCATACCGCCCAAGATGGAAGAGGATTAATGCATGCTGATAATCGAGATACTCATGAGAAACGCCTTTTGATTTCGAAATCTCTATAGCAATCAAAGCTTCTTTGTAATTCCCGTCCTTTTTTTGCTTCTGTACCAACGCTATGACCTTCAATGGATCATCCGCACCCAGCAAATACTCCGTGCGAATAGATGTTAAGGTCCGAGTCTTAGCCAAATCGATCATTTTTGGTTCCTGTAAATTCATCACCGCTAAACGACTCGCATTCTTAAAAGAATTCTCACCGGCACTCACTTGCGCTCGCAATATCCAATTTTCACTTCCCAGAATCGGATAGTGGTTGAGTAATCTCCTCAATATCGTTGCTCCATTGATCCGGCAAAATTGCCACAATAACGCCAGTTTCTGTTCGGCCCGAAAGCCCTTAAGCTCAGGGTTGATCGCTAATTCCAATCCCAGTTCTCTTGAGTAATCCACAGACCCATTCCTAAGCCCCGAGAAATAGGCAAATTGCAAATCACGATTTCCGTAGGTCAAATCCCTCAGATCAGCAACTTTGGAAAATGGAATTCTGAGTGCAACAAATTCGAAGGCTTCAATTCGATCTTTACCCGCAACCGCAATTCCATCGGACCAATACCGCAGTGCGGTATCAAAATCGAGCGGAAAAATGTAAAGGCCATGATTGATATAGGGTCGCCACCACACCGGATTGAGTAAATGTGCCTTGTCAAATCCGTCGATGGCACGCTCCACATTACCCGTCGCGACAGCCGTAATTCCTTTCAAGTTCCGAAGACCTGGCACCATCGGATATCTCGTAACCCAAGTATCCACCATTGTTTCCAAATCATCCACCTCATGATCATCAAATAGGTCGGAGGTGTTCTTCAATGAATAGGCCATCACCTCAGTTGAGACCAGCGGCTTTCCTTTGAACATGAAATAGCCCCAGAACCCCGCAGTGAGAATAAAAATGGCTCCCAAGACCTGAGTGCCAATTTTTAGTCCGGGGATACGATAAAACTCAGCTTTTTCCGGTTGAATGAGACCATAGAATAACAATGCAAGTAATGCCGTCCCCAAACGATGCCCGGATACTTCAATCATACTCGCCAATAAAAACATGCAAATCGCCACAAACCCAAATAGGCGACTTCCCTTGCTTCGAACCATATCGACTGGATCCAAACGTTTCAAAAGGAGCACTAAACTGAAAATCACTAAGCCTAGTCCAATCAGACCAAGTTCACACCAGATCCATAATAAATCACTTTCAGGATGATGAATAGCCTGGAGTGTTAATGGTTGATCGATGAAAAAGGGGAAAAAGTATCGGAAATTACCGAGACCCACTCCAAACATCGGGAAATTCAAGGCCATCTTTGTGGCATCGATCCAAATATGCACCCTGATTTCTCCATCCATGCCCCCGGTCTTTAAAAGAGACAAAAACTCATCCAACAACTTTCCTCCATACAAAATGAATGTTGCCGCAAATACCACAATGAGAGGCAATCCGAGTTGGAGGTAGAATTTGGTGTTTCTTTTTTCAATGGTCAGCAGCAAGTAGATGATACATCCACCCACCATTATAATCACTGCACTGCGGGACATTCCCAAAAACAACGCCAGGCAAATGACGGCAAAAACACCGATGTAGGCGAACATTTCCCATTCCCGTTTTTTCATCGACCTCAGGACAAATCCCAAGGTCAAAATTGCACCCATCGCAAAGACTGCTCCACTTTGGTTGTGATTTGGAAAAAAACTGAATCGATGAGTTCCCCAAGTCAGTGGGTGCTGGATACCCAAAAATCCGCAAACAAGGGTGACAATTGCCAACCCTCCAATGGACCACATCAGCCATTGCATCACCTGCAGTCGACGATAGTGACTGAGAGGATACTGGATCAGCAGAAAAAACCAACAAAGCCCGACTACAAAAAAGACTGTTTTTTCGAGCGATAATAAAGGCTGGGCCGATACGCCACGCCCGGAAGACAACGAAGGATCCTTCGATGCGATCCAATCCGCAGCGGTTGAAAAAGGCAAGGGGGCTAAAGTCGAAACCAAGATCCAAGCGAACAAGGAGAAGATCGCTATAAGAATCCACTTCCCCGGAACTTTTCGAATCGGAGTGAGGATCAAAAAAGCCCCAGTCAACAGTAATAAAAATAACTGGCTATACTCATGCGTACCGCCACCAAAAGCAATTACAGCTGTAATGCCTAAGATCCACGAGTAAACGGGCCATTTTCTATGAGAGGAGTGTGCCACAGGATATCACCACTGATCCAAGCTTGGAAACGTCATTTTACGGTCATCTTTCGTTTGCTTCTCTTCGGATCACTAGCCTTCTTTTTTGGCTTATCATCCTGATGGTAACGATAGCTTTTGTAACGACTGTAATAGTAATAATCGGCACCAGATGAACTGACATAATTGATAACAAAGCCCCATACCTTACGCTGGGTAACTCCAATACGTTCCAAGGCCATCTTTAACTGTCGGAAAGTGGTCTGTGAAGCCTTTGTGACAAACACTATCTCATCTGCTTTCTTCAACAATCCAATGGTGTCGTCTACGGCAAGAATTGGCGCTGTATCTAATACAATGTAATCATATTGTTCCCGACATTTGGTTAGAATATCATCCATTCGAGAGGACAGGAATAAATCTCCTGGATTCTCAGTGGATCGCCCTGCTGTGATTACACTAAGGTTTTGGAAGGCTTTATCACCAGTTAATGTGATTTCACCAATATCGAGAAAACTATTTTCGAGCAATTCCGCCAAACCCGGTTCGCGGGTAATCCCAAATTTATCGTGGAGATGCCCACGTCTCAAATCACAATCTACCAGTAGCGTTTTCGCACCGGAGTATGCTAGCATAGTAGCAAGGTTGCTTGAAACCGTCGATTTCCCTTCCGCAGGAGCACAACTCGTCACCAACAGTACCTTGACTTCCTTCCCTGAATCTTGCCCATGCATCAAAATGGAAGAACGCAAGGATCGAAACGCCTCAGCAAAAACATGATTGGAATCTTTTTTAACGAGGGTAACCCGGCCTTTCGCTTTTGGGATCAATCCTATCACTTTGCCATCAAATTGATTCTTAATGTCATCAGCAGTTGTGATCTTATTATTGAGCACCGCGATTAGTCCAATGATACCGCAACCGAGTAAAAACCCAATAACAGATCCTTGCAGCACTTCTTTCTGTTTATTGATCCGACGGAGCACCGCAGGGGTCGCATCCACCAAACGGGAGATCAATTCAGTATCCACGGTTCGGCCAATATCGAGCGCTTCTTTTCTTCTCACCAAACTTTGCTGAGTAGTCTGCAAGCGGGTCATCTTTTGCGAAAGGTTTTCGTATTCGTTAACCTTATTGCTATACTGCATCACTTCTGCTCGCCACTTTTCGACTTGCGGTTGTAAAGAAGCAATCCGATTGCGAATCGAGTTTTTCTGTTCTCCCAATTGTTGAAATGCCTGCCGTCTAACCACCTCAAGTCGATTCCCTAGCTCTTCCAGGTCATCGTTAATATCGATCATTTTCGGATGCTTAGGCTTGAGATAAACTCCGAAAGTTTCTTTCATCGCCAACAGATTTTGATACCGATTTTTGGATTCACGGTAGTTTCTGGTGCTCTGCAGCGTATCGAGATTGATAACATCCTGGATCTGGTCCAGTGATGCATTTTCGTCAAAGGTCTCAAAAATGCGAAGCTCTGTTCGGTACTCTTCCATCCTTGCAGTCACAGCCGTCAGTTGCGTAGTTGCATCCTGAGATAGTTCCTTAATCGCTGCAGTATTGTTTTCTTCCTGAAAAAACCGAATCTCCTTACGAGTCTGCTCAATTTCGATATCTAACTCTCTAAGCTCTTCATCAATTGAAAGCATCACGTCATCAGATGTGTCGATTCTGGATTGTCGTCTCGATTCCAAGTAGGCTTCGATTGCCTGATCCAGAAAATACTGAGTATAAACGGGTTTTTCGCCGACTGCGGTCAGGAGGAAAATATCCGTCGTGCCTTTTCGACCAGCTCTAAGATTCACCCACCCAGGTTGAACTTCTGGATGTAATGCTCGAACTCGTTCTGAAGCGCGAGTCTTAACCCACGGTCGAAGCATCAAATGCAGCTGATTGTCATGAAAATTTGTTGCGACCTCCCTCATCCGATCCCCTTCGGAGATCTCAATTTGCCCCTGAATCATCAACTGAGCGTGGGACTCATAGGAATCTTTCATGTTTCTCACCTGAAGCGCTTTGAGTCCAAATCCAAGCGAAGCAGTCAGAAGAAGAATCCACCAATAGGATGCAAGGAGCCCCTTCAATCGGTAGGTTACCTTCCGAATAGAATCACCCAAGTCCGTGTTAGCGCCAGACTGGGGATCACTTTCTCTCAAAAAATCTTCGTCCATGTGTAATCAGCTTCTAGTTGATACTCGTTCCATTTAAGAGAAGCTTAAATTTAAAACACGATTAACTTTTCTGATACATTTATAATGTCGTCTTCATTGATAAACATATCCTCACCTCTGTCACCATCTTCAAGTATTCTTTTCACATTGATCCAGTAGGTTTCACTCTCATCGGAATCATCGATCCGACGGGTAAGCTTGACGCGAGTTTTCCGTGCAACATCCGTAAATCCTCCCGCTAAGAGGATGGCATCACTGACTGTTAGTTTTTCCTGAGAAATAGTGAATAAACCGGGGCTTTTAACCGCACCCAGAACAGAGTATCTGCCTCCCATTTCCTCAATCTTGTTCACAATGATAACATCGTCGGCTTCGATTCGGATATCATTTTCGATAATACCTTCATTCACGATCTCATCCATATTAACAATAAGCCTAAGGTCTTTATCTGGATTTTCCGGATCTTTCCTCTGAACGATAATGTTTTTGAGGTCAGCACCTTCCAAAAAACCACCCACTTGAGAGATGGTCTGGCTAATAGTGTAAAACCCATCTTTGGGAAGCAACAGCCTTCCTTGGCTCTGAACCTGGCCATAGATGGTTACTTTTTCTCGAAATGACGACTCCGCAACTTTGATAACCACTGTTGCCCGATAGAAGAAATCAACTTCCAAAAGGGCTTTTACTTCCTGAGCAAGTTCGTAGCAGGTCTTATCAACAACAGGAACAGCCTCTCCCAACAGGGGAAACTTGACATTCCCGGAACTATCCGGCGAAAGAACCACGGCCTGAGAGCGCTCTTCCATGACCTGATAAAGTAACCGATCATTTTTCGTAATGAGGTAGGTGTTATCCAGCAAGTCCATCCTGCTAAATGCCCGCTCATTAGGGGTTTGAGCGTTAGCATTCAAGAGAAATGAAAATGCCAATAGGAAAAGTAGAAATACTGTTTGCGATCGGGGTGCCATCCAATGGGAACTAGAAGTCATACATCAGACTAATGCTGGCGAGATTTTGAACGAAGTCTCGATCATTGTCATTCGAATCTTTGTTCACGTGACGGAAATCTACGTTGGTCATCAAATGTTCTCCCAATTCAACTGAAAATCCCAGTGTCGCCATTAGCAAATCATAGGATTCTGCATAGAGTGAAGGTCCAGAATCTTCTGCGCTCACCCATTGAATACCACCGGTAAGATCGACTCTTCGAATCCCTTCATACAGAAAATCCCATGCGAAAACATCAGAAACTTGTTCATTGGTAACGCGTCCATAAGTAACTTGCCGAGAAAAGGTAAACTTATGATTGAAGGTTTCTCCAAGAAGGTTCAATAAGCTCAGGCTATAAAACATATTATTCCCTTCAGTGATATCAGCAAAACTGCCATCATTTAGGAAGCGAAGTGTGTTCGCTTCATCGTAGTCGCGCATATCATATCCAACCGTTGCTGAAATGGCGGTGCGCTCCCCTAATCCCCAGTCACCTGTCAAACCAATCTGGTAAGTATTGGAATCCGCGAGAATATCACGTTTATATTGGTTATCGAAATATTGAGCAAAAATTCCAACACCGTTATCACGTCCTAGTGGATAGTAGACTTGCCCATTGATAATTAACTCTCCACGACGTTGGAACTCCCAACGGTCGTCAGGCCGCTGAAACGTGCCACCCAACTCATCGACAAACTCGTCCGCATCATTGTCATCCGGCATCAAATTATATTGACTCACGGAAAATGTGACTTCGAGGGGATTCAGAACTGCAAGCAGTTCAATTCCGAATTCGTTGGTCCAGGCTGCAAATCGGTCGACACGTGTCGCAATTGAACGACCACGAATGATTTCCCGATCATCCCCATCTACAACTTCACCATCATCCACAGCGTTCACGAGAACCGAATTGCTGCCATCGACGGTGTATCCAAATTTGTCATAGACCCGAATTTCAATACTGCCAAGCAATACGGTGAAATCGACTTCACTATCAGGATCCACACTGAAAAAGGTGTTGTTCGAATCCATATAGTCGAGGTCCATGTAGTCCTGGTATTTCAACCCCAGTACAATGCCCAATGTGTTGTTATCGGTTATTTGCCAATTAATTCCAACATCCGCTCCGTAGGAGAAAATGAAATCTTCCCGAGGACCGATGATCGTTGGATCAAACACATCCGGGGTGTTGTCTGCAACAGCGGTGACGTTATCGTTGTACGCGTATCCAACGTTAACGGAAAAATCCATCAACAAGTCTCCAATTTTAATATTGTAGTCTTCGGATTGGCCGAACGTAGAAACGGTAGTGATTTGGAAAAGCGACACAAAAAGTGATGACGCGAGAATAAATTTGAGACGACTGCAGCTTTTCATTGTGATAGTGTGGATGCCCATGACCCCATAATTGTGAATAACTTACTGTGTAATTGTTAATAACTCTTGTCAATTTCAAAGCAAATGGGCCAGAGTGAGCGATTTACAGAATCTGAGCATACCTAATTAGGAAGCTCCTTACACCTACTTCAATACACTCGATTTTTCAAATAGAGGAGTAAATTTTGTAGAAATTTGGTATCCATATCAAGTTTTTCGCACAATTGAAGTCCCAGGTGATGTAACCGGTTTACTTCCTCCCGAGCACCCGAGATCCCAAAGTGGGTGACGGCAGTTGTCTTCTTGTTCCGAATGTCAGCCTGCAAGGATTTCCCAACCATCGCTTCGTCTCCAACCTCATCCAAAATATCGTCAACAATTTGGAAAGATCTCCCGATCACGATTCCAAGCTTGGAAGCTAAGTCCAATTGATCCGCATGTGCATCTGAGAGGATGAGCCCCATTCTCAAACACGCACAAAACAACGCCCCTGTTTTATTGTCTTCAATATTGAAGACACGATCCATTTCTACAGTCTCGCCTTCAAGACGTTCCAAGAGAATATCATCCATCTGCCCCCCGACGAGCCTCGCGGAGCCTGCCGCCCTCGACAATTCCATCACAAGTCGGTTTGCGATCTGCGGCTCATTCGCGTAATGGGTGGATAAAATTTCAAACGCTAAAGTCAGTAAGGCATCCCCAGCCAACACCGCAGTGGCTTCGTCAAAGGCAATGTGGCAGGTAGGGACTCCACGGCGCAAGACACTGTCATCCATACTTGGAAGATCATCATGAATCAGGCTGTAAGTGTGCAAACACTCAATAGCAACTGCCGCAGGCACGGGATCGCGGGAACCATTACCAGTATCCGAAATACCCAACAACATCACGGGTCGTATCCGTTTCCCTCCGGCATGTAAACTGTGCAGCATTGCATCAGACAACCGCTTGGGGGTCGATGCATCCAGCGGGACCATTGATTTCAACCCAGTTTCCACTCGATTGCGAAAATCTTGCAATTGTTCATTAAAATCCACTTATTGACCTGTTCTCAGAGTTGAATTACACGCTAAGTTGAAGCGTTTATAGAAATTACCGACTCATTTTTGAACACAATGAACAGTATTTCCAAACAAATCCTACGTGCCCCACAGTTTTTTCCAAAACTTGTGGTCGCTTCGTTGCTGATTTACTCTCTCGTTGGAATCCCAATTTTCGTCGGCTACTTGGCCCGATTTCTCCAACAGTTCTGGGACCGCAAGGAGCCCGCCCTGCCACAATGGAACGATTGGTTGGCTCTTGTCATTGAATGCTGGGAGCTATTGGTAGTGTTACTCGCCTATGCCGTCATTCCGATGGCCCTCTCCGTTATGATCGCATCCTGGATCGACCAATGGTTTGGCTCAGTCGCATGGATTCCACTCTGGACGATCCCATGGATCCCTGTAATGGCAATCTGTTTTGCAAGCCCCATTCTGGTTTCCCTCGCTTACATCCAGTATTTGAAAAATGGGAATTTTGAATCGATTCTCAATTTCAAAAATATCTATCAAGATTTTCTACGTTCTAAAGAAGAGCTCTTTACGCTAACCTTTATGCTCTGGGGAGTTCTTGTAATTGGGTTCCCTCTCATAGGATTTACGATCGCAATCGGACTTGTTTTATATATTCCACTTGTCATAAATATCGTAGACAACAATCGATATCGATAAACTGACTATGCCTACTTACGAATACATCTGCCATAACGAGGACTGTGGCCACGAGTTTGAAATCTTTCAGTCAATGAAAGACAATTCACTTACGGATTGCCCGCAATGTTCGTCTCCCACTTTAAAACGAAAAATCGGAATTGGTGCAGGAATTATATTTAAGGGTAGCGGATTCTATGAGACCGACTACAAGCGAAAAAAAGAGACCGCTACGAAAACACCACCAAAGTCCGATTCCAAAGACACAAGCAAGCCAAGTCCTAGCTCATCTAAAGCAACGGAAAAACCAGCCTAATTTCCGAGGAGAATCTTATATGATTGGCTTCAATGTTGATTCAACCTTGAGTAATCCTCGGTTTCGGCCGTTCTTAATGATATGTCCATGAATACCACTACTACCTCTACTCACCGTGGATACCCAGTGTTCAGCCTCTTCTTCAGTTTTGCGGCTTCATCCATACTGGGTTTTATTATTGGTTTTGCCTATTTGCTCTCGATCCCACCGAAACCAATATCGACTGAGACTTCTCAATATGAGAGTGCGGAAGAAGCATCCTCCCCCTCCGAGTTGATGGTTTTCAACAATCGAGTCACCTACTATCGCAGTTCAAATTTTCGACAAAACGCGCAAGCATTGACGAAAAAACTCTACGCATCTGCAACCAATCAAATAGAGATATCCGCGATGGAACTCAACGCGTGGGCTGCAGCAAATCTCGCTCCCAAGCTCAACCTGTCCTCTCAAAATGATGGCGAAAAATCGTCTTTTGTAACCTTCCACCCAGAAACACCAGTCTTTCAGATTGCAGAGAATCAACTACACGTCGCCTACCCGGCAGAGATCGAAACATGGGGACACAAGTGGGATTTGATTCTCATTGCTTCTGGAGATTTTAAACAAGGGGATTCCAGTCCGGATTGGGATGTACAAAAACTCATCATTAACTCCGCACCCGTTCCTTTTAAGAAAATTGTCTATCGGTTCGCCAAACCCAAGATCCTCGAAGCAGTGGCTGAAAATGAAAATGCCGCCAAACTTCAGACCGCATGGAAAATGATCAGCACCATCAGCGTCGGCGACGCCACATTATCTGTCGTGAGAAAATAACCAATGATGCGGCTTTGAATTGCGCACCATTGTTCAAAATCTTCCTGCTTGGGCTCGCGTTTCTAGGAACAGTCACAACGGCATTCAATCAAGAGCTAACAACCCCAACAGATCTGACTAAGCTTCATTCCACACTCCAATGGAGCATGAAGTATCTCAAAACTTATCATCCAGATTTCGGTTCCCTGCAATTTGAGCTCTCCCATTCCTCCCAGCAACTGCTCATCAGGGATGCATCGTCCCAATTACTGAAAAAAATCGAGCTCGATCACTGTTCTGATGCCATCGATGTATTTGGTTCCGTCGCTTCCCTCATGCTCGACCCAAAAACCTCCTCAGTTTCAGAACCTGCTCGGGAGGCCCTAAAGTCCGCCTGGTATTGGGATGCCAAGGTCAGGGAAAATCCTGCCGTATTTGATCAACTGGCTCTGCCCCAATTCCGCACAAATTTGTCGCAGGATGGAGTCATCTCATTTTGGCGATACCGACTATTGATGGAGCAGTATGGAGGACGAAAACACTTGTGGGCACACATCCGTCAGCACCCATCGGTGGTGGAATTGCTTAAGCCTTCTCAGCCATTGGCACTCGACCAAACCATGGATCTCCTCGAGCTTAGGGAATATAATCTGGTACCAGTGATGAAGTTGAAACCCTCGCTCCGATGGTTGACGCGGATGCAGCAATTTGCGCTTAAGAATGTTCATTCCGATTCCATCGAATGGGTACTAACTTGCTGAGCTACCCGATAGAATTCGGACCGACGCCAGTCTCTCGAAACAACTCGAGCGACGGATTTATTGGATAAAACTTAATTTACCCAGGATGAACCCCACTTTTCCTCAATGCGTTTCAGTCTCTTGGAGTGTGTTATGAGAGGATCATCGCTCAGGATGCGTCTGGTTTTCAGACTGCCCATCTTCGGTTTAATGAAGACTTAGAGTTTGTGAGAGACTCATCGCTCAACGAATTGAAGAACGTAAATCTTGCGTGGAATATCAATAGGGGTCGGGGGGTAGATTCAATCAACCCGCTATTCTTATTCGAATGCGCTGAATATCTTTTCTACTTCAATGGAGTCCATGATCGTTTGCTGAATCAATGGAATTTTGTCCGAATCCTCCGGCTGAGTTTTTACCGTCATGCTGTTAATTTTGGAAGCGATACTATAACTCTCTTCCTCACAAATAATGACCGGTAGATCTGTCTGACGAAGATACTCCATCATTTTTGGAGTGGGTAGAACATTCCGAGTAAGGATCAATCCCGAGACACCACCTTGCTCCGAACTGAATCGCTTTGAGGACATCGCTGCAAACAAGACATCTTCCCTATCACCTGGCACAATCACCAAAACTCCGGGCTTGAAGTAGTCCGTAATCACTTTGGCGGTCATAGCACCGATGATCACGTTGAGTATACGTGCATGCTTACCTCGTTTCTCGCCATTGAGCCAACGCCCTTTTGTCACCTCCACAACTTGTTGCAGATTTGGAGCGGTCAGCTCCTTCACCATGGGTATCACTCCGAGGAGTTCAATGCCAAGACGCTTCAATCCTTTCCCGCCATATTCGCGAATATAGTCCATTTTATCGAGATGAACTTTATTGAGAATCGCTCCGATCACTTCCACGCCATGTTTCTCAAACAACGCCCGATTCATTTCGATTTCATCCACCGGACGTCCAATTCCTCCAGAAGATACAATGATCACTTTCGCCCCCAAGCACTTTGATACTTGAGCGTTGGACATATCAAAAACTGTCCCCACACCCGCGTGTCCGCTGCCTTCAATGATGATGTAGTCCTTCTCAAATGCCGCACGATCAAATCCGCGGCACATCCGATCGACTAATTGGGGCGAATACTCATCGGGATTGTCCAAAAAACGTCGGGTGAGCGTCGGATCAATAGCGACCGGACTCATTGATTCAATTGGAGCCGAGATATGATAGGTTGAGTTGAATAACACCGTATCCTCATCAATCATGTTTCCATCCACTTTCACGAAGCGCTGTCCAATCGGTTTAATAAAACCGAGATTCGGATTGACCCTTTGTATGGCAGAAAAAAGCCCAAGGCAAGTGGTGGTTTTCCCCTCATTCATCCGGGTTCCCGCGACAAAAATCCGTTTTGTGGTTCTGTTCGTCGGATTTGTGAGCAATTTCCCCTTATATTTGCTTTCGTCCTGTATCATATCAAAATCATTAATCGCCAAACAGAAGGCGATGATCCACAGCTTGTGCAGCCACAATCACAGCGGTTCCAAGAATATCATGAGCACTTGCACTGCGACTGATCTCCGCAGCGGGTCGGGTAAAGCCCGTGAGGATTTGCCCATAGCTTCGACAACCGACCAGACACTGAACCATCTTAGACGCGATGTTACTCGCCATAAGATCCGGAAATATCAATACATTAGCATCTCCCTTGATGTTCCCTTTCAGACCTTTGATCTTCGCTGCAAAATAATCCAATGCTGCGTCAGCCTGCATTTCGCCTTCAATGACAAATTTCAGGTCCAACTCTTCGATCTTTTGTCGGGCCAGTTCAGTAGCACGCCGCATCTTCTGTACTCGCACATCTTTGGACCCTTCTGAGTCTGTGGTATAACTCAACATCGCAATTTTGGATGGTTGGTTGGTCAGGTGAAATTGTTTAGAAGCCGTCGTAACCGCAATGTCGGCAAGTTGCTCAGAGGTCGGATCCGGGATCACCGCCGAATCGGCAAGAACAATCACTCTGCGTTCATCCTCATCGATTTTAACATCGAGAACCAATAAAGAAGATACCGTCGAAACATGTTCCTGTTTCGGTAAAATTCGGATCAGCGGACGCAGCGCGCTTGACGCCATTGTTGTTGCCCCAGACACAACTCCGTCGGCCTGGCCATTTGCCACCATCATCGCAGCGTAATAACTGGTATCCAAAAGGTAATTGCGATTGGTTTCAGTATCAAATTGTTGAAAATGCGGAATCAATTGAATCCTTTCGAGATAAAGATCCAATTCATCGGTACGGGAGGGTTCCACCAATCGAATGCGATCGAGGTTGATGTTCAGCTGCATCGCCCTTTCTTTGATGATCTGACGGTCGCCCAGCAAAATAGGAACGCCCAATTTGTTCGTCACGAACTGGCGGGCTGCCTGAATGATGCGAGGGTCCGCTCCCTCCGGAAAAACAATCCGCTTGGGGTGACGTCGCAACTTGTCCTGTAAGCTCTCTAGAAGTGCCACGGCCATAGCTAAATCGAAACTGACATGTTAAAAAAGATATTGTCGTCATTCGGTACGATGTGCATAGACATAGAAAACGGAATGATGATCTAGATATTGGTAGTTGTTTTCACTGCCGATTCAACACAAACCCGAAATGAATTCCAAAAGTCTCCGACAGATCTCTTCCCTCTCCATTTCCACAACGGGTTCGAGAATTCTTGGATTGGTTAGGGATGCTACCTTTTTCTCGTATTTCGGGACCAGTTTATTGGCTTCTGCCTTTATCATCGCTTTCACGATCCCAAATCTCTTCCGAAGACTCCTGGGTGAAGGCGCACTTTCTTCCGCATTTCTTCCTGTTTTCTCCAAAAAATGGAATGAGTCCGAGTCCTCTGGATTTCAACTACTCAACCAAACCCTTTCACGACTAATCCTCTATTTTGGAGGTTCCGTTGCAATTGCAGCGACCTTACTGGTAACGGTCCACCGTTTCTCACCCCTACCCGAGAAATGGGAAGTCACCCTTCCGATGCTGGCATTACTGTTGCCCTATGCTGTGGCTATTTGCGTCGCAGCGATCATCACCGCAGCCCTGAATGCTATTGGGAAATTTTTTATAGCATCTCTTTCCCCGATTCTGCTCAACCTTTCGATGATCTCAGCATTGATAATCGGTGGCCAGTTTTGGGAGAGAGGAAGCGAAAGCTTGGCCTACGCCTTATCTGCGGGGGTATTGCTCGGTGGTATACTCCAAATGCTACTACCAGCAGTGCAAATGATCCGGAATCGCTGGAAACCGCGACCGGACCTCTGCAACTCGGAGGATTTCAGTCGTGTAAAACAGCTTTTTTGGACTGCAACCGGAGGGGCTGCAATCTTACAGGTCAACATACTGGTAACCCGCCTCATTGCTTACCAGCATTCAGATGAAGCAGTGTCGCAACTCTATTTATCAAGTCGATTGACAGAACTCCCGCTTGGAGTGTTCGCGGTGGCAATCTACACGGTCCTGTTTCCACTGCTTTCAAAGCACGCAGCTAACGAAGATACTTCCGCGTTTTCCGACACCTGCTCCAAGGGAGTTGTAATGACTTTGGGGATTACGATTCCCGCGGCCATCGGCCTCATGATACTTGCGGGTCCGATTCTCTCGCTTCTGTTCGAATGGGGTCGATTTTCTGGTCATGATGTCGCTCAGACTGCCCCCATTTTGGCAATCTATTCCATCAGTATCCCATTCTATGCCCTCATCTCATACCTGACCCGCATTTTTCATTCACAGCAGAATATGAAAGCACCTGTCAGAGTTTCGGCCATGGCACTGGTCCTGAATGTGATCCTTTCGATTGCTCTGATGATCGCGTTTGATGTAAAAGGACTCGCATCCGCCACTGTCATCACCTCTGTTTGTCAGTTCATGATGCTGAGCTTGTTGCTAAGTAAACAATCCTGGATCACTCAAGTCCGCGGACTTTGGTCACAAGTAATTCGAATTCTCATTGCCTCTTCGCTGATGGGAGCTGTCGTTTTCGGAGTGAAAACAATACTTCCTTTGTCCGCCGACCCATCGCGTTTCATCCTGCTTCTCTCTCTTGTGGTCATCATCAGCTCCGGGGTGGTGAGTTATGCAGTTTCAGTTCTAGCATTCGGGTTGCGATCCAGTTTCACGAGGCCTCAAGTTCCAAACGGAAAAACTGATTAAGTGAGTGTATTCTGCGTTTTTGTAGGTAATTTTTTGTATTGTTAAATCCGCAAATAGTCCAAGCCAACATGGGGTTTGTGTGTCATGCCAATGGGCGTTTATAAAACGTCATTTGAAGAGCAAGACCTAGCGGTCCGTCCCTATCATAAGTGACTCAATTGGTAGGGATTGACGGCCTCGGCGATCCAGTTGGTTATACTTAAACAAAAGATTTTTTATCGTCATTTCGACGATATTCCGTAACCCGATGACCTCCGAAAAACTTCAGGCTTACAAAGGTATCACCGCCTCAGTCATTCATCTTAGGAGCCCATGAATTCATTCGTGGGTTTATTTAGAATTCGTTTTCATTTCTTCCATTACGAAAGCTTTATAGCAGCCTTCATAATCAGCAGAAGCTCCAGAAAATCTTCCCTTTAAACTCTGTCATCAATACCCTAACCAACAGGGGATCTCGCCTATGGAATCTCAAATTGATGGGTAATGACACCGATATTGCCATTTTCATCATATCCTTGAAACACCAAGCTGTAAGAACCAGCTTCAAGATCGTCGATTGCGATCTCAAAGTTTTCGGACGTAGAGTCAAACATGCCATCGTTCGGAATCGCTCGAAGCATGTGCCCTCCATTGAGCACGTAATAGGCCCTCTCAATCACACCAAATTTGTCTTCGGCAGAAATCTGAATGGATACCTTACCCTCAGTTGTTTCCGATTCCTCCAAGGTCACAAGGGGTGAGGTGAAATCGATAAGGAACGGATCGCTCGATTTTGCGTAACGCAAAGCTTTTGAAGCTTCATTGTCCAATTTGTCGTCCGCAACAACTTTGAGCCGATAATAGCCTTCTTCTAATCCACGAATGTCCATGGCAAAAATCGGATTTTCGAGTTCCGAAGCAATTTTGATCCATTGTTCATCGCCGACCCTTTCTACAAACAAATCAAACAACAAACGGTCCTGGTTCGGATCTGCTGGCATCCAAACCGCTGTCATTGCTCCTTCTTCTTTCTCTTTCACCAACTGAGGGACACGTCTCGACATCGAAAAACTGGAAGTTGACTGGAAAACCTTCGAAAAGTTCAAATTCTGTGATGGCTTGGGCGGAGCATACAAACCATAAGCTCCAGGAATAATTCGAATGTCGTCTATTGCAGGATGCAAGTTCTGTTCCTGGTAGTAAACCTGAATGCGTTGCAGCCCCGGATTATCCGGATACATTTTGATTTTGTATTGAATAAAACGGGAGTTCGGACTCTGGATCTGATCCCCTTCAAGCGGTTGCCATTCTGACCAGGAACGATTGGGGTCCTCGATATTGCCGGAGCGGGTTTCGATTTCGACCCCGTCAACAAAAGCACCAGTAACAGAAAGATACCGTAACGTTCCCCAATTTACCATTTTTCCCGTATCGATTACCTCCGATGTATACACCGCCTCTTCGCTAATGTTCGCTTTGAGTTGGTAAACTCGAGCAGGATTACTGGAAATGAGAAATAAGGTGTCTTCCTCGTCGTTTAGGGGAATGATTTGGGTAACTTCTCCCCCACTTGGCACCGCCATTACATTGCTCCACTGGGTCATGCTTTCCGCTCGGAATACTCGCCCATTTGTACCACTTCCAATAAGCCAACGATCCTCTCCGAGGTTTTGCACAGAAAAAATCTTGTTGGAGCTTAGACTCCATACCGATTTCACGTTCCCCTCGGGGTCCAGCATCATCAGACCATTGTCTTCGGGAAGGTCTTTCGCGAAGACGGTCATCAGGTAAGGATTTGGGGTATCTTCATCGTCTTCCGACTTGCTTTTGGAAGTATTTGCACCGCTGCTAGGAAGTTTCGAACTCCCTTTCCCTGAAGAGAAAGTAGAGAAATAGATCGATCCATCGTCTTGAGGGAAAATGGTTTTTATCTCTTCCGCACCCGAATGATAAAGCGCGTAATAATTGCCCTCCAGATCCAAGCGATACAGGTTGCCACCGCTTCCACATCCGATAATCAAAGCAGTGCCGTCAGCGGTAAATGCCATCTTATTGACATGGATTTCTGAAGCTTCAAATAGCACCTCCGGTTCATCTCCCATCCGAAAGGTAAGAGGGATTTTATAGATTTTTCCACGACCCCCTGTAGCGACGTAAAGGTTGCCATCTGGGCCTATCTCCATATCCCAAATATAGATATCTTTGGGGTCAAAAAAGATTTCCTGAGTTCCATCCGGCAGGATGCGATACACTCGTCCCTTGGGGGAAGTACCAACATAAATCCGACCTTCTTTGTCAATCGCCAGAGCGCGCGAAAGCGCTTCTTCGGGCTGAAAAACAACTTCGGGATCCTGCTCGGGCAATACCCGATAAACGGTTCCGTTGTTCCCAGTACTGAGAATCAATTCATTCTCTTTGCCAAGCACGGCCTCCCACACGATAGAAGCTGGAATGGTTGCGTATTCTGCAAGTTCCCGTGTCGGAAAGATTTTGCCATCAAATGTGATACCAATATTTTCAAATTCGCCTTTATCAAGTTTCGCAAAACCTTCATGGACTACATTTTCAGTCATCACCGAAAAAGCGGATATCACTGACGAAAGAAAGAGAAAGATCGCAATCGTGTTTCTAAGGAGTTTCATACGGGAAAAATTCATGATGGATGACTGGCAAAAGTGGTTTTATTTAATTTCGATGTTCAGCCGATAGGAGCCCGAGAAGACTCCGGATGTGGGAAGCGAAGTTTCCCAAAGCGGAACTTCGGTTGTCGTTGCGCTATACTGGGCGTTTTTTGGAGTGCTGAAGAGGTGGGTAATCGAAGGTGGTAAGTCCACCATTGTATCCCCCTGCAGTTGAAACCCATCGGCCTTTTTTAACAACCTTACGTAAATATTCTGACTCGATCGGATCTGGTTAACCTGCCGAACAATATCACTTAAAGTGTCCATATCCGCTCTTACCATCGTCTGCTCCTGAGGATCGACTTGCGAAGCATCTGCGATCTGTAATGTAAGTTCCTCACCCTTCATTCCAATAGGGATGGGAATGCTGAGCTCATGATTGACTGGCTCCCCCAGGTAATTCCGGATGCGAATATTCACATCCAAATTTTCGCCAGAGGCTGGGACATCACTTTCGATCGTCACTTCGTCAAAGAAGCTGAAATGTTGAACTGGAAGCATCTCCACTTCGCAACGGATTGACTCGATTTTGGGATACTCAAACGGATTGTCGGACAATGCCGCCATCACATTGAGCAATTGTATCGCCAGTTGCGTCGCTCCCCCGGCATCGATTGCTGTGTTTTCATAATAGATGGGAGTTTGCCCCTTCACCTTAATCTGAGTTTTGAGGTAAAGCGTTTGTTTTTCGTCCGCATCGAGATTTGCCTGAAGGCTCTGCAGGAGTCCGATCGCAGAAAGCAATGGTGACATGCGGCTGTGTTCAAACACTTGGGCCTTGTAGGTTGTTGTATTTCCTTCCGCATTGAGAATTTGATATTGCACGTCTGTAGTTGGAGCAACCCTCCCAACTTCACCGGCAATTCCTGTGAGACGATCCTGGTAAATCGAACCAACAACGGGTCCAATATTTGTCATTTTAAAGGATTGTTGCAAAGAACGCACTACCGTAATCACCCTTGCGGCAGCCATAGGGATCTCCACATCTCCTCCTCCAAAAAACGGATGCCCAAATCCCAATAAGCGATTCCCTTTCTTCCAAGTGACGGTTCCAACGCCTGTCATGCTAAAATCTCCACCCATCAATACGCCAGCCACAGGCATTCCTGGTCGAAGGTTGAGAGATTCTTCATCGGTCCAATCAACCTCGCCATCGCCACTTGTGGTGGATGAAGGAACCTGTGTCCAAGTAACCCCCAATGCTTTGGCATAGTCATCAAAGGCTGAAAGAACTTCCGGGGATATCCCAGAAACATAAACCGGAAAAGGGAGTTGAGCTTCGGCTACAAAAGGGGTCGAGGACTGCCCAGAAAAGACTGCCGACGTTCCATTGCTGTGAACCATATGCTCCACCAAGCCCTTCGAGCCATTGTTGTAAGACTTTCGATACCGTTCTTTGATATCTTGCGGAGGAAAACGATCCACGATTTCAATCATCGATTCAATCGGAGTGACTCCGATGATCGTTTGTTCCTTCGACCAACCGTAACCATAGGCATACGCGCCGACCAATTTCCCATCGATGTAAACGGGGCTGCCACTCATGCCGGCCACAGGTCCATTCAGTATTTGACTGTCATCGAGCGCTTCACAGATTATAACTGCCTTGCGGGGGCCGACAAAATTGGGAGAAACGCCAAGAACTTTAAGGCGGAAGGTTTCCAGTTCATCGCCACTGACAACGGTATCCCAAGTGCCTTCCATTCCAATCGTTATCGAATCGAGCGGCATCACTTCCTGGGTGAATGCAGGTGAGCAGATGCCCCCGGCCAAAGTTGTGACAAAAAGGAGTTTGAGTAAAAATTGTCTCACAATATCAGAATGACGATCGATAGCTTCGCGGTGTTCAATCGTTGCCTTACGCATAGCGAATTTCCTGCCAAACACAAAGAATAATTGTATAACCACCCTCATCTCAAAAGTTGAGGAATTCCTATATCCATTATCGCAAGTGCTTATGATGTCAATAAAGTCGCTTGAATTCTTGACTTGGGGCTATGAAGCACCACACTCTGTGCTCTTCATTTTTCCTGATGTCAGTCAAATTAAAGGATACTCTAAACCTGCCCAAAACCGCCTTTCCAATGAAAGCGGCACTCGTTCGACGTGAACCCGAACGTGTTAAAAATTGGGATGATAACTCAGTGTACCAACAAGTGCGCAAGAAACGGGCTGGAGCAAAACCCTATATTCTGCACGACGGCCCACCTTTCGCCAATGGCGACATTCACCTAGGCCATGTTCTAAACAAGGTGCTGAAGGATATCGTGGTGCGCTATAAAACAATGCAAGGTTTTGATGCGCATTTTGTAACCGGATGGGATTGTCATGGACTTCCCATCGAACATGCCGTCACTAAAGAGCTTCGCAAAAACACTGCCGATCTCGATCCAGTAACCATTCGTCAGGAGTGCGAGACATTTGCAAAAAAATACGTTTCCATCCAGCTGGAACAGTTTCGTCGGCTCGGAATATTGACTGACTGGGATATCAAATATCTCACCCTTTCCCCTGCCTACGAGGCCGACATCCTGCGCACCTTTGCTTCGTTTGTAGAGAAGGGTATGGTCTACCGTAGTAAAAAACCGGTATACTGGTCCATCCCCTGCCGAACCGCTTTAGCAGAAGCAGAGATTGAGTATACCGAACACACCAGTGCCTCTATCTGGGTGGCGTTCAAATCTCTAAATTCAACGGATTTCGACCTGCCAGAGAAAACGAGTGTTGTGATCTGGACCACGACCCCCTGGACGCTGCCTGCGAATCTCGCAATCGCCATTCATCCGCGATTTGAATACGTGACCGTCGAAAAAGAGGGTCATCACTACTTGGTAGCCAAGGAGTTGGCGGAAACATTTATTAAGGAATGTGGATGGGAAGAAGGGGTAATCGTATCCGATAAAACCTATCTCGGCCAAACGCTCGAGGGACTCAAAACCCAACACCCTTTCATCGATAGGGAAAGTCCGATCGTCATGGCAGAGTACGTCACGCTCGAATCCGGAACTGGCTGTGTTCACACCGCTCCGGGGCATGGACTCGACGATTACCAAACCGGCCTCAAAAATGGATTAGAAATTTACTGCCCTGTCGACGACGATGGGAAGTATGAAGATGATGGGCAAATAATCCCCGAATTGGTGGGCAAAAGTGTGCTTTTTTCCAACGGAAAATGCCCGGCCAACACCGCAGTGCTTGAAATCATCGGTGGCAATGGTTCCTTGCTTCAACTTAAGAGGCTGAAACACCAATATCCTTATTGCTGGCGATCCAAAACACCGGTCATCTTCCGGGCCATGGATCAGTTTTTCATGCAATTGGACCACGATGGGATCCGACAACAGGTCGTAAACGAAATCGACAATGTTGAATGGGTTCCCAGTTGGGGGAAAAATCGGATCAAAGGCGCTGTCGAAACACGTCCGGACTGGTGCATCTCCCGCCAACGCGCATGGGGAGTACCAATCCCTGTCTTTTTTAATCCCGATGGAGAGCCACTGTTGGACAAATCTGTCATCTACGGCCTAGCTGCCAAAGTAGCCGAAAATGGAACCAACATCTGGTTCGATTGGTCTGAAGCTCAACTCCTGGAAGGGATTGAACTGCCCGAAGGCTGGAAGGTGGAAAATTTGGTTAAGGGCACAGACACGCTTGATGTTTGGTTCGACTCCGGTAGCTCCCACAAAGCAGTATTGGATTCGTATGAAGGACTGCATTCTCCCGCAGATCTTTACCTGGAAGGAAGTGATCAGCATCGAGGTTGGTTCCAAAGCTCCATCTGGACTTCCGTTGTCTCCAAGGGTCACGCTCCTTACAAGACCGTACTTACCCACGGATTTGTAGTGGACGAAAACGGACGAAAAATGTCCAAAAGCCAAGGCGCGAAAACAGCGACCCAATGGTTGGGAGAATACGGTGCTGACGTACTTAGGCTGCTCATCTCCTCTGAAGACTATCGGGGTGATCTACCCATCGGTAGTACGGTCATCAAACAAGGCTTCTGGCATTTATCGTCTTCTTCGCAATACCCTTCGGTTTCAGATTGGGAATCTATTCGATTTCGATGCAACCGAAAATGCGGTAGCACTTGAAGACCTTCACTCTTTAGATAAATGGTTGTTGCACGAGCTACAAGAAATGGTAAACACCGTGGAAGCCGCCTACGACGCGTACGACTTTCCTAAGGTTTACCAAACCATTCAACTCTTTTGCAATAACACCTTGTCTGCTACCTACCACGACATAATCAAAGACCGGCTTTACACCCTGGCACCCAATGATGCCAAAAGACGTTCGTCTCAGACAGTGCTGAATATTGCTCTGGATACGTTGGTGAGAGTGCTATCTCCGATCCTGCCATTCACTTGCGACGAAGCCCGGGCTTATCTCGAGAGTGATTCAGACTTTTCTTCTACGCCTTCAGCTCTATTAGATTGGCCGGAGATTAAGACCAAGTGGAATTTTGCATCCGAGGCGGCGAAGATACAGAAGCTTCTGACTTTCAAAGCCGAATCTGTAAACGACAAACTTGAAGCCTGTCGAACATCCAAGGAAATCGGGCAATCGCTGGAAGCAAAAATAACCATCCAGGACGACGACGCAGATGGCATCTATACACTTTTGAACGAAAAACTGGAGGATCTTTCTGAACTTTTCATCGTTTCGCTCGTCGAAGTCGTGAAAGGAACGCCTGATATCGCCGTTTCTCATGCTCCTGGAGTTCGTTGTCCACGCAGTTGGCGCTGGGTCGACGCACTTCACGAAACTGAGAACTGGGGGGCCGTTTCTGCTCGCGACAAAGCAGTTCATGATACTCTCTACGGAATATCAAGATAACCAATTTTAAATAGAAAAAACGTAGGAAACCAATCAACATCTCCCACCTATGAGCAAGGATTCTAATACCAAAAAAGAACAAAATTTCTTCAGCCTCGATGATATCGATGATATCTTAAAAAAGAATCAGAAGAATCAGGCTGTTGCGGAAGCCGCTGAACCGAAGAAAAAGGCGGCACCCAAAAAGATAGCTAAACCTGCTCCCGAAAAAACAGTCGAATCCATTGCAGCCCAACCGAAACAACGGCTCGGTGCAGTGTCCGCTGCCGACATTCTGGGATTCAGTATCGATGAACCCAAAATAGTAGTTCAACAGCATGACAATAAAGAGGTCCCTAAAAAGTGGATGCCTTATTACCGATTGCTGATAGATTTAAGGGATCACGTATTGAGCGGGCTGAATTATCATACAAAAGAAACACTGCACCGTTCATCCAAGGATGACTCCGGAGACCTCTCAAGCTATGGACAACATATGGCTGATGCAGGAACAGAGACTTTCGACCGCGATTTTGCGCTCAGTTTGGTATCCTCTGAAAAGGAGGCCTTGCACGAAATCGAAAAGGCGATCGAACGTATTTTCGATGGAAGCTATGGGGTTTGTAAGGTAACCGGGAAGCCAATTGCGAAAGAACGCCTTAAAGCAGTTCCATTCACCCGGTTCTCAGTGGAAGGACAAATCCAGTTTGAACGGACCCAAAAACGCACCATTCAAAGGGGAGGAGCTTTTGCTGAAACGGTTGAAGAATCAGCAGCGTTCGCTTCCGATGACGACAGCGACGAATAGTCGTAGTTTCTTACAACTTAGCTGTCGGCTTATCGATCCCTTTTCTCTGCCCATATGATGTCCCTGCTTAAGCGTGCTTCCCGCTACCATACGTTAGTTCTATGCATGCTCGGGGTCTTTGGGCTCGATCAGCTCACAAAGCTGCTGGTCATCGAGCGTATCGCCTACGGCACCTACAATCACCCGGCCCCCATCCCCGTAATAGAAGGCTTCTTTTATTTGGTCCACATCGGAAACACAGGGGCTGCATGGGGAATGTTTCAGGGGTTCGGTTTTTATTTAGCTGGATTTGCGCTCATCACCATCACGTTTATTTTTCTACTCAGACGCATGTTGTCCTTGCATCTGATTATCATGCAGGTGGTTTTTGGCGTCCTCATCGGAGGGATACTAGGAAACCAATATGACCGTATGACCATCGGCCACGTGGTTGATTTCATTGACATTCACCTACCGTTCTATCGCTGGCCAGCATTCAACATTGCAGACAGTGCAATTTGCATCGGCGTGATATGTTACATCTACTTGTCTTTTCGGATCGATTCCAAAAACAAGAAACTAGCGGGACCCAAGACGGAATTGCCGAGCAATTCCGAAGACTGAATCATATTCGAAGGGCTAACAGCGATTCGCTTTTTTAACGCGACAGATCTCAATTCGCAAAAGCAACGACTGTCGATGGAGGCTAACTCCTAATACCAATTAGCGTCAAATTCAATACGTGAATAATCCGATGCGAGCATCGGATACTACATCTCACCTACCGTAGCATCTCATGCTCTCATGAGATCTGTTTCAACTTAAATGCAGGACGCTCTAATCGGTATAAGAATCAGCGTGATACGGTTTTTAACCGCCTTTTTCCTATCACACGGAGTCTTCCTCCGTGATGGCAAAATTCACGGACTCAATTTTAGCTCTAGAACAAGCGTCCATCACTCTTACGACTCCAGCATGCGGAGTGGTGTCAAAAGGCTGGATAGTGACCTTTTGCAGAGGCCTTATTGGCCTCACTTGCCTCTCGGTATCGGCTTAGCATCCCTGCCAAAGCATCCAACCGCCCATCGCGAACGTTCCCATAGGGATAATCATTCACAACTACGACACCGTCAGCGCGGATCTCAATAAACTGCTCATCTGGGATTTCCAATGGCTCCGATTGTTCGACCGTTCCTGGCAGCTGAAACGAAACATCCGCTTCTTGGCGTTTGAGTGTCGATGTCATGATAAAATAGATCAACAATAGAAAGACGCAGTCAATCATGGGTGCGATTTGAAACTCTGCTTTTATCTCCTTTCGTTTAATCCTTGGCATCGCTTAATCTGACTTCATAAGTTGGTTTGTTTACTCATTGAAGAACCTCAACCCTCATAGGTGGCGTAGACGATTTCGTAGGCTCCGACTTCAGCACATTCCTTCAATACTTTACGAATATAGTGATATTCTGTGCTTTTGTCCGCCCTCACGATGATTCTTGCATCAGGTTTTCGCTGTAGAAGGACCTCGATTTCTTTCTTCATAGCTTGTGAATTAACCGATCGTTCCCCCATGTAGACGCCTCCATTAGCATCGATTGAAATAGTCCCCCGCCCTGAAAGATCCTCAGGAACCTTGCTTTGATCCGTTTCCGGTAGTTCGAGCGGAATCGATTTATCTGCATCTGCCATCGAACTAACGCACATGAAAAAAACCAGCAATAGAAACACCATGTCAATCATGGGTGCCATCTGAAATCCTTCTTCCGGATAACTGCGCTTTTTCAGCTTCATGCCATTCGATTCAAACCAAAAATATATCAGTTCTCGCGATCCTCCAACAGCTTTTCCACGCGTCCGACCCGTTTGAATAAATCGGGGAGTTTTTGCTGAAGAACAGTAATTTTCATTCCCAGTCCAAAATCAACAACTGGCCTCCCCAAGAGTTTTGCTTTGGGGGTCTTTATGTCACGCATCACTGCGGAACCACCCCCCACTTGAACCCCTGGGTGCGATATCGACATGATCGGCAACACCAACTTGGCCAGCCAATACGACGTAATCCCCCATGTTCACGGTTCCGCTAATCCCAACAAAAGCACACAGAATACAGTGTTTCCCAATTTTCACATTATGGGCAATTTGAACCTGATTATCTATTTTGGTACCATCCCCAATCGAGGTTTCGCCTAGTCGCGCCCGATCAATCGTCGTGTTTGCTCCAATATCCACATGATTTCCGATCACAACCCGACCCACTTGAGGGATGGGGTCATGACATCCGGTTGAAGGATTGAATTCATAGCCAAATCCAGGAGTACCAACAACAACCCCCGAATGAATGTTGCAGAAATCTCCAATGGTTGTGTGATCCCCGATGACACAATTATCTGCAATCCGCACATTGTTTCCAATATGACAATCCACGCCAATGCTGACGCGAGCACCGATGCTGGTGTTAGCGCCGATACTTGACGATGCTCCAACGGTGGAGAACGCACCCACGCTCACAGATTCCTTCAGATCTGCCCCATCGTCAATTAATGCGCTCGGGTGCAGCCCTTGTGACCGAATCGGATAAAGTAAGGCTTCCACTTTCCCGCAAATCTGAGAAAGTACACGAGAAGGATTTTCCACAGCGATCGTCGTGATTCCATCCGCAATTTCCAAAACTTCATTCTCTGGAATAATGAGAACCGCTGCTTTCGTTGTAGCTGCCCCTCGGCGATGCTTCCGGGATTGCACAAAGGACAGATCATCCTTCCTAGCATTGCTCAAATTCGAAAACCCACGAATGACTCGGTTTGAATCGCCTCTAATTTCATAGTTATCCTCTATGGCCTTGAGAAGGTCCGACAACTTCAGTTCCAAATTCATGGCGACAATATTTAGTAAGAATAAGCCGGATAAGCAAGCCACTGATGCGCTGAAAGAGTTCGGTTTAAATCTTAATCGAATAGACACAAAAAAACCCCTTCCAGAGGGAAGAGGTTTTTAAATAAAAAACGATATTCGCTGATTATTCGCTGGCAGGAACCGCTGCGTTGAGCTCTTGAAGCACATCGTTTGTGATGTCAAATACTGAGTCAGCGTAGAACACTACGTTGCCATCAATATTCAATGCAAGATCCGCTCCACGTTCCTTAGCAATCTTTTTAACCGCGTCTTTTATCTCATCCAAGTGAAGAGACAAAATGTTGCGTTTGCGATCAGCTAAAGTGCGTTCGGTGCGCTGCTGCATTTGCTGCAAGTCCGCTTCCAATTGACGGTAGGAATTGAACTTCTCTTGAAGCTCAGCCTTAATTTCCTCAATTTTTTCTTCCGTTAACGCCGGGTTCTGAGTTTGTTCCTGAAGTCCCTGCAATTCTTCTGCAGATACCTTCAATTTTTCGCTTTCAGCCGTCAACTCTTCGCGTGCAGTTTCAACTGAAGCTTCAAACTTCACTGAAGCTTCTTGCAGACGAGTGTAACCGGCCAACGCTTTATTAACGTCGACAGTCACCAAGTTTGGGGCTTTCTGGGCGAATGCTGCAGTTGAGAGACCGCAAAGCATCAAACCAATTAGGAGTTTCTTCATATTCATCTCTTAGTTATTTCTAGAATCTTGTTCCGAAAGTGAAATGGAACTGACCACCATCACCATCATTGAATGTATCTGTAGTCAACGGAATACCGTAATCCAAACGCATCGGAGCACCCATTACAAGGATGCGAATTCCGACACCTACATTATCGTTATATCCATCAACTCCAAAATCAAAATCATCCTCATTTACAAATCCCCAGTCGTAGAATGATACAAATTGGAATTGGGGTGAAATTTGGAAACCATATTGCATACTGACCATGCCGTAGGATCGACCTCCAATGATACCTCCACCCGCCGACTTGGGACCGACTTGACGATAATCAAACCCGCGAAGATCATCTGGCCCACCCAGATAAAAGCGTTCCGACGGACGGATGATTTCGCCATCTTCCGTTGCAGTAATAGAACCGGCACGGAACAATACGGAGAAACTCTGTCCCAAAACGTTGAACGTCGGAATCCACTTTCCGATTCGGAGTTCGGTGCGCCAGTTGTTGATGTCACCACCCACTCCTGTGCCTGATAGCTGATTGAACCAGCTGAAGCGATCACCTGAGCTCGTAAAAGTAATTCGATTACGAGTATCACGCAGCAGTTGGAAACCAACACGGGATGCTGTAAAATCTTCAAAAGCAGCGGATCCATAAACGGAGAGGAGATCTGAACTTACGTTGGTCAGCTCGATCTGTTCCAATCGGTAAGAATAGACCCCTTCCACAAGTTCAAACAGATGTTGCCGCAACGACAAACTGATACCTGTTGCCATTTGGTCGTATTCCGAAACCAAGTTGTCCGTTTCTTCACGGAAGAGTTGCACGCTAAAAGCGAGCCGTTTTTCAAATAACCACGGTTCTTGAAATTCAATCACCGTTTCATTTCTACGGGAACCTACGGATACACGAACACGGAATTTTTGACCATCTCCCTGGAAAAAGCTTCTCCAGTTAAACAAGTCGAAATTACCCATAGAGATTTCAGTGAAAAATGAGGCTCGCTCCAAGGAACTGAACCCTGCCCCGAATGTAAAGTTACCGGTACGACCCTCTTCTACGATTACACGCAAGTTCTTACGACCTGGGATTTGAGTCTCTTCTGGTGCCACATTGACGCTTTCAAAATACCGCGTATTTTCAAGGCGTATTTTGCTATTCTCCATTCGGATCATGTCAAACACATCCCCTGGTGCTAACGCGAGCTCCCGTAAGATCACAATCGTTTTCGTAGTGGTGTTCCCCTGGATATTTAAGTTTTCAACGTAAATTTTTTCGGACTCCTGAACTCGGAACAAAATGTCGATACGACCGGTTTTTACATTGGGAACCCTCTCCGCACGCACATAACTCTCGAGATAACCCTGCGAGCCATAATACTTCTCAAGATTACTTGCCGCTTCATCCACTTTTTCGGGAGAAAAAACCATGCCTGGAATCAACATCACCATTCGCAAAAGTTCGGATTCAGTATAAACCGTGTTCCCCTCAATTGAAAGCGAGCCCAGTCGATACTGCCGACCTTCACTCAAGGGAATATTGATTCTCATCTTCCGCTCTTTAACCATATCGAAGGTGATTTTGTCTTCATCAATTTCGATATCGAGAAACCCTTCGTTTTGATAATATTCAATGACCGCATCGATACTCTCGCGGAATTCATCCTCATCAAATTTTCCATTTCCGGTTAACCAGGAAATCCAGCCCCATTTTTTGGTCTCCATCTCTCCGCGGAGCTTTCGATCCTTTACCAGTTCATTGCCGATAAACTCAATGTCATCGATCTTGATCTTCTTCCCTTCATTGATCGTGTAGGTTACAATACCAAGTCCATTGGTTTCATTCCGTTCGATGTTATAGGAAATCTTAATGTCCGAAAAACCCCGTTTGATGTAATACTCCTCAATCTTGTCAGCATTTGATTTGATGTTGAATTCATCGATAAACTGACCACGACGGATGGTAACCTCCGACAAAAGTCGACGATCACTGGCTTTATCATTGCCTTCAAAATAGACGTTTTCGACCCGATACTTTGGTTTGATATTGAACACAATACCAACAGTAGCATCGGACTCCTTGCTTACATCTACATCGATGAACTCGAACAAACCCGTGCGGTAGAGACTCTTGACTGAGTCATCCACAATGGCCTGGTCGTAATCGTCCCCGACTTTGATTTTAATATTTCCTCGCACATATTGCTCCGAAATGTTTTTGAATCCCTCAAATGCAACATCCACAGACACGACAGTCGGTAGAGTTTGCTCCTGAGCACTAGCTGGAGACAAAAGCAAAGCCAACGCTACAATTGGGAGAAAAGTGAATAATCGATTCAGTGGAATACGCATGGTGCTATTAGACCTTGTCAGAATAAATCCCGAACCTAGGGCCTTAGTAAACAAAAATATCGGAAAATCAGTATAAAATAGGACGTTTTCTATAAAGGTTCGTTCAATTCGTCTTCGGGTCGAGCAAAATTCTCATATCGAGTGAATCTCCTTACGAAATTCAAATCAATGACGCCAACCGGGCCGTTACGCTGTTTTGCGATGATCAGCTTGATGTGTTCAAAATCCGAAGGAAGTTGAACATCACCTGAATCACCGTCCCGTTCATCTTCCGACACTCGGGGGCGACTCAGCATCATCACCACGTCAGCATCCTGCTCGATAGAACCGGACTCACGCAAGTCAGAAAGTCGAGGATCCCGTTTCTCTTTTTCGGATTCACGATTGAGCTGGCTCAGTACCAATACTGGCACTTTCAATTCTTTCGCCATTGCTTTCATTTGGCGGGAAATATCAGCAATTTGGGCTTCACGAGGCATGCTAGAGTCTCCGCTTAGCAATTGCAGGTAATCGATAACGATAAGCTTTATGTTTTCTTTCTGCGTCAATCGCCGCGCTTTTGCGCGCAATTCCAAGATTCCCGAGGATCCGGAATCATCGATCCAGATCGGCGCGCTTTTAAATTCCCTCGCAGCGATCGCGAGTCGTTTTTGCTCTTCAGCGTTACAGAATCCATCACGAATTCTCGCCATACTCACCCGGGCGCGACAGGTTAACAACCGCATTGCGAGCTGATCAGCGCCCATTTCCAAACTGAAAACCAGCACGCCTTC
Source organism: Opitutales bacterium (assembly GCA_963676215.2). Lineage (GTDB taxonomy): Bacteria > Verrucomicrobiota > Verrucomicrobiia > Opitutales > JAFGAQ01 > JAKSBQ01. The sequence goes on along the minus strand of CAXXVT010000016.1, from coordinate 113,823 downwards.
TTTCTTAAATTCATTTTGCGCAATACCACAGGCAACGTTTTCAGCAATGTTCATTGCCAAACTGGTTTTACCCACCGAAGGACGAGCCGCCAATACAACCATTTCCTGCGGATGTAACCCGTAAGTCATCGCATCAAAGTCCTTGTACCCGGTCATGATACCGACATCGGTCATCTCTCGCTTGATCATTTTGTGGATCAAGGTTGAAGCTTCTTCGACTGGGGCTGATATGTGAACAGTTGAGTTCGTGATCAGATCATTGCCGAGCTTAAAAATCCGCTCTTCCACACTGCCCAAGAATTCTGCAATTTTGGGAGGGGAGTCATAAATCTCTTGAATGATGGTTTCGGAAGTACGTTTCAGTGACCGCAATAGAAACTTCTCACGCACGATATCCATCCAATATCTGGCATGGACCGGTGTTTCAATTCGAGAGGAAAGCTGATTGATGTAAGGAATCCCTCCTACGTTATCGAGCAACTTTTTGGTGCGCAGGTGCTCAACCAATATAATGATATCGGGTGGTTTTCCCTCGTCAAATATCTTGCAGACCGCTTGAAATAAAATCTTATGAGCAGGGCTGTAAAAGGAATCAGCGGAAATCCCGCGACTAAAACACTCCGCCAAGACTTCGTTGCTTCCATCCAGCAAACAACTGGCAATCAGTCCTTGCTCGGCATCCAGATTGTGGGGATCCTGAAGCGCGGGATCAGCGGGAAAACGATCTTTCTGCTCATCACGATCACGATAGGATGAGTCTTTATACTGGGATTCTCTTGCCATGAAGGATGCTAAAAAAGATATAACGGTGGATAGGAATAGTCTGAAAACAAAGGTCTATAGGTATAGTTGATTTCCATCAGAGCGGAAAGCTCAAATACAGAGAATTTACCCACGGGTTGTTCACAATTTAAACCATTCTGCACAAAGTCCCATTTTATGCCGATTCATGACCTGTAGCATTGTATGCTCGTATGCGATTTTTTGATCCAACCAGGACCTCCAATCCACCGAAAAATCCGATGACGATCATCGGATGCTACGACTGAGCGGTAATTTGGATACCACGACGAATACCGCACATGGCATCTGCGTAGCATCGCATGCTCGCATGCGATTATTTGACCCAACCAGGACCTCCAATCCACCGAAAAATCCGATGACGAGCATCGGATGCTACGACTAGCGGTAATTTGGATACCACGACGAATACCGCACATGGCATCTGCGTAGCATCGCATGCTCGCATGCGATTTTCCCACGCCCGCACTGTAGCGGACGCGACCCCAACAAAAAATTCGATGCGAGCATCGAATGCTACAGACCGAAAAACATCCGTACAAAAAAAAGGCCTGCGAAAAAATCGCAGGCCTTTATCAAGGAAATAGAATTAGCGTTATGCTTTCGCTTCTTCGGCTGTTTCCGCAGCTTCTTCGCCTCCTTCAGCTTTCAACTCGAATTCAAATTCGAAGCTGACTTCAGAGTGCAAACGGATCTTAGTAGTGTGCTTACCAATGCTTTTTGCTGGAGTGTAGAGAGACAGCTGACGTTTCTCTAGTTCCACACCGTTTTCCTTAAGGCGATCAAGAAGATCACCTGCAGTTACCGCTCCGAATACACCTTCCTCACCTGTTTTCACTTCGAAAACGATTTGGATTTTTTCGATCTTAGCCTTGAGCTCCTCAGCACCAGCGATTTCCTTCGCTTCGCGTTGGGCGCGACGTGCCTGTAGTGACTCCACATACTTACGGTTTGCCTGAGTTACCGGCAATGCCAACTTACGTGGAAGTAAGTAATTACGTGCGTATCCCGCTTTGACGGTTACGGTATCGCCTTCTGCACCCAAGTTTTCAACGGGTTGCAGTAAAAGAATTTCTGTTGTAGCCATTTTTTTTGGTCCTCGTTCTTTCTGTATTATATACTGTTTTAGAACGGGATGTCTTCGTCCAAGTCCTTGGATTCGTAGTCGCCCGGAGTTTTGTCTTCATTCGCAGCTTTTGGCGGAGCGGCTTGGTAGCCTGCTTTCCCACCCTCTGAACTGCTGTCTTCTCCGCGACCTCCCATGAACTGGAAATTTTCCAACACCACTTTGAGTTTACTTCGTTTTTCGCCTGCCTGGTTAGTCCAGGAGTCAGTTTTCAAGCGTCCTTCCACAAGGATCGGACGACCTTTCCCCATGTATTTCGAAATAATCTCTGCGGGTTTTCCAAATGCGTCGACATCCACATAAGTAGTTTCTTCCTGATCCTCACCATTGGCAGTGCGATAGTTACGATTAACCGCCAGGGAAAGCTTGCAGATTGACAACCCTTGAGGGGTCACGCGCAGCTCAGGATCTCTGGTTAAGTTTCCAACTATAATCACTCTGTTAAAATTTGCCATGGGTCGGTGGGATTTGGAGTTAAACTACCTCAAAACTTTATTGTATGTTCTCTTATGTGTTACCAGTTTTGGGATTAGACTTTCTCAACGATAATCCGGTCGACGCGCTTGTCGAGACGGAATTTATCTTGCAGGTCACCAGGAACATTTGGTCCAGCATTCACGTAGTATTGTACGTAAACTCCGGCGTTTTCCTTGGTGTTACGAGAAGCACGTGTAAAATTCTGAGTGCCGAGATTGTCAACTTTAGTGACTTCACATCCGAGTTCTTCAAGAACGGTTGTAATGTGCTCATAGAGAGAATCCACTGATTCCTCTACTCCGCGAGTATCGAGGATAAAAGTCGCCCGATACGATGTTTTGGTTTTAACTGCCATAATATTATTTATAGGTTAGGTTACTGTTATTTTTGGTTTATGGTATTCATAGCCAATACCGGTCCGGTCTGAACGACCTTCTCGATACTGTTCCTATAGAACGCTTTATTCGCTTCGAGCTGCTTCATTTCATCTGATTTGAAGGAACTAAGAACCCAATCCTTAAGGTCCATCTCAGGGTGTGGCTTTTGCCCTACCCCGACTCGAAAACGTGTAAAATCATTTCCCAGCAAACGCTTAATATCTTTAACGCCGTTGTGCCCACTATCGCCTCCACCGATGGAAAGCTTAAGCCGACCCAGTGGGAGCGTTATGTCATCGTAGATGCACATTAACTGACTTGGATCCAACTTCAGGTATTTAAGGATCATGTGCAGGCTTTTTCCGGAAGCATTCATGAAAGTATGTGGTTTGATAATACTCACTGTCTGATCTTCCAAAATGCCTTTACTCCATTCGCCTCTGAACCGAATGCTTCTTTTCCATTTCCAGCCCAGATGATGAACCCAATCATCCGCAAGGATGAATCCGATGTTGTGCCGCGTGTTCTGGTAATCCCTCCCCGGGTTGCCGAGTCCTGCAATTACCTTGATGGGTAATGGATCGGACATCGTTCAAACCCGCGTGGGACTTCTGCGAAAAGGATTAATCCTCCGAAACTTCGTCTTCAGCATCAGATGCTTCCGACTCAAGCTTTGCAGCATAAGCACAGGCTACGACAACTTCGTCTCCTGGGTTAAGAATCGAAACACCCTCAGGAGCAACGATATCACTTACGTGCAGAGACTCACCGACTTTGAGCTCACTGACGTCAATAATCAATTCCTTCGGTAGGTTCCGAGGGAGACAATGCACTTCAAGCTCGTGAGCAACCATTTCGAGCACTGCTCCCTGGTTCTTCACTCCAAAAGCGGTGCCTCCAGCGTGAACCGGAACGTGTGCTGAAATCTCAACACCTTTCGCGATTTCGCGCATGTCAACATGCTTCACTCTTCGAGAGAGGGAGTCCACTTGAACTTCAGAAATCAGACAACGGGTCTTTTTCCCGTCAGTGTCCTCGATCTCAAAAAGTGCAGACTGATCCTTCACTTCTTTATAGAAGATGCGAAACTCAGTTTCATCCACAGTCAAATGGCGGTTGCCAGATGGACCGTACAAATTTGCGGGAATCTTACCCTCGGCGCGAATTTTCTTCGCTGCGCTGGTTCCGACAGATTCCCTTTTCTCTACTTTTAGTAATAACGCTTCCATTACAGAACTCCTTAAATTAGGACGAAAAGGGACCAGAAAAGGTCTTTTTGACTAAATATGCAACCCTAAGTTTTCAGGGCACCTATTATTTTAAAAAAAATCTCATTTTTATGTGAATCATCGCTTGACGAGTTTCCTCATTTTCTTTTTAAACATTCCTTCTGAGTTATTACAACTCACGTGTTGCCCGGTAGCTCAGCGGTAGAGCGATCGGCTGTTAACCGATTGGTCGCTGGTTCGATCCCAGCCCGGGCAGCCATTCGATTTCGTTTGTCGAATTCTTCTCCTCACTCCAATTCACACTGAGCTCGTCGAAGTGCTCATGGCAGGCCATTTCCAAAGCCACCAACAACCTCGTGCTCTAATTAGAGAAATCGAATGCCCAGAGCCTGTCGAAGGGCTATACTGGGTTTATGTCCTTCAATCCGAAGATCGGAAACTATACGTTGGACAAAGCAAAAACCTCAAAGAAAGACTGAGAAAGCACAAATATGGCCTAGGTTCTAAGTTTACCAAGGATCACAAGGTTCCAAATTTAGTCTTTTTTGAAAAATATACATCATTGGAATCTGCGGTTGCTCGTGAACGCCAAATCAAAAAATGGTCCCGAGCTAAAAAAATTGCGCTCATTCAAAACGATATCGTCAAACTGAAACTTCTCGCACGTTCCAACCATTAGTAATTTCGTTCGTCGTTCCCCCCTCCTCCCTAAAATGTTCCAAGTCTACGTTATCCAGAATCCCGATGGAAAGATTTACATCGGACAAACCTCTCAACTCGATATTAGACTGAAGCAACACAACGATCCCGAACATACTCTCACTCGCACCACCAAACGCTTCAGAGGTCCATGGATTCTTGTCTATCAAGAAACACTTCCTGATCGTTCTAGCGCTCTCAAACGGGAAAAGGCTCTGAAATCAGGTCAAGGGCGACAATGGCTCAAAGTAAAGATTGGCTGTTAATCCGCCTCAGGCGGATCGCTGGTTCGATCCCAGCCCGGGCAGCCATTCGATTTCGTTTGTCGAATTCTTCTCCTCACTCCAATTCACACTGAGCTCGTCGAAGTGCTCATGGCAGGCCATTTCCAAAGCCACCAACAACCTCGTGCTCTAATTAGAGAAATCGAATGCCCTGTTCCGAGTTCCAGAAGAACGACACTCAAGTGAAACGCGAAGCAACCTGCCGAAGGACAATACTCGCTTTATATCCTTCAATCCGAAGATCGAAAACGATCTCCTCTATGCCCCAATGGGATGCGCCATTCTAATTTTTCAAGATCAACAACGCCGCCCATTTCCGCAACAACGACCCTTTCAACAACTTCACAGCATCGTTCTGCCATCAGTAAAAAGGAGTCCTCTCCATCCTGCGATGGAGTGTGATCGGGGAAATCTCTTCTGGTTCTGGAAATTTGATAAGTATCAGAGAGCTCAATTTCCGGAAAAGCTGCTTCCACGGCTTTCCTTCCCATCATAAACCCGATCAGCCCACCCCAGGTTGCGGTGGGATTATCACAATCCCACCCCACCAAGGAACCGATCCGTATCGTTCGTTTCAGATCGCCCTGCCCATAAAACAAACTGACCAATCCCGCTGCAAAATTGATACCGGCATCATAGGGGTGCTCATAATCGTATCCGCCAGCACCCTCGATTTGATAGCGTTGGTAAACCTTATCTCGGGTGGATTCCCAATCCTCCTTGTCAGGATTGTTCGAATAATCATTCCAGATATAATCATACATATCCGCAAGATAGCTCCCGTCAGGAATTCCTTTCCTTGCTTGGGCAGACATCCAAACGAGCTTTTCAAATACATCATTCCCTTCTGCAGTCACCGCCAGTGAGTGCATCACGACATAAAACTCAGCAGCTTGCTTGGCGTGGGCTCGGGCACTCGTCATGATGGGAAGTTTCGCCATCGCCAGTGCGACATCGGGTCGACCCGGCGCCAATAAGCCAAAAATCTCCGTCGTTAACTGCGCATCAATCATATCATATTCCGGGTTCAGTTCCGGATCACTCGTTTCGGGTGGTATCGACCCTTTCCGCATCAGTTCATACGCATTCTCATTGGACACCCAAAGAAAGTTATTTCCATCTTTGTTGAAATTGTCCGACCACATGTGCCTCAGCCATCCTTCACGAATCTGGTCGCCACTTAATCGAGTCACCTCCAAGTCGTGCAGTAAATGCAAATAGAGATATTCTATATCCGTATCATCATCCGCACCCCAAGGCGTTCCGCGTGGCACGAAATAAAATTCCAGCGTATCACTCGGACCTTTTCCTCCCCAAAGACTCAACTCGTCTGGACCACCCCAGGATTCATCTGTATAAAATGGTGGCTCCACTTTATCCATTTCAGGGGAAAGTCCAGTCCAGTTCGCAATACACTGCCCCAACCAAAAACCCTCAAAACTCGACTGATAGACATCACGATTGATCACCAAATCTTCACCATGAGGCAACTCAGCTTTCCCGTGAACCTCACAAAGAAAAAACACTAGAATCAGAATTTGAGCCATCAATCGTTTGCACATATTTTCATCCTATTTTCATCAAGTCCATATTCAAGGCTTTTCTAAAAGGGGTAAATGTGAAACAAAGGCGCAACAAGGAACTGAAACTGTTGCCATCAATTTTCACCTTTCAACCGTTCCAACTATTCTATGATCGAATTTCGCCTATTTCGAATCCCGATTTCCATCCACTGGAGTTTCTTCCTGTTAACAGCCTTTTTGGGCGGCGCCATCGGAGCCCAACAGCCGGATGATTGGTTTCGAGTGTTGATCTTCATGCTGGCCGCTTTTCATTCCATTCTGATCCACGAACTCGGTCATGCGCTAACAGGAATAAAATCGGGCGCAAGCAGCGCACTCATACAGCTGCACAGTATGGGAGGAGTAGCGGTGTTCCCAAACGCTCGCTTTAGTCGCGGCAAGAGTATTTTAGTAACCGCAGCAGGGCCGGGCGCCAGTATCCTCCTTGCAATCCTATTCATTATTATCGTTAACATCGCCGGACCCTCTATTGATACGACGACAAGAGTTGGCTTCTTCCTCTCCGATTTTATAAACACGATGGTGTTCATTAACATCTTTTGGACGATCATTAATCTCTTTCCAGTGATCCCACTCGATGGAGGTCAGATTCTGCGCGATGTTCTTGGCCCCAAAAACATCAAAGCGACCTGCATCATAGGCTTCGTTTTTCTCGCACTCCTGGCCGTGGGGCTTTGGCTACTCACCCGTTCCTTTTTTAACATGATCATCGTCCTGTTACTTGGTAGCTACACATGGCGGGTTTGGCAGCAGGTCAAGGGCAATTAAAGAAAGCCTTTACAAGGAATAGATGGGTTCCCTCTCTTAAGCCTTTGCCAGTAGTCGCAATCCATTAAGGCACACCAGGACTGTCGAGCCTTCGTGCCCAACCACACCCAAAGGAAGGGGAATACCGATTGTTAAGGTGCATATGACCAGCACCACTATGACGCTGAGTGCAAATATCAGATTCTGGAGGACAATACGGCGGCTCTTTCGAGCTTTTTCAAGAGCGTGAACCAAATGTTCGAGATTACTGCTCATCAAAACCACGTCTGCGGTCTCCATAGCAACATCGGTACCTGCAGCTCCCATCGCAACACCCACATGAGCACTCGCAAGAGCCGGAGCATCATTGACACCGTCACCGACCATCAATACCGGTCCCTCAGATTCCAATTTCTGGATCGTCTCCATTTTCTGCTCGGGTAACAAACTCGCGTAATAATCATCCAATCCTGCCTCACGCGAAATGGACTCCGCTACTTTGGCGTGATCGCCGGTTAGCATCACAATGCGTTTCACCCCTAACGCCCGAAGCTTTTGAATCGAAGACTTTGCGTTGTCACGAATACGATCGGTCACAGAAAATATCGCCATGACATTCGTTGCTTCACCTGTTGAATCGCATTTACCCAACATGATGAGCGTTTCACCCTGTTCTCTCATTTCATCCACATTTGTCCGCACTGCTGCGAAACGATCGCTGGAGGCCAATAGATCACTAAAAAGAGAAGGATTACCGATGAGATAGTGACTTCCGTCCACTTCCCCCCAAGCACCTTTTCCTGTCAGTGCTTTAAATCCATGCACATCAACAGTATTGATACCCTTTGCTTTTGAATACTGCTCCACCGCTCGTGCCAATGGATGTTCCGAATGGGATTCGAGTGCAGCGGCAATCTGAATCGCTTCAGATTCTTCCGTTTTTTGAATACTCCCCGCTTCATCAGGAATTTCGAATGTCATCAGTCGGTTCACCGTCGGCTTTCCAACGGTCAGCGTGCCTGTTTTATCAAAGGCAATCGTCTTGATCTCAGCCATGCGTTCCAGATGCACTCCCCCTTTGAATAAAACTCCGCTGCGTGCTGCGCCACCAATTGCAGACAGAAACGCAGCAGGCGTACTAATCACCAACGCACAGGGTGAGGCTACCACCATCACTGTCATCGCCCGATAAAAGCTAGCTGAAAAATCGGCACCCACAAGAGGTGGCACAATAATAAGGCCAAGCGTAAGTAGGATCACGCCCAGTGCATAGTGCTGTTCCGCTTTTTCCAGGAAGCGTTCCGACTTCGCCTTTTTCCCCTGCGCTTCATCGACTAAGTTTACGATTTTCGAGAGCGTGGAATCCGCCTCCTTTTTGGTAACCCGATATTCCAGACTGCCACTCTGATTCATCGTTCCAGCAAAAATCTCATCTCCAGGTTTCTTGTGTAGAGGCATGGATTCGCCAGTGATCGATGATTCATCGATCGAACTCTCTCCCTTGAGAACAACACCGTCCAAGGCCACACTTTCTCCAGGTCGAACCCTTACAACGGTATCGAGTTCGACGATCTCTACCTGGACCATTTTCCACTCATGACCGACCTTGCACATCACCTCAGAGGGTCGAAGCTTCATCAAGGAATGAATCGCATTATGCGAACGTTCCATGGCGAAGGTTTGCAATACATTGGAAAGTGAAAAGAGGAAAAGAAGCATGCCACCTTCAAACGGTGCGCCCACCCAGGCTGCGCCAAGGGCGGCGAGTATCATCAGCAGATCCACATCAACCTCGCGGTTTCTCAGCGATTCGAATCCAGACAAGACTCCGAAGTAACCTCCACTTAAATACGCGAGAACATAACATCCTATAGAAAAGGCGGAAGAACCACCGGTTTTTTCAAGGATGAATCCACCTACAAGTGTCATCAAAGCGACGGCTACAAGTGCCCAGGCAACCGTTCCTTCGCTTAGCTTGAAGCTTTTATTCGTTTTTTCCGGAGTCGTATTCATTCGAAGTCAGAAAGTGTCTACTTACTCAATTGGAAATGGCAATTCATCATTTTTACTAAAATCGCACCCTCATTGCATTAGCAGAAAGAATCCGGCACTCATTTCCTGAGTTTTAGGGAGTGTTTGGAAATAAACCCTCAAGCATCAATCTAAGTAAATGCTTAGATCAAATTTTCGAAGTGCGAACAATTATTTACCCCTTCACCGCCTATACTAAAAACCAACTTCCGATACCTGCCAGGATCATGCTTCCCATCCCAACGGTAATCACGATACGCAATCCTTTTGATCCCGCATACAGTGCAAATCCAGCCTTAAAAAGGGTGTTCGCAATCGCTCCAATGACAATTCCTTTGGCCGCCAATTCCAGCACCACACTGCCTTGTTTTACCATATCTGTCATTGAAAGTGCAATCGCGTCCATATCCGTTAATCCGGAGATAAACGAAACCAAATAGAGCCCCTTATCGGCACCCCACTCTTTGGTCAAAGTTACCAATAATACGATCACTCCATACAATAGGGCGAACTTGATAGCGACCCCAAGACTCAATGGGTTCGTAATTTCCGGGGTTTCGATCGTTTCCTTCTTGCGCCCACTCAACATGACAACGACAAGGGTCAATACTCCTGGACACGCCATCAATGCAAAAGGGAGGATAAGCGCCATCGCCAATTCGTGATTTAGGGTTAGGATAATCGCCCACACTCGAGCAAACATTATCGTACAGGCTAAGAGAATTCCCAAGCCCAGGCTCGCAGATAGTTCGGGCATCTGTCTGCTCGCTCTCGAAAGGGCTAAAGTCGTAGCAGTGCTGGATGCAAATCCCCCTGCAACTCCAGTCATGAGGATTCCTGCCCGCGCCCCAAGAAACCGAATCCCAAGATACCCACCAAAGCCAAGCCCGGAAATAAGGACTACCATCCACCAAATCTTATAGGGATTGATTGCGGCCTCAGGGCCAAACCCCTGATTAGGAACGATTGGCAAAATAAGGCCAGTCACCACCAGAAACTGCAGGGCAATCCTTACATCTTCGGGCCGAATGCGTGTGGTCACCGCATGAGCAGACTGCTTCGCGGCAATCATCACTCCCAAAGCGGCAGCAATCGCAATCGCAACGCGAGACTCTCCCCACATCACAATCGCGCCCATTAAGAAGGTAATCAACCCCACGGCATAACTGGTCAGCCCAATACCCCCTCTCCCGGAATGCTCAAGCACATAGCCTGCAGTAAGATAGGTTCCAAACAGAACCAATACGATCGGAAACACCCAACTGTGAAACTCCACGCTGCAATACACCGAAAGCGCGCCCAAAAAACTCCATAACGCGTAAGTTCGCAGCCCCGCACTGGTGATATCCTCCTCTTCGAGGTTAAACTCCATGTGATCCGCCCATTGGCGAACCAGTCCTACCAACGCTCCTAGTGATAAACTGAAGAGCAACAACCGTAACGTTTCTCCAAGCATCTTGTTATCAACGATATACCGCACTCATCCATTGGCAATTCAAATTCGAAGACCGAAAAGGTCTCAGAATATGTATGACTATTTCTATAGACCTTTTGCATTGCCCCTAGCTGAGCGGGCTCAATAGTTTTGAAGATACCATTTAGGTTCTTGCTCAAAAATAGCAATAACCCCGACCGGGTGTTCCATCTAGAGATAACGATAACCCAAAAACCATATTTCATTATGTTGCATTCCCTTGCTCGCAGGAGAATCAAAAATACTCTTTTTCTACTTTTAGGCTTCGCTCTACCGTTTTTCTCACAGGCAGAAGACGGATACAAACTGTGGCTTCGGTACGCTCCTTTGGAAGAGTCAGCGATGACACTTTCATGGACGAATTCCATTGGAGAATTAGAATTATTTGGTGCTTCCGAAACTCTCCAGGCTGCAAAGACGGAAATGGAATTAGGGATAAGCGGACTCCTCGGGAACAGTGATTTTAAGGGACAATCTCCTATCTGGTTGGGACCATTGGATCAACTCCCTCCAGCCGACACCAGGGCGCTACGGGATGAAATCCAATCCCTGAACGACGAAGGCTACCTTATCTATCGCTCCGACGCCATCGAAGGAGACCCTTGGATTGTTACAGGGAAAACCGATATCGGCGTTTTATACGGAACTTTTGCTTTTTTAAGAATGGTGCAATCCGGGGAACTGAACCCAGATCTGAACCAAACGATTGCGATTGTAAGCGAACCCAAAATTCAACACCGACTTCTCAATCACTGGGACAATCTAACGCGCACCGTCGAACGTGTTCAGTCTGGCCAATCCATATGGGAATGGTTTCAACTGCCCGACTACGTCTCCCCCCGCTACCGGGACTACGCACGCGCCAATGCATCGGTCGGAATCAATGGCACCGTATTGACCAACGTCAATTCAAACGCCTTGGTTTTGACGACCGAGTATCTTTATAAAACCGCTGCCATCGCCAATGAGCTTCGACCCTATGGTATTAAGGTCTATCTCACCGCCCGTTTCAGCGCACCCATCGAAATAGGGGGCTTGAAAACCGCCGATCCACTGAACGCTGAAGTGGCGAAATGGTGGAAGAAAAAGATTGATGAAATCTACTCCATTATTCCGGATTTCGGCGGATTTTTAGTAAAAGCCAACTCCGAAGGTCAGCCGGGCCCACAGGATTATGACCGCTCTCACGCAGATGGAGCCAATTTATTGGCAGATGCCCTTGCCCCGCATAGTGGTATCGTGATGTGGCGTGCATTTGTTTATTCTCACAAGAATACTGTAGATAGAGCCAAGCAGGCCTACACTGAGTTTGTGCCAATGGACGGAAGTTTCCGCGACAATGTCATTATCCAAACCAAAAACGGCCCGATTGATTTCATGCCACGTGAACCCTTTCACCCAATGTTTGGGGCAATGCCAAAAACTCCCTTGGCTCTCGAACTTCAGATCACGCAGGAATACCTCGGAGGAGCGGTGCACCTCGCCTATCTCGCCCCCCTTTTCGAAGAAGTGCTCGACAGTGATACTTTCACAAACGGACAAGGATCAACGGTGGCGAAAATCATCGAAGGCGAATTCTCGGATGTGCAGCACACCGTCATTGCGGGTGTGGCCAATATCGGAACCGACCGCAATTGGACTGGCCATCCTCTCCTTCAAAGCAATTGGTATGCTTTTGGTCGCCTTGCGTGGGAGCCTCAACTCTCCAGCGAAACCATTGCGACGGAGTGGATTCAACAAACTTTTAACGCAGAACCTGAAATCGTCGATACGCTAATACCGATGCTCATGGAATCCCGCGAAGCAGTCGTCAACTACTCGATGCCATTAGGACTTCATCACATCATGGCACGCGGGCATCATTACGGACCCGGACCTTGGGTTGACGAAGGTCGTGCAGACTGGACCTCGCTCTACTACCATCGTGCAGATGAACAGGGACTGGGATTTGATAGAACATCGACAGGATCGAACGCGCTTGAGCAATACAGTCCGACCATCCGCAACCAATGGTCTGATGTAGAGAAAATTCCTGAGGAACTTCTACTCTGGTTTCACCACGTACCGTGGAACTTTGAAATGAAAAGTGGTAATATACTCTGGGATGAACTCGGTCTTCACTACCAAATGGGTGTCGACGCTGTTCGTAGCTGGAAGGAAGAATGGGAGAGCCTCAGCGACAAAATCGATCCGGAACGTCACCACCACGTCGCTGTTCTGCTCAAAAGGCAGGAACGAGAAGCAATCGAATATAAAGATGCATGCCTCACCTATTTCCAAACTTTCGCAAACCTCCCTTGGCCTTCCAAAGTGGAACCCGCGGAACATGATCTTGAGTTTTACAAGGCCATCAAACGCCACCACGTCCCCGGCGACCCATCCGAGCAGTAGTCAACGCCTTCACAGTTCTCCTCTGGCTCCAATTCCAAAATGGTAGGGCAGGATCGACCCCGATCCGTCGCTCTCTGCCTCAAAGCACACGCAACGAATTGAAATAACAGACCTCAGGCCGAAATCGGAAATACTGGGTACGACGATTGAAATCATCGCCTCCGTCATTCTATTCTGGAGCCCATGAATTCATTCGTGGGTTAGAGCATCCTGCATTTAAGCAGACACGTTTGGCAGAAGTAATGGGGTTTTTTTGCAAGGCGCACAATACGTTCATTTTCCTTCAAAACCGGAAGTTATATTTGGCAACTTCCTAGTCATACGCCGCAACTTCTCCCACTCCGTAGCATCTCTTGCTCGCAAGAGATCCACCCTTACCCTTGTTGTCATCAAATCCTCAATGCCCGTGCCCGCTCGGCTCTTGTTCATGCGGTGAATGACTTTGCATTTCATGGGAATTCGAATCCCCATGATCCTCGGCACTCTCCATCACCGTTTCTAATTCCCTTACCATTGTTGCGACTTTCCCAACTAGAATACTCACTTTCTGAGTATTTTCCTGATACTGAGCAAAGCTCAAACGATCCATATGAATCGCCATTGCCCGCGCGGCATCTTCAACTGCTTGAGAAGGTTGGGGAGATTTGGGATGAGAGGACCGATCGATGATCGCCTGCAACCGATTTGTCATTTCGTTAATTGCCTGCGTTGTTTTTTCTGCATCATCCCTCATTTCCGCTTTGATCAACTCAAAGGTACCATCGTGCAAGCGCTCCGCGAGTTCGCCATAAGTTTTCTCAGCACTGTGTGGAAAAGGAAACTCATCTACTTCGGCAGAATGCGCCCCATGGGATGGTACAGCCACAGGATGTGAATTTGAACTATGATGGGCAGACTCTGTCGTGTGAACATCCGAAATCGAATGGGATTCAGGCTTGGAACTATGATTCTGCACAATGGGGTGATGAACCTCGACTGGCGCAGGTTCATGATGAGTTGGCGAAGGATGAATCTCTTCGGACGCGTGCAATGTTACTTCGGCTGGGGAATGGGTTTCTGTTGAATGGCTATGACTAGGAGGCTCTGCAGCACTGATATCTGTAACTGCCTCCACATTAACCTCAGCATGATGCGGCTTTGGGTTATCATGAAAGTTGGTCGCGGGTTCCTCAGAAGGCTCAGCTCGCACATGCGATACCAAAGCCGAGTGCGGGTCCTCTCCATGAGATTCCAATGCGTAACGTTTGTTCTTCCCCTCTCCGCTATCATGATGCGAATTCGGATTGCCCACAGGGGGACCCATGCCTAAATCGATATAGGTCTGTTCCATCATGCCATGAGTTTCATCTGTGATCGGATGTTCTTTGCTGACGGAAAGTTTCAACTTTTTTGCAGGTGCGGATTCAGGCGCCCCAGAGTGGTCAGTCTCCTCATCCTCACTTTTAATAAGATGATCCTCTGCACTATCGAGATGACCGTGTTCATTGGTAACCGCTTCAGTGTGATGCTCAACAAAATCTAGACCCTCCTCATAATTTGTGGGCAGATCCTCATGCCTCGGAGCCTCATGGTGTTCCTGTGCGGCATGAGTGGTCGACCCCTCTTCATCGTCTGACCCCATCGTCAGGCAGACAGATGCGATTCCACAACAAAATGTTAGTAAAGCTCTTCTTGTTTTCTCTCCTTTGTACATTCGATCCCTCAATTCAAGATCGGACCTTGTGCGACTTTCTTAAAGACCCTCTACGCTTTTTATCGCAACTTTAATCGCATTTCTCACTGCCTGATCTTTCTTCTCGAGGATCACTTCCTCTGAATCTGTTCGTTCCGCAATGATGGCACAGACACAAGCAGCCCGAAACCCGTAAACACTGCCCATCTTAAACAGGGTTCCCGCCTCCATTTCAAAGTTGAGAACATTGAGCTGTACGTATTCATCAACCAAGCCCGTATGCGAGCGCATTAGCTTCGGATTGGCGCTACCAGTTCTTCCCTGGCCTTCGTAAAAAGTATCCACGCTGGCAGTGATCCCAACATGAGCATCAATCCCCAAGGCTTGAGCTGTATTTGCTAGTGCGACCGTCAAATAAGGATCAGCCACGGCCGGGTAGTCCCGTGGGGCGATATCATTGGCCGCCCCCTGTAAACAAAGTGACCCCGAAGAAATCACAACACTTCCAACTTTGACATGAGGTTGAATCGATCCACTCGTCCCCACTCGAATGATTGTCTTTACACCCACTTGAGCTAATTCGTTCACGATGATCGAAAGACTGGGCGCCCCCATTCCGCTAGTGGCTGATATCACCGGGTGCGGTCCAATCTGTCCTAAATAACTGTTCAATCCCCTGTTTTCAGAGAGACATCTCACGTCTTTGAAGTGATCCGTAGCGATCTGCTTTGCACGCCCTGGGTCACCCGACAAAAGTGCAATCGTTGCTGGAGTCCTGCCTAGATCCGAAGCGCCAAAACCAATGTGATAGAGGGAATCGTTACTCATGAAACCAGAGCATGATGACAGAGCATGAATACGTCAATCATCTGCGTATTCCACAAAGTCCTGCGGACAATTCACATTCATGAATTTTGTCACGTCCATCTTTGCGATCTCATGCTTTTTCAAATAACGCTTTTCGATACCCAGACGCACCAATTCCTGGAGCGACCGTTTCCCACTCTCCAGGTATTTCCCGATTAAACTCACCATTTCAATCGGATAAATCGCCGCGAGCGGCTCAAAAAACCCAGAACTCCGATACCCAGGCACAATACCAATACCAGGCTCACAACACTCCACTAATTCGCACAAAATCATGGGGTCAATTCTTGGCATATCCACACCCAATACCACCACATGCCCACTTTCCAGTGTTTTCAGACAAGTATAAATTCCCATTAACGGCCCCTCCCCTGGGGTAAGATCGTCCACATACCGAGCTTTCTCCGGTAGTTCCAATACTCCGAGCTCCCGCACAGAAACCAGGATTTCAGATTCAGGATAACCCTCTAATACTACCTCTAGCTTGGAAATCTGACGGAGCAACATAGGAACACCCAAAATCTCGATGAGAGCTTTGTTCGTTCCCATTCGACTTGAGTTACCACCCGCGAGGACAATGCCGTTGAGGATTAGATCACCCATCTTTCACTAACACTCCGTCGTTAAGAATTCGGCACCGCAATCCGCCCTGGCCTTTAAGAAAGGCCATTGCACCTTTCCCAAAAGCTTCGTCCATCCATTGGCAGGGTGAACACTCCTCCACTCCTTCGAACTCAATGCCCTGCAATGAAAACGTCTTGCCAACTAAAGAATTGAGATCGATGCCCGATACGATAACATTACGCCTCACAACTTCTGGACCCCGGTCAAAAATCTCCAAGGCCCGACACATATCGTCAAAAATTTCCTTTGAGAACAGAGTAATATGACTTTTGTCGTTTTTTTCGTAATCAAAAAAACGATCTCCCTCCAGGCCCCGTCCCGATACACAGTTCACTGAACTCACTTCGTGTGTTTCGTGATTATCGGCACCTTTCCCCCATCGTCCAAAAAAATTGTGACCGGGCGAAATAAAAATATTCTCAACTCTCATAGGATATCAACTCAAGTCATTGAAGAATCAGGACGCAATACTCTACCCATTGCCTGCCAGCTCGCAAGTCATAGGCCTCGAATTTGTCTCTTAACTAACCAATTGGACGTGGATAAAAAGTAGCGTCACCCATTCAACGAACGATAACCGTTTCCCAAATTGCTTCTAACTCCTTGCTTCTAACTCCTAACTCCCTATTCAATATTTCCTATGTCAGTCATTTTAGAATTCGCGATGTTTCCAACCGACAAAGGGGTAACTGTCAGCACCTATGTTTCCCGAATCATCAAGGAAATCGATGCTTCTGGGCATCCTTATCAACTCACTCCAATGGGCACCATCATTGAAACTGCAACCGTGAGGGAAGCACTCGACATTGTTGAGAAGGCATACGAAACACTCGAAACCGATTGTGAACGGGTCTACTCCACCTTGAAGTTTGATATTCGCAAAGGTGAGATGGGGCGCATGAAACAGAAAGTAGATTCCATCAAGTCCCATATCGGCGAGGTGAACACCTAAACCGCACACTCCCAAGATTTCCTCCCTGAAAATTTTGTTACATTCACAAATTGACTTACACTGTTGAGAAAGACATCTAACTCTTTAAATAAAAATATTTCCCATGGCAGTTGATCCAGAATTCATCAAAAAAATCCAAGAAAAGAAGGCCAAACGTGAAGCCCTTGAAAAGAAGTATGAGCACGTGAAATCTGGTGCTCGCAGAGCATCCACAGGCACTCGCAGCACGGGCGGTCGCCGCAAGACTGGCCCTGTCTATCGCTCCGTTTCCATGCTCGACGGTCACGAAACCCTCATCACAGGCGAAGACGCTCAAAAACGCGCCAAAAAAGGCGAGTACAAAGGATAAGCCCCTGTTAGCGGTTATCCCGATTTGAAGTAACAAATTTCAGATTTGAGAACCAATCGATCTTACCGCCGTCTTCGGCGCCGAGGACACCGGGATAATAGTATGTATTTCCGATCTGATTATCTGCCTGGAATGAGATGCTTTCAGGATTTTGAACCCCACAGAATTGTTGAGAAACGGGGCAATACGGAGATCATGACTTCAGTCGTGATTTAGGATATCTGCGAAAATCAATAGGCGTTCGATCCAACCACAACCACCACCTCAAAAGTAGGGGTTCGACTTGACGAACCCTCTCACCCATAGCCCCTCGCCTCTCGCCTCTCTTTTCCCATAAGTTTTATTAATAATATTGATATTGCTTATTAGTTAATTGACAGACATCCGATATTTAGCTGCCATCGCGAGTTTTGTTTTCGATGAGTCGGACACAAATATTACTTAAAGTTAAAAATCAATGTCTCAAAACACAGATACACAAGGAAACCCCGCGGTGGTAGGGCTAGCAGGCTTTGGAGTGACAACACTGTTACTCCAATTTCACAACGTTGGATGGTGCGGAGTCGGACCCGTACTCGCTCTCGCTCTAATTTTCGGAGGATTTGCCCAACTGATCGCAGGTTTTCAAGAGTTCAAATGCGGAAATAACTTCGGATACAGCGCATTTGTAGCCTATGGCGCATTTTGGATATCCTTCGGAGTAATCCTCATTTGCAATCATTTAGGAATCTACCAAAGCAGCGGTAACGACATCGGATGGTTTTTGGTAGGATATACTGTATACACTGCAATTATGCTCGTGCCAGCCCTGCGAATTCACGCTGCAATGGGCATCACTTTTCTCCTCTTACTCATTGGTTTTATCCTCTTGGATCTCGCCCATTTTGGCTACCCCCAACTCACCAAAGTTGCAGGCTACGAACTCATGGGTTGCGCCCTTGGTGCCCTTTACATGATGGCTGGCTCGATCTACGCACAAGTCTTCGAACGTCCGGTACTGCCGATGGGCAAACCCCTCATCTAGCTTCATTCTTTTTCACGGAAACGATCTTAAACTTTTTTTGAAAAAAGGCTTCACCCCACTATGGTTGTGAGGCCTTTTTCACTCCTGCCTTCAAGTTCAGTTTCGACATGGATTCACAGGATAAACAGGATTTAGAAATTCCTCAAAATCGACTCGATCACTTTGACAAGATCTGACTACTCCTCGCTAATAATTAGAGTATCATCTTAAAAATTAGCATGGCAAAGTCAGCCAATTCCAAACGAAGGTCTTCCAGACAACAGAACCAGAATCCTCCCAAAGCCCAAAGAAACCCTGTGTTTTGGGGATTGAGGATAATGCTTCTGGCTGGATTACTGTTCCTCCCATACCTCGCACTCAGAAAGCTTTGCCTCGTTATTGATGTCAATTGGATCGCTGGCTACCTCATTGTAATTTCACTGCTAATCCTTTATCTCTACGGCTCAGATAAACGAAAGGCCCAGCAAAAGGAGTGGCGGACTCCAGAGCAAAACCTTCACTTTTTCGAACTTATCGGAGCTTGGCCCATGGCCTTTCTAGCCCAACGAATCTTCTGGCATAAAATCTCAAAAACGGAATATCAGATAACGTATTGGATCATTGTCATGCTTCATCAATACACCTCCTTTGATTACTTGAAAGACTGGCACACCAGCACCCAAATTTTTAAAACTGTAAAACCTCTACTCCAGCAAATCTTCGAAAAATGAAACAAGTATTCTTAAAGTAATTCGTTTTTTCAAAAACGGCATTGATCTTCTAAGTCTCTTTGCAAGAATACAGAACTCATTCACTCCACTTCAATCCGTCCTTCAATGATCAAGAAACTCCTACTTCTTTTCATCTGTCTCATCCTTTGCTCAGTCGCCCTCAAATCCGTGGTTTGCGCAACAGAAAACCCAACTCCTTTTCTTGAACAAAAGGATGTACGCCACCGCACCCTCAAAACCTTCATCACTCAATCAATGTCCCATCACTTTACGATGAAGGGGAGTGAAGCCACCTACATTTGGGAAAAAGAAGGTTTTACCCGAAAGTTTTATGAAATGCGCGGATTTACCATGCAACCGCAAGTCCAGCCCATCACCGAAGCCGACCGATTGAACGGCATTGACCTCAAATTCAACCTCATCGTCCGATCTGAAGTCTATCGGGAAAAAGAATCACTCGGCACCTACGGCGATTGGAAAAATGGATCCCCTCCATGGATCAACATACACGCCACCAAATTTCATTTCGAACGCCGCAATGGCGTCTTTATTTTCACTCCCAATGAGTGGGGTAAAGCCTGTAAACCGTTAGGAAAATTTCAAATCACCCGAAACTGACCCTGTCTTGACCTTTGAGCGGCAACCAGGTATCTAAAATTGGCAAAGATCCTGTTTTAACTCCCCTACCATGAGCGACATCAAGCTGTTCAAAATTCAAACCGATAAAGCATCTGAAATCAAAGGCTCTGCTTCTTCCCTCGAAAAAACATTACAGACATTTATTGAGTCCAACCTCGAATCACTACTTGGCATTCGCTTTTTAGCTTCTGAATATTCCACAGGTAAAACCCACGGCGGCCGCATTGATACCCTCGGTATCGATGAAAATAATTGTCCCGTTATCCTCGAATACAAACGAACCTCATCCGAGAATGTCATCAACCAGGGTCTTTATTACCTCGATTGGCTCATGGATCACCAGGCAGAATTCAAATTGCTGGTTCTCGAAGAGTTTGGAAAAAAATCAGCAGATCAAATCGATTGGTCTTCACCAAGACTCCTATGTATCGCCGCAGACTTCACCAAATTTGACAGCCATGCGGTTCAACAGATCAATCGCAACATCGAACTCATTCGCTATCGTCGCTTCGGAGAGGATCTGCTTCTATTTGAACTCGTGAATGCTGTTTCTGAAAAAACCGGATCTCGGCCTGAACCCACCAATCCTTCCAAAGGGAAAAGTGTTTCGAGCGACAAACCTGTTGTTGAATGGCTCAAGGAGCTCCCTAAACCGCTTAGCCCAATCTTTGAGGAACTCACGACATTCATGCTTTCCATTGGCGACGATGTACAACGCAAAGACATGAAGCTCTACATCGCCTACAAACGCATCCGTAACTTTGCTACAGTCGTTTTCCAACAAAAGCGCATTATACTTTATCTCCACATCAACCCCGGCCTCATCGAATCTTCAAACAGTTTCTTGCGAGACGTTTCCAACGTCGGGCACTGGGGCACCGGCAATGCTGAAATCTCACTGACATCGTTGCAGGACTTTGAAAAAGCGAAGCCCTACCTCGAAGCTGCCTATGAAGGAAGATAATCTCCCATGACTCCAAAGGAAAAAAAAGACCTCACCGAAATCGACATCTGCGATCTTTTCATCACACCCGCAATCAAGGAAGCCGGTTGGGATCAGGTTAAACAAATCCGTCGGGAATACCCCATTTCTCCAGGTCCCGTTATCGTTCGAGGCAACCTATCCTCTCGCAATAAGAAGAAACGTCGGCGGGCAGACTATGCGCTTCTTCGTGAAAAAGGAATGCCCATCGCCGTTGTTGAGGCAAAGGACAATACCCACTCGGTCAGCCACGGCCTGCAGCAGGCCATCAGTTATACCGAAGATCTGAATCTTCCAAGCGCATTTAGTTCCAATGGAGATGCCTTTGCCTCCCACAATAAAGTGGCGGCAGACGCTGAAAATACCGAATGCGAATTCCCTCTGGATGCGTTTCCGAGTCCTGACGTCCTTTGGAAACGCTACAAAAAGTTCCGGAATATTGAGGATCATGAAGAAGCGTTAGTACTCGAACCATACTATCAGGACGCATTCGGGAAAGAACCACGCTACTATCAATCGGAAGCAATCAACCGTTGCATGGAAGCTATCGCGAAAGGCCAAAATCGGCTGCTTTTAGTCATGGCAACTGGCACCGGAAAAACCTACACCACGTTTCAAATCATCTGGCGTCTGTGGAAGGCAAAAAGAGCCAAACGCACGCTGTTTCTTGTGGATCGAAATATCCTTGCCGATCAAACTCTGGTGAACGACTTCAAGCCCTTCGGCTCGGTCATGACCAAGATCAAAAACCGGAAGATTGATCCTTCCTACGAAATCTATCTTGGCCTCTATCAGGCCCTCACGGGACCAGATGAAGAAGACAAAATCTTCAAAAATGTATCCCGTGATTTTTTCGACCTCATCGTCATCGACGAATGTCATCGCGGCAGTGCGTCAGAAGATTCTGCGTGGCGGGAGATTTTGGAGTATTTTTCGAGCGCCACTCAAATTGGCCTCACCGCTACTCCCAAGGAAACGAAATACACATCCAATATCACTTACTTTGGTGATCCCGTTTACAGTTACACGCTGAAACAAGGCATCGAAGACGGCTTCCTCGCTCCCTACAAGGTCGTTCGCTATCATTTGGACAAAGACCTCGAAGGTTGGACACCCCCAGCAGGCATGACCGATGATCTTGGCGTTGAAATTCCGCAAAGAGAATACAACCAGGCCGACATGGATCGCATTTTGGTTCTAAACCAGCGCACCAAGCTAATCGCCAAATGCGTAATGGAGCTCCTTCGGGCAACCGATCCATATGCAAAGACCATCATTTTCTGTGAGGACATCGATCACGCTGAGCGAATGCGAGTGGCGATCACGAATGCAGCCGGACAACTAGCGCGCGACAATTCCAAATACGTGATGCGGATCACGGGAGACAGCGTTGAGGGCAAAGCTGAGCTGGACAACTTCATCGACTCAGAATGCAAATACCCCGTCATCGCCACCACCTCCGAACTGCTCACAACCGGAGTCGATGCGAAGACCTGCAAACTCATTGTGCTTGATAAAACGGTCAACTCGATGACCACCTTTAAGCAGATCGTGGGTCGCGGCACTCGGATCGAGGAAGAATTTGGCAAATTCTTCTTCACGGTCATGGACTTTAAGAATGCCACTAAGCTCTTTTCCGACCCCGATTTTGACGGTGACCCTGTTGTGATCTATGAACCAGGGGATGACGATGACCCCGTCCCTCCCGATCCAGAAATCGACGATGAAGATCCAGACAGCGTTGAGGATGATAGGGACAACCCATACCATTCCAAGAAGCTTCGCGTCAGCGGGGTGGACGTAAAAATCCTCTCCAAGCACGTCGAATATCGCGGTGAAGATGGGCAGATGGTCACCGAGTCCTACCGCGATTACAGTCGGAAAGGCATTCGTAAGGAATTTGCTTCGTTGGATGACTTTATCCAAACGTGGAAAACCACTCGCAAAAAAGAAGCCATCGTAAATGAGCTGGAGGAATATGGAATCGAGCTTCCGAAACTCGCAGAAGAGGTCGGCAAAGACTACGGCGACTTCGATCTCATCTGCCATATTGCCTACGACCAACCCCCGCTCACCCGCAAGGAGCGAGCCGAGAACGTCAAGAAGCGCAATTACTTTACCAAGTATGGCGAACAAGCTCGCGCCGTCCTCGAAGCACTTTTAGAAAAATATGCCGACGAAGGTGTGCTCACCATCGAAAGCCCCAAGGTGCTGAAACTGACCCCTTTCGACAAAATGGGAACTCCAGTGGAAATCATTAACGATGTCTTTGGCGGAAAAGTTAACTACGAAAACGCACTCCAGGAACTGGAGTCTGAACTATTTGACCAAGATATCCCTGCATGAGTAACGTAAGTGGAACCATTAAGTCCATTCAGGACATTATGCGAAAAGACGTCGGCGTCGACGGTGACGCCCAGCGCATCAGTCAACTGGTTTGGATGTTTTTCCTCAAAATCTACGACGATCGCGAAGTGGAAGTTGAAACCCTCGAAGACAACTACCAGTCCCCGCTGCCCGAACACCTGCGCTGGCGCAACTGGGCCTCCGACCCAGAGGGCATGACCGGAGATGCACTGAGCGACTTTATCAATTTGCAGCTCTTCCCGACCTTAAAAGACAAACTCACACTGGAAGGTCCGAACGGCAAGCGTGCCCAGGTCATTCACAATGTGTTCGAAGATGCCTACAACTATATGAAGTCGGGCACCTTAATTCGTCAGGTCATCAACAAGATCAGCGAGATCAATTTTAATAACACAGCCGACCGCCACACCTTCGGCAGTATCTACGAGCAAATCCTCAAAGACCTTCAGAGCGCGGGCAACGCGGGCGAATTCTACACCCCGCGCGCCGTCACTCAATTCATCGTCAACCGCGTCGACCCCAAGCTCGAAGAAACCGTCCTTGACCCCGCTTGCGGAACTGGCGGCTTCCTCGCATGCACGATCGACCACAAGCGCAGCAACTATGTGAAGGCAGCCAAGGACGAAGAGGCTCTCATCAACAGCATCCACGGTGTCGAAAAGAAGGCACTTCCGCACATGCTCTGCACGACCAACATGATCCTGCACGGCATCGATACTCCCACGAACATCCGCCACGACAACACCCTCAGTCGCCCCTACAAGGACTACAGTAACAAAGATCGGGTGGATACCATCGTCACGAATCCTCCCTTCGGTGGCACCGAAGAAGACGGCATCGAGAACAATTTTCCCGCCAACCTGCGCACCCGGGAAACGGCCGATCTCTTCATGGCGCTTATCATTAAGCTGCTGAAAAACCACGGCCGCGCCGCTGTAGTCCTGCCCGATGGTTTTCTTTTTGGCGAAGGCATGAAAACAAGACTCAAGCAAGAACTGCTCGAAAAGTGCAACCTGCACACCATTGTTCGCCTACCCAACGGAGTCTTCGCTCCCTATACTGGCATCAAGACCAACATCCTTTTCTTCACCAAAAAGCCGGAGAGCGAGCAACCGGGCACCAAAGACATTTGGTTCTACGAACACCCTTACCCCGACGGTGTAACCAGCTACAATAAAACCAAACCCATGCGCTTCGAGGAGTTCCAAACCGAGATCGATTGGTGGGGCTCCGAGGAAGACGATTTCAAAAGCCGTGTTCAAACCGAACAAGCATGGAAAGTCGTTATTGGGGACATCATTTCCCGCAACTACAACCTCGACATTCCCAACCCGCATGTTGGAGAGCAAATCACACACGATCCAGAGGAACTGCTGACCAAATACAACGGGCAACAGAAACAAATCCAAGGCCTCCGTGACCAGCTCAAAGCCATTCTTGAAAACGCCCTCTCGGGAGAAAAGTGATGGAGACCGCTGAAAAACTCATCACCGAGAATCTCGACGTCTGGACCTCGGCGGTGAAGGCGAAGTCGAGTGTAGGAAGGGGCTCAAGTAGCAAGCGGGAGCTTTACGGGATTCAAAGGCTGCGAGAATTGATTCTTGAGTTGGCTGTCCGAGGAATGCTTGTCCCGCAGAACCCAGATGAGGAATCGTCCGAAGAACTACTAAAGAGAATCGCGACTCAGAAAGCTCAACTAATCGACGATGGAAAAATTAGAAAGCAGCCTAAGCAACCGCCTGTTGATAAAGACGAATTTCCGTTTCCGCTTCCTCCTGGCTGGATGTTTGAAAGAATTGGAAATCTGACATCGAAACTCGGCTCTGGCAGCACTCCCCGCGGCGGTAAAAGCGCATATGTCCCTGAAGGTATCATTTTTCTGCGGTCCCAAAATGTATGGAATGACGGCTTAAGACTCGACGACACCGCCTACATTCCTGAGGAAACGCATGAGGCAATGAACAATACTCAAGTGTTCCCTCGTGATGTTCTACTCAATATCACAGG
The DNA here is from genome assembly GCA_963676215.2 of Opitutales bacterium. Lineage (GTDB taxonomy): Bacteria > Verrucomicrobiota > Verrucomicrobiia > Opitutales > JAFGAQ01 > JAKSBQ01. Next base: position 88,411 of record CAXXVT010000016.1, on the reverse strand, counting down.
AGCCTCGCTTGGCCGATCGACAATATTCCCCGAAGAACTTGTCACAGCCAACGTTAGCCAACACGTGACGATTATTCGTTTGGTTGAACCAGAGATGGCCGAGTTTTTGCATCTTGGGATCCTGTCTCCTTTAGTACAAAAGCTCGTTTGGGGAAGGCAGGTTGGAATGGCTATCGAAGGTCTAAGTAAAAAGGTGCTGGAGAAGTTCGAATTCCCGATCCCACCCCTCGCCGAACAACAACGCATTGTTGCCAAGGTGGATGAATTGATGGCGTTGTGCGATCAATTGGAGCAGGAACAAGAAAACAGTCTTGAAACTCATGACACCCTTGTTCGCACATTGCTGGATGCCCTGACCTCTTCCACCGCTAACGCCTCATCCTTTGCCGATGCCTGGCAGCGCATCCAAGTCAACTTCGACACCCTCTTCACCACCGAAAGCAGCATCGGCCAACTCAAACAAACCATCCTCCAACTCGCCGTCATGGGAAAACTCATCCCCCAGAATCCCAACGACGAACCGGCAGATAAGCTCATCAAGAGAATTTCCGTCGAACGAGTGAAGCTCATCGAAGACGGAAAGCTAAAGAAGCAGAAAAAAACCGCAAATCCACCCTCTGGAGAAACAGAGAGAGCAGTGCCCAGCGGTTGGGTTCTCGCTCCATTTGGAGATGTCGTCTACAACCGTGACGCTGAGAGAGTGCCGCTTTCGGTAGATACCCGAAAGACGCGGCAGGGGGACTTTGATTACTACGGCGCTTCCGGTGTGATCGACTCAATTGATGATTACCTGTTCGATAAACCACTCCTTCTCATTGGGGAAGATGGAGCGAATCTCATCAATAGATCCACACCTATCGCCTTCATGGCCCGAGGGAAATACTGGGTTAACAATCACGCTCACGTCCTCGACGGAATCTCTGAAACACTCCTTCTTTATGTGTGCCTGCATATCAACGCGATTTCGCTGGAGCCCTACGTAACGGGAACCGCTCAACCCAAGATGAACCAGGTAAAGATGAATTCAATCACTCTTGCGCTCCCGCCTGAAAACGAACAACACCGCATCGTCGCCAAAGTCGATGAGCTGATGGCGCTGTGTGATCAACTCAAAGCCAACCTCGCCACCGCCCAAGCCACCCAACTCAAGCTCGCCGACAGTTTGGTCGAACAAGCAGTTGGCTAAAACGGCCTCCATTATGTCAAAAGTCCTCGAAAGTTGGTGTAATAGTGACAATCACGATTTGTTCGAAAATTTTAGAGATTTTAATGATTGGATCGATAGTAGGGAAAGTGATGCCGCCCAGTTTTGTAATCGTTTTGGGTTGGATAACTTAGCACACCCGAGTAAGGGATTTTACGCTGGTGACAAGGAGGCATACGATCAAGCATTCCAGCAATTCCATATTGAAAGAATGCACGATGTGCTCAGTAAGGAGGCTATTGTTGAAAGTTTTGGTGATGATCATTGGTTTAGAAGAAATAAAACCCGGTTTGATCAAATGGTTGCCCGTTTGATGGAAGAATCTGTTGTTCCGTTCATCGGTGCTGGTGTTTCAGTGGCAGGAGGATTTCCAACATGGAAGAATCATTTGAGGGAACAAGGCAAGACAGCAGGAATCGAGTCTGCTGTCATTGAGTCTTTTTTGGAAAACGGGGCATTTGAAGAGCTAATTGAACAAATTGAAAACACCTGCGGGAAGGATGTTTTTGCTCAAGAGATCCGTGATGCATTTTCAAAGACAGGGAATTTGGAAGATATCACCCTACGCATTTCCGAATTGTTTTCAGATACACTGATCACAACGAACTATGATCGTTTGTTGGAACAAAGTTTTGATGTAGGTCCAGATGATGAAGTTCAAGTTGTCAACGGCTTGAATGCAATGGAATCACCTGACGCGAACAAGGTTACCGTGATCAAATTGCATGGGGATATCAGGGATCCTCATCGTTGTATTTTGGGGAAGAATCAATATGACGAAGCCTACGGAGCACCGGAGCTTGATCTCTCTCGTCCCATCCCAAAATTACTGAGGTATTATTACAGAACCAGTAGTCTCTTGTTCATTGGCTGTAGCTTGAATAACGATCGCACGATCCAGGTTTTCCAAGCTGTGAAAGAATCCATCGGGGATGTAATCTTGCCGCAACATTTCTCCATCGAACAAGCTCCACTAACATTGGAGGATCTTCGTAAGCGAAATACAGAGTTGCTGAACATCGGTATAACGCCGATATGGTTTCCCGCGGGTGAATTCGATAAAGTCGAAGCTGTTCTCCGGCACGCTCGTAATGAAGTTAACTATCGAAAAACGAAATAGTTTTTGAATATGAAACAAGCCACCCAATTTGATATCTATTGCGAAGAGCGTTTTCCGGATTTGCTAAACTTTGAGGCCCCGCAAGCACGATATGTTCTCACAATCTGACAATAAAAACCGTTTCCTGTATATCTTCTTGGACGAAGCTGGAAATTTCGATTTTTCAGCAAAAGGAACTCAGTATTTCTTACTCGGTTGTATTACAAAAGAACGTCCGTTTGATGCGAGTCATGAATTGAATGAGCTCAAATACGACCTTGTTGAAAAAGGTATTGGTATTGAGTACTTCCATGCAGCGGAGGATCAGCAGGCGACCAGAAATGAAGTTTTTAAGGTTATTTGTGATCATCTGACGGGTGTTCACTATGATGCCGTTATAGTTGAAAAACGAAAAACAGGCCCAAGCCTGCAAATGCCAGTGAAGTTCTATCCGAAGATGCTGGGCTACTTACTTAAATATGTTTTGGAAAGTCACGATCTTACCAAATACAAAGAAGTCATTGTCTTTACCGATCGGATTCCTATCGCGAAAAAGAAAAAATCGGTTGAGAAAACAATTAAGGAGACTTTAGCAGCCATCATCCCTTCTTCGTCTAGTTACCGAATCTATCATCATGATAGCAAATCGAACTATGATTTACAAATAGCGGACTATTTCAATTGGGGAGTTTATCGCAAATGGTCCCGTGGTGATTTTCGATCCTACGATCTGATAAAGTCTGTCATCCGAAGTGAATTTGACATTTTTCGCACAGGAAACACGAAATACTATTAGTCTAAAAACTGACCAACCCGGCTATCCCAATTGCTTGGGAAGAGCCCCCTGGGCTCTTGTCACCGGGTAGGAACCTTTAAAGTCCTGTCAATAAGATCGTCGAGAATGCCTTTGAATTCAAGTTAATTGTGGAGAATCCTTAAATGCAAGAATGCCCCGTTGCTTATCGGGCGAACGAGGCGAAAGCCATATCCTAAGCCATTAGGCTAGGAGGGTCTGTCGTTACACATTACACGGATCATCGTGCAATATCCCTCCAAATTCAATTTGATTGCAAGGGAGAATGAGGAGTCCATTCGCCAGAACAACGAAGGAACCCCTGTGGCTTAAAACAACCATAAACGACCCAACTACCATCGGCAGACTGCCTTTCGACTGGGGCAATCCGTTAGCTTTCGGTTGAGGAATTCCCTGATTGTGATTCAATTTTCTTGGGATCTAAATCAACAAATGAGGTCACGGGGAGAGTAAATTCACCATGAATACTTCTGGCCGTGATGTTGGCTACCATTTCCCGGACCACTCCATAGAGCAGACTCGCTCCAGTAACTGCTACCATCCGGGGTGTTTTCTCCACCGGGTATTCACTGTCGACACTAAATTGACCTAATACCGTGATATCCGCCTTGTAAGCGGACGGTTGTTTAGCCTCCTCATTTTCCTTCAGTTTTACAGAAAGAATAACGATCCAGTCTTTTCCGTCGTTTGCTTCGCTCAAGCGAACGTCGGAGTCGACACCAATGGACATACTCACCTCTCCTTCTTGGATCGGGTTCGCCTCTACAAAAGTTTTTAAAAAGCGGTAGGTCTTAAGCTGCAAAGGGGAATTCATCGTCGGTTAATGGTTCAGATTCTAGTTCATCACTGTCGATTTTTCGATTTTCGTATGTGAGTTCCCAATGCAATTGTTCCTTTAAAATTTTCAATTTGGATTCGATCACTTCATCAACGGCCGACTCCAATACCTTTTTAAATCCTTCATAAACTTCACCCGAAAATTTAAACCACGAGTTTTCCGTTTTCTTTTTGAGAAGCATCTTCACGTCCATCTCCAGCGCTTCCGCAAGTTTCACTACCGTTTCGATAGTGAGGTTAGACGGATTATTCAGCACCCGATTAACATACGAAGGCTTTAGTCCCGCACGTTCGGAGAGCTGTTTTTGAGTGAGCTTAAGCGCATCCAATTGTTCGAGAAAATTCTCAGTTAAATCCACGTGTAAGCCATACACTTTGTAGGTCAAAGTGTTCTTTACCCGACTTTTTTGAGATTCAATTCTGTCTTCAATCTTATTCATGATGAATACCTTCAGTCTTCAGTGTATCTTCAAAGTTTTTCTTAATTCCTAGTGCTTTTTTGAGATGTCTTTTGGGCGTTTTCTGAGATTTTTTGATGAAACAATGTCCACAAATCAAAAGTTTCCCTTTGTGCCAAAAGCAAGTGACCCGCAATCCGTTGGTGCCTGATTTGAATTCGAATAGTCCATTCTCCAATGCCTTAAACTTGGTCTTGTTACGAACTTGTCCAGCTTTAGCCATTCGCTCCATATAGCGTTGGACCTCTGCCACATCTTTTTCATATTTTCGTTCGTTCTCCTCTAGAAAATCCAGTGCTGGGTATCTCCCATCAATACCTAACATGCAGATAGTACAATCAATACCACTAATGTAATCTTTAATCGTATATTTCAAGATTAACTTTAAAGTTATTTTTTAACACGCAGGTAATCAAGCGCTGTATTTGGAAGGAATTGGAGTAATAATTTGGGATAACTCTAGTTTTAACGATCATAGCAGGAACCCATCATCAATCAAATCAAAACCCAAATGAGAGAACAATTCATCGAGGTTAATTCAGGGCCGGAAACTTCGGAGTGTCGCAGGGGTCGTAATCCGAATTCTTTTCAGTAAATGTTTCAGCAATCAATTGGCAGCTGAAATACATTTCCGTATCGGATGATACTCCTAACCTTGAAAATCAGGAATTAATTCCCAAAAATCGAGTTTAACAAATCCTCCCACAATTCCACTTACTGCGATGAATCCTTTCATGGATGCAGAAAAATCCACTATTGAGGGTTAAAGCCCCTGAAGTTTTTCGATTTCTTTGATCATGTCTTCAGACTTCGAGAATTTGGCCCATAACTCTCTGGGGACCTTATATTCGGCAGGTTTCCACGGAATATCGGGGAGAATAATTGTGGGGATCGAATTTCCTTTCTCACCTGTTGGTTCAGTTTCAATTGCGAGGGAGTCACCTTCTTTTTGCAGCTCAACGTCTTTTGGAGTAATGGATGGTTTGGCTTTGACCCGAGTTCCGATCGGGAACCAGTACAAAGCTTTGTTGTCCCTTCCAATCGTTCCCTCGGTTCGATCGACAAATAAGAGAAGGCAATCTCCTGATCGCAGTCTTTTCATTCCTTCTGTTTTGGGATCAGTTTTTGGGGGCTCTTCTACTTTATTGTTATATTCATCATATTCTTTTACTTCCAACCGATCCCTCCATGCGAAAATGATGTTGTCTGCGATCGTTGAAATGACACCAGAGTTTTTGGCATTCATAGAGCCCATGAAGAGACCTCTCATTCCCTTCTTCTTTTTGACCAAATCAAATAAAGCGGGAACGAATAGAGGGTCATCTGATAGGAATGGAAAACGATAGTCTAGTTGCGTTACATCCCAGAAAACCATGCGATCAATGTCTTCTCCTGGTTTTTGTAGTGGAGCGCCATTCATTTTCGTTTCCTCTTCGGTTTTAGCATCTTCGTATTCCTTTTCTTTCAGGATTCGAGCTCGGAGGTTAAAGAGCAGTTCGGAAGAAGTGATACATCCGGTTCGTTGGTAAAATTGGGATATACGGCTCGCACATTCCCTACAGGAACAAATAGGATGTTTTTTAGAACGGCTGAACCGAACAAAATTTCTGTCCACGAAGGTGCACGCTTCTTTACAACTCCCTCGACGCTGGCAAATCATGCTTTCCCGAATATAGTATTCGTCATCGATCAGTGATACAATAAGTCCGGATTCTGATGGAAAAGAATTCCACTTATTCTCAGCATCCCGTTTACGTTGAACGCCCATCCCTCCTGAGGTCAAAAAATCGATCGACAGTGCGGTTTTAAAACAACCCCTACTCCCCATCAATGCAATGGTCGATCCCGATGATTTCTCACGATTTCCAGAGGTGAATCCTAAAATGCCCTCAATGATTGAAACGTAATAGTCGTAAGGTTTCCGCTGCTCGTTGGAATTGAATTTTTCATTGATTTGGATATGACTGTAGCTCTTGATATACTGTTGAGGAACATAGTTGAATTGATGCAGCATGAAGTGACTGGATGGAAAAATCACTGCACCCCAATTTCTCATTTTGTATTGGTGCCAACCGTAAGCCACAGTCTGATAGCGGGACTTGGTGATCTGCATCTCATGAATTAGATAATGAATCGGTTTTGTTGTTTCATTTGCCCGCATCAGGATCACCAGATCTGCCTGATGATCAATGTAATTGGAGGGAGCTCCAGAGTCCTCAAGCGTGATAATGGTCAGTGGAACCGTTGCCCTTAGATTGCTAATCAACGATGAAAACAACTGATTATTACGCTCTTCGGGCACCATGGCTCCAAGCCCATCAATCGTGAATACTAAAGGAGTCTCTCTCAGCGCAGATTTGCTTTTTTCACGAAATGTGTTGATACGCGTTTGGATGTGATGAACCGCTGTGGCCGTATCTGTGGGTTGAATTTCAATATCCTGAACTTGGGAACCGATTCCACCGAATTGAATTAGAGGTTCTACAATATCCTTTTCGTAATGCTTGGCGATTTCATTGATGACAGCAGATTTTTCCTCTTCAATTTTGTTTCGGATTTCTCTCAGACGCCGTTTAGTATCTTTCTTATCTTTTTTAGGACCCTTGTGCTTGAAGGTTTCTTTGCAGTTTGGTGCAGTAAGAAATCTCGAAAACAAATGACAGAAAGCTGTAAAGCGATCGTATTGAGGATCTAGCGAACCTTTTGTCGTATCATATGTAGGATAGTCAATGCTGATCGGAGGAGTTAATTTGATCTCCTTTTTGTTTTCATCTACATAAGATTTTTTTCTATAGAAAATCTGGAATTTGCGGGCCCGAATCCTGTCCTTTTTTGAAGCCGCGAGGTGATAGCATTTTTCTGAACACGATTTATTCATTTCCAGGACCAGCAGATCCTTCACCTCCCAGCACCGCAAGATGTGTTGCTTTTCTTGAAAATCCCATCGAACGAGGACTTTGTTAAACTCTTCACTTTCCTCCACCACTGGCTCGGGCAATGCATATGGATACCCCAACGCTTGACAGCTATCTTCAAGATCTTTTGCCACAATGAGCCGACTCAAACGCTTGAGGATGTCGTCCGACGTATTCTCTGTGCTGGAAAACAAGCCATATCGAGGGGGAGGCTTCGGAATCTCTTTATAACCACGTTCTGGCTTCTTCTGTTCTGGATTTTCCTTGAATGAATCTTGCTCCTCCTTGTATTCATTCCACTTTTCATGATACTCGTTTAGCTTCTCCTGAGTCTCTTTAATCGGAAACCATTTTGCATGTTTGATATATCCAATATTCGGTGCAATTTCTTCCTTCTGCTCGACTATGGGGTTCCCTTCTTTTGTCTCGACCTCTAGATCCTTCTTGGCTTGTTCAATCTCATCTTTTTTTTCGGTTGTAACAATGTTGCGATAGCTGTAACTGAGCGCGTGCGTCATCTGCAGTGCAAGGGTCGTTTTCCCAGTTCCTCCTTCACCACGAATCACAACGACAATACCATGTTTTCCAAGATCGGAGTTGATGTGTAATCCCCCCCTTAACAATTCGTCAAGCGTGTCATTTCCGGTTTTGAGTTCGATAATGGAAGGATCTTTTCGCGGTTTGCTCATGAGATTACAGGGGGGTTGTTTAGCAGGGGCTTCGATTTCTCAATTGTTCATTCAGTTTCATCAAAAAGTCGGGAATGCTGTCCTGGTAGATCGCCCTGATGTTGTAGTGGTTTAACATGTGCGATTCCAGTTTCTGGAGGACAGCATTTTCACGAATTTCATCCAAAGTCATCGGACTTGTTTTATTTGATGGATCAGGAGTTTTTTCAAGAAGCCTGGAAAGTCTGATTGAAGAATGAGGCGTTTTATTTTCCCGGGTAGAAAAGAGATGCCGAAGCATATTGATGTCCTTCAGCGAGGTCCCAATGAATAAACATGGATGGTTCCTGAGGAAGAAAATTTGGGTGGTATTGTTCCAGGAATCCTGTTGTCGAAAGGAGTTTAAATATTCATCCATCGCCAGCACCACTTCACAATTGACCGGATAATTGATGTCGTTCCTGCGCGGGAGAAATCCGTGCACATGGTAAATCGGTAATGTTACCAATTCCCTTCCGAGAGTGGGCATATTTGATTCGATTTCGTGATTGTCCACGATACTTACAAAGTCTCTCCCATCGGTTTCCACCCGAAGCGCATCTTCGAGAAGCGTATCATAATTATAGGTTACGACTGCTTTAACAGTCGGAAGCTGACACAGCTTAACCACCTGATAAAGCGTGGTGTCCTCCACCTTTTGACTTGGTGCATTTTTATTTATTTGATGAACTTGATAAGGACCACGGTAGTTCTCATAGATGATATTGCGCAGCAATCCTGAATAACGGTCTCCGATTAAGGACTTCACCAAAAAGGGCAGATTATAGATATCGTAACTCTGCTCTATTTGTTTTTTGATTTTCCGCGGATCGGGTCCGTTTGGCGAAATCAAAAGCGGCAAAGAAACATCAAGCAGGTTGGAACAAAGCTGTTTCCAGAGAGGAACGTATCCATAGTTAATGCCAGACCCCACAAAAAGCACAAATCCCGTTGAGGTTTTGAGAAATCGAACAAGAGAATCTAAGTCAGAGGGCACGGGATAGAGTGGTCAGACAGAATAGAAGAGGATAGGAATGAAATTTTAATGTTACAGCTTAACTGAACATGTGTGAATTGTTCTAATTACCTAAATTCTGGGTGAGGAAATTTAGGTGAGTTCTACGCATACCATGGGAATAGCATATGAAGAATGCTTCGGGAACCATTACCTCAATGAAAAATGTTAGCAGACAAACCATGAGTAAACTCCCAATTCTCATTCCTCCCTTTTCCGAACAACTCCCCATCGTAGCCAAGGTCGATGGACTCATGGCGCTTTGCGAACAACTCAAAACAAACCTCAAGTCAGCCCAGAACCTCAACTCAAACTCACCGACTGCCTGTCTGCCAAAGCAATTGCCTAAGATGAGATGAATTCTATTCTGATTATAATTAACAAAACTATTAAATGACTAAATAATTTGTTTAGTGATATTTGACTTGACCCTCTTCCATGGATATCCTCTTTAAGAACAATCAACTCAAAACCTTCGCGAACAATGCTCGGAAAGCAGATAAGAAGTTGGGAGCGAAACGGGCAGGATTATACCGAAAAATGCTCAATGTCTCGAGGATCTCAGACATATTCCCGGCGCAAAATATCATCAACTCAAGGGTGACCGAAGTGGAACCTTTGCTTGTAACTTGGATCACCCCTACCGTCTCGTTTTCAAACCCAAAGCTATCGATGATTCGAAAAATATCGTTTGGTCTGCGATCGAGGTTGTTTGCATACAAGAAATCGTAGATTACCATGGCTAGCTCAGAAAAACTTTACCAAAACGAATATCAACCCGATATCGTAGAATATCCTGGATCAGCTTTGCGCGAATACATCGAAGAGGCGGGGATGTCTGTTGCCGAATTTACAAAGCGCACCGGTTGGACTGAACCGCATATCCACAAGATTCTTAATGGCACCTCTAGAATTTCACACGAATTTGCGTTGGTTTTAGAAAAGGTATTCGATGTGCCCGCTCGTTTTTGGAACAACATGCAAAACCAATTTGATGAGTTCACTGCGAAAAAGAAGGAACAAGAGAGTTTCGCAGAGTCTTTGGATTGGGCGCGTAGTTTTCCATATCCTGCACTTGTTCAGGAAGATTGGCTTCCTGATGTTGGTGGAAAAGCAGAGAAGAAGTTAGAGGAACTACTTTCGTTTTTTGGAATAGGCTCCCCTGCGGTCTTTAGCTCTTTTTGGGATGAAAGGATTCCTGCTTTCAAAGCTTCAGGGAAACTTGAGACCTGTCCAAAATCAGTCGCCTGCTGGGTACGTCAAGCCGAGAGAATTGCGTCTAAAGCTGAGTTGCCTGCTTACAACAAAATGAGATTTGTGGAGGTGTTGGATGACATTCGTGCAAGTGTAACAGAAGATTTAATTCAGTATCAGAAACAGATGATAACGCTGTGTGCAGAAGCCGGTGTATTGCTGTTATTCTTACCTCAAATGCCAAAAATGGCTATTGGGGGAGTCACTTTTTGGCAAAATGGAATGCCTGTGATTGTGTTGAGTTTGCGTTGGAATTCAGATGACCATATCTGGTTCAATTTCTTTCATGAAGCGAAACATGTCCTGCAGGAGGTGAAGAAAAAGCTCTTTATCGACAACCCTGGTGAAGCTGTTGAAGATCCAAAAGAAATAGAAGCAAACAACTATGCGGCTACGAAGTTAATAGACGCCCAGAGTTATCATCGATTTGTTGCGACTAATCCGAATCCAGGAGCTTTTGAAATTAGACATTTTGCAAAGGAATTGAATGTGACTCCCGGTGTCGTTTTGGGACAACTTCAGCATCGTGGTCTGGTTTCGTTTGCCTCACCCTTAAATCGACCACTGAAAAAAAGATTTAAATTTGAGAATCGCTAGTAGCTGGAATCTCCAAACTAATTGGAGTTTGTTTGGGTTCTCTCGATGGATTCTAAAGTTGAAGGATCGGTATAAGACAAAAAAGCCAGTAATCACGTTGTTACGTAAAACAACTGTTTTCTGAACTAACTATCCCATGATTCAACCCACCGATTTCAGCGTTTTGAGCCGGTTACTGGATTTGTTGAACCAAATGTGCATGTAATTGAACCATTCGTGATCTTGACCTTTCTCTGGAATTGAAGATAGTAATTTTTAGATAAACAAGCGTTCATTACTTTCAAATTGTCCTCAATAAATCCAAATGTTTTGAGCTCAGGAGTTTATACGATTCCAGATGCCTCAAAGATTCTGAACCTACCTTTGTCTAAACTCAGACGTTGGGTAGCTGGTTATACCGTGTCAGAATCAGAGCAGCGGAAATACTCATTTGGGAAGTTGGCGGTTGAAGAGTCCGGGCCAAGACGTCATTTCAATTTCCTAACGCTCATCGAGGTTTTCACCATCGCAGAACTTCGTGAGTTTGGTGTCACTCCAGCAACATTACGGAAGGTTCGTCAGGAATTGGGCGAACGCTATGAAACTGAGTTTCCATTTGCGTTGGAAGGTTTGTTAGTAAATGGGCGGAAAATGCTCAGGCAGTTGGGTGATGAAGCATTGCTTGAACTGGGAACGAACGGACAACAAGCATTTGAAAAAATCGTTGAACCGTTTTGTACTCGAATCGATTTCGACAAGCATACTCAACATGCTGAGCGGTATTTTCCACTAGGTGACAACCGTCTGGTTGTCGTAGACCCTAAACACTCCTTCGGTCGCCCCGTGATATATGGCACCAATATCACAACCGAAACTCTTTTTTCCCTCCATTCTTCGGGTGAACTTCCCGAAGACCTCGCCAATGATTATGAGCTTTCAATGGATCAAGTCGCTTCGGCTATCGAATTTGAAAGCCGAAATGCTGCATGAGACTCTATTTTGACGAAAACTTTTCTCCCCGCCTCATTCGTGGAATGCGTGAATTTCAAAACGGACGTTTAAGAGAAGGTTTTGATGTTCTTTCAGTGAGAGAGGAATTTGGAAGAGGTGCTAAAGATGAAGAATGGATTCCGAAAGTTGCTCAAGCACATGGAATAGCGATCACTCAGGACGTAAATATCTACAGGATCCAGGCTCAAAAGGACTTATGGAGCTACCATAAACTGGGATTGATCATTTTCCGTCCATCTAAAAAGAACCCATGGAATTATTGGAAGATGATACAACTCACCGTAAAGCATTGGGAAGAGCTGAAGGAGTTTTGTCGAAGAGGAGAACGTCCATTTGGTTATGTTTTGGAATATCCCGGTCCAAAATTTCGACAATTGCAGTTGTGAGAAATCTTCAGATGAAACCACCTGAGAAGGCCATCAAAGAAACACACGAGTCAGCTTTTTCCTGTGTATGCGAAATTAGAAATGCCCCGTTGCTTATCGGACGAACGAGGCGAAAGCCATATCCTAAGCCATTAGGCTCGGAGGATCTGTCCTGAGACATTGCCAATATAACAGATCCTGTGATGTTGATTAGCAAGTCATTCGTTCAATTTTTAGAATTCTGGCGTCTGAGTTGGAAGAGGCACCCAAACCGGTTTCTCCGGTAAGATGAAGATCTTAGATTCTGATTTGATCAACTAGGCTTGCATTCGTCCAAAAAACAAATAAGTCAACAAAAGTTGACATCGATTTTTGATCAACTCCTTCCCTTTGGAGAAACATCTAAATCAAGCCAGTATAGAGGCCAGATGTGCGGAACTTGGTTTAACGCAAACCTCAATTGCGGGGAAACTTGGGCTTACCAGAGCAGCCGTTTCGAAATGGTTTACCGGGAAATCTCTCCCTCGCCCTCCGGAACTTCTGAAACTCGGAAGATTATTGGGTTTACGCCACAATGAACTGGTTGAGACTACAATGTCCGTTCAGGAACCCCTTGTTGCATTTCGTAAACGTGCTGGCTGCAAAACCACAGAAGCGCATGTCGCACGTGCAAAGGACATGGGACAATTGCTGCGTCCGCTTGTCGGTTATCTCGACTTTGACCCCTTCCTAGGGCCACCCGCACTGAAAAGCCCGAAAACGGACTATCGCTACCTACAAAATCTCGTCGCAAAGTTTCGCCGTGACATGAATCTACCCAGTGATGCACCATTGGAATTCGATCACCTCATCGATTGTTTCCATAACTATCAGGCCGTCATTGTACCGGTGTTATGGGGTAAAAAATCAAAGCACGAAAATGCCCTGCATATCCATTTGCGTGATTCCAAAACAACCTGGATTTATTTGAACCTCGATGTTGAGATTCATGATTTTAAGTTTTGGATGGCACACGAATTGGGCCATGTCATGACGATCAATCTTCTGGAGGCGAATTTATACGACGACGCAGAAGACTTCGCCGATGCTTTTGCAGGTGCACTCCTCTTTCCCGAAGACGCCGCAAAGGCAGGTTTTTTATATTATCGTCGGCTGCGAAGCGACGATAGCCGTATTCGGCACATCTTGACTGAGGCAAAGAAATTCATGATTTCACCACTCAGTATCTATCTTGAGTTGAAAAGCTATGCCAAGGCACATCAGCTACCCTTTGTTGAAATAGACGACAAACATCTTCACTCCGAGATCACCAAGTTTAACAAAAAACTTCCGACGCTGAGCGAGTTTTTATTCGATGACGAACATCCAACCGCCGATCAGTTCATCCGCGTTGCCCAGGAGCAATTTGGCACCGATTTCTTCAAAGCGTTCGGTCAGTATATTCGCGAACGCGAACCCAGCCCGAGCACACTCTCAGGCATTCTGAGTATTGGCCCGATGGATGCACGGGCCTACTATGACGCGTTGTCGTCTTAAACGTTTCTACGATGGCACAGACAAAGAACACTGCTTTTTTCGGACTTGCAATACTACTAAACAAGCGTTCACTTAAAGCATCTTAACCTCTCCCGTTTCATCAGCACTTGCGTCTGGTGCCTATACGTTGCCGGACGCCGCAAAAATCCGCATTATCCGCGAAGTCCTGAAAAAGTAGGATTGTATCATGACTGCAAAAAAGAAATCACCATCCCAAAAGCAAAAGACCTCTATTGTCCGTTCCTCCGCTGCGGAATACCTCACCTTTGTTGCGGCCACCGGTGAAAGCGGTGTCGAAGCAATTTACATGGATGAAAATATCTGGCTGACCCAGAAAATGATGGCAACGCTTTATGATGTTGATGTCAGAACGGTTAACTATCATTTGAAAAAGATCTTCAGTGACAGCGAGTTAGAAGAAGTTTCAGTTATCCGAAATTTTCGGATAACTGCCACCGACGGAAAAAAATACAATACGAACCACTACCATTTGTCGGCGATCATTGCTGTCGGCTACAAGGTCAACTCAGAACGAGCTGTGCAGTTCCGGAAATGGGCGACCCAGATTATTCAGGAGTTCACCATCAAGGGTTACACCATGGACGACGAGCGTCTGAAGAATGACGGCACGGTTCTCGGTAAGAAATATTTTGAAGAACAGTTGCAGCGCATCCGGGAAATCCGTCTGAGTGAGCGCAAGTTTTATCAGAAGGTTACCGATATCTATACGAGCTCAATCGATTATGATGTAACAGCTCAAGCCACGAATCGATTTTTTGCGACGGTACAGAACAAGCTGCATTGGGCCATTCATGGTCAGACTGCTGCAGAAGTGATTGTAGATCGGGCCGATCACAAAAAACAAAACATGGGCCTCACTACCTGGAAAGACGCTCCCCAAGGTAAAATCCAGAACTTCGATGTCAGTGTAGCAAAAAACTATCTTACCGGAAGCGAGATGGCGCAATTGCAACGGCTGGTTTCGGCCTATTTGGATATTGCAGAAGATATGGCACTTCGTGAGATACCCATGACGATGCAGGACTGGGAAACTCGACTGAACCGGTTCATTGAAGCCACCGACCGGGAGATCCTTCAGGACGCGGGGAGAGTGACAGCGGAAATTGCCAAGGCCCACGCCGAAAGTGAGTTTGAAAAATACCGGATTATTCAGGATCGCCTGTTTGTGAGCGACTTTGACCGGATGCTGAAACGAAACGAATCTTCGAAGGAAGATGGAGAACCCCAGAAATGAAAATTCAGTCCGTTGAAATAGCCAGTCATCCGTAGTGAGTTTAATATCTTTCAAATGGTAACTACTAACTATGACTGATCTCCTCAGACTTCAAAACTGACCAACCCGGCTATCCCAATTGCTTGTGAAGAGCCCCCTGGGCTCTTATCACCGGGTCGGAACCTTTAAATTTTAGGAGAAAAAATCGTCCAATTTACCACTAAATTCAAGTTAATCGTGAAATGCCCTAAAATGCGAAAGGCCCCGATGTTTCTCACCGAAGCCGCGACGCCGACCGGGTTCTCCCAATCCCATTTCCTTTAAATATTCCGTTCTATCCCTAAAAGACAATAAAATTGAAAAAGCCCCGTTGCTTATCGGGCGAACGTCACCACCCTTAATTCAAAAACCAATGGATACCATTTCGAAATTCCGGAAAAGTTGGTTCAGTCATACGTTTCTGGTTCAGTGTCTGGCAACTTTCGCCATGCTGGGAATCGTGTGGTATGTGCAACTGGTACAATACCCCCTGTTTGCGTCGGTCGGGGTGGAAAACTGGACAGCGTTTGAACAAGATTACACTCGAAGAGCGGGTTGGGTGATCGCACCGCTGATGTTGATCGAACTCGCAACAGCAGTAATGTTAGGAGTTTTCGCGAATAAAAAGACAAGACCTTGGTTATGGTTGAATCTGCTGCTGTTGGCTATCATCTGGGCTTCCACATTTGCGATTCAGGTTCCACTCCATCAGGCGTTAACAAATGACTGGAGTGTGGAAACATGGGAGAGTCTTGTGGCTTCAAATTGGATCCGCACGGTTTTATGGAGTCTCCGCACATTACTGTTACTTACGATCACTCATAAATGGCGAAATCTACCTTCCTAGGCAACCAACTGCCTTCAATCCTCCGGAGCTTATTCGTTCCCGTCTATCAGTAGGTTAAACTTCCACCCGGCCCCACAAACTCAATCCTTTTTCATTCTGCCAACCTGTCGCGGCTTAGCTTTTAGCAATGCTGGGTTCATATTTCAAAAACCAACTGTGGATATCTGAGTCATCTGTGGTCAAGAACAGCTTTAGTCTCACAGAAAAATCTACGATTCTAGTTTTTGAAGCGGAGCGCCATTTTTTTCCTGCGCCCTCTTCGGTTACCTCATTTTTGTATTCTTCTTCTTTAAAAATTCCCTCAATGATCGAAACACATTCATCGTATGGCTCGCGACTATTTGTGATTTCAAATGCCTCCCGGGCTTGCCCCGAGGGTTCTAACTCGGATTTGAGTACAGAGTAAAACGACACCTACGAATCCGCGCTTCTGCAACGGGTTTATACATAATATCAAATGGGATCTTCGAGGATCTCGAGCAGGCGGGGTGCGACGTAGACGCGATCGCGTTGACGCTCATCGACGGGAATGAGGATGTCGTTCTGTTGCAGCACGCTAATCGCTTTGGAGGCGGTATTATAGGCAACATCGAAGCTCGATTCGATTTTACGGGCAGTGATGTAGGGATTAGTGGCAATTAACTCGAGAACGCGTGGCAGGATGGTCGGACGCTGGCCCAGCAATCGGACTCACCATTCGTCCAGCTGATCCTTTATTTCATTTTTGTCAATATTTTGAAATAAAGAACAGACTTGTTTCAAAAAGTGAAATAAGGCTCACCTCGATTCAACAAACTCAAAACGCGGATGATTGCTTGGGATTTCAATCTCAATCACTTCAGGTGAATCCAAAAAATCCTCGTCCCTCAGTGGCTAATCATTTCTTCCGCCATTCAACTCCTGCACTCAGTGCTCTGTGTCAATCAATGAGATTTGTACAAACAAAAAACCGGAGCTCCTTATCGGACACTCCGGTTTTATTGGTTTTTTGAATAACGCACTAGATTCCTATGTTTTAGATAACATAATCATTATGATTCGATGGTAGCGATGATGTGTTGTCGATGGGACTGTCCCGGTTAACCCTGATTGAATTCTTGAGTCAATTCGTAGGCTCCAAAGGCCAACAGAGTTACGGCTACTGTTAATGTGAAGATGATGAGTGTCATGATGATGTAATGTTGATGTTGTTGTTTTGTTGATGGATAGCTTGATTGTTGTCCGAGTCACCAAAGTGAGTGTCTCGCAATCTGCATCCAAATTTGATGTATTTGTATATAGGTGCCCGTTTTGAAGTAAAAGGTGACAAGATTTTTAATTTTTTTTAAAAATACTCCTCCAGGCTAACAGACCGCACACCCAAAACAGGAGCTCTCATCTGAAGGGAATCTCCGGGCTTATAGAGTCTACGTACGGCATTGTTACGTACGATCACTCTGAGATTGCGAAGTTAGTTTGCCAGCCTAGAGCATTCTGCCAACCTGTCGCGGCTCAGCTTAAAGCAAAGCTGGATTCATATTTCAAAAACCATCTGCGAATATCTGAGTCATCTGTGGTCAAACAAAGCCCCTGCCTCACAGAAAAACCCACGATCCATTCAAACGATGGTCCTTTGTATCAAAGAATACTCCTCCTGTCCTCCCATATGGGACTCGTAGTTACACCTGATTCCCATTTCGCTTCAGCAAAGCAGGTTGGATCAAATTGACGGAGAGCTTTGCACCTGTTGAGATCAAGTATGCGACTTCTCCCAATCATTGAGCAAAAGAAACAATCAATATATAAAGCAGGATTTTTCTTGTGCGCGTTAGTAGGGGTTTTCACACATATCCAGGCACAGGAAACTGAGCTGCGGGTTGAGGAACTTTTATCCAAAATGACGTTAGAGGAGAAGATCGATCAGTTGTCGATGCTCAGCCTCAATGATCTGGAATTGGATGACCAAGGAGAAGTCACACAAGATTCGCTGGAGCAACTGTTCAAGGGTAGAAGTATTGGTTGCCTTGAAAGTCCCTTCGTTGAACACGAGAAAATTGCCAAATTTTCGGAAGCTGCCGACCGCTACCTGAGAGAGCATACCCGGCTTGGGATTCCAGCGATTCAAATCGCGGAATGCCTACACGGACAAATGGCATTGGGGGCTACTATTTTCCCACAGGCCATCGCACAAGGCAGCACTTGGAATCCTGAACTCATCCATAAAATGGGTGAAATCATTGCCAAAGAAGCGTCGGCTTCCGGTGTAGACCAGGCCTTGTCTCCTCTTTTTGATCTTGCCCGCGATCCCCGCTACGGCCGAGTGGAAGAGTGTTATGGCGAAGATGCCTTTCTGGTTTCCAAAATGGGAGTTGCATTTGTAACTGGAATACAGGGAGACCCAAAAGTCACTCAAACCAACATTCCAGAAAATCATTTGATGGCTACAGCCAAACATTTTGTGGCCTATGGAATCCCGCAGTCAGGAATCAATATCGCCCCCGCAGTGATTGGTGAAAGAGATCTGCGAAGCCTGCATATGCCTCCTTTTGAAGCGGCGGTGAAAGAAGCAAATATTTATTCGATCATGCCTGGGTATCATGAAATCGATGGGATTCCGGTCCATGCCAGCAGCTGGCTACTCAACGATGTCCTTCGGAAAGAATGGGGTTTTGAGGGGTATGTTTTTTCGGACTACACCGCCATTGAGATGTTGCAGAATTTTCACCACACAGCAGCAGACAAGAAGGAAACAGCCCTTCAGGCTATTCAGGCAGGGGTGGATCTGGAGGCACCTTCACAGTATGCGTATGGGGAATTGAAAAACTTGGTTGAAAGTGGAGCACTAGATGAGGCCGTTGTAGACAGAGCGGTGAAACGAATATTACTGGCGAAAATCAAAGCTGGTTTATTCGACAGACCCTTCAAGGTTCCAGCAAACCGTGAGAGCAGCATTCACACGCCGGAACACATCCAGCATGCCCGAAAAATGGCAGAAGAATCCATTGTGTTGCTTCAAAACCATCAAAACCTTTTGCCACTTGATCCGGACAAGCTCAAGTCCATCGCAGTCATTGGCCCAAATGCCGATCAAGTTCAGTTTGGAGATTACTCCGTCACCAAAAGCAATGACTATGGGGTCACTCTTTTGCAGGGGATGAGGGATTTGGTTGGAAACAAGACAAAGATTACCTATGCGCGGGGATGCGGCATCACTGATTTGGACAAAAGTGGATTTGAGGAGGCCATTGAAGTTGCAGAAAGAAGCGATGTGGTGGTACTCGCTATCGGAGGAACGAGTATTATCTATTCCGGCATCGGTTGGGGAAATGACCAGCTCGATAAACACAATACCTGCGGAGAGGGAATGGACCGCACGACTCTGGATCCTCCGGGGGTTCAGTCCGATCTGATCCGTGCCATTGAAGCAACAGGGAAACCTGTGGTCCTGGTCATGATTCATGGTCGCCCCTATTCCATTCCATGGGAAAAAGAAAACCTACCTGCCATTGTGGAAGCCTGGTATCCCGGAGAAGAGGGCGGGCATGCGCTTGCCTCGGTGTTGTTTGGAGAAGTAAACCCTTCGGGAAAGTTGCCTCTGTCTGTGCCGAGAAGCGTCGGTCACATTCAAAGCGTTTATGATCACAAACCCTCGGGGCGTGGATACTACCACAAGCCGGGCACACCCGAACAACCGGGACGGGATTACGTTTTTTCCACTCCTGATCCGCTGTATTGTTTTGGACACGGACTAAGCTATACCCAATTCGAGTATTCAAACCTGCATATAGAAAGTAAAAACTTGAGTGAGGGACAGTCTTTTCATGTTTCACTTGAAGTAAAAAACATAGGAAATCGCAGGGGAAAAGAGGTCGTGCAGCTTTATCTTAATGACAAAGTGAGCTCCGTCACTACCCCCGTAAAACTACTCAAAGGATTTCAAAAAATAGACCTCCAGCCCGGCGGCTCAAAACGCGTGGAGTTTACGATTGATTTTGAGGACTTGGCACTGTGGAACCGCAGTTTCTTCAAAGTTGTAGAACCGGGAACTTTTGAGGTCATGATTGGCAGTTCGTCCGACGATATTCGATTAAAGGATGAATTTGCTGTCGTCTCTGAATAACTTTGTAGATGACAGCTCATTGGACACTGGTGAAGGGCCAATGAGGTCTCAATAACTGAAAAAGGAGCGATCCCAGTTGTAGCGAATACTGCTTTTTTGTCCTGATCAATTGGTTGTAGGATGTGCGAGCAGCGCGCATCCCAAATTCGACTTCCAATAGTGTCGGAACTGACGATCCAACACGTCGAAGAAGTCCAAGAGCAGTTTATCAAAAAAACAGCGGCAATTTCTCTGTAAACAACTTAACCCTCATTCACGTTTCAGTTGGGAATCAAAAAACCATATTATTTATAGCATCAGATACGAGGGAGTATTGCATTTCAGCAACTCAAATAGTGATGGCTTAAAGACCAAAACTACGGCCCTTCGATTCCAAAATCCTAAAACTCTTGGGTCAGTATTTTGATCAATTCGTGGTCAATTTCACGAGTCTCGTCGTTGACGATGCGAAATCCACCTTTGTAGTCCCAAATCGCCTGAGCCATGTTGAGAGTTTCGAAGGCACGAATCCAGTCCCTGTAATAGTCTAATCGCATTTCTCGAGGAACAGCTAGATAACAGCCCCACTCTCCACAGTAAAGTGGCAGATTGTATTTCTTCTGAAATTCAACCACAGGTTTGAGTCGTTCCAAAGCTGCTGCATAATCAAATGATTTCCGATTATCCCGAATCATTCCCTGTAGTTCTTTATCGTAATTTGATACATCCAAATCTTCTGGGTACGGGAAACCAGGATACTGAATTGGCCCATCATAGTCGCGGAATCCCGTCCATTGAGCCCTATAATGAGTCACAACAAAGGGATCGTAGGTATGGAAGCTAATCACTAGGTTTTGGTCATTTTCAGGCACCCATAGATACTCCAAGGTATCGATCGATTGGAACTGAAAACTACCAATCACAAAGGTTCGTGTCGGTTCTTTTTCCCGCATGAAAGTGTAAACCTTTTGCACCAGATGATTCCAATCTTCGGGATCATCCCCGACAGCCTCATTCATAAACTCATAGGCAACCCGATCGACAGGATAATGTCCGATACGGTCGGAAATTTCATCCCAAAGTTCCACGAATTTTTCTTGCTCCTTGGCGTCTTTCCAAAGCGTATTGCCTCCATCTCCTCCTTCTTCGTTCACGGCATTGAAATAGTGGGAGCGAATGATGTGAAGGTCCACAATCACATTCAGATCGTGACGTTGGCACCAGGTGAGCCCACGGTCAAGCGCCGCCCAAGCATCCTCCATAGGATTTCCGGCGTCGTCCCAAAACTCGAACTCATCCATCGGAATTCTTAGATGATCAAACCCTGCTTTTTTGAGCATAATCACATCGAACTCAGTAAAAAAGGTCTGAATGTCCTCTCGCGGACGTTCGCCTCTCTGTGAGAGCCAATGGCTGATGTTCACTCCCTTGTTCAAGCTAAACCCGTTCGGGTTGCTTCCGGCTTGCAGGAGGTTCAGGGTTAGAGTCAATAGCATCAGGGATAACAGGGTCTTCATCGTTTCATTTTGTTGGCTACGAGATCGGAATATCAATCCTAAGCCATTGAACAGGCATTACAGTCCGTGAGTGGCCCTATAATTGAAGGATACACCTCAAAAACCTACAGCCCGCCGCCGAGCAGTGGGATTCTTCAGCTCTTGCTTCTATATCGAAAATGCGAAACCGAACCGAATCTCGTCTTAGTATAAGTAGAGGTAGAGAAAAACTCCGCTTGAACCACGGAAAATGAGCAAGTTGAATCACACCGACGAACATCGGAGCAATTTACAGTATAAGTAAATCGGATCATCCCGTGAGCCCGTCGCAGCTTGGCATTCAGCAAAAACGGATTCATATGAACCCTCATAACACAAAAAAACCGGAACTCCTTCGAAGAAGTCCCGGTTTAGCTGTTTGAAAAACGCACTGTATCTAAAAAGAGGCGTTGGTAATTAGCTTTCGCTAAGTGACAGGGTGAATTCCTGAACGGCAAACGCCAGGAGAGTTACTGCTACTGTGGTTGTGAATATGATGAGTGTCATGATGTGATGATGTTGATGATGTTAATATTGATGTTGTTGATGTCTTGAAATTGATGGGATGATGCTAAGATGGACTTTTCGATCAGAACTCGGAATCGGCCATCTTATATTCTTGAATGGCATAAGCCGAAAGAGCGACTGCTGTTATGATGCTGTATATGATGAGTGTCATGATGCGATGTTGTTGATGTTGATGCTAGTGATGTTGTTGTCGTTGATGTTATCTTTCGAATCACTCGGTTGATACTATTACATACGCTAGCAACGTGCCAATGTTACATTGAAATTCCTATACTTCTCATTATCAACAACTTAAAAATTAGCATATTTTGCAAAAAGCTGAATCATTCAGCCATTTGGCGAAAATTAACAACTTCCGGGTCGTTTTCACCTCCTAAACATCGTTATCACACGATGTAAGTTTCAAAATCGAAACTCGTGTTCCCAATAGCGAGACAAGGAGTCATTTAGAGACACGTCACAGAATTTGTGATCAATCCGCTCAGAATCGGAATTCGCACTCTTCTATCCATGTTCAAACAGAACGCACGAATGAAACCGTGAGCCCATTAATTTTCGCAATTACTCCAAGTCACGACTAAAGTCATGACCTCCGGGAGGATTCTATCGGCACTGAATTCTGGAAGGACTAATTCTTCTCTGATCCATCATTTCTGTTACCCAAACGAATCCGTTTTTTGTTTCGGACCTTGAGTATTCTACCGCCGTTTTCGTTGTCAGTCCTACGAACTTCAAACAAATCGATGGCACGGAAAAGATCACTCAGTTTTGAAAAACCGTAATTTCGGGAATCAAAAGAACCTTGATTCGAAATATGAGATCCAACGGGACCCAGTGCAGCCCAACCATCGTCATCTTCCACTGCATTAATCGCGGTTCGCAAAATCTTGACTAGTTTGGTGTCGCGTTTCAAAGAATCCACACTCGACGCTTTCTGTTTGCGATCCGACTCCGCAGCCTTGCTGTCATCGAGATATAGAAAATGCGAACAACTATTCATAAAGGGCTCTGGGGTCTGTTTGCCTCCAAATCCAATCACCTTTTTCCCATCCGCCCGTAGTCGAAGAATGAGCGGCGTAAAATCCGCATCCGAAGACACGAGACAGAATGTTTCGACCTGCTTGGTATAGAGTATATCCATCGCATCAATGGCGAGGGACATATCCGTCGCATTCTTACCCTTGATGATATCAAAATTCTGCACTGGTTGGATGGCGTATTCGTGCAGCGCCTGTTCCCAACCCACGAGGCCACGTTTTTTCCAATTGCCGTAAGCCCGGCGAATGTTGACCACGCCATAACTGGCAAGTTCAGCGATAATAAAATCAATTTTTGCTGCCGGCGCGTTATCTGCGTCGATCAACAGCGCAATGCTGTCGTTTCCTGAAGAGGAGCTTTCCATACTTACAAGACTACAGTTTTCATGGAAAAGTTCAATCCATCAAAACCGACGCCATACCAGAATCGAGCTCACTGGACTTTCGAAGGCGATAACTTCAGTCGTCGTCTTGTCATAATGAACGTTCCCTCGACAAAAAATCCCAAATTGGGATTTGATCTTAGACTATTGGAGATGGATTTTATACGAAATCGAACCAACACTTGTTGTAGGAGCTCGACTTGACGAGCCCGCAGTCTCCTTGTTTTTCGGGCACTTCAAAGCGACCCCCTTTCTAACCATTCAGCGAGCAAAAAGTCACACGACTAAAGTCATGTGCTCCAGAAAATCGATCCTACACATAGATTCATAAGATTGGTGGTGCCTGGTTCCTTCGGATTTCCTTTATTTCCCCCTCGTACGTTTCCACCCATACTCGCACTTGATCTTCAAAAGATTCCAGCATTGTCTCGATTTCACTCTTGTTCATTTGAAAACAAGCGGTCGAGAGTCCATCCACCAATGCTGCGTGTGGACCTGTAATCCATACTCGCCGCCAGAGTGCTTCCTCCATTTTGGAGCCAGCGGCGATAATGTGGGCTCCCTTCACTTCAAAGCCAGAACCACTCACACTTTGATCTGTGAGTTCAACATCAAAAGATTGCTGGGCACCGGACAAGCCAGTCGTCCAGGGATTTCCGCATTCATCTTTGCCACGAGCCAATAAGGTGCTCCCCCCCGAACTCAATAAATAATCCGTCACCTCCAGTTCTTCAAACAGTGCCGTCAAAGCTTCCAGGGCATACCCCTTACCGATACCCCCGAGATCCAACTGCAGCCCTTGCTTTACGCATGACACCCGCGCTTCATCCGGATCGATCTTCAATGCGCCCTGTTCTCTAGTCGACCGCGCGCGATCCCACTCCGCCTCTTCGGCCTGCACCGGATTGCCTTCAGGATCACGTAGCAGTTCCATAAAACCTCCAGTCGCGATGTCGAAGCGTGCGTTTGTCAACATTTGCACCTCCATACCCTGTCGCAGACATTCATGGCACTCCGGACTTATCAAGATTGTTTCTCCTTCGAGCATCTGATTAATCCGTACAATATCACTGCCATCACGAAATCGGCTTAAAAGATCTTCCAGCCGATCAAGCTCACGAAAGGCCATTCCTGCCACACTATCAGCGACTTGTTTCTCAAGATGAACGATGTAGATTTCAAAGTGAGTCGCCATCATCTCTTCACGATATCGATGCCGCTCGGGCTTATTCTGTAATTGTTCACTCATGAATGGGAAGATCGTGACTCATTTGATTAGGATTTGAAATACAAACGTATACTGGGAAATTGGGACGAAGCGTGAAGGGATAAATCACCCTTTCAGCGATTCGCTTCGGGTTCACCTTCTCATACGAAGAATCGGTCAGTATTACCACCGTTTCGGACGGAGACGTCGGTGTGTTCACCTCATAGCTGACATTAGTAAATGTTCGCAAATACCAGGGAATCGGCCAAGTGAAAGAACCATACACCGCGATCTCAACTGACCCCGGAAAATCATGGAGTTGTTGGTTCAAAAACTCCGGGAGTCGTTCAATGTTCGCAGAAGTGGGAGCATAGGCCAATGGATTGCGCGGGTCCGAATGCTGGATGCCATTTAACATAGCCGTGCTCCGGATCTGCACCCCCAGTCCAATGAACAACGCCAAAACAACGCCAACCTGTAACCACCGTCGATGAAATCTCCAGATACCAGAAAACCCAATGCCTGCGATCATCGCCACCTGCAGCCAGGTTACCAACAGCAACCAGGGAGTTTTGTAGGACACCATTGAATACAAAAGAACTTGAACCGAGGCACTCGCAAACAAAAACACCGTGAAACGCTGAGTCGATCGATCGAGATTTTTTCGAAATGTAGGGATTCCCAACGCAAGCAACGCGACAAACGCAAATCCCCACAGCCCCCATTCGTAGCTGCCATAGGGGGGGTGATGAATAGGAAAAACAAAATCAAATAAGAAATAAGTCCCTGGTTTTTCGTGCCCCATTTCCGTCTTATACGCCCAGAGGGAACGAATCGCATCCCAAATACCACTTGGATGCTGAAGGAAACTTGTATAGAGCAATGTGGAAACGACCATACCCGCAACCAACGCCAAAACACCCCAGAGCAACCATTGCTGCATCCGATACTGGGTTGCCCATTCTCTGGTCATGAACCATACCGCTCCGGCTCCGATGCCCCACGACGAAAAATAGATGAGTGAGGTGATTTTGGTGGCAAACATGAGTCCGGCAATGGCACCGATTCCCGCCGCCTTCAGTCCCGTCGGTTTCGATGCGAATGAAACCATAAAAGAGAGAGCCAGTACCGCCAATGCACCCAACAAGGTTTCGTGGATGACGTAGTTCCCGTAGTAAGTAAGAAAAGCAGACACGCCTGCGAGTGAAGCAGCGCACAGCATCCCCTCCACTCCAAGCACGCGTCTGAAAAACCAAAAACTCGCTAATGTCGCCAACCCTAGCACCCACATCGCAGCCCGCAGGGGCACCATGTTCATGTCTGAATACTTGGAATAGCCCAGAAAATTGCACGGTAGTTTCAACCACCAGTTCAGGGTGGGTCCATGATGGTGTTCAGGGTTGAAGGTGTAGGAATCCCCCGCCAAATCTTCTGCCAACAGATAGGCATTCTCTGACTCATCCGTATGAACCGGTCGCAAATCTATGTACTGCCAACGGAACCCGGCAATTCCGAATAGCAAAAGCAGAAATCCCAGCCATAAGGAAACTCGAAAAATTTTCGAGTCTTCAGCTTTAACGGGAGTGAGTTGCATATTCCAATCGTAGTCTTTAAAACTCCATTTACAAAACCAAATTCCACAGACTTCATGCACCCCATTGAAACCAACGCCCACCATGAGCCAATAATCCGGTTGGCGCTGCCCCACTTTCAGAGTCTGGATTCTCTAAAAAGCTACCTTCCAATTCTATTGCAGACGCTTGAATCTTATCAAGTCCCCGTAGAAGTGGTTATCGTCGATGATGGGTCCTCACGCTTATTGCAAAAATTGCTCGCTAGCTGGGTTTCCCGGCTCCATTCAGAGCATGCGATACTCTCATCTCCTATGCTCCTAGAGCAAAACTTTGGAAAGGGTTACGCGATCCGGCAAGCATGGAACACCGCCCCAGAAACCATCAAAGTCCTCGCATTTGTGGATGCAGATGGCAGTGTTCCCGCCCAATCGGTCGCAGAGCAACTGCTGGAATCACTACAAAACCCGGAGCAAATCCGTTGCGGAGTTCGTCCCAAACCATCCAAAGAAACTCGATCTTTCAAACGAAGAATCATGGGAAGCTTGTTTGCCAACTATGTTCGAAAGCAACTGAAGCTGGATGTTTCGGATCCACAATGCGGGTTCAAAATGATCCCAGCTTCCACTTATCGACGCCTGCGACGACGCTTCAAAATTGATCGTTTTGCGTTCGATGGAGAACTTCTGGCGCTCGCGATGCAACAAGGATTACAGATTGTAGAACAAGAACTCCCCTGGGTTGAGTCTCCCACGAGCACAGTGCGATCCCTACGGGATGGATGGAAGATGCTTCGAGATATCCAGAAGCTCAAAAAACGTCTCCGAATATACGACAAAGCTAGCGATAAATGGTAGTGCCCGATGAAAGTATCGAGGACTGTCAGTCCGTCTAGTTCTACTTAGTTAAATAGACAGCAATGATACTCAGATACGCGACAAATGAATGATTCGAATTCATAGGTATGACATTTTTTGTAGGGGTTTGCCTTGGCAAATCCGAAATCCTCACTGACCGCGAATTCCGCAAGCGGAACCCCTACCTCCTACGCAATGCAGATTCCATTTAACTCAGTAGAACAAGGGAATGTCTGGAAATTCGAACAACGTTGAAATTTCCATACATTCCCTTGAGCATTCTTCGTTAGGAGGAAAAACATAAAACTACCCCGCAATTGAAATAGTTGTCACATCAAACAGTTGCCGATCAACCGCTCAGCGAGGGCACTTCGCTCTCCCTCAAACAGCCAAATAAATCGGGCGATCATCTGTTAAAACTAAACCTGCCTCCAAATATCGAGCCTGCGATCATAAAGAATCCATTCTGTAACTGATATTTGGAAGGAGGAAACAATCGGAAGGAATGATCGCCCTTCATGCTATGCTGTCGCGATCATCCCTTCCTTTTTTATTGAGTCTGGGGTATCTCCAAAGGTTTTTCTCCTTCCAGACCCAACCTTGAGATCTATTTAATCCCCAATTCGAGGTGAACCGTGATCTTCGCTACCTTTGCGATAGTGGAAGTATCATAGGTTCCCCAATCGGATGTATCCGTGGAATTGGGTTGGGTGATTTGAATGACGCCCTGACGAGCGGACACCAAATCTCCGAGCCCTGCCTTCGCGTTTTTGGCGATGGTTTTGGCACGTTCCATCCCATTGAGGGTCGCCTCTTTCACTAATTTGAGCTTCGTTTCGCCCAAATCTGTGATGAGATACCGCGGCCCAGACACTTTGACCCTCATGCCATCGGCATTAAGGTCAAAGATCGATCGAGAAAGCATTTCCATCATTTCCACATTAGTGGATTCGATACGAAGCGTTCTTCGAACAGCATAATAATCGATCTTGTTCGTCCGTTTTCCATCAGGCCCAATTTTGAGCACCTCGGAAATATCAGAAGCGGATTCAACGATCTCGAATTCTTTCGAATCCTCCTCGATCAACAACGCCCGAATCCGATCGAGTTGATGCTCGGCGGTTTCATAGGCATATTTGGTAGTTTCCCCGGTAACGGTAACGGTGGCACTCATGATGCCAATGTTAGCCTTTACCGGAATTTCTGCATATCCGGTTACCCGGAGCGGCTGTACATTGCGAAACGCAATCCACGGTCGCGATATAATAAGGGCCACAACGACCCCGGTCACCATCATAGAGATGGCGACAGCGACAACTGTCTTTTGGTTCATCTTGCGAGAACAATTAGGTTTTTATAAGCGATGCATCCCGAGCGGACAGGATGCACTAATCAATCGAGATTAAGCGTGCCCAACATGAATTGTTTTCACAAACAAGAAAGGTCGAATGTGAATAAGTTGTAAAGGTGGGGGAGTTTGGGTTCCGACAATCCTGTAGCAAGCATGCGATGCTCGCCATCGAATTACCCTGCCCTCGCGAACTCTTTTCCATCTAAATAAATCGCATGCAAGCATGCGATGCTACGGCTGCCTCGAGAGGAACGCGGACATTCCTGTCCGCAACGTATTCACTTGTAGCATTCGATGCTCGCCATCGAATTATAGGTATCCTCAAAATCAAACAAATCGCATGCCGTTCGACTAGCTCACGATCATCAACAAGCATACGATACTACGAACAGGGAACAGCCCTTTAAAAATCGAGAAATTCCTCTATCTGATCGCGAACCACCAGGCAATCGGGATCATCGCCAGGGAAAAGATCGCCACGCCACCCATCACCCAACCATTCGACGGAAGAGAGTTTTTTTTGAAAAGATAACCCAGTAATAATCCAGAAAGTAAACCCATCAAATGCCCGATGATGTCTGTATTCTCACCTGAGCTTCCCCACCAAGCCAGAACCACAAAGGCAACAAACACTGGGATCATCACATCCCTCAACAGTAGAAAACTTCGATACTGAATCATTCGTGCCATGGCATTGCCTGAAAGGATTCCTACCGCGGCAAATACAGCTGTAGACGCACCAATCGAAAAATAGGCTTCCCCCGAATGGATGCCAGCATTAAACAGGTTTCCCAACGCTCCACTCCACAAGATCAAACTCCACCCCAGTCGGGATCCAAAAGCTTGGGCAACGAATATCGCAAAAAAACACCCTAACCCCAAATTCCCTAGTAAGTGAGGGATGTCAGCATGTAAAGTCAGCGCAGTTATAACGCGCCACCATTCATGCCCTTTCCACACAGCCTGAACATCCATTCGCCCCGCTTCCACAAAACTTCTCGCCCAATGCAACTGCGCAAGATAGGTCAGACACAAAACCAATGCATAAGTCAGAAAACCCCAAACACTGGCAGCTGACCCAGCTTCCCGCGATTCAGCATCTCCAATGCCCCATCCTGCCCTTGGCCAGAAACGGTTTTCTGATCGAGAGCGTTCGAGCTGCAAGATCACATCCTCTGCCACCGCCGTTTCGACTCTCACTTCGTAGCCCTCTTCAGTCGGGACCATCCAATAAGAAAGCCCCATCGACAAAATCAGTAACGTATCATCGTTCGCCTGGCGAGGACTTCGATAGGTCCCAACTTTCACAATGTCGTTGGGAAACCCTTCTCTAGATTCCGCATCCATCACCAATCTATGATCGTGCGTTCGGTGAAAAATTTTCCTGTAAGATGCTCCGGCGCCTCGGTGGCCAACCACACTGGGGTATCTGCACCCTCTTCAACCGTGAGTGGTGCCTGCGATCCTCCCATTTCTGTTTTCACCCACCCTGGGCTCAAGCAGTTCACCCGAATACCATAGCGCTCCCAAGCCATCGCCTGCTGCACCGTCAGTCCGTTCAAGGCCGTTTTCGAAATACAATAAGCTGGGTTCACATGGATGGGTTCACTCAGTTGCCCCGCCAGACTGCTCATGTTAATGACATGCGCCCGTCGATTCAATTTAAGCAATGGAAAGAAGGCATTACTGACCCGAAGAACTCCGAACAAATTGACATCCAACGTTTGCTGCAAGCAATCGACCGTCAATTCTTCCATGGCCATTTCCGCACCCAAAAGGATTGCAGCATTGTTAATCAATACATCCAGTCCCCGCGCACCACACAAACGTTCCACATTGGCAACCATATGATCGATCGAGCCAGGGTCCAGAAGGTCGAGTTGCACCCAATCTTCAGTGGCGACTTCGGGCAATGTCCTGGCTGCTCGAATGACTCGGTGTCCTTTCTCCGACAAAATGTTCGCGATGGCTTCGCCAATACCTCGATTCG
Source organism: Opitutales bacterium (assembly GCA_963676215.2). Taxonomy (GTDB): domain Bacteria; phylum Verrucomicrobiota; class Verrucomicrobiia; order Opitutales; family JAFGAQ01; genus JAKSBQ01. The sequence continues at coordinate 57,963 of CAXXVT010000016.1, read as the reverse complement.
CACCTGTCACAAGGATAGTTTTCATGGACCTAACTCTACACATTCCACTCAGAAAAGAAACTTTAACAGGAGAAATGTTACAATTTCAGTTTAAGGCCACTTCGCACTTCAATATTAGATCCCCTAAGGTTACATTACTGTCACAAAGTTACAGTTCTGTAACTTTAAGCCGAATTTTCAGTTACACCAAATTACTCGCTTTTCGAATAAAACACTTACCCTCGGAGGAAATAGTATGAAAAAAAAGATCACCATCGCCGCTTTGATTGGAATCCTCTCCATAGCCGCCAATGCCGCAGAGCAAACCACAGCCATTATCGATCTCCCCGCCCAAGAAATCCACTACGGTGCCATTCCGGCACTCATCGATCAGTCGGTTCCAGAAATGCCGAACTCAATTTCTGGAGTAGATGGCCATGTATTGTTACAGTTCAATATCTCCGAAGCAGGCAGAGTATCAGATATCCAGGTCATTCGTTCTTCTAATGACAAATTGGCGAAATACTCAAAAGCAATGGTTCGCCGTTGGGCATTCGAAAATCCAGGCGGGCATGTCACTGCGCTTCAGCCCATCATTTTTGAAGCCGACAATGAATTTCCAACATTGTTGGCAGCGAACTCGCTCTAAATCCCCTAACCCATCAGTTAAATTTGCATGGAAAAAGCGTCCTGTAAGGGGCGCTTTTTTTGCAATCAAAACAGATTGATCATCCTCTCAAAGACTTCATCCAGACCGGCATTGATCGTTACCTTTTCGCCTGAAACAGGATGGTCGAATTCCAAATAATTTGCGTGCAACAATAGCCGATGAACCTCAAAAGTTTTTCTGGCAAACCGATTTTGTATGCCATCACCATGACGGGTATCCCCGATAATGGGATGCCGCAGGTGGGCCATGTGCCGGCGAAGTTGATGCTTTCTTCCCGTTTCGGGACGCAACTCCATTAGTGAAAACCGAGCCGTTTCAAATTTTCCCACAGCATAGGGCAGTTCGACTGTCTTCTTGCAATTCCAGTGAGTGACGGCTTCCTGCAGCACCGAAGTGGAAGCCTGAGTATATTTATCAACTTCCCGCTTTAGTTCATAGTCGAGCGTTCCATCCCCTTCACAATACCCTCTAACAATCGCCAGATATTTCTTGCAGGGGAGATGCTCGGCAAACTGCTCCATCATCTGGTTCGCCACTGTTTTATCCAACGCAAAGAGCAATACCCCAGAAGTGGGACGGTCCAAACGGTGCACTGGTTGCACCCACTTTCCGATCTGATCCCGCAACAGCTGTATGGCAAATTCTGTCGCTGCTGAATCCATCATCGATCGATGCACCAACAAACCCGAGGGCTTGTTAATTGCGATCAAATGGGAATCCTCGTAAATCACCTCCAGCACAACAAATAGTAATCTCCAAGGATCAGTTCCGTAAATCGTAAAAGAAGAGATTCTGGGTTGTAGTATTCGATGCTCGTCATCGAATGTTCTATTATCACGATAAGTATGCACCCGCACAAAAGAGATCGCATGCAAGCATACGATACTACGTTCCATGTTAACTAAATGCGAAAAATTTTGTCTCCGAAATACCCAGACTACATCGGTTCACAAACTTTCATACGGATCATCTTCTTCTCAAGAAAGCACGAATCCCATCATCTGCAACATTGGCTTATTGACCTTCCCACTCACCCACTGTAGGAATCTCGAACAATGAAGGTTTACACTTATCAAAAATGTAGCACCTGTCGCAAAGCGACGAAATGGCTCGATAGCGAAGGGATCGCATACGATGAAATGCCCATCAGGGACACCCCTCCAAGCATCCCAGAACTCAAGGAGATGCTGTCATCCTATGAAGGTGATATCCGGAAACTCTTCAACACTTCCGGCATGGACTATCGCGGTCAGGGCCTCAAAGACAAACTTCCCACTATGACTGAGTCAGAAGCAATTGATCTGTTGCACTCGAATGGAAATTTGGTGAAACGTCCATTCCTTCTATCACAAAAATGGAATGCTGTTGGCTTCAAAGAAGCCGAATGGAAAGCCCATTTAACATAAGGCAGAATTTAGTCCAAACACGGAAATTTCACTATTGTGCCAAGATTCTTACTATTCAAAAGATGAGCGTTCAACTACCACACGAAAAAGGGTTTCATATTAGCTGGGAGCAACTGCACCGCGACTCAAGGGCGCTCGCATGGAGACTGGCTAACGGCGACGGCAAAGGACAATACAAAGCGGTTGTTGCAGTTACGCGGGGGGGAATGGTGCCATCCCAAATTGTTGCTCGTGAACTTGATATCCGCACGGTCGAAACCATTTGCGTGAAGTCCTACGACCACCAGGACCAATCTGAGATCCGAGTTTTGAAGATGCCCAATAGTGAACTCATGGGAGATGGTGAAGATGTCTTGATTGTCGATGACCTCGTCGACTCAGGAAAGACCCTGCGATATGTGCGCAAACTTTATCCCAAAGCTCATTATGCAACCATTTACGCAAAACCGGACGGATGTGACACGATCGACACCTATGTCACCGAAGTGAGCCAGGACACCTGGATCTTTTTTCCGTGGGACATGGCCCTTCAATACGTTGTGCCCTTCCGTGGGAAAGACTGAGAATCTGCCAAATGGACCCTTTAGAGCTTCCTGCATTTAAGCTGACACGTTTGGCAGAAGTAAACGCAGAATGCTCTAGCTCAAGCTAATCCCTCACTTCAACCCAAACGAAAATCATTGCCTCCGTCATCGTGTTCTGGAGCCCATGAATTCATTCATGGGTTTATAGACAGCACGTAAATTCTTCTTTCGTTACAAAAGTTGTTTTTGCCAACTGCTATTCATCATACCATGCGGTACAATTTCCGATGCGACTGTTGAATACACAACTTCGCAACCTGAATGTAGTATCTCATGCTCGCATGAGATCTGTTTCAGATTGGAGTCTTTTAAACGCAAATAATACCTAAATCAGTCCCAATTCCATTTTTCCCTCTTCGGAGATCATATCCTGATGCCAGGGTGGGTCCCATACGATCTCTACATTGGAGGTATCAACTCCATCCAATTCGAGGATGCGAAATTTTGCATCTTCTGCGATGACAGGACCCATTCCACATCCGGGAGCAGTCAATGACATAGCCACTTCCACGTGATTTGCATCGTCTTTTTTCTGAAAATTCACGCTATAAACCAGACCCAAATCCACGATGTTCACTGGAATTTCTGGATCAAATACCCCTTTTAGAGCCGCCCAAATATCTTCAATTTCTGGTTCTGCTCCGGCACTGGACTTTTTGGCAGTGCTTTCAACGGGAGTCACCTCTTCGGGGGTTTCACCGAGAGCATCCGCGTTTTGCCGGGAAATTCGAAACATCCCGTTGGAGGTCATTACCGTGAAGTTTCCACCCAAGCGGTGAGTAATCACGACTTGAGTTCCTTCATTCAAGGTGAAGGGTTCACCTTGCGGGATCAAGGTAGCCTCTACATCGCGAGTGAGCGTGCGATCATCTTCCATAATGTCTTAAAATTTCGTGTGGTTTAAAGAGAATCAAACCGAGGGAAAGTGCCATCCCCCGGTTGATTGGATAAAGATTAGAGATGAAACTTCGAGTGCACAAGTTTGCGCACACTTTCCTGAATTTCTTCATCATCGAACTTTTCGATCACTTCTTCGAAGAATCCAAACACCAGTAGCTGCTGCGCTGTGCGTTTAGGAATGCCACGCTGCATCATATAGAACAATTCTTCAGGGTCCAATTGGCCCGTAGTGGCTCCATGACTGCACTTCACATCGTTGGCTTGAATTTCCAAGCCGGGGAGTGAATTTGCATCTGCAGTTGGGCTGAGAAGCAAGTTGCGATTGGTCTGGTATGCGTCGGTCTGTTGCGCATCCTTGGCGACTTTAATCATACCGGAAAAAATCGTGCGGCTATCATCCAGCAATGCATTCTTATAGAGGAGATCGGATACCGCGTGAGGCGCATCATGCGCCTGGAAGGTGCGTTGGTCGAACTCCTGGTCGCGTTGGGCGACAGTCAAAGAATAGAGCGTAGCATGCGAACCAGCTTCCGCCATACGAACCTGATTTTCAAACCGAGATCGTTTGCCACCCAGGTTGACCGAAAGTGTCTTTGTAACACCATCGCGCTTCACTGCGGTCGCATCTGCCTGAAAAGAGAGTGTTTCATCACTCCAATTCTGCACACATTTACGGAGGACCTGAGAGTTTTGTCCCGCATAAATGTTACCCGAAGCAATAGCGAGAGCTGGCAATTTGCTGTCCAGAGATTGGTAAACATCGATGACGTTTACCTTCGAGGACTCCTCTGCAATGATCAAAGTGTGAGGGAAAACCGCCACATTTGCCTGCGTCGTCCAATGGTAGATGAGAATTGAATCATCAATCACTACTCCTTTCGGAACGTAAACGACACCACCACAATGAGAGAGAGCCTGATGGAGCGCCATGAACTTTTCACTTCCAAGATGGGCTTCTTCCTGAAACAAGTGTTTCTCAATCAGATCACCGTGTTTCGTAATCGCATCCGCCAGTGACTCAAGGATCACTCCCTTGGATTGCAGCTCTTCAGAGATCGGATCGGCATGCACAAGATGGTTGTCTGCAAAAATCAACCGAGCTTCCGTTTTGGAATGAAAGTTGGATTTTTCGACCACCTCTTGGATCACCTGCTCAGATGGAGCTTCCACGAGATGGTAATCTGCAAAATCCAGATTAACTCTGGTTGCAAAGCGCCAACTCTCATCTTTTCGCCGGGGGAGCTCAAGTTCGTTAAACTGCTTCCAAGCCTCTTTTCGTTTCCCTTCAATCCAGGAATTTTCTCCCGCATGTGAATCGATGAATGATTGAAAGGTCGATGATTCTCCAATCGGTCCACTTGGAACTGAGTTTGGAGTATTCGCTAAAGTTGTACTCATTTTATTCTGTTTTTCGAATGTTGTCAGACGACTTCGTCGATTATCCCACTGAGCCTTCCATTTCCAGATCGATCAGGCGCTTTAGTTCCACCGAGTATTCCATCGGAAAAAACTTCACGAGATCGTTCACAAACCCATTCACACTCAAGCTCATGGCTTCCCCTTCACTTAAACCTCGCTGCATCATATAGAAAATCTGCTCGGCGCTTACTTTCGAGACGCTCGCTTCATGCTGCACCGAATTCCCTTCTCCTCGCACGGTAATGGCGGGGAACGTATCGGTTTGGCTGTTGGTATTGATCAACAAAGCATCACACTCGGTATTGTTCTTACAGTTTTTCAAATGACTGGGAATATGAACCTGTCCACGGTATGTGGAACGCCCTTCCCCGATCGAGATACTCTTAGAAATGATGTTACTACTGGTATTGTTGGCCCGGTGAATCATCTTCGCACCCGTATCCTGATGCTGACCATCATTGGCCAAAGCAATAGAGAGCACTTCGCCCCGAGCGCCTTCACCGTTGAGAATCACTCCAGGATATTTGACCGTCAGTCGAGAACCGATGTTACAGTCAATCCACTTCACTTCGGCCCCTTCTTCCGCCAAAGCGCGTTTAGTCACCAGATTAAACACGTTGTTGGACCAGTTTTGTACCGTGATATACTGGATCTTTGCATTCTTGAGTGCCACAAGTTCCACCACTGCGCTGTGCAAGGTTGCAGTCTCAAATTTGGGAGCAGTGCACCCCTCCATGTAAGTTAGTTCCGAACCTTCATCGACAATAATTAGCGTGCGCTCAAATTGTCCAAAATTCTCGGCATTGATCCGAAAATAGGCCTGCAATGGTTGCGACACCTTTACACCCGGAGGCACGTAGATGAAACTACCTCCACTGAACACAGCCGAGTTCAGGGCAGAATATTTGTTATCGTTGGTTGGGATCACTTTTCCAAAATATTTTCGGAAAATTTCCGGATGCTCCTTCAAAGCTTCGCTAGAACCCATGAAGATAACGCCTTCTTTCTCGAGGCCCTCCTTCATGTGAGAATAAGCAGCCTCACTGTCGAATTGAGCCTCAACTCCAGCAAGGAATTTGCGTTCCTGCTCAGGAATACCCAATCGTTCGAAAGTTTCTTTCACATCATCGGGCACCTCGTCCCATGTACGACTTGGTTGCTGACCCTTCGAAAGATAATAGCGAATCTTTTCAAAGTCGATATTGTCGAGATCTTTACTTGCCCAATGGGTTGGGTTGTCTTTGCGGTTAAAAACATCCAATGCTTTCAACCGAAAATCCCTTATCCACTGGTCTTCCCCTTTTACATCGGAAATGTAATTAACAACGCCTTCGTTCAGACCGACCCCAGCATCATACTCATAACTAGTATCATAGCTGAAATTGCCTTTTTCGGTATCGATCGTCGTTACCGTTTGTTCCTCACTCATTTCTTCTTCACTCATGTGAACCTTTCTTTGAGGTTAATACTTAGGCGCTAACCAGCTCTTCCTTAACCCAATCGTAGCCTTTTACTTCTAGCTCCTTGGCAAGTTCTTTGTCGCCTGTTTTTACGATACGGCCATCCCACATGACGTGAACCTTATCGGGAACGATGTAGTCCAAAAGCCGTTGGTAGTGAGTGATCACGAGAGTGCCGCGATCTGGGCTGCGCATGAGGTTGACCCCGTTGGAGACGATGCGAAGCGCATCGATATCCAAACCACTATCTGTCTCGTCCATGATACAATAACTTGGTTCAAGCATTGCCATTTGGAGAATCTCACAGCGTTTCTTCTCTCCTCCAGAAAATCCTTCATTCAGAGAACGGGAAGTGAATTTGCGATCCATTTTAAGGAGATCCATCTTCTCATACAACGAGCGATAGTAACCGGGGGCATCAAATTTCTGCCCTTCTTCCATGCGGGCCTGAAGCGCAGCTCGGATAAAATTGGCAATCGTTACACCTGGTATTTCCATCGGATACTGGAATGCGAGGAAAATTCCCTTGTGGGCGATTTCATCTGGCTCCATACCAAGGACATTCTCACCATCGACCAGGACTTCACCGGATTGTACCTCATAATCCTCATGGCCCGCGATAACCTTTGCCAAGGTGCTCTTTCCGGTACCGTTTGGACCCATAAGGGCATGCACTTCTCCTTTCGGCACAACAAGAGAAAAGTCCTTCAGGATTGGTTTTCCTGCGACGCTTGCGTTAAGGTTACGAATTTCTAGTTGGTTAGACATAATTTTCTGTTTCCAATTCAAGTTAAATTAATCACGAAATTTGCGGAGTCGGGTTTGTTCGAATAATAATCACGCAGAGCGACAACGACCACTGAGCGTTAGGTCAACTTTATCGATCGAATACCCTTCCGGAAGGTATTGAGAAAGATTCTCAATAAAGACCGTAGGGAGGTCAACATCAATGACTTTGCCTGTTTCCTGACAATGGAAATGGGCATGGTGGATGTTTTTATCCTTTGCCTGGCAAAAGCGTGAGGGCTGTCTTTCGAAGTTGACTTGCCGAATCAGTTCACACTCCACCAGAGTCTCCAAGCAATTGTAGACTGTTGCCATCGAAATACCCGGATAATTTGCCGTTACTCTAGAGTAGACGACATCTGCAGAAGGATGATCATCAGAATCCATCACAATCGTATACACCTGTTCCCGCTGACGAGTGGATCGTAATCCTTTTCTCGCGAGAGCGGAATCGAGTTTTTCTTTCGCCTGTGGTTCAAGTTGCATCATAAATGAACGATTCTATAGTATGGGAGTGATTGCTAGTTTATAATTAGAATCATTCTAATTACAAATAAGAAATGCATTTTTTATGAAAACTGTGATGTTCATCTGCACCGGAAACTACTATCGAAGCCGGTTTGCAGAGGCGTGGTTCAATGCCAAGAAAGGTCCAAAGCTCAAAGATTGGAGAGCCGTATCGCGCGGCTTAATGATTGAATGCGCACCCAATGCCATCTCCTGTCACACTTTGGATGCCATCGAGCGAAATGGGATTCCGGAAGAATGCTACCAGAAAGAACCGATAGCGCTGGACTACACAGATTTTCTTTCCGCGGATTTGGCAATCGCACTCAAACGCGATGAACACTATTCCATGATGCAGAAGCAGTTCCCAGACTGGGCAGAAAAAATTCGCTATTGGGATGTGCACGATCTCGACGTATGGAAGCCTACGCAAACGCTACCGGCAATCGAGATTCAAGTCGGTCTTCTTATTGCCGAACTCGGGTTCCAGTCAGCAATCTAGTCGATTCCACTCGATTTGGATCAATGGTCGGAAGGATCGACTCCCTCTACTCGCTCCCGCTGAAATGACTTCATGTAGAGCCAAATCTCATGCGAGCATGAGATACTACGGTAGATGAGGCTAGATACCAATTCGCGTTTTCGGTGCTATTTATCGTTGAACAAGGGATTCCGCTCACGAAACCCTCCGTTCGTTCGGATTTGCCAAGGCAATCCCCTACGGGATCGGTTCGAATGGGTCGTGATTTAATCGCAAGTCGTTACAAAACGACCAGGCATTGCGTCCCGAACAAAGCCGAATCGGCACAAAAAACGTGCGACCCGAAGGTTCGCACGTTTTCAAAATCGCACCAAAAAAAGCGTTGGCGTTGTCAAATTCTACTCAGAAACCGATCCATAGACTTCGGCTTCGATGTAGTGGTTGGCATCATTGCTGGTACTGCCATTGCTGTAAAAACGGATGTACTGAGCCTTCACTGTTTTCACATTAATAAGCTTTCCGTAATTGGTTTCAACATAAGGCATATCCCTCACCCACTCCGAATCCTGCAGAGTCATCAAAAATCGTTGTATAATATACCGTTGTAACATCCTCTTCAAAATCAGGATCATTACTCAACTGAACGATCACGTCATGATAAGCCCGTTTTTGAGCGTGTGTAGTGCCACATCCAAATCGCCTCAATGGCTGCTTCCGCTTCGAGGATCGATCTGCATCCACTGCAGTCCCGGGATCAATTCCACATAATAGCCTTCGCCAGTTTCCTTGTCGCCATCGGTGAGATATTCGATATCTCCGATCAATGGCCAATCATCACTGGAAGTCACTGACTTGCCAGCGGACAATAATATCGTTCCTTCCGGGACTTTCAACGTAGGAGCAGTTTGCTGCAACGGCTCTAGGTTGGAGAGTTTGATCGGAACTGGAGTTCCACTGATCTCTGCTGGGGGTATGTCTGTCTTGAGGTCAATCATGCCCGCACTTGCGCTCATAAGAGTCACCAGCAATGTGCATAGCGCCACCGATAAATTTTGTGTTCATCATTTTTTTTCAAATTAGCTCTTTGTAAAGTATTGGAGTCCGTTCGACTCGATTCGTTTAGATTTCGTAATCCTCCGGCTTAAACTCAATACGTTGGTTTGTTTCCGCCGCTTGGTTCACGTGATAGATCGCAAACTCGTCCCGATAGGCGTGTTCTGCGGGGGCAGTTCAGTTCTGCATCCCCACGAATTGCTGCAAAGAAATTTTCCAAATGCGGTTGGTGGGCAGGCTTGTTCAAAACAACTGGGACATCGTAAGCTGCCAACGGAGCCGATTCTCGCACATCCATAGTTGCCGCAGCACTTGTAGCTGCTTTTGGCGCCGGAGAATCTTGCCTCAAGAGTCCTTGGGATAACCAATGGTTATCCATTTATCAAGATCCACCTCTGGTTCACGGTAGATTTTGGTGAAACTTGGATTTTCAGAGATCTTAATACAACCCTCTGTTCCCATGAAACGCTCAAAGTATCCCCCCTCCTGCACTGGTCGTCGTTAAAACTTGGTAAAAAGCACGCGCACCTCCTTTGGCAGCATTCTGATACTCGAAAATCGCCATTACGTTGTCAAAGTGCTCACGCTTCGTGAAATAATCTCGTCCACCCGACGCCGTAACGCTGGTAGGAACCGCGTCCAAATACCAGTTGAACACATCAATCTGATGAGCTCCAAGGTCAGAAATCGGACACCCCGGAGAGGTCCTTATACCAACGCCAATTTAGGAATTCGTGTACGTTCTCAAATCCATACTTTTTCAACGTGCCAGCAGGCGGTAGGAGACTCGCTTTTTTGATCGTGATATCCTGCGATTTGGAAAGGGACCGATTCCATTGACCATTCACATTGACGATACGTCCACAAAGCTCGGCCTTGTTGACAAACCGATCCAATACAAATCGATAACGAGGATTGCTCGCGGGCGTTGGTGCCCAATCTGCAACAGTTTGCCCGTCTCACGCGCTGCCACTACCATCGATTTTGCGCCTTCGAGGGTATTGGACATCATTTTTTTCGCAATACACATGTTTCCCCCGCCGGAGACAGGCGATGGTGTGCGGAGCATGCCAGAAGTCCGGAGTTGCGATGATCACCGCTTCGATGCTCGGCTCCTTTTCCAACATTTCTTCGTAGTTTTCGTAGACTGCTGGACGTTGGCCGGTTGCGCGCAGCGCACTCATGCCTTTCTTTAAATTGTATTCCAGATGTCACAGAGGGCGACAAAGCGAATCCCTGGAATGTTCTTCAAAGAATTGAGCAATACTGCCCTTTCTGCCCCGTTTCCGATGACGGCAATATTGATTTCATTCCCAGCGGCTGCCGCTGCTTTCAAAGGACTCACTGCTCCCAGGGTCAGACCCGCTGCCCCGAGCATCGCGCTCTTCTTAACAAAGTCGCGACGATTGATGAAAAACGGACTGTATCCGGATTCGTTAGTTTCGTTCATTTCGGTTCAATTCTTTCTCTTGAAAATTAAAATTTCTTCATGATGCCGAACTTATTGTAGCGGACCAGTGGTCAGGGCGTAGGCAATCATAATTGTGTGGTGCGGCCAACCAAGCGATTCCGCCATCCTGGCCGATTTAAGATCAGTCCAAAAGTGAGACTGACATACACCAATCCCATCACGAATAGACCTGATCCGAGTCGCAACACCCAAGAGAAGGGTAAGACCCAAAATAATAAGAATAGGCCCTAGTAAAAATTCATAGGGCGCGAGCAAAAATCCAGGAAGCAGGGGTTCTGATTGGAATTTCCTCAGACAATGAATCAGGAACTCCGTGATAGTGACTCAGGCCATATACTTTTTGCTCAACACTGAGCATAATTCCACTTGGGTCGGGATTCCCCATTTCATCGAGCAATGGCTTCTGTACCGTAACGTTGGCTGAAAATTTTTCTAAGCCGGTGATAATGGCTCTGACTGCAAGCCAAACTCGCATTAACAAAAATGAGAGCGTGTGCTCCAGGAGAAATAGGTGGGGGTGGTTTCAGGTGACTGACTCATAATGACCTTGGGATGTTCGTTGTTGGATAACCTTTAAAAACTATGTCGTTTAATATTTCGGAAAAATTCATTTGATAGAAACAGGCTTACCGGTTTCTGCGGATTCGTAGGCTGCATCGATAACTTTCATCAATTATCAAAGCCTCGCGGAGATTGTTCAATGGAGGCCGCTTTGCCCTCGATGCTTTCAATGAAATTAGCTGCGGAATGAATTCTGCCCATTTCAGGGTCAAGCTCTACCGTTATAGGGATATCTGCTTGTTCCCCGTTTTCCTGCACATACAACTCTCGCCTCATCAATAGAAGTGTCGTCGTCTCCATCCACTTCAAAACAGCCGGCGAACCATGCCTCCTGCTTTCGAGCCTTGGAGGGTAACAGAAACTTCTTCACGTTTTACCATTTCTGCCCAGGAATTCTGGAACGTAAGGATTTGGCCATCATCGAAAGTGATGACTCCATGCGTAGCGCTCTCAGACATCGTTCGTAACGCCTTTCACGTCGGGGATGCCCCATGGTCCTTTAAATTCTTTATTCTGAATGAGGTCATCAAAAGTTCGGGCAACCACACAATTAGGCTCAGGATAACCCATGTAATAGAGCGCCAGGTCGAGCATATGCAAAAGGTCAATCAATGGGCCTCCACCTGAGAGTCGCTTCTGAGTAAACCAGCCTCCAAATCCGGGAATCCCCCGACGTCGAATCCATTTGGCTTGAGAAGAACGGATCTCACCCATTCGTCCGGAATCGATTTCTGATTTCAGTGCAGCGCAAAGAGGCCGCGCTCGATTGTTGAAGTTAAACATCAGGGTTTTTCCTGACGCTTCAGCCACTTCGATCATTTCTTTCACTTCCTTAGCATTCATTGCCGGAGGTTTTTCGCAAAAGACATGTTTTCCCGCCTTCAATGCCTGTATAGAAAGCGGTGCATGGAACTTGTTGGGGACGATGATGCTCACATAGCATCGATATCGTTCCGCCCCAACAAGGTCTTCCACACTACCGAGGGCTTCATCGATGCCATGGGTTTGGGCCGCCTTTTGCGCTGCTGCGAGGTCTAAGTCTGCAACGGCAGCAACAGTGGCACCCGCCTTGCGGAAACCTTTTAACTGGTATGCCAGCATTCCACCAGCACCGATGATTCCTACTTTCATATTGTTGTAGAGGGTCGTTTGTTTTTATTAAGGTGATGTTTTTAAAATGGAGTGAATCCTTAGGATTCGGATCCGTGATTCAATTTCGATTTTTTGTCGAGAAGACGAATCAATACAAAAATCACGAGCAGAATGATTGGCAAAAATTGCCACGGTTTCCAAAGCATGGAGTCCTGCTGCGTTTTGAACCTGTGCCCATAAATCCGCGAGTTCAGACCCTGCATGAGCGGCAGCAAGAGATTCAATCGTTTGTCCTTCCGGCAGGTTAGCTGAGATTCCTTTATCATAGAATCCTCCGATAACAGGGAGGATGAAACTAACTGACAGCATTCCACATCCACCCATCAGTGCTAATCCAAGAGCACCTGTGGCAGGGAAACGTTCGCTTCACATAGAGCCCAACATGGTCGGCCAGAAGAAGCAGACAACCCACCGCAAAAACAGTTGCGGATGCAAAAACCACAACGCCTGAAGTTTTACTCAAGAGGAACAAGCCAAGTGCACTAAAAATAGCACTGCAGATTAACATTGCCTATCGGCGATAGCCGATGCACAAAGGAACCTGCAAATTGACGACCAATCGCCATCAATCCATTAATGTATGCTAAAACAAGAATGGCAGGGACTCCAACATTTTCAAGAATCGTAGGGATCCACTGTCCCGGTCCCAATTCTGTCGATGCGGTTAAGAACATGCATGCGACCATGAGGAGAAACAGCGGATTGAGGCATGCTTTAAACATATCACCTGTGGAAATGCCTTGTTGCACTCTTTCGGTTTCAGGGAATTCGAGCCGAAGAAACTTCCATCCGTAAACAAGCGATGGTGCCAACAATACCAGCAAACTGCATTCTCCAACCCAGTCCAAAATGTCCCATCGCAAAGTGCCAGAACAGCACCAATCACAATGCCGCCGGGAAACCAAACATGGAAATTGTTTAACTTCGTAGTCTTGTTGTCCTTATAAAGAGTGGCAATGAGCGGATTACAGGCTGCTTCTACGGAGCCGTTTGCGATCCCGAAGATCAACGTTCCAAGATAGAGGCTCCAAAAATTCCACGCAAAGACGGTCAAGAGAATCGACACCACGTGGCCGAAAAACGCGATAAGAGCGATCCGTTTCAGACCGATAATGTCACATAGAGGTCCACCGAACATCATCGCGAGGGTAAAGCCCCAAAAAGCGGTTCCTGTGACCCAGCCCACCTGCGCGTTGGTGAGCGCAAATTCGTCGGTCCAAAAGCCCATCGCACCACCTCTGAGAGCAAAACTCATGGCGGTTACAATCAACGCCATACAACTGGCGAAGAAAAACTGTGAAGAAGTATTTTTCATAGGTTTACAGAATAGTAGAATACAGGGGTTACGGGTTTAGCGGGTATAGGGATGAAAGCAGAGGCTCCCATCCCTTAAATTATTCGTTAGCAAAAGCAGCGTCAAAGGCGGTGGTCGCATTTGAGGGGAAATCAATATTGCGCACGTAGTCACAACTCTCTTCCGCACCATGGAAACGATCCATGCGGCCGTCTTCCCATTCGACAGAAAGTGGTCCCGCATACTGGATGTCGTTGAGAGCAACAATAATATCTTCAAACACGATATCACCGCGCCCTACCGAGCGAAAATCCCAAAACCGTCGAGGGTCGCCAAAGTCTGTGTGACCTCCAAATACACCGACAGTACCATCACCGTGTCCCCACCAGGCATCTTTCATATGCACGTGGTAGATGCGATCCGCAAAGGCACGAATAAACTTCACATAATCCACTCCCTGATAAGCAAGATGGGACGGGTCATAGTTAAAGCCGAATCGCTTGTGCCCATTCACAGCTTCCAACGCCCGCTGCGCCGAAGCAACATCGAAAGCAATTTCCGTCGGGTGAACTTCGAGTGCAAAATCCACATTCACTTCTTCAAACACATCAAGAATAGGGATGAAACGTTTCGCAAAATCCTGGAATCCCTTGTTCAGATACTCCTGACTGGTAGGTGGGAACGCGTAAAGCGCATGCCAGATACTGGAACCAGTAAATCCATTCACCACTGCTCGCCCATAAGCTTTATGTGCATCAGTGACGTGGCTTCCAGCAGCGTCCATAAACTTTCGGCACGCCCGGGCAGCATTTGCCATTTCAGCAGCAGCGCGCGTTCTCACACCCTCGGGATCACCATCACCCCAAATCTCCGGTGGTAGAATCGCCTGATGACGCTCATCAATCGGATCGCAGATCGCTTGACCAATCAGGTGATTGGAGATCGAGAAACAAGTTAAACCATTGTCCTCCAACAGTTTCCATTTCTTCTCTACATAACCGTCCTCATGCAGTGCTTTTTGGATGTCGAAGTGGTCTCCCCAGCAGGCAAGTTCCACTCCGTCATAACCCATCGATTTAACTCGGGGCAAAAGATCAGCGAGAGGGATATCAGCCCACTGACCTGTAAATAGGGTAATTTTTCGACTCACAAAAACATCCTAACAGAATCCACCAAATAATCAATGGCTGGAATCAGCTAGTATTGTGCAGAAATCGTCAAAGCGGGATTTTCACTATACTCTTCGAAATCAATGCAGTAGAATAAACGAAGTTTAGATGAGAAACGCCCCCTAAGGCTCTTTCCCAACCAAACAATCCCCTGTCTTGGTTGTAAATCAAGCGAAACAAATTAGCTTGGTATTGTGATCTGGAAGGTCCAACAAAATTTACTAAACCCCACCATTTGTAACAGTCCTATGAAAGAGAATGAAGCAAGTTCACCCCTGAACATGAACCGCCGTGACTTCGTGAAAGCATCGGCTGCCGGAGCCGGCGCTGTCGCTCTGCCTTCCATATTGAAAGGCAACACTGCCGCAACAACAGAAGAAATCCCAAAAAAGAAAATTAATGTAGCGATCGTTGGAGTTGCGGGAAAAGGTGTGGGGCCAACGGTTTCAAGTAAAGATCAAAACGTGGTCGCACTTTGTGATGTCGATATGGACCGCGTGAACCAACAACGTTCCGGATCAGATCAACGTAGCATGGTCTTTAACGAAGCCATTAATTATTATGAAGCCAATGGCGCGGTGTGGTTCAAGGACTACCGAAAAATGTTTGAAAAGCTAGGGGATCAGATCGACGCGGTGATTATTTCGATCCCAGACCACATGCATTTTCCAGTAGCGATGTCGGCCATCAATCTTGGAATTCACGTTTATTGCGAAAAGCCACTCACTCATACCGTCGACGAAGCACGTAAAATCGCTCTAGCCGCCAAGAAAAAGGGTGTAGTCACACAAATGGGCAACCAAGGGCATTCTCTTGATGGAACCCGTAATGTCCGCGAGTGGTTACAGGCTGGAGTCATCGGCGAGGTCAAGGAAGTGCATTCGTGGACGGATAGGCCCGCGGTTTTTTGGAAACAGGGTCTCGATAAACCCGATCACTCGAAAATGATGCCAGTTGTGCCACCAGGACTTAGCTGGGACCTTTGGCAAGGTGTTTCTAAATCCCGTGAGTATGATCCAGCCTACGTTCCCTTTGCATGGCGTGCGTATACAGATTACGGATGCGGAGCTTTGGGAGACATGGCCTGTCCACATTATGGATTCTGCATTCTGGGGACTAGGCCTTGGTTCACCGACAGAGATCGAAGCCGTCACAACCAAAATGAACGGTTATACCTTCCCTGTGAGTTCCATGGTCACATTTCAATTCCCAGCTCGCGACGGAATGCCTCCAGTCACTTTCAAATGGTATGATGGTGACCTACGCCCTTCCATTCCTGATTTTCTGAAAGGCGTCGAAAGTCTCAATCAAGACAATTTCCCAAGTAATGGCACCCTGATGATTGGAGATGGCGCCGCTATTCTCACAGATACCTATAGTCAAAGAGCGCAAATCCTGCCCAATGACAAGTTCATGGAGCTGCGTCCAACTCTTCCTCCGAAGACGTTACGCCGCATCAAAAGCAGCCATCTGGAGGAGTTTTACAATGCGATTCTAGAAGAAAGAGAAGCGTCGTCCAATTTCGCATACGCAGGACCATTTACTGAGACCATTCTACTAGGGGTTATTGCACAACGCACTGGAAGAAAACTCAAATTTGACGGCAAAGCGGGCAAGTTTATTGATGACGATGAAGCCAATAAGCTGCTTTCGAAGGAATATCCAGAAGGTTGGATACTCTCTTAACGCTTGAGGTCTTTAACAGGGCTGTTTCTTAGAAGAGAAGCAGCCCTTTTATTTCCACCGAGTGATAACGGAAGACATCCCTGTTTCCACTTTCATTCAAAATCCCCTACCCCCCACCACCCAAACCCATTCTGTTTATGAACAAACCCATTACCCGCCGTTCTTTTATCCAAAAATCTGCCACAGCATCGCTGGCATTGGGCGTGCTTGGAACCACTGGCTACATGAAAGCCTCCAGCTCCGCTTCAAAAATCCCTTTCAAAATATCTCTAGCTCAATGGTCTCTGCATCGAGCCTTTTTTGACGGAACGCTTGATCCACTAAACTTTGCAAAGATTACCCGGGACGAATTCGATATCGATGGGATCGAATACGTAAACCAATTCTTCAAAGACAAGGCGAAAGATACGAGTTACCTCAACCAACTCAATACCATCGCAGGCGACCACGGCGTCACCCAAGTGCTGATCATGTGCGATGGTGAGGGTCTATTGGGAGATGAAAATGAGGCCAAACGAACCCAAGCTGTCGAAAACCATTACAAATGGGTCGACGCTGCCCACCACCTAGGTTGCCACTCCATTCGCGTCAACGCAGGCGGACAAGGTTCGAAGGAAGAACTATCCACTGCAGTTGTGGATGGACTCGGAAGATTGTCCGACTACGGGGCCCAGGCGGGGATTAACGTCATTGTGGAAAACCACGGAGGTTTCTCATCCAACGGTGCATGGCTCTCCGACGTCATGGCTCGCGTGGGCAAACCCAATTGTGGCACCCTGCCCGATTTCGGGAATTTCTGTATCGAACACACTCAAATGGCAGATGGCTCGCGAGAATGTGCTAATGAATACGATCGATATAAGGGCATGGAGGAACTGATGCCATTTGCAAAGGGTGTTAGTGCCAAATCCCATGAGTTTGATGCTCAGGGAAATGAAATTCATAGTGATTTTAGGCGAATCATGAAGACTGTCATGGACGCAGGCTACCATAACTGGGTGGGGGTCGAATTCGAAGGTGCAGAGGACGAAATGAGCGGCATTCGTAAAACCCGCGATTTACTCATCAAGATTCGCGAAGAAATGATGGCGTAAAATCCGTTCTCATTATTTTCGCTTTTGAAAGGTCTGCGTTCGTCGCGGGCTTTTTTTTGCAAAACAAAAATTGGGGATGGAGTAGCATTCGATGCTCGCCATCGAATAAAACGATTCATCAAGGGCTATCGAAAGTCAAAGAAATCACATGGCAAGCATGTGATACTACGTTTGCACGAAAGAAACGCGGACATTCCTGTCCGCATGGTTCTCTTAACCCATCCTACTCCTCGATCAACTTCAGTAGTTCCTCGGAACTTGGAACATCAGAAATGATCTGGCATTTGTCAGGACCCACTCCAATGAAACGAACATTGGGCAAGGGTATGGCAATAGCATTGCCGTCGTTTGCGCAGTCGTAGGTTGTCTTGAGCATCCAGGCCACATATTGCTTCGCTTTCAGTGGAAGCGCTTCAAAACTGCGGACTTGCGATATGTCTTCATCCCAACAATCGACTTCCATGTAGACGGGCTTAAGAGATTTTCTGAGCGCATCGTTGCGAGGCACGCGGTAGTAGCGCTTGCCATGCTCATCTTCATAAGCGATGCAAATCTTCAACTTACCCTTCCATTCGCCCGTGTGAGTCAGAGCATCGATTTTGTTGATCACCAGATCCTGGTATCCACCATAACGAAGCGCTGAGCCTTTTTCAACAGCATCAAACCAACCCACCATCCGTTGGCGTCCGGTCGAAGTACCAAACTCAATTTTCTTCAAAATCTCCGTCAACGCGGGCCCTTCTTCCATTTCAGTGAGAAAAACATGGGTTCCCACTTTGGTGTCATAGCCTTTGCAGACCCCGATCGTGTGCACGGGTTGCACAGGGATATTGGCAGACTGAAAAATCTCTGAAGTGAACGTGTGAGAGGCTGTGACGTTTGGGGTAAACCCATGGCGTTTGTCCAACCAATAGGACTGCCCAAATTCGCATACCACATACTGCTCCTTATCCAACGCTGTCAAAACCACCTCACGCACATCAGTGATACAGTCCACCAACGTACTTCCTGCTTGCCAGTAAACATCAAGAAGGCGATCGAAGTTGAGCGTGTAAGGTTCTTCTCCTTTGAATTGATTGAAATCGAATTCATCAATCGGAAGCTTCCCAGCTTCAATGGTTTCTTCATTGGCGCGAAGCTCTGCCGCTGTGAGCGTGTCAAAAAATCGATTCCATGAGCCTTCATCAACCTTACAAACATGCTGAATTGTCGCCAATGCACGATCAACTCGTTGGCGTAGTTTCGCCGCAAAATGATCTTTCCCATGGCGGAAATCGTCGTAAAAAATCTGCCATTGGTTCACTTCATCACTAAAGGCCGGAGTGATGCCACGTCCTGTCGATCCCCGGGATTCTTCTTCTAAAATCTCAGATCGAAAATACTCCCAACCAAGATCCAAGAGCCGATGGCAAAAATCACTGCACTGGGTGCGCTCATCGATGAGAAGCCGGGGGAGCACGGTGTATCCGTGAGTTTCACACATCGTCATTTCCCACCAGATTTTGCGTGGATCAGCAACCACACCCGATCCAAGAACGAGTTTTGGGATGCGGGATTCCGCGATGCCACAAGGGAGTAGATTGTGCTTGAGACCACCAGCGGTGTGACCAGAGTTTGCGCCCCCATTCACCTTGATAACCAGGGCGATCTCGTCTGATTTTTCGGTAATTTGGTCGACCACTTCGTAAACGACACGTCCCTTGCCTTCATCTCCAAAAGAGATACCGACATCCGCGATGATTTTGCTCTGAAAAGCAGTATTAGCCATAAGTTAAACGGTTGAAAATTTTCGATCTTTTTTGTTATTTCTGTAGCCTTAGAGAATCGCC
The DNA here is from genome assembly GCA_963676215.2 of Opitutales bacterium. GTDB lineage: Bacteria > Verrucomicrobiota > Verrucomicrobiia > Opitutales > JAFGAQ01 > JAKSBQ01. Next base: position 38,462 of record CAXXVT010000016.1, on the reverse strand, counting down.
TCCGCCTCCAGCACCTTCGCACCTGGAAGGCTTCGACCAAAGCGAGCGTTCGATCTACAAATCGCTGCACCTGGGCATCGGCGGTTCCGATTTGTTGATGAATGCCTTCGACGATAGTTTTAAGTTCCTCGAGACTCAGTGGGAATTCTGCATCCTGTGCCAAACGGTCAAGTAGCTGATTCTCCATTACTGCCTTTTCACGACGATTGTAGATTTCATCCACCGCGTGTTTCTTGATCAAATGATGGGCTGTCTCACGACCCAAGCCCTTTTTCACGGCTTCCATCATCAAAGTTGTTGTCATAAGAAACGGAGCAAACTGTTCGAGTTCTTGTTCGATCATCGCGGGATACACGACAAGTTGTTCAAGGATCGAACGCCATGTGTTAAACATGCCATCCACTGCAAAAAAGGCATCGGGCAAAAGAACCCGTCGCACCACCGAACACGAAACATCTCCTTCGTGCCATTGGTCCCCAGCAAGATTTGAAGCCATGGTCACATGCCCGGATAGAATTGCACGGAACCCGTGCACCCGTTCGCAACTGCGACTGTTCATCTTGTGAGGCATTGCTGAGGAACCAGTCTGGCCCTTTGCAAATCCTTCACTTGCCGTTTCATGACCAGCCATCAGGCGGATCATCCTGGAGAAATTGGAAGGCCCAGATGTCAGTTGGTAGAGCGCACTCACCAGTTCAAAATCAAGACTACGCGGATACACCTGCCCAACCGCATCCCATTGTTTTTGAATTCCCAAATGCTCCCGAACCCGAGCATCGAGCTCCATGGCTTTTTCAGCATCTCCATTAAAGAGTGTCAGTTGGTCAGTTTGCGTTCCAACCGCGCCCTTCAATCCGCGCACTGGGTAGGAATCCTTAAATTGCTTCAGCGATTCAATTGCGTGAAGGAGCTCTTCGCCATACACAGCCAGTTTTTTTCCAAAAGTCGTGGGTTGTGCCGGAACATTATGAGATCGGCCAGTGACAACAAGACCGCGATGCTTTTCAGCTAACTCCGCTAAGTTATGCAAACAAGCAACGCTTTTGTTCAGGATTAAATCCAATGACTGAAACACCTGCAACTGCTCAACATTTTCAGTGAGGTCGCGACTGGTCATGCCCTTGTGAATGTGCTCATGGCCTGCCAACGCACAAAATTCATCAATTCGGGCTTTAACATCGTGCTTGGTCACTAACTCCCGATCACGAATCGATTTCAGGTTGATTTCCTCAACCTTCGCCTCATAGGCGACAATCGCTTCATCCGGGATATCAATGCCCAGACTCTTCTGAGCCTTCATGATCGCAACCCACAACGTGCGTTCGATCTTGATTTTACCCTCTTCAGACCAGATCGCTCGAAGACTTTCCGAAGCATACCTGTCCGCTAATACATTTTTAACTAAGCTTCCCATTGGTGCATTGACAAAACCTCCCAACTAAACTGAGCCCGCGAACCCGAGGCAATGAAAAAGGGAGCATCGATAGCTTAGTTAATCGAAACCACTAATCTCACCAATGAAAGGATGTAGATCTCAAGTCACCAAAAGAAACTCGTAACTTCTTATCATCTCGGATTTCCCGTCTTTCTTTCCAATTGACCTCCCTGACGAACTCTCAAGAATTTGAGTTAACTTTTCTCTTGGCGTGGATTAGTTCTTCAAACAAGCCGCATTCTTCGTTAACTGCCCAATGGCTACCTCATCCAGAACCAATAAGAACCGCTCGATTCTTCCGCGTCTCACAAGCATTCATGATATCATAAACTCGAATAGATTCCCGTCTCAAAAATACCTTGCGGAACGTTTTGGAGTCTCGGTTAGAACGATTGAGCGAGATATTTCGCAAATGCGGAATGATTATGCTGCCCCGATAGAGTATTCGGCTTCTAAAAACGGCTATTACTATTCGGCAGCATTTTCAGGCATGGTCTTCTCAGACCTAAGTGAAAGGGAAGAGATTGCGCTGATGCTGGCGAGGGAGGTGCTGAATTCAGAACACCTTCAGGACTTGGGAAACTCAATCAATGGACTCATCCAAAATGCAAACTCAAAATACCCTGATAAATTCAGCATCACCAGCCAGAGAATGAGTGAGCACATCTCCTGTATTCATGCCGAAAGTCCTACCATAAGCGAAGATCAGATTCATACCTTAATCAACGCGATCTTCGAACAACACGTATTAGCATTCGAATACCAAAAACCCGGAGGAATTCCTGAATCAAGAGTGATTCACCCCTATCATCTCACAAATGCTGAAGGAGATTGGTATTTAAAGGGACATTGTGAATCCAGAAAAGAACTGCGAACCTTCAAACTCCAGCGAATCTCAAACTTGCGAACCCTGAATACTGGCTTCATTTCAGATCCTGGCTATGACGTTTTGGAGCTTATCCATGGCAGCATGGGCGGTTTTTCTGGGAATCGTATCTACGAAATCATAATCGAGTTGGATACCTATGCCACCCAATATCTCGAAGAAAAACAGCTCCACGAAACACAGGATCTTGAGATTTCACCAGATGGCACGGCTTTGCTCACCCTTCACCTCAACAATTTGATGGATATCAAACGCTGGTTATTTTCCTGGGGAGAACATGCCCGGGCCATCAATCCTCCGGAACTCGTCGAATCGATTCGAGAAACACTCCGATTGTGTCATGAGAACTACTAATAGAAATCCATTGATCTTACGTTCACCCACACCGTCTGTCGGACGCCTCTGTTAAACTTTCCTTTCCTTTATTAAGAAGAGCACCAAAAACTACTATGAAACCAACCAACCTATTTTTCTCCAAGTTTACGAACCTCTACTCTCAGAGTAAAACCCTTCGATTCGAACTGAAGCCCCAAGGAAGAACGTTAGAACATATCAACGCTAAAGGTCTAATAACAGAGGACGAACTCCGCTCCGAAAAATACAAACAGATCAAAAAGATCATTGATGCCTACCACAAATGGTTCATTTCCAAAGCCCTCGCAAATTTTGAACTATCGAAGTTAGATGAGTATTTGGAACTCTACAATCTCTCAACCAGAGATGACAAACAAACGAAAGCATTTGAAGCCCTCCAAAAGGACTTGAGAAAACAAGTGGCAACTCGTCTTAAAAAAGATGAGTCATTCAAAAGTCTCGATAAATCAGATCTTTTTAAAGGGAAGAAGGACAATGAAGCTCTGCTATGCAATTTCATTAAGAATCTCGAAGAAACAGAAATCAAAGAACTAGGGTTCGAAACCAAAGAGGACGCTCATTCGATTATCAAAGATTTCGAACGTTTCACTACCTATTTCACTGGCTTCCATGAGAATCGGAAAAACATGTATTCCGATGAAGATAAAGGCACCGCCATCGCAAACCGACTCATACACGAAAATCTCCCTAAATTTATCGACAATCTAAAGATCTTTGAAAAGGTCGCAGGATCTGAAATCAAGGACCAATTTCAAAACATTCAGAACGACCTCAATCAACACTTAGAAGAAAGATCTGTTGAATACTTCTTCTCAATCGAAGCATTCAACCTGACACTCACTCAACAGGGTATCGAACTCTACAACCTAATAGTAGGAGGATTTTCAAAAGAAAAAGGGGATAAAATTCAGGGTATCAACGAATACATCAACCTCCACAATCAAAAAGCCAAAAAGAAAGACCGCATCCCGAAACTTAAACCACTTTTCAAACAAATTCTGAGCGACCGCGCCACGGCGTCCTTCGTTGCTGAAGCATTCGAAGAGGACAACGAAGTATTGGAACAAATCGAAAAAACGACACAGCACCTCATCCCCGAACTGCTCAAGACCAAAGAACTGCTATCGTCACTTTCTTCTTTTGAGTCGGATAAGATCTACATCCAAAACAACAGAAGTCTCACCGATATTTCACAACAAATGTTCGGTTCATGGAGTATCCTGAATGAAGCGATGCAGACTCAATATGATGCATGTTACTCCGGAAAGAAGGAAAAAGGCACCGAGAAATATGAAGAAGAACGTGAGAAACATTTCAAAAAACAGAAAAGCTTCACTATCGCTCATCTCGACAACTGTGTTTCAAAACTCAGCAGGGAAGATTTAAATCCGAAAACAATCGAATCCTACTTCGCTTCATTGGGAAAAGGAGATAACGAATCAGAGACCCTGTTTCACCGAATCGACAATGCCTATATTTCCATCAAGGGCATCCTCAACACTCCTTGGGATAGCAATTCCCGGAAACTTAGATCGGACAAAGCAACTGTTAACAAAATCAAAAACTACCTCGATCGACTGAAAGAACTGCAAATGTTTCTCAAACCACTCCTTGGCAATGGAGATGAATCAGAGAAAGACGAACGTTTTTATAGTGAATTCACAGCCATTTGGGAGACACTCGACATCATCACTCCGCTCTACAATCGGGTTCGCAATTACATGACTCAGAAACCGTATTCTACGGAGAAGTTTAAGTTAAATTTTGAGAACTCAACCTTACTGGATGGTTGGGATGTAAATAAAGAGACAGACAACACCGCTGTGCTGTTGAAAAAGGGAGGGAACTTTTTTCTCGGTATCATGGACAAAGCTCACAACAAAGTTTTCAGAAAGGTATTCGATGATTCGGAATTAGGCTCCAGTTACCAAAAAGTGGAATATAAACTACTACCTGGTGTTAATAAGATGTTACCGAAAGTATTTTTCTCCAAGAGCCGAATAGATGAGTTTGCTCCGCACCCCACAATTGTCGAAAACTACAAAAAGGAGACTCACAAAAAAGGAGACTCATTCTCTCTCAATGATTGTCACAAACTGATAGACTTCTTCAAGGCATCCATCAAAAAGCACGAAGACTGGCAACATTTCGATTTCCAGTTTTCACCAACGGAAACTTATCAAGATTTGAGCGGGTTTTACCGAGAAGTTGAGCATCAAGGATACAAGCTCACGTTCAGAAATATCGCAGAAACATACCTAAACGAACTCGTTGATACTGGAAAACTCTATCTATTCCAAATCTACAACAAGGACTTTTCACCGCATAGTAAAGGAACCCCCAACCTCCATACCATTTACTGGAAAATGCTCTTTGATGAGCAAAACCTCGCAGATATAGTCTACAAACTGAACGGTCAGGCCGAGGTCTTTTATCGAAAGGCTAGTATCAGCGAACAAGACCGTGTTGTTCACCGAGCCAATGAACCAATCAAACGCAAAAACAAGCAGCGCACTGACAAAGAAAGTTTATTCGTTTATGACATCACTAAAGATAAGCGATTCACTGTAGACAAATTCCAGTTTCACGTCCCAATCACGATGAATTTCAAAGGTGAAGGGCTACCTAACCTCAACGAACGGGTGAATCAGCACCTCTACAACAACTCCGACACACACATTATCGGAATTGACCGAGGCGAACGCCACTTGCTCTACCTCACTATCATCAACCTGAAGGGCGAGATACAGGAGCAGTTTTCACTCAACGAAATCATTCACTGGGACAAGATACGAAACGAAAAATACACCACCAACTATCACTCTCTTCTGAACGAAAGGGAGGGAAGTCGCGATCAAGCTCGTAAAGATTGGAAAACAATCGAAAACATCAAGGAGCTCAAAGAGGGCTATCTCTCTCATGTGATCCACGCCATCACCCAAATTATGATCCAATACAATGCGATCGTCGTACTTGAGGATCTCAACTTTGGATTCATGCGTGGCCGACAAAAGGTCGAAAAGCAAGTCTACCAAAAGTTCGAGAAGATGTTGATCGACAAACTCAACTACCTTGTCGATAAGCAAAAAGATTCGGCTGAGTTAGGAGGACCTTTGCAAGCACTTCAACTTACAAACCAATTCAAGAGTTTCCAGAAACTTGGAAAACAAAGTGGTTTCCTCTACTACGTCCCAGCATGGAATACTAGCAAAATGGATCCTGAAACCGGTTTCGTAAACCTACTCGATACTCGATACAAAAACATCGAGGAAGCTCAAAGATTCTTCGGAAAATTCGAATCTATTCAATTTGAACCGCAATCGGATCGATTCGTTTTCAAATTCGACTACAACAGTTTTCATAACAAAGCCGAAGGCAGCAGGACGGAATGGGAAGTCGTTGCAGATCACAGCACCCGGTACCGATTCGACCGAACGCTCAACAACGGACATGGCGGTCAAAGAAAAATCGATGTTGCAATGGAATTAAAGGAGTTGTTCTCCAGGCAGGAAATCAATTTCACAAATGGAGGAAATCTCATTTCTCAAATCTCAAACGCGGGCGACAAAACGTTTTTCGTAGAGCTTCTTCGCTTGCTTTCAACAACACTTTATCTGCGTCACAACAACGGAAAAAAAGGAGCCGAAGAGGAGGATTTTATTCTTTCCCCGGTGGCTAACTCTAGCGGTGTATTTTTCGATTCACGACAAGCATCCGATACCCAACCCAAAGATGCAGACGCAAACGGAGCCTACAACATTGCGAGAAAGGGACTGTGGATCATTGAACAACTCAAACCAACTGGTGGATTAGGAAAGATCAATTTGGCTATATCGAATAAAGATTGGCTCAAGTTCGCTCAATCGTAAAACCAACACAACCTGTTCGAATCATGCCAACCGTCGATCAAATCGGTCCATACCGCTTCTTCTTTTACGCGTCCGATCATGGTGAACCTCCGCATGTTCATGTCAGAAAGGAGAACGCTACGGCGAAGTTCTGGTTAGAACCTGTTCGCCTGCAACGATCCCGGCACTTTCGGGATCATGAGTTGCGGGAGTTGCAAAAACTCATAGAATTCAACAAACTAAAATATCTGGAGACTTGGAATGAATACTTTAACAATTGAAAACCCATCACATGCGTTGGAACTTAGTTTCTCTGAAGACGCATTTACGGTTCTTTTGGACGATGGTCGTAGTATTTCCGTTCCTCTGACCTGGTTCCCTCGTTTGTTAAATGCGACTCCGAAAGAACTGAAAAATTACGAACTGATCGGAGAAGGAGAAGGTATCCATTGGCCTGATCTTGATGAAGACATCAGCGTGGAAGGAATCATCGCAGGTCGAAGGTCTGGCGAGAACCAACGGTCGCTTCAACGTTGGCTTGATTCACGAGAGGCAAAGTAGCTAAGGAATTGCTCAAATAGTAACGTCACCAATCGTTTTAACCCACTCTCAAAAGGAGGCGGCATGGAGTCCTATATTCCCATCACTCAGCTCAACGACTTCTGTTTTTGTCCAAGATCCATCTACTTTCACAACATCTATCAGGAAAACTACAGCGAAGATGTGGTTCACAAAGTGTGGCAAAAGGAGGGACAAGCAGCACACAAAAACATCGATCAAGGCACTTATTCTTCCCGCAAAACCATCCTGCAAGGCATGGCAGTCTACTCGGTCAAATACGGGCTGATGGGGAAAATAGACCTGTTCGATTTGGAAACCGGAAAACTGACCGAACGAAAGAACTCCGTGACCGCCGTTTATCCAGGTTTTCGCTACCAAATCTATGCCCAGTATTTTGCCCTGTGCGAGATGGGTTACAAACCACGCGAACTCCAACTCTATTCCAAAAAATCAAACCAACATTATCCGATTTCCATCCCCAAAAACGAAGAAATCAACGAATTCGAATCACTCCTTCAACAGATTCACAGTTTCCGACTCAACGATCCATTTCAACAACATCCAAATAAGTGCAAACATTGCATCTACAACCCAATCTGCGACTACAATCCAGAAGCAGATGAGCCCACGTCATCAACATGTTAACACTACCCGATTTCCGCTACAAACAGTGCTTATTCTACTTCGCTGGCGCAAAAGATAAAATCCGCTTTACCGCTAGCAATTTCGAGATCCGTAATGAAGACAACGAAGTCAAACTCAAGCACTCGTGCCACAAAAGTTTTGTCTTGTTCATCGTTGGCAATATCACCCTTACCAACGTATTTCTAATCCAGGCGAAAAAACATGGATTCCCTGTAGTCCTCATGTCTCACAACCTCCGGGTAGATGGCTATTTCAACAACAGGGCAGAAGGCAACTTTCTCCTCCGCGAAAAACAATATACTCACAAGGAAAAGGACTTATTTATCGCCACTCAATTGGTGAAGCAGAAAACTCAAAATCAAATTCAATTACTCCGCAACCTTCGCTACCGCGCAGAAGAGGATACCAAAGCAATTCAACTCCTAAAATCCCTACATCCGGATTTCGCCTTCGATTCCGAATCGCTACTCGGAATCGAAGGCAGCGGTAGTCGTTTTTTCTTCAACGCCTATTTTCGGCCTCTCAAGTGGACCTCCCGACTGCCAAGAACCAAGCACGACATCCCAAACCTTCTGCTCGATATCGGATACACCTACTTGTTCCAATTTATCGAAGCAATGTTAGGGATCTACGGTTTCGATATCTATTGTGGAGTCTATCACAAGTTTTTCTACCAACGAAAATCTCTTGTATGTGACATTATCGAACCGTTTCGTTGCATCATTGATCAACGCCTTCGCAAAGCTCACAATCTGGGACAAATCGATGAATCTGATTTTCTGTTTCGAAACGGGCAATACATGCTCCCCTTCAAGTCTCAGAAGAAATATACCGGGCTTTTCATGAAGGATATTCTTGAACGAAAAGAAGATATTTTTCGATTCATTCAAGCCTACTATCGCTGGTATATGAAAGAGAAACCGTCCGATGAGTTTCCAGTTTTTGAAATCTAAATCCCATTAAACTCAACTCCAATTTTTAATACATACTGCGACCATGTTACTCGTCGTTTACGATATCAAAAAAGACCGCCTTAGAAGTAAATTCGCCAAGTTTCTCGAAGGCTATGGAAGACGGGTTCAATACTCCGTCTTCGAAATCCGCAATAGCGAACGTTTTCTGAATAATATCAAGTCCGAGATGAAATCCTATTATGAAAAGCAGTTCTCACAAGGGGACAGCGTTCTAGTCTTCAAAATCCCTGACTCGGCAAATATTCAACGTTTTGGCTACCCAAAAAACGAAGAAACTGACCTTGTGATCGCATAATTATGCAAACCTCCATCTTTATTTCCGTCAATTGGCTCTATCGACACAATCACCTTATTTAAGTTTCTGAAAAAGTAAGCATATTCTCTCGTTTGACTTCTTCAATCCATCTTCTCATAATCCCCTCGAGATCAACCTCTTCTGCTCTTTGACAATTAACAGTTGCATACAATAACTGTTTCCTAGACTCTCGAATCACCGGTACCAATTTCTACTGTCGTAGATATGATCTCTTTGTTCATATTGTCTGCGCTCGAATCACCGGTACCAATTTCTACTGTCGTAGATTGGAGAAATATCCGAATACTATTGTATCTCGAATCACCGGTACCAATTTCTACTGTCGTAGATAACGCGGCGACAAATACGCATCTGGGCGCTCGAATCACCGGTACCAATTTCTACTGTCGTAGATCTTTAGGTGAAAGATATCCTCTACACACTCGAATCACCGGTACCAATTTCTACTGTCGTAGATCTTACTGCCTTTTTCGGAATCGCAACCTCGAATCACCGGTACCAATTTCTACTGTCGTAGATAAACTGGAAATTTCTGGTCTTAATTGGACTCGAATCACCGGTACCAATTTCTACTGTCGTAGATAAGAGTGTATGGACATCAACGGGCTCTCGAATCACCGGTACCAATTTCTACTGTCGTAGATTCGTTAATCTTCATAATTTGTTCGTTCCTCGAATCACCGATACCAATTTCTACTGTCGTAGATTACGTGATAATTGTTCGAGTCCTTATCCTCGAATCACCGGTACCAATTTCTACTGTCGTAGATCAAAAGCAAATAAGGACGCAATTAACGCTCGAATCACCGGTACCAATTTCTACTGTCGTAGATCTTCTTTGTGTGTCATTTGTAAAACTCCTCGAATCACCGGTACCAATTTCTACTGTCGTAGATTTAGATTCATTTCGGTATCAACTGTCTCGAATCACCGGTACCAATTTCTACTGTCGTAGATTATCAAGACATCGTGCCATTGTTGAGCCCTCGAATCACCGGTACCAATTTCTACTGTCGTAGATGAAGTGTTCCTAAGTCTGAAGATCCGCTCGAATCACCGGTACCAATTTCTACTGTCGTAGATTCTGGTTTCATCTCGGTTAGCGGCATCTCGAATCACCGGTACCAATTTCTACTGTCGTAGATGAAGAAACTTAAACCGGATAAACAATCGCTCGAATCACCGGTACCAATTTCTACTGTCGTAGATAAATTAGGAATATCGTCAAGCAAAACTCGAATCACCGGTACCAATTTCTACTGTCGTAGATTCGTGGCCTATATGTAAGACATGATCCTCGAATCACCGGTACCAATTTCTACTGTCGTAGATATGACTTCTTTTGCGCTTTCTTCGCTACTCGAATCACCGGTACCAATTTCTACTGTCGTAGATATGGAATTAGATGGCAATACGGAAATACTCGAATCACCGGTACCAATTTCTACTGTCGTAGATCTAGAAATTTGTAGTGTTCAAAGAACTCTCTCGAATCACCGGTACCAATTTCTACTGTCGTAGATCTCGACGCCAGAATCCATTGTGTTTTTCCTCGAATCACCGGTACCAATTTCTACTGTCGTAGATTCGTTTAGTGTTGCTGGAATCGGTTCTCCTCGAATCACCGGTACCAATTTCTACTGTCGTAGATAAGTCGAAATCTGATACAACGTGGAATCTCGAATCACCGGTACCAATTTCTACTGTCGTAGATAGGACACAACAGCTAGTAGATAGAGCCTCGAATCACCGGTACCAATTTCTACTGTCGTAGATTATTGTGTTGCTCATCGCTCAATCAAACTCGAATCACCGGTACCAATTTCTACTGTCGTAGATAAGAGTGCATGGACATTAACGGGCTAACTCGAATCACCGGTACCAATTTCTACTGTCGTAGATAATAAGTGACGGTCGTGTATTGAGACCTCGAATCACCGGTACCAATTTCTACTGTCGTAGATTGCGCTGAATGATTTCATAATTAGTCCTCGAATCACCGGTGCTAGTTAACCCGCGTCGCCTCTGCAGGTTGGATCAATGAGGCTTTCCTCGCTGGGTAGACCGTGGCGATGAGAGATGAGCCTGTAAGAATCATAACAACCACTAAATACACCACAGGATCAACGATACCAGTTTTGAGGAAGATACTATTGAGGGCAAAGGTAAGCGAGATACCTGCGAGAGTTCCCAGAATCAAACCGACTATTAGTTCGACACCCCCTTTGCGGAACACCATCACAAACACTTCAGTCCCGGTTGCCCCGATTGATTTGCGAATGCCAATTTCCTGGATTCGTTCTAGAATTGAAAAAGTGGTGATTCCAAAAATCCCTACAAAACTTAGAAAGAGTGCGACCGCCGAAAAGATGACAAACAAATCAGCGGCAAAACGTAACCCGGCAAATTCATTCTCAATGGAGTCGTACGGGGTTTCCACAAAATAAAGCGGAATTTCTTTGTCGATGTCGGCGACCGTTCGTTTAAGCAATGGAACCAGTGAATAGGGATTAAATCCATCGGCAGGCTTAAGAACGATGGTCTGAAATCGCGTGGGCATGCTGGTATAGTGAAAATGCACTCCGCCCATATCAGAGTTCTCAGAGAAACCGCCACGAGCAAATGAATTCCCCACAACCCCCACAATCTCAAATTCCTCAGTGATCGTATTGCTGCCCATTTCCTGCACCGACAGCAGTTTCTTACCCAACGGAGATTTCCTCTTGAAAAAAGTATTGGCAAATTGCTCGGTGACGATCACCTCCGCCAATCCACTCATATTTATCTTTTTGGTATCGAAAAGTCGTCCTTCCAAAAGGTCCACATCCAAACATTCGAAAAATTGATTAGAAATACCTTCGCTGTATACTTTGATCGTATCGCCACTGAAGGCTCCATTTTTGTCCTCCAATTTGACTCCAATTGACCAGTTCGGTTGGAGTAGTTGCATCCGGGTGGAAATTGAAGCCGCCTCAATCTCGGATTGTTCGTTTAGACTTCGAAGCAAGTTTTTGGTAAACTGCCGTCTGGAAATACTGCTTTTATACTTCCCTTCCATCAGACCCAACCGAGCCGTTATTACTGACTTGGTATCAAACCCCATATCTACAGCCCGGATGGAATAGATTTGTTTGATCATCATTCCAGCGACAATCAGAAGCGCGCAGGAGATTGAAATTTGAAGCACCACCAGCGTTTTATTAGTCACGCCGATACTGAGAGAAGATCCGGTTCGAGAATCATCCTGCAACACCTGATTGATTGAAAGTCGATTCACTTTTAACATCGGCAGCAAAGCGGCAAGAAATGAGGACAGTAAAGTGATGACACCGATCATCAATAGAAGCGTCGGAGTAAAGGATAGGTGGTACCAGAAAGGTGCCTCCATGTTCATCAATTGTTGGTTCCCCCAATCAGTCGCCCACAAGCAGTAGATGATACCCACTAATGCGCCCGCCGCAGAAATCATGAAGCTTTCAAACCAGAGCTGGAAGGCTATGTCCCGTCGAGACGCCCCCAATGCACATCTTACCGCCATTTCCTTCATGCGAACGGAAAAACCAGCTAATAAGAGATTGGTTACGTTTGCGCAGGCGATCAATAATACCAGCAGGACCACCGTGGAAGATAGATAGAGAATATTCCTGGTCTGATGGTCCGTAACAGATTCCACATAAGGGACCAACTTGATCCCAGTTCCTTCGAAAACCTCTCTGAAGTCCTCTGGGATCTGGGAGAAAAATTCCCCGCTCATGCGATTCAGTTCACTCTCAGCCTCCTCATAGCTGATCCCGTCCTTAATCCTGCCTGCCACAAAGGCAGCGGAATTGATGTCATACGCGACAAGTTGCCCAGGATAAAATACATCTGGAACCCAAATACTCGAAGTGAAGGGAAATTTGAGCCCCTTGGGCATCACTCCAACGACCATCGCAGACTCACCGTTTACCAGGATTTCCTTCCCAATGATGGATGGATCTGATCCAAAATCCTGCTCCCATGCTTCAAATCCCAAAACCGCCTTCTTAGGCATTTCGAGCTGATCATCCCCTTCAATAAATCCTTCACCGAGGAAGGGCTTCACGCCTAGTCCGTCGATAAACCCGGAATCGACAAAACTTCCACTATATCGAATCGCCCTATTTTGGTAAAAAACATTGACCGTTCCTTCGGAATAACTGAAGAGCGAATCGAAACTCGTCTGGTGATTTTTCCAATAGTTAAAAAGATGACTGTGGGTATGCTCAAACTTCGTCCGATCTCCCTCGTAGGTGGTGTTGACTGCAACAATTTGGTCAGCATTGGGAAGCGGTAACCTGGGATATAACAGTCCCTGATAAATCATTAGCTGGGAGGTTGTGACTCCAATGCCGATACCCATCGTGAGTACAGCGAGAGTCGTCATGATCGGCCGGGCAGCCAGCATACGAATACTAAAACGAATGGTGTACCAAAGCTGGATCATGCAGAGACTACGTTCCTCACATTATCATTCACAACGGTCTCAACAACCTTGCCATCCAGCATTCGGAAGACCCGGTTCGCCCTCTGCTCATAGGCTTTCTCGTGTGTCACCATACAAATGGTGGATCCCTCACTGTTCAGATCCTGCAGGATCTCCATGATGCGATCCCCGTTTCGAGTATCAAGATTTCCCGTCGGTTCATCCGCAAACAGCACTTTTGGTTCTCCAACCAGCGCGCGAGCCACGGCAATTCGCTGCTGTTGACCTCCAGAAAGTTGGCTGGGCAAATGATTACGACGGTGTGTCATTTGCAGTTTGTCCAATGCCCGAAGAACCAACTCCGATCGTTGATTTCCCTTCAACCCGCGATAAATCAATGGAAGCTCGACGTTTTCGTATACCGTCAAATTTCCAATGAGATTAAAACTCTGAAAAATAAATCCAATTTGTTGGTTCCGGATCTTAGCCGCGGTTCGTGTGTCCAGCGTACTCGCGTCTTTACCGTCCAATAGGTAGGTGCCTTCAGTCGGATTATCTAATAATCCCATGATGGAAAGTAAGGTCGACTTCCCACAACCTGATGGTCCCGATATCACCACAAACTCACCGCGGTGAATTGATAAATGAGCCCCAGACAACGCAAAGGTTTCAATTTCATCCGTGTGGAAGACCTTGGTAATGCCATTCAATTCTATAATATCTGCGCTATTTTCTGTCATGGGCGATCAATGCTCCCGGATTAGGTATGGCTATAACTAGCAACTATGGTGCCCTAATACGATCGAGTTAGAATAATATGGGAATACATGTGTCTCAGCGGCTACCGGCACGGAGGAATCTTTCAAATTGATCACAAATGTCCCGAAAATGGGACACACGTAGTCCCATTTTCGGGACAAAAAGAAAGTGATAAACTGAATCAAAACACTATAACTATACATCATACGAGAATTGTGTCGGGAGACTTACACGGGCAACACAACCTGTTCGATCTTCCCGGTTGACCAACTCAAGTCCACCTTCGTGATTTTCAGCAATCTGTTGACTAAGAGTCAGTCCGATTCCGGAACCTCCGGGTTTGGTTGAGTAAAATGGAATAAAAAGATTTTCGCTCGAGGCGAGGCCCAGTCCCTCATCCAATACTTCGATGATGATTCGTTTCGGCTCACGCACACACCGAATCAATGTGTGCCCTGACGTTGCCAAATTCGCCTCGATTGCATTTTTAATGAGATTAATCAGCAACTGCTCAACCTGGGCTTCATCGGCGTAAATTTCCAATGCACAACACTCTTCAGCTTTAATGGTTCGACCCTTAAAATCATGAAGGTCGACGATGCGCCCAACTAGATCATTGAGACTGAACAGTGACTTCGAGGGCGCTGGCAATTTGGCAATTTTCGAATAGTCACCAACGAAACGACTGAGCGCATCCGCCCTTTTCTGAATGACATGCAAACCATCCTCCAAGTCTTCCTTAAGCTCTGCACTGATGGATTCCCGACTCACCAAGGTATTCAGTGTGGTGGAAATGGATTTGATCGGAGCCAAGGAGTTGTTGAGTTCGTGCCCCATCACCCGGATCAACCGTTTCCATGCCATGCGTTCTTCTTCTCTCAGGCTCTTGCTTAAGTCCTGGATAAGGATGAGAGTATGAGGCACCCCATTTTCCCGAAACTCTTTGCGCCTTACAGTCCACCTGCCATTGGCACCGGGAAAGGTATGGCTAAAGGGCTTTGACTCCTCGATTTCGAGAATGGTTTTAATGTCAAAATCCTCTGCCGATTTCCCTATACAATCAGATTTGACGGAATTGAGTAATTCACAGCCGGCGCGATTTGAGAGCGTAATACGTCGATGCGAATCGAACGCCATAATCGCAACATCGGTGTGATCCATCACTCCATTGAGAAGGATTCGAGACTCCACGGCCTGTTGGTTTTGACGCTTTAAATCATTAGTCAGCAAGTTAATCTCGTGGTAAAGCTCACCCAATGCATCCTGAGTTGATGATGGGCGAGACTGCATTGAAAAATCACCTTCCCGAATGGCGGAAACCAAATTGGATGCTGATTGCACCGGTCGAAACACACTGTGCATCAGCCAACGGAAGTAGATGAGGGATGTGACCCCTACAAATGCCAAAGATGTGACCCAGACCTTCAAACTGAAATGGCCACTGAACAATAGAACCAGCATGACGATGATCGGGGGCGCCAGCATCAAAAGCGCATAAAGATTGATGCGCTTTGCGAATCGAATTTTCTGGATTCTGGAATTGTCCATTTGATCTGCGTTTCAAGCAAAGATCATTCCTATCCTTATGCAAGTGTATTGGGTGATTGTGTTTCGAGAGCATCCTAAGTCTAGTCTGACACGATTTAGCCGGCCCACATACAAGATGCTTTAGCCACGGAACCTAGCTTGTGCTGGAGATATCCAAAACCACTTTCGAGAAAAAAAGTATAGCGGGAACGACTAAACATGAAGACTCTCCAGTATTCAAAAGCCGAACTGAAATAATCGGGTTAGCCACAACCTTTTATCGACCATGTATTTTGAAAATCATGGTCATTACAAAGGATATCCCAGAACGAGGGTTTTCTATTTCAAACCATAGAAAACAATGGATCAGATATCAACGTAGCAACGATCAAAATGATCATGGATAAATCGGGAGACCCCTTTACAGGGCAACACTCGGGATGGAGCAAATCAGTCTCAGAGCCGTCAGCGTTTTATTTTGAACCTGATCCAGATTTTTTGGGAACTGCACCAATTTGAGATTTACCCCAGAAAACTGCCCCGCTTTCAAGTTCAACACTAGAGGATACAATATCCCCAACAAGGACGCTTCCTTCGGAAAGAATACATCGATTTTTGACGACAAGATTCCCTTTCACTTCGCCCTCAATACTAACGTTCTCACTTTCAATATCAGCCGTTACATTCGATGAGGTCCCAATCACTACATCCCCTGATTTTGAAAAAATCTTCCCATCAACGGTTCCTTCGACAATGAGTTCACCTGAAAACTCGATACTGCCTTTTAGAATCACATCTGAGGCTAAGATATTCTGCTCAACAACAGGCATGCCAGAAGACTCTTCGATGTTTTCAGGACCTGACTTTCCGTTTAGTGATAAAATCATAATCGTGTCTATTTGCGGGTGAAACTTATGTCAGAATTCGACTCATCCTCCACTTTCGAAGCCTTCACGGTTTCTTCATCTTTGAGTCGGTTAACAACCGGACGGACCTCTGGAATGTCCTTCTTGATGTTCTGGTTAACTTTTGCCTGTCCAACGAAGGTAGCTCCTTCCTTAATCGCAAGTCTGGAGGAAGTAATATCTCCTTCCACCGTTGCAACGTTTTGAAGGATACAGGTCGATTTGGAAATCACATTTCCCTTTAACACTCCCCATATTGTTACATTTTCGGCTTCAATTTCACCTTCAACATAACCCTTTTCACCGATTATTACGTGACTTTCTGATTTAACATTACCAAAAAGTTTTCCGTCCAACAACAAAGGTTGGCTTAATTCGAGATTTCCCCGAATGCATACATTTTCCTGAAAGATACTACTGATTCTTTCATTTGGTGGGATTGCAGAGCTCATATTAGAATTAGGGTATTCGCTGAAATTTCTATCAATGTATCCTGCAATTTGCAACGCTTCGACGCAGTTTTCTATTAGCAGAGCTTCTTTTTACAAGAATATTACAATTAGCCCATACATTTAGACCCATCTGGATTCTTCCAGACGGGTCTATGCAAACTGTATTGGGCTTAAGGAAACCCTGTTTGACGGCTATTTGGGACTATTTATAGCCTTGAGCCTCTTTCCATTTGAAGACATCTTCAATGCCTCCCGAAACTTCGTCCTCTCCGGTGTGATCCCGCCCAAAGGCTAAAATCAGTCTCCGGCTGGCATCATTCGAACTAAGAGCAGCTGAAAGAACTTGAGCGACCTCTTCCTGAGTAATGCTTTTAAGCGCTTCAATCGACTCTGCTTGCCGATCAAAATCGAGATCCAGATCATAAACGAGTTCAAAAAATCCCCCTGCTTTTTCTCCGATGCTTTTGGGCTTCTGTTCTACCTCAGCAATTGCTGCCGCCCGCATCCGTTCAAAGTTTGCTTCTTCAAGCCCACCCAATTCCTTCGCCAGTCCTTCGGCGAACGCTTCAGATCTCAATTGCAGCTCGTTTGCAGGGTATTGACCCGATTGGATTACAAAGAACAACGAATACTGATAGTCCTGTCGGCCCGTAAATGCGGAAACAATATAGCCCAGTTGCTGCGTGGTGCGCAATTCAGAGTAATAGGGTTCCGCAATGAAGTTATTGATGATCATCGAGGCAGCACGAACTTTGGGCTCGTCTTCTCCGAGATCATATTCACTCCAATAAGCGGAATTATTTACCTCAAGTTTTAGTACGCGCTCTGCGAGATCGCCATCTGCCTGAGATAACGAGCGGTTTTCAAACACGTCTTCATGATCGATCGCTTTAAAATCCAGCTTCTGCTTGATATTTTCAGCCGCTGCAACCGCTTCATCTTTGGTTACGTTTCCGTGAATCAATGCTTCAAGGAATCCCTTTTTAAAAAGCGTTTTCACATAAGACTTCACATCACTGAGTGTAACCTCTCGAGCGACTTCAAGCCGTTTCTCCGGAGTATAGAAAACTTCATTATAAAGCTCACTCTTTGCACTTCGAGCCTGTCTCCATGCATCTCCCTTGGGGAAATTTTCAAGAGATCGAACCGTTAAGTCCTTAATGGCTTCAAATCTATCCTCTGAGATGTTCACTTCGAGCATCGCATCGATGACTTGATCGAGTAAAATCATTGCAGATTCATTATATCCGCTAAGGGTCAAATAAAGCCCTTCCGTTCCCGCTGCGATGGAATAACCAAGGCCTGCCATTCTGGCTGGGTAGGCAATTTCATTTAAAGACTCCCGAATCGCGTCTGCGTAGAAATCTTTGAGCACCGTGTTCTCAAGAGTTACGAACGACTTCGGATGACGCAGTTTGAATTGGATCGCCACTTTGGGTCGAAGGAACTCCTGATCCTTAGAATAATAAAGCACCAACCCCGGCTCATCGATCACTTTCACAGGGCGTTCTGCCAGCAATTCTACCTTTTCGGGAACAAACGGATTTGCCGCTGGTAGAGTCATCCCCTCAATAATTTCAGGAGTTTTAAGGCTTTCAATCAATTCCTCTGAGCCTTCAGTGTAGTTGTAATTGGTTCCATAAATGGATTCCACTTGGTCGACTTCAAGACCTTTGGCTGTGAGGAGAGCCATCATCATTTCTGGCTTCACATGGCTGAGTAGCTCAAAATAGTTCTCAGGATTAGGATCTGTCCATAAATATTCCACTCTTTCCGCGGTTTCGATTGGATGAAATAACAAATTGTTTGCTAGCGATACTGCCCGTCCCGTTCCTTCGCCCTTGTCGGAATAGAGTTCGTCCAGACGTGCCATCGTTTTTCTCTCTTGGAACAAGGTTTCCGGATAAGGTGAATTTTTCATCAACTCAACATAAGCGAAGATATATTGAATCACTTCTTCATAGTGCTCGAGCCCGAGAGGCGTAAGATCAACATTGATAGATAAAGAGGCGTAATCGATGGTATCGAGTCCGAAGCCGGCGCTCAGCGAAGTGGCCCAGTCATTTTCTTTAAGGGCTGAGAGTAGACTGCCTTCCCCTTCGTATCCGATGATGTAGTTGATCAACGCAAACGATTTGTTCTCATATTCCTTGATGTAAGTAGGCATTGGAAACTCCAGTGACAGTTCCCGCAAATCCTTGATCGGCACCATTTTAATCAAACGGAAGGAGTCCGATGGGAGAATGTAATCGGTTGGGTAACGGACTCGGTCGGTCCCCTGGTTCTCAATTTCTGTAAAATACTCGGTCACCCAGGCTTTCATCTCCGCTGTGCTACTGGGAGCGACCAAGGTCAGTGCCATTTGATTGGCGCTATAGTAAGTTTTGTAGAAATTGATAAACTCCTCACTTTGTACACCCTCCAAGGTTTCATCGCTGCCGGTGGAAAAATGATTGGCAGGGTGCTCCGGGTTGTAGTGATTGCGCCACAGCTGATAAGTCCGCCAATTATCGTTCTCAAGGTTCTTTTGATGTTCTGAATTGACCGCGTTCTTTTCCCGATCGGTGAACTCCTGCGAAAAAAGTGGGGCAATAAAAAACTGTGCAAACCGATCCAAAGCACCCTCAAAAGCAAAAGGAAACACTTCAAAATGATAGTTGGTATGATCGCCAGAAGTGTAGGCGTTGGAATAACCGCCGTTGCTCCGCAAATAGCTACCATACTCTTCAGCACTCGGGTATTTCTCAGTGCCAAGGAAAAGCATGTGCTCAAGGAAATGGGCCAACCCTTGGCGTTCTTTCGGATCCATCAAGGACCCAACTCCAATTGCCATCGAAGCGGAGGCTTTATCCAATTTCGGATCCGATACGAGCAACACCTTGAGGCCATTGTCCATGACAAAGCGTTCGTATTCAGTCTCATCAAGAGGATGTTTATCCGGCAAATTTGCCTGACCAAGCAGCCAGGTAGGAATCAAGATCGCCAAAAAGCAAATGATTTTAAATTTTCGCATAGTCCACAAGTAATGAAAATCTCGTGCCAATTCAACGTTTCAAGGTTCGAAAACCTTTGGATTGTCGCAATTGGAACGAAAGAAAGTCAGGGATTACAATGGGAGGCACTCAATATTCGAATAGGACCCATCATTTCACCCCGACTCTTCAGAGGCGTTTTGAAACCCCGCTCTAATCCTCAATTTCCTGTTCCAATAAGGAAGCAGGGATGTCTTTGGAACCAGATTTGGCGATATGCACCAGCTTGGAATACAATCTTGACCAACGGAACAGCAACCATGCGATGAAAAGCGCTTGCACAACAAGCCCGACCCAAAATGCATGTTCCATGATTCCCTGATACTCCACGACGTCGGCATTGTTCAGCTCGGTTGTATCCAGAAAAAGACCTCCGTAAGCAATGAGGAACAGCGGAGACAATGCAGACAGATAGATGCCCATCCGATAGGAACTCAAAGCGGCACCCATGAAGATCGCCAACAGAGCGGGTAATCCCCACCCCAGCAGCAGAACGATGAAAATCCGTCGATTTTCGAGGGAGATCAGCGCCGCATAAAAGGAAAGGAGAGCGACAGTCAGTGCCAACGGCAGGCACAAGCGATCCAAAAATCCGACTTGATCGGCCGGGAGAAAATTATTCTTAGCCAACAGAGACAACTCTGTACCGACGGCAAAGAAACTGACAACGATGATCACCGCCAATACAAGACCGGATGGCGATTCATTTCTCCACCAACCAAGCCGAGACTCGCCATACTTGGTGACCCTTCGCCACCCTCGCAATACTTCATGGTGGTTGGGAGTCACTAGTTGGAGAATCCACATTCCAGCAAACAACAGAGCATAGCTCATGATCAGTGGTAAAACGATAGCGACTCCCTCGTCGAGTTGATCCGAACTTAGTCCACCCATGATAGGTAAATTGATTTGAGTGTTGCGGGTGAGTAGAGGCCAAAGATTCCCCAAAATCATGACGGCAATAAGAACGAAAACTCCGATTCCGAAACCCTTGCTCAGTGCATGTTGATTTTGGTCGCGCCATTTACGGAAACACATCGTGCCGAGGGTCAGAACGAGTAGACTTTGCAGAATAAACGAGAATCCAAAACTTGAAAACTCCCAGACGAAAAAGGGCACGCTCTCAAGTCCTGGCCAATTCGGAGACTGCCCAGGCATAAACTGCGGTGGGATCAGCGGGAAAAGCTCTGCAGCGAGCACCGGTCGAACGGTCAAATACTGAAATCCATACAGCCCGAGATGGGAAAACTGGGGGAGTACGAGATAGAGTAAAATCACCAAACCTTGCGTCAATCGTGCGGTAAAACGCCAACGACGGGCGATCATTCCCGCAGCCATCCCTGTCATGTGATACAGAATTACCGATAGGAAAAAGATCGAATAAATAGGCACAAATACATCGAATGGAATTCTTCCCACGATGAGAGCGAAAATGGTGTAAGGCAGTGTAATGGCAAATAGCACATATTCACGAATGGGCAGTCCGAACAGATACCCCACAATTTTGGCAAGCGGACTCATGGGAGTCAGGCGCTGATAATCAATGGTGCCAGCTACCTTCTCCTGCACCAACCCCGAAGCGACACTGCCAGTGCCCATCAACATCATGATGAGACCCTGGATAATAAACATGGGGATCAAGACCCCCCGTGCTGCGTCCCGGGAAGACGCAAGGTCACGATTCACCGAGGTGAGGTAAATCATGAAAAAGGTAAAGGTGGAGATGATAAAAACCCCAAGTATCCAGCCCAACGAACGACGCAAACGCAGTCGACTGCGGATGTAGCGCAGAATTAATGGGTTTGCCCAGATTTTCCACCAAGGCGCAACTTGCATAGGAGTAGATGATGGTTGTGTAGCTAAATTCATGATTCGTCGGCCAGTGCTTTCATTGCGGTTTCGAGAGTCGATTTTTGGGTGAAATTGATGATCCCTACCCCGGCGTTAACAATGTCACGCACCAAATTGGACTGTTCAACATCATCTCCTGCAAAAACAAAATCGTAGGTGTTTTCGGCAATCTCCTTCCATTCCGTAACCCTCTCCGATTCCTCGAGAAGGCGTTCGAGCAGCTCCTCTTGATTGGGCAACACTTCAATCAAAACATGGCGAGTGGAAGTTCCCGTCATCGTTTCAGAAATCTCATCAATGGGTCCCACATAGCGCATGTGTCCCTTGTGCATGATGCCAACAGAGGTGCACATGTCCGAAAGCTCAGTGAGAATATGCGAAGAGATTAAAACGATGGTCCCATTTTTGCGGAGCTTTTGAAGGATGTCCTTGAGTTGGATTCGCGCAATCGGATCCATCCCGCTGGCGGGTTCATCTAACAAAAGGATTTTCGGATTCGGCAAAAGTGCTTTTGCTAAAACCACCCGCTGGGTCATGCCCCGAGAGAGCCCTTTACCATAAGTATTGCGACTGTCCCACATTTCAACCAGTCGAAGACACTCTTCCACCCTGGCCATGCGGGTTTTTGGATCCCATCCATACGCCCCGGCAAAAAGATCCACAAATTCCCAAACCTTAAGATCTCCGATTACGGGAGCGAGGTCCGGCATGTAACCCATGAAAGAATGGATTTCATCGGGACGATCCAGCACATCATTGCCGAACATCGTCACATCGCCATAAGTAGGAACCAATAGAGTAGCCAGGACTTTGATCGTACTTGTTTTTCCGGCTCCATTGGGTCCGACCAAACCAAAGATTTCCCCTGCGGGGATGTTAAAGCTGATTCCATCCACTGCGGTAAATGCTCCATAGTCGACACGGAGATCTTTCACAACGAGGCCCTCGTCAGAAAGCGTAGCGGAAGGGGTTAATACTTGGGTGGGAGATGGTTCCATTAGAATATAGGACGGAGTGAAACTAGAATTGTTTCTTCTATTACGAAAAAACGCACCAGTATCAACACTGGTGCGTTCTTTTAAAAAAGCGAATAAGCCTGTAAGACGTTCTAGAAACTGTAAACTCCACTCACGCTGAAAATGGTCACTGAAGCTTCCATGTCCGCTTTCATGTGAAAAGCAGCCGCATGCGTGTCGTTGTTTATTGTTGCATCATCCACCAAAATGATCGTGGCAGCAGCGTTCATGCGAAAACTGTCACTGAACACATATTCCAGACCAGTAGAAAACCACATGCGATCAGAGTCGGGGATACGTGGAGAACGGTATTCAGGACTTGGGATTGGGGATTGATCATACGCCACACCGGCACGAAGTTTCAAATCTTCGCTTGCCTGATACGTAACGCCACCAGAAAAACGCCATACATCTTCCCAGTTTTCCGGCACCACTGATGTGGGGGGGCTTGGAAGTTCAAAATCGATAACAAGCGCATCAAAGGAAGACCAGGTGGTGTATTGAGCATCGGCCATAATGGACCACGCATCGTTTACCTGGTGATGAATACTGATATTCGTAATGGATGGCAGCTCAAGATCTACAAGACCTCCCTGGTTTGGGAAAACAGCTCCAAGAATTGCAGCCAACCCGCCAACTTGAAATTCAACATCTCCTTCAAGTTCCACTTCAACCGAAGATCGATAGTGAAGCCCAATGCGGGTCGCATCCGAAGGTTGCAGTAACATTCCAACATTGAATCCCCATCCGGTTCCGTCACCCTTGATCGAAGCTGATCCATCATACTTCGAACCACCAAGGTTTCCCTGAACATCACCAAGTAGCGCACCTGGAATCGCAGCTGCGGGAATCTGACCTGTTCCAATGGCATTCAACAGTACCAATCCCATATCGACAGCATTGGTTAATTCAGCTTCAACATTTGCATAGTCCACTCCAATGCCGATGGAAAACTTGTCGTTCACTTTGTAGGCAAGAGTTGGTTGGATGTTTACATCCTTAAGGTCGGAATAATTCGCAATATAACGCCCAAACCACTGATCACCCCAGTCTGTTGTCAATCCAAAAGCCGCAGATACTCCTAATCCTAGCACCAGATTTTCAGTCACTGGTTGAGAATAATAAAGATTGGGAACCATCGCAGATTCTGAAGTACTGTTGTTCGCACCTTGGGTCGGAATCCCGAAAGTCGTGGTGCCGGTATTGACAAGATCCGCCTCCACAGAAACATAGTGCACCCCTAATTGAAGCTCGGCACTATCCAACAAGGTCAGTGCAGCAGGATTCGCCCATATCGCAGAATTATCGTCAGCAGCGGCTGCACCCCCGGCGAAGGCGTTTCCAAGTCCGGATACAGATTGCTCTTGAAGCGCAAACCCAGATGCATTGGCACTGGATACCGATAGAAGGAGACCACATGTTAGCGCGGCCAAACCGTTTAGTTTTTTGGTCATTACGTCGTTTGGGTTAGTAGGGGTTGAAACGAGTTGAGCGAGGAGACTCCATGCTTTTTGGGGTGAAAGGAGTAGGCCCAACCTCTGATTAATACGATAGTTTTGAAAAAATTAGAACTAAACCATAAGTATAGCTTCTTATGGATACAAGCATTATTCAGCCCACTATTTGGAGTTTCAAGAGAGCTTCCAATCCCTATTGGAGTAGTATTTCTGCCAAATAGGATCAGTTTCATCCTTGATCGTTTCAATTTGTTCCGCACTCAACCGATTCATCCAAACTTCACGCATGGCTTTTGCGTTCCTGGCCTTAAACCCTGGATCATCACTCTCAGCCGGTTTGTCCTCTCCCGACATTTTCAAAATCTCTGCCTCCACTTCGCGATTCCACGAAAGTCTCAGTTTTCGATACAATCGCTTGAATTGAGGAATTGGTTGTTTCGCTAGATCCTCATAACGGACCATGATCCATTTTCTCTTTTTTGGTTCAAGATTGTGCACCCACGAATAAATCACTTTCCATAGCAGGCATGCCTGCAAGATCGGTTCCTGACGCTCGATGGCGTATCGTTCGATCTCAGTCCGTATGTCAGGATCAAAACTTTCCATTAACACCGGTTGACTGGTGAAATACCCGAAGTGAAATTCCCATTGCCATTTTATCAAACTACTCACAAACCCAGCCGGGTGTCTCACAAGGCAAACTACCTGCGCCCCATACTCATCCTGAATCCACGGAGCTGAGAAAAGAGCAATCGGATCTTTTAGCAGCAACCGCTCATTTGGGTTTGGGTTGAGGAATTTGAGATACCGTTGGCGAAGCGTTTCTGCATCTTCATCGCGGGCATGCGCATACATGTTGCGCAACCGATACCCGGATATTTCCGGATTGGTTTCGCGGTTAAAAGGCTCCTGCACATAGCGGACCCCATCAGCCAATGCCAATGCTCTTCCTGCCCAGGTCGTGCCGGATCGGTGGGAACCAGTCACTAAAATGGAATGCCTCAACTCCATGAGACATAGTTTGCTCTCTTTTCCCTGAAACGAAAGGAAATTCCGAAATCCTTTATTGCTTTGAAATTGTCTCTTCAAAACTGAGCAAACCCGTCGATCTATAAATGAACACAACCTCAGAAAAAAACAATGGAACCCTTACGTGTCATATTCGTAGACGACGAGCGTAGTCTGCTCGATGGACTAAGACGCATGCTTCGCCGTAAATCCGACAACTGGATCTTCGAATTCGTGGACAGCGGGCCAAAAGCTCTTGAGCGAATGGAAGAACAATCGTTCGACGTCATCATTTCCGACATGCGAATGCCTGGAATGAATGGAGTAGAATTACTGACAACGGTAAAGGAACGTTTTCCCAAAACGATCCGTTTTATACTGTCGGGGTTTTCAGACCGCAATATGATCCTCGGTTCTGTCGGATTGGCCCATCAGTTCTTCTCAAAACCCTGCGACCCCGAGCAATTGATCCACGCAATTCGTTTTTCAACTTCTCTATACCGACATCTTGGAAGCGAAACTGTGCAGCAGATTCTCTGTGGACTGAAAAACCTACCGACTCCTCCCCTGACCTACACAAAAATGTCAGAGGAATTGAATAAACCCGATCCTTCCATCGAGCTCCTTTCCGATATGGTGATGCAGGACTCCGCCATCAGTGCGAGGGTTCTTCAAATGGTCAATTCTGCGTTTTTCGGGATTGGTCGCTCAATATCCGATATTGCGCAGGCCACCATGTTTCTCGGCATAGAAAACCTGCGATCACTCGTGTTGATACTTGGAATTTCAAGAGAGTCCTTTGCCAAACTTGAATCCTACTTCGATCTAGACCTATACACCACTCATTCCATAGAAGTTGGAACAACTGCACAACTCATAGCAAAGGATTTGGGGTGGTCACGAAAAGAAGCTCAAAGTGCCTTCACTGCAGGGCTTCTTCACGACATGGGACGGTTGATCATGGC
Organism: Opitutales bacterium; assembly: GCA_963676215.2. Classification (GTDB taxonomy): domain Bacteria; phylum Verrucomicrobiota; class Verrucomicrobiia; order Opitutales; family JAFGAQ01; genus JAKSBQ01. The sequence continues at coordinate 12,006 of CAXXVT010000016.1, read as the reverse complement.
TACTCATTTTGAGGAACTCTACTGCAAGTCCGAACCCTTCTCGATGAAGACTCCCGACACCGTAGTGATTCAAGAGCTTGAGGAAAAGCAATTTGGCGCAAACCACGCGCAGCTAGGGGCCGCGTTACTCGCTCTGTGGGGACTCCCCCCCGATATTATTAACGCCATCGCCTTCCATCACAAACCGCAGGATGACGTTGAAGAAGGAGTTTCTCTCTCTACAATCGTACATGTGGCGAACGCCATAGTCTACGCACGAAAGCTAGATTCACATCTGCTCAAAGACCCTGATGCCTCTCATCTCTTAAACCACGAATTGTTAAGTTCTTTCGGATTGGAATCCAAAATCGATGAATGGATCCAGGCCACGCTTCATGAATCAAACACACCCTCTTGATGAACAGCAAACCACGTATTTTATGTGTCGATGACGAACAAAATGTTCTCGACAGTTTTCGAAGATTACTTCGAAAAGATTTTGATCTAAACACCGCAAGTTCAGGCGCCGACGGGTTGCGACTCATGGAGCAAAACGGACCTTTTGCTGTGGTCATTTCCGACTTCAAGATGCCAGGGATGAACGGTGTCGAATTCCTCACAAAAGCAAAAGAAATCGGACCTGATACCATTCGGATTATGCTAACAGGCCAAGCAGAGGAAATGACTGCGGCCAAAGCCATCAATGATGGCCGGATCTTTCGTTTTCTCTACAAACCCATTACAAGTTCTGAATTCCTAAAATGTCTGCAAGAAGCGATCCGCCAATATAATTTGGTATTCGCAGAAAAAGATGTGCTTGAAAGAACACTCAAAGGCAGCATCGAGGCCATGACGGAAATCCTTTCGCTCACCAATCCTTTGGCCTTCAGCAGAGCAACAAAAATTCAAAATCTTTGTAAGCAGGTAGGAGAGAACATGGGTTTACAGGATCTCTGGCAGATCGAAGTTGCAGCGATGCTTTCCCACCTGGGATACGTGACCATTCCCGCCTCCATCTTAGAAAAACATTCGACTGGCCAACAGCTCTCACCCAGTGAAATTCAAATGTTTGCAGATCTTCCTCAAACGACCCAAAAATTGATCGGACATATTCCCCGTCTGGAGACAACCATTAAAATCATAAAATCTGCGCAAGGAACCGATTCTCTCTCCACCTTTTCAATGGAAGACGAAGTTTCAATAGCCGCTGCCATCCTTCGATCGGTCATCAAACTGGATCAGATGCTCGAAAAGGGATATGGACGCAACGAAGCGATAAACGAAATGCTCTCCCGCAGCGGGCAATATAATCGAACGGTAGTCGATCAGCTCAAACTTCTGAAAACTGAACAACTCCAGACTCGAACCAAACGTCTCAATATTGACCAAATTCGAGTCGGCATGATCCTCAACGAACCCATCCGTACTGACGATGGACTCACCGTTGCGCCAGAAGGATTCCGGGTCAATGATCTCATCCGCCAACTACTCAAAAATCTCAAATTGCAAAACACCATCCCCGATTTCGTCGAAGTCATCATCCCGGATGAGGATGAGTAGAAGTCCATAAATACTACAGATTTGAAATATCATTTAATCCGAATAAAATTTCGAGATCTTTAGGGGAAAGAATGCTTACCTTTACACTTCTCCCATGCAGCCTTTCTTAAAATTTCAATTCCTTCGAAAACAAATTCCGGGGGCCTGTCGCCAAAATTTGCCTCTTACATTCAATCGATTGGACTCATTCCCAAACTAGAGCACTGGATCCAGAAAAGAGAAAACAAAACCCACTAACGATGAATCCAAAACCCCGCATCCTCTGTGTTGACGATGAGCAGAACGTGCTCGACAGTTTTCGACGTTTGCTAAGAAAGGATTTTGATCTCAATACAGCGACTTCCGGCGTCGATGGACTCCGGCTGATGGAACAAAATGGACCCTTTGCGGTCGTCGTTTCCGATTTCAAGATGCCAGGAATGGATGGCGTTGCTTTTTTGACTAGGGCAAAAGATCTCGATCCAGACACAGTTCGCATCATGCTTACAGGTCAGGCCGAAGAAACAACAGCCGCAAACGCGATCAACGATGGAAGGATTTTTCGGTTTCTGAACAAACCCATCTCGAGTTCAGCGTTTTTAAAATGCCTGCAGGATGGCATTCGCCAATACAACCTGATTCGAGCAGAAAAGGACATTCTCGAGAAAACCCTCAAAGGTTGTATCGAAACGATGACTGAGATCCTCTCCATAACAAATCCACTCGCTTTTAACCGCGCCACTCGAATTCAAAAACACTGCAAGCAAGTGGGAGAAAATCTCGGACTCAACGATCTTTGGCAACTCGAGGTCGCTGCGATGCTTTCACATCTCGGATACGTAACCATCCCCACTTCCGCTCTCGAAAAACGCTCTCACGGAAAACTCCTGTCTCCGGGCGAATTCCAGATGTTTGAGAACCTACCCAATGTCACTCAGAGCCTCATCGGACATATTCCTCGATTGGAGCCCATTCTCAACATCATACTACTCGCGTATAAGGGTGGGGTATTTGCCACAATTTCAATGGCCGATGAAATCACTATGAGCGCTGCAATCCTTCGTGCTGTAATTCACATGGATGAACAAATTGAAGGTGGATATGGAAGGAATGAGGTCATTAGCGACATGCTGACCCATCCAAATCAATTCAACCGGACGGTGACAGACCAACTGAAATGGCTCAAAACAGAACAGGCAATTACTGAGACCAAACGACTGAGTATTGATCAACTTCGTGTGGGGATGATTCTCAATGAATCCATCCTTACCGTGGACGGTTTAGCAGTCGCACCACAAGGGGCACGCATCAACGAACTCATTCGCCATCTCCTGAACAATCTCAAGAGCGAACACGCCATCCCCGACTTCGTCGAAGTCATTATCCCGGATGTGGAAGAATAAACAAAAAGAAGCAAAGATTTGAAGCAGTGGATTTATAATTGATACCCAATTTTCAGGAAATGAACGTCAGCAAAACTCATCATCGATAAGCTCCAACCAACTGTGCAGTATGAAGGTATGCATCTCCTGGATTCGAGCAGTGTTCATGGAAGGAACAATGATGGAGTTGTCTGCCAATGCCTTGAGAAGACCTCCATCCTTTCCCCCCAATAAAACGGATCGAATCCCCTTTTGCCTGGCTGTCTCAAATGCATCGATTACATTTTTTGAATTCCCGCTAGTTGAAAACCCAATCAAAATATCACCATCAGTGCCCAGTGCCTCCACCTGACGTCCAAAAACATGATCATAACCGAAGTCATTTGATACACAGGTTATTGTTGAAGCATCCGCGCAAATACAAATAGCTGGAAGTGGTCTGCGCTCCCTATTGTACCTTCCCAACAACTCTTCAGCCAAATGCAGCGCATCCGCTGCACTTCCACCGTTTCCACAGGTTAATAATTTCGAGCCGTTCTTGAGCGCCTCAACTATAGTTTGACCGATACTGTCGATGTCTTCAACAAGAGGTCTTAACCTATATGCAACTTCAATTAGTTCATCTAACTGCTCCGTTTTTTGTTTCATTTACACACGATTTTCTACCCATTGAAATGCTTCGAGAAGGTCGACAACAGTAACATCGGGCAGCACCTTGGCTTCCATGTCATATAATGCTCCATATCCGGTTTTCACAAGAATGGATGTCATCCCTGCATTTTTTCCGAATTCAATGTCACAGCTTTTGTCTCCTATCATCAAAGAGTGTTTCCAATCAATCTGTTCTTTTGAAATCACGCTATCGAGCATCCCGATTTTTGGTTTTCGACAACTGCAATTCACATCCGGGACATGGGGACAATGCAAATACTGATCAATTCGAATTCCATATTTAGAAAGCAAAAAATCTATTTTTTTATGGACTCGTTTCATTTCCTCCACCGAAAAATAGCCCCTGCCAATCCCACTTTGATTGGTCACAACAACGATTCTGTACCCATGGTTTAAAAATCCCTTCAAACCTTCAATGGCTTTATCGCACAATTCAACATCGTCGGGATTCGAAAGGTAATTTTTTTCTACGATGAGGGTTCCGTCACGATCCAAAAAAAGGACTTTGGAAGCATTATCTACATTCATAGCGTAATAAGATCACAAATTCTGACATTCCAAAGGATAACGATCACGATTGGCATACATACGAAGAGGCATCCGAGTTATTCGCAGAGATTCGCCTGAAGACAGATTTATTTGGGAATCTAAATAGCCTGGATAAAGGCTTGTGGCTTCCCTGAAACAGGACTCAGCAATACCATGCTTTTCGCGGCGACGGGCTGCTACTCCGAGATTGTTAAGTGTTTCCGCATTTCGTCTTATCAAAAGCGCAGATTCAAGGGATAGAAACGCCTTTTCGGGAGCATCCATGAGCAACTGCAAGGTCCCAAGAGTGAAAAAATGCCGCCACCCATCTTCAACAGGGTAAGGTCCTCTGTCGTCCAATACTTTATAAAGGTCAGACCCTGAAGGATAAGCTTGCTCCAGAAAAAAAAGTGCCTGCTCATACTCTTCTCTGTATATCGACATTGAACAGAGGCTCCAGTTTTTAATTCTAGCTTCAATATCGGAACGTTCAAAAAGCAAAGATATCGATTCATAATCATGCTTCTTCAGGGCTTTTTGAACAAAAAGGCTCTGATTGGTCAAATTTCGCGACACACTGTCCATTCGTTCGTGAATACAATAGTGGCATTGGTCATCAAGGTAAACTAGCGGTTCAAGTCTCAGGAGACGCAACCAAAAATCATAATCCTCTGCAGTCTCGAAGGTTGAATCATATCCGACTTTTCGGGCTAAATCCGATTCAATAGCGATCGGCCCTGTAACAGGGAGATAGTTCCTCTCGAACAATCGACAAAGAGTTGATGTCGAAATAAATTTTGGAATTTCTGATTTCGTGATTACTACACCATCCGGAGAGATAATTGTGGCCCCATCTACGTAAACTTGATATCCCTCGCTAAAAGCGAACAAAGCTTTTTGAATTCGCTCCCCAGAAATGGTATCATCAGCGTCTAGAAACATTAGATAGGGACTCTGCGCCGCTTCAATTGTCATCTGTCGAACAGCCGCTAAGGTGGTGTGTTTCTCATTCAGGATAATCTGTATTCTGGAATCATGCATTCTTCGAATACAATCAACTGTCGAATCACTTGATTCATCATCACAAACAATGATTCTTTCAGCACCAGCATCAACCGCAGAGCGCAGGGCACGACAGATGGTATCCTCCCCATTTCGAACAACTACAAGGACCGTCAGGTCATCTGAATTTGCACTACGAGATAACACGGTTTTAAAATACTATCCGAAACATTCCCTTACACTCAACATTCTTCATTCTTGGACATCAGTTCGCGCTGTACAAGGGATAGACATTTTTCAAATCCCATTTTTTCGCTTCATTGAGCATCTCTCCTTCAAAAGAAATCGAAGAAATCAAAACGGCGTCATAATCTTCGGGGTCTACCAACTGAACGGCAAAACAAGGAAAGGTTAAATACTTATCTATACTCGGTTTTGTTACCACAACCCCAACGATTTCTACATCCTTTGGGATCCCAATTTTTAGAACCTCTAAAGTGTGCTCTCCAGCACCATAGACGAGGATCCGTTGGAACCGATTCTCGATAAAGAACAGATATGCCCTCATAAGTCGTTTCAACAAAAAGGGATTAAATTGAGGCGTTTTGGAGTCTATCCCTTCGATAAATCGAGGAATTCGAATCGAACGGTTTTGAAAATTCAATTCATCCTGCAATTCAACAACGTCTGCCTCTGCTTGCGCACTACTTTCAATAAGATATTTATCTGGAGAAATCCCCAAATTACGACACATCAATTGCCACTGTCCCAAAGTATCGAGCTGGTTCAGATGAAGTTTGAAGGAGGATTGCTTCGTCAGGATCTGTAGCAACAAATGCATCAACTGCGCGCCCTTCCAACCTGAAGAACCATTGGCAGGCAAAACACGTTCTTTCATCGCCCTATCTGTGTCCTTATTCCACCGGGTTTCCCCAACAGAGCTAACCAATAAGGAATGAATCCTCTCTCCTGGAAATTCTTTTTTTTTCACACCCTGCATTCCCCAATTGTCTGGGTTTCGAAAGGGCAGCTCTAACTCAAAATTCCAAAAGGATCCAAAGTGCGCTTGGGCTGTATTACGAACGTTTTCCTGGGTATTCCGAAACCCTTCTCCGTGGTCTATATGGTAGACTTTTCCAACGAATTCGATTTCAAAACCCAACTGCAAAGCGTTTAGAAAAAACTGCCAATCTTTTGCACGTGTTGTAAATCGTGAACTCTCGTCATATCCGCCCAATTTCAAAAATGCAGATTTCGTCGCGAAACAAAAATCACCGCCGGCACCGAGGTATGCAACAGGTTCAATCAACTCCTCGCCATTCGATAAAACAATAACTTTTTCCTCGCTGAAACATTCGCTCCTGCAAGGAACTTCAATATCGACGCGGCGAGCCCGATAGAATACGTTATCCAAAGGTTCAAGTTGAGAAATCTCTTCAACTATCGACTCGGAAAGAACAATATCCGCATTGAGAACCAAAATGGAATCACCCATTGCTTCCCGAATGCCGATGTTTTTTGCAGGCATTTCACAGAAAGGCATCTGGGGATTTGTCGAGTATGCTTGGTGAATAGCAAAGGGAACAACAAATGCGCGGGCCTTCACATATTCTGAGCAAATCTTCCTACAAACATAGGGTTTTTCTTCAATTGGATTCCATTCCACAAAAACGATTTCGTAATCGACGGCATAGCGCTCCAGTAGTTCGACATTCCGATGCAATGCCAAAAACATGCGGGCTTTGAAATCACCTCCGTAATTGTCATTTCTACCTGTAATTACGATGGAAATCATGGGGCTGGGCTAGTGATATCTCGAGTGAAACAGTGGACAAAATTCGATTCAAGTCATATTCGAAGGACACATACAATCAAATATCAGAAACCATTGGAAAACACAATCTGAGTCCCGGGTTGATCGATTCGGCAATTTAGAACATCGTCGCTACCGATCGCTTTTCGGATAGCTGCATGTTTCTCTAAAGGAGCCATCAGCATGAGAAAACCACCTTTACCTGCGCCCATGAGCTTACCACCCCACGCACCCGAAGATTTTGCGGTATCATAGATTTGGTCAATCACGGGTAAGGAAGCCGAAGAAATTTCTTTTTTAAGTTTCCACCCTTCATCCAACATCGCTCCAAAGGCTTCGAGGGGTTTGTCAGAACATAGCAGTTCCGCACCTTCCTGAGCATAATCAGCCAGTTGATTTACCAGACCAAACATGTCTTTTCGTTTTTGCTGATTCTCCCGCAAGACTTCAAAACTGTTTCGTTGTTTCCGAGTATAGATCAGTAAGATCGATTGGTTAATGCTATCCAGCCTTTTTTGTGTCAGCGGAAGTCGATTCACGGCGTAGCTTCCGTCTCTATAGAACTGAATTAACGAAGTGCCGCCATAGGCAGCGGCAATTTGGTCCTGGTAACCTCCCGCTTCGTTTAATATCTCCCTTTCCAAATGGATGGCCTCATTTGCCAACTCACTCGTAGTTTTAAAAACACCTTGGTACGCGTATAGCGCATTGAGCAACGAAACGGCAAGTGTCGAGGAAGATCCGAGGCCTGTACGAGCAGGAAGATCGGCCATGTGATGAAGTTCTACATCTTTTTCAATTCCGACATATTTCAGACACGCTCGAATGAGAGGATTCTCGATTTCTCCAACTTCTTTAGGGCGTTCGGCTTTGCGATAAGAAATTCTCAGCGCATGATCAAACAACTGACTGTGAAAATGTTGAACCGTAACATAACCATGGTAGTTGATTGCGGTGTTTAGACAGTACCCACCATGATTTTCAAAATGGTCGGGGATATCACTACCTCCACCAAGAAAAGTGATTCGAAATGGCGCCCTTGAGATGATCATGACTTGTGTTCAAAAAAGCTCTGAGCTAACTGAAAACTCTCAGGAGTCCCGATGTCGATGAATCCCGAAGCAGATTTTACCACACCTAAGTTTTTATTTTCATGCAACCACCGGGGAAACAAATCATATTCCAATGAAGATTTGATCATGTTGTCTTTTTCGAAAAGTGTTTTCTGGAAATGGTAAACTCCCCCATTGATGTAGGAGGAGGTGGGATTAAGTGTCTTTTCTTCGAATGATTGAAGGTTACCCGCTAGGTCAAATTTCAAAGTCCCATAGCGTGAGGGATCGTCAACTTTAAGCGCTAAAAGAGCACCGTGCATTTCCGGCGTCTCCAACATCATACTTAAAGGATTCCAGTCCGTAAAACTATCAGCGTTCAGGCAAAAAAAAGAGAGATTCGCCCGAAGGATTTCACTCTGCCGAAGTGCGAAAATCACTGCCTCGGCCAGTTCCAGGCGTTCGGCCGGGCTCGGCAGCGCGCTTTCGTCGATCAGTTTCTGGTGCTTCTTCATCCAGGGAACATGCGCATACCCGAAAAGCGCGACACGTCCGGGATTGAGGTCGATCGTTCTGGCAACCGTGTCGCGGATCGTATCCACCGACTGGGCCGGCAACCCGTACATCAGGTCGAAATTCAGGTTCTCCAATCCTGCAGCACGCAGATGAGCGGTGGCCTGTTCGACAATCTCGTACGGCTGGATCCGGCCGATTGCTTTTGAACCTCAGGGTCGAAATCCTGCACGCCGAGGCTCGCGCGATTGATGCCGATTTCCGCCAGCGTCTGTGCCAGAGAGGAACCTACGACGCGAGGGTCCAGCTCGATGGCATGTTCCATGTCCGGATCGAAATCGAATAGGACCCGCATCAGTCCGGACAGGTCGCGGAGGCTGTCCTCCGGAAGCAGGCTTGGCGTGCCGCCGCCCCAGTGAATATGCTTGACCGGACCCGAAGCTTTCAGGTGCCCTGCGATGAGTTCCAGTTCCTGTCCGAGGGTCCGCGCATAGGCGGCCAGCGGCGCTTCCTGACGGGTCGCCTTCGTGTGGCAGCCGCAATAGTGGCAGATCTCACGGCAGTAAGGCACGTGGAGATAGAGGGACAGCGTATCCGTCGGCCCGAGTTTTTCCAGCCATCCCGCATAAACGTCATCGGTTATGCCGCTGTGAAAATGCGGAGCGGTCGGATAACTCGTGTAGCGCGGAACGGTCCGCATGGCGTAGGTAAGGGATGTGTCGGTCATGGCGCCAGATTGGGGATCGCACGCACATCTGTCCTTGATATCGCTCAAGGAACCCGGAATCCGCGGCTGAAAATTCAGCCCTCAGAAACCGAGATCGGAAGAGGACATGCCAGATCCGTTCAAACCGGACCCGAATCGCCTTTGCCTGTACGGTTCGTTCGACAGCGCGAACCTTGTCGTTCGCTTTGTCCTGGAGGAATTGGGGACCGACTATCGGTTCATCGCCGTGGACCGGTCGGTCCGCGCGAACCGGACACCGGAATATCTGAAACTGAACCCGCAAGGGCTGCTGCCGGTTCTCACCGGACCTGACCTGAGCGAACCGATGTTCGAAACGGCGGCCATTCTGCTTTATCTCGCCGACAGGACGCACCGGCTTGCGCCGCAAACGTCCGCGCCGGAGCGCGGGCGTCTTCTGACCTGGCTGTTCTTCCTGTCCAATACGTTGCATGCCGATTTGCGCATATTGTTTCGCCCCGAGCGCTATGTCGCCGACCCGGACGTCCGGCCGCATCTGATCAGGGGCGTCGAGGGGCGGCTGACACAGGCGTTCGATCATCTCGAAACGGCGTTCGAAGGGGCGGGCGGTCCCTGTCTGATGGGCGAGGACCCCGCCATCGTCGATTTTTATGCGGCGACCTGTGCCAGATGGTATCAGCTTTATCCGGAAGCAAAGGCATTCAATCGGGAGCGCTGGCCACGGTTGACGGCTATGCTCGCCGGGCTGCAGAGCCGCCCTGCCGTGGTTCGTGCCAAGGAGTTGGAGCAGATACCCGGTCCTGCGTTCCTGGACCCGCAACGGCCCACCATCGCGCCGGCCGCTCTGACCGGGATTTAAAAAAGCGAAATGGAACTCTTGTAGATAATTGCCTGTGACCGTCTTTGGGTCCGGAAGGGGATCTTTCGTTGAGTGAGACACTGCCTGTAAACCGGGTTTTGCGCCAGACCGGGCTGACATTTGCGCTGGGCGCCCTCGGGGGGAACGCTCTTTTATGAGATCGGGCTGCCGGCGTCCTGGCTGGCCGGGGCGATGATTTTCGTCGCGGCTGGCGCATTGGCTCGGTTGCCGGTTACCTTGCCGGATCGGATACGCGACGGCTTTTTCGTTATTCTCGGCTTGTCCATGGGAGGCGGAGTTCGGCCGGATGTCGTGGACCGGGTCGCCCAATGGCCCGTGACGATGGCACTGTTGGCGGTAACCTTGGTCCTCGTCACGGCAGCGACTTACGTCTTCCTGTTTCGATTCGCCCGATGGGATCGGGAATCGGCCTTCTTGGGCGCCATACCCGGCGCGCTCTCGTTTGTCATGGCCATCGCCGCCGACCGCAAGGCCGATCAGGCGCGGATCGCCGCCTCCCAGACCGTGCGCCTGGTGATTCTCGTTTCGGTGCTGCCGCTAGTGATTACGTCGACCGCTTCGCATGGTCCGGAATCGGCCGTTCGGGTGGATTTTCCGGATTGGACCGAGGGCGTCATTCTTCTTGTCGCCTGCCTGGCCGCGAGTTTCCTGGCGGTTCGCCTGCGGGTGCCCGGCGGATGGCTGACCGGTGCTTTTTTCATGAGTTCCGCGATCAATGTGACCGGCCTGATTCCGGTCGCTCTGCCGCAATGGATCCTCGTGCCCTGCTACATCGGACTGGGATGTTATATCGGCAGCCGATTTGGTTCGACGACACTCAGCCTGTTTCTGGGGATGCTCAAGGCGTCCCTGGGGGCGATTGTCGTCGGGCTGTGTGTGTCCCTGGCGGTGGCCTGGCTCGCCTCGGTTGCGCTGGGCCTGCCCTTCGGCCAGTTGCTGCTGGCTTATGCGCCCGGCGGGCTGGAGGTCATGACGCTGCTCGCCTTCATGCTCAATCTCGATCCCGCCTTCGTCGCCGCCCATCAGCTTGCGCGTTATATCTCGATGATCCTGCTGCTACCTTTTATCACAGGCCTCCTGCTGGATCGGATTCCAAATGAGTCCAAAAGCCGGCAGAACTAAGATACCGGGCGCCGTGTGACGAACTTTTCCAAACTTTTTGTCGCAGGGTCCAATTGACCCAGTGGCATCATGTCGACGATCTTTCCTGAGCGTTTTCAATCATTCTTGATTTGAATCAACGTCAGGGTGACCCCTCCGTGCGCATGGTCGGGCCATCGTTGGCACTCTGTAACGATTTTAAGACTGGGGCGCGAAATATGGCACACAAAAAGGCCAGATTCATTTCGCTGGAAGAAGGCTTCTTTGCAGCTTTCCTCGTAGCGTTGGCATTCGCTTGCCTGATCATAGCAGGCAAGACTTACGACCAGGTGATGGCATTTCACACCGGACTGGGGGCATTGGTTGCCACCGTCAGTGTGTTCCTCATCTTCAAGAAATACTTCGACAATGACGGGATGCCGATCCCGCAGGAAGTCGACGGTAAACCGAACTACAACATGGGGCCGGTCAAGTTCGGCGCCGTGGCGGCCATGTTCTGGGGCATCGCCGGCTTCACGGTCGGCCTGATCATCGCATCGCAACTCGCCTTTCCGGTGTTGAATTTCGACCTTCCATGGACGAATTTCGGCCGCTTGCGTCCGTTGCATACGTCGGCGGTGATTTTCGCCTTCGGCGGCAACGTGCTGCTGGCAACCTCCATGTATGTGGTGCAGCGGACCAGCCGTGCCCGCATGCCCGGCAAGATCCTGCCGTGGTTCGTCATCATCGGCTACAACGTCTTCATCGTGATCGCTGGCACCGGCTATCTGCTCGGCGTCACCGAATCCAAGGAATATGCCGAACCGGAATGGTATGCTGATCTGTGGCTGACCGTCGTC
>CAXXVT010000015.1:0-105902 GCA_963676215.2 Opitutales bacterium | reverse complement strand
CTGCTTCATCCAGACTTCTTTGCCGCAGGTTATATCAGTGCCCTCGGCTACCAGTCCCAGTATCTCACCGATGAACAATTAGAGAGTATCAAACATGTTCCAATTTGGTTCATACACTCCGCTGACGACCAAACCTTGTTTGCTGAGGAAACCGCAACACCTGTCTACAAACGCCTCATCGATGCGGGAGCAACCGATGTACACTATTCCTTAACCGATCATGTCATCGACATCAGAGGTTTCTTCGGTGGCGAGAACTACTGGTACAACGGCCATTTTTCATGGATCTATTCCCATGCAAACACTGCCAGACTCGACTACGATGGAACACCCGTGAAAATCGATGGGAAACCCGTCACCGTCATGGAATGGTTGGCGATGCAAAAAAAATAGTATCTGCAGATCGTAGGTATTTGCTGTTACCTCAAATTCGATAGGTGATGCGAGAAAATCAACGGGTTGAAGAAGAGGAATGATGAGACTTAATCATTCTGATTCATTCGTCGCGATTGAATGTGACGTTTGAAAATTATGTCATTGAGTGTATCTTTGCAAAACAACCCGCGTTAGATCCTATTCAACCCCCAAAGCCTTATGAATCTCATCTTTATCCATGGATGGAGCGTCACATCAACTGAAACGTATGGCGAACTCCCTCAAATTCTTGCTGATCGAGCCGCTGATCAAGGGATAACTCTGGATCTGGTGGATATTCATCTCGGTCGTTATATTAGTTTTCATAACGAAGTCCGGATGGATGATGTCGCACGCGCCCTTCAGAAGGCACTGTTGGATACACTGCCTGACGGAAACGGAGGCATTCAATCCTTTGCCTGTATCACCCATTCCACCGGAGGTCCTGTTGCGAGGACATGGGTGAATCGATATTTTCATGACAACCTTGCCCAATGTCCGATGCGGCAATTGATCATGCTTGCACCCGCTAACCACGGTTCCGCCCTCGCGATTCTAGGCACCCAAAGGGTTGGTCGTATAAAATCCGCAACAAACGGGATCGAACCAGGAGATGGCATTCTAAAGTGGCTCGAACTGGGCAGTGATGAAGCGCGCGAATTGAATCACTCTTGGTTAAATTGCGATCCACTCTCAACCGGTAGTAAGTTCAAACCTTTTGTTTTGATCGGTGAAACCATCGACAAAAAGTTCTACGATTTTGTGAATGCCTACCTTGCAGAACATGGATCAGATGGTGTCGTTCGTGTTGCTGCGGCGAGTATCGATTACCGCTGGCTTTGTTTAAAAGAAGGGGAACAATCCGCTGATATCTATGAGGATGACGATGGAAATCCAGTATCGGTCAATCTACTCGTTGAGGACCAAGCTTTGCAGAACTCCCATCCCTGCCCATTCCTGGTTGTGCCCAAAGCCTCTCATTCTGGAGACAAAATGGGAATCATGAAAAGCCCCACAAAAAGGACTGCAGAGAAAAAGCCTGTGGTAGCCGCCATCTTGGATGCGCTTTCGATCACCAATAAAAAAGCATATCAGGATTTGCAGAAAACGTGGTCGGATAGCACCAAGGCGCTGCAAAGTGAGGGCAAAGGAAAGCGGTTTTTTCAACTCATCATCAATGTTAAAGATGATGAAGGCTTCCCCGTAACAGACTACGATTTCATTCTGCTCGCCGGTGACGAATACCATCCGGGGAAATTGCCCAAGGGCTTTTTCGTCGATAAACAACAGAATAAACGAACGCCTCAAACGGTCACTTTCTATTTGGATTTCGATGTGATGATGAGAATCAAGGGCGGTAAATTTGGATTCCGTATCGTGGGAAGACCAGATAATGGCTTTGCCTACTATAAACCCGTGGAATTCCGATCCAATGCGCATCCCATTGATGTATTTGTGAATCCCAATGCCACTCACTACATCGACGTCATTCTCAAACGCCATGTGGACCAACAAACCACTCGATTGGATCCGGCAACAGATCCTGAAGGTTCATTTAAGAAAACAAAGCCCGCAGGCATAGATGTGGAATAAATGTCTCTCTTCCAATTTGGATTCAACTTGCGATCCTCTTTCGGATAATTACATTTATACAATCCCCATAACTGAATTTGTGTTGCTTTGTGCAACTTCATAACCGAAAAGGATCGCTTGCTTTTTTCGAATCCAAAGGAATTCACTGTGTTAATGAGGTCAAAATTCGCCGGATTTTGCTTCGTGCTTTACGGCACGGTTCTTAATGCAGGCATCGATATCAACATGGCAGACTCCATGAATTGGCCAGATATCAATGGAGTACCGGACTATCGTTATTTTGAACCCGAGGTTATCGGAACGAACAATGGTATCAATTGTTTGACCCAGGACCATCATGGTCGCCTACTCATCGCATCAGGTGCAAAACTGATTCTTTTTGATGGAAATGTTTGGGAAACCCATCAGCAAACGAAAGATCAGAAAAACGAAGGTACCATTATTTTTTCTGTGCTAGCGGTCCCCAAAGGACGTCTCATTTGCAGCACAGACACTGGACTTTTCGAGATCACTTTCGAGGCAAATTTTCAGTTTAAGCTCACAGCTCTGGTTGATCCCGAAACGAATACCAACACCGATTTGCACTCATTGCGCAACACCTTACGCAACGGGAATGAAATCTATTTTTACGGAGCAAGTTCCGTGTTCAAATACGACACAGACACCCGTGAATTGTCAAAAATTCCGAATGAAGGAAAAACGCTCGCAAGCATCGGAATGGTTGAGAACCAACTTCACTATTTTTCAATTTCGGGAAAGAGTATTCGGCAGAAAGAAGGAATTTGGCAACCTCTCGGTCGGTTCTCAAAATCAGCTGCACAAGAAACCATAAGAGTTAACCATGTTTGGGCGGACAACGGTCTGCTCCTCGCTTCAGATGGAGGTGGCATTTATCAACTTCGAGACGATCAAATCGTGCCTTGGCCGAGTGAAACAACTCAATTCGAAACCAATCGTGTCATTTCAATGGAACCTCTCTCAATCAAACATCTGGTGGTGTCGATACAAGCAAAAGGACTCTTTGTTCTTAATGAGAATGGAAAAATAATCCAAGCACTCACGAGGGAACATGATTACCGTTTGGGCGAAATCCATCATTTGTTGCACGTGGGAGGAAACACCATTTGGGCAGCCACGAAGGATGGCCTGCTTCGGGTTCGTTTTCTGCAACCATTAACGAACTATACCACCCTCTTTCCCTTTTCAGTCAATTATCCAGGAATACTGAAACATCGGGATCATCTCTATGTAATTGGCAGCGGCGAATTATCCGAAATGCTGACGTTTGAAGGCGGAGCATTAAAAGGGTTCAGACGCTTAACTGCTGGATCAAAATTTACGATTCAAACTGCTGTTTCCGTCGAAGAAGGCATCCTCTGTGGAGGAATAGAAGAAACCTTTCTCATCAAAGATGACAACAGTCTCCAAATGATTGCGTCGTTGCCGGATATTTCATTGTTGGTGAAAAGCCCTAATAATCCTCACCATGTCATCGCTTGCGGGCCCGACAGATTCTATCTTTTGAGCAACGAAAGCGGAGAATGGCAGTTGACCCAACAGTCCACACTCGCGCCCACACCTGCAACTTCCCACTTTTCCCAAGTAGACGCATTTGGAAATACTTGGATTGAAAATGGGACAGCCCTTATCACTAAACTTCGGGTTATTAACGGAAAAATCCATGCTGAACGCTTTGATCAATCCGATGGATTTCAACCCGAATGGATCAACATTTCCAAGTATGGAGAAACTCTCCTTTTTAGCGGAGGGGTCGGTGACGTTTATTTCACTTGGAATGAAGACGAATACAGATTTACACCTTCACAAGCCCAATTTCTGAATGAGATCTACCGCAATTACCCTGGGGTGGGTCGCCTCTGCAAAGACGATCGTGGAAACATCTGGGTGCCAACAAACTCATCTCATCCCATCCTGCGTTCTCTTCCCAATGGCGGTTTCAAAAATGATCTGAACACCCTTAATTCTCTTCAAAACGAAACCCTCGCGGTCATGCTGCCTAGCAAAGATGGAATAGTATGGATAACCGGTGAAGATTCGATTTATCGCTACAATCCTGCCTATCAAAACAAAGGATCAGTTCAGAGAGGAACAGAGCTTGTTCAAATTGAAAGTGCACACAATCAATTCATTTTTCCTTATGATCCCAACGACAATTTACCGCTCAAAATTCCTTATAGTGAAAACGATTTACTCATTCGAGTCACAACCCCAACCATCAATAGCGAAAAAAGGGTACGGCACGAATATCTGATTGATGGGCATTCCAAGGAATGGACATCACTGCCCGCACCCAACACTTTGCCAATTTCAAACTTCCACGAAGGGAAGTATCATATACGCATTCGTGCTGATGATGGAAACGAATATACAGATGAATTGATCATCAATCTGATCATTGATCCACCCTACTATCGTCATGTAATCGCTTACGTTGTTTACGTATTTCTGACCATTGCGATGCTCGCACTGATCATTTATCTGGTTAAATGGATTTATAAAAGGGAAAATCAACGGCTACAACGATTAGTACAATTTCGAACGAGAGAACTCGAATCTGCGAACATTGAGCTGACTCAACTCGTTCGAAAAGCGGAATCGGCGACCATTGCTAAGAACGCTTTCTTGCAAAGTATCACACATGAGATCCGAACCCCTCTGAACGGGATATTGGGACCAGCAGATATTTTGCTCGACAATCAGGAGGACGAAGAAAACAACGAATTGATCCGAATGATACGCTTCTCCGCGCGAAATCTGCTAAAACTCGTGGAAGGAATTCTTAGTTTTGTAGAGAATGAAGCCCATTCTACAGATTCTGGAGAAACAGCATTTGATTTAAAACACTTACTTCACGAACTTCACGACGAATTTGAAGCAATCGCAAAAGAAAGAGACATCAAACTTCGTTATAAACTTAAAGCAGGAATAGCACACTTTTGGTATGGAGATTCCTCAAAAATCCGTCAAAGTCTACGAATTCTCATCGATAATTCTTTCAAATTCACGGACCGCGGTTCGATCAAAATCACAGCTCGAGCAGACACTGATAAAAAGTCATCGCAACTGATATTCGAGGTAAAAGATACGGGTAGAGGGATTGAGCCTAGTGAGCGCAAGAGACTCTTCGAACCGTTTCATCAAGGAAGGAAAATTGATGGAATTAAAAACGATGGGACAGGAATTGGTCTTTCACTGTTCAAACAAATACTGGACTCACTGGGTGGGAAAGTAGAAGTAGAAAGTGTGATTAATAAGGGAACTAAATTCACCGTTTATTATCCGCTCAAAAGCACAGTATCGCCCATCGAACTCTCATCGGAAGACATCCCCGAGTAGTCCGATACCAATTCGCTTCGCAAAAACACATGAAGAAAAACGGATTCAACGCTACTCCACACTATCCAATTGAGAAAATCGTGAATGATTGGATTTGTTGGGACGAAGCATGCGCTTTTGCTTTTCCCGATCGCCCGCGTTCTTCGCCACAAAGAGAGAATTTCCATCTGGATCTGTTTTTGTGACATACATCGCTGTTGAAAGGGTCATGGGCAGCGGAATGAAATCCTGCACTTGCTGAAGGTTCCATTGTTCCTTTTTCAGAAACTTCTCCACTGCTCCCATATCCTTCTCCGTGCAGCCCGGAAAACTGGAGATGAAATAGGGAACGAGATACTGGCGTTTGCCTGCGTCATCGCTCAGTTCAAAAAATTGCTCCATGAAGGCAGTAAAATCGCCATCGGGTTTTCGCATAAGACTAAGCGTTTTCTTTGACAAGTGCTCAGGAGCTACCTTCAGATGACCCGATACATGATGCTGCACGAGTTCCTTAAGATAAGTCGGAGTGCTTAAGGCAACATCCATACGGACCCCTGATTGAACAAATACATGTTTCACTCCCGGTTGTTTCCGTGCTCCCCGCAACATCTCAATATTCTGTGTCTCGTCGATATCAAAGTACTGACACTTTGTGGGCCAGAGACAACTGGCTCGTTTGCATTTTAAACAGGCTTTGGTGTGCCCGTTTTTCGCAGCAAACAAGTTTGCCGTTGGTCCACCAAGATCCGATATGGTGCCGCGAAAATGATCGCTATCCGCAATCTGACGAACCTCCTTAAGGATAGAATCGACGCTACGACTGGAGTGAAACTTCCCTTGGTGAAAACCTAGACCGCAAAAGGTGCATCCACCGGCGCAACCTCTGGAGACAATGATCGAATCCTGGATCGTTTTCATCGCAGGAATTGCGTCACGGTAAGACGGATGAGCAACCCGTTGAAATGGAAGCTCATACAAGGCATCCAACGCATCTCCATCGACTGGCAATGCTGGAGGTTCCATGACCACGGCACGACTCCCGTGCATCTGTATCAATTGTTTGCCACAATAAGGAGTTTGTTCCCTTTCGACTGTCAAAGTCAACGGCATCAATAATTGCGGGTCTGCCTTCAGGTCTTCCCAGGACGGAAGCAGTACAGAATTCGAAAAATCAGCTGATTTCGTCGCCTTTCCACCCAACAGAACTGCGGTTCCACGTATTCCTCCAAAATCCTTTCGCCCTGTTTCCAATCGGCGAATGATATCGCGAATCGCACTTTCTCCCATGCCATAAACCAGCACATCTGCTTTCGAATCGACAAGTATCGACTGGCGCAGTTTATCCTCCCAATAATCATAATGCGTCACGCGACGCATGCTCGCTTCCATTCCTCCAAGCACGACAGGAACACCTGGAAAGGCGCGACGCGCCAGCTGCGCATACACAACGGCGGCATGATTTGGCCGCTTCCCTACTTTGCCACCTTCACTGTAGACGTCTTCCTTTCGCTTATGGCGGGCAGCAGTGTAATTCGAAATCATCGAATCCATATTTCCGGAACTAATCCCAACAAAAAGACGAGGGGTACCCAATAGAGTGATTGATTCCACTGATTTCCAATCGGGTTGAGCAACAATGCCTACCCGCAAACCCTCGCGCTCAATCACACGCCCAATCATCGCCGCACCGAAGGAAGGGTGATCAACATAGGCGTCACCGGTAATCAGCAATACATCGAGCTCATCCCATCCGAGCTTCTGCATTTCTTTCCGTGTCATGGGCAGAAAGTGTTGATCTGACTTTGATGGATTCGTTTTCAAAATGGTCGGTTTAGTATGGTTCGGGTGATATCATTAATAATGCAAAGCTGTTTTCTGTTTCCTTCACCCTATATCAACACAACATTGTGAACACCGACTCTAAATAAAGCAATCATAGGGACTTCTGCTTGCAGGATAGTCCAATTTGGCGTTTCCTCAATCAATCACGGTGCATGCTCGACAAGCAGGCGATCCGATCGTTTTTGAACCGATACGAAATGAGCCAATCGTTTAAAATAAAATGCATTTTATTCACCGACGGCAGCGTTAATCCCAAGCTAGGGATAGGTTATGGAGCATACCTCGCTCTACCTAGCATTCCCGAGCATACAAATGATTTGGCGAATTGTGTGAGAACCAGGCAATTCGAGAAAACCTCATCAACTCAACTCGAATTACGCACCTTGATCTGGGCATTGTCAGAGCTCCCTACCAAAACAATTACAGCCTACACCGACTCTCAAAACATCCCCTCACTACTCGAGAGAAAAGAAAGATTAACAAACAATGACTTCTGTTCGAAATCAGGGAAACCACTGAAGAACAAGGCACTCTACCAATGCTTTTTTGAAACCATCGAGACGGTGGACATCGAATTTCGTTGGCTTAGCGGGCACAAACCATCAAAACAAAGAGATAGTATAGACCGTCTTTTCACTCTGGTTGATCGCGCGTCGCGCAATGCATTAAGATCCCATTTCAATACCCAGTAGGTCGCTAACTTAAGTAGTGTTAGAGATGAGGGTTCCTAAATTTTCTGAAAAATTCTGTAGCATGCGATGCTAGTCATCGCATCTCTTCATGCAGAGCGGACACACCATCTAACACGGAATCCGATGCAAGCATCGGATTCTACTATTCAAACGCAAACTACTCTTAAATTAGCAACATTCATTTTAATACCCAGTAGATGGCACCCAATGAGCAGTGCAGTTTGCGTTTCTTTGATATTGAGTAGTTTTACTCAGAACAAACCAACCAAGGAAAAACGATGAAACCGAAACGAGATGAATCACCAAGCAACAACCGCCCCATCCCACAGGAAGCATTTGATTGGTATGATGAATACGCCCATGGTTTGATTGATCGCCGTACTTTCATGGAACGTATCGCCTCGCTCACAGCGCTGGGTTTTTCCACGGCTGTTGTGCTCAGTGCACTCATGCCTAACTACAGTCTCGCCGAACAGGTATCCTTCAACGACGACGCTATTCTGGCGTCATATATGAAATTTCTCTCACCTGAAGGGCACGGAGAAGGTCGCGGCTACTTTGTCATCCCAAGAGATCGTCCAGCCAAAGCGCCCGCAGTTCTGGTGATCCATGAGAATCGAGGGCTCAATCCCTACATCAAAGATGTCGCACGTCGTCTCGCAAAAGCAGGTTTCATTGCATTCGCTCCTGATGCGCTGCACTCACTAGGAGGTTATCCGGGCAATGACGATGAAGGCAGGTCCATGCAGCGTTCGATGGATCGGAGCAAAATCGAGAATGATTTTATCGCAGCAGCCAAATTTCTCAAAACCCACGACTCTACGAGCGACAAACTTGGTGCAGTCGGTTTCTGCTTTGGCGGATATGTAGTCAATATGCTGGCTGCAGTCGTTCCCGATGTTCTTTCCGCAGGAGTTCCCTTCTATGGGACACCAGCCGCCAAAGAACTAAGAAAAAAAATCAACGTACCTCTCATGATTCAATTAGCCGAGCTCGATAAAAGGGTGAATGCAAGCTGGCCCGAATATGAAGCAGATCTGATAACAGCAGGTGTCGACTACACTCTACACATGTATCCAGGAGTAAACCACGGATTTCACAACGACTCCACAGGTCGATATGATAAAGAAGCTGCAGATCTAGCATGGTCGAGAACCCTCGCATTTTTTAATCTTCACCTGAAGTAAAGATTCACATACCAACCGCTTTTGCGTTCGTTTCTTGCGAATCCGAAGTGAATGTGAAAAGCTCCTCCAATTCCATTCAATTCACGATCCGTGGCATAGATAAAACCATTTGGATCTAATCAGTACTTGTTGCAATCTCTATCCTTCTGATCACGTTTCAATGATTCCAAACTCAAAGCCTTTCACTCAATGCCCGTGCGATAGTAGGAGACGATACTCTGATTGTTGTGGTCCCATCATTGAAGGAAAATTTCCGGCTGAAACCGCTGAGGCTCTGATGCGCTCAAGATACACTGCATTTACTCAGAAGAATTGGGATTATTTGGTGAAAACAACACATCCCAACAGCAAAGCTCCTTCTTTGGCAAAAGAACTCGAAGATAATGATGATAATCCCCAATGGAGTGGGCTCAAAATCCTGTCCACCTCTGCTGGGAAAAAATCAGACAAAGTGGGAAAGGTGATGTTTGAGGCTAGTTATTTCCTCGAAGGAAAACTCACCGTCATGGCAGAGCATTCTCGATTTAGGCGGGCCCACGGGCAATGGATGTATTTGGATGCGAAAGCGTAAAAGGGTGAGACCACAGAACATCCGCCAGTCTAACACTCTCTCGTATTTCAGTCACACCATATCCAACAGAAACCGCAATAAAGAAGTGCCATTATGACAGTCTCCACGTGCTCAAGGTCACGACTGAAGTCATGACCTCCGTTTATCCCAATGATTCGTGTGGCTTGTTGTTAAATGACAGTGCTTAGCTAGAGTTTCCAGCCGTCTCTAAACACAGGAGTCACCAGTTCGTTAGCACCTGCGTGATTGGAGATCTGCATGTTGGGGCCATCCCATTCGAGACGTTGGTTAGGAACTCGAATCGCGATCATACCGAGTAACACCATTTCCGTCAAAGGTCCTCCATAGTCAAAATTGGAACAAGCGGGCGCCCCACCTTTACAGGCACGGATCCAGTCGCCTTCATGGGTGCCTTTCACACGCGGAATCGTTTTTGGGGACGGTTGGGCATAAACGAGGCCCGAAGAGAGTCAGGGTAAATTCTTAGATCACTGGCTCCATGCGAACCATGAAGGATCACTCCCTCATCTCCAACAAGAATAGCGCCACTGAGAGGTAGTTCCACATCATTCGAAATCCCTTTTGGCCGGAAGGGCAACAACTTCCCATCTGACCAATGAATGGTA
The DNA here is from genome assembly GCA_963676215.2 of Opitutales bacterium. Classification (GTDB taxonomy): domain Bacteria; phylum Verrucomicrobiota; class Verrucomicrobiia; order Opitutales; family JAFGAQ01; genus JAKSBQ01. The sequence goes on along the minus strand of CAXXVT010000015.1, from coordinate 95,641 downwards.
ACGGGTGGTTTCGAGCCTCGAGCAGGAAATTTATATCGCACTCGTGTTGCCCTTGGATATGTTTCACGTGCTACTGCTTCTTCCCAATGACTGGAAGCCGCTTCCACCTCTGAAGGAGCACCTAAATCAAGTGCAAAGAATGAAGGATCTAAGATGTGACAACCCATGTCTCCGAGCGGCCCAGTGCCAAAATCCATGAAAGCCCGCCAACTCATGGGGTGGTATATGGGATGATAAGGTCGATACGGAGCCGGCCCCAACCACATATCCCAATCAAAATACTCAGGAATCGGCGGTTCTTCCTCTGGTCGAGCTACCACTGGGAAAGTTGACCATGGATTTCCACCCACGGGCCGGTCCGTCCAGGCATGAACTTCAGTTACGTTTCCAATTGCCCCTGCATCTACCCATTCTTTGAGCAATCGAATGGTATCGGTTGAACGTCCCTGATTTCCCATCTGGGTCACTACACCACTCTTGCGAGCCATTTCCGTCACATGCCGTGCTTCGTAAATCGAATGAGTAAGCGGTTTTTGACAAAAAATATTGAGCCCAGCTCGCAAAGCCTCAGTTGTGATGACTCCATGGGTGTGATCGGGGGTCGCAATGATAACGCCGTCCAAATCCGGTTCGGTCGCAATCATCTCGCGATAGTCTCTGTAGAACTTTGCTTCGGGGAAGGCATCCAAAGAACGTTTGGAGTAATGAGGATCAATATCACACAGGGCCACAATGTTCTCCGATTTACAACTCTGCAAATTGGCTAAGCCCATTCCTCCGATTCCAACCGCGGCGAGCCTCAGTTTGCTGCTTGGTGCGTTCTCACCGAACACACTGTGGGTAAGGAACTGCGCTCCAATAGAAGCTGCCAGACCTGTTTTTACGAATTGACGGCGATTGAGTGTGGGTAGGATTGGGGTTTCCATAAAACGATTAATACAAATATTCAAAAATAGTAGACGTTGCGAAAACTTCGCTAAATAAGTCTCAACTATAACAGTTTACAGGATTAGCGCAATGATGAGAATCGCCGAATTTTGTGCCAATTTCGTCATTCAATTGAAACACCAAATTTTGCATTCGATGAAATTTCTAGTTTCAACTAAAAAGGAAAAAACTCATGTTGAAAAAACTCCTGGATTGCCAGGAACAGTTTGAAAGTAAAGGACTTTTAGCAAGCTTCGATCACGCAGTTTTAAGTGCATTGACAAGCCCATCATACTCAAGCTCTTATTAATGAGTATAATTGAGATCGACCCTAACCCTTTCAAATGAGTAATAACTAGCCCATGAGCACCCAGAAGAAACAACCCCGTCGAAGAATCCGTCCGAATCATCCAGCGCTGTGAATATCGGATGGATCGAAAAAATCGGATACGCCTCTGGCGACTTCGGTTCCTGTCTATATTTCGGAATATTCATGAATTTCATGAGTTATTTCTACACTGACGTGTTTGGAATAACTGCTGCTGCCGTCGGAACGATGGTATTCGTGACCCGCACGTGGGACTGGATCAATGATCCCATCATGGGCATCATCTCCGACCGAACCAAAACCAAGGCGGGCAAGTTCCGACCTTGGCTCCTCTGGGTATTACCGTTCTGGGTCATTCTGGGGATTCTGACCTTTACTTCCTTCGATCTCAGTTCAACAGGTAAACTCGTCTATGCTTACGTTACTTATACGTTACTGACCATGGCCTATACTGCGATCAACGTGCCCTACTCCGCATTGATGGGGGTAATGACATCCAAATCCGACCAACGCACGGTACTCTCATCCGCTCGTTTTATCGGAGCATTTGCAGGGACATCGATCGTCAACGCCTCGATGCTGGGTCTGGTTGCATTTTTCGGTCGTGGCAATGAAAAGCTTGGGTTTAGCCTCACCGTTTGCGCTTACGCTGTGCTCTCTGCTTCCGCCTTCTTGTTCACTTATTTCACGACCAAGGAGAGAGTTAAACCACCTAAAACTCAAAATACTTCGGTATTCAAAGATCTTGCAGGCGCTGCAAAAAATGGACCGTGGATCGCCATCATGTTTGTCAGCATCATGACGATCATGTGGATCGCCATCCGTGGTGGAGCCACCATTCACTATTTCAAATATGTATCGGGTAACGCACACTGGGGCAGTGTATTTTTGACGGTCAGCACGATTGTTCAAATCTTCGGTGTCATGATGACCAAACAATTCACGATTTGGTTTGGTGGTAAAAAACGCACCTTCATTGCACTCAACGTCATCAATGCAATCTTCCTCGCGCTGTTCTATCTCATCAGTCCGGATAACATGGGCCTCATCATGGTCCATCAGGCCATTAGCTCATTCATGACAGCTCCTCTGATGCCGTTGTTCTGGTCCATGATCGCAGACACCGCAGACTACGGACAATGGAAACACGGACAACGTTCCACGGGGCTCATTTTCTCCACCGGAACCTTCTCCATGAAAATCGGATGGTCCATCGGACCCGCGATTTCCATGTGGTTGCTCAGCTATTTCGGATTTGTTGCCAACGTGGAACAATCTCCCGAAACCATTCAAGGGCTTCGCTACATTATGAGTTTGATCCCTGCAGTTGTAGCCTTAATTGCGGCTGGCGTGGTTTTGTTCTACAAAATTGACGCGAAGACAGAAAAAGAAATGGAAGCTGCACTCGCAGCAGAAGCTGAAGCAGAAAACGAAGCGAACGCTTAATCCACTTTCTTAAATTATACATATTTTGCTGTAACAATGAAGGCGGATCCCCACTCAAGGGGATCCGCCTCGTTTTTTGAAAAGCTTACTGTATGGGCCAATTGCGTTCAATTGTAAGCCTTGTTGAAACTCGAATCATCTCTGCCAAAGGCACCAACTCAAATACTGAATAATCGAGGGAGTGTTTGGAAATAGTCGGGACTTATGGCCTGGAAAGTCCCCAGCAATTATCACCTCCAAAGGACTTGCCAAGGCAACCCCCTACGCGAAAACAAATTCAATCGTAGCCAAAATCATACGAAAGACCGTTTATACCAATCTTGTTTTTGAAACCACGATCTTGAAACCGTGGGGGCTTACCTTGGAGGCTGTCTCAAAACCTCCTTACTTGGAAGCCGTTTTTTAGATAGAGGTTCATCTTGAGCTCAAAAGTTGGAAAAAAACATTTTTTAAGTTCTTAAGCTTGTTTGATCTTTTAATCGGCGATCCAATCGACGATAGAGCGTATTTTTGGTTGTTTTTGGGCCCAAATGAGTGCCCTAACAGGCACTCATCCTTTGAGTTTGCAGGTATTGATAGATTACTTTGAGATTGCGGGCACAACACAACCACAACCATTGGCTTTTCACATTTTCCAATCCTTTGTAGCTCCATCGTCGCATTTGATCATTGATCTTTATCCATGCAAACAACGGTTCAACAATACCAGCTCGCTTTTTATACGTTTGTTTTGAACTGTCTTTTTGCATGAGTTTTCGGTGCTCAATTACGTTTTCATGCCACGGTGCAATCTCGATACATCGGCCTCGCTTGGCTTGCGTGCATTTTGATCTGACCCCACAATTCCGACAGGCTTTACTGTTTTGATAAAGCTTGAGCAAAACACCTTTTTTTTCGCGTGATCTGCTATAGTGCAGGCATTGGCCTTGTGGACAGATCACTCTATTTTGCTGGGCATCATATTTAAACTTTTCGCTGTGATAAGGCTTATCCAGAGGATTTTTAGTTGAACTAGGCAGGGGCATGATTACCGCTCGCTGTTGCTGCTGAGCTTGTTCGATTTCTTTGCCACAGGAGTATCCGCCATCTGCAAGAGTGAGTTCACAGTCTTTGCCAGTATTATTACTTGACTGATCGATCATTTTGTTGAGTTCACCAAAGTCATTGTTCTCATTACAAACATCCGCTGCAGTAATGATTCCATTTTGATCATCCACCATAGCCTGTGCGTTGTAGCCAAACTTGTTACCCTTGGGTTTTTCCGTATTCATCCGCCTGGATTCAGGTTCTTGTGGATTAATGTATTTTGCATCCGAGCTTTCGATTTTTTTCAGCGCTGATTCGATTCGATCCCGTAAATCTTTCTGTTTATGCAGTTCTTTGGGTAAGGTTTCATCCACACCAGATTGTTCGCCGTTTTTGCTAATACTTCCTTCCAATTCTTCAATGTTGGCTTTGGCTTTTTCCAACAGTTTCTTTAATCCATCTTTTCCATGTGCTCCACGCGAGCTACACACTGCCTGGATCTTCGTGCCATCCACTGCCTGCAGTATAAATCCTATCATTTTTAGCTCATTGGCTACTTTGAGCGTTTGCAAAAAAACATTTCTTATCGCCTTACGATTAGCCCTCCAAAAACGCCATAACGTGTTGTGGTCGGGTTTTAAAGTTCCACACAGCCAAATGAAACCCATCTGCTCTTTGCACGCTATTTCCAAACCACGACTTGAGCGGATTTTACGAATGTAACCGTAGAGCCAGGCCCTCAATAGCAAATCAACACTATAACTGGGACGGCCACCTTCCGGGCTTTCCTTGGGCATTGAAAAGTCCAAACTTTTTAGATCACAGCTTTCAACAAAACTTCGAACAAAACGAGCAGGATGATCCTCTGCCACCCAATCTTCTATGGATGCTGGCAATAAATACTGCTGATCCCAATCCGCTTCCAAAATCTTAGACATTATTCAAATCATAGATCCTTTTCCCAGCTTTGGCTAGTTTTGAGACAGCCTCCTTGGTAAGACCGCAGCAGTTTTCACTATCAAGGGATTTGCCACGGACTCCGCTAAAGCTTTAACAATGCTGTTTTTCGTCCAGCCATAACACCGAAGTGACGCCTCTGGGGTAATAACGACTGCCTTTCAACTCTCCTGCATAGAACTGATCTCCCCAAGCCCAGTAGGCATTGGATGGTGATTTCAACCAATTTTCATGGGCTTCATCCGATTTCATTGCTGGATGATTCTCGGGAAAAGCCAAAAGCTCCCTCGCCACAAACTGACATAAGTAGATTTTACTCAACCAAGAGTTGGTATTGCCAGTGGTGAGTCTCCAGCTTCCGTCGTCAAACATGCAGCAACCGGGTTTCAGAACCTGCTCAAGATGCACCCGCATCATTGAGATAAACTCCACGTATCCACTCGACGGTTCAAAGACATCCTTGCGTCCATTGAACCAAGCATAGACGAGCCCTTCAATGACAGGAAGAATGGATGTTTCTGCGCCAGGTTCTATCGACGAAGGCAATGATCCATCTTCTCTCACCGCCCCAAGTAGAGTCTTCATGATTCGCGTTGATTGGGACAAACACAGATCAGCATCGTCGTTGTTTCCATACTTGCGGAAAAGTTTTTCCAACCCGAGATAAACAGACCAAGTTTTGGTGGCTAAGTAACAATTGCCACGAGACCGTCCCAACGATGGATCCAAGCTGTCGTAAGTAGTGATCTCCGCACCCCCTTTTGTGCGGGAACTATCCATTCCCATGATGCCGTTGCGTTGTTCAGAGTCGGAATGATCCCGATTGCACAGACTCTCAAATAGATCCTTGAACGTTTGCAAATACTGATGTGCCCAGGCCTCATCGCCGGTTTGTTCCAAATAGACCAATGCACAACACAGCCAATTCACCAATTCTTCATGGGTCATGTATGAAAAACATCCCTTCAGTCCCGAAATTTCATAACAAGACTCTCCCTGAGGCGTGAAACAATTGGCAACACCCATGTCATGACTAAAACTCAATCCACCTGGATGGTATGCATCTGGTTCTCCCGGGGAGAATACTTGATCCCGATAGCTATAAAGCTCGAGGTAATGCTCCAGGACATTCCGGGTTGTCCAGGGATTCTGTTTCATTTCAAAAAACAGCTGGTCGATCGTCAAATCAAGGGTATTGATCATGCGATACTCTCCTTCATTTACGACCCACATGGGTTCTCCAGCTCGGTCCAACAACTGCGTGCTGCCATAATATGAGCGAATGCTATGAGCAATGTGAAAACGCTGAGAGTCAGTAAGCGTCTCCCGATGCCATTTCTCGTTTTCAGTCTGGGCCGATGCTCTGTAGCTTTCAAAATGCTCCAACCCGTGAAGAATCACGCTATCAAGGTTTGGGAAGAAGCGGTTATAATAATAAGAGCATTCGATTCCGCTCGTCACCAACCCCGAACGATGAAAAGCCATGACCAGTGGAATCGTAACGATTTCTCCTTTGGGAACCACCGCATCCAGCAAACCAATCGTTCCATTTCCAAAATGAAATCGATCCCTATCGGGTTCGCCCAAAATGGTATCAGCGGTGAAATGAATGGCGGTATTGCTGCCCTCTGCGTTTGATGCAACACCATAATCCCTACCGACACACAACGAACGAATTCCCTTACTACAGAGATTCCAATTTTCCCGAATGTGAGCCTGAAAATTGCTAGGTTGAAACCCAAAAAAGATCCGTCGATCATGGTCACCCTTACGATTATCCAGTCGCAATTGTGCAAAAACCGCAGGTATCAGGACCGTTTTCATCGCTTCCTCGGACGCAGTCGCGGGGTTAGGAATGGCATGCGTCGGAGAAAAAATAGTGAACTCAAACTCATTATGAGCCCATCGATCGATGCATGGAGTGAATTCTCTCTCAATTTCACTTGTTTCGATGCATCTCAGTTTTGCCTTTTCCAAGTGATCACCTTGATCCTCCAATACAAAATCTTCTTCCGCATCCGATGACTCCTCATAAAAAGGAAACGTATTAAAGACCCCTCTTTCACTAGCCGATTCATAACCAATAAAGATGTGCTGGTCTGCAGGTTTACCCAATTCGCAGCCAAATCCACCACTTGGTCCCGGGTATCCGAGAGTAAAAGAACTAAAAGCACCAACCGGGGAATGGTGGGCGTTAAACATTTGATCGTTTTTCATACTAAATAATCTCAGTTTGTAGAGAAGGAGATCTATCGAATGAACCACTCACAATTATGCAATTTTTATGATTTCTAAAGAATTGAATATGCTGGTGATTCCCATCATTGAAACACTTCGAAATAAACAGTTAGGGCACAATCCCGATGCAACTCATATAGAAGAATAGATCAAAAACACGAAATTGTTAAGCGATCTTTTTACTTTGTATTGTTTCGGTCACCACATAAGGAATTCAAAGAAAATGGAATCTGACCATCTTATTGAATCTATAACCTGAGGTTATTTTTAGCGAAGCGACTCGCTTTCATTAACATTTCCTAATATAAAAAGTAATAACTAAACTTTTTTATCTAAACCACCTAATTAGGGAGCTAAAATGAGCCAATCCAAAACAATTGATCTATTGAATGAACTACTTTCTAACTTCCATGTTCTGAACGTGAAGTTGCACAATTTCCACTGGAATACCCAAGGAGTCGAATTCATGATGGTGCATAAAGCAACGGAAGCTTATTACGACTATTGCTTTGCTCAGTTTGATGAAGTGGCCGAGCGCATATTACAAATTGAAGGAAAACCTCTAGCAACCACCCAAGGCTACTTGGCAAATGCATCAATCAAAGAAGAGTCTGCTACGACTTTCAGTGCAAAAACCGTGTTTCAATCCGTTTTGGCCGATTTTAACCACATTCACACTCAGGCAAAAGCAGCAACATCGGTCGCCGATGACCACGGAGATTCAGGGACAGTAGATATGCTCGCCGAAATCATCAATTGGCTCGAAAAGGAGATCTGGATCCTTAAATCAAGCCTGCCTCAGTAGAAAACGATTTTCGAAGGATACCATCAAATCCGAATGTGCCAGCATTCGGATTTTTCTATTGGCGTCCCACTTCACTGGCCCGATCTGCAAACACTATCAGCATTGAGTCATTGGTATTTCCGTAGTATCGTTTGCTCGCAAACGATTTCGTTTTTCGGTAATTTCCGATTTCTTCATATCGCATGCGAGCATGCGATGCTACAAATGAAAAAAAGCTAAGCCTAATAAATCAGTTGCCCCGCAGAGTTTGACCATTCGTCATCTGCCATCCAACTGCGTCTCGGCGAGGGCACGCTCGCCCTACCTTCATTCTCCACTCCAATCTGGTAATCCGCCATCCTCAAAGGAACGTGGACATTCCTGTCCGCAAAACCACTCTGCCCCAACGAAACCTCCACTCCGCTATTCGCACGGATGAATTCATGCGCTCCTTTCCTTTGATCTCCTTTTCAGGAGATGATGACTTCAGTCGTCGTCCATCTGCCTCAAAGCCAATCACTATCAGTCCTTCGCTATTCAAAAACCCTACTCGAGGCGCTTTCCTCTGTTGGAAAATCTTCAGGAATAGGAATCGTCACTTCTCCAGTCGCAGCCCATTCAGTTCCCCTCAAAAACGAAGTGATGAACCCAACACCTTCAAAAGAGTAATCCTCATGTCCCAGTGTCGTATGAAAAATCCTTCCTTTGCCAAAGTTTACGGCCATCAGCATGGGTTCATGTCGACCAGTCCCCTTATTGTCAGGAGCCGAATAAGCCGTTGCTAGAACCGTCATATTTTTCGCAGGTCCTCTCAAACGGTCATAACACTCATCCTGGGTATGTAACCAACGGACGGGCATTCCCTTAGTAATAGGATGCTCTGGCTCGCGAACCTCGATTAAAAACTGGTGTTGAGGTCCATGGCTCCCCGCCCTGCCTGGGCTCTCGTCCCTGATCAGTTCGCCCTCATTGTTATAATAAACGTAGGGACCATCCTTCTCATTGCGCCCCCCCCAACCTCCGAGGCCTATCATTTCATTGTAGGCTTTCCAGGATGGGAATGAATTGTTCGCCGCATGCACCGATACGAATCCTCCTCCATCAGCCACAAACGCCTCAAACGCTTCTTGAGTGCCAGCGGGCCAATCCGCAGCTTTCCACCCGAAGTTCGATACAATTACATCATAGTGTGAGAAATCCGGGCTATAGTCTGGATCCGTCTTTGGTTCTGGTAAGTCAACCCGATCTACCCCATCTTCCAACGGATATTCGGCCAACCATTTCTGCCCTTTCCAAGTCATTTGAGTTCGCGCAATATCGACTTCAAACCTCCCGGTAAACTCAAGGTATTGTTTCATCATCATTGTAGATTTTGGCCACACCGTATGGTTATTTTGCCCATCAACAATCAAGACTTTGAGAGTCGTTTCATTAGGAACACATGCACTTAGAAGCAAGGAGCACAGTATCAGGGAGATTTGGGATAGAAGTTTCATAATAAAGAGCTTTTCAGGGATTCAAACTCGGTTTCCAGGATCAAAAAGAATCAGAAAACTGGTTTACCATAAGAAAGAAGAAGGTAAAACTCAATATCCTGACGAAATACGCACAACATACGGCGATTCGAGACATTGCGAAAATCCTGTAAGCTGCTATACTTATTTCACAGTATTAAATAGGTCTGTTTTGTAATTAAAATTAGATCTGAACCCTTTTAATCCCCTACTTTATGAATCGAAGACAATTTCTCCGCAGAGGAGGCATCTTCGCTGGTACAACACTGGCGGCCCCATTAATTCTGAGATCCGAAACCCTCGGAAACGCTGACTCTCCCGCAGCCAATAGTCGCATTGGCATCGGCCTTATCGGCAATGGCCTCATCATGGGAGGGCATCGTGATTTTTATTGCTCTTCCTCTCGCACGGAAGTCCTTGCAGTCTGTGACGTCGATCAAACTCGACTCGAAAGTGCGCGCCAACGAGTGGAAAACGCCACTGGGAATGCCCCCGCAACTTATTCCCACTTCGAAGAGCTATTTGACCACCCTGGGATCGATGCAGTTGTCATCGGAACTCCCGACCACTGGCACGCCGCAATTGCCATTGCAGCCATGCGAGCTGGCAAGGATGTCTATGTAGAAAAACCCATGACACTCACGATTGAAGAGAGTAAAGCAGTCGTGGCTGCCCAACAACGCTATGGGCGGGTTCTCCAGGTTGGTTCCCAGCAGAGATCTGATTGGATGTTCCGCAAAGCAGCCGAAATGGTGCGCAATGGGTGGATCGGAGAAATCAAGGAAATCAGAACTGGACTGGGCGATTTTCCACGCCCCTTCCTAAAAGAACCTCAACCTGTTCCCGAAGGATTTGACTACGACCGCTGGTTGGGTCCCACTCCTCTCAAACCTTATTTTGAAGAACGCCCCAAGGGTGACTACGGCGGTGGATGGCGGTGTTTCTGGGAATATGGTTCGCGCAAAAACGGTGACTGGGGTGCCCATCATTTTGATATTATCCAATGGGCTCTCGGTATGGATGACTCCGGCCCAACATTGTTCGTCCCTCAGGGCTACGAAGGTGAGCCTTATCAATACCACCAATATGCAAATGGAATCAAAGTCATCAGGGATCATCCCGAAAGACGGAATCACATGATTCGTTTCATCGGTGAAAAAGGAGATGTGATGGTGAGTCGCGGTGCTTTGGAATCAGACCCACTCAATCTTTCCCGAAAGCCGCTTTCTCCCAATGATATCAAACTCTATTCGTCCAATAATCACAGGGAAAACTGGCTCGATTGTATCCAATCCCGCGGCACACCTATCTGTAGTGCCAGCGTCGGTCATCGAAGTGCAACGATTTGCCTCATGGCAGGCATCGCTGAACGTCTGGAACGTCCCATCGATTGGGATCCTAAGGCACAAACCATCCCCGGAGACCCGGTCGCCAAGGCCATGATGGACCGCCCCCGCCGTCCAGGCTATGCGCTACCAGTGTGAACCCCGTATAACGATTCCAGCCATGAAATTAATCTTTAGTATTATCACCCTTATCATCAGTTCGGTTTCCGTTTTTGCATTGGATATCGAAAAAAATACCCAGGAGCTCGCCTCCCAGGACTACGAGCTTCGACAGGATGCTTTGGATCGGCTCGCATCTGCGGTCGCTCAAGCCAGCGATCCCGATGCAGATCAGGACAACAGAAAGGCATTGGAAAAATCGATCCTAACAAGGGTCTTGGATTCTGATCTACCGGAAGAAACTCGGATCTATTACACTCGGGCCCTTACCAAAGTAGCCTCAGAAGAGTCCATTGAGGCGCTCCTGGAGCTCATTGCGAAAGACAAAGCACCCGACCTAGTGATCGAAAACGCCTTCGCCTGCCTCTCCCAAGCACCCGGAGAAGCTGTGACAGCGCAACTCGTAGAGGCTTTCATCGAGGCGCCTGAGTCCCAAGCAGACTACTTCTGGTCAACATTGGCGACACGCAGAGATTCTTCTGCAAATTCTAAGATACTACAAGCACTGCAATCTGGGAAAATTGAATTGAATGACAGCGCACTGCTTTCGATCTCGATCATAGGTGATACAAAAATGAGTGCCTATCTTTTCAATCAATGGAGTGAGGCTGAGTCTGCTCAGAAAGATGCCATTGCGAAGGCCCTTTTAACCATCGGCCAAGCAAACGCAAAACAGCTGGGAAGTTTAGTCGATGAACATGCTTCATCAGTTATTTTGGCCGCGGCATTCAGCCAATGGTTTTACAAAGCAGAAGCCCAGGCAATCGATAAACTCTGGGATAAAATGGACCAAACTCCAGAAACCGCTCCCATCTTAGTCAGTGCTGCGACCAAAGCGGGATCCGTTCAAGTTTGGAAATCACTCTATTCCAAATCTTCTGAACTTCCCGAACAGGCGCTTATGACATTGATTCGCGCGACGGCCGAATTTCAACAACCAGGTTTTGAACTTGAAGTAATCGAACTTCTCAACAGCGACTCTGTCGCCATACAAATCGAAGCAACCCGTTGTCTCGGATATATTGGAACGGGCAAATCCTCTGAGGCGCTAATGCAGCAAATGACGAGTAAAAATGAAGCGCTTCAAGACGCTACTTTCACGGCACTGGGTATGTTGCATGATTACGGATTAGACGCCCGAATACTCGAGCAGGTAGAAGCCATGGATGCGTCCACGATCGGTGCATTACAAGTGCTGGCTGTTCGCAACAGCCCAGGCTCACTGAAGTTACTCAATAGTTATGTCGGAAAAGACCTTGAAAAAGGAATTCAGAGTGAGCTGTTAGATGCGCTGGTGAAAATTGGCGACGAAACCACATGCAAACTGCTGGCTCTCGATATTATCGGACTAAAAGAAACTGAAAATCTGAAATCCATACAAGTTGCCCTCAAACGTCTCACACTCCGCTTGGAGCGATCTGAGTATCTCTGGGAAACTTGTTTTCTTCCGGCACTGACACTTGCTCCTGACGACGCTACCAAAGCTCGTATGTTGGTCATCCTCGATGCCATCTCAACTCCCGCTGCCCTGCAATATTGCGTTGGCATGAAGAACTCCAGCTCAGACGTTCTCCAAAAAGCTGCCTCTCAAGCATTGATCCGCTGGCGCAGTGTGGATATTTGTGACTATTGGCTTGAGATCGTCAATGACGAAGACAATAGCGAAAAAGACCGGAAACAAGCCGCAGGTTACGTCTTTCGCAATATTGCTGCGGACTACATGAAAGAGAGTGACAATGACAGGGCCGTAAAAGCGGCCGAATTATTTATCCAAACAACAGATTCTGAAATCCGAGAAGGACTCATCACTTCAGTCAAAAAGCTTGGAAAATGGCCCAGTCGAAGATTCAAACGAAACCTGCAAACCTATCTGGAAATGTCCGACTACCGCGACACTATCTTCGAGATGGCTGAGGAGGATTAATCGAAATCAATTGATCTTTAGAAACCCACAATCCCGGTCGCTAGGCCGGGATTTTTTTTGTTTCGTTTCATGCTGGGTAGTGCTTGGGATTCTTGGAATAGTGCGATGAGCTCATTCGGACTCCTTGCGCCACTACACCGTAGCTTTTGGGAAAAATAGGAATACTAACTACACCACGTCCTGCAAAGACTGTTGGTTTGCGACTGGAGTCGACTTTAATAAATCACTGACTTCGCCGATGAGATAAATCGAGCCAGTGACTACAAGAGGTTGCCCTTCTTTCAAGTCGATCTTCAGTTTTTGAAACTGAAATAAATCGCTCACATTCGAATCGTGAATCTCCCCGGTGTATGACCTTGGAACGCAGGCTCGCAATTGTTCAAAAGTCAGTGCACGGGGTTGATTCGGATGCAGTAGATAAACCTCATCCGCATATTTGCAAACTGCTTCCATTAAAACTTTCGCACGATCCTCACCTAGGGATCCGGCCACAATGATCGGTTTACAACCACTCTCCTTAATCAAACGCTGTAGATTTAGCTCTAACATGCGGGCGCCTTCTTCATTATGAGTGGCGTCCAAAATGATTCTTTCACCTTCGTTCAGATCGACCGTCTCCCAACGGCCCGGCCAATCAACGTGAGAGAGGCTTGCTGACGCCTTTTTAGAGTCCATCCGATATCGAGTTGGGTAGACATGATTCAATGCCTCACAGGCCAACAAAGCGACCCCAGCGTTAATCTGCTGATACTCTCCCATAAGATTGGGCTGAGGATAGTCACTGAAGTCCTGCCCCCAGCGCTCGCGAACTGAAAAAACGGTGGCGTTGCGTTCTCGCGCTATGCTGCGAATGACTTTCTCTGCTGATGGCGGTAGTTTACCAATCACAACAGGGGTATCATTTTTGATAATCCCCGCTTTTTCGACCGCAATTTCCTCGAGTGTATCCCCCAGGATTTGGGTGTGATCGAGACTAATGGAGGTGATAATTGACAGATCAGGATTGAGGATATTGGTGGCGTCCAAGCGACCCCCAAGTCCCGTTTCAATGAATGCGATGTCGACTTCGCATTCCGCAAAGCGAACAAACCCCATCGCAGTCATGAATTCAAAGAATGAGGGCCAATCATCTGAAGTGGTATCTGGGTTCTCCAATAGGACGGCGACCATTTTTTTGGTCAACCGAACGATGTCTTCCTCAGATAGAATGACACGGTTCACTTGAATTCTTTCACCTTGTCGGATCAGATGAGGAGAAGAATAGAATCCAGTCCGGTAACTCTGATCTCTAAATATTTGTTCCAACATTGCACTGGTGGAACCTTTTCCGTTGGTGCCAGCGACATGGATAACTGGAAGATCCTTTTGCGGATTCCCCATCAACTCGACAAACTCACGCATTCGTTGCAATCCGTATTTGGCGCCGTGATAGCGCAATCCATAAAGGAAATTGCGAATACTTGCGTAGTCACTCAAATGGCGGGCAGCATGGACAAGATCATTCATTCTCTTGCGAGTATCAATTAACTAACAAAGGGTAACCAGCAAAGAGAAATCTAACAGAGTCCAAATTACTGCCTTATCCTGCCTTGCGACAATACACCTTCAAAAAGAAGGCGATCCGTTTTCTCATTTCAGTCCGAGGAACAATCTGATCAATCAAACCGGCGTTCAGGAGGAATTCCGCGGTCTGAAAATCTTCAGGGAGATCTTGTTGAATGGTCTCCTTAATCACTCGAGGTCCCGCGAATCCAATCAACGCACCTGGCTCAGCAATGATGAGATCACCCAAGGTAGCGTAACTGGCAGTCACCCCCCCTGTTGTTGGATTGGTGAGAACTGAAATATAAGGAAGACCTGCCTCAGAAAGCTTTGCAAGTGCGGCACTTGTTTTTGCCATCTGCATCAAACTTAAGATGCCTTCATGCATTCTGGCTCCACCAGAAGAGGATACGATAATGACGGCGCTACCTTCGTTTGCAGCACTCTCGATGGTGCGAGTAATTTTCTCACCCACAACGGATCCCAAGCTTCCGCCCAAAAATCGAAAATCCATAACGGCGATCCGGGTCTTGATGCCTTCAATCGCACCTGAACCACAAACCAACGCATCGTATTCCTTCGTCTTCGCTTGGTTTTCAGCCAATTTTTTGATGTAGGCGGCACCGTTTGCAGAAAATGACAGTGGGTCAGTCGGTCGAATGTTTTGCTCTGTTTCGGAAAAGGAACCTTCATCCAATAAAGCAGCAATTCGCGCTCTGGTATTGATGGGAAAATGGTAACCACTCGAAGGCACTACCATCAAATTTTTCTCGAGATCCTTGTGATAGATGATCTCCCCGGTAATAGGGCATTTAGTCCACAATCCCTTCGGAATATCCTTCTTCTTACTATAGGTTATCGTAGAGTAACTGGGCTTGCTGAAGAATGCCATAATGATGAAAAAAATTAAGAATCCGGAGTAAATACACTCCTCTGATCGAATTCAACTAAGAAGCTCCCAGCGTAAATGCAACTGCATGGGGCATTTTTCAAAAAAATGGTACCTGATCGGGGGCTCGAACCCCGGACCAATTGATTAAGAGTCAACTGCTCTACCAACTGAGCTAATCAGGCACAACTGCCATGGAAATGACCATGGTTTTAATCAAGATAAACGCCTAAAATTAAGAAATTGTGACTAATTGCAATCCCTTTTTCGAATTTCAACTGTTTTTGCTCAGAGAACTATCCAACGAGCCACAGGTGAAGCGTCTATTCTGGTCGATGGAATGAATATTCCACAGAAATCATGATGCTCTGACATTCCGATTCTTCGATCTCGAGAAAAATCTGCGGATCGTTCCCAATCGAATTCAAAATCAATGAATCGTGTTCAATGCCTTCCACCTCATAATCTCCATATGGTTCGATATTATCGAACGCATTCTCCTCGCTTGAAACAAATACAGGCATGTGAGTCTTACTGTTCCAAATTTCGATTCGACGAAGATAAAGCCTTCCCTTTCGATCACTCGGATCCAAGCGTATCTTTTTCACCTGGGTGTCAGAATCAATTCGAATTTCCAGACCATGGGTTTCATGGGCTAAATAAGACTCGAGGGTGGAATTGGTTTGATTAAAGGCTTCAATCCCATCCGACCAAAAGATCTGAAAATGGTCCATGGGATTATCTTCTTCTTCGGCTTCCTCTACTTCCCCTGGTTTTACTGCTTCCTCTGCTTCAGTATGCTGCGATTCAATATTCTCGGATTCATCCTCCTTTTTCAGTTTCAGTGGCTGCGACTCTTCTTCTATCTCAGCAACAGAACCCAGTGTGGTTTCTTCAGACTCCTCTCCTAGCTTGGTGATACCAGAATTTTCCGGAAATTCGGTCCAATCATCTTCATTCTCGTCTTTAGATGCTTCCTCTGAAGGCAAATATATCGAATCAAATTGCCCAACTTCCAGCTCCGCATCAGGCTCCCCCTCCAGTTCATCGGTATCAGAAGAACTCCAGGCATCGAGAACTTCATCGGAAATCTCAGCTTCCTCATCCAAGTCAAGGTCGACAAAGTTTTCGGAAGCCTCTTCAGATCGCTCAGCTTCGTTCTGTTCATCAGAGTTTTCACCCAAATCAGCAGCAAGCTCGAGTTCTTCGTCGTCCTTGAATGAGATACCGCCATTCAATAAATCAGCCCCTTCATTACTATCTGAGACAGATTCATCCACTGAAAGCTCCGAACTGAGATCCATTATGGGTTCAACTGTTTCCTCTTCAGGATCAACTGCAATTTCAGACTGCTGCTCGTCCAAATCTATCTCAGAGGTTAAATCATTCAATGGAGATACTTCCACATCCACATCTGTCTGAGCGTCATCCAGATCAGGTGCAAATACGCTCGGCTCTTCAGAATCGGAATCAGTTTCATCTTCAAGACTACCTTCAATTATGGAATCATCGACAAAATGAGGATCAGAAGCCACGGAGGTGACACTCCCCTCTTCTTCCGCCTCAGTGTCCACATCAAGCTTGACCGCAGGGACTGAGCTTGGGAGATCAGCAATTGGCAATTCAAACCCCGGACAACCTTCGTCCTGACTCCAGATAGAGCTCAACCAATCCGGGCTTCCAATGAGCAATGGAACTAAATCCCCGGCAAAACTACTCCAACTTCGAGGATAGGTTTTCAACTTTTCCACCACTCGAGTTGGATTGAAAGCAGCTTCGTAGCTTTCTCGCTCAATCTCGTAGGTCAATCCAGTGTTGGGCAAAATATCAATTGATTGATATTTTTCAACCAACGCCAGTTGCAACCCCCAATCATCGCCTGTCCAACACAAAGACGGAAACTGCCCTAGCAACTGTTCCAACTTGTTGATTCGGAAGACTGTTCCCCAAACAGAACAGGTATTGCGAATCGCCATCACACCGGAGATATTTCCAAAAGGGTATTTCAACTGACTATTACGTGCGTAAGTGCCGACTGCGGAAATATCCGAATTCCGTTCCAAAACAATGGTCGCCTGTAATAGGTAATCTTCCGAGTATTCAACTCCAGCTTTTTCAAATACGAGATAACCATCCTCACAAACTTCAAGGATTGTTGATAGCAAGAACTGCTGTCCACGGGAAGTCAGTTTGATTAATCCCGGCAATTCCAACGATTCAAATTCAGAAACAAGGGGTTCGTTCTGTTCATCGCAGATTGCAATTATTTGCAATTCTACTTCGGAATTACTGGGCAATGAAGCAACGCGGGAGTCGAAGCATTCATTTCCTAAAAATGGAATCACAACCGCAACTTTGGCACCCTTAAACGTCCGCTGGTAACGCTTTTTTCCGTCCCTCTTATAGACTTCAATTGCGGGAACTGGTGAATCCTTCGGTTGATAATCAGAGAGCATCGCATCAAAGCACGCCTTCACAGAATCACCAGCGTGCTCAAGTTCTTTCAACCCTTCGATGATACTGTTGGAATCATAATATAGGACATCTGAACGGCCACATTTCAACTTCATCCAACTCCCGACCGGCTCAAATGGAGAACAAAGGGCATCTGCATAGCGCACACAGTAGCGTTCCATCTCAACTTGTACCATTTGAGAAAAGGGATCCCCACAATCCCAGCCAGAAGCATCCAAAGCATGGATCGCATTCACAACAAGCTTGCAGCCCACACAAGAGTTCAACAGTCGTTTACTCCGAATCAGACTGAACCCAATCCCTCCCCAAAGCGGCAATTCAATGACATCAAAAGAATGCTCACCCATTTCGCCGAGCATACTTTTGGCAAGTTGATCAGAAAAAGCGTGAAGAGAATGGTGATACGATGAAATCAGCAATTCATCAGGGGCAACAACGGTGGATTTAACAACCTCAGCAGGCAAATCCCAATGCGCTGCATCTGCGCCTTGGATTTCATAAACAAAAACCTCGTGTCCCGCCTCGAGTAGTGTCTCGGAGGTTTCCGCTACATGACGCAAAAACAGTTGATCTGGTAATGATGGTGAATTGACAGCCGCAAATGCAATTTTCATAGAGGTACTGAAATCTTCGATTTCTTAGGGTGATGTGTAGGATGTCTCCTCATAAAGAGAACTGCGGAGGAAGCTAATAAAAATGTGACAGTTCAACAACCTATTTTTACAATGCGTGTGACGAATTCGCTGACTCTCAAGTTGAAACAGCTAAATGATCGTAATTCCTGCGATTATCCCAACTTTTCACACCCTAAAGACAGGCAATTAAAATGAATGCCTCTTTCGAAAGTCATCGCTATGGAATTAACAAGAAGTTTCCCATCCCGCTAAACAAAAACCTAATCGGATGGGACAAACATCATTTCGAGACGTACCTTCAAATTGCCGGATGACTGCTGGAGATGAGGCATCATTATTTGCGGATCCGAACCAACAACTTGAAATTTTGCTACCTCGAGATTCGATTCTACCAGCTCGAGATCAGACATTTCGCAATCGTCTAGAGTAGGCCGTATCTGTTTCACTCCATCAAGAATCTCCAGCTTTGAGATTTCAATGCCACCCCGATCAATTGATGGATCCATTCTGAGCTGAATGGTTTGAGCATTGACGTTGATATCAATTTCAAAAGTCACCCGCTCGTTTTTCCGGTAGTAATAGATTTCGCTATTAGTCTCGCTCCAACCCATAGTCTCGGTCGCGTAATAAACTTGGAACACTTCAAATTCGGGATAGGAACGTCCACCCCAAGTGGTAAGACAGCGTCGAATGGGATGACCCGCCAATGTTTTTTTCGAACCAATACGGTCTCGAAGTTTGTTTTTTTCGAGTTTCTTAAAACCCAAATCCACGGATTGAAACTTACCCAATTTGCGTTTCCTTAGAGCCAAAAAATACCCACTGACCAAACCTTTAAAAAATCGACCAGCTGCCACAATCCTAGTTTTCGTGGGAACTTCCTTCTTCTTCCAAAGTGAAAAAATCTCCTTAATATAGTGCTTTTTCCATGCCATCCAACTCGCCACAAAAAATCGAACAAAGGAAGAATGACGGCCATTCTTGAGAGAATAATACATATCGCTTCGAGCGATTATGTCCCACCTTTGATCATAGACAGAATTCCGGATGCCTGACATTTCCTTGAAGTGTCGCACCGTATTATCTGGCAAGTTTTTGATCTCGTAACCCGCTTCTATGACGCGGAGGCAAAGGTCTGTCTCATCAGCATAATAGGCATAATTCTCATCAAAGCCACCCAGCCCGCGAATCGCCTCAACCCGCATGGCATTATTACAACCGATGACCCGTTCAAACCAATCGTCTGAGCCTTCAGTCAAAGAACCCTCAGACGCATCAAATAGCTGCAATCCGTAGCTAGAAGCCCACCCTTTTTTAAACTCATAATGCTCGGTATAGTGGGATCGAACAGAAGAACCCAGAATAACCGCCTTATCGTGTTCTGGAGCTTCAAACGCCTCCGCGTAAGTCCGGACCCAATCAGAACTAAGGGGGATCGCATCATCATCAATAAACAATACTATTTCACCCGAAGCATGGGCCAACCCGATGTTTCTTGAAACACAGAGATTAGCAATCGGGCATGTCACCACCTTTATTAAATCACTTAAATCTTCTAACAGTTCGGGGCTGTGATCAGTCGAAGGTCCGTTCACTACAACGATCTCAAAATCTTCGAAATCTTGGTAAGTCAGCTCTTCCAAGACTGCTTCCAAAGCGCGACCACGATTCAATGTATTAATTACGACTGAGCACTTCATAGCTGATTGTATTCTTCGAGATCCGCAACGAGTAATTTAACCGTTAGCCGATAAGAGGAAGTTTGGTGAGCTGGTACATCCAATGCAAACCAGGGATCGTTCGTTTCACAAATCAGTTCAACGTCTCCAATTTCGCTCAAATTACACATTTGTATATCGTTGGATTCCTTCACTTTCCCCCAATCACTCAAATTCCATTCCAAAATGGGATTCTGTTTTTCATCCGTCAGACAAATCGAAAGGTATTTCACCCTTCCAGAACGATTCATAGGATCAATTCTCAATCGAGTGATCGACTTCGCGGTTTTTTTCGAAAAATCCAAATGGCTCTTTCGACCTCGGGGAAAGAAACATTCAAGTTCTGCGCTTCCGTAAAACCGAAGTTTTCATGGCTCCAGTAAACTTGAAAAATCTGATTCGAATGCTCTATTGCCCGAAATGAACTACCACCCTCGCCCATCGGATTATTTCGAAACCATATGTGTTCAAATGCTAGTTCTCGAACAACTTCCCGATCGAATTTCCTGAATTCCGGCGCGGTTTCAAAAAGGCGATTTTTCTTCCGCCGCCTCCATCCAACGACACTGCCCGCTATTGCTCCTTTGAATACACTACAAATCGTTTTGAACGTATCAATGATTCCAAGTTTGTAGGATTCATCTTTTGAAAAGATTTCCCTGAAATAATGCTTTCGGGGAAGAGAAATCCAGGTAAGAAAAAAGGTCAAAATCTTGAAATGCAGTGAATTCTGCAGGCAAAAATAGAAGTCGCTTTTCGCGATTTGATAGCGGTCCACGATACGTGAATTTTTCCGAACACTACTAGGATATCGGTAGTGACGTATCGAATTTTTCACCCAATCTATCCGGTATCCTACGTCAAACAGCCTGCAACAGAAATCCGTTTCGTCTAAATAGTACGAAATATTTTCATCATATCCTCCGATTTTTTCAAAAACTTCTCGTCGAAATGCGTGGTTGCCCCCGGCAACTCGGGGAATCCATACTCCAGGAGTTGCATTCGATTGCCCATCATTTTGAAAAACTTGAAATCCGTCTCTATTGAACACTCCGTTTTCAAATTCGGGATAGGAGGAATTGCTAATAAGAACTTCTCCCCCCACAACACCCGTTTTCTCCAGATGTTGCGGATCTTCGAGGTGATCAACATAGCGAGACAGCCACTGCCCATCAGTAGGGTAAGCATCATCATCAATGTATACAAGCACCTCGCCTGAAGCAGCTGCGGCCCCAACATTTCTGGCAAGTGAAATGTTTGCAGCGTTGCAATGCACAACCTTCACAAACTGTTCAAATGATTTGATCCGTTCTTTTGTGTCGTCCTCAGTAGGACCGATCACGACCACAACCTCAAAGCTTGAAAAATCCTGCCAGGTCAACTCTTCAAGGAGTAGAAAAAGCGCTTCCGAACGATTGATCGTGACAATGATAATAGATGCTTGGACTTCACTCATTCGTGACTGTATCAATCAATTTTTTTAAAGAGTCCCTTACCGATGCCTCTGAAAAGTTTTGAACTCGTTCGTTCTGTTTCTGAATCAGTTGTTCGCGTGCCCTCTCATCTTCAATCATTCTTTTCACGAATTCGACTGTGTTGTTCGAAAGCTTTTTTTCAAAGACAGCATTCGTATTTCCAATCGTTTCAGCCACTGCAGGTTGCGCATAGCCAATTACAGGCAACCCATAAATCATAGCATCTATTAAAGGGATGCAAAACCCTTCATGTTCACTCATGGAAACAAAAAGATCGCACCCTCGATAATAGGATACCAAATCCTCCTCTGGAACCAGCCCGGTGAAAACAATTCTGTCAAGCAACCCATAGGAAGTGGCAATTTCTTTCAGATTTTCGATATATTCAGTTTGCGGATTTCCGACCAAATACAACAGAGTTTGGGGCCCATCTGCCTGATCCAAACGATGCAGTAGTAGGATCAATTCGTCTTGTTTTTTATGGGCAACGATTCTGCCGACAAACAGAAGTTTCTTACGATCATCTTTTTTGAGTTCGGACAGCAGCGTTTCATTACAAGGATTGTTCCGTTTGATCTCAGCATCCATTAAAGGTGGCAAAACATGATACCGCATACTGTCACCAAAATAGTTACGAATGGGAACTTGTGAGAATCTCGAAAAGGTCGCTACGTCTTTCACAAAGTCCAGTTCTTTCATTTGAGCGTATGCCCCGGCAGTTCCCTGCCATCCAGGTTCGTTTGATTTAAAGAAGTATGGATTGGTTATGTTGTGAAAAACCAAAACCTTCTTTCCTGGCATTTCATGGTAACGGGGAAGAAAATCACTGAACCCCCAGTAGTGGATCAGGACAATGTCTTCATCCCTGATCAGGCAATCCTCAATAGGAAGTTGAATTGAGGCTAGTTCAGGATGCACAAACCTTCCCGTCAACACGGTGTCAAATCCCATCGATTTGGTTAATTTGTAGTAGTCGATTGCGATATTGCTGACACCATCATGTTTATCGAGAGCATACATGATATGAACAACACGAGGGGTTTGCCGACGGAGGCAGACTTCAAAAAACTGCTCGCAGTTTTTTAGCATGAATTCATCTGCAAAATACTTCTTGAAATGTTCGTAAGAAACCAGTCCCCTACTCTGAAGTTGGCTTCGACCCCGCTCAATATCTAATATGGAATTTACAGCCTGATCCTGATCATCGATAGCAACCTGAATGGGACCCTCATCACAACCATACATAATTTCTCGAATCGCGGCATTCTGAAATACAATTTGAGTTTTTCGCATCCTCATCGCTTCAAGATAAAGAAGGCCAAAAGACTCATATCTTGAAAAATTGGCAATCAAATCCGAACGCTGGTAAAAGGCGTCAACTTCTTCATCGCTCAAATAGCCATAAAAATGAAGCTGTTTGCCAACGAACTCAGATAGGTTTTCGTCGCACCATCCTTTGTAATCGACACCATTTTCCTTTAAAAATCCATCGACGTGAGAGCAATCTTTCCCGACAAGATGGAATTCAACGTTTTGATTAGATTCAAGGACCTTTGGAATCACCTTCTGAATCAGAAAATCTGCTCCTTTTCTTTTTTCCAAACGCCCCACATAGAGCACCTGAAGAGGGTTTTCCTGAGAAACTCCCGTAACGTCGGTAACATTATTTTTCTCCAATTTGATTTCCGAATCGCAGGAATCCAATTCAATTCCATGATGTATCACTCGCCAAGGCTTGTTTGAAAAATCAAACTGGTAGAGACGCTTAACATCCTCGTAAATCGCCCAACTATCAAAGACATAGGAATCTCCCAATAACAAAAAATTGCGTTCAAACTTATCACTAACTGATAAAGGGCCCGCATCCCCTTTATTGATTTCCCGAATATGGCGAGAGGTGGTCTCCAAGCGCAATACCATTGGGATAGAAGGCAGTTTTAATTTAGTAATGTAGCCCTCAATGTCCCATAATGGACTGTCGATCAGATCAAAGTCATGAAATTTTGTAAGGCTCAGGATTTTTCGGTATACGCGGTAACTGTAGGATAACTGAAAGTTGGCATGTTCCCCGCCGGAAAACCCTTCAAAATGCGCCTTAATTTCATCGGCTCTTATTACCGAAATTTCATGGATAAAAACACCATCCTGTTCATGAGTGTAACCATCGTGACCTGAAGTTATGACATGAACTTCATGACCCGCACGCACCAACCCTTTTGCATATATTTCGCGGGTACGGGGAATCCCTTCCGTGCTATGGGGCGGATAAAACTTGGTTAGAATGCAAATTTTCATTGGGTATTTATTCTTTTGGCTGACCTAATTCCTGTTCCAGCGCTTCAATGCGAACTCTCAAGGCTGCGATATTTGTCGCCATCTCCCCACGAAGAGTATTAAACAGGGTCGAAAGTTCATCCGTTCCCTCAGTAAAGCGAAGAACGGTGTCCATCTGTTTGACATGGTCATGCAGAGAATAGTGATAATCATAAAAATCGCTTCGAAATGGGTTCGAAACCACTTCTCTTTGAATTCCTAAAAAAACGAGAGCTTCTTTGTCTTGAGCAACTAATTCAAGAGATACTCTCGCATAATCTTCTTCAAGCGAGAAGGAAACAAGCCAACGCTCAGAGGAATCTGATTTTAGTTTTTTGAGCTGAAATGCTATAGTGTCATTTCCGACTTTGAGCGCAAAATCTTCAGATGCGAGCTCACTGTGCGATTCAAGTGAAATCTGGTAATCTCCTTTGGAAAGAAGTAATTCTTCAAAAATTGATAAACTCATTTGGGCAATATCCTCAATAATCAACAAACTGTATTGTGAAAAACAACCAGCAATGACTAATCCGTTGGGTTGTTGGGTTTCGAAAAAGTCTCATCGAGCGCTTCTGCTAACTCAAACTGAAAAATTTCCCTATCTTCCGAAAATAAATCAATTTTTGTAGTGGTAGACTCATAAGTGACCTCCACTATTCCACTCCAACCATGTCGCAGAAAAAACAACTGACTCCCCAAAGGCAAAAACAATTTTAAAGAAGGCCCGGGTGAACCTAAATAGGCGTACCCTCGAGGTGCAGATTTGTTTTCAACAAAACTCCAGGAATCCGATCCATCACTGCTCAAATTAGGTTGAATAGCAGAGTGTCCGTTGGGAAACCGAATGTCCTCTAACCACACTTCGAATCCATGGGAGGCGCTGTTTTTTTCTGAAAGAACCCTTAGTTCAACCGGGATCGAACACTCTGAGTTGGCTTCAATATTGATACCAACATCTGCATAGCTTTTGGGATCGGCCCTCAAGCTTTTTAACATCGCTGCATTCACTCTCACATATTTCTGTTTTGCAGCGTATAAGTCCACATGTGCGGATTCTTCACCGCTCGAAATTTGTATCATTCCACCGTGAGAATGCGCCAGAAAAAGCAATTTTACCGAAGAAGGGAGTTCGAGGTTCACATCTCCATCCATGCGAGTTTCAAAGACAAACCCAGTTGGGGACCAATGACATTCACGCTTTTCCCAACCAACAGCCGTATCCATTCTCGTCAAAAAGAGATCGATCATTTTCGGGTCGGTACTATCAATTCCCGCGAGCCATATTAGATTGGAACGACTCATGGGGTGACACGCGCTTATAGGGCTGATTTTAACCACTTGAATCTCTTCGGCACAATCAAGCTTTTCTCGCGGTTCAATCTGCCAACTCCTTTTCTGTTGAATCAATGAAGTCAAATCATCTTCTAAACGCCTCAAAACCTGACCATGCAAGGCATCTAACCAGATGAATTCTCGATGCCCTCGAACTCCCCAAAAAGTTCGAATGAACGGTTCCATTTTTTCAGAGTCAAGAAATCGAGGGAGTTCAAAAACTGACACATCGAGACGATGCGCATGAAATTCAACAAATTTCCGACCTCGAGGATCATTTTCTAAACAGAGTAGATTCAATTTCCTTCCACTCTTTGGTTGATCTCCATTTTCAATTGAAAAATGATCAAACCACTGCGAAAAACAGGAAACCAACAACGTATCCTCCTCAGCCTGAGAATCCATTTCGTAATACTCCACGGGAGGATGGATGTCATAGGTTGAACAACCATTCTTTCGATATTCATCAATCTTTGATTTGTTAGCCTCTAAGATTGCCGCCCGTTGAAACTCCAAAGCCCTCGACTCTCCAGATTGGTTACTTAAACTGGCATCTCCATGTTTGCGATAATGGAAAAGAGGTTCGCGAATCACATTTCTCACTTTCGCACCTGCCATCATGCACCGGATCCAGAAATCCCAATCTTCAAAAATGTAGTCTTTCCCCATTCCCCAGTCCCGCATTCCACCGACTTTCAACCAAAGATCCTTTCGAACAAGGGCTAAGGTATTGATTTCATTGTCGTGAAGGGATTTCTCAACGCTGGGAAACTCCGATGCCATCTCGATCATATCTTCCGACCCAAACAATTGGGCTGAGGTCGAAACAATGTCCAAGCCACCCGCCATCATTAGATAGAATGATTTTTCGAGAAAAGTGGGGTGCATCAAATCATCTGCATCCAGGCAACAAACAAAATCCCCTCTCGCTTTCTCCACACCAAAATTCCGATTGTCGGCAACAAAATGTCGTTCTTCACGAAACAAAACCCGGACCCCGTCCTGATTCAATTTTTCTAGAATAGCGAGCGTTTGTGCATCATTTGAACCACCATCCACTATGATAATTTCGCAGTTGGGATAGGTCTGAGATTCGACTGAACTCACGGCCTCCTCAACGTATTCACCATAGTTGTAACAGGGAATTATGACCGAAATGAGAGCTGCGTTCATCTCTTTGGGAGCATAGGGATAGGGTTAAACTAGATTTTATACCATGCTTCAGGAATAAGATCATCAAAACAATAAGAATCGTCTAGAAACCATTGTTTTGGCGAGACTACGACTTGTTCTGGATTCTTAAACTTACTCATCCATACAGCCCACCAGGCAAAAGAACTATTTGGGATGATAAAGTTCCGAAACATTGACATGTAGTGAAGATACAATGAAAAGCGATCCCCTGAGTGTTCATGTCCAATAACATGAACCGGATGATCAAGTTTAATATGCTCGAGGCACCATTCAACATCATCAGAGAACACATAAATCTCCGGATTAGAAAGGTGTTTCTCAATAATGGTAATGCCTTCTTTCACATACTCCATTCCCAGAACACCATGAAAGGCATTGGATCTTTGATTGTTCACAAAATCCCCTCTTCTTACATTGAGGCAAACCGCTTCGGGATTTAAAAACCGACGATACAAATCATCGCTAACTCCCGACAATTTGGAGAGATCAAAATTTTGACGTATCTCGGAAATGATGGGCTCAAAATATTTCTCACTCTGCCAATATCCCTCAATCAAAACATTTGGCTTCGTCGGAATCATTTCCGGATCAAAACCAAACTGACGCTCCACTAAGGGCTGCAAATCTTCATTTTCGGGATTCGAATAATCATAAAAGGAAGCCTGTATCCCGAATATATCTAGCGAATAATCCCGTTTCACATACAATTCATCGTGATCATTGCTATTTAGAAAACTGAGATCCAACTGAAGAGGACAATGCAATTCACGCGCCAACCGCTTCCCGAAAGCATACTGAAACATTTGGTTACCAGTACCGCCCATTAATTTAACGACGACCATATCAGTCAGAATTTGCCTCTGATACATCAATCCCAGAACCCTCAAAGGATATGGTGTGATGCCGTTGGCTTAAGTTTTTGGATTTCACCTCAAAGGTAAGCGCTTCAGCTATGCCGAATTCATGAGTATGATCGAGATAAACTCCATTCGCCAAGCCAAACAAAACCACATAATCGCCATTACGAAGTGCTTTGAGCTCTGTCTGGAATCGAAACATAAACTGCTTCCCTTGTTCCAGAACAGGAAGACTACATTCTACGAAACAGGAATTAACACCGTAGATTAGATTTCCTTTCATATCGTATATATCGCAACAAATAATAGGTGATTCGAGGTCGCGATTCGCTTTCAATAGCAAATAGATTTCGATGTCTTCGCCACCCGAAAAGAGGCTGTTATTCTCTGGATGCGCTGGACAAAAAAGCGCAGCTTTCAAAAACTCGGCACCACCACTGCCATCACGCTGCAAATCTGACATATCCACCCATTTCAGACCATCAGGAAGCTCAAAAGATTTCGTTTCATAGCGTTGGGTTGGCTTGGTTTTTTCTTCGGATGAAGAATCAATGTCCTTCACTTCCGTCTCACCACAACCATCCTCTCCAGTAGCTCCGGATTTCACGAATTCGCCATAATGCATGAAATTCGAATATTCCACCGTGACAGTCCTTGGATCTCCTCGGCGAATGATCTTTCCATCGTGAATCCAAATTACTTCCTTACAGAAATTCACAATACTTGAAAGATCATGAGAGACAAATAGCAACGTCGTATTGTGCTCTTCGATCAGCTCCTTCATCCGGCGAATACACTTCATCGTGAAACGAATATCCCCCACCGCCAGTGCTTCATCGACGATCAGGATATCAGGATCGACCTCTGCTTGAACTCCAAAGGCCAAACGAACCCGCATTCCACTGGAATAGGTCTTAATCGGTTGGTCGATAAAATCCCCAATATTTGCAAATGCTTCGATTCTTTCGAACCGCTCATCGACTTCTTCTTTGGATAGCCCCAAAATGGCTCCGTTCAAGTAAACGTTTTCACGACCCGTAAACTCATCATTAAAGCCCGCTCCAAGTTCAAGCAATGCTGCCAGTCTACCATGGGTCTTTACCTCTCCCTCCGAGGGAGTCAACGTGCCCGCGATCAATTGAAGCAGCGTGCTCTTCCCCGAACCGTTTCGTCCAATAATTCCAATACTGTCCCCTTTTTTCAATTCGAGATCCACTCCTTGGAGCGCACAAAAATCGTGGTAGTATTTGGTCTGATTGTAATTCCTACCGACTTCAGCTTGTTCAGGATCTAGCCCGACTTTATTCGATTTCAGTCTCAGTAACTTCGAAAAGCCATTAACCAGTGGGGCCTTCAACCGAGCGGAAGGATCCTTCCATATACGGTAGGACTTCCCTAATCCCTTGGCTGAAACAACTATATCTTTTTCCGACATTAAAAATTCCTATATTTTGTCAAAATTCCTGACAGTAGTATCACTACATATCCCATTTTCATGGAAAACACGCAAAATGAAATCAACTCAATCGAGGAGGCCAGGCGAGATTGAATTGCGGATCGAACTTGGAAAGATTTGGATTATAATAAGGATCTCTTTCGATTTCAGTTGCCCATTGATTCATCATATAATCCGATTCTTTCTCGATCCGCGCCTTCTGTTCCTCCGTCTCTTCATAACCCCGAGAAATCGACTCATGATGAATCAGTTTCGCATAGGGAGTCCATACTGTGGCAAGTCCCAAATCTCGTTTGGCTCGGAGGCAGAAATCCACATCATTGTAGGCCACAGCCAACTCCTGGTCATTCATGCCCTTGAGCTTCTCCCATACTTCCTTGCGCACTGCCATACAGGCGCCAGTAACAGCGGAGTAACGTTGATTCAAATGGGCTCTTCCCATGTGTCCAATGTTCCATTCCAGCTGAAATTTAAAAGCTTCGACGGCGATGCCACAAACACCAAGAACGATTCCCGCATGTTGCACTCGGTGATCGGGATAAAGTAACCATCCACCTGCGACCCCGACTTCATCCCTCGTAGCCTGAGAGACCAATTCCTCGAGCCATTCGGAGTCCAACACTTCAACGTCGTTATTCAACAACACGAGCACATCCCCCTTTACTTGAGAAGCCGCAAAATTGTTGATTGCGGAGAAATTGAAAGGCTCATCAAAACGAATCACCTTTACCCGAGGTTCAGTTTTCAGAGATTCAAACCACTGCAATGTTTCTGGATCATCCGACTGATTATCAACAATCAGAATCTCAAATTCAGGAGTCTCTGTATGATTCAAAATACTTTCAACACACTGCTGGGTTATCGCTTTCTGGTTTCGTGTTGGGATGATAATAGAAGCCTTTGCACCTAGTGGCGCTGCGTATTTAACGCGGTAGGCTCCCGGCCACATCCCTTCAGTGACTTCAGCATTTTTCCCTGTTGTCGAAAGATAAGCTTCGATTGCGCGCTTACCCGCGGTCACCGCATAAGGCTTGCTCTCAATTGTTTTTGAAGTGGATGAATCGAGGTATCTCCAGTGATAAAGCACGCGTGGAATGTGACGAATCCTATCTGGAGAAGTGTTAAGGAGAAAACGCAAAGCCATATCCCAATCCTGAGATCCATAAAGGTCTTCCCTGAATCCAGAAATATCTTTGAGAATGCATGTCCGATAGACTCCAAGATGAGAAATACAATTATGAGAGAGGAAAAGGTCTGGATTCCAGTCGGATTTAAAATAGGGATCAAAGCGTTTTCCCTCGGAATCGATTTTGTCCTCATCACTGAAAAGGAGATCTGCTTCAGGATGTCGATTCAGTTCAACAGCAACGTGATACAAACTATGAACCGGCAACAAATCATCATGGTCCAAGAGTGCACAAAAATCCCCGGTAGCCACTTCTAACGCACTATTGGTCGCGGCAGATATGTGGCCATTTTCTTCCCGATATACCACTTTGATCCGATCATCCTGAGAGGCATAAGTATGCAAAATCTCCCGCACATGGGATGAAGGGGATTTGTCATCGGCAATGCAAAGTTCCCAATTCGAATAGGTCTGCGAAATCACAGACTCCACCACTTCTCTGAGCCAACGCTCTTCGGTATTATACACTGGCAACAGAATGGAAATCAACGGTTGATGTTCCAATTCCTTGGCATCGTCTGACTGCTGCTTGATTTCAGATTCGTTCAGAGTATCAAAACACTGGATCCACGATTGGTAATCTTCGTCTAGCTGCCGTTTCGGAGTGGTTTCAAATCCCAAATTGACCACGATGCGCTTGAAAAGCATTGCAGAGGATCCATCGACAAACTCGGCGTGGATTTCAATAAAGTTCTCGCCGGGTCCTGTCGATACTTCGGCTAGGAATCCGCAACGGATTTCAACTTCCAGTTTATCCTTAAAAGTTTGGACAATATCCTCCCTCAACCCACCTAAGGCAACTGGCACTTCAGATTCACCGACTTCAGCCCACATCTTCACCGGAGCTCGACCGTCCTTATCAAAACACCATCCCGCGAACTTCACTTTTTGCCCAATGGCGGGTGAGGCGAAAGAACGGGGAGTTTCCAAGGATGCTTGAAAACCGACTGCTATACTTTCGTCTTTTGAAAAAGTCCTTTCAAACGAACCACAAACAGGCGCAGGGCCCACGTCCTCGATGGAATCATATTGAGGCTCTTGAATTTCTGGAGGAGCAACCGGAAGCGAACTGAGGTCAATTGGGGCACCAAGTATCTTGCCAGACACACTTTTTGCGACTTTCCACCCTCTGCATTGTTTGAGCGACTCAAAATGCTCTGCTCTCAATACGATCTCTTTTTCCAGCTTTTCAATAATCGTACTTTGCCGTGCGATTACACTCTCAAAATAGGCTGTTTTCCGATCCGAATTTTCCCTTTGCTTAAGTAAGGATTGAATCTCTTTGAGCCGATAATCACGAATCAACTCCAATTGAGCATTTCCATGCTGAAGGGATTCAATCTCCTGCCAGAGAAAGGCAATATCATTGTCCCTCAAATCCACCTCACGATTCAATCGCTCCACTTCTTCACTGTCGATCTGATGGGTTGCAACAATACGTTTCAAAGCATCCTCATACTTTTCAGCCTGTTGTTGTTTGATCTCTAGTTTCTTGAGCAAATCCTCGGCACTCGCCTTCCAGTCGATCTCAGGATCAGTATTCTCAGAACCTGAATGATCTTTTTCATTTCTCAGACTCATTTGATCTTTCAATTTAGAGTGGCCCCATCTTCGTCAGACTTTACACGGTAGGTCTTTTTATCCTGAGCCTCATAATAGGTACGAGTGATAATTTCTGCAAGTAATCCCATCAAGATAGAATACACACCCATTAGTGTAAAAAACAAACAAGCGAGAGGCAGTGGTGTTCTGGAAAAATTCTTGATCTCCAAAAGCTTCAGAGCAACAGCCCCCAAACCAAAGAGAAAACTCAAACTGAAACAACCCAAACCAAAACCGCCAAAAACATACATCGGTTTTTGAGAATACCCATGGAGGAACTTCACGACGATAAGGTCGAGTATCACTTTAAAAATCCGCTCCATTCCATACTTGGATTCCCCTTTCGTACGAGGGTAGTGATTAACAGGGACTTCTGTGATCGATCCGCCCTGCCAGGCTGCATAGATTGGAATAAAACGATGCATCTCTCCATACAAACGAACTTCCGACATTACCGTTCTTCGATAGGCCTTTAAGGAGCATCCGTAGTCGTGAAGTTTGACGCCCGAAATCTTCGAAATAAGGGCGTTTGCAACCCGGCTTAAAAAGACCCGTTTAAACGCTTTGTCTTTCCGGTTCTTCCTCCAGCCGGAAACGACGTCATGGCCCTCTGACAGTTTTTCTAAAAGCATTGGAATGTCGGCAGGGTCATTTTGCAAATCCGCATCGAGCGGAACCACAACTTGGCCTCTCGCATAGTCAAAGCCGGCTTGCATGGCAGCAGTTTGACCAAAATTGCGACGGAATTGCACCGAAACAAACCGAGGATCACGCTTGGATTGCTCATCCATCAATTCACCCCCTTCATCTTTGCTTCCGTCATTGATCATCACCACTTCCCAACGGTATTGATCACTTTCCAACAGTGTTTCCAGTTTCCGAAAAAGATCCGGCAAATTAAGGGCTTCGTTGTAAATGGGGACAACGATAGATACGCTTTCGATTGGACTAGACATTTAAACAGGTTTTCTAAAATACCTTCAGGAGTTGAAATACCACACGATCAGGCGGTAAAGGCCGGATAAAACTGCAGCCGCGAGCAGTGAAAACACAACTCCTTTAACCACAACCCAAGTTCTGGAAGGTTTTTCGGGAGATTCGGGTATTTTTGTAAAAATAAGAAATGGATCGTTTGATCCATTCTCAACTTCAAAATAGAATTCATTCTCCTGAATACGAAAAGTCTTAATATGATTTTGAGGGACGATTGTTTCGAAGGCAATGTCACTAACAAACTCACCTCCATAGAACGAAATTTTTGCATCATATACCGTAGTTTGCACGCCTTCATCACTGTAGACCGGATCCCACCTAAGGTGAATAATAGGCACCTGAGGAAGTTCAAAAATCAACTCTGTTTTGGTGTCACTTTCCAACAATTCTATTGGAATCCGTTTATCGGGAGCAAATCCCAAGCCGTCATCGTAAAAGACTTCAGTCGCCCCTGTTTGGCTTGAATTCAACTTGATCTCCAGAGTATTGCGTCCAAGAGGCGTATCAATGGCCGTCTTCAATCCGATTGCCATACAAACAACCAGAATGGACAGATAAATTCCGTACTTTTTAAACATCGCTATAAGAAAAACTTTCTCATCTAAAAGGCCTTCTCCTTCTCCTGCAATGCCAATTACTTACAAAATTCCATTCCTATTCGCGATGACAATCAAAAAAACCATCGAAGACACAAAACCTCTCGCTCAATCAAACAAAAGAAGATTAAAAAATCTTGCCGGGGGTGTAGTTTTCACTCTCCTCACTTCTGGCCAAGGAAAAATCTTCTTTAAAACGCGTGAGTAACCGGTTGTAAGCCGGGTCGTTCATGAGAATATCGGACCACTGTTTCCACATGTGATTCACTTCTTTCTGGTAACGATTGAACTTCTCTGGAGTATCTTCTGGTCCTCGAGTCGCTGATTCATGATGGAATAGCGTTGAATAAGGGGTATAAACATTGCGATACCCCGCTTCTCTAATCTTGATACAGAGATCCACATCATTGTTGGTAATAACGAGCTTCACATCATCAAACCCTCCCACTTCTTTAAACACCTCAGCCCTGACAATAAGACAAGCTGCCGTAACTGCAGAAAAATTCTGGATCAAGTGTGCCCGAAGCGGTCCTTTGTTCGGATCATTTTCGAACAAACGGTGAGCGTGAGCAGCAACATGCCCGACGCCAATGAGCACACCCGCATGCTGAAGAGATCCATCCGGATACAGGAGTTTGGCCCCAACAGCACCAACATCCTTTCGACACGCATGACTGACCATTTCACCGAGCCAACCACCCTCAATAATTTCGAGGTCATTGTTCAAAAAACCCAATATTTCACCTTTGGCTTCTACTGAACCTCGATTGTTTATTTGAGAATAGTTGAATTTACCTGGGCATGGTATGATGCGGCATCCCTTAGCCTTTATTTCCTCAAAGTATTGCTGAGTTTCATCCAGTTCAGAATCATTGTCCAATACAAGGATTTCATAGTTTTCATACTCAGTTTTTTCCAAAATACTATCAATCGTAGTCCGAAGCACTGAGACCCCATCACGGGTTGGAACAAGCAGCGATACCTTCGGTTTTTTGGCAGGGAGTGAATACTGAGTCCTCCACCCTCCAACACCCGGCGCAATGGTCACTTCTGATGTATAACCCAGGGCATCTTGATGAGACTGAAGTAATTCCGTTCCTTCGAGAGAAACCTCCTCAGATTGGTTTGGGTCATACTTGTTTTTGAGATGGAAATAGATACCACAAAGACGGCCCACTTTTTCTCTTTTGGCCTGTCGGGAGAATTTCAATTGCAGCGCCCATTTTTGATGATGGTGTTCTCTTCCCAGTCCGCCAATGCTCAAAAGAGATTCATTTTTTATAAGGAAATTTTCGCCAATATAGGGGTAGCTCTGCAATAAGTCCCGGTTCCAAGCGGGTAAAATACGGCTCTCACCCAAGACTCCTTCTTCCAACTGATGGTCAAAATCAGTATAGAATAGTTCAGTCTCAGAATGCTCACCCAAATACCGATAAAAATCTTCTTGAAAATGGGCTTCGACTAAATCTCCTTCAGACAAAAACCCGACCCAAGAATCTTCGCCAAAAGCTCCAAGAGCCCGATTGACCGAAAGACCACTACTAATTTGCAAGAAGGGCATCGATTCAAAAACAATCCGATGGTGAGTTCCGTCTTTTCCCTCAAAAAACTCAATATCGTCGACAAGAATGACATGAGTATCCCCAAGCATTCCTGAAGTTACAGAAAGTAAGGTGCGAAAAATATCATCCCAATTCCCTTGCCGGAGCTGAATCACCCAGACTAATGGATGAGGAAACACCAGTTCCATATCTTTACAATCATTCACGGATCGAAGTTTGGGCTCATCCTCCAACAACCACCGTTCATACTCTGAAAGTGGTCGCGGCTCAGCCTCATTTTCAATCACAACTGGAGCAGCAGCTTCCATTCGATCCAGTTGATAAATGGTTCGATTGCCGAGCGGATGGGATCTTCCATCCTTATGTTCAAGACTGAACTTCAGACGTTTCAGTCCTTTTCCAATTTTCAAAAACGTGCGGTAAAAAAAGTATGCTTCGCTGGATCTAGGCGTCGCTTCATTCGTTAAAAATCGACTATTGACGGCAGAAATGGATCCGAGTGGATGGCAAATCTTCCGGTTTCCAAGAGTAACATGTAGCTTAAATCCCTCATCCAAAAACGATTTTTGACACCAGCCCAAAACTTCTAGATAACCACTATTCCGGGCTATTTTTTTTTGAATGGGTGCAAATAAAGCCCCTGCTATTTCCGGCTTACTCTGAGTGTCAGTCATCAATAATAAAAATGTCCAATTTCAAAAGTCGCGAGTTGCGAAAGGTCTTAATCATGAATCTTAGCAAAACCAGGATTCATTTTCGGAGTATTCGAACAAATAGTTCCGACCAGTTTTACATTCCTTGCAAGTCTCGAATCTGCTCCGTTGTTAAATCTTCTGTGCGAAGTCGGTTGTACAACAGCAATCCGAAGGTTACCAAAAACCAAACGATCAATGGAGTTACAATACCTACAGGCAACGTTCGTGCAGTTTTGTGAAAATGCTTTAGTTTAGGAGAAGCAACGTAAGGATCTATCCCAGAAGACTCCAAATCCAAATAGTCCTCACCTTGGTTTACTATCGTCGCATTACCTTTACCGACCCAACCATCAAAAGAGATTGGGTATGATGCTCCGTCAGGATATTCAATTCTAAGATTTGAAAAGCCAAATTGACCCTCTTGTTCCATAGGATCGAGTCTTATGCCAACAATGGGAACCCCAACATCCCCTAAATGAATGCTAACGGTATCACCGATTTCAATTAAATCAGCATTCTCGGAGCCCAATTCCCGATATTTCGAAAGACCCTCCAAGGCAACGTAAGCAAATACTCTTTTGGAAATCTCTCCTTTAGAAACTTCAAAACGAAGAACTGGTTCAAATCTGCTATTTACCTCAGTAATCAACTCGCTATCGGCAATCAAAAACCAAAAATAAACCGCCACAAGCACACCTGCTACAAAACAACTCGTTGGGTTCACAAAACCCCACTTCAAACTAGTGCGGTCGATCCAAACGGTATATTTTGATTTCGCTTTTCGAAAAACCATCCAAGGAAACCCTAATAAAATCCAAACTCCCACGAGCAAATTCAAAGCCCACTTACCCAACAAAAATCCACCCAGAGCTCCCAAAAATCCGCAACTAAGGTGAAATCCAAGTCGTTTCAGAAGAATCGATTTGGAACTGATTGGCTCAAAATCGCCACCTACGATAAAATTCGGATCCGAATTACCTGCATTTGGATAAATTCCAAGTTCGGCATCGCGAGCATTCCATTGCCAACGAATTCCATTGGACGCAGGGTATTCAGGCTGCAAAAGAGACAGACTTCTCCATTGCCCAGGACGTCGATAGACGAGACGATCAATCACAACAAATCCATCATTGTTGATAGGATCCACACGCAATTGAACAATTGTTTCAAATGGGCTGAGATCGAATTCCAATTTCTGAATATTGTCCGACTCTTGTATTTCTTTGCGAATTGATTTCTCCTCAGAAAAACCACTTCCGTCGTCCACAAATAGCTGAACAACTCCGGGTTTTTCAACCCTCAGGTTAAGAATCAATAATTGATCGCGGACTGCGGAGTTCCAAAGCCAAATTGAGGCCAGAAGCAAAACAAGCGCAGGCAGCCAAACATGAGCCCATGCATCCTCAAATCGAATCCTGAGCTGCTTTTTCCTGCGTTCGTTATTCATAAAACTACCAAAGAACAACTCCTGTACCCTTCTATTGCAAATCCTTTCTTTGTTCTCTGCGAACAGCACCTCATCCCCCTCGGCTTTGGAATAAAGAATGGCCTTTCCCAGCAAACCGACAGCAAATAATTGGCCTTATAACACCAGATTATCGTTTTTCATTTTCAATCGAAAAACCTAATTATGATGACCACCATTCCAGTGGAATTTCAAATCGGTGCCCCACGCGTCAAATTCACCATTCAATCCAATATATCGGACCGGCAAATACTGATTTATCAAAATGGCAGCAATTATAAGTGCCAAAAGCCCCCATTTCCAATGGGTCGATCTCGTCAAACAAACAGCTTTCAACATTGGTAGTATCAATGGCATATTCAGCAAATCGAGAAGCCGAACAGAATCTGCGGCGACAAACAACTGAAGTCCCACAAACCCTGCCCAGAATAGGTAGAATAATCCTTCCCATATTCCCTTCCGTCCCCTATTTCGCATTATAACAAAAATAGAAACAAAAAATGGGATCCAAAGAAACTTTACGGCTTCCCAATAGCATTTCTCAAACACTTCCAAAGTCAGTGGTTGTTTTGTCGCAAAAATGGAGCCATTAACCGTTTCGTTAAGATAGAACTCAAACGTGAAACGAGCATCTCCTGGTGAGAGTAAATCTCTGAATGCAAAGTAGGAAACGAAAACAAAACCAATGATAACGAAGTCCCAAAGTATATTCTTAATCGATTTATTTTCGTTTTGAAGAACGAGCCAAAGCCTTCGCGGATCAAGAGTAAACACACAGAAGTTCACTGACAACTGTTTGAAAAAGTCCCGAAAATCAAAATCTGCTTCAAACCACAGGGCCCGTGCAAATGGAATAAGCAGCCACAGAAAAAGGGAGCGTTCATGCGACCAAATACAGACAATACAACAAACAAAGAGTAGTGTTTTGTTACGAAATAGTAGCACCGCAAACGGAAGTCCCACGATCAACCAATCTGGATAACCAGGCAGAATCATACTATACCATGCTGCCATTGTGGATATTGGGATGAGAGAAATAACTCCCGCTGATAGGAATTGACCAGTGTTGCGATAGGAAAAATAGCACAAAGCAACCGATCCAAGAACATAAGCGCCCATCAAAAAATTGACCCATGAAGTATCTTTTCTAAATCCAAGAAAGTAAGCCATTGATGGAGACAACCATCGGTAAGTTATCCGAGTATCAATGTCTTCGAGAGTTTGGGCGTAGTTGGAATAAAACCTTCCGTAACTATTGGAAGTCTTTCGACGTTCCAACTTATGGTTCAGACTAAACACTGTCAGAATAACAATAACAGATGCGAGTATCATCTGATAGAGCCACAGATGTTTCCTACCTCCACCGATCGCAGCATAAGAATTGCCTGTATGAGGAGGTTGATCGACCGAATGATCCTCACTCGAATCAATTGGTGGAAAATCTTGCATGTAAAAGTGGATTGGAGGTTACGATAAACATCAATTTCGGACAGGAATAGCATCAACTCGCCAGCCGATTGCAAGTTTAGTCAATATCACGAGGTCATTCCTATAGGACAGGATTATAGAGGTAAGATAAAAAGCGAAGGTTCGATCTATTTGCAAATGCTTTTCAACACCACCATCGCCGCCCTTTTAGATGAAAGAAGTTTTCATCATAAAACCAGTAAAAAGATTGACGACAACTTTCCCAAATTCTAGCTTCGAACCAGTTGATCTATTCGACAACTGGCGCTATGAGGTGGATTACCACCGGGAAGTCACAAGCAGATCTGTCGCGTGCCTGGGCAAATCACTTAACCGACCAAGTACCTACCATTGAACATGAGTACCACGCCTATATCCGAATACTTAAATCAAACACAGCCCGATCAGATTGAGCCAGCATTCCTTGCATACATTGCGAACCTCACAACAGTTGCGACTGTTGCACCTGAGATTTCTCGCTCCGTCGTCAGTGAATTAAGGGACCAACGTTCAAATCTCAAACTGATTGCCAGTGAGAACTACTGTTCGTTGTCGACGCAACTTGCCATGGGTAATTTGCTCACCGACAAATATGCAGAAGGATTTCCTGGCGCCCGTTTCTATGAGGGTTGTGACAACGTTGACGACGTCGAAGCACTCGCTTGTGAAGAGGCCCGAAAACTATTTGGGGCAGAGCATGCTTATGTTCAACCCCACTCCGGAGCAGACGCCAACATGGTGGCGTTCTGGGGAATTCTGCAGGCAAAAATCCAAGTTCCCGAACTCGAAGCACTGGGAGTGAAAGATCCCGGACAACTCAGCCACGAGGACTGGAGCAATATCCGTCAGAAGCTCGGAAACCAACGCCTACTTGGTTTGAATTTGGCAGCTGGAGGTCACTTGACCCACGGGTTCCGACAAAATGTGTCCGGTAAAATGTTTGATGCTTACGCTTATGGAGTGAGTGAAAAGGACGGTTTGCTTGACTATGATGCAATCGAAACCCAAGCACAGGAGGTAAAACCGCTTATATTACTGGCCGGTTATAGTGCCTACCCTCGTCGAATCGATTTTAAACGGATGCGGGAAATCGCCGACAAGGTTGGTGCAGTTTTGATGGTGGACATGGCTCACTTTGCGGGACTGGTTGCAGGAGGTGTCTTTACCGGTGATTTCAATCCATTTCCTCACGCTCATGTCGTCACTTCTACGACCCACAAAACACTGCGCGGACCTCGCGGAGGGATCGTGCTCTCGACCAATGAGTTTGGTCAATACATGGACAAAGGTTGCCCATTTGTTCTGGGCGGACCGCTCCCCCACGTTATGGCAGCAAAGGCAGTTGCTTTCCGTGAAGCAAATAAACCTGAGTTCAAGCACTACGCCCAAAAGATTGCGACCAATGCAAAAGCATTTGCACAAGCCTGCATCTCAGAAGGCATGACTGTGGTTTCGGGAGGCACCGATAATCATCTGTTACTTATCGATGTCACTCCATTGGGTCTTACAGGCCGCCAGGCCGCCGCAGCCTTGGTTCGTTGCGGGATTACTCTCAATAAAAACGCAATCCCCTTTGATCCACTCTCCCCCATGATCACCAGTGGACTGCGGGTGGGAACACCAGCCATCACCACTCTTGGAATGGGAATTGAGGAAGTGAAGGAAATCGCATCGATTATCAAATACGTCATTAGCAATACAAAAGCTGGCACAATCGAAAAAGGAAAGAATGCCGGTCAGCCTAGTAAGATTGCCTATGATATCGAAGAGGAAGTCATTCATACTGCCAACGCCCGCGTAAAGGCACTGCTTGATCGCTATCCACTCTACCCGGAACTCGATCTCGAGTTTCTGGAAAAGAGCTTCGCATAAATAGATTCTCGTAATACCGATTAGCGTTTAAAAGACTTCAATCTCAAACAGATCTCATGCGAGCATAAGATACTACGGGTGATGAGGTATAGCATCCGATACTCGCATCGGATTGTAGGCGTATTGAATTAAACGCTAATCGGTATAAGAGCAGTTTAGAAATTCACAAAAAGACCCTCCATAATCGGAGGGCCTTTTTTGCAAATGATAAACGGGAGTGTTGAAACTCCTAAAAAAAGAATTCCTTCCAGTTATTATAAACCCGGAAAGTCGATTCCGTTCCTCAGGCAAAGCATCGAAATAGACTTCTTCGGATTCATCAGATGACGACGACCGTCCTCAGTCGTATCGCACCCCAGAATAATCAAAGAAACCACATCCTCAGGTGTCAGTGACGGATCAATGGCAAACAACTTTGCGGCAAGATTCGTTACATTCGGAGCACTCATCGAAGTGCCAGAGAATTTCTGACGTATTCCGCCAGGGATGTAACTATCCACTTCGAAACCATTGGCATGCACCCGGACATTTTTTCCGTAACTAGTGAAAGATGTTTCGTCACCAGCCTGATCCACCGCTCCAGCAACAAGCACATTGCTCAATGAAATACTGGAAGGAATCACTTTATTAAAATCGACATCTTCGTCACTGTTACCAGCAGCTGGCACAAATAGAATTTCTGGTGCTGAAGCCATCACTTCAACAAGAGCATCATAGGATAATTCGTAGAGAATTCGTGCCATTTCAGCGCGCATTTCCGAATCATCCCCAACACCATTGGCTTCATAAGCTCCTTCGATTCCAGCTTGGGTTCCTCCCCAACTCATGTTTACGACTCTTACGCCGGCTTCTTTCATGTATTGCACAGCCTCTTTCCCCGCTCGGATACCCCGAACCGCGTCCTCCAATCGAGGAACATCAGGAATCACTTTGTGATCAAAAGTAATGCGGGCCGTAAGCAATTTGATAGCTGGATTCCCTTCGGCAGCAATCCCAGCTACGTGCGTACCGTGAGAGAAATTCCCGAAATATCCTAGATCCAGAAGGAATGACTGCACTTGCTCGGGTTGGAGTGAGCCCATGTACTTTTTAAACTCTGTGGCTTCTTCGCTGTCCACCGAAGCTCGAATATCAGACAAGCCTTTCGACATACTGACCAACTCATCGTAACGCGATTCCACCTCTTCGGGTAGATCGAATAATACACTATCATCCTTTTTACTAAAAAGATCGTGCGCAAATCCATAGATGTCATCAACCCAACCGTTTCCGTCATTATCGATGCCGTCACCGGCGATTTCAGCATCATTTTTCCACACTTGGTTTAACGGTTCAAAAATATCGACATCAACCCCACTGTCCCAAATCGCGACAACTACGTCATTTAATCCTTCTACGTTGCTCAAATCCACATAACGCTCTTGCCAGATATCAGCCTTCTCCACGCGGTTTTCTGCAATGTATTCAGAAAGCACTGCCACGATCTCTCCCTTCACCGGCAGCACGTAGTCGATCATATACTTGAACCTCACGATTGCCTTAGCGGTATCAAAATCCAGTTGACCACTTTCGGCTACCCCGGGATCAATTTGGGCTTGTACCAATCCGAATATCAAATTGGAACTATACATTTCCATACTACCCTTTGAGGACTCAATGTTGTCCTGAACCACTTCCCAAGGAAGATCAATAACCTTTCCCGAATAGTCTTTTTTGAATGCAGCCAACAAAGCTGATGAACCCATTTCATTACCCTCTTTAAGGGCTTTCAATAGTGAATCTGTTGACAACCCACTGGTAAGTTTGTCCGCAGGTTTGTCCTGCATATTTCTCACCTTCAAATTGTATTCCAACGCGGAGTCGTAATCGCCTTCAAGGATCGCGATGTTCCGCAAATCAGCCAAATAGCCTTTAATAGTGCCTTTGTCCTGAATATCGTATGTCTCCAATAT
Organism: Opitutales bacterium; assembly: GCA_963676215.2. Taxonomy (GTDB): domain Bacteria; phylum Verrucomicrobiota; class Verrucomicrobiia; order Opitutales; family JAFGAQ01; genus JAKSBQ01. The sequence goes on along the minus strand of CAXXVT010000015.1, from coordinate 53,716 downwards.
TGATTCGATATCCGCTTTCACCTTGGAAGCGATTTCCATGACGGCAGTATCACTACCAAGTAATACAGAAGGGACATCTGAAGCTTCGTAGGTGATTCGAGGAAGATCGTCAGAACTCTTTATTTGAATCTTTTCCTCTTCAGCTGAGAGTTGAACACATGCAGCGATAGACACTGCAACCAATAATCGTAGATATGGTTTCATATATATTTTGATGGGAACTATTAAGGTTGATGTTGTTGAACCACCATTCTCACAAGTTAATAAGTGAAAGCTTCAGATGGTATCCCAATACAAAGAACAAAAAGGGGGAATTTGCAATTGTCAGCGATTTTTTTCAAATCTTCAAATTTGGGATTTTTTGAAAAATTCATTTTTTAGGAAGCCATTCTTTTTCCGTAAAATCACTGTCAATTTACGGCTGAAATCCATTTCTTGAATAAACTCATTTTTGGATGCGTCGTATACATTGAAATACAACAAATCAAAAAATGATCTCCATGATGACAGCATTTGAAACGGCAAACGTAGCTGAGGCTTTGGAAGCCACGGTTGCTGAGCAGTCTATTATGCAAATTGTGGATGCGTTATCTCCCTCCCAACTGCAAGCTTATGCAGCGTTTCACCCTAAAAGCTTGAGGCACTATGCAGAAGAACAGCAGAAATGGATCGAAGACACTACCTATTTCCTTGGAATTGATTTGGGACATCAACCCACTCCAGGCGAAATCGCTGATAAAATTTTAAGAACAGACCACTCGATGCGTTTTCGCGCTTATTATTCCCTTCAATACCCTGAAAACGTAATCATCAACAGTGAGGAGTTAAAAAGATATCATTCAACTCGAATGCGTCTCCTCATAGATTAATAGATATAGATCGCTAATTTAATCTCCATTAATTAGATTTTTTAAGACTTTTACTTGTAAAATTTAAAATTTGTTTATATTAAACTTAATATCATTTCCATCCATACTATGTTTTGAGTCGCTACCTTAATCGGTAGCGGCTCTCTTATTTTAAACATAGTGGGTGTTGGATAAAAATAGTGTGGTGAAACTAAATCCCTCCAATTTCATCCATTTTGGAGACTGGAGTAAACTCGTTGAGAGTGGATAGTTTCACTTCATCCTTATCGAGAGAAAAATAGAATACACCCGACTCGCCACTCATCGGTCCCAAAGGAAATGCTTCATCTGATGTATCACCTACTAACCATAGGGATTCTGTCGATTTCACTGGTAATGCATTTATATTCTCCTTTCCATAGAACCCCGCAAAACCTTGATTGCCAACAAGATCGTAAACAACAAAACCCTTTCCTTTGATACTTTTTTGATCTTTTTGTTTTTGATCGAGATATTCAGCCCAAAGTTGTTCAGCATAGGCTTCGGCACGTGAGAGACCATCATAGCCGTCTCGATCCACGTAAAGGACTTCTCTGATATGTTCTCCAGTTTGGATCGAATTCAAATCGATAGATGCCTGATCAACAATGTCATAGACTAAAATAGATGGCCCCCCTGGTGCTTTATTCTGGACTGGTTTTGTGAAGAAGATCACAGCAGGCGCCAATGCGATTAACAATACCGCTGCCACAGCTAATGATCTCATAGAAAACCAATTCCAAGAGAGCTTAATAAGCTTGGATTCAAGAGGGCTCTCACTTGCACACGAAAAAGATTTCGTCTCAGTCTCTTTGAGCCGATCCAAAACAATCGATTGGGTAGCTTCATAATCTATATTATCCACCGCAAACGCCTCGTGTAGTTTCAAGGCTTGGGTTTCCATCGATAGCTGAATTTCAAAGAATTGATCTCTAACTTGAGAGTCTGCTCGAATCAGCGTTTCCAATCTACGCGATTGCTCCTTATTCAAATTCCCCAATAGGTAATCCAAAATCAAATCTTCTGCCAATGCATCATTTTTCATGCTTCTGTCTCCATTTCTTTTCTTATTTTCAACAATCCACGGCGAATCCATGTTTTTACAGTCCCCAAGGGTAAATCCATTACCCCTGCTATCTCTTCATGGGTAAATCCGTCAAACAAGGCCATATGAATGACCTTCTCCTGTTTTTCTGGAAACGCCTCCAGTTGTTCCTTGACCAGATCACTCAATTCGTGGCTTTCGGTATTTTCACTTGGCAATTTGTCTGCTTCTGGGATCACTGGCCCGACCCCCTCTACTTCGAGTGCCACAATTTTCCGATTGTGTCGTCCCCTACTACGAAGACGATTCCAACATAGTCGACGAGTGATCACGACAATCCAACTAAACGGTCTCGAAACCCCAGGGTCATAGTTCTTCGCATGTTTCCATATCGCTACAAAAACATCCTGCAAAACTTCTTCAACCTCTTCCTTATTTCCTAATATCCGATAAGCTAAACCAGCAACTGGTTTGGATAGTAACTCGTAAAGTTTGGACAAAGCAGCAGTTTCTCCTTTCGCAATTCGCAAAAGAAGTTCCCGTTGGAGTTCGACGTCAAAACTGGGGTTTATTTCACTCACTTCACTATTGGTCTTTGAGTTGAGTTTTCCGCCATTCTTCGAGCTGCGGCTTCAGTTTCTTTGCGAAGCGATCACAGGCTTCACTCACTGCCTCGTGGTAGCTCTTTTCCCTTAAGCTTTGAACCGGGGCAATACTGAGCATTGATTTACCAACAAACATGCCCATGTCCTCCTTCTTGTCTCCCGTTTTGAAAATGACCCCAAAAGTGGCACGGACTTCCTGATTTTGGTAGGATCTCCAATCATGGAGATAGATGGTGAAAACAGGTGATGCGGTATCAAAACGACCTGGAAACCGTTTAATGACGATCTGATATTCTTTTTCCAAATCCTGAAGCGAGCTCTCCAGCAACTCAGAAAAATGCAAGTATTCCTGATGGGGGGATAAATAGGCGTAATTTGCCCTTCCATTGTGGTGGTGAAGTTGACTCACCACTTTAATCTGTAGCAGCGGCTTTGCAATCCCATCAGCCTCGGTTGAACTCAGGAGCGGGGCAGAACCAATCATGCACGCAAGGAAAACCCCTGCGAACTGACAAAAGCGCTTAGAAAAGGAGTACTTCATATCTAACTCTAATCAGAATTTGTCAGAAAATGAAGTTTGGATTCAATTACTATCGTTTTCCAAATTGAATGGTATCAAAACCTGATCAAGCAATTGCGGAAAACCGACATGAAACTGCTTCAATTTTCATAATTTAATCGGTCGCAGCTAGGAGCGATTTGACATCAGTGAGTTCCAATTTCCCCGTCAAACTCGCACTTTCGTCAAAGAGAGCCTCAAGCTCTTTTCGTTTTTTGTGCTGCATCATCTGCACTTTCTCCTCCACAGTTCCACTCACAATGAGGCGGATTGAAGTAACCTTCCGGGTCTGACCAATACGGTGAGCACGGTCGGTAGCCTGGGCTTCGACAGCAGGATTCCACCAAGGATCAAAATGTACTACGGTGTCCGCTCCTGTGAGGTTTAAACCGGTTCCACCTGCCTTCAGGGAGATTAGAAAGACTGGAATGCTATCGTCATTATTAAAACGATCTGCTTCCGCCAGACGATCACGGACTTTTCCGTCGATATAGGCTAAAGGAATCCCCTGGGATTGAAGCTCCTGCTTCAACAGCTGCAGCACACTCACGAATTGCGAAAAGACCAGCATTCGATGCCCACCATCTATTGATTCCTGCAGCAGTTCTTTGAACACACCCAATTTACACGAAAGGTTTCCATCCAGTTCGGGTTTGAGTAGACGCGGGTCAGCACAAATTTGCCGCAGTCGTAGCAGTTCTGTAAATGCCGCCATTTTTATTGCACCTTCCGAAACACCGCTGCTCTCCAGCTTTTCGATCGCAAGGGAACTATCCCGACGAAACCCTTCGTACATTGCCCGCTGGGATTGATCCATATCGCAATAGATCACCTGATCGAGTTTCTCTGGCAGTTCTGGCGCTACCTGTTTTTTCGTCCTTCTCAATATGTAATGGGATGCCCTCTCGCGAATCCGCTCGCGATACCAATGCCGATCATCCGGATGGGTCGTGCCCGCTGGAGCCTTTTTAAGATAACCCGGCATAAGAAACTCAAACAGCGACACTAAGTCCTCAATGCTGTTTTCGATCGGAGTTCCAGTAAGGAGAAATCGACCTTTCCCTCTCAGTAATTTGAGTGATTTTGCATGCTGAGTCCTTCGGTTTTTAATATGCTGCGCCTCATCCCCGAATATCGCAGACCACTCATGGTCTCGAAACATCTCATTGTCTCGAGATAAGGTAGAATAGGATGTCACAATCACATCATAGTCACTGTCCCACGACTCCGAAGTAGACTCCCGTTCAGGTCCATGGTGACCGTAAAGTCGCAACTGAGGGGCAAATTGTCGAAGTTCTCGCAACCAGTTCCCGACAAGCCCCGCAGGACAAACCACCAACGCCAACCCTTCGTTTTCCGATTTTTTGAGGGCAGTGATCATCGCAATCGCTTGTACCGTCTTCCCCAGTCCCATTTCATCGGCCAAGATCCCAGCAAGCTGATGGCGATAAAGATGATGCATCCAGGCCGTACCGATTTTTTGATAGAGCCTGAGTCGATCATTGAGGTTTAACTCAACCGGTGCCTCCGCAAGCTTGGATAGATTTCGGATTGCTTCACTGCGAAGTTTCCAATCCTCAGGAGCTGCCCAATCGACTCCATTATCATTCAGTAAATCCTCCCAATCACAGAGATCATGGGAACTTGCATTCAATCGCATCCCAACCCGTGACTGATGATCCGTTTTTATCCCCAACAACTTGGAGCTGAGATTCTCAAGGACCTGCAACTGCTTCTTGTCGATGAGTAAAGTTTCATCACCTTTTTGGAAAAACCGCCGACCTTTAGCCAACTGCAGATTAAGCTCATTTGAAGAAACATCACCTGACAGCCCAAGATTCACTTCATACCCGTCCTTGCTGGGCTCGATATCGACCTTCACTTCCAGTTTTTTCACCTGAGAAAGTCGACTTTCAAAATTCTTACTAAACTCCGCTTGATACTGTTTCTTAAAAACGTCCCAATGATCCGCGAGAAAATTCATCACATGATGACTGTCCCTCAACCACCACTTTCCATTGCTCGGTTCGAGTTTGAAACGCCACTGCTTCAACAGCTCCAAGACCTCAAAATGGGACGGATCCTCTCGCGACGGCAATTCGATTGCCAAATAATGCGGTGAACCATCCACTTTCACTCTTTTTGACCTTTCAGAACTCGGACTTGAGGCAGCCAATTGGGGTCTTCGCCCAGTTCTGGAAGCGATCGAGGATTTCACCGTCACTTTTTCGGGCTCCACCGTTGCTTCACTTTCAACGAGCATCCTATCAACGCCGGGGATCTGCCCGTCCACCCACGTCATCGCTTGTTTTGGCTGTTTTAGCCAGCCAACAAACCCCTTACCAGAGACTAACGTCAACATCTCCCGAAGCTGAGCCCGGCTGACCTGCATCATTGAATGCAACTTTCCACCGCACAACCGTTCGATCTTAGCGCCCAATTGTTGATCAGTTTCATCCAAGCAATAAGCCCGTCCACGATCCACTTGCTGCAAGAGGTGTCGACTCCCCGAAGCCATTTCCATTTCGACCCGCAATGAAATTCGATCCTTTTTAGCAGCCTCAACCAGGTTGGGAGGAAGCAATAGGATAAAGCGGGCAGGAATACCTTTTGAAGCTGACATCACCAATGATTCTATTTTCAGAGGTGGTTCCGGTTCTACTTCCACAACCAATTCAGATTCTGAACCGCCCGATGTCGCTTCCGGTTTCGACTCCATCGAGGCTAAACAGAGCGCAATGGCATGGGCACACACATTTCCGCGTCGGCCCATCATGCAGTTGCAGCGATTCTCCGCAAAGGTAAGAGACCGCAAATTCAACCTTGGAAAAAAGCTTTGCCCCGCACCGACAACTTCTCCTGTAAGTAATTTATTCTCCCAGGCATGGTATTTCACGCGTCCGCCATCAACGATGCCGCGGGCCTCTTTCAAGACGGCCCACCCTCCTAAATCGACAAGAATATCTCTGTTCAACTCAACTTGCACACCCCATGTGGTAACAGAGTTTGTTGCAGATCAATTATTTTCGAAGCATCCATCGTTACTTATTTGGTAAAGACGAAGTCAAAATGCGGGATTTCCGTTCGAATGGGTCTCATTTCAATTAAGCACAGGGACATACTGACGATTTTCAATGTAACGAAACAAACTGCCTTTCAGAACAAAAGAACACTATCCATCGAAAAAATCTGAAATGAAAAATGTATTAAAACTGCTCACACTTTTTATCATGAGTTCCTTAGCCTATGTCTTTCTGAACAACCAAGCAGAAGCGCTCGAGAAAAACCCTACAAAAGGTGAAATGATAGCGATCTCAAACGCGAATGAGTAGAGCCTCCAAAAAAATTTCTTAAGAACTGTTTTTTGATACCGAAATAAAGGTATAGAAACAAGAAACACATAAACCCAAGAGTCAGGGTGACCCTAAAAGGCGCTCTGACTGCTTAACGTACAATCAGATGACTCATTTCAAAATCAAATCCGTTTTATGCCTGCTAACTGCTGCGGCAATGCAATGCACGTTAACTGCCGTCGACATGGAAAATGTCTATATCAATGGTTTCATAAGTCAGGGATACCTCAAGTCCTCAGCCAATAATTTTGGGGGTGACACTGAAGATGGAACTTGGGAATTTAATGAAGCGGCTATAAGTGTAAAAGCACTACTTCAAGACAACCTTTCGGCGGGGATCCAGCTAATGAGTCGTGATTTCGGAGAATCAGGAAACAACGACATAAAAGTGGATTGGGCGTTTTTAGATTATCGGTTGAATGACCAATTTGGAATTCGGGTAGGAAAATTTAAAAAACCAGACGGTCTGTATAATACAATTCGAGACGCTGATTCAGTCCGAACAAGTATTTTGCTACCTCACGGGATCTATGGCGAAAACGTTAGAGATATCACGATTGCGATTCAGGGTGTCAGTGTATACGGATTTTTGGATGCAAATGAGGCGGGATCATTTGATTATAATTTGTTTCTAGGGAACCAACCGATTGATCCAGATGAAAGCATCATAAAAAATAGTGTATTGGCAGGAATTTATGGAATCCAGACAGACGGAAAGATAGAATTTAAATACTCTGTTGGAGGTCAACTATTTTGGAACACACCAATCGAGGGTCTGAAAATTGGACAATCCTTTAACAATGCTATTGTTGAGATCAATGGTCAGAATACTTCCTACCCTTGGTATAGTTCAAGCATTGAAGACGGACTACTTGAAACCTCATTGAGAACCATAAGTTCGATCGAATATCAAATGGAGAAAGTCACCTTAAGTGCAGAATATCTCTACAGCGAAATGACCGCTAAAGATGCTCCAATCGGAGGGGCAATCACTCCTTATGGATTTCCCGCTGGAGGCGATTATGAATTAATCACAAACAGCTATTATCTGCAAATCAACTACCAAATTGCAAATAATTGGACCTTAGGGACCTACTATTCTTCGAGTTTACTTACAATTCAAGGGATCGATGGAAATGAAGATACAGATATCGCTGTAAGTGCAAAATGGGCAGTGACCGAATCCTGGACACTAAAGGCGGAAGTTCATTTCTTCGATGGAGTCAACGGATCAACTGTGGATGAATCAGGTGTCATCGAAGAGAATTGGCAATTGTTTGCACTCAAATCCACAATCAGTTTCTAATTTAGCGCAATCCAAACGAACATGAAAAGCATAAAAGAATTTAACCGACTCGTCATTTTGTTAGCGTTGGTATTAGCTGGATCTTCCTTGTTAATCAGTAGCGCCAATGCTGCTGTAACAGTTATCGCGAATCCGGATATTTCAGATAGTAGCCTGAGTGGGTCTGACATCGAAAACATCTTTTTGGGGAAAAAGAAAAGCCTTCCCAGCGGACAAAAAGTGAAAGTGGTCACTCTCAAAAATGGCGCAAGCCACGATGAATTCCTGAGTAGTTATTTAAAAAAATCTGCAAGCCAATTTTCAGCTTTTTGGAAACGAAAGATTGTGGATGGAACAGGTATTCCACCCAAATCTTTTGCATCCGAAGCAGAGCTTGTTGCATACGTAAAATCCAAAAGTGGCACGATTGGATACATTTCTTCTGACACTCCGGCTGACGGAGTCAAAACGATAGCAGTGCAATAAAAATTCTTCATCCGCTCACCAGAACCATAGATAGTAATACATGAAACTGTTTCCTGAACGCATAGCATCGAAAATCTGGTTAATCGTTGTGGTATTTGTGGTGTCCTTTATGGGCACCATAATCCACGCGTATTTTGTAAAGGCAGATCTACAGATTCAACTTCAATCCTTTTCTGATCAAAGCAATTTGGCGAACACTGAAAGTCGAACCCTTGTTGCAAGCATCGATGCTCAAATGAAAGCGTATCAGGACGCGGTTGTCAGCGGCGAACTCGAGCTGATTAATGATGCAGCAGAGGATGCTAAGAAAGCAGCCGTTTCACTAAACGCACTAAAATCGATAGCATCTCCAACAAGTGCTTCCCGAATCAGCAGATTTACAAATCAACTGAGTTCTTTTACAAAAGAAGCAACTGAAGTTTACCCAAAGTTGATGGGTGATGATGCAGATGACGAGATTTATGAAAAATCAGCCGAGCTAGCCCAACAAAAAAAATCGATTCGTGATGAAGCGGTTGCCATTACAGTGGCCGTTTCAGATGAATTGTCTGCTGAAATTGGATCATTAATTCGTGATATTGAAAAGAGGAAAATATTCGATTTGTCCCTTGGTTTTGTCATCATTACCATCGTGATTGTCATGGTCTCCTTCATCATAAAGCTCTCAATCACCCGACCTTTCGGGGATTTCATCCACAAGGTGAAGATTCTCGCAGAAGGGGACCTCAGGGTAAGATTTGCAGATCAAAAGAAAGATGAATTGAGTGAATTGGGGAAATATCTAAACCACTATGTCGATGGTCTGGTGACTTCAATCCGAAGCATCTACAGCAATTCGGAATTACTGAAGAACCTGGCGATAGAAACTCAGGATTCTGCTGGAGAAATGCAGCAAAACTCTGACAGTATGGCCGATCAAACAACCACTGCTAATACGGCAGGTGATGCGCTATCAAGTGAGATATCCTCCATTGCGCAAAATGCAGAAGAAATGAGTAGCTCCACCATATCTGTTGCAGGGGCAATTGAAGAAATGAGTGCTGCGATTTCTGAGGTAGCGGTGCAATGTGCCAAACAGTCCGAAATCGTTACTGAAGCAAATTCTAAGGCACATTCCGCAAACCAACTGATGATTGACCTCGGCGACGCCGCAAAGGAAATTCAGAAGATAGTTGAGATTATTAATGCCATCGCTTCACAAACAAACCTGTTGGCCCTGAATGCAACCATTGAGGCAGCGAGTGCGGGCGAAGCCGGAAAAGGCTTTGCGGTCGTAGCTAACGAAGTAAAAGAACTCGCCCGTCAAAGTTCAGATTCATCAGGTAAAATCGCCGCTCAAATCCAAAATATTCATCAAAAGACCCAAGAATCATTGAAAGCAGTTCAGGAGATCTCAGAAATTATGGAACAAGTCAGCGAATATTCTTCTGCAATTGCCTCATCTGTGGAAGAACAATCCTCGACCAATCAAGAGATCTCAGGGACCATGCAAACGGTTACTGGCTACACAGAAGAGGTAACCTTAACAGTGAGGAAATCCTCAGAAAGTGCGACTTCAGTGGCTTCCAATATCAATGGAGTCAACGATTCCATCGGACGTTTTAAAACCCTTGCAGACAGTACCTTGGAACGTTCGACACAATTGTCAGAACTGTCCCACGAACTTCTGGTTGCAGTGGAAGAGTTTAAAACAGAATAAACTCCAAAAACTTCTTTTGTAATGAACCAAGGCCTGCGACACGAATTCAGTCGTAGGCTTTGTCATGTCTAGAAAATCAATCATTGAATCCTCTCTTACATCGCTACATGCTTCGCGAAGATTAAACGAATTCCAAACACGTTAATTATTAACATTACTCGGGAATGCTGCATCGGATCATCCCTCTTCTAAAACGACTGAAAGGATATACTCTTTCGGATTTCATGCATGACCTGAAGGCAGGGATTAATGTCTCCCTTCTGGATTTCCCTCAATCCATGGCCTATGCGATGATCGCAGGCCTTCCAATTCAATTTGGAGTTCGCGCCTCGGCACTGGGCTCGATTATTACACCCTTCTTTTCAAGTTCCCGTTTTTTGATCATCGGCCCGAGTAATGCAACAGCAGTGCTGCTAATCAGCGGTTTTCTGTCCATGGGTCTGGAAGAAAACCAACGCTTAGCCGTTTTACCAATCCTCATACTGATGATCGCCCTGTTCATGTTTGCAGGCACCCTTCTGAAAGTTGAGGTTGTGATCCAATACGTATCACGGGCGGTGATCAGCGGATATATTACCGCAGCTGCCTTTCTCATCTTAGCCAAACAAATGCGCCATGTCCTCGGATTAGAGGTCCCTAGCAGTGGAACGTTTCTACACACCCTTCAAGATACGATCCTTCTTCTCGGCGGAATCCAGTGGCCGGTATTAGTTTTCTCGATCCTGACCTTATTCATCTATTTCCTGCTAAAAAAACTTGCGCCCAAACTCCCTTACCTCGCCCTCACCATCATCTTTTCGTCCGTCTTGTGTCATTTCTCAACCCAATGGGGATACCAACTGGACTTGCTGCCAGAGGTCCCGCCAGGGGAATGGCCTCTATCTATACCACACTTCGACCTCGGATTGATTCATGATCTCGTTGGGACCGCATTTGCAATCTTTCTGCTTTCCCTGCTCGAAAGCTCCTCGATCTCAAAAACGGTCGCCGCTCAAGCAGGAGACACAGTCGATATTTCAAAACAAATGTTTAGTATGGGGATCGCCAATGTTGCGAACGCCTTTGGCTCGGGGATGCCCATTTCCGGCTCCCCTACCCGCACTATTTTAAACTACCAAAGCGGAGCAAGAACCCCAGTCTCAAGTATCATTAGTGGGATCATTCTGGTTATCGCAATTCTGCTTTTCAGTTCGCTGATTCACTATATTCCCAAAGCATCTCTGGCCTCCCTCATCATTATCGTGGGTTTTTCGCTGCTTAAATGGGACACAGTCAAAGTCTTCCTAAGAACTTCGAAATCGGATGCCGCAACCTTTCTCGTTACTTTTGTGACCGGACTCGTTTTTCCGCTAGATATTGCGATCTATTTTGGTGTCGGTCTATCCATTGCACTTTTCCTCAAAAAAGTATCCGCTCCGAGCCTTCAGGAAATGGATTTTAATGACAAAGGTGAAGTTTTCGGAACTCAACCCAAACAACGCTCTGCCATATCAATCGTACACGTTGAAGGAGATCTCTTCTTTGGCTCAACCGATGTGTTCCTCGATCGAATGCGGGACATTGTGGAATCCCCTAATCTCAAGGTCATTGTATTACGGATGCTAAACGCCCATCACATCGATGCTACGGCAAGCCTCGCAATTGCGAACCTAGTGCAATTTGCACGAAAAAACGAAAGAGATGTTATTCTCTCAGGAGTTCGATCGGATATGATGCCGCAAATTGAAAAATCTGGACTAAGAGAAGTCGTCGGCAATGCAAACCTTTTCAAATACACACCCGACAATGTAACCCTTTCTACTCGAAACGCCCTCATACGTGCCCAGGAAATCATCGGCTCCAAGGACACCGATGTTATTTTGATGGTGAAGAAGGACCCAGATTCGCGGTAACAATAGCGGTCCTCAGTCCAACGAGCGTTAAGGCGATGCCAAGTATCGCGTATTACCTTTACTCCCTCCTCTCGTAGCATCGCATGCTTGCATGCGATCCAGATCCTCTGCAATGGGAACCAACCTAAGTCACCCAATGCGATGCGAGCATCGCATGCTACGAAAGAAGATAGAAAATAGGGTAATAGCATCAATTGGATGCCAATGAGCGTCGTGATTAAACGCAACTTTACTTACACTGATCCAAACATTCCCTTAAACCCTTTCCACCATCGACCAAAGACCCAATTAATGATCCAAGCAATATCCTCCAAAATCAGATAACTGCAAGGAACCAATATAAGGGTGATAAAGGTCGCAAAAACGACTCCGAACGAGAGAGACGTGGCCATGGGGATCAAAAATTGTGCCTGTAGACTCCGCTCAAGCAAAATCGGCATCAATCCCACAAAAGTGGTAACGGAGGTGAGCAGGATGGCTCGGAACCGGGCTACCCCTCCCCGCCACACCGCTTCATGCATCGGCATCCCTTCTTCTCGGATCAAATAATTGATGTGATCGACCAGTACCAACGAGTCATTCACGACAACTCCGGTCAAAGCAATGATTCCGAGAAATGACAGAATACTGAGTTCCTGTCCTGTCACAAAATGGCCCAAGATGGCTCCGGCGATTCCAAAGGGAACGACAAAAAGCACAATGAGTGGTTGCACATAGCTTTTGAAGGGAACCGCCAATAGTGCGTAAATGGCAATCAGCACAAAGAGAATGCCTCCAATCAACGTAGGCAGCAATTCTTCAAAATCCTTGGCTTCTCCGTCTTTGACTGGGGTTACCCCAGGGTATTTTTCCAAGATCTCTGGCAATACGGTTTTATAGAGTTCTTTGTTAATATCGGTCGGGTTTGCGACTTCCTTATCCGCGTCCGCCTGGATGTTAATCACTCGTTTATTATCCACTCGTGTGATCGCTGGATACCCGTATCCATAATCCAAATCCGCAACTTCAGAAATTGGAATCTGCCTTCCATCCATGGCGCGAATTCGCATATTTTGCAGATTTCCCAGTGACTTGCGTTCCGACTCTGGATATCGAACCATCACGCGGATGTCATGCTTCCCGCGCTGGATTCTTTGCGCTTCAGCTCCATAAAACGCACTTCTCACCTGGCTCCCTAAATTCGCGGCATTGATCCCCATCGACTTCGCATTGTCCTTAACATGGATTTTGATCTCCTGTTTCCCTTCCGCATAGGTATCCCGGATATCAAAAAGACCGTCATACTGCTTTAGCCGTTCCTTAATCTCGATCGAAGCCGCCTTCAACATTTCAAAATCTCTCCCAGTCAAACGAATGTTCACTGGTAGTCCAACAGGACCAGAAGCGGAGGCATGGAAAATCAGTTTACGGGCACCGGGAATATCCCCGATCCGATCTCTCCATTTTCGCGAAATCTCAAATGCGGAAGAGGATCGCAACTCACTTTTCCCCATCTCAACGATCATCGATCCCAGATGAGAGCCCGAACTGTAACTCCCGATGGTTGGGCCTCCCGAGGCGGCGGAGTAGCCAGTCATTACTCCTCGGTGTTTCACCGGGTTAAAACCCGATTTTGATTCCTCTTCCTCTGAGACTTCAACCAATTTGGATTCGATGAAGTTCATCACCCTTTCGGTTTCTTCGATACTCGTGCCAGCAGCCATCTCAAGCTCGACCATGATAAAATCGGAAGGCACATCAGGGAATTGAACAAATCTTACCCATCCAGCGCCAACAAGCCCGATGGACAAAATAAAAATCGCGATAAACCCGGCACTAATAAGGTAGCGAAAATGGATCATTTTCTGCGCAAATGGCCCATAGATTTTAACAATAAAATCCTCTAGGCGATCGGAAAAAGCGCGCTGGACGCGGGAGAACAGATTCAGTTCCCCTCTTCCCTTTTTATCCCCTACATGACAGAGCGTCAGGTGATACGGAAGCACCAGTTTACTCTGAATCAATGAAAAGGCCAAAGTGGGAATGACCACCAGTGGGATCATGTAGAAAAATTCGCCAATCAATCCCGGGAGGAAAAAGACAGGAGAAAAAGCCACCATGGTGGTTAAGACAGCAAACATAACTGGGGTGGCCACTTTGTGAGTTCCCTTGACCGCAGAGTCGACCCCGGGCCCGTTTTTCTGGTATTCTGTGAACACACTTTCCCCGACAACAATGGCATCGTCCACGATGATTCCTAGCACCAGAATAAAGGCGAAAAGCGAGATCAAATTAATGGTCAACCCGATGAATGGAGCCAGAGCAAAAGTTCCCAAGAAACTGATCGGAATGCCAATCGCTACAAAAAAGGCAAGAGAGGGACGCAGGAACAGAGCCAGAGACAATAAAACCAACCCAAAACCGATCAATCCATTGTTCACCAAAAGATCCAGACGGTCTTGCAAATAAAACGAACTATCGCCCCAAGCGACCATCTCCACTCCTTCCGGCACCCACTGCTTTTGCGCCTTTTCCACGTAGTCGTAGACAAGTTCGGAAATCTCCAGCGGATTCTCTTGCCCCACTTCCTGAACCAGGATCATCGAACAAGGTTTCCCATTGAATCGAGTGATCATGTTCTGTTCTGAAAATCCGTCTTTGACCTCAGCAATATCGCTCAGCAGCAGTCTACCACCATCGGGCAACTGTTTTAGAACGATACTTTCAAATTCACCACCACTGTAGTTTTGCTCTTTTGTCCGAACTTGAATCTCTCCCGCTTTCGCTCGAATCAAGCCACCCGGAAGGTCAAGGGATGCGCCTCGGACTGCAGCCACCACTTCATCAAATGTTAAACCATACTCACGCAATACTGTTTCCGGCACTTCAATCGCGATTTCATAGTCTCGAACACCCCTGACTTCAACCTGACTGATCCCAGAGATCTCCACCAGTTCATCCCGAGTTCGTTCCGCCATTTCTTTCAATGAACGTTCATCCGTATTTCCGAAAATGGTGATCCATATCGTATCCCTATTAGGCAAAACTTCATCGATAATAGGTCGCTCCGTTTCGACGGGGAAAGTGGTAATCGCATCAACACGGGTTTTGATCTGCTCTTTTACCTTTGCCAGGTCATAGCCTTTTTGTACCTGGATGGCGACGACTCCCATGTTCTCAACTGCCGTCGATTGCACTTCCTTGATACCGTCAATGCCCTGAATGGCTTCCTCAATTCGGATCACAACTCCTTCTTCAACTTCTTCGGGTGTCGCTCCCAAATAAGGAACAGAAACCGTGATCGCATCCAACGAAAACTGGGGGAAAAGCTCTCGCTTCGACAACAACATGGATGCCGTTCCGCCCACGACAATGAGAAGCATCAACAAATTGGCGGCAACGCCGTTTCTCGCAAACCAAGCAATCATGGGAGTTTCGAATCTGGGTTAGAAACCGTTTCGTTCTCGTGATCGATCGGGTCCAACAACATTCCCTCGGACACAGCACTCAAGCGCGTTGTGACAACTCGTTCTCCATCTTTCAAACCCGAACTGACAATGATGTCGTCGATTCCACGTTTGACGACTTTGACTTCCCGCATTTCCAGTTGGTTCTGTTCATTTAATACGTAAATCAAATCATTCGGGTTCAATCCACCCCGAGGGATAGAGAACGCATCCGGCACAACCTTACCTTCCATTTCCACGTTGACAAACATCCCTACTTTGAGAGGAGGTCGGTCTGCATTATCCGAAAGCCGATAGGGTTCATCCACGACCACCACGGCGTAGACGAGTCGAGTAGGCAGGATCGATGACTCCTTCAGTCCTATCGAGATATCCTTCCCATTCGTAAGTTTCCCCACCGTAAGTCGTCGCCACTCGAGCTGAGGGTTTGGAACCTGAGAGGCTAGAGTCTACATAAACTTCTGGGAGATCGACAAAAGCCGCCTCTTGTTGAGAAAGAGAAACCCGAATCTCCGCAGCATCCACAGAATAAATGGCTGCCAACTGACTTCCTTTGGCAGTTACACTCTGTCCAACGTCTACATATTTGGCCTGAACTCTCCCCTGGTAGGGCGCCCTAACCTGAGTGTAAGCGAGATTCCGTTCCGCTAATTTCAAGCTTGCTTGCGCAAACTCCAGGTCCGCCTTTGATTTGGCTAGTTGCGGTTTGCGCAACACGAGATCAGAGGGTTCCCCTTTGCCCATCTCTGTCCAATCCTGCAGTGCTTGTTCTGATAGCGCGAATTCCTGTTGATAAAGCAGTTCCATTTGTGCCACAAGGCTTTTGGCGTTCGCCAAGGCCGCTTCATATTGAGTGGTTTCAATCTTTAAAAGTAATTCTCCCTCGTTGAAAAAACCTCCCGCATACAGTGCAGGTGATACCCATTCCACAACTCCTGAGACTTCGGAGATCAGCAGAGTCGATCTTCGGGCTGCGACGACTCCCTGGGTCGAAACCGACAATTCCACTGATGCTTGTTTCACTTCCACCCAATCAACCGTCGGAACAATGCGCTCCACTTCTTTCTCAGACGGTTTTTTCTTTGACATGAACATAGCTGAGGCGCCGCCAAATCCAACTATCACAATGATGACAGGGAGAATATATTTGATAAATCCAATAAAGAACGAGTCTTTGCTTGTTTCACTCATGGTGTCATGGTCTCCATAGCCGGACTCTCATCCGGATTAAATCCGCCTCCCAAAGCCACGTGGAGGTCAATTCGGTTCTGTATGCGTTGATTCCTAACAGAAAGCAGTTCCCCTTGGGCGTTTACAGAGCGTCGCTGCGTATCCAACACTGCAGTTATATCGCGCAATCCTCGCCTATAAAGATCCCAGGCTTGGGTCTCCGCCTGTAGCGCCTCTGAAGCTGAATCTGCAATCACATCTTCGACGTCCTTAAGTAATTGCTCCCGCATCAGTGCAGTTTCAACTTCCCTGAGGGCATCCAATATCGTTTGACTATATTGTTGTAACTGCTCTTGAAATTGGGCTTCCGTCAAATCACGCTGAGCCTTGAGTCTTCCACCTTGAAAAAGTGGAGCAGTGAGACTTCCTATCAATGACCAGATCAATCGATCGCCATCGAATAATTCTCCAACCTCATTGGAAGAGGTACCTCAGGAGCCCGTGATCCGAAACGAGGGCAACCAATTTTTGGCTGTGGCGTCGCGCTGTCCAACCGTTGCTGCCAATTGTCGCTCTGCGGCACGAACATCCGGACGCCGCAGAAGCACCTCGGAGGGAATGCCAATAGGGACACCACCGGAAAGAGAAGGAAGTTCATCCGACAACTCCAATGCTCCGTTTGGGATGAGTGATGCCAGAGTCTGAAGCTGGAACACCAGCGTCTTGTAAGCGACCTCCCTTTGTTTCACGACCGCCTCATTTGCTGCGGACTGTGCTCGGAAGAGTCTTAAATCAAAGGCATCCACCAATCCCTTTAAATACCGATCTTCCAAGGTGCTCAAGTTGTCGACAAAACTGTCTCTATTTTGAATCGCCAGTTCCAACTGGAGTTTCGCCTCCACAGCGGAAAACCATGTTTTTGACACCGTGGATTGCATGGTGAGCAACAAATCCGCATAGCTATAGCCAGCAGCTTGGAGTTGGGCAAATGCCGCAGCCTGCTCTTTGCGAACCTTTCCCCAAATATCGATTTCCCAATTGGAGCTCAGGGACAATGAATTAATATCCGTTTTCACAACTCCCAAAACGCTGGAAAAATTCTCCTGCGCCCCAGTCGTAAAATCCAAACCCAATGTCGGATACTTTCCCCCACCCTGCAGACGCACCACTGCTTCGGCCTGGGCCATTCGAGCCATTCCTGCTTTGAGGACGTAACTATTGTTGACGGCTTCATCGACAAAAGTCTTTAATCTGCGATCCCCCAGTTGCTCCAACCAAGGATCTTCAGTCATCAAATTTACAGATTGCTTTTCTTGCTCCCATTGCTGGGGAATACCAACAACCGTCAAATCATGAGCATCCTCAATCGGTTGATAGGAACATCCCCCCAATAGGAAAGGAAGCCCAATTAATAGAAAAAACTTTCTAGAGGAACTCATGGATACGAAACCTACAATTCCTGAAATCCCTATAGTATGTCAATCCACAAGACTCTGTGAAAGAAACGGAAGTAAAGCCTGCCTGTACAGAGAAAAGACGTGCCTGATGTTCAGGCAGCCTTAAAAAGGAAGCATGGAAAGTCTTTCCTATGCAACCATTGAAATGCTCTCAAATATCGACTTATCGGCGAGCGCCACGGTTGCGGCGATTGGAACGACGCCCAGTCAACCCTCCCGAGGAACTCGCAGTTGGTGCGGATACATTTCCATAGAGATTCGCGTAGCGATCTGCCAAAGTTTGATTGTGAAAGGGGTGATCTAAAAATGGTGGGATCGTTTTACCAAGAAATCGTTCCACTCCATTGAGCATTGGCTGATCAAATTCCGCACACAGAGTGAATGCCCTTCCCGCTTTGCCCGCTCTCCCGGTCCGCCCAATTCGGTGAACATAAGTGTCCCCTTCATTTGGGATGTCATAGTTAATCACCAAATCGATGCCTTTAATATCCAGCCCTCTGGCTGCAACATCTGTAGCAATCAAAACATTGATTTTACCAGAACGGAATTGGTCCAGTACCCTATCTCTGACCCGCTGGGCTTTGTCCCCATGCATCGCGTCCGTGCGAACATCAACTGCTCTCAGACGATCCATTAAATGATCGGCTCCCTGCTTGGTGGCAGTAAAGATCAATATCTTGGAATCTGGATCCCTCTTTTCTTCGTCGATGATTAAGTGGCAGACCAAATCTGCCTTGTCTTGATTTCGGATAAAGCAAGAAACCTGTTCCACTTGATCTGCTGGTTTTGACTCCGAATCAACAGCAATTTGCACCGGATCTTTCGTAATCGATTGGATCAACCGTCCAATCTTTGTATCAATTGTGGCAGAAAAACAAAGACTCTGTCGGCTCGTTGGGATCCGTTGGATAATCGATTTCACATCCTGGACAAACCCCATATCAAACATACGATCGACTTCATCAAGGATCAGATGATCCGTTTTCCGAAAATCGATTTTTCGCTGTTTCATGAGGTCCAACATGCGTCCCGGTGTTCCAACTAAAACATCCACTCCTCGTTCTAGCATCTTGACTTGAGGCGGCATGGGCATGCCCCCGACAACGATGCCAACTTTGAGATCCATGTATTTGCCATACCTTTCGAAACTTCTCGCTACCTGCGTAGCGAGCTCACGAGTCGGTGCCAACACAACAGCTCGGCATTCACGCGAACCCATGGCTTTAGGGTTCTCACAAAAATGGTTTAATACAGGAAGGGCAAAAGCCGCAGTTTTTCCAGATCCTGTTTGGGCACATCCAATGATGTCTTTGCCTTCCAAAATAACGGGAATTGCATCGCGTTGAATCGGAGTTGGGGTACCGTATTTCTCCTCGATCAGAGCCTTACGAATCGGCTCTGCCAATGGTAAATCTTCAAATGACATAGTATCTTTTTTCAGTAGAGGGATGCCCATACCAATGACTATTCATCTGAGGGCATCGAACATTCCGGCGTTACTTAGCCGGACATTCCCGTAGGAATCGTAAAGCGTCATTGAACCCGATCTCTGGGGCCATTGGCAAGACTATTGTTTAAAGCCAAACCAACAGGCGGATCATTGATACAATTGATAAATTAAGTTTCATCAAATCATTGTTTCCCCTTAAGTTCTGTACAGAAACTGCCGATTTGTAAAAATGTAAAATTGAATACTCTTAATTTCAAAAATCCTAATACTAAAAGAACCAGATGATGACTGACACTCGTCCACTCGATATCGTCCGCAAGTCCTTGATCAAAGCGTTGGAATATGATGATCTCCAAATTCCTGTGCTACCCAAAACGGCCCAGGATATCATGATGATGAGTCAGGATCCCGATGCAGACATCGAAATCCTTTCTGAGCTTATCCATCAAGATCAATCAATCGCCAGTCACGTTTTACACATTTCAAACTCAGCAGCTTTTGGTGGGTTCGATCGGGTCGAATCAATCGATCAAGCCGTGGCAAGGCTCGGACTAACACTGCTCAGCGAAATTGCTATTTCAGTCTCAATACAGAAAAGCGTATTCAACATCCCAGACTTCAAACACGAGATTAAGTCCATGTGGAAGCATTCTCTGGCTTCCGCAATCTATGGAAAAGAACTGGCAATGTACAGCCGCCTGAATTCTGACATAATCTATCTCGCCGCACTTCTCCATGAAATCGGGAAACCCGTAACGCTATTTGCCATCAATAATCTTCCCAGTGAATCTAAAGAAGGTTTGAGCAAAGATGATATCCTTGGACTAGTAGAGGAATTTCACATGAGTGTCGGAACCATTGTGACCCGCCAATGGGAGCTACCCGAAACAGTGCAATACGCGAATCTTTATTATAAAGATTGGGTTAACGCTCCTCTATTCCAAAAAGAAACAGCAGTGATCCACTTAGCCGACCAATTGGCTTCACGAACTCTACACCCGGAAAACGATGACATTACTCACATTCTGGAAGATCCGGCATTCGAAAGACTAGAAATTTCAGTCACAAAGTTAGAACGTCTTTTGGATTTCAAAGACTCCGTACTCGAAAAGGTTTCTTCCATGGATATGTAAAGAATGATGAGACGAAGGTGACTGAGTTCCGAATAGCTCAATGGGAGACAATCTCCATCAGGACGCCACAGATCCAAGCACCATAAGTTCCCAACGCATACCCCAGCACTGCTAGCAATACCCCAACGGGTGCAAGGGATGGGTGAAAAGCGGCGGCAACAATAGGAGCAGAAGCAGCCCCTCCAATGTTCGCTTGGCTTCCAACCGCGACGAAGAAGAAAGGAGCCTTCAATAACTTTGCGACCGTCAACAGACATAGAATGTGAAACCCGATCCAGATAAATCCAACGAGAAAAAGACCTGGAGACTCAAAAACTGCCATTATATTCATCTTCATTCCGATCGAAGCGACGAGCACGTAAAGCATGACACTTCCTAGTCGGGAAGCACCCACACCTTCGAGACGACGTAAGGGTGTAAACGAAAAGAAAAGCCCGAGGGAGGTAGCGCAAACCACAATCCAGAAAAAACTGGAGGTGAGGCTAAGTTTTTGCAACTGAGGGGCATTGTTTTGTATAAACGGCGCAATGTGATCCGCAATCAAATGGGCAATGGCGGTTCCTCCAAAGGCTACGCCAAGGATTAGCATGGTATCAGCAAGAGTGGGAATCCGCTCTACTTGAGCCCGATATGTTTCCATTTTGTTTTTTACCGAATCAACAACAGAGGCATCAGCCGAAAGCAACTGGTCCATTTTGTCAGATTTCGAAGCACCAAATAGTAAACAAGCCATCCATACGTTCGCAACAATCACATCCACAGCGATCATCTTTGAAAACAGAACGTCACCAGCCCCAAACACCTCCTTCATCGCCGTTTGATTCGCTCCTCCTCCTATCCAACTCCCAGCAATAGTCGTCATCCCCCTCCATACCGCATCAGGGCCTGCGCCACCCACCAAATCGGGAGCAAAAAGCGAAACAATGAGAATTGCTAGTGGTCCTCCAAGCACCACCCCAATCGTTCCTGCCAGAAAAACGAAAACCGCCTTGTAGCCCAATCGAACCACTTCTGGGAGATCGATACTAAGCGTTAGCAGAATGAGACTTGCAGGTAACAAATAACGGGATGCTACAAAATAGAGATGACTCGATTCGCCATCGATGATACCCAGCGAATTCAAGACTCCGGGAATAAAGTAACATAATAACAATGCTGGAATAAAAGTATAAAACCGTTTCCAAAAAGGATGTTCACTTGAAGATGTAGCAAAAACAGTTGCCAATACTATCATCAAAATACCTAGAACAATCGCGTCGTTCGAAAATATTGCGGAATCACTCTCTGTCATGCCTACCATGCAAATCCACTCGTAGGTAGCAGGCAACCGCAATAGAGCATTGCGATACATCATATGGATCAAACATCAATCAAAGCGACCGACCCCAACCCTGCATTACACACTTTAATACCTCCAATGCCTTTCCCTAATAGCGACTCCAGAAAACGTAGAATAGGTCGATATTGAACCGAACTGATTGTTCCCCGAACAGCAATAATCAGTGGAAAAAAGGTCGCTTTAGGGATCCGAATATTCGATAACGTCACTACCCTACCATTCCCTATCTTTTGATACTGAAACCCTATGCTTCTGAACCGATTCCGAATACTACTATTTAATTTTGCCGCAGCGATCAGCTATTTGGCTTTGGGACTAGTATCTACTGGACTCTCAAGATCTCCTGAGTATTTCACTCCGGTATGGATCCCAACAGGCGTCTGTGTGTTATTCGCATTACTATTGGGACGTTCTGTTTATCCGGGCATAATAGCCGGAAGCATCCTTTTTCACTTCTATTTTCATCGAATTTCAATTCCAAACGGAAACCTCGTCCCCTGGGTCTGGCAAAACTTCAACTACATTCCTGGAATCCTAATCCAGTGCTTCATAGCGAGGAAGTTAATGCTTAAATTCTTCAGTGACCCGATGTTTCAATCAGACATTCGGACCCTGTCAAAAACGCTGCTTTATTGCGCGATTGTCGCATTGATCGTCCCGATCTGGACCAATATAATATTCTTGTTTGAAGGAGTAAATTTCTCAGTGATCTCATGGATTGCGAGTCTTGGTCGCTGGTGGTTTGGCGATTTCCTTGGGATCATTTGTATGATTTCTATTGCTATATTTTTTCTTCAAAAAAATCCAAACGATTCAAAACTTAGAAAACTACGATATGCATCACCTGTCATTATCTTTTTCGTGGGATTAGTGATTGGTTACCGGGTCATCGAAAACCGTGAGGTAACCGTCGTTGAAGAACGGTTCGAAATGGAACTCGTGGACCTACAACATGATTTACAGCACGAACTCGAAGATATCCTCACCGCTATTGAAATTTTGAAGATAGAATTCCTTTCAGATCGAAAAATCGATGAAGAAGCTTTTGAAAAACAAGCCCTGGCAATACTAAAAGCGAATAGTTCTGTAGCCGCAATTAACTGGATTCCACTCGTATTAAAAGAGGATATCCCGAGCTGGGAACAGGATTTGATCAAACGCCACCCGGACTCACTGGGGTTCACCCGTTATTCACCCGCGGGAATGCAACTCCTTCCAAAACCAGTTGAAAGTTCTTTCATCCTTCCGATCATGATTTCCGTACCATCTGAGATAAGTAAGGGCTACCTCGGGATGGATATAAGCGTTTTTTCGGAGAAACCATTACGCATTGCGGTAGAAGCAGGATATCCGCAAGTTTCACGACCGTTCAAACTCATCCATTATAAAACAGATCAAAAAGGGGTTGTGATCAACTATCCCGTTGTCAGTGCAAATTTTGAAACCCTCCATGAAAATTTCAAATCTGGAGAATTGGGATTCTTTAACACCCTACTGCGAATGGACGATTTTGTGGGTGATCTGTGGGAACCATCCACCTTTAAGGGACTTAATTTAAGTGTCACAAATGTAACAGATCCTGAAAATCAACCCACTCTCTCAAGATTCAAAGAAAATGCTCCTGTTACAGCAAACGATCAAAATGACATTGAACACATGGTATTTGAAGAATCGATCGACATCCCTGTTCTGAACCAAACATGGCGTTTAACCCTGCAGGCTACCAACGCCTATTTCTCTGTTTATCATTCTTCGACTCCCTTCATACTACTAGCAGTAGGCCTCGCTTCCTGTTTTCTTTTGGGGAATTATACTCTGGGGAATTATCTTCGCACGAATCTGATCGAAAAAACGGTCGAAGAACAAACCCGAGAATTAAGAAAAGCGAAAACAGAAGCAGAACAGCTGACACAAGCAAAATCAGAGTTCCTGGCGGTGATGAGTCATGAGATTCGAACTCCTATGAATGGAATGATCAGCACAGCAGAAATGCTCAAAGAAAGTAATCTTGATCCCGAACAATCAGAACTCGCTGAAATCGTTGAAATGAGTGCCCAAACACTCTTGGTTCTCATCAATGATATCCTTGATTTTTCAAAACTCGAGGCGGGAAAAACTTCCCTCGAATCGCAACCATTTGATCCATTCGAAATCACTCGTGCTGTAAAAGCGACTTTCCAGGCAAAAGCAAAAGAAAAAGGGCTAGAATTAAGGATCGATCCAATCCCTGATGCCAGTGCAAATAATCGGTTGCTAGGCGATCGAAATCGCCTGCTGCAGATAGTAATGAACCTTGTTTCAAATGCTGTTAAATTCACTTCATCAGGCACAGTATCGGTTCATACCGAAATCAAAAAGCAAGACGGAAAAGAGGTAAAACTCGTCTACAGTGTCAGTGATACAGGCATCGGCATCCCCTTGAAAAAGCAATCCAACCTTTTTGAGCCATTCACCCAAGCGGATATTTCATCCACTCGCAAATACGGAGGGACTGGACTCGGACTGGCGATCGTAAAGCATCTTGTGGATCTGTTGAATGGAACTATTGAATTGGTTTCTCAGCCTGGAGAAGGTTCGTGTTTTGCGGTGGAAATACCTCTAGAAATTGCCAACTCAGCCGAAATTTCCGAAAAAGAGGCCCAAGATTTTTCTCCGAAAAACCAGAATCGACTCCAAGAATCAAGGATTCTTCTAGTCGAAGATAATGCTCAAAACCAGCGAATCATGCATCTATTGCTTAAGCGATATGGGGTACAGGTTGACACCATGGATGATGGTCAAAAAGCAGTGAAAGCTGCAGCTGAAAACAGCTACGATCTCATTTTCATGGATTGCTTGCTGCCAAAGATGGATGGGTATGAAGCATCACGTCGAATTCGTTTAGCAGAGTCGGGAGGACAGCATACGCCAATCATAGCTCTTACCGCTACAAGTTATGATGGAGCAAAGGAAGAGTGTTTTTCTGCTGGAATGAATGATTTTATTTCTAAACCGGTGACCACGGACAGCATAGAATTGACTCTTGATAAGTGGCTAAAACCATCGAAACAGACTGTCTAGATCTTGCACAATAAAGATCGACATTCGACCCACTGGTAACCTCGGAAGGTTCTACGGTTATTCTAGAGCATTCTGCGTTTATTCTAATACGATTTTGTGTTTTGAAATGGGCATCCTGCAGGATAGAGTAACGAGGCTTTATAACAGCGTTGTGTAATCTTGCCCCGACTGGTCGGGATCTTATACCGATTAGTGTTTAATTCAATACGTGTGCAATCCGATGCGAGCATCGGATGCTTGGCTTGCTACATCTCATCACCCGTAGTATCTCATGCTCGCATGAGATCTGTTTAAGTTTGAAGTCTTTTAAACGCAAAATGGTATTCGATTGTGCGCCTTACTAAAAAACCTCATTTTTTCTGCCAAACGTATCAGCTTAAATGCAGAATGCTATAAAAGGATTGTTCTCCCGAAAAATCGAAAATCCATCGGTCTCTGTTGCCAAATCAAATCACATTACAGCCGTGCCTACATTTCAGTACATAAAAAATCCAAAGTCTGATTTCAAACTTCGGATTTAATTCAAAAGTGGCAGGCCGACAGGGGCTCGAACCCCGACTGTCTGGACCAAAACCAGATGTGCTACCATTACACCATCAGCCTGTATTTGCCAAAGAAGGGCATAGTTATGATAACTGATCTCGCAAACGTCAAGTCGTTCTTGCGACGTTTTTTTAGTTTTTTTAGAAAGCTCACAAGTTACGCAAAATTGGCCGTTTGAGTTGACTCATCGAGTACTATTCCGTTTCCTCGATTTTCAGAATGGGGGACACAATTTCTGACAAAACAAACCTTAAGTATAAACGCGTCATCATTAAGTTAAGTGGTGAAGTTCTCAAAAATGAGACTACTGGGGAACCGATAAGCGCTAACACGCTCAATTCAATCTGCGAGGAAATCAAAGATATCTATGATTTGGGCGTTCAAATTGGATTGGTGATAGGAGGTGGAAACATCTTCAGAGGCATTCAAGGAATCAAAGGCGCAGGCATTGACCGTGCGACCGGCGATTACATGGGAATGATGGCCACTGTGATCAACTCCATGGCCCTGATGGGTTCCTTCGAAAGCATCGGAGTTCCGGTTCGCGTATTGACAGCGGTACGAATCGACAAAATCGCTGAGCCCTACATCCTGAGGCGAGCAATTCGACATCTCGAAAAAAACCGCCTTGTCATCCTTGCAGCAGGAACTGGCAACCCGTACTTCTCAACTGACACCGCAGCAGCGCTCCGTGGAAGTGAAATCGGAGCTGATGTCATCATAAAGGCAACCAAGGTTGATGGTATTTACGACAAAGATCCGATGAAAAACCCGGATGCAAAGAAATTTGAAGAAATCTCTTATTACGAGGTACTAAGACAGCGCTTGAAGGTCATGGACAGCAACGCTTTCTCGTTGTGTATGGACAACAAAATCCCCATCCAAGTTTTAAGCATGAAAGAAAAGGGAACGATTCGCCGGGCAATTTTAGGCGAACGGATCGGAACGATCGTTCACTCGTAATCGGAACGTATCAATATTCGCAACAACCTTCCCAATTCAACCTACTAACAAAACATTATGAATCCAGAAGAAGTCATCAAAACCCTTAAAGCTGACATGAAAAAAGCTGTGGATCACACAGCCCATGAGTTCTCAACTCTACACACTGGGAAAGCCAGTCCTTCTATGGTAGATTCCATTCAAGCAGATGTCTATGGCTCCCAAATGCGCATCAAAGACATCGCGGCTATCACCACTCCTGATGCTCGCATGATCGTGGTGCAACCGTGGGATAAAACAGCAATCAAATCGATCGAACAGGCTATTTTGAAGGCAAATATCGGACTCAATCCTGTTGTAGATGGAGAAAAAATCCGAGTTCCGATCCCAGAGCTCAGTCGGGAACGTCGCGAAAACCTCATCAAAGTGTCTCACAAGATGGCAGAAGATGGACGCATAGGAGTTCGCTCGGCCCGACATACTGCGATGGATGCGTTGAAAACAGCTGGGAAAAATGGCGATATTTCAGAGGATGATCAAAAACGCTACGAAAAAGAAGCGCAGAAGATCACAGATGATAACAACCAAGAGGTTGCCAAACTCCTCGACGCCAAAGAAAAAGAACTATTACAGGTCTGATTACTTCCTTTTCAGTCTTTGAAAAAGCCAGCTAAGAAAACGAGCTGGCTTTTTTATTTGCTCAGCAGCATTGAATCTTTGAGAAAACAACGAGGCATAACATGCAAGAACGGCAATTTCATTCAGGTTTTAAACTCAAACGTTTAGTCGTAAAACTAGGCACTGGTATCCTTACGTCCGGAATTGGATGTCTGGATGAAGAAGTTATCAGAAATATTTGTAAGCAAATAGCGGATTTACGAAAGCAGGGAATCACCGTGATTCTAGTGAGCTCTGGAGCAGTCGGTCTGGGAATGGGACGTCTCGGTATTTCAAAACGTCCGAAAGATCTCCCTACCCTGCAGGCCTGTGCTTCGGTAGGTCAAAGTATCCTCATTGAAACATGGCAAAAGGCGTTTGACCCATGGGGAGTAAATGTCGGTCAAATGCTACTAACCCGAGATGACCTGAGTATCCGAAAGCGCCATGTAGCGGTAAAAGAAACCATCGAACGACTCATCCGAGCCAACATCGTTCCCATCATTAACGAAAATGACTGTATCAGCGTCGATGAACTAAAATTTGGTGACAATGATGTTCTGAGTTCACTGGTCGCGAGTCTGACGAAGTCTGATTTATTGGTATTACTTTCGACTATACCCGGTCTCATGAATTTGGATACGGGTGAGATCATTCACACGGTTGATGAAATCGATGAAACGGTGATGAATCTTGCTCAAGGAACTCAGAGCCCCACCGCTGTGGGAGGAATGATTTCAAAGCTCAATGCAGTGAACGTTGCCACTGGTTCGAACTGTGCGGTCATGATTGCCCATGGAAAAGAACCTGAGATTCTTCACAAACTCATTAATGGGGAGATGAAGGGAACTTTTTTTGTTCCCCAAAATAATGGCCTTCGCTCCCAAAAACGATGGTTAGCCTACTTTCATCAAAGTGCAGGCTCAATCATTGTAGACGCAGGGGCACAGAAAGCCCTTGTCGAGAGAGGAAAAAGTCTCCTGGCCAGCGGAGTTCTTGAGGTCAATGGACGATTTGAAACGGGTGCAGTGATCGATATTCTGAGTCCCGATAAAAAGCTATTCGCTCGGGGAATTACTCAGTTTGATTCGTCTGAAATAGAAGCACTGTTGGGAAAATCATCTGCAGAAATTCAAAAACAATTCCCCAAGCGCAAACACACTGAGGTGATTCATCGGGATGCACTCGCACTTGTGGACGGTCAATAATCCCCCCAAAAAATGACCTTAACGGCCAACCAGTTTTATACCTCGTTTGACATAGAACGATTCGAATCACCTTCGACAAAGGCTAAAGGAAATCCTGATGTGAGAACCGCATTTCAGGTGGACAGAGATCGTATTGTTTTCTCCTACGCTTTCCGACGCCTGCAATCAAAGACCCAGGTCTTTCAATCGGGTGAATTCGACTTCTATCGCACCCGCCTGACTCACTCCATTGAGGTCGCCAAGATCGCTCGCTCCATCGCCAATTTCCTCAACCAATCCTCATCATTCTTTTCGTCCGATTTTACCATTGATAACGATTTGGTTGAAGCAGTTGGAATGGCCCATGATCTCGGACACCCTCCATTTGGGCATATTGGAGAACGAAAGCTCAACGCAATGATGCATTCTCACGGAGGATTTGAGGGAAATGCACAAACTCTTCGCATATTAACTAGATTATTCTATGCCCGCAAAAATGGTAGCAAAGGAATGAATCCAAGCCGAGCACTGCTCGATGGAGTACTGAAATACAAATCTCTCCAGGCAGAGCTCATCAAGGAAGACTCAAATGGAGATCGTCAATATCCGGAAAATCATTTTCTCTACGACGAAGATCAAAACTGGCTGGATTTCACCTTTGGGGGTCGATTGAAGAATGTTCAATCCTTTTGCGCAGAAAAATCCGTATCGATCAACGCTTTCAAAAGTCTGGAATGTCAAATAATGGATTGGGCAGATGACACGGCCTATTCTATCAACGATATCATTGATTCGATTCAGGCAGGTTATCTTAACCCCATTCGCATAGAGCGTTGGGCAGAGACCAATGATCTTGATGAAGTGGAGCGAACCAGTCTCAACGAACTTCTTCGAGTCATCACAAATTCTAGCTATGAATCCTTCCTCAATAAACAAATTGGAGACTTCATTCATGCAACAAAGTTGATTGAAAGAGAAAACCCGATGAGTGATCTTTCCAATCGATACCGTTTCGGGATAGAAATTGATCCGGCGTTCCAGAAAAGAGCCTCTCTCTACAAGCGAATTTCGGTCGATCTCATCTTCCGGTCACCGCAAATCCATCGCATTGAATACAAAGGCGGACTCATTCTCGAAAAACTCTTCAACGCCTTAAAGAATAACTACATCCATAACCCTGGAAATGATACCCTCAATTTGATCCCGGAGCCTTTTGGATCCAAGATCCTCGAAGCATCCTCAGAAAACCAAGCCATGCGCATGCTTTGCGACAGTGTCGCAGATATGACAGATTCCCTGGCAATTCGCACCTACAAACAATTGTTCGACCCTGACTTCGGATCTATTCTCGACATTGTTTGACCGGCCAAAAATGACTCTCTGCGTTGGCTGAGAGCAGCATGCCATTAAAACCAAGATTTAATCATTAGAACCATGCCTCATTCTGTTCCATTTAACTGGGATTCTTTTCGTTCCTTTCCTGCAGTGGGAATCCTCAGGGGGTTCCCAACCGAACTCGTAAAGGAAATCGGGCAGCAATGCTTTGAAGCAGGGCTCACAAACCTGGAAGTGACGCTCAACACTGAAGACGCATTGCAGCAGATTCGTTCACTGAGAGACATCGCACCAGCGAACGTCAATATAGGCGCTGGTACTGTCATCGATGAAACTGGGTTGAATGCCGCCATCGATGCAGGTGCCAACTTTATTGTCAGTCCGGTGACCGACGAAGACCTTATTCAAAAATGCACGAAACTGGGAGTGCCCATCATGCCAGGAGCCTATACGCCATCCGAGGTATTAAGGGCATGGAAATCTGGAGCCAAGATCATCAAACTCTTCCCGGCCAATATTGGAGGCCCCGATTACGCTAAATCAATTCTGGCTCCCTTGGATCAAATTGAACTGTTAGCTGTTGGCAACGTGAACCTAGAGAACCTTGAAGCCTATTTGAGAGCAGGTATCAGTGGAATCGGACTCGGAACACCGCTTTTTGATAAAAAAAGAATGGAAAATCGAGATTGGAAATGGCTGAGAGATCAAATTGCAGCATTTCATTCCATCTTCAAAAATTTCGAATAACAGTTTAATGCTCCTAATTCCTTCAAAAAATCCTCAAAACCACCAATCTACCGCAAAAATCAATGCTTAGAGACTAATAGTATTTGAAGTCGCCCTATATCGCCGCTTTTGTAGATATTTTTAACCGCTTGATCTATTTCCTATGAATCTGAAAGAAAACAGTACCCCTAATAACTGGGTTTCCTATCGCCCCGAGATTAAAGTGCTCGATTGCACTATCCGCGATGGAGGGCTCATGAACGACAGCCAATTCCCTGACACAATCGTGAAAGGTGTCTATGACGCATGCGTCGCCTCCGGGATCGACTACATGGAAATTGGTTACAAAAACTCAGATAAAATCTTTTCGGCCGACAAATATGGCTGCTGGCGTCACTGTCATGAGAAAGATGTTCGACGCGTGATTGGTGACAATGACAGCGATCTTAAGATCTCAGTTATGGCTGATGCTGAGAAGTGTAACTACAAGACAGATATCCTTCCGGCGGATCAAAGCCCCATCGATATGATTCGTGTGGCGTGCTATATTCATCAGATCCCTCTGGCATTGGATATGGTCAAAGATGCACATGACAAAGGATACGAAACGTGCCTTAACATCATGGCAGCATCCACTCTCGCGGAGCTTGAACTCGACTCTGCCTTAAACCTGGTCGCAAAATGTGGTTCTAAGGCGATCTATCTTGTCGACAGTTTTGGCCGATTTTACAGCGAAGAAATCCAGTATTATATCCGAAAATACCTGAGTTTTGTAAAACCAGAAGGAATGGAAGTAGGAATCCACGCTCACAACAATCTACAATTGGGTTATTCCAATACCATTGAAGCGATCGTACAAGGGGCAAACTTCATTGATGGAACCATGGCTGGACTCGGTCGCGGTGCAGGGAATTGCCAAATGGAATTGTTACTTGGATTTCTGCATAATCCGAAATACAACATCCGACCTGTTCTCGAATGTGTGCAAAATCACATCGAGCCGATGCGGGAAAAACTCGGTTGGGGATTTAGCATTCCATATATGCTAACTGGGCTCTATAATCGTCATCCACGATCCGCAATTGAGCATAGTGCATCTGATAACAAAGACGACATTGTAAGCTTCTATGACCAAATCGTAGAAGGACTTTAGAGGCATAAGTCCTAGGCCTAGGATATTATTTGGAAGTAAACAATCCTCTCGGGGCAAGCCCTCGAGGCATCTGATACGACCTCGTCTCTTGTAGTATACGATGCTCGCCATCGCATCGTGCGACTTTGAGGTGTCTGCATTTAAGCTGACGCGTTTGCCATAGGTGATCCGAGTTTTTATGACGCGCGACGGCCTCGGAGATGCCGCCCTACCCACCTGAACCATTCTATACAGGTAGGGCGCCTTATCCCTAAAGCGCCGCTTCCCACTAGCTGATTGATCTATAATCGTATGCAAGCATACAATGCAACGAGAGGCGGGTGAATAATTAGTACATGCGATGCTTATCTCAACGATCCTGAGCCATTCGAAGGGCATCACATTAAAAAGTTTTTGGAGTCGTCGATAACGCTCGTTGGTATCAGAAGCTAAAAACAACTGAATCATTTGCCTCTGCGCTGAATGGGCTTCCAGTGTTTCTGCAACCATTTTGACTGCGTAAAGAAGAAGAAAGCCCTCTGGAACTCATGCGGACAAGAATATCCGCGTTCCTTTTTTTAGAATCGAGAGTGGTTTTGCATTCATTCACAAAAACGCTGCATGTCAATTTCCTCCATGGCCCCAGACCATCAACTTCAGCCCCAAAAATGGCAATACTGTGAGTTTAATTTTTAGTTATCCACCTTAATAATGGCAACAGCGAGGATAGATTGACCTCGGGTCTTAAAATGAAACAGGGTTCGGCTACAACCGGAGACGGGTTCGACGGATATTCCCTGTCCTCTAAGAATCGAAGGAATGGTCAAATCACATGGAAAACCCATATAGGCGAGCTGGTTTTTGAAACCACCAATGGTGATATTCGTAAACTCCCCTACCGCATCATTTGCCAACTCATTACTGGTTTCATCTCCAGAGGTATCGCTGAGCATTCGACCCGCCAAAAAAACAGCGGTTTCAGGTTTGATGTAGACGTAAACATATCCAAAAACTTCTCCACCAAATCCAATATTAGAGACAACCAAAGACTGGCCCTCTCCGAAGATTTCATCGATTTTGAAGCGCAGGGGACCTTCTTGTTCGATGGGATGCTGTTTCACCGACGATTTCATCATCATTGAAAACACATCTCTCACCGAAGCCTCCATCATCCCGGACAATTCACTGTAAGATAAACTAAAGCTCTGAGGCATATTGAGATATATTCGGAGAAAATGGGAGCCAATGAAGAAAAAAATGCACCTTTCTGCAGGAAAATGCGGCCTTTTTATTCATCGAAACGGTTCCTATCGATTTCCAAAGATCGTTTAATCTTTTGCGCGCTCTTTATTTCTGTGGGCGGAAGCAACTTTTACATATTTCTCTGCCCATTTCTTGAGGCTTTGCCGGGTGTTTTCATCCAACGCCTTCACCACTTTTGCCGGAGTTCCCATAACAAGAGATCCAGGTGGTGCCTTAAATCCTTTAGTGACTAAACTATGAGCTCCAACAATACATTGATCGCCGATAACAGCGCCATCCATGACAGTAGCTCTCATCCCGATGAGACATTCATTGCCAACTTTACAGGCGTGCACAATTGCCCCGTGCCCCACAGTAGTGTATTGCCCGATGTCAGCACTCAAATCATCCGCCAAATGAATGATACAGCCATCTTGCACATTAGAGCCTTTGCCGACTCGAATCGATTCAATGTCACCCCTTAGCACACACCCGGGCCAGACACTCGAATCCGCTTCAAGCGTTACATCACCAATGAGAATAGCGGAATCTGCAACGTAGGCAGAATCCGCTATTTGTGGTTCTTTACTTAAATGTTGATCGAGACGTTCTTCGATATCCATTCAGGATATCACAACAAACTTGTGCTTACCGTCAATCCTACCATTACAATACTTACCATACTCATAAGCTTGATTAGGATATTCAAACTCGGTCCCGAAGTGTCTTTAAATGGATCTCCAATGGTGTCGCCAATAACAGCTGCTTTATGCGCATCGGATCCTTTACCTCCCACATGTCCTTCTTCGATGTATTTCTTAGCATTGTCCCACGCTCCACCTGAGTTCGCCATGAAAACCGCAAGAACAAATCCAGAACAAAGACTACCCGCGAGTAATCCCATCACACCAGCGACTCCGAAAACGACTCCAGTTAATACGGGAGCAAGCACGGCAATCAAAGATGGAAGCAGCATTTCCTTTTGAGCGCCCAAAGTAGAAATCTCAACACACTTTGCATACTCAGGTTCTTGTTCACCTTTTAAAATGCCGGGGAGCTCCTTAAATTGCCTACGGACTTCATCCACCATGCTCTGAGCGGCGCGACCTACTGCTTGCATTGTCATCCCACAGAATACGAACGACATCATCGCACCAATAAACAGGCCGATCAGTAGTTTCGGATTCATAAGGTTCACCTGAAAGTGATTCACCATTTGATAAAGATCGAGCTTTTGAAGCGCTTCCACCGAAGTGATATCAACCTTATCTGGAAATGTAAAAATCCCCTTATGTTCAATAACCCGAACAAGAGCAATTCGCAGCTCTTCCATGAAAGAGGCCAAAAGTGCCAGTCCTGTCAAAGCCGCTGATCCAATGGCGAATCCTTTACCCGTCGCAGCTGTGGTATTACCCAGAGAATCCAACGCATCTGTGCGTTTACGAACTTCTGGTCCCAAACGACTCATTTCTGCATTTCCACCCGCATTATCGGCAATAGGCCCATAAGCATCAGTGGCAAGAGTTAATCCTAAAGTTGAAAGCATTCCAACTGCAGCGATGCCGATTCCGTAGAGTCCGTGGGATAAATTTGCAAAATCCCAGCCCGAAGCGAATAAAAAGGACAAGGTGATACCAGTAACAATCGCAAGAACTGGAATTGCAGTAGAAAGCATGCCGATCCCCATACCATTGATAATCACAGTCGCAGGTCCGGTCAACGCGCTGTTCGCGATGCTTTGCGTAGGTTTGAAAGCGTGAGAAGTGTAATACTCAGTAGCACTTCCAATAACGATCCCCGTTATTAAGCCTGTTACAATAGCACCCCAAAGGCCCCACATGTTCTCAATCTTTAGAAGATAAAGTATGCCCAGTGAACCAATAACAATAAGCAGAGAACTCCAATTAATAGCCATGGAAAGGGCAGATCCCAACTGACGCTGGTTCGCACCCGGCTTCACTTTCACAAAATAAACTCCAAGGATGGACAAAAGCGTGCCAAGGGATCCAATCAACATCGGAGCGAGCACTGCCTTCATTTGCATCGGCACATCCGTATAATAAGCAGCAGCTCCAAGGGCTGCAGTTGCCAACATCGATCCACAATAGGATTCGTAAAGGTCAGCACCCATTCCCGCTACGTCACCGACATTGTCACCAACATTGTCCGCTATAGTAGCAGGATTCCGAGGATCGTCTTCAGGAATTCCTGCTTCAACTTTCCCAACCAAATCTGCTCCAACATCGGCTGCTTTGGTGAAGATGCCACCGCCCACACGGGCAAACAGTGCCTGCAAAGAAGCACCCATTCCGAAGGTCAACATAGTAGTGGTAATGACGACCATTTTATGACCACCATCATCGGTGATGAAATGATTCAAAATCAAAAACCAAACCGATATATCCAATAACGCCAGTCCAACAACAACCAGCCCCATAACGGCACCACTTCTAAACGCAACGACCAGTGCTG
This sequence comes from Opitutales bacterium, assembly GCA_963676215.2. Taxonomy (GTDB): domain Bacteria; phylum Verrucomicrobiota; class Verrucomicrobiia; order Opitutales; family JAFGAQ01; genus JAKSBQ01. The sequence goes on along the minus strand of CAXXVT010000015.1, from coordinate 18,614 downwards.
AATTCAATGACTCCTGCGCTGCGGCTGCAGCTCGTGAAGAGGCATAGGTTGCCGTACGCATTCCGAAATACCCGGCCAAGCCAGAGAAAAAGCCACCGGAGATGAAGGCAAAGGGGACCCAAGGATTTTGAACCTTCAGCCCATAGGCCATATAGGCAAAAACCAGAGCCAAAACTACGAAAACCCAGGTTACAATCTTGTATTGCTGCCGAAGATAGGCTTTCGCTCCTTGTCGGACGTGTTCAGCAATGCGGACCATCGTCTCGTTGCCTTCGTCCTTGGCCATCATCCAACGAAAGAAGACCCAGGCGAAAATCAGTGCCAATACGGCGGAAATAGGCATAAGCCAAAAGATGGGTGTAATATCACTCATAAAAAATAATTACAGTTTGCGGTTGAAAATCTAAGTTACGTCGAGATCAGCTTTGAGCAGACCGCCACCATTCATAATGCACGGTTTCGAGTGCTTCATTGCTGGGGAATGCGTAGTGAACCATGCTTTCCCCGTTTCCGATATAGAACCCACTGCGAATCATTCTATAATGAATTTGGGTACGAATTCTTCGACTCACTACCTTCACATCTTTACTTCCCTTGAGCCATACCGCCGAAAGGCAATCTCTAAGGTGGGCTACATCACGATAAGGAAGGTTATCACCTAGCCCGCGAATAGGGTCGTCTGCCAATTCGTCCAGCTTAAGGTCACAAAATGCGACCTTTTCCACCGACACCGGTTGGCTACGATCGGTTATAAACTCACAAAACGCTTCCGGTTCGATCGAACTTGCAACCAATGGCTGCATCGGTGCGAGCTCCTGGTAGAGGTGCAATGTGGGATGGTCAGCGACAGCAACTTCACTCTTTTCAAGCTCAAGCACTCTGCCATCATCAGTCACAAGGTAGAGCGATTTTAAAGCTTCGACGGGCAGATTCTCCAGAACTTTACAAATGCTCAGATAACTCGACTTTCGAGGTTTACCATCCGAATGCGGCTGGCAAATCGAATCCAAATCAAAGGACTTGAGCCATTCGCAATCACATTCGCTGTCAATTTCAGCAAAAATGGCTTGGTCATTCGTCCGGTGATGGATTCCCAAAGCCATGTATTTACCATAGTCAACGGGGGCGAGCATAGAAGCGACTAGCGATTCTGGGATTAAGTTTAGGTATAGATAACGTTTCATAGGCGGCAGAATTCGCCGCATACAATTATCTTAACTTATTTAAGTCAACAAGAAATCAGACAGTCTAATTCTGGATATTACCCATTCCGATATCCAAGCGGAACACGTCTCTCCCTTCATTGGTAATAATTAGGCAATCCCTCTTCTCAAACGTTAGAGTTTCACAGAGACCCGCCCAAATCTTGAATCCGCGTCCGGCCACAATTCGCTGCAGCAAGTTTGATGACAAATCTCCAGACTCCATTTCCCAGATCCATATCAAACCGTAGCTCAATACTGCAAAACGGGTCTTTCCATGATCTTGCCAACTGTCTGCTGAGGTCACCCCTCGAAAGTTCGTAATACGAAATAAGAACTCTGCTGTTCGAACTTCTGATCCTACTTCATTTCCAACCACATTGGCTAAATAGAAAACATCGCAGTTTGCGGTAAGCAACCGCTTGGTAAAGAGCAAGATACCGTCTCCAAACTGGCATATTGCCTCACAATCCCTCCGTGCATAGCGCTCAATTCCATCCGGTGATTCATATCGAAAAAGGATGCGCTCTGCAGAGCTTGATTGGGCATAGGGCAGTGCTTTAGGTTCTGAAATTCGCAACAATGTGAGAGTCTCTCTGAGTTTCAAATTATTCCCGGTATCTGCGATATAAAGCCTGCCATCCGAGCCCATCATTAAATCCTCCCAGTCTAGGTTCCGCTCTCCGTCTAAAAAAACCTGCCGGTATTCTTTTCCCCAATTCGGTTCGGACTGATTGGGAATCGGGAAACCAAGCAACCTGGGAGCACCGCCCGAGTCATTGTGAACCCAAACAAAATCCGAAAAACGGAGACTAAAATCCATGCCAGATACTTCGTGGAGCGGCGGAGGGAAAAGCGTTCCCACTGAAACCATTGAGTTATCTGACACTATTTTCTCCTCAGGCAAGACAGCGGTTTTTTCCATGGAAAAACCCGCTGTTACAAAAATCGAAAATAGGAGGCTCAATGCGATACTTTCAAAAAGCAGATACCGTGGATATTGAAATCGGTGCATAGTGAGAAACTCAGAATGCCTAAAAACGACGCAAAATAGAAAGAAGGCCAACAAAAATCAGTAAACTCAGTAAAACTAGATAAAAATCGAACCCAAACCTTGCTTTCTTCGTCAAACAGTAAAGGTTCTATATCAGCAATTTACACTATCTTTGAAAGCAAAAAAGTATGCTTGACCTACTGAAAGACGAAGCATTTTTAAAACCTGCAGCCGCCATCCTTGCGCTAGTACTGACCCTTTCTCTCCTCAGGAAGGTCAACAAGATCCTCCTCATTGTCGGCATAGTGGTGATCACTGCCCTTTATCTGCTGAATAATCGCCCTCCATGGCTCGAAAATATCTGGCAAATGTTCCAGATTTAAAAACCGCTTATTTTTGCTTCAATTACAAAATTCATTTTTCATGAAACATGAAGAGTAGCTTTGCTATTCTTCAGAATAAGAATCCCTATTATTAGTCGTGTCTAATCCATCGCCAGTGCTCAACATTCAAAACGTCAGTAAGTCCTATGGAAAAGTTGAGGCCTTAAAGGACACTTCGTTTGATGTTAACCCGGGGGAAATCTTCGCATTACTTGGCCCCAATGGAGCGGGGAAAACCACGCTCATTGGTTGCATCACGGGTCTAATCCTAAGATTCACCGGCAACATCAAAGTCGCCGGGTATGATGTAAAAACCCATTCGAAAATCACTCGTCAGTTGGTCGGATTAGTTCCACAAGAGCTTAATTTTGATCCCTTCTTCAACGTCGAACAAGTTCTCTACTATCAGTCAGGTTTTTTTAATGTTCCACCCCGAGCCGAAAAAATAGAAAAAATCCTCCGCGATTTTGGACTTTGGGAGAAACGGAAAGCAAATACACGCGCGCTCTCTGGCGGGATGAAACGACGACTCATGATCTGCAAGGCACTGATGCACGATCCCGTATTGCTGTTCCTGGATGAACCCACTGCGGGGGTAGATGTCGAGCTTCGGGAGGAATTATGGAAATATGTCCTCAAACTAAAGGAACGCGGAGTCACTATTTTCCTCACTACTCATTATTTGGAAGAAGCGGAACAACTAGCTGATCGCATCGCTTTCATCGACAAAGGGAAAGTGCTGATGGTTGAAAAAAGAGAAGACCTACTCAACCATTTTGAACGCCGATGGAACCGCATCACACTCAAGGGCCCACTAAGCAGAGAACTGGAAACCAGCCTTCAGTCTGAGGGAGTATCCGTTGAAGACGAGCAGACAATCATCATCAATTCCAGCAAGGCTTTGGCAGCCGGAGAGGTTCTTGAAATTCAAACTATTTTGGACGAGATAAAGGCCAGCGGTAACCACATCGTGCAAATTGACGGAGGACGAAATTCCCTTGAAAGCATCTTCCGTGAAATTCTTCAAGAAACTCCGGTCGACCCCAAATCCTAACACTTGCTGCTTCTGTTTTTCACCTAAGGACCAATATTCACCATTTTTCCATGCAAACCCATTCAAGAGTCAACACCGAGGCCGCCAGTCAACTGATCGAAGATGCTTTGGTCAAAGCGAGGCAACAACACGCCTGGTATGCAACCTGGATGCTATTTCGCCGTGAAATTAAACGATTCCTAAGTATCCTGGGCCAGTCTGTCATCAGCCCTGTTCTTAGCACGCTACTTTTCTTTCTGGTATTTGGTTTTTCTTTGGGACAGCGCATCGACACAGTTTTGGGCATTGATTACATCGACTTTATCGCCCCCGGTTTGGTCACCATGGCCATGATCAACAATGCATTCTTCAATTCGTCGTTTTCGTTCTTTCTGGGTAAAATCCATGGCTCCATCGTCGATTTACTGGCCTCCCCTATTGGTCCTATTCAAATCCTTCTCGCCTACTGCTCAGCCGCAGTCTTAAGAGGCTTGATGACTGGCGGGATCATTTGGATTATTTCTCAACTTCTCGGCGCCGGAACCTTGCATTCCCCCGCCATCACCATCGCATTCATGATCGGATCTTCCTTTGTGTTTGGGCTGTTTGGGCTAACCACCGCCATCCTGGCGACAGACTTTGAGCACATCAACTTCATCCCCAGCTTCATTATGATGCCGCTCACCTTCCTAGGAGGTGTATTTTATTCAACGTCAATGTTACCAACATTCTGGGGCAAAGTATCCCACTTTAACCCCATCCTCTACATCGTAAATGGTGTCCGTTACGGGATGACAGGTGTTTGTGATGTTCCACCTTGGCAAGGCGCTTTATTTCTTTCTGCAACTGGCTTGGCACTGCTCGTCTTCACTGTCTATCTCCTGCAATCAGGCAAGAAAGTCAGAGAGTAAAATTATCGAACGTTAAAAAAACAACGATGATTGGACCTCATCAGATGCTACCTACACTTCCGTAGCATGCGATGCTCGCCATCGCATCGTGCGACTTAGGATTAGGGATTCCCTATGTTGAGGATCATAATCGTATGCAAGCATACCATGCGACGAGAGCTCGGATTAACGTAGCATGCGATGCTCGCCATCGCATTAAAGAGTCCTTTTGAATCTGGAACCGTAAACTATCATTCCAATTCCCAACTCAACCACAACGCTTCAAGTTAAGCCGAAGCACCTCTGTTTATCTCCAACTTGGCCAATAGGGCTAAGCTGCTTTTCTCGACATCCTCCTGGAGAGGCACTCTGCAATACAAGAAATCGTCGCTAGTCTTTTTTCTGAGTCAGCGAAACAATATTTGTAGGGATCCCATTTAACGAGATATGTCCCATCTTTTCGGCTTTGGTTTTTAGGTAATTCCGATTGTGTGGGTTTTCATTCCCGATGGAAGGAACAATCTCTTCAATATGGATTCCGTTCTCCAAAATCGCTTGAATTTTCTCTGGATTGTTCGTGTTGAGTTTGATCTTGGAAATACCCAATAAAGTCAAAATCTCTGCAGCCATTTCAAAATCCCTGAGATCCCCATCAAATCCCAACATGTGATTGGCTTCGAGAGTATCGGCACCCTTGTCCTGCAAATTGTAAGCCTTGACCTTATTACCCAAGCCGATGCCGCGACCCTCCTGCTGCAAATAGATGATGATCCCCGGGTGTTGATCGGAACCAATATGTTCCAACGCGTAGACCAACTGTTCCCGACAATCGCACTTCAAGGAACCTAACACTTCAGCCGTAAAACACTGCGAGTGTATCCTTACAAATGGTACTTCGGTTTTGTCCAAGTTCTCACTCACCAAAACCGCAATTTCCTCATCCTGCTCCGAACGATAAATGATCAGATAGAACTGACCATACAATGTTGGAAGTTTACATTTGGAATACTCGGTGACGTTCATTTCAGACTCTCTCAAATTTAAAAAGAAACCAACTTACCTAATTTCCTCTCTGCTTAAAAGCCCAATGTTTTTTTTCTAAAATCTAATTAAACAGTAATCCCACCAAAATCTCGCCATTCATTGGCGCAGGCGGCAGATCTTAATTTGGTGGTTGTTACGATAAGGTATTGTTTCAGAATAGAAAGAGTGAAAACGATCCCCTTCCCCCGAAAAAGCCATGTGCTGCAGTTTTTCGTTCACCTGACGAATCTCTGTTTGATTACCACTCTCAACGCTTCTCCAAAAACCCAATCGACACCCCAATATCACGTCTGGCAGTGTGTCGAGATCAGCCTCGCCGCTTCAGGTGATTACCAAAATCCATACATGGAGGTCATTTTTTGGGTCGATCTCGAAGGACCCGACTTCCATAAAAGGATTTACGGGTTCTGGGACGGAGACAAACAATTTAAAGTACGTTTAACCGCAACTCGCCCCGGAGAATGGAGCTGGAAAAGCGGTTCCAATCAAACCAAGGACAAAGGTCTCAATGAACATTCAGGCACCTTTTTCGCAGTCGAATGGAAGGAATTTGAAAAGGCACAGAATCCAACCCGAAGAGGATTCATCAGAGCGTCAGAAAATGGTCATGCCCTTCAATATGCAGATGGTATGCCCTACTTTCTCATCGGTGACACTTGGCTTGCTGCGTCCACCTGGCGGTTGCCTCTCAGGCATGCAAAAGCCGACCCTGAATATCAACCAGGACCGGGGATCGGTTTTGAGGAAGCGGTGCAGTACCGCAAGGCTCAGGGCTACAACTCTGTCAGCATGATTGCTGCTTTCCCAAACTGGGACTCGGATATTCATCCCAGCACTTATGCGGATGAAAACGGGATATACCTTCGCAATGCCTGGGAAAAATTTGATTACGATGTATCCGATGACATCGGCCTCGATGCCTCCGGTGGTAAAAGCTACTGGGGCACGTTCACCGCAAAAAACATGAGAGACGAGGTCGGAAACCTTGCTTTCGCAAAATCACAAAACAATCCCGGCGTCTCTGATTTTGATCGAATCAATCCTGCTTACTTCAAAAACCTTGATCAAAAGATGCAGTATTTAAATCAACAAGGATTTATCCCGCTTTTGGAAACGGTGAGAAGAGATGTCGGCCCTTCATGGGCAGCCTATTTTGATTTCAAAACATCCTTCGCCCGTTATGTGCAATACCTCGTGGCAAGATATGGTGCTTTCAACTTTATCTTCAGCAAAATTCATCTGGATTGGATTCCCGATGATTTCAGCCTCACTGCGGATGCATTCAATGATGCACTGACCTACCATTTGGAAACCTACGGTCCCATGCCCTTCGGGCAACCCGTGACGGTGCTCATCAATGACTCCACCTACCAACAATTTGGACATGCGGCACAGGTCCCATGGTTGACGATGCATAGTGTTGGCAACAAACCTCGCGATCATCGAATTGCCCAGGCATTGGAAACTCAATTCCGACTCGATCCCGCCTACCCCACGATCAACTTCGAGCCCTACTACACCGGGTGGAACCATGAGATCAACAAACCTGGAGGGGAACGTCCTGCCGCAGATTCAGAACGCGACAATTATTTTGCCCGAGCCCAAATGTATGGATCTGTTCTCTCAGGAGGATTATCCGGTCATGTTCATGGAACGGCAGCCTATGATCTCACTTCAACCGGTGAACCGGAAGGAGCCCGACCCCATTTCTGGGATGCCATACAATATGAATCCGCACAATACATGCAGCACCTTGCCACTTTCATGTTATCAGAAGGGTCAGATTATCAATTATTAACCCTGGCAAGGCAGGATCTTAGTCCCTCACAAGCCGAAAACGCACCTCACGATGGGCTCGATGGTTGGGCCTATATGATGCGCACACCAGAGAAGGATTTGTCCTTTTTGTATTTTGAACATGCGAGTGACACGGCACTGTTGAAGCATTTCAAAAAGAATCACGCCTACGAACTGCAGTGGTTTCACCCGACAACAGGCACATGGCTAACATCCATTCCACTGCATTCCGATCAACAAGGACAGCTGCAACTCCCAGCCTTCCCAGAGGACACCAGTCGAGTGTATCGCGACTGGGCCGCGAAGATTGTGGACGGAACCCAATAACAACCGCAATTGAACACCTGGTCATCTTTTTTTACACCACTCGATTTTAAATTCTTCTGCCACAAAAATCCCATGAGTTCACCCCATTTCAAAACCACCATCCGTACACCACTCTTTCTGCTGGCCTGTCTTAGCATGTGTGCATTCACAATGTCTCAGGCCCAATTCCTCGATTCATTCGATGCAGATCAAATAGAGCATTGGTTCTTTGCCACAGGAGACGGCGATGCAACAATGGATTTCGTGCAGAAAGACGGTTTTTCCGAAATTTCGGTCGATGCAACCGCAGACAAACATAACGTTTGGTGGACCTTCATCAAACGGGATATTTCAAAATACGTGGACCTGGAGTTGCTGAAAAGTCCCTATCATGAACTGAGAGTCGAAGCTCGGATTAAAGTCTATGAAGCTCCCCGAAGAGTGAACTTCATGATCAACACTCAGCGCACTACCAACTATCACAAACATTTGATGGAGTATGACATCGATACCACCGGGCAATGGCACACGATCAGCATGACAACACGGGATCTCGACGCCATCCCGGGAGATTCACTTTTTGTGCAACTGTGCGTCACTGATTGGGGAACGGGCAAACATGCTGTAGAACTCGACTACTACCGGGCAGATGTCGTGGACGTTCGAAAAGCAGGACCTGATCTCGGAGAACCACTGCCCTACCATCCGACCCCCTCAGAACCTTCGGCTTATACCCATCAATTAAAGGTTTCCCACGATAGCCTCATTCATGAGGATTTCCCCAATGTGAACTTCAATAACTGGCAGGTGCAGGATAAGAATGTGATCTCAAATGTATTGACCATCAGCGCCCGGCAATGGGCAGTATTAAGGTGGGATTTTTCAGCCTATCGGAACTCCAAAGTATCGGGTCCTGGCCTTTTGCTGCTCAGCACTCAATCTGTTGCCAAAGGCGGCTATTACAATGCTGCGTTTGGTGAGGATTTGGGCATGGAGTTTGGTAAGGTCCGTATCATTGAAATCTTGGACGGAGAAGCCGAATGGGATCAGAAAACGGTAACATGGGATAACCTTCTTCAAGGAAAACCGTTGGATAAAGTTTTTAATCCCCAAATGGTATTTGATGTTGAACTTTCCGAACAACCCGGATCCCAAACCTCCATCACGATTTCAAGACCAGTACTCCAACGCCTCATCAGTGGAAAAACCCTTGGACTCGTGATCAAACCGCTCGGGGCTATCAATGCTTCCGTTTATTCCACCGAAGAGCTAAATGGTCCCTGCCTCTATTTTGATTTGGAGAAATGAGTGGTTGATATCGCAAAAACGGTTAAAATGAAATTCCGGAGCGGGTTTGAAAATGACTTCTAAAAGCAGCAATTTATTCGCGTTTAAAAGGCTTCGCACTGATACAAATCTCATGCGAGCATGAGATACTATCGCTTAAGAACAGTAGCATCCGATGCTCGCATCGGATATTGGAAGGAGTGATTTAAACGGGAATCGGTATGATAGCAATGCCGATGCGTCGAACATGAGCGATTGCAGAAAGGAAGGCACGACTGAATTTCCAACTGCTCATGGCCCCCTAGGCATTCCTGCAAGAAAGAAGCCCTACCCAAACTCAATACGTCAACCGGTTTTAATTCGCAACTGAAGTGCAAATTCCGAACTTACTAAACGACTGCAACCATTGCAGCAAAATGTTCAAATTGGATATTCGGATGGCTCAACTGCCGTTTCATTTAATTTAGACAGAACGACCGAGAGGCATATCAATTACAGCAAGCCGGCAGAAAAGTCTGTTGGGCTAGAATTTTTGACAACGCTGCTGCAATTTAAAAGCCTCCAGTTATAGGTATGATACCATTTTTAGTCGTTAACCTCTGACGTCAAATTCGTCTTCTCGCTGCCACCATGCGACTCTCGTATCTTCTCGATTTGGGTGTAGGCCCATGATCTATTGTCTTCCGAACAACTTTTCAGGTAGGTTTCATATTGCTTTACCGCTTCATCAATTCGTTCCTGCCGGACAAAAAGATCAGCAATTTGCTGCGTTCCAAACTCCGCATGGTAATTGAGAAGCTTGTTAGCATGCTCATGGGCCTTTTCAAAACTTCCTCCAACCATCGCAGGTGCATTGGAGTAAAACCCTATCAATGCCATTTGGGCCTCTATATTGGATTCATCCAATGTTTCAGCCTGTTTAAAACAATCGACCCCCCTCAAATAGAGAGCGGGTTGTTCAAAAGTTTCCGAGTGATCGGCTTTTTTTATCAACGCTAGACCGAGCTTGGATAAAAAAATGGAATTATCCAACTCCAGTTCATGGGCTTTTTCCAAAAACTCCAACGCGGTATCCCACCGTTCTTCCTTAAAGGCTAAATAACCTTCCAGAAAGGCTGCGTTCGCCTTTCCCGGATTAGATTGGCTGAACTCGTGGATCTTCTCCGCCACTTCCTCCTGTTGGTTATGATCTAAGGATCTTTTCAATTCATCAAATTCTGAAGCAGACAGAACTGCTGAAATAGTGAGTGATACGATGCAAACGAGTGATTTGGTTTTCATGGTGTTGTTAATTAGTTTGAGTTGAGTGCTTTGTTTAGGTCGACGAAGGTTCCGTTAACAGACGGAATCATGGTCGAAAAGAAACTGATACCGAGGACGACAAAGGCCGCCAGGATGTAAGAAACATAGGGGACCCCATGCATCTCATCCACGTGTCCATTCAAAAATTTATTGATGCTGCCGATGAGCACGATTCCGACGACGACTCCAGCGAAGCTCATTCGCATTCCTCTCAGGGTGTATTTGATCCCCAACGATTTCCGACTTGCACCCAAGGCCAGTCGAATCGCTATTTCCTTCTGCTGCTCAGATGTATTAATGACCACAAGAGCGAAAAGACCGATGGCTGTGAGCAGTGCTGTAATGATAGCAAAGACAATGATCGTATTGGTGATGGTTTCTAATTGAGCAGTTTGTCGGCTGATATAGTCCTCCAATGGAGTGATGACAAAACCCATTGAAGGATCGTGATGTTCCAATGCTTCATTGATCGTTTTTTCAGTTTTAGAATCAAAGTGACGAGGCTTAATGATCAAATGGGCCATTGGCCATGGCCCCTGCTGCATAGGGACAAACACATGAGGTTCCGCTTTCTCGCTGATAGCGCTCTGTTTATAGTCTTTAACAACACCCACGATTCTTCTTGGGCCACTGTAGACCCAGGGCATGAGCGTTATCTCCTTCCCTATCACATTTTGGTTCGGAAAGAACTTCTTTGCGAAGGCATCCGTTACGATCACCACTTTTTGAGAGTCTTTCGTATCTAGTGAGCTGAAGAACCTCCCGTTTTTCAAAGGGATCTTCAACAGATCAAAGAATTCGTGAGTAATCGGGCTGTAATTCGCCTCCAGAGTTTCGTCCAAGGTCCGTGTATCCCCTTTTAACTCAATTTCTGTTTTGAAGTTAAAACCAAACAGAGGAGGAAACATCGTGATACTACTTTGCTGAACCTCAGGCAGTGCATCGACTGAAGCTTTGAGAGATTCGTAATAACTTCCAAGTTTAGACATATCCATGTAAGTGGAAGGATTTGGACTCAGAGTGACCGTAATAAGATTGTCCGGATCAAAACCCAATGGGGTTTCACTTATTCTCCTAAAGCTCGAAAACAGCAGCAACGAGAGCACGCAGATGATGGTAAGGTTGGCGACTTGCAAGGAAACAAGCGAATTGCGAACCCACATACTTTTGGAGGATGATGAACTCGTTCTTGATGAGTTCAGAAGATTTGTTTTCGCCAAATTCATGGCGGGCAACAACCCCGCAAAAATCCCGGTTATCGTCGATACAAAGCCGACAAATAGCAACGGAGTATATGAATTCTGGAGTTCATTACTTCTAGGCAAAAACCCGAGCGGAAGAAGATCTGGAAGGCTTTTAGTGGACCAATACCACACCAAAGAGCCCAATGAACCCGCTAAAAAAGTAATTCCCAAAGTCTCACTGATGACTTGAAAATAGACATGCCTGGAGCTGCAACCAATGGCAAGGCGCGTAGCAAACTCAATGCGGCGTTTTTCACTTCTTGCGAGGATCAGATTCGTAATGTTCAGAGACGTCGTGATGAGAACCAACAGGGAAGCCACGAACCCTAACAATATGACGTTTCGGATCGACCCAACCTTCACCTCAAGTAGCGACACCGCATGAGTAGTCCAACCCTTGTTGATCTTTGGGAATGACCTGGCAAGGTTTTGAGCATAGGTCGAGAGTTCAGCATTCGCCTGATCAATGGACATCCCCTTCCCCAACCGGCCTATCATGCTCCAATAGCGGCTGTTTCTGACATAATACTCAGGAGAGGTATCAGGAAACGCGAACCATATGTCTGCAAAGTAAGGCTCCCTAAATCCCTTCGGCATGATTCCAATGATTTGATAGAGCTCACCGTTCAGCGAAATATTCGTTCCGATGACATTTCGATCTTTTGCGAACACATCCCTCCATTTCTCATAGGACAAAATCGCATTTCTTCCGGATCTTCCCTTGAAATCTTCGTTTCCAAAACATCGTCCGCCTAAAGGAGAAGTTTTAAAAAGCTGGAAAAAATCCGCCGTCACCTGAACCCCTAGCCATTGTTCCGTTTTTCCATTCTCAGGTAGGTAGTTTTTAAAATCCCCCCGATACGCTGCCAGGCTTTCAAATGATTTGCAGGAACGATAATAATCCCGGAATTCTGCGACACTGATCGTTTCCTGATCAATTCCCTTGCGCTCATTGATGGTTTTAACAGCAACGAGTTCATTGGGTTCAGGAAATGGCAGAGGAGCAAAAACGATCGCCTGCACAAAGGAATAAAAGATAGTCGTGATTCCAATGCCCAATCCCAAGAGCAGGATACTCGTCATCGAAAACCTGGGTTGGATTTTAATATACCTGACGGAATACTTAAAAAAATAATGCAGAGCTTTCATGGTCCTTCCATTGTAGACCATGACCCACCCCTAAAACACGTGGCATGCGACACTTTCTCCAGGTGAAATAAGTAACCTACTCAAACGTGACCTTCGTCACTTTCGGGAGTATCCGAAATTCCAAATTTGTTCGTTGCGGCCTCAGCATCAGCGAAGAAGTGTAGCATCCGATGCTCGCCATCGGATTTCAGCAACTTCAACCAACTCCTATAGTACCGATTCGCGTTTTAATCACTTAGATTTTCTGCAGGGGTTCGCCTTGGCGAATCCTCTCCCCCGTAGCCACTCCGCCCACCGGAGACCGCATTTTCCTCACACTGCCTTCCGCCTACGGCAAATGGGAATTACAAAAGGAAAACTGAAAACAGACAACTGACCACTTATTCCTTCCTCTTTGTAGGGGTTCGCCTTGGCGAATCCACTCGTTATTCGTATTTAGAGCACAATCACTACGGGATCTGTTTAAGTTGGTAGTCATTAAAACGAAAACTCGTATCAAATGATCCAACATTACACTAGCAAATCCCCAAATCCCGCGCCTTTAACGCAGCTTGGGTTCGGTCGAGCACGTCCATTTTTCCAAAGATATTGGAAATGTGGTTCTTCACAGTTCCCTCTGCTAATCCCACTTTATCGGCGATTTCTTTATTGCTCAGACCATGAGTGATCCATTGCAGAATCTCCTTTTCACGAAACGAAAGAGGCTCCAGCAATGCGGATGTAAGGGGAGGAGACTGGATACGCGCAAACTCGGCCACGACTTTTGCGGCCACAGAGGGTTGTAGAAAGGACTCTCCGATGGAGGCACTTTCGATTGCTTGAAGCAACTTTGCAGAATCGATGTCCTTCAACAAATACCCTAGCGCCCCGGCACGTAGTGCTTCAAAGATACGATCATCTTCATCGAAAGTAGTGAGAATAATCACTTTCGTGGACGAAAAACGTTTGGAAATTTCGTGCGTCGCAGCAACCCCATCCAATACCGGCATGTTCAGATCCATCAGAACAACATCGACTCTGTTTAATTCAATAAATTCGATCGCCTGCTCTCCATTCGCAACATCACCAATCACTTCCACTGATTTGTGTGTAGAAAGTATGATTTTCAATCCTTCCCGAAACAGGGATTGATCATCAACGATGAGAACTCGAATCCTTTTACTCATGCCGGAATCTCAATTTTCAGTTCAAACCCTGCATTTTTCGAGGATATAATCTTCACATCCCCTTTTAACAGTTTCACCCGTTCGCTGATTCCAATGATGCCAAAACCTCCACCACATGTATCTGGATCACACCCTACTCCATCGTCCCTGATAAAGAGTTTAATTTTATCTGGATTCGAGAAGTCCAAACAGACGTGCAATGACGTTGCCTGAGCATGCTTGTGTACATTTGTCACGGCCTCTTGAGCACTTCTAAACAAGGTAAATTGAGCCGGTTCCGAAAGTTTTCGAATATCTGCAATCAGTTCGAAACGGCTAGAAAGGCCCGACTTGGAAGCTTCATCCACGATGCTCTCCAGAGCCTCAGTTAAGCTTTTTCGTTTCAGCGGAGACTCTCTCAAGGTGTAGATCGAATTCCTCAGATCCGCTAAGCCTTGTTTCGTAAACGATTGGGCTTTATCAAGTGCCTCCTTCGCAAGATCAGGCTTTTGATTAAAAATGGTTTTGGCTGCTTCGATCTGAACGTTCACCACCGTAAGGTAGTGTCCCAGTGAATCGTGAATTTCACGCGCCATCCGGTTCCGTTCCTTGTTAATGGCAAGTTCCTCAATCTGCAGAGAATAGTTCCTCAACTTAGCATTACTCGCTTCCAATTCTTTTGCGAGAGTCTCAGATTTTTTCCGCGCACGCTGGGCGGATCCAGCAAGAAGCACCAACATACAAATGCAAAAAGTTCCAAAAATACTGAGGAAAACAACACTCGGTTGAATCGCATCACCAAATACGTGAAACATGGTAACCGGCAAAGTCATATTGATGAGGATACAGAAAATCAAAACTCCCCATATCGGCAGAAAAATCGACGAATAGGAGGCGGCCATACAGAGAATGCCAAAGCTAAAACCATCCATATGGGAGCTCATGATGGTCCAATAAAAGAAAAAAGCTGCAGCCGGGAGATAGATGAGGAAACAAAATACCCAATCCCAGGTTTTGGTTTCCCGTCTCTCCAGGGTATAACTCGTGATGCTAGTTTTGCATAACCATTCGTGAACGCGTTGGTGAAGATAGGGAAGCACAACGAACACGACACCCGTCATCCCCAGGATCAATCCTTCGAAAAAACTTGGGTTTTTCGGCGCATAAAACAACGATGAAACCACGATCCAACTTACAATAAAGTAGGCTGCAATATTGAATAAATACTGAGAGATTTTGTTGGTGAAATCAGCCTCACTTACACCAGATTTTTTGGACCGAAAAAACGAACGAATATCCATAACACTATTGTAACAGCTATGACCCCAAATTACAGGTGCCAAATGTCATGATCAGCATGACTTCTGACCTACTACGCTTCTGCCCTTGTTATCGACGGGAAAGGGAATCATGCAATACGGAGGTCATGATTTCAATCGTGACCAATACTGAGCTCACCCAAGCAGTCAAACGCACCGGTTAAACAATTACAATTGGCTAGACGCTCCTCAATCGAGGAACAAACTTGGCGGGGTCGATGATTAAGCAACGGATTTCACAAAAAAACCATGTCGCTTTGTGCGACTTATACCCTGTTGCGTTTTGTTTTAATGACTACCACATCAAACAGATTCTGTAGTAGAGGTTTGCCTTGGCAAATCTTGAAAATAAGTACAGACCGCCGAAAGTCCGAACAATCAACGGATTCGCCAAGGTGAACCCCTACAAGTTAACACGGTATTTAAAACGCAAATCGGTGTAAGATATTATTCGGAAGGTCGGTGATCTCCAAAGGGATTCGCATTAAATGCCGTAGGTTTACCAAGTCATCACCTCCCACTAGCCAACTATATCTTGGACTTGCGGGACTCCAAACTTCCAAGAACAACTGTCCTCAAAATCACCTGTGATCATCCATGGCTCAAAATGAAACTACTCCCCCTGCAGGATTTCTCTCAGCTCCAGCTTGCGCATTTGCCACAAAGGAAAAAGCGCCGATAATCCTAAAAATCCCGTCATACCTGCGATCACAATCCCATAAGGAAATACTTCAAATCGACTCACCTCACTAAAGATGGCTTCCATTCTTCCCATCACAGCAATCAAAACACATACTCCGAGTAGTGTTCCTAAAACCACAGGGATGGACTGTTTTAGCATGTATCTTCGAATCATTCGTGATTTACCAGCACCCAAAGACAAACGGATCGCGAACTCTTTCTTCATCAAATGAGTCTTGTAGTACAAAAAGCTGAGGAAACCGTAACCAGTCACAAATAGCGTTACTGCTGACATCGCCAATGCGACCCTACTCATTACCAAAATCGTGTCATATTTATCCCTTATATCCTGCCGATAAGAGGCCATTTTCAACCCGAGATTAGGATCTACTTCTCGGATCGCGGTTCTCAAATCCTCAAAATGAGTTTGCTTAAGTTCCGGTATCTCACAAACGAGAGCATAATCTCTCGGCCAGGAAGCACTTCCACTCAACTCACCATAGTGAAGATATGCATTAAAACGCTCATATTCGACTCTGCGTTGAGACCCACCATACCCGACGTCATTAACGACTCCAATAATTTGATACAGACTCCCAGATTCACTCTGATTACCATCACCATAGAATTGAAAGCCTACTGGACTCTCGTCTCCAAATAACATCTTTGCAGTACCTTCTTCTAGAACAACTTCATTTATATCACTCAATGTATCCGAGGGTAGGAACCATCTACCTGCTAATAACTGAAGGCCTATCGCCTCTTTGAAGTCTTCGTCCACCATATTAATTGAGAAACGCAGTCTGGTTTCGGAACCAGCTTTTGCCTTTTCTGAAACTGCAGGAAACTTCCCTACATCAAATGTAAAAAACGAGGGTTGTGAAAAAAGGAAGCTTTGAGGGAGTGTGCTGCAGAAAGAAACGGTTTTAAACCCTGGAGTTTTTGAAACTCCTTCTTTCACCGACTTCAATAATTGCAGTTTCCCATCGAGGGAAAGTTTCTGTTTCCAGGCTGGAATCTGAATCGCCGCAATTAGTCGATTTTCATCTTTAAATCCGTAATCAGCGTTCAGAATTCTCGAAATATTGAGAGCTAAAACAATGGAAATCAGCAACAAGATCGTGCAGAAAAAGGTCTGCAGCAAGCTGAGTAAAAACAAGCTTTTAGAACTTGCACTACTTGTGCTCTGCCGTTCTTGAAGATACTTTTGTACGTTTTTGCTCTTCAAATAGTGAAGCACAAGCGGAAGGCTCAGTATGAGTGAGAATCCTACCAGCAACATCATGGCATAATATCCAAACCCATGCTGTAAAATCTGAAACTGCTCAAACAATCGCCATTGGTTTATCACAGAATGAAGTACCCCTGACATGAAAAAACCCGCAAATAAGGCAACTGTCAAAAGCAACAGATTTTCGATAAACAAGCTCCTAAACATCCGGTTTTTTGGAGCTCCCAAAGCGAACCGGATGCCCGTATTCCGCATATTTTGGACCAAGTTGGTTCTCAAAACAGACAACCAATTCATGTTCGCAATCAAAAACAATAAAAACGCAAGTGCGGTTAAGATAAAAACCAAATCAAGAAATCCCAATTTTTTATACCGAACCCTGAAACTATCCAGATATCGCCTTACTTTTAGTTTTATAGAGAACTTGTCAGAATAGGATTGGAATTGCTGATCGAGCTCCTTTATACGCTCCATAACAGAAGGCAGCCGAACTTCCAACTGCTCCAGCGAAACATTCGAATTCAGACGTCCAAAAACCTTGCCAACTGTCATCCTGCTATTTCCATATCGCCCACTAAAATCACTGCGATATGGAATGGCTATTTTTGTAGAAATTGGGAATCGAGTTCCTTTTTCCAAAATTCCAATAATGCGGAAATACTTTCCACTAAGCAGAATGTTTTTATTCAAAGCGTTGGCAATAGAACCAAAGCGTTTCTGAGCAAAATAGTAGGTCACAACTGCAACATCCAGGTTCCCTTCATCGATATCCTGCTGTGTGAAGGCGCGTCCATAAAGAGGCTCTAATTGCATCGCCTCCCACATTCCGGCGGTCATCCACGAAACATGAACATATTCAGTTTGTTCCCCAATCTTCAGGAAATAACCATCGCTTCCGCATTGCCCAATAGATTCAAAGATCCCTGGCATACCCTGCACACATTCAAACGCAGTATCACTTAAAGGCCTCAAAGAGTTAGCATAGCGCAAGTTCGCATATGAGGTCCCAATCTCTACAATCTTATTAGCTTCAGGGTACGGTCGAAAAGCTCGCTGATACAAAATGTCTAAAAACGTCGCACACGCACCTAAAGCGACAGCCAAAATCACTACCACTGGCACACTGTAGCTCGGTCTTTTCCACAATCTACGCGCTGCCCGCTTCACATCCTGCACGGTTTCATCCACCAAACGCGTGCCCCAGCTCATGCGGCAATCTTCCCGCACCCGCAGATCGGATCCAAATTCTCGCTTCGCTTCCCGTTCAGCTTCTTCCCGACTCATGCCTTCAGCCATTTTCTGCTGCACGCTCATGTCGATGTGAAACTGCAGTTCGTCATCGAGTTCTGAAGTAGAAGAATGGGGTCTAAAAAGCTTATTGAGGCGAAAGAAGATGGAATGGAGAAGGTTCATCAAAGAAAGGGATTGCTTAGTTCGTTTCTGGTTGGGAGAGAACGAGCGTCATGGCTTTCACGAACCGACTCCATTCCTTTTGTTCGACAGAGAGTTGCTTCTCTCCTTCTGGGCTCAGGCGATAAAACTTCGCTTTGCGGTTATTCTCAGACAAGCCCCAGTCTGCAATGATCCAATGTTTCCTCTCCAAACGA
>CAXXVT010000014.1:0-74457 GCA_963676215.2 Opitutales bacterium | reverse complement strand
TTCCCGCTGAAGCCATGGCAGTAGAGATTGATACCTGCTGGTTTTTGGGGATCGTAATCCGTGGGAATACTAATTTTGAATGGCTGCCCGGTTCCGTCAATTTGAGATAAGTATGCCCACTCATAGACCCCCCGCATCTTTTGAATGAAGTCGAGATCGGTTTCAATTTTCTGAGTCCAGTCCAATAATTTATAATAGTAGGCTTTTGCCTCCATGCTATCAGCTCCCATGCGTATGGGGTCTTCAGTGGTGCGGAATTGAAGATACTTCAGCCAGCCATGATAGGCTTTGAGTTGGTCTTTTGCCAACAATGCATCTGCAGCAGAGACTGCTTCCTGGATTTGCTTTTGGCTCGGGCTGGGGAGTTTGTTGATTCGTGTGATTTCTGATGAATCATCAACATTTACAAGAGATGCCTGATCATGTGGGTTTTCCGCAGCATACGTCAGAAACGAGTAGCATGCGATACACATTAAGAAAGAGGATCTCAATATTCGATTCGATAGGGGTATTGTATTCATCACGACGTTGTCTCCAGTAGGGTATGGGGTGGTAATTGAATCATTCTTTCGAGCCTGGAATTGGATCGAAGGCAATTATTTTAGAATAATAGCTACGTATACGTATTAAAGGCAATCTGTTTTCTATAGTGAGTTTGATCAAAGTAAGACACCATATCCACTTAGTACAAATGGGGACCCTCTGTCTCAAGCATTTCCGCGTAGCGTATAAGTAACTGATTCAACTGAAGGGCGTCCGATTCGGAAAACAATTCACCTACTTTGACATGAACAACATCAAGACTCGCGGAAGCCGCCTGCACGATGTGTTCTCCTGCCTGCGTGATGGAAACGAGTCTCGCTCTTCGGTCCGAAAGATGCACCTTGCGTAAGACAAAACCCTTCTTTTCCAATAATCGAAGCATGGCTTTGATCGTGTTCGGGTCAGAGTTTGCATGTTTGACAATCTCACTCTGGATCAGCTCTCCGTGTTCGGTGAGTATCCATAGGCAAACATACTGATCCGCAGTGATTTCTAAGGATTTTAGAATTTGATTGGAGCACCGATGCATGGACAAGTACGCCAGACGGAGCGACATCGGGATCTTCAAGAGTTGATCCCCATGTTTCGGGAGGTTTTCTGTTTCATTCGGTTCCATCATTTTGGAATGCAACACAGAGCAGATGACAAAAGTATCACTGATTTTTTCATAGGTTGGTGGATGCTCGTTAATGTATCTAAAATGAAGCCCGTCAATATTTGTTAATTGTTCGAAACCTCGTCCTTATATCGTTCGGCCGCTTCTTTGTTCCATGCAATTCCTGCTGACTGGAATTTGAAGGAGGCATTCAGGAATGGGATAAAAGTCTTCAGATCTTTGATTTCTGCTGTTCCATCACCGATTTTTTCGATCAGTGCTTTCATATCATAAATGGTATTCGCCTGGAGAGTATCGATGGGTCCTTTTTGCCAGTAGTGACCACCATAAATAGCCAGTTCCTTTTCATCGATTCCGTTTTCCGGGTTTCGAATATACTGAATGAGTTTCTTAATGCTTTTATCATAGGCAAAGAAACTTTCGTCGTTGAAAAGCCAGATATCATCCCCCGATCCGATTGCATCCCCACTGATCATCATGTTCTTTTCCTCAACGAAGAAAACGGTAGAGTGGGGGTATGCCCCGGCATTTCAAAATAGTCGATTCGCATTCCGCCTCCCAGATCCAGCCTACCTTCACCTTCGATGAATTTAATTTGCTTCAAAGGAAACTGATCCGTTTCCGGAAATTCTGCTTCATTGATCCAGAATTCAACATTCGGATCGTCGGCAAAGGCCGAAAGCATGCCTAAGTGATCTCCATGATTGTGAGTGAAGGTGATCGCAAAATCACGCCGGCCTACCTTTTCATTCACTAGTTCGCGCAGTGACTCCTTTGCACTCGCATCCCACTTCACCTCATTTGAAAGATCAATCAACACGGCGGTGTTCGAACCGACGATGAGATACATATCCGAGCAATTGTTGAAATTCACCGGCTTTCCGTCTTCACCCCAGACAATTCCAGCAGGATTATTGTCGTTCGCATCTTCAATTCGATACACATGCTCATCCAGTTCATAAAGGGTGTACGGACCTATTTGCACAGGCATAGCGTAAACTGAATAAAACGCCGGGATAAACAAGGGTAGAAGTTTTAAAGCTTTCATGGGTAACTGGGGTGGAGCACATCCAATGAAATGGGGTTGACGAAAACTTCATTTTTTAATACGTATACGTAGCAATATCAACTTTATTCTTTTCATTGTTTGAGTCTTTGCCTCCCTGAGAACGGCTGAAATCACGGTTGGCTGGGAACAAGCAGTTCTCAAATCACTTAGAAACATCAACATGAAATTATCCCAATTACTCACTGTGGCCGGTTTGCTCGGCACATTCATCATCAACGCCGAAGCGCAACTGCAGGTTCAGACTAAGAACGGCATGGTCGAGGGTATTGAAAACTCCGGCATTCGCATTTACCGTGGTATTCCTTTCGCTCAACCACCCGTTGGTGAGTTGCGGTGGAAAGCACCGCAACCCCCAATGGATTGGAAGGGTGTGCTCAAAGCCGATAAATTCGGTGCGATGGCCATGCAAAACAAAATCTTCGGTGACATGGGTTTTCGCGCGACCGGCATGAGCGAAGATTGCCTCTATCTCAATGTCTGGACACCCGAAGGTGCAGAGCCGGGTAGCCTTCCAGTATTGATTTACTTTTACGGTGGTGGGTTTCAGGCAGGTGATGGCTCAGAAGACCGCTACAACGGCGAAAGCATGGCACACCGCGGCATAGTGGCAGTCACCGTCAATTACCGCTTGAACATCTTTGGGTTTCTCGCACACCCGCTTTTGACAGCAGAATCTGAACACGTCGCTTCGGGTAACTACGGTCTGCTCGACCAGAACGCAGCTCTGAAATGGGTAGCCGCCAACATCAAGGACTTCGGCGGAGATCCCGAACGCGTGACCATCGCAGGCGAATCCGCCGGTTCCATATCCGTCTCCGCGCAAATGGCCTCCCCGCTTTCCAAAGATCTCATCAATCAGGCCATCGGCGAAAGTGGTTCGTTTTGGAGTTCCTTTGGCGTTATGCCTCACGCTCAGGCAGAGCAGATCGGAACCGCTTTCTTCACCGGACTCGGAGCCAATACCCTTGAAGACATGCGTGCAATCCCGGCTGAAGAACTGCTGGCAGCACTCATGAAACCGGGAGCGGCCTGGTTCAGCCCAACAGTGGACGGTTACTTCTTCCCAGAAAGTCCAATCAAGGTTTTTAAGGAAGGAAAACAGGCTGACATTCCGCTGCTAGCTGGCTGGAATAATCAGGAAATGGACGCCCGTTTCCTGTTGGCAGACAAAACAATGACGGTTGAAAACTACGAAGCAGCCGTGAAACAGCGTTTTCCGGAATACGCAGATGAACTTTTGAAAGCCTATTCTGCCGCATCTGATGCCGAAGTCGAAACCGTGGCTCGCAATCTCGCCAGCGACACGTGGATCGCGTTCAGCACCTGGAAGTGGCTCGATGCCCATGCGGCGGCCACTGATCAACCGGTTTACCGTTACTATTACTGCCGCGCTCGCCCCGCCATGCGACCTGAGTTCGGCAACGCGCAGTCTGGTCTCGCAGGTGGAGTCGTTGAGGGAGACGAAAAAGCACCTCCTGCACCTGCTGCTCGAGGCGCCGTGCATTCAGCTGAAATTGAGTATTGCATGGGAAATCTCGAACGCAACAAGGTGTTCGACTGGACACCTGATGACTACCGCGTATCCGCCACCATGCAGGCCTATTTTGCCAACTTCATCCGCACCGGAAACCCGAACTATTATACACTGCCCAATTGGCCCGAGATGAATGCGGATCCTGAAATTTCACAATATATGCAGATCGACGTGAAGTCCGAAAGCAAGAAAGACTCCCACGCCGACCGCTACGAGGTGCTGGAGAAAGTATTCGGACATCTGGAATGATAATTTTTGAAAGGAGAGCGGACACTTCTGTTCGCTTTTTTTCTTTCGCGTCTACAATGACTAGCCGTTATTGATATTCATGAAAGACGGAATCGTTTGACCCTTTAACGGGCCTCGCATTGGAATAAAATCAAAAACTTGCCGCCTTTTTGAACGGTTATTAGAAGAATTTACTCAAAGCAACATCAACCTTTTTCCTAACTCCATGAAATTGATGCACTATCTGCTCTCCTCTTGTTTTCGTTTTTCAAATGTTGGATTGCTTTCCGCGTTGATCGTTTGCCTATCGGTTTTGATGCGGGCCCATTCTGCTGAACACCCGACCTGGATTGTCGACAGTAACTCCAGATTGTTTGCTGCCAACCCGGATCAGTTCGCCTTTGGAAATGGTGTTTACCTGGCTTTTAACGGGTCTAATACGTTCCTCGAGCATCTCTCGATGTTTTTTTCGGAAAACGGGGAGGATTGGATCGATAGCTCAGAGATATCCGGATCGGCAACTCCAGAAGTGACCACCTATTCCGATATCGCCTTCGGCAACGGATTGTTTGTCCTGGCAAGCGGAGCCATCTACACGTCAAAACATGGATTAGCTTGGAACCAAATTCCTTCCAGCACTGTCGAAGGCGTGGATTCTTCGGCTTACTCGTTCACGAAGGTTGAATTCCAGTTTGGAGAGTTTGTGGCTTGGGATTCAGGCAACGGCGTGATCCTGCGCTCAAAGGACGGTGTAAACTGGACCGTCGCCCAGAATCTTTTCCGGCATCTATCACAGGTCATATTACATGGTCCAACCCAGCGCTGGTTCATCGACGTAGGAAATTCCATTATCGCGTGGAACGAAGTCAGTGGATGGAATACACTAATCGGTAAGGATGGCTACAACTATGAATTAAACTTAGTCGGGGATCGAATCGTTATTTTAGAGGTTCAGAATGGAACGAACGAAAACTTCTTCGTCGCCAACCATGTGTCTGCTGATGGAGAGACCTGGCAGGTATCAGATAGCATGGTCTACAACACTTTTGGAAACGATCAAGCTCACGTCGATACGTGGGCGATTGGGGACGGTTTCGTTCGATTTACGTATGATATTTCGGGAACAAACCTATTAACTACGATTTCTGAGTCTGATGATTTTGCAAACTGGACCGACGTCACAAGCTATGCTGGTGCCTACCCGGAAACGGGTGTGGCTGTGGGCGATGAGTTCATCGGAAAATCTTGGATTTCACCCCACACCCTTATTCTTAGACAAGATGGAGTCTGGTCGACCCAGCAGCAATTCGGAGAGGATGATGAACCCGAACTGCTATACACAGCCTATTCGAATGGAAGAGCCGAAACCCCGGTGTTTTTGGGAATTGAAGACCATGCGGTTTATCAATCATTGGACGGATTTGAGTGGGAGCTAGTCGCAACATTCGAGAAGCAAGCCCTTAGCTACCTCGAATACAACGAAGCAACGGAAACATTCTATGTATTTGCGGAGAATGCCGATGCGAGTTTTTCAGTGATAGAATCGGTAGACGGTTCCAGTTGGGAACCGCTTCTACAGAACCTGCCTTTCAAACCTCAGGAAATCACCCTTGGGGCGAATGGAAGCACCATCCTGATCACCGGACAATTTGCGAACGAAATCCGGGTTTCCACAGATGCAGGCGCCAGTTGGGTGGAAAACGTGCAGGGCGTCATCTGGCACCAACCCGTTAACAGTGCCGGAGCCAATTTTAACTCGGTCTATTTGATGACTGAGGTGGTAGGAGATACTTTTGTTCTCATCTGGGATGACAAAGCCTACCGATCGCAGGACGGTCTAAACTGGACCCAAACAATCGATCTGCAACCCGGTGGAACCTGGTTCAAGTATCTCGATTCGTTTAACGGCAAGTTTATGGCGACGGCAATTTCCTATGAATATGTGGGTCGAATATCCGTGCCGAGATGGACCGATGTTGAACACAAAATGGAGCTATGGGTGTCAGCTGACGGTTCCGAGTGGAGTCAGGTTATCGACGAAGACGCACTAAACAGTGGCAACCTTTACAACTACGTTTTCAGAAGTCCTACCTTTGACCGCTGGGGGTACTCCCATTTAGGTGCAAGCGGACCTTTTTTCTATGCGTTCGATGGAGCTTCTTATATTTCTGAAGACGGAGAACAGCCTGGTATCAAAGATTGGGAAACCCACGAATACTGGGCAGATAGTGTTCGGCATATTGATTTCGGGAAAGGTCGTTTTATCGACCAATTTCGAGGTATGCGGGGGTATGATCCAATGACTGGAAACCAGTTACTTTCCACTTTTCAAACAACCTTCGTTGGTTTCGGAGACTTTGAAGCCGACAGCAGTGGCAGGAAACAAACGGGATGGTTTGGTGCTTTGAATGACGATGCATTCCCCACGATCGAACACGATGTGTATGGCGAGGTCGAATTCGCAATCGATGACAGCGATGTTATCACACTTTTGTCGCCCGAATTCGGAATAGCCAAAACTTCCCGGGCTCACCCCGAGTTGGTGGATAATCTGATCGATGGGAAATCCTATCGGGTCGACTTTTCAGGTGAATCATCAACCCCTTTCGAGGACCTTTCCACGTCAAAAACCAGTTCCACAATGGTGGCGGAAATACTCCCCATAAGTGAATGGATGAGCAGAATTGATGAACTCCAAGAAACTATTGTAACTCACGCTCGAAATACCATCGTTGCGGCACAGGAAGTTCGTACTGTGGACGCGATTGAACAGTGGCAACTTTTAAATGCTGAGATGCAACTTTTTGAGTCTATCGAATCAATGTTGCGCACTAAGTTCGATCCTCTGGCCTCTGATCTTTCGAACCGCATCGATACGAGAAAAGCATCCGCGCAAGAGGTCTACAACATGGCAAAGGGTTGGATACTGCAGTAGATCTTTGTGGTAGACCCTCAGACCCTTCTAATCTTATCCGCCTTAGGCGGATGGCGGAGAGAGGGGGATTTTGGGTCATTGCTGCGCTCTTCCTTTTGTCGTCGCAAGCTCCTCGGAACGAACACCCCTCACCGGTGGTTCGAATTACTCTCTTACCTTCCTTTTCATCCTGCGGATAAAAATGGCGGAGAGAGGGGGATTCGAACCACACATTCAAAATTCATTACTAGCTGGTAACAAGGGAGTTAAGAACATACCTCCTACGCATGGGACATTAAAAGGGACACACATCGAGGGCATTGAATGTCCCATTCTGGCGAAAATTGTCAGCAAATGGGGAGAGCTTTCTGAAGATACAAAAAGAGCGATTGGGGCAATTGTTGGAAGTCGAAAGAAGGGGTCATTCAAGTCGAAAGAAGGGGTCATTCCGTAATTATTGAAGTCGAAAGAAGGGGTCATTCCGTAATTATTGCAATTGGATCTGTTCCTGCGTTCTGTTTATCCACGGCAAACCAGCACCCTCTGCGCCAAGCCGGGTTCCTTCGGACTTTCCATTTGTCATTTCTGCTGCTGTCCTCGCCCCGGAACGAATTGCCCTGACCGGGGTTCCGAATTACTCTCTAGTCTTATCTTTCATCCTGCGGATAAAAGTGGCGGCCTGTCTAGGCGAAGTCGTCTGACGAAGACTGAAGAGAGGCCTTTCGAGAGAGCTCAGGCTTTTCAAGGGGATTTTGGGTCACACTTTGTGTTCCTTGTGTCTCCCGACTGGTCGGGATCGGAACGACCCCCTGAGGTGGTTCTCATTACTCTCTAGTCTTATACTAAACTGCGTATTAAAAACTGAATATATTTAGGTGTAGCAACCGATGCTTGTATCGTGTTTCTCAACGATAATAGTGGGATTCACGAGGGCATCCTGCAAGCAGGAGCCGCTACAAAAAAGGGTTTTGTTATTCCGTTAACAATAAGCTAATTGGTCTTACTTTTATCCTGAGGATGAAAGTGGCGGCCTGTCTAGGCGAAGTCGTCTGACGAAGACTGAAGAGAGGCCTTTCGGCGGAGCTCAGGCTTTTCAAGGGGATTTTGGGTCATCGCTGCGCTCTTCCTTGTGTCGTCGCAAGCTCCTCGGAACGGAACACCCCTCACCGGTGGTTCGAATTACTCTCTTACCTTCCTTTTCATCCTGCGGATAAAAATGGCGGAGAGAGGGGGATTTTGGGTCATTGCTGCGCTCTTCCTTTTGTGGTCGCAAGCTCCTCGGAACGAACACCCCTCACCGGTGGTTCGAATTACTCTCTAATCTTACTTTTATCCTGAGGATAAAAATGGCGGAGAGAGGGGGATTTTGGGTCATCGCTGCGCTCTTCCTTGTGTCGTCGCAAGCTCCTCGGAACGAACACCCCTCACCTGTGGTTCGAATTGCTCTCTTACCTTACTTTCATCCTGCGGATAAAAGTGGCGGAGAGAGGGGGATTCGAACCCCCGGTAGGGTTTCCCCTACGACGATTTAGCAAACCGTTGCCTTAAGCCGCTCAGCCATCTCTCCGCTCGGACTTAAATGAAAAGAAAAAAGTGGGTTTTCACTGATTCAAAGTCAACCGAATAATCTAGGAAAAAATGACTCTTTTGAGATCTGTAAATTCTCTCGGCTTAATTGAGCGATTCGAAGGACATTGGAGGTGGTTTAGCAGTGGAGCCACCTGCCGGAGTCGAACCGGCGACCTATTCATTACGAATGAATTGCTCTACCAACTGAGCTAAGGTGGCGAAAGGGAAACTGGAGGTATCATAGGTTTCGAATGGGGCTTATCAAATCAAATCTTCAGTAAGAAAGTTTGAAAGATTGCGACGTTCATTTGGATTTGAGAAGATAAGATGTTATTAGTTGCCACTTGTTGTAACGTGCGATGTTTACCGTTCTACTCTTAGTTCTCATCTATCTCGCTTTCATTAGTTTGGGGCTTCCAGATTCATTGTTGGGAGTATCCTGGCCGCAGATGCGTATGGAGTGGGGGTTGCCGCTCGATATGGCGGGGTATGTTTCGATCTTTATCGTAGCTTTTACCGTGCTTTCTGGCGTTTTGAGTGGAAAGCTGATTCGGCTCCTTGGCACAGGGAAGGTGACGGGTGTTAGTTGTTTTTTGACTGGGATTTCCATCATTGGGATCGCCCATACTCCCTCCTTTCATTGGTTGGTGATACTATCTTGCTCTCTCGGCTTTGGCGCAGGTTCTGTTGATACGGCTTTGAATCACTATGTGGCTTTGCATTTTAAGGCCCATCACATGAACTGGCTCCATTCTTTTTGGGGTGTAGGGGCCAGTATTGGGCCTTTGTTCATCTCCCATGCATTTGCTGCGGGCGATTCCTGGAGGACTGGTTATCTTCAAGTTGGATCGATTCAGATTGCGTTGGCAGTTTTGTTTTTATTGTGCCTGCCACTGTGGCGGATGCATTCTTCCGTAGCGCAGGAAAAGAATGCATCAGATGCTGATTCTTTAGACGAAAAACTAACTGTTAATTCTAAGGAAAAGGTTCATGCTATAAGAAAAAAGGGCGTTATTCCTATGATTCTAGCGTTTGCAATCTATTCGGGTGCAGAAGGTGGAGCCGGGTTGTGGGGTAGCACGTATCTTGTGATTGCAAGGGGGATTTCGGTCGAATCAGCAGCATTGTTCATTTCTGTCTATTTCATTGGGATCACCACAGGGCGGATTCTGGCGGGTTTTATTTCGTTCAAGGTAAAGAACATGCAAATGATAAGAGGAGGAGTGGTGCTGGCCGTATTGGGAGCTGTTTGCATTTTATTACCCCTGCCGGGCACCTTTTTGGCGGTGGCGTTTTACGTGTTTGGACTAGGACTGGCCCCCCTGTTTCCATCTATGATACAGGAAGTTCCCAATCGATTCGAAAAGCAATATTCGCAGGATATTATCGGCTATCAGATCGCGGGTGCCTATGCAGGGTTTTGCGATTTTTTCCGCCATTGCTAGGGCTTTTGATGAAGTATGGTTCAGTGCATGTATTTTCAGGTTTTATATTGGTATGTGTGATGGTTCGTGGGCATCTGCAATGAATCGGTTGTTCGACGGAGAGCGGATTGATTCAAATCAAGGGATTTCAATTTTTTGAAAGCGATGGCTTCTGTCGTTGCTTGATGCTAATGTATGCATTGGTGCTCGGAATATTCACACGACTGAAGTCATGTGCACCTGGTAGGATTTTACAGGGATCGGCCTGGGCACTGACAAAAGCGGCTTAGCCACCGATGAATCGGGGTAGACGGGGCGCTTCGCCCTACCTATGGATGGTGGGGTGAGTATGGAGAGTTTAAGTTGCTCTTCGACTTGTCCAACATCGACCTATGCAATAGGAAGGGTGAATCACTAGCTCTGTTTGGATTTGTATAGTTTTTCATACTATGGTTGATTGGGATCCCTTTTTTCTATTACCCCCTGATTCACTATCATTTATGAAATCCCCAAATTGTTTTCGATCGGTTGAGTTATTCAGATCTTTCCGCCGGTGTGTTTTGATTGTGCTCTCGGTTTCTGGACTGAGCTTCTTCGCCAAAGCCGAGGAAAATGCGACTGGATTGCCCAATCTTATTGTTATTTTTCTGTGACGACTATGGGCTATGCAGATCTTGCTTGTTTTTGGAAATCCCACCATCTCGACTCCTCATTTGGACCAAATGGCGGCTGAGAGGCCAAAAACTGGACTCAATTCTATGTAGGGGCGCTAGCGTATGCACTCCGAGTCGAGCGGCGCTCTTGACGGGTCGTTTTGCCGAACCGTAGCGGCATGATGTCTTCGAAGGTGGGTGTCTTGTTCCCCAATTCGACGGGGAGGGCTTCCGGCTGCGTGAGATAACGATTGCGGAACTTTTGAAGACGAAGGGGATACCATACTGCTGCAATTGGAAAATGGCATCTTGGGCAACCATGAACAATATTTGCCAGACACAAAATGGTTTTGATAGCTATTGGGGCATTCCATATTCGAATGATATGGATAGTGTCGAAGAATGGGGGCATTATCGTAGAAACGCGGAAAAGGATGCGCACTATGAAGCTCCACTCGATCAATATAATGTTCCCATTTTGAGTGGGAATGATGTCGAGGAGCGCCCTGCAATGCAACGCACCTTGACGCAGCGCTACACTCAGAAAGCGATAGATTTTATCCAAACAAATCACGACGAGCCGTTTTTTCTCTATCTAGCGCATAGCATGGTGCACGTTCCGCTCTATTCCAGCGACGAGTTTCGCGGGAAAAGCATGCGGGGAGCTTATGGGGATACGATTGCTGAAATTGACGATGGAGTTGGTAGAATTATCGGTGAACTTAAACGTCTCGATATCGCATCAAACACTTTGGTGGTCTTTACCTCAGATAATGGTCCATGGCTGCTCTATCCGAACTCATGGAGGAAGCGCAGGAATGCTTCACCAAGGGAAAGGAACTACTCATGAAGGCGGCATGCGTGTGCCCGCAATCTTTTGGCAGCCCGATGTCATTAAACCGGGGGTGATTCGGGAATTGGGAACCACGATGGATATTCTACCGACGATTTGTGAAATGACAGGAATCGAACTTCCACAGGATCGTATCATCGATGGTATCAGTTTGGTCCCGGAATTACTCGGTGAAAAAGGTGAAGAACCAAAGAAGGATCGATGCGTTTATTATTGGCGCGCATGTGAACTTTTTGCAATAAGGGAAGGACCGTGGAAACTGCACTTCATTACGCAGGGAAGTTATGGTTCTGGTGGGCCGAAGATTGTGCACGAAACGCCTTTGTTGTATCAATTGGATCAAGATCCTGGAGAACAGTGGGATGTGGCCAACCAGAATCCCGATGTCATCAAAAGACTGACCCAGTTAGCCGAGGAGCACAAAAAAACGATTGTTCCTGTGAAGGATCAGCTTGCTGAGAGAATTTGAAGATAGATGAGATAAGAAGGTTTTTGGAGGCGATGACTTTAGTCGTCGTCTGAAGTGGCGGGTATTGAAGGATGGGTGGATGAAACATTCACACGACTGAAGTCATGTGCTCCTGGTTAGGTTTTGGAGTGGGGTTTGGGCACTGATGGAAGCGGCTTGGTTACCGATGAAACGGGGTAGACGGGGCGCTTCGCGCTACCTGAGGATGTGGGCTTTCGATGGGGTTGTGGCATTTGGGAGGCATTGGTGGATGAAACTTTCACACGACTAAAGTCATGTGCTCCTGGTGGATATTGCAGTGCGACTTTGTCTCTGTCATGCGGCTCATCGGGTCGATTGGCCCTATCTGTGGATGTGGGATGTAGGTCTTCGATGGGGTTGTGGCATTTGGGAGGCATTGGTGGATGAAACTTTCATACGACTGAAGTCATGTGCTCCTGGCGGATATTGCAGTGCGACTTTGTCTCTGACATGCGGCTCATTCACCGACAAACGGGGCAGGCGGTTTCGATTTATCTGGATTTATGAAGCGGGTTTGAACCCGCGTTGCGTTAATTATTCAATAGAAAGACAATGTTTCTCATTCCGGTATTTGGGTTTTTGTTTTAGAATGCCGCCATACCCAATGTTTATGACGGATCGGTTAGGTGAACCAGTTCAATTGAAGCACTGTTGCTACTGGATGAAGTTCTTTTTGAATGCGATCCTCGTTTCATCTATTTAAATCAGAATTAATAATAAAATTGTTACTATGGAACCTTTCCAAGATAGAATCGCTCGCATTCGAAGTGAGCATGAGGCGTTACTAACGCGAGCAAATGTCAAAGCTGAAGAAGCGCATGGGATTTATGATCGCTATCAATTTCCCGTAGTTACGGCTGCTCACGCGCCCATTGAATGGCGCTTTGACCTCAATCCGGAGACCAATCCGTTTTGCATGGAGCGTCTGATGGTAAATGCAACGATGAATGCCGGAGCCATTAAATGGAATGGAAAGTATTTGGTGGGTGTTCGTGTGGAAGGAAGTGACCGAAAATCATTTCTAGCGATTGCTGAAAGCCCCAATGGAATTGATAATTTTCGTTTCTGGGAACGACCAATCACCATGCCTGAAACTGATGATCCTGATACGAATGTCTATGATGTGCGTTTCACTCAGCATGAAGATGGTTGGATTTACGGTGTGTTCTGTACTGAGCGAAAAGATCCTAATGCTCCAGAGCATGACACTAGTAGTGCGGTTGCAGCGGCGGGTATTGCGCGGAGCAAGGATTTGATTAATTGGGAACGTTTGCCCGATCTAAAGACCTCTGGAGGACAGCAGCGCAATGTTGTATTGCACCCGGAGTTCGTGGATGGGCAATATGCGTTTTATACCCGTCCCCAGGATGGATTTATCGATACTGGCTCCGGAGGTGGCATCGGATTTGGGCTTACTGATGATATCATGAATCCTGTGATTGAAGAAGAGACCATCATTGACAACCGGGCCTATCATACGATTTACGAAGTGAAAAACGGACAGGGCCCAGCTCCGATTAAGACAGACAAAGGGTGGCTTCACCTGGCGCATGGCGTGCGCAATACTGCAGCTGGTCTGCGATACGTTCTGTATGTATTTGTGACAGATTTGAATGATCTTACCAAAATCATCTATAAACCCGGTGGTCACATCATTGGGCCTCGCGGAGATGAGCGGGTGGGGGATGTCTCAAACGTGGCCTTCACCAATGGGTGGATTTGTGACGACGATGGATCGGTTTTTATCTACTATGCATCTGCAGATACACGCTTACACGTTGCGACCACAACGGTTGACAAGCTTTTGGATTATGCGATCAACACGCCCGCAGACGGCATGCGTTCTGCCGCGTCGGTAAAAACGATCAATTCGTTGATCGATCGTAATCAGGCGTTTCTCGCAGACAGCAATTCTTAACCTTTCGAAATTTCTATGGATGTAATTGATCTTAAGGTCGAAATGGCGGCAGAGTTGGAGCGCATCCTGGCGTTCTGGCAAGAGCATACCAAAGACGAAACTCATGGTGGATTCTTTGGAGAAATCGATCATCTGAACCAAGTCGATCCGAGTGCTGAGAAGAGTGCAATTCTCAACGCGCGCATTTTGTGGACTTTTTCTTCGGCGTATCGGTTGACGAAAAAACCGTCATATAGAACGACTGCAGATCGGGCTTATCAATTTGTGACGAGCCATTTCGTGGATATGGAACGAGGGGGTGTGGTTTGGTCGCTCAATGCAGATGGCAGTGTCGCAAATGATCGCAAACAGCTTTATGCGATCGCTTTCACTATCTATGGCTTTTCCGAATACTTCGGTGCGACAGGAAATGCTGAAGCGCTGGAACAGGCAAAATCACTGTTTAGAAGCATTGAAGATCATGGTTACGACTCTGACAAAGGTGGCTATTTTGAAGCCTATGCCGGCGATTGGGGGAATTTGGAAGATTTTCGGTTGAGCGAGAAGGATGAGAACGCTCCGAAAACAATGAACACCCATCTCCATATTATGGAGGCTTACGCGAATCTCCTTCGTTATTGGCAGGACGATGAATTGAAGCAGCAGCTTCGACATTTAATTGAAATCAGTATGGAGAAGATCATTCAGGATGATTCCCATTTTGGTTTGTTTTTCGATGCAGATTGGAATCCAACCAACCGGAATGTCTCGTATGGTCACGATATCGAAGGCTCCTGGTTGTTGCAGGAAGCTGCGGAGGTGCTTGGGGATGGCGCGCTTTTAAGTCAGGTGAAAGACGTTGCATTGAAAATGGCTGAGGTGACCTTTGACGAGGGGGTTGCACCGGGGGCAGGAGTGAAGGAAGAGTTTCACATTGGTCATGGCGTTAAAGATGTTACTTATCACTGGTGGCCCCAAGCAGAGGGAGTCGTTGGGTTTTACAACGCTTTTCAACTTTGTGGAGATGTGAAGTATCTCAATATGGCCACGCGCTTATGGGAATTTACCCGTGATCATATACTTGATCGAGAGAATGGAGAGTGGTTTTGGCACGTAGATGAAAACGGCAATCCTGTGCATGACGCCTGTAAAGTTGGGTTTTGGAAATGTCCTTACCACAATGGCAGGGCTTGCATGGAGATCATGCATCGAATAACAACTTGAATCTAAAATGAACTTACCCCAACCGCATTTCTTTCGAAAGTTCTGCCGCTTTTTTGTTTCAATGTCGATTCTGGCAGGTGTTGTTTCCGCAGAGAGAGTAGCGGGTGAAGCCTCTGATAGCCCTGAATCTGCATTGCTCATGCTCAGGAAAGGAGATCTTGAGCTCGGCATTCTTCCCAAGGTTGGAGGAAGTGCGGTGTTGTTTCGTAGAAATGGTGGTGAAAACGCACTCTACGCTCCATCGGAGCACTGGCTCGAATGGGAGGCGCGCATTCCTGATCCTTTGGATCTCTCACAATGGACCGATTTTTTCGGACATATTATTTGGTTGAGTCCGCAGGTCGATTTTTGGAATCAACAGGAGTTGATCCCTCAGCAGCATGATCAGCTATGGCCACCTGATCCTTATTGGGTGTATGGCGATTTTAAAATCATCGAAAAGAGTGAAAACTCAGTCGTATTGGAAGGCCCTGCAAGCCCTTACACTGGGGTCAAAATGATAAAAAGATACTCGCTTGACGAGCAGGGTGCAAAGCTCTCTGTTACTGCAATCAACACGTCTTCGGAAGTATTGCATTGGGGACTGTGGAGTAACACTCGAGTATCTGGACAAACAGAAGTTTATGTTCCTGTAAAAAATGAAAACAGTTTTCGCATCGAAACGCCTGAGATGGGGGCAATTCCCTGGTCGGTGGAAGATCATTTTTTCCATTTTTCATCGGGAATTGCAGAAGGCGAATCAAGTCCATATGCCAAGGCTTATTTGTTTCCAGATGCTCATTGGATGGCAGGTTTTCAAAATGAACAAGTTTTTGTGAAGATTATGGAGCCAGTTTTGGCATCGGAAATTCATGAAAATCATGGCATTTTTGAAGTCTATCATTTACGGCCAAATTCGCATCTGGAGCAACCTGGTCTGACTGAAATGGAAGGCCATGGGGCCTATCATACCATTAAGCCAGGGGACAAAATCACATTATCGGAGCGCTGGATGATATTCCCTCAAGAATTGCATGGGATTAAAGTGCAACCACTTCGATGGTTATCTGCAAATCGGGATCGATTAGGCCAGATCGAGGTCGATTGATTTAAGTTTCGTCCGGATACCAGACTGCGTATTTTAAAAACTGAATATATTTAAGTGTAGCAACCGATGCTTGCATCGTGTTTCTCAACGATATTAGTGGGATTTACGAGGGCATCCTGCAAGCAGGAGCCGCTACAAAAAAGGGTTTTGTTATTCAGTTAACAATAAGCTAATTGGTATGACCATTGATTGGGATTGCTTTGAGTCCACTTTTCACGAAGTGATACCCATTGTTTTTTAGGTTTAAGGGAAGAACATATGTATAAGATTGGAAAACAGGACCTTTCTTCGCTTTTTGGGTTTGTCACGATTGGTTTCATGCTGGGACAAGTTGGGCCAATTCTGAGTGCTGCGAGTGTGGATCTCGGGGTGGAAGCCGGCCTTGTGGGTCGGATGATCGCATTTTATTATGGGATTTCGATTTTGGGTATTGCACTCGGGTTTTTCCTGATCAAACGCATCGGCAAAGAGTTGTTTATCCTTGGAGGAAGCGCATTGCTGATCGTGACCTATGGGTTTGGACTCTATGTGAATTCTACCAATGGGCTTATCGTAATGATGATGTTCTTAGGGTTGGGGCTCGGAGTTTATCAAATTGGGATCAATTCAATGGCTGTCGATAATACGTCCAGATACCCGCGCTCTCAGCAATCTGGCCGAATGTCTTACATGCAGTTTTTCTTTGGCATTGGAGCAGTTGTATCGCCTCTGTTAGTTGATTTTAGTCATTTGCACCTTCAAAACTGGCGCTATTCTTATTTGATGATTTTGGTGCTCGGACCAATGGTAACGATCCTCTTTGTGAGCATGGATCTAAAACGAAAACGGTCTGCTGACGGAATGGAAACGGCAATTTTCGAATCGGGAAATGCCCTCATTTCTAACCCTATTCGATGGAGTTGGGTCTTAGTTTTGACTTTAATGCTCGCTGGAATTTACACCAGTTTAGAAACCTCCATTTTTAATTGGTTGAGTTACTACTGGGATCATCGGCATGGTGAAATTGACATTGTAACTGGAGCAAGAGCAACTGCCGTATTCTGGGGCGTATTCTCTATTAGCCGACTCATGATGGGGTGGGTTATCGGAAGATTGGGAGACTGGACGGCGATGGTGACATTTACGAGTATTGTGATTTTGAGCCTGGCGCTTTGGTGGTTTTTGAATCCAGCCTGGTGGGGATTGCTGATCCTGGTCGTGATCATCTCCCTCATGATGGGATGCATGTTCCCGACTATCATGATGATCACCAGTCGACTACAACCTGGAGAAAGCTCTCAAGTTTTGAGTCTTCTGTTTGTTTGGGCCACTGCGACTGCAGCCATTGTTCCAGTGGGAATTGGGATTGCGATCAAGCAAACCAGTGTTTCTGTTTATCCTATGACTGTGACTGTTCTTGGATTGTTTTTTTTCTCCATGCTTCTTGTGACACTTGGCATTACTCGTCGAGCGGCGGGCGGCGGGCAGCTTAGTGACTGAAGAAAACAGGGTAGATCACTGACGAATTGGAGTCACCACCGACGAATCGGGGTAAACGGGGAGGATCTTAGGAGGCGATGACTTTATTCGTCGTCTGAGTAGAATGATTTGTGGATGGAACATTCACACGACCGAAGTCATGTGCTCCTTGTGAGGCAGTGAAATTTACTGCTTGGTCACCAGTGAAGCGGGCTTTGCGGGTTGCTTCTCCCTACCAATAGATGGAGTTTTGATAGGGTTGTGGGATCTTAGGCGATGAATTTAGTCGTCGTCTGTTGTCTGAGTAGAAGGGACTAATGAATTGGTGAATGGAACATTCACACGACTGAAGTCATGTGCTCCTTGTGAAGAATGATATGGCTGCTTGGTTTCCGCAGAGATGCGGCTATGCTCCTGAAAAAAGCGACTTCGCCCCAGACGAGTCTGTATAAACGACACGCTCAACTGATTTGCGGATCAGATTGGTTGGAGGAAAATCTGTTCAACAATACAAATCATTCGCTTGGAGGGTAGATTTTAAATTCCCCGCTCACTTGGAGTAGTCCGAGAAAATACATTAATCCGTCGTAGTATCGCCATTTTCCTTCGGGCAATTCGACGTCCCAAAGATATTGAACAAATGGTTTTGCGAGCTCAGGATTAGAAGTTGCGAGTGCTCCCGTTGCTGCCATGGCATAAAGACCTGGGGATGTTTCGTTTGAAAGGGGCGTGCCATCAATTGCGAATTGATTGGGCAGATCATCAAAGTGGGTCAGTAGAAAAGATAGAACCCGATCGGTTTGATCCACTTGCCAGGGATCTGCTCTGTTCCATGCCCAGTCTAATGCTACATTTGAGATGGTCCTCCAGGCATCAAACCTAAAATCTTTGTGGTCATCCTCTAATCGCGGGGATCCGTCGAAGTGGGCGTAGTCGGGCATTAGACCAGTAGATGAATGAGCGGCTTTGTGAAAGAATGTACGGCTTGTTTCTGTGGACTTAATCCAGGTTTGATTGTCTTTGGGAGCCCATTTTGCCCAAAGGTTTGTGAATGCTGGAAGATGGTAGGAGGGGTCAGTGAATTCTGCATACTTTCCATGAGGGACAAAAACAGGTTGCAGTTCCTTTTTATGGAAGATGCTTTTGAGGTAACCTTCGGGTCCTTGCTTATGAAGCATATCATGGAGAAGTTTATCCGCTTGGGCACGATAGTTGAAAATACCCTCGCCATTTCCCCATCGACCGGACGCAAAATACAACGCCATTGCGAACCATTCTTCACCGTCGGATGCGGATGCTTCTGATAGTTGATTCCCTTCATAGTCGCAGTGCCACGCAAAGTAGCCAGCTCGACCGCCAGATGCATGGCGCATATGGGTATTTGCCCAATTCCACAGCCGATCGAATGCCTCTTTTTGGTCTAGCATTACGGCAATCATCATGCCGTAGGACATTCCTTCAGACCGAACATCCTGGTTTCCTACATCAGCGATATAAGCTTTGTCGTCTCCCACTTCATAATAAAGTCGTTGGGAGGAACTGTCTCCTTCGAAAAAATGCTGCCAAGCTGATTGGATTTTCTGTTCAACCTCTGTTTCCGATACATCAAGCAGCGCTTGAAAATAATCAGGTGTTGAAGCTAAACCCATAGGCTCTGGTTGGTTGGAACAGGCTGATTGCACAATGGAAAGCAGTGCAAGAATACCAATGGGTGCGAGCGAACGAAGGGTGGTGATCATTGATTTCTAAATGGGGTAGTTAGTAAAGCTTAGTAATATTGCTGTGATCGAAAATTTAGTTAGCTAAATTGATAATAACTCAGAGATTCAGAGCTCACGTTTTTACTCAATGGCTCCGAATTCTCCCGAATCCGGCTACGAATTAGAATTAGAAATTAATTCAACGGAGTAGACTTAGTTATTTGGTAAAAAAAGGGTCCAAGCTGAACTTGAACCCTTTGAAATGGAAATGTTTTCAATTCACTGGGAACATCCCTGCTTCGTATCCAACATATTTATCATCGTCGTTTTGAACAACGATTACGATGCATCAGATTTTTGGAAACCTTTACGACGTTCGGCCAATTCATCACCAATGCGATAATTTAGCTCTTTCGTGATCGGATAGAAGAGCATGATTGCAACTGCCAGTAGGATGAATAGGGAAGGGTAGAGTGTTGAGCAGTGAAGAAATCCTCTTACTGCAGAAGCGGTTAATTCCGTTCCCCCTTGATATCCGTAAAGGGACAAGATGATTCCCTGAATAAACCCGCCGACTCCCAAGCCAAATTTGAGTGCGAAAACGACGCCTGCAAAGGCAAAAGCGGTTGAACGTCGACCTGTTTGCCATTCAGAGTAGTCTGCGGTATCGGCAATCATCGACCAAAGTAATGGAATCGAAGGACCGTAACAAGCACCCCAAAGTAGTCCTTGTAGGAAAATGATGCTACTGCGATCAGCAGGAATAAACATGAGCCAAAACGTGCATAGCGCAGTGGCAATTAGGCTGGCGATAAAAACCGTTTTCTTTCCGAAACGAATAGATAAAGGCTTCGAAAGTAGGACTCCGATTAACATCGTACCTGTTCCAACCATGTTGATGAAAGCGTAGGTTACTGCTGGAACATTACTTTGGTCCTGTTGGATCAGTAGTCCAAAAACATTGAGGATCTTCTGTCCAAACGACAATGCGACCCCGTCTGCTGGCATCACAAGATTGAATTGTTGGAGAAAGGTAAACATGGCACCCTGGTCCACACATTCTTCCATGAAAAATGCGAGTGATCCACCACGAACCACTAGCATCACAAAAATGGCAAGTGTCGCGGCGAACAGAATCACCCAAGGCTTATTTTTAAATAGATCCTTGATGTCTTGTTTAACCGAACTTTGTTGGGCTGGATCAGGTTCTACCCGCTCTTTGGTTGAAACGAATGTGATGGCGAACAATACGACCATAATGACCGCAAAAATGCCCATTGTTATTGACCATCCCTTGATATCATCTCCTTGACCGAATTTGGCGACGAGAGGGAGGGTCAAACCTGTTACAACGAAAGTAGCAGCTGTTGCCGCGACAAATCGGAACGTGTTTAAGCTAGTGCGTTCATCAACATCGCCCGTCATGACACCGCCAAGGGCACAATAAGGAACATTGTTAATTGTATAGAGCGCCATCAACAGAAAATACATCACATATGCATAGGCTGTTTGCATGCCAGGTTCGAAGCCGGGAGAAGTGAAGGTCATCCAAAAAATGCCGGCGAAGGGCAATGCTGACCAAACTAACCATGGGCGGAAACGGCCCCAACGTGTTTGGGTGCGGTCCGCGATTGCGCCCATCATCGGGTCGGTGAACGCGTCAAAGAAACGACCCACAAGGAAAAGAGTTCCCGCAGCGGCAGGGGATATTCCCATGATCTTGGTAAAAAAGAAAAATTGGTAGGCCATCAATACCTGAAAGACCAGGTTGGCGCCACCGTCGCCAAGACTATAACCAGCCTTTTCGCGAAAAGAGAGCTTTTGGGTGTAATGAGACATAGTTTATATGAACAAGGGGTAGGTAATGGGAAGAGACCTCCCAGAGATTAAATCCTTACATTAGCTGTTTTCCGCAGAGAGACAATCCGAAGATCGCAGTAAGAAGGATCACAGAAGATGGTTAACATTTGATTATAATCCATCGCTCGAATTAACAGTTTAATCAATGATTCTAGCTGGATTTGCTGTCAATTTAATTAATCGTTTAATTTTGTGCTTGAAAATGCCTCGGAAGCGGTTAGCTCTTTAAATTGTTGTAACATCACCTTGGAGTAAACTTAGCCCTATAACCCTTTTTGTTAACTGTCAGCCCATTGTGTAAATCTTTGAATCTGAAAGAAAACAGTTCCTGTTTGAAATAACCTATGAATAGGAGTTGAGGTTTTGGATATCAATTTTATACGTTAGGCTAACAACACTACACAACCGATAACCCATGTAAGCTTCCTTTGGATCATTTTTCGTTTATTCGTTAAAGTTGTCCGTCAGGAAGTTTTGTATGAATCCGGATCTTCGATTCTGGTGAAATACTTTATAACCCTAGATAAAAACCCATTTCCCCAATTATACCCGAATTTCTTGTGTTGAAGAGCCCTTTTGTTTGCGGAGGCAGACAGGTAGGTTTTAAGCGCTGAAGTGATTTTTCACGGGATAAGTGGTGAATGTTCAAAACTATGAATATCAACAAACTCAAGCTACAGCGATGGTCGGCTGGCCTAATGAGCTGTATCCTGGCAACAGGAGCAATAGCGCAGAATGTAGATGCAGATGTGTCTGACGAAGATGTCTACACTCTCTCACCATTCGAAGTCACTACCGACGATAATGTTGGTTATCTCGCGACATCTTCACTTGCGGGAACACGTCTTAAAACTGATTTGCGGGATGTAGGTTCTGCGATTTCTGTTATTACGGCAGAGTTTCTACAAGATACCGGTGCAACGGACAATGAATCCCTTTTGATGTATACCACTAGTGGTGAAGTCGGAGGTATCATTGGAAATTATACGGGTGTAGGAAATAACGCTAATCTGTCAGAGGATAATAATTTTACGAATCCATCCACGAATACTCGTGTTCGTGGTTTGACTTCAGCTGACAACACTCGCAACTACTTCCTTACCAGCATTCCATGGGATGGATACAATGTAGATCGTGTTGATATGCAGCGCGGAGCGAATAGCATCCTTTTTGGATTGGGAAGCCCCGCAGGTATCATCAATACGGGTCTCGACTCCGCGAACTTTATCGATGCCGGGGAAGTTGAACTACGTTTAGGTCAACATGGAACAACTCGCGGAACATTCAATATTAATAAAACGATCATTGAAGATCAATTGGGTGTTCGTGTTGCTGGTGTGAATGAAAAGATCAAATACCAGCAGGAAGGTGCGTTTGAGAATGATGATCGTATTTACGTTGCGATGCGTTATGAGCCTGAAGCATTGAAGAAAAACGGGATGCTCACTTCCATCCAATTCAACTACGAAAAGGGGAACATCAATCGTAACAATCCACGCACATTGCCACCGATGGACAAAATCACTCCTTGGTGGACGGAGATGGGTCAAGAAGTCTTCAATCCATATGAAACTCAGGACAATTACAACATGCTACCTGGGTTGGGAGCCCGTCGCCCCACCTATGAAAACGGCGATGCGAATCCTTATTATAATCCTTGGGTAGGAAACTTTGCTCAAGTATTTGGAGGTGCTCTAGCGATCTTCAGTGACCGCAACGCTACTTCCCCTACACGTTATTACCAAACCGAAATCCGCGCAACAGGTGGTCTCGCTCCTGATGGAAGTATCGATGGTGACATCGGAATTGGTTATCAACGCCCCAATGGTATCAAAGGATATGCACAATATGCCAAAGATGCAGGGCTCGAGTTCTCTGATTTTGGTCAATTTAAGGATTTCCACATTACAGATCCTTCTATTTTCGATTTCTACAACACCTTGATGGATGGCCCCAATAAAGGGACTCACCAGGATTGGGATGCATGGAATCTTACCTTGGCTCAGACCTTCTGGAACAACAAGGTTGGTATTGAAGCTGTGATGGATAAACAGGAATACGAAGACGGACAATTCTCAATGTTGGCTGGTGAGCGTTACTCCCTTTACATCGATATCGATGATTCTTACGCGAATGGAGAAGCGAATCCAAACGTTGGACGTCCGTTTGTTTCTGACTCAGCTCAGTTTGGTAACGGAATGAGTAAAAACACGAGAGAAACCATGCGTGTAACTGCCTTTGCAGATCTTGATTTCCGTGATTTCATGGACGAAACATCCTTGATCACCAAAATCCTGGGTCGGCACGTTTTCACTGGTTTGTATAATACACACAAATCAGAATCAGAAAGTCGCAATTGGAACCGATACGGTACAGACGATGCCTATGGAGTGTTGATCGATGAAATGAACATTAATAACAATGCTCGAGCGGTAAACACGGTAACTTATCTTGGTGACTCGCTGTTGGGAGTTTCTTCACCAGTTGGAGCAAACATCCCAGGGGTTTCTGCCCGACAAATTCCTGTTAGTGGAAATATTCTTCGTTTCGATGCCACTTGGAATGCACCCAATGTGGATCCTAGTGCTCCTTGGGAAGTCCCTTACCGTGAATCTGATCCTTCTACTCAATCTGAAAATCCATCCAATTATGTTGGTTGGGTTCAGGATCCGGTAAACATCGTTAACGCAAGCGATAGTTTGGCTGCCCGTGATTCTCTCACAACTAGTGCAAGCTTGAACGAAATCGACATTGAATCGGAAGCGTTCATTTGGCAGAGTTATTGGTTGGAAGGTGCACTCGTTGGAACCTTCGGTTATCGTAAAGACACCGTAAAATCCAAACGTCACCAAGCAGGTATTGATGGCTCTACGGGAAGAGCAAATCTTTCTGACTTTGAATTGCCAGAAGATGCCCAAGTGGAATCCGGAATCACTCGTTCTTACAGTGGAGTTCTTCATGTGAACGAATTACTGCCAGAGGACACACTTCCACTTAATCTGAGCGTTTATTACAATGAATCCACCAATTTCGAACCTGGTGCAGGAAGATCTGATGTTTATGGAAATCAGTTGCCTGCTCCAAACGGAACAACAGAGGATTATGGTGTGATGATTTCTACGAAAGATGGAAAGTATTCTGCTAAGATCAACTGGTATGAAAGTAAGATTAACGTTTCATCCAGTAGTGCTGTTGGCCCTTATTCCTGGTTCATCGGAACAGGTATCGCATGGGGTTACAATTGGGCGAATATCTTCCAATACGAAACCGGACCAGACTGGAGGATTAATTACCAACCTTGGACAGGACAAACTCCTGAAGAAGCAGCTGCTCTAGAAGAAGCAGCAGTTGCCGCATGGTTTGCAAATCAACCACCGCAAAAGTTCCTTGATGCATGGAATTTCCAGTTCAATGGAGAAAACACCTCTCAACAGGCGCCAGCAGGGTTCACAGCGACTGAAGACTTGGTATCCAAGGGTGTAGAAGTCGAGTTTGTTGCTAATCCAACAAAAAACTGGAGAATCTCAGCCAATATATCGAAGCAAGAAGCTGCTCGTTCAAATGTTGGAGGGGTTACGCTCAATGAATATGTTGCTGAACGTGAAAATGTTTATAACAACACGGCAGCTGGTGATCTTCGCATCTGGTGGGGTGGTTCGACAGAAACAACTCGTTTTCAATGGAACTCGACCTTCATGTCTAACTACGCGCTTGTTCAATTGCAGGAAGGAACTGCGGTTCCTGAGTTGCGTGAATGGCGTGCGAATATCGTGACTAACTACAATTGGTACGATGGAGCATTGGCAGGTTTGAATGTTGGTGGCGGTTTGCGTTGGGAAGATTCAGTTGTGATTGGTTATCCTCTGGTTACAGTCGATGGATCCACCACATACGATCTGGATAATCCTTACGAAGGTCCGTCTCAGTCCAATATCGACTTCTGGGTTGGATATAGTAAGCCACTCACTGACAAAATCGATTGGAGAATCCAATTGAATGTTCGTAATGTTGGTAAGGGTGATGATTTGATCCCAATCTCAACGCAACCAGACGGAACTGTAGCTGGTGTTCGTATTGCTCCAGCCCAAGTTTGGTCGATTACCAACACCTTTAGTTTCTAAGTTGGTAGTTTGATTAATTGAACACATTTCAATGAAAAGGGAGGGGCTTTAGGGCTCCTCCTTTTTTTAATTAAACCTCGTATGTTCTAAAATTGATGAGCCAACTTTCTATTTGATGTTCTTCAAATAGCCTCTGAAATTTAACGATTAATCGGTTGTTATTTTTCTTGAAAACAATAGGATAGAGACTCAGCTTGTGTTTAATCCCCCTGACTTTGTTTCATTGAATTAATTTTATTCACTGTGCATCCCCAAAAAAGATCGACTATTAAAGACATTGCGCGCGTAGCAGGAGTTAGTACCGCGACGGTATCGCAGGCGCTACGTCCCAGTGAAGGCTCAAATATCAAGTTGCAGGAAGAGACGATTGAACGGGTAAAATCGGTGGCGCTTCAACTCAACTATCGACCCCATGCTGGTGCTCGATCAATTCGATCCAAACAATTTGGAACTCTCGGATATTTCGTAGCAAAAAACGGATTATTTGTTCACACACCCGCTGGTTACATGGCTGGGGTACATGATGCGGCAGAAAAAAGTGCATACCGTATCACTCTTATTCGTCTCCCACAGCAGATGGATGAAATCTCTACTACGCTTCCTTCGGTGTTTTCAGAACACAACCTTGATGCACTTGTGATTGAAAGTTATAGTGAAGTAACGGATCGTATCCACGCTGCACTCGGCCAATCGGATTTTCCCATTGTTTATCTTAATGATAAGCACAAATCGAACTCAGTCTATGTCAACGATGTGCTGGG
The DNA here is from genome assembly GCA_963676215.2 of Opitutales bacterium. GTDB lineage: Bacteria > Verrucomicrobiota > Verrucomicrobiia > Opitutales > JAFGAQ01 > JAKSBQ01. The sequence goes on along the minus strand of CAXXVT010000014.1, from coordinate 48,456 downwards.
TGCAAAAATGCTCGTAAAGCATATGCTCTCAAAAGGGTATAAAAAGCTATGTTTCGTCATACGGAAGGATATAGGTTTTAAAGGGAAATTGGAAGAAATGCATCATAGTTCCCTCGATCGAATGATCGGTTTTCGTGAAGAAATGAATGAAAATGGTCTGAGACCAGACATTGTGGAGCTTGAAAAGGAAGTTGTGAGTCGAGGAGCAGACGGTGATCTGACCGATGAGGATTGGAGAAAACTGGAAGGTTACGATGGTTTGATCGTTTATGATGACGATCTTGCGAACACAGTAGGTCGTTATTGTTACCGGAAGGGAATTACGATGCCCGATGATATAGCATTAGCCAGTTTTAACGGCGATTATGGATCGCTCTGTGCATGGCAGCGTTTGACGACAATTCAAATTCCAAGTTATGAAATGGGTTTAACTGCAACTGAGATGGCCTTGGACATGATCAAAAATCGAAAACAAAGTTCAGTTCCAGCAGTTTCGTATGATCCAAAGTTAATAATTGGAGAAACTACGTGACTTTTCCTTCGTTTTAATTAAACGTTTTATTCAGGCACTTTGTATATTTCTAAAATGATTAAAAACCCCATACTAAAAGGGTTCAATCCCGATCCTTCCATATTAAGAGTTGGAGATGACTTTTATATCGCGACTTCCACATTTGAGTGGTTTCCAGGCGTTCAAATCCACCATTCGCGGGATTTGGTAAATTGGAAACTAATCAAACGTCCTTTGGAACGTAAAAGCCAATTGGACATGGTTGGAAATCCTGATTCGGGTGGTATTTGGGCTCCATGTCTAACTTATTGTGATGGCCTCTACTATCTCATCTATACCGATACGAAATACTGGCTGACTGAACCGTATAAGATTTCATACAATTACATTGTAACTGCTCCCGACATCATGGGCCCGTGGTCGGAGCCTGTTTTTCTAAATAGTAGCGGCTTTGATCCTTCTTTGTATCATGATGAGGATGGTCGGAAATGGTTTGTGAACATGGTTTGGGACCACCGAAAACAAAACAACCGGTTTTCAGGCATTCTTTTGCAAGAATATGATGCGGAACAGCAAAAGTTGGTGGGGCCAGTCAAAAACATTTTCAAAGGAACCGAACTTGGCTTGGTTGAAGGTCCACATCTTTATAAGAAGGACGGTTATTACTATCTAGTCACTGCTGAGGGAGGCACTCAATATACTCACGCTGTGACGGTCGCTCGTTCGAAGTCGATTGATGGGCCTTATGAACTTCACCCAGATAAACATTTGGTGACCTCGATTGGGCATCCAGAAATTGCTCTGCAAAAGGCTGGGCATGGCTCTCTCGTAGAAACTCAGAATGGCGAATGGTATTTGGCTCATCTCTGCGGACGACCTGTGGATGGGGAACACTGTATTTTGGGTCGCGAGACATCTTTGCAAAAATGTGTTTGGAAAGACGATGGATGGATCTATCTATCCCACGGCACAAATCAACCGATTGAAGAAGTTGAAGCTCCCAAGGGAATTGAACTTCAACCCCATGATAAAGATGACTGGGATGGCAAATTTGATTCAGAGATTCTCGACCTCAACTTCCAGAGTCTAAGGCAGCCCTGTTCTGAGGATTGGGTTAGCCTGAAAGATCGTCCAGGTTATTTGCGGCTCAAGGGGATGGAACCAACCATCAGCAATTTCCGACAGAGTTTATTGGCCCGACGCATTCAATCTCTGGATATTGAAGTGATGACCAGAGTTGAGTTTCAGCCCACCACCTTTCAGCAAATGGCGGGGCTTATTGCATACTACGATACTCAAAATCATTACTATTTGAGAATCAGTCACGACGATGAGCTCGGACGAAATCTTAACATTCTTGGAACTGATGCTGCTACCAGCACCGAAGTGCTAGCAGAAGATGTGAGTATTCCAGACGAAGGTGAAGTTGATTTGAGACTCACACTCAAGGGAAGCGATCTTCAATTCTACTATAAAGTAGGAGAGGGGAATTGGACAGCGATTGGTCCTGTCTTGAATGCCACCATTTTGTCGGACGATTACAATAACCTCGGGTTCACTGGTGCATATGTTGGCATGTGTTGTCAGGACATCTCCGGTTTTCGATTGCCTGCTGATTTCTCGGAATTCAAATACGTGCAAAACCAGGATTAAAGCTCCTTTGCGTAAATCTATTTCTAAAGGGGCATATTGTTCTACTTATCCGTGAAAGCAGTTCATTCGTTTCCGCACGGAATTGGTGATGAACGCTGGCACTGATGCTATCCCAGGTTCATTCCCATGAAAAAGTCCTTTTTTGTCAGCGCTTTTCTACCCTTCATCGGGTTGGTGTTTTCTCTCAGTGCATCTGTCAAACTGCCCCACCTTTTTCAAGATGGAGTCGTTTTGCAGAGGGGTGAACATACTCAAATATGGGGTAATGCAGACCCGAGTGCGGGTGTGATGCTAGAGTTCTGTGGAGAGACTTACGATACGGTAGCGGATTCTTCTGGAAAATGGACTCTTCTGTTTGAGAATTTGGAAGCTGGAGGGCCCTTTGTCTTACGAATCGAAGCCGATGATGGAAGTGAAATTGAATTGAAGGATGTCTATGTTGGGGATGTGTGGTTGTGTTCGGGGCAATCCAATATGGAACTCACCATGGACAGCCTCAAATATCGCTTCCCCGAGGAAGTCGCTGATAGTGAGAATCGGGAAATTCGACAGTTCGAAGTAGCGGATCGTTTTGATTTCAAAACTCCACAACACGATCTGGAATCAGGATCATGGACGAGTGCTGACCCGGAGTCAGTATTGCAGTTTTCGGCAGTAGGATACTTTTTCGCAAAACATATTTTTGAATCTGAAGGAGTGCCGATCGGTTTACTCAATGCCAGTCTCGGCGGTTCTCCGGTACAAAGTTGGATGAGTGAAGCTGCATTGAAAAAGTTCCCAGATGACCTGGCAGAAGGGAAACGATGGGCGAACGATGGTTTGATCGAATCCACTCGGAAATCGGATCAAGACAAATCAAATGCCTGGTTTTCCAAGCTGACAGAAGCAGATCCGGGAGTGAGCGGTTCGGAGTATTTGTGGGCAAATCCTGAAACGGACACAAGCGATTGGGTCGAGGTAACTCTGCCTGACTTTTATTCAGCACAAGGGCTTGAAGATGAACCTGGAGTAGTGTGGTTACGAAAAGAGTTTGATTTGACAACAGCGGATTTGACTTCAGATCGCATTCAATTGTGGCTGGGAAGAATTGTGGATGCGGACAAGACCTTCCTCAATGGCCATTTTGTTGGAGAAGTCACTTACCAGTATCCAGCACGGATTTATGATGTATCCAAGGATTTCCTTAAAGAGGGAAAAAATGTTCTCGTGGTTCGTGTTGTTGTAAATGGAAAAGGAGGGAAATTTTTCACTGATAAACCGTATTATGTGAAAACAGATGAATTGAATATTTGCCTCGAAGGAAAGTGGATCGCAAAGCAAGTGACCGTGCAGGAGAATGCTCCGAGGCAAACTTTTATTCGCTGGAAACCACTGGGGCTTTATAATGGAATGATCGCTCCGCTTACCTCTTTTGCAATTAAAGGTGTTATTTGGTATCAGGGGGAGTCCAATATTGGAAATCCTGAGCATTATCAGGACATGTTTGAGACAATGGTCAAAGATTGGAGGAAAAATTGGACGAATCTCGATGATTTTCCTTTTTTGACGGTTCAATTGGCAAACCTTGGAAAACCATTGGAACAACCAAGTGATGACAATTGGGCGTTGTTGCGAGAACAACAATACGCTGCAACTCGCATTCCGAATTCTGGCATGGCCATTACTTACGATGTTGGAGAGTGGAATGACATTCACCCGCTGGACAAAAAGACTGTTGGAATTCGCTTGGCACGTTGTGCAGAAAACATCGCATACGGTCATGAGGATGTCGTTTATAGAGGTCCGGAATATCTCCGCCACACGATCGAAGGCGATAGGGTTCGCGTAGAGTTTAAATATATCGCCAATGGACTGAGGCTTTTGGAAGGAGACTCTTTAGGAGGATTTGCTATATGCGGCGAGGATGACGTTTTTCATTGGGCGAAGGCGCGAGTGGATGGAAATACCGTGGTGCTTTCGAGCAACCATGTTCCACACCCAACCGAAGTTAGATATGCATGGGCACAAAACCCCAGTAATGCGAATCTCTATAACAGTGAATTGCTGCCGGCTGTTCCGTTTCGGACAGACAAGAACAAGCACTAGGGGATGAGAGCTATGAGTGTTAAAACGCCTTTTGAAAAAAACAATAACGCGTCAATGCGCTGCCCATCGAATGGTTCGGAATCCTTGAGGAAAGCATCGCATGCATGCAAAGCAATGTGGAGGTAGCATCAGATGCTCGCATCTGATAGAGTCCTTATGGTCGTCGCGTTTTTAAAGACGGCTTTTCATCGATAGCGATAAGCGTAAAAGGGTTCCAAAGCGCTTTAATCCGATGCGAGCATCGGATGCTACGGAAAGTGAAGGTAGTATCAGATGCTCGCATGTGATGAAATCCAGTGATTGTGGTCTTCTAAACGCAATTTCGCATTAGATACACCATTTTTAAGATTTAATGCCGAGTGCTTTGAATGCGCCTTTCATAAAGCCCAATGCGTAAGCCATTCCGGCATGCCAAGGAGCATCGCAAGTCATTTGAGGAGTATGATCGGGTATTAGAACGCCCTTATAGTCGTGTCTTTTAAGAATTTGAAGAACCCGGAGCATATCGACGTCGCCGTCGTCGACGAACGTTTCTTTGTAGGTTGGCACCTTCCCCATGACGTTGCGGAAGTGGATATAACCCAAAGCATTCTTGGCCGCATACTGATCCACTACCTCGTAGATGTTGCCTCCGGTCATTTCGGCAAGAGAACCGATGCAAAATTCAAGTTTATTTGATGGGCTAGGGGTGATATCCAGTAGTTTTTGGTAGAGGTGGGGCTGGTACACTAATCGAGGTTGCCCTCGCATAAAGGCCGTCGGCGGATCGTCTGGATGAGCTGCGAGAGTGACTCCGCTGGCCTCGGCTACGGGAATCACTTCTTCGAGAAACCGTTGAAGGCGATCCCATAGTACTTCGTGGGTAATCGATGAAATGGGTTCGTCCTTAGCATTGGGATTGACGACCATGTTCCAAGCCATCCCCTTTGTCATTGGGAGATTGTATAGACCTTCCATTCCAACAGAAATTGCCCCGCCCCTGGCGTAGGCACCTGTTGTGCGACCCGCAACACCAGCGATACTGAAATTATAGCCAATGATTGGGATGCCTGCTTCACCGATCCGCCTGATCAATGTCTTTACGTTTTCGATGTGCAGATCTCTTTGGGGGCCATCAAGAAGAATGTCATGCCAGTGGGCGGGATCGAAATTTTCAATCGCTTCCAGGCTTAGTCCACTGTTTTCTACCGATTTTCGGAGAGAGACTAAGTCCTCAACTTCCCAGAGTTTGTCGGGATCTCCAGCCAGTCCCCAGCCACGATCTGTGCCCGTGGGTTGGTCATCTTTACCGCTATGTTGACCTCCTTTAAAGTAGTCCACTAAGTGGGCTACAATATGGGTCGCTCCTGCTTGTTTTGCGAAACGATAATTCGTTTCATTCAGCATATGATGATAAAGACCTAAACCTAACTTCATAAAAATGGATGTTCCCGTTGAACAGCTGAAATAAATCGGTTGATCCCAATGAATACAAGGGTTTTAGCGCCGCTGAAAAACCGCTTTTTCAGTAGCAGATTCTGTTTTCCTTTGTATTCAGTCAACGATCTGATTTTATTTCACTAACGAGTCAGTTTTCGTGATCAAATTCCGTTGCATTGGTATTCTGGTCTTTCGAAATCTGGCATTCGTTTGCCGATTGAATTGAACCTCTTATTTCTTTTTTTTGAAATGACTATGAAAAGATCACTCTGTTTGTTTTCAATACTATTTGGCGCACTGTGCGTCACGAGCCTTTGGGGAGTTGAATCTACTTGTAAATGTGACTGCGAATGTTCGAGTAAACCATTGTCCGTCACACCGGCGCCTCGATTGGTATCTCACTCCTGGATGTCTCTGGCAGATTGGTTTGAAAAGCATGCTGCGGATGTGGCTGAAGCAGAGAAGGGTGAGGGCAAAATAGTCTTTGTAGGAGACTCTATCACGGAAGGATGGCAATGGGGTGAAGGGGAGTATTGGAAGAAGGTTTTCGAGCCGATGGACGCAGTTAACCAGGGCATTGGTGGAGACATGACCCAAAACGTGTTATGGCGGCTCAAACATGGCGATGTGATGAATCTAGAACCCGACCGAGTTGTTTGCCTTATTGGAACGAATAACTTCGGTCACACAAATGAAAACCCGGAGCAAGTCTCTAAAGGAGTGATCGCAGTAGTGAAACAGCTGAAAGAGGTATTTCCCCAGGCCAAAATTCTTTGTTTCGCGGTTTTCCCACGATCAGAGTTCCCTGGCCATCCTGACCGTGCGAAGATCAAGGAGTTGAATGAGAGAATTCAACTCGTCGGCGATTGGGAGAATGTGACATTTTTGGATATAGGAGAACGTTTTTTGAGTACCGACGGTTCTATCAGCAAAGATATTATGCCCGACTTCCTGCATCTTAGCCCCGACGGTTATGCGATATGGACTCAAGCCATTCTTGAATGGATAGAAACAACACCGCTTTAGTATGCTCTTGGATTCGGGAGTCACGCTTTTGTTTCCAAAGGAACACTTATCCTCAATATCATTTCCTATTTATGAATATCCGAAGAATATCTCTCATGACACTGACAACTCTGATCGCTGCGATTGGTTCTGAAGCCGCAGCGAGTGTCGTTACCGCCGTATCGCCTTTGGTTGTTATTGAAGGTCGCTATGTCGCTAATGAAGACGGTTCGGCGTCGATGGGTTATCCTGGCGTGACTCTTCATGTGAAGTTCAGGGGAGAGGCATTGAAGATGAACCTTGAGGTTTTTGATGAAGAGCAGGATCTTTTTTTGGATATCCGTGTGGATGGTGGCAAGTATGAGTGGGTCGCTCTTGAACCTGGCCAGCAATGCATCCCGTTGTTAGAAGTGGAATCGGGTGAACACGTGGTTGAAATTATTCGACGCAACGAAACTTGGCAGGGTCTTATCCGTGTGGAATCGCTGGAAGCTCCAGAGGGTGAGTTTTTGGAACCACCAACACTTCCGGAAAAAAAGCTCATGTTCATCGGAGATTCTATTACCTGTGGCGATGCTGCTGATATCCGGAAGGAGGGCCCAACTTCAGAAGGATTCACTCATAATGGCCGAGTGTCATATGGATACCAAATTTCCAGAATGTTGGGCACTCAGTGCCATCTGATCAGTTACGGAGGAAGAGGTGTCATTCGTGATTGGCAAGGGAACCGGGCGACGAATAATGCTCCACAATTTTATGAAAGAACGCTAGCGGATGATGAAAAAACTGTTTGGAATCATCGCGACTATGTCCCGGATGCGATCGGAATCTGCCTCGGAACAAATGATTTTAGCCGGGGTATCCCTGATCAAAATGAATTTGTAAATGCCTACGTAGAATTGGTGCAAAAACTAATGCGGGATGCGCCCAAAGCCCCTATCTTCTTAATCGATTCTCCGATGTTTGGACCTAAAGAGAATGATCCAGTCAAGCGAGCGGTTCTTAGCACATATATCGAGCAGGTTGTTGAATTTGTAGGAAATGAAAGGGTCTTACATCTCGAACTAGGGCACTATCCGGGACGGCCGGAAAACGCTCATCCGGTCGCCCACGAGCACACTGAGATCGCAAAAGTATTGGCGCCTTATTTTGAAGCTGTATTGGAGCAATAGATGAGAAATAATTCCTGTATTGCCAGCTAGTAAAGTCGAATAACAATCTACCAACATTAGATACGAATATTTGGCATCTAATACGGAATAGGCTTAAATGGCGATAAACACCCTGGTGGCTAGTTTCAATCAAACGAATCGCATTGCCTGCTGATCCCTAGCAATTGAGTCACTCTTAGGTCTGAACGGATAGCCAGGCTGTCCTTTGGGGAGTCACGTATTACAAAAGATCACTGGTATAATCCTATGTGTTTTCAATGATTTGCGATGCTTGTCCTTCGATTCTGAACTGATCAAAGGAAGAGATACTGCGTTATTGGTTGCGCAAATATTGGGAATATTGATCGAAAATGACAGCGATCATTTGATCGGGATGTTCAATGTCTTGCTTGCGCATGAATTTAGCCATTTTTGAATCCTGCCAGAGTCCCCAATACTCCTTGAGTTGCAAACCTAAGGTGAGTAGTAAGTCTTCTACTTCAGTGTCACCCGAACGGAGTGAGGCTTTTTGTTGTTCGGTGAACATAAAATCAAGTTCAACGTTTGCCTCATCGAAATTCCTCGGGATGGTTACGCCTTTGGGCGCTATGAATTCGGTGGCGCAAGAGGTCAGAAGAGCCAATCCGAGAAGGAGGAGAGTCAAAAGGTTTGATGGACGCGTTGAATTCATAATGTTAAAGCGGTCTTGGAATTCATTTCTGATAATTCTCAATCGAGGGGATTCGATCAAGAAATCGTAATCAAAAGAAGCATTGAATCACTCCGCTATTGGTTTCGGTTTTTTCCGGGTATGTGGACCGTAGTTAAAAATATCGTGCAACGTAAAGGTCCCTTTGCCAGTGGCGTTGAGGGCGTCCAGGATTTTGTTCTGAGAATGTGGAGTCAACAATCGACCTTTAACGGCCCGAGTTACCATTTTGTGGGAAATAGGAGTGGGAGATGCCGCTACTAAGTCGTGGTTCTTGAGGGTATTATTTTCGAGGATTTCCGCCAAAGGCTGAGTGCCAAGATTTCGTTCTGTAATTTCCATTATTCACTAAGATGATATGCGAAACCGAAAAAGGAAACTGAAAATCGAAAAACAATTCAAATCGCTTCACCATTCAGTAAGGTTGTCATTCTGAGATAAATCAGTGAAATACCGAGTTAATGGCCTCTCGACTCCTGTCCGGTTTTTCTTTTTCCTTTCTCCTTCGCGATCTTGTGATCGCGTGCAACGAATGATTGATCTGAACCAAATCCAGTTACCTAAGGAACTTCCTATCAGTGAGAGGGAAGAGGAGATCCTGCAGACGATTCGCAAGCATCAGGTCGTGATCATTCGAGGAGAAACTGGCTCAGGGAAAACGACTCAGATCCCGAAGATCTGTCTTAAAGCGGGACTGGGAGCTCATAAAGTGATTGCTTGTACCCAACCTCGACGGGTGGCTGCTTTTGCCGTTGGTAATAGGATTTCGGAGGAATTGGGAGCCCCGGGGAAAGGAATTGTTGGGACCAAAATAAGGTTTTCTGATCATACCACTCGACAGACTCGTATCAAAGTGATGACCGATGGGATATTACTCAATGAAATGCAGCGGGATCCTCTTTTGCGTCAATACTCGGTTATTATTGTCGATGAAGCGCACGAACGCAGCCTCAATATCGATTTTATCTTGGGGCATCTGATTCAAATCCGTTCGAAACGTAAGGATCTCAAGATTATCATTACTTCTGCTACAATTGATACTCAGCTGTTTTCTGATGCCTTTGGCGGTGCTCCGGTGATTGAAGTGACGGGGAGAATGTTTCCGGTTGAAGTCCGCTACGAGCCTTTCGAAGAGGATGACAGGGGAGGGGACATTACCTATATCGATGCTTCCTTTGAAGCGGTTGAACAAATTACTGCAACCTCAAAAAAGGGTGATGTGCTCGTGTTTCTGCCGGCAGAAAAAGATATCCGTGAGTTGTGTGATTTATTGGATGGAAATCTGGGTGCGAGATTTGAAATAGTGCCACTATTTGGCCGTTTGAGTCAGGCGGATCAGCAGAAGATCTTTAGAACGAATCAGCGACGAAAGATTGTTGTTGCGACCAACATTGCGGAAACATCGATCACGGTGCCTGGGATTCGATATGTGGTGGATTCTGGCTTGGCGCGTATTAGTCGTTATAGCTCGCATACCAGAACTCAAAGGCTTCCTATCGAACCGATCTCACAGAGCAGTGCGAATCAACGAAAGGGGAGATGTGGGCGAATAGAGGATGGAATTTGTATCCGTCTCTATAGTGAACAGGATTTTGAAAGCCGAGAGGAGTTTACTCCACCAGAGATTTTTCGTTCCAATTTGGCATCTGTAATTTTGAGGCTGAAGGCCTTCAAATTTGGCACAGTAGAGGATTTTCCATTTATCGATCGACCTGATCCTCGGACATTCCAGGGGGGAATGATTCTCCTCAAAGAATTGTGTGCGATTGACGAAGAAGAACATTTAACAGAAATGGGTTACAAGTTGGCCCGTCTCCCCATCGATCCAACGGTTGGGAGAATGCTGCTAGAGGCTCGAAAGCTGAATGTTCTGCGCAGCGTATTGATCATTGCCTCTGCTTTGTCCATTAGGGATCCGAGAGAACGTCCGTTGGACAAAGAAGCGAAAGCAGAGCAAGAGCATCAGAAATTCAGCAAGAAGGATTCAGATTTCCTCAGTTTGCTTCAAATATGGAGACATTTTGATGAGAAATATGAAAAATGGTCGCAAGGAAAGATGAGAAAGTTCTGTCGGGACCACTTTATCTCTTATCAGCGCTTGAGAGAGTGGCGGGAAATTCATCAGCAGATCCGAAGAGTGCTAGAAGACTTAAAATCTTACAAGGAAGGTGTTGGCGAAGAGGATCCAGATCTGATTCATCAGAGTATTTTGACCGGTTTGATTGGGAATGTTGCATTTTGGGAGGATGGTAATTGGTACCAGGCGACCCGCGGACGGAAGGTCATGGTGTTTCCGGGATCCGTGATGTTCAAAAAGACAGAGAAAAAGAACCGCATCAAAGGGAAAGATAAACCGAATAAGTCGGAGCGAACCAAGAAACAATGGGTGATGGCTGCCGAATTTGTGGAAACCTCCCGGTTGTTTGCTCGAACTCTTGCTGTAGTTGATAGTCAATGGATTCGAAAAGCAGGGGCGCACCTCATCAATAACTCATACCAGGAACCTCATTGGTCGAGTAAATCTCAACGAGTGCTTTGTTGGAAAAAAGAATTCCTATATGGGCTTCAAATAGACAAGATTCGTGCGGGATATGGCAAAGTAGACCCCCACCTTTCAAAGGAAATCTTCATCAGAGGTGGCATTCTAGAACGGGAGATTCGTGATCGATTCCCATTTCTTGAGGAAAATCAAAAACTGCAGGATGGAATTGTAGAGCTGCAGACGCGTTTCAGGAGATCGCTTTCTTATGATTTAGATTACCGTCTGTATCAATTTTACGACAAAAAATTACCATTGATTAGCTCTGTTGCTGAGTTGCACCGGTGGTGGCGATCCCTCGATGATTCTGCTCAAAAGAAACTCTATCTGACGGAGCAAGATCTGTTGGATGCAACGATCGAAGAGTCCGAAAAAGAAGCATTTCCGGAAGTCGTAGACCTTGGTGGAGTGGAATCCTCGATTGATTATCGATATAAACCGGGTGAATCCGATGATGGAGCTACGTTGAAGCTACCCTTGTCTCAATTCGCCAGTGTTCAAGAAGGTAGCTTGGATTGGATGGTTCCCGGATATGTTGAGGAAAAGGTCGAACAACTTTTGCGATCACTTCCAAAGGATTACCGACGGTTTTTAACTCCTGTCAGAGACAAGTGTTCGGAAATCATGCTGCAAATGAAGCCGAGTCCTCGAACTCTTATCGAGGATCTCAGTTCCGTTATCCAGAAACTTTATGGCATTAAAATTCCGTCGAAAGTCTGGGATTTGAGTGTGATCCCAGACCATTTGAGATTGAAAATCGATCTTGTGGATGAGGAGAGTGGGAAAGTCGTGATTCGTAGTCATAACTGGCAGGAATTGCATGAGCAAGCCGAAGCCGTGATGCTGAAAAAAGGAGTGACGTATTCCGAGCATACACAGGTGAAGATTTGGAAAGACGCCTGTCAAAAATGGGAACGTAATGATGTGAAGGCATGGCAATTTGGAGACCTGCCGGAATCAATTGAACTTGGAGCTATCCAGGGAATTCCTTTAATGGCTTTTCCCGGAATGGTTGTGAATACGCGCGGTGAAGTCGGAGTGCGATTGTTTAAGCACCGAAAAGAGGCGCTTAAATTCACTCCTGGAGGTTATCGCAAGCTGTGTGAATGGGCGGTTGGGCGTGAGGTGGGCTGGTTTATTCGAGATATAAAGCAGCTAAAATCCGTCTATGTATCTTTTAGTGACAGCTATCTTTGGGATGACTTCGCTAAAGATGTTGAGCAGTTGGTCTTGGGAAGTCTTTTTCGAGCCCCTGGGGATTGGCCATTGAAGCAGAATGACTTCGAAAAAACCATCGAGCTGAGTAAGCAGCGATTACGTGGGATGCGTTATGAGCTTTCGGATTTACTAGAGAGTATCGGAAATCTGCGACTAGAATTTCTCAATGGTCCGATGGCAAAGCACCCATTAACCGCGCAACTATTGAGTCGTCTGCTTCCTGCTCGTTTCATGCGAGTTTATAATTTGCAGAGAATTCACCGCCTGCCTCGTTATCTTGAGGCTCACAAGCTGCGACTAAAAAGGGCTGTGAATTATCCTCAGAAGGATCTCGAGAAGAGTGAACGCATGAAGCCATTGTTAACTGCTTACGTTTCGCTCGTGAAACGCATTCCGACAGGCGATTTGCGTTTAAACGCCAAGATTAGGGATTTGTTTTTTGCCTTAGAGGAGTATCGGATATCGGTTTTTGCGCAGGAACTTGGAACGGAGGGGAAAGTATCTCAAAAGGTTCTCGGGAAAATGATTGAAGAAATTGAGGAAGCACTGGGTTAGGGTGCTTGGGGAATATAAAAAAAATGTAAACTAATTATTAGTGGCGGTTTTGTACGTGACAGTAAAAAGGCTTTGGAGATTTAATGCCGTCGCGTTCTATGGATGCTCAAATCCCAGATTCCTCCAACCAACCTCATGTCGATGAGGTTGAAGGTTTGACGTCTAAATTACGCGAGGCGCAATCAAGAATCACCGCACTCGAATCTCAACTGCAGGAAAGAAGTGTACTTCCGGTATTTGAATCTCTCAATAAATCTCTCAAAGAAAAAGAATACAAAACATTGTTAGCATCAGTCATAGATGCTTCCAGATATCCGATGTTCGTAATGGACGAAAACGATGTTCTCATCGTTACCAACCCTGCTTTCCGGGATTACTTTTCAATCGCAGCTGCGGATCCATCTAACCCTCCTCAATGTATCGATTCATTTCCACCGGAGATGCACGAAAAATTGACAAATGCCCGTCGGGCACTGGAGTCGGGTGCCGTCAGTTATGAATTTGAATGGCATCGGCTGAATGCCGATGGAGCAGAATACCTTCGCTGTTCGTTGTCTCCATTGAAGGATGAGAGCGGAGGACTCTATGCTGTGTCGGGAATTCTTGACGACATAAGTAGTATCAAACGGTCGCAGGAACGCTTCGCGATGAGTGAAGCTCGCTTCCGGAATTTGGTAGAGAATACGGATAATCTTGTTTTAAGACTTGATGGAAATCTCAACGTGTCCTTTGCAAATCCGACAGCGAGGGAAATGATGAATCTGTCTTCGGAAACTCCAACTGAAGTCTATCTTCCGGACTTAGTTCATGCGGAAGATTCCATTCATATGGAGCGGAAAATCCAGGAATGTGCCGCTGCAGGTGGATTACAGCTGACTCTTGAAAACCGTCTTCCTGTGGGATCTGGAGAGGGACACTATTTGATTTGGTCAATGAATTTTTGTTATAACGGTGAAGGAAACCTATTGCATATCAATGTCATCGCCAGAGACATCACCGAGCGGCGTGACTATGAATGCCAGATGAAGCGTGCCGTTGAGACAGCCGAAGCAGCTGACCGATCAAAAAGTGAGTTTCTTGCAATGATCAGTCATGAAATTCGCACGCCACTAAATTCAATTATCGGTCTTTCGGATCTTATTGAATCATCAGCATTGGGAGCGGAAGAATCGCAAATGATCGAAACCATCAATTCTTCAGGGCGGAGTTTGCTGAGCCTAATTAATGATGTTCTGGATCTTTCCAAGGTAGAATCGGGTCACATGACTCTGGATAATGCGGAAATGGATTTAAGAGAATGCTTAGACCAGGTTGGACAGCTTTTCCTCTTTCGGACAAAAACCAAAGGAATTCTTTTCGAATGGTCAGTGCAACCCGATGTCCCAGACCGTCTTTTGTGTGATCGCGAAAGGGTCGTTCAAGTGCTGAGCAATCTCATCGGTAACGCGATTAAGTTCACTGACAAAGGGCATGTGAAGGTGAGAGCTAGTTGCGAATTGTTAACCAATGTCGAAGAGCTCGATCTGTGGTCCGATAGTGATCAGCATCACTATCGTCCGTTTCGAATCACTATCGAAATCGAAGATTCTGGAATTGGGATCTCCCAAGAACAACGGGTATTACTATTTCAACCTTTTTCGCAAGCTGATGCCAGTATTCGACATCGGTTTGGAGGAACGGGGCTTGGGTTGGTCATTTCAAGGAAATTGGCCCTTTTAATGGGAGGGAATATCGATTTGAGAAGTGAGTTAGGTCGAGGTTCTACTTTTGTATTTACAATGACCGTAGACGCTCGGAGTAAATCCTCTGAAAAATACGTTCAGCAACTGCCAGAAAATGCTCAAAGTGAAGAAATGTATGACAAGAGGTTGGCAACTTCATATCCCATGCGAATTTTGGTAGTTGATGATGTTTCTCATAACCGACTCCTGATGAAAACCTTGCTTAAGCGGATGGGCTACGATCCAGAAATGGCGAGTAGCGGCGAAGAAGCATTGGAGCTGCTTGACGCTGGGTTTTTCGACATGGTATTCATGGACATGCTAATGCCTGGACTGAATGGAATGGATACCACGCGTGAAATCAGGTTGCGGCAGTCAGAAGGTCATCTGAACCCAGAATTAATTCACATTGTCGCACTGACCGCTAATGCGATGGAACAGGATCGTTTGGAGTGTAGTAAAGCCGGTATGGATGCTTTCATCAGTAAGCCGATACGGTTTGTCGAAATCCAAAAGTCCATTGTGCAAGCTTACGAGGCGAAGCAGGCGAATGGTTCGACAGGCACACCATGAATGGCGGATTAATAATAGCGGATATTGAAAAGATGGCTTAGTTATCAAATAAAAGTAGGGTCGGACGGTCTACTTTGCAAAAAATGGGTTGTAACGGCGTTCCTCTCCGACTGTGGTTACAGGTCCGTGCCCCGGAAGAATGAGGGTTTCATTGGGAAGATTTAGGATGGTTTCCTCAAGGATACGAAGGGATTTCTTGTAATGATGAGGAATTTTACCTGCAGATCGCGCATAGATGGTATCTCCTCCAGCAACAGCAACGCTTTCACCATTTGCGATTTCAAACGCGACTCCGTCAATTGCGTGGCCTGGAGTGTGGTGGATTCGGATTTCAATGTTTTTCAGTTCGAACCGATCACCGTCATTGATGGGGAGACAATGGCGACAGAGGCTTTGATCCATCGCATAGACCACGAGGTCCGGGTATTTTTCAATTAGAGTCGTTAATGCCCCCACGTGATCCCGATGATTGTGGGTGATTAAAATTGCTACAGGTTGTAAAGCTGATTTTTGCAATCGTTCCATGAAGTCACTTACTTGAAATCCTGCATCAATGAGGACACACTGTTGATCCTGAAGAGAGAAACAGTAACTATTAACAGAGTAGGGACCAAAAGGAAGGGTCCATTGGTTCCACCCCGTCGGCAACAGAACCTCATCGATGGTTGGTTTCTTCGCAAGTCTGAGTAGTGAAGGCGGGTGCAAATGAAGCTCGGACGCTAGGTCCAGCCAGTCCGTGTCGACGATGCAATTGCCGAGGATTTGCTGCTGTAGCGAGTCCATTTTTTGCTGGAAATCTTCACTTTTGATCAATCGATCGGACGTGAGTCCAAAGATAGCTTTTTGTAGAACGTCGATGGCTTCATCTTCGACTGAAATTCGATGTTTTTGATTCATCTTGAACGTAAGGAAATAAAATGGACTCTAAGCGCATATTCGTTTGTATATTGTAGTATCCTATGATCAAGAATAGAAGTCGGTCGCACACATCTGATATGTTTCGAAAAGCCAAAGGTTTTACGATTATTGAGCTGGTTCTGGTAATCGCCTTACTGGGCTTACTCGCAGGATTCGTCATCGTTAAACTCGGTGGCGTTTTGGGAGACGCTGAATTGAAGGCAGCAGAGTTTCAGGTAAACCAAACCTTCAAGGGTCCTCTCCTTAAGTATCGTATCGATATGGGAAGTTATCCCACTACCGCGCAGGGGCTCGAAGCCTTGGAGAAAGCTCCGGCAGAGCGTCAGCATCTTTGGAAAGGACCTTATGTCGATCTTGTCCCTTTGGATCCTTGGAAAACCCCTTATGAATACAAATTTCCCGGTGTTATGAACCCCAGCGGATATGACATTCGTTCGGCGGGTCCCGATATCCAAATGAATACTGCTGACGACATTGGGAATTGGAAGAACCCTAACTAAGCGAGTCGTCGCTTTCCAAATCCTCGCTTATCCATGAAGACACAATCGCTTCAACCCGGTTGGTCCCGGAGACATTTGGGCTTTTCCATTATTGAACTGCTAATGGTGTTGGCCGTTATTGGATTGGCGGTGGGGTTTTTTATTCTAAACATTGATAATGCGATTGAGGGAGTTACCCGCGAATCTCCGGGTGAAGTGATGCTGAAGAGTTTCCGTAAAGCCCGATTGATGGCGGTAACTGAAAAACAGACCGTTTTTTTGAGCTACAATTCAGAGCTTGATCGGTTCGAGCTACGCACAGGAAATAGGAACTCAACTGAAGTAATTGCATCGTATGATTTGGATGAGGCAGACAAGGGAAACATGGATGCCGTCAATTTCTGGCCAATTGAACCTTTTTCTGAACAGACGACCCGCCGAAAATATGAGGTTTTTGAGCATTTGCCAGTACCCTTTGCTGCGGTGCGATTTGAACCGTCTGGAATTAGCAGCTTTATCGCTGTTGAGCTTGGATATGCACCGGAAATATCCGAACCAGTATGGATGCTAATGGATCCCTTTTCGAGCGCCGAAATAAATGCTGAGGTGAGGTAGTATGAGGATTATAACGACAGGTCAATGCAATCGATCCCTGCGAAAAAAGGGATTTACCCTTATTGAAGCCCTGCTTGCTGCTGCGATTGTGGGAATTACGGGTTATGTGTTGGCGGTGTCTTTCAACAACGGCCAAATGGCCTTGTTGAACTGGGAATTTGATAGTGAATTGGGACAGTTCCAGCGTTGGGCGGTTGATCAGATTGATTTTGATTCACTTGATTTGGATACACTGGAAGAAGGAGATGACGGAATATCATCGCCGGAAGGACATAAAATGTCGTGGTATGGAACGGCCCAACCAACACAGGTGCTAGATGTATTTGTTGTGGAGTTGCAATGCACTGTTATCGGGCCGGGTGGAGTTTACGAAGATTTTGTAGAGCGTCGCATCGTTAAGAATAAAGCGTTTTACGAAAACGAGGAATTCCGAGAACAGCTGGTTGAAGAAAAAGAGGAACTTTTTGAAGATTTGAAGGAAGCGAGGGAGCGGCTTTGAAAATGCAGGGACGGAGCAAATCAAGGCTGGAGCATTTGCAGGGATTCACTCTCATCGAAGTGCTGTTAGCAATGGTCGTCACGATTATGGTGCTGGCTACGTGCGGAATGTTGTATTTTTCGATCGCACAAGCGTGGATTTCTCATAAGCAAGGTGATGCTGAGCTTCAGCACAATCACTCGATTTTGGCTTTTCTTGAGGACCAACTCTGTGTTCAATCTACCATACCGTCTGATGCTCCCGACTCGATTGATCTCAGTGTTTCCTGGTCCAAATTACCGGAAGCCAGCAACTTTGATTCTCAGTATCTTTCCTGGGGTGTGAAGGAACTTCCAGCGTTTTTAAAAACCAATCAATGGATGGATCATGTGGCAGCGCGCTTATACTTAAAATATGACTCTCGAGACGGACTTTCGATTTTGTGGCATCCAGATGATGAGAAAATTGAACGGATGGATTTCACTAACTATCGAGTGGAAGACTTCACCTATGAGTTTCCTCTCTCATTGAATGTGGTTAGCTTTTCCTATGGTTATTGGGATTCGGAAGATGAAGAATGGGAGATTGAGCCTCACACCCGTAACTATGATCCCGATGATAATGGCGTTCCTGACGCCTTGATTCTTGAAATAGAAGAACAGGAAGTCATTAAGAAAACCTTTTATATCGGGAAGGAGGAGAATGCTGTTGCGAATTCCTAAGCTCCATTTTCGTCCCCATTTTCGCGATCACGCGAAGGTTCGACAGCGATCGGGTGAACGTGGTGTTGCTCTCATTGCAACGTTGGTTTTTATCTTCATTTTGACGGTGATTGTTGTGCTTTTTCTCAATGAAGTCGAAGACCGAATCCGCTATCGTGCTCAAACCGCTGGGAATGACGAGCTCAGGGAGATCGCTTATGACTATTTGGAGTACACTTTTGGCATTTTAGAGGAATTTAATCAGTTTGATGACGGGTTTCGTTCGCCAGATCAAGGGTGGGGAGCTCCGCTTCAGTATGAACCTTTTCCCATTGAACATTTTGGTCTTGTTGCGACAGTGAGCGTGGAAGATGCCACTGATAAAATCCCTCTCAATCAATTGAGTGAAGATGATTTTGTGGTGTTAATGGAAACTGTAGGAATCGATGCGTTTACCGCCACTCGGTACCGTGATGTCTATTTTGATTGGACCGATAGTGATGATGATACCCGAATTCAAGGAGCGGAGAAGCGTGAATATGAGCTGAATCGTGGTTTGCTTTCTCCTCCAAATGCGCAAATGGAGTCAGTTTTGGATTTTCAATACCTTGAAGGATTTTCGAAGTGGATCGATCCAGCCTTCATCGATCTCGATTATAACCCAGAATTATTCAATCTTTTTACCGGAATGCTAACGGTTGATCATGATTATCCGGTCAATATAAATGCAGCGAATCCGCAGATTCTGAAGTTCTTCGAATTACTCAATCAAATGAATCCCGAGGGTATTCAACGATACCTCGCAGGAAAGGATCAAACCGCCGGTACGTTTGATGATCGCATCATCGATTTATCGGGAGCGGACCTTCCGTCTCAACTCCGTATGGCAATGGGAGACAATACCAGTAGTTCGCTTTTTGGATCGGAAACTCATGTAGTAAGGGTCAAAATCGATCTTGTTCGTTTCGAAACCTATCTTTTTCATTTGGAAGCACTTGTTGATTTGGGCGGTGCGCCAACTACACCGACAAATGGATCGACAATAATTCCGCAGGAATCTGAAGAAGCTAAGCCAGAAGAGAAGGGAACCGAAGCGAACGCTAATGCCTCTACTCCGTCTAACAATTCAACGTTTGAAGTTCTTGTCATTAAAGAAAATATATAAGAATGTTTTAACGCACGCACGATTGAATCATGATTGAAGTTGAAGAAGAACAGCAAGAAGAGTCAAAGAAGGCCCTGAGGGGGACTGAGTCACTTCTGCCTGGAGCTCTTTTCTATACGGAGCGCATCGAAATACCTGCGGGAGTTACAACGGGGGAAATTGAATCGGCGATAGAAATGCAACTGGAAGCGAATGCTCCCTTTCCTTTGGATCAACTGAATTTTGGCGTTTTATTAGATCACGAAAGCGGGCAAGCCTTTGTTTATGCAGTATTGAAGGATAAACTAAAAGAACTTGAACTGACCAATGATTCCTCGGTTGCCCATTTTCCCTGTTTTTTGCCATTTCTGGGATTCAAGGCTGAAAAACCATGCGTTTTAACCGGGCTTGCTGAGAATCAGCTATGTTTGATGGTTTATGACCAGGCTGGTATGCTTCCCAGTGAATCACACTGTATCTCTTTGGATTGTGATTTTGGGAATTTAGCTACCATCGAGAAGATCCGTGCCGATCTACTTAGGGATCTTCCATGGATTCAATATCCTTTAGAGGATAAATTGTTTGTTTGGGAGTCTTCTTCGCAAAATTGGAAAAATGAAAGGATCATGCTCTCTCGAGATGCTTCAGGAGCTGAGCTTTGCCTTGAATTGGACGCAGTTGAAGCTTCCTTCGCAGATGTGAGAGAGCAAGCGTTGAAGCAAAAGGCCCTTAAGGCTGCTCGTTTCAACCGTGTTCTTTGGTTTACGACCACCGGGAGTGCCGGAGGGTTATTCCTAGTTGCACTTCTTGCTCTTGGAAACCTTTTCTGGTCGCTAAGCATTCAATCCCGATTGGAATTAGTGGCAGCACGTCAAGCCACCGTGGAGTCAATCGAGTCGAAGGAACGAAATTTGCAAGTCTTCGAAAGTGGATCTGCCGCTCAACTTCAACCGCTTTCCATGCTGGATATCGTGAATGAAGCTCGCCCAGACGGCGTCTATTTTGGAGAGGTGAGGGCGTTTGAGGGAAATAAATTGCAGGTGGATGGAATGGCGGAAGAAAATGGAACGGCCCTCATTAATCGTTTCCGTGATGAATTGAACAAGCTGGATCAGCTAGAGTCTGTATCGGTGGAGATTACTCGAATCAATCAGGGCGCTTCCTACTTTTTTCGTGCTAATTTGGAATTTAAAGAGCTCGAACTCGCAAACGTTGGAGACCACTCATGAAGGCGATGAAAAATCTAATGCTCAGATCAAAACGCTGGTTTGATTCAAGAACCTTGCGAGAGCAATTGTTGATGTGTCTCATCCTTCTGATCGCATTCCTTTGGTTGGGGTTTGATGTTGTAACGGCAATCGGTAATTCCTCCCGAGAGTCAAAATTAGCTAATTCGGAATATGACAATCAACAACTATTGTTGGATCTTGAATCGGGTTTAGATGAACGCATGGCAGTTGCTCTCAGTAAACTCGATGCAGATAAAACCTACTCGGTAAACCAATTGCTTGAAATAATGGACAAAGTCGCCCGTGAAGTTGGGTTGCAAACTTCCATCTCTCGGCCAACGACTCGGCAAGGTAAAGTCTTTACTGAACACGTATTGATCGTGCCGATATCCCGCGCAACAATGAGAACTCTCATCGACTTTGAAAATTCTATAAAATCCTATTATCCTTATTTGGGTTTAGATTATATGTTAATTGAACCAGAACCATCTGCCCCCGAACTCCTACGTGGGGAAGTCAGAGTTACATCCTTCGAGCTCAACGCCTGATGGATGATTTCCAATTTGAATTTAAGTTTAAGCTCATGAGTAGAGGTAGTATAAAAATCAACTCGTTTTCCATTCGGCAGTTTCATAAAGCTGTCTGTCTTTTTCCTTTGGTGTTGTGTTGGATGCTTGTTCCATCGTGGCTCATGGCTCAGAATCGACCGCCACCCAAGTTTACGCCACCACCACTACCGACAGAATTGCATGACAGTAGGCGCTTTTCGCAGGGTCTAAATGCCGACGATGTGGTGAACCAAATCGTATTTGTCGATGAGCCTGTTGAGCAGGTGTTTCGATACTTGGAAGAGCTCACAGGAAAAACCGTATTGCAGCAGGAATCACTTCCAACTCCGCTTTTAAACTTCAATAGCCGAGGAAGTTTGAGTCGGGCTGAAGCGGTGCAAGCGATTGAAACCATACTTACCCTTAATGGCGTCTCCGTTACCTCTTTGGGTGACAAATTTATCAAAGCTGTTCCGACTGCTAGCATCCGTTATCAGTCTCCGGATATTGTGACTGGCAGTACTCTTGCGATTCCCCCCAGCCAGCGTCACTACTCAAAGGTATTTGAAATCAAGCATTTGAATCTCGATGAAGTGACCCAGATTGTGAATACTCTACAAACTCCAGGGCTTTCTACTCAGTTGATCCTGAAGAAGGCAAATTCGATCATGGTGACGGACAGTTTGACCAATTTGCAGCAAATTGAGCGTATTTTGAACAAAGTGGACGTGGCGACCCAAATGGATTCGCAGATGATTTTTCGAAACCTGAATTACATATCGGCTGATGAATTGAGAGTGCGGCTTGATGAGATGGCCCAAGGACCTCTCAAACGTTTCCTGGACGGTGAAACATTTTTTGAATCGGATGAACGAACTAACCAAATTATTATTCTGACGAATCCAGGTAATGTTGAAATTATTGAAGAAGTGATCGGAAGTCTGGACGTAGATGCGGCGCCTCTCACAAAAACCGAGGTGTTTTTCCTGAAACACGCAAAGTCAGAAGAAATCGCGGGCTTACTCAATTCTTTGGTTAGTGGTCAAACCTCTGCAACCCGTAGAACCAATAGTTCCAGCCAGGTTAATACGAAGCGAACCCAACCCAATGGGAATGACGCGACCGTTGCCAATGGTGCGAATGGTGAAGGGGAGTCTCAAAACGATCAGTTCAGTCCCTACATTACGATCGAACCGGATGAGCGCAGTAATGCTATCATCGCATTTGGAACTTCAAGCGATATTCGCTACATTTCTGATTTGATTGGAAAGATAGATATCATCCTGGCTCAGGTGAAAATTGATGTGATCATTGCTGAAGTTAATATCGGAGATAAGTATAACCGTGGAATCGACAGTTTTGGGGTGAATTTGGATAACACGGACGAGATTACCGTGGGGATCAATCAACTGGTGGATACCGCTGGTAGTTTTGCTGGTGCAATTACGGATTTACCCATTCGAGTGGGTGCAACATTGGAAGATTTTACTCTTAATACGGTGTTTCAAACGGCAGCCAGTGATTCTGATGTCACTATCCTCTCGGCTCCGACATTGATGACGACGCACAACAAAGAAGCGTCGATTACTGCTGGGGAGAAACGTCCTGTCATAACAGGTTCCAGTACCGATTCCACTGGTTCCAGCATCAAGAGTCAGGTTGAGCTTCAGGAAATCGGGATTGAGTTAAAGGTGACCCCGCTCATTGGCTCCAATGGAGTGGTGCAGCTTGAGATCGAACAGAAGATTGAAACTGTCAATGGCACGACCCTTATCGATGGAAATGAGCAACCCATCATTGGTACTCGATCTGCTATCTCCTATGTGAGTATCGGTGATGGAGAGGTGATTGTTTTGGGAGGATTACAGGAAGTCGAAGAGAAGGTGACGGAAGGAAGGATGTTCCTGTTAGGTCAAATTCCATTTTTGGGCGATTGGTTGTTTTCTTCGAAACGCACGGAGAATACCCAGCAGGATCTTGTGATTTTTATTCGACCGACAGTTATCTATTCCACCGCGCAAGCGAACGAATTGACCCAAGGTTTGATCGAAGATAATTCGCAGCAAGATAAAATCCAACGATATCTTGATACGCTGCAAATGAGCGAGAAAGAAGTAGAAGACTGATCTTAAGTTATGTTGATTCGAAAGAAAGGGATTCGTCATTTTTACGGTCTGAAAGCCATCTGCATTGGGTCCACAACAGTTTGTTCGATGGTTGGTACTGTCGTCGCGGTATCAGGTGCGGAAAGTATCATTGAGAGGCCGCCTTTCAAAACCGTCGACAAAGAATCTAGTGAACCGACTGAAAACATCGCAACTCAAGGTAGTCTGAACGAGAGGTTTCAGTTTTCTGGATTTTTTGACACGGGAAGCAATTTAAAATTCAGTATTCAGGATCAGAAGAGCTCAAAACCTTACTGGGTAAGTATCGGCGAATCCATTGAAGGTGTGAAAGTTGAGTCATGGGATGCTGAAAAACTTGGAGTCGTGCTCAGTGAAAGAGGCAAAAAAGAAATGCTGGTTTTGAAAGAAGTCAAAACCGGGGCTTCCACTCGACCCATGCCTCAGATGTATAATCCAGTGCGATCTATGGCTCCTACAACTTACCCTTCGCCACCACCTTCGCTTCCTAAACCGACTCAACTGATGGAAAAATTGCGCCGTGAGCAGGCTCGCAAGAACAAAAACGAATCGAGATGAACCAATCGAAAATAACCTTTTCTGAAGAAGAATCACTCGAACTCAACATGCTGCCCAGATCTGAACGTCTGCGATGGCTTTCTACGGAGCGAATAGAGCCAGCGGGCACCTTGTTGGAACAGCTTTCCAAGGACTCTGGCATCGAATTGCTTGGAACGTTTGAGGTCATTGAAAACCCGACGACGTTGTTGCCTTTTCGGTTAATTAACGAATATCAGCTCCTTCCCATTCAAAGAGAAGACGAGTCGGACCCGAACGAACTTGCAGTGGTCGTAGGATGGATTCCCGACTATCGAATGGCGAAATGGATCTATGCTGTTTCTCAGAAAAGGGTAAAATGGTATATGGGGGATCCGGATTCGATTAGTCGCATGATTCAACAGCGGTTTGGCGTAGGATCTGGAAGCTTTGAAGACGGAGGATTCGAAGATTTTGGTGAGTTTGATCCTAGCGACGAGGATGATGAAGATCAAAATGCCGCAGTGATACGATTTATCAACGATATCATTGAGCAGGCTGTTCGAGATCGAGCGACCGATATCCATTTTGAACCGGGCCGCGATAATTTGCAGATTCGTTATCGAATCGACGGTGAGTTGGTATTTGTCACGGTCCCAGAAAACTTGGTGCGTATCAAAGGGGCTATCATTTCGCGCATCAAGATAATGGCGCGACTGAATATTTCAGAAAAACGCCGCCCTCAGGATGGGCGTATCAATTATCATGTGGGTGGGCATGATTTGGATATTCGGATCTCTACGTTTCCTACAATGTATGGGGAGAGTGTGAGTTTACGGTTGTTAAACCAACGTCAGCAACCTTTGACTTTAACGGAAATAGGATTGTTGGAAGACGATCAGCAAAAGGTTTCCAAGGTGCTCAGCCGTCCTCACGGCATTGTGCTAGTAACAGGACCAACTGGATCGGGTAAATCAACCACGTTGAATGCGTTCCTTCGTCAAATCAATACACCCGAACGTCGAATTATCACGGTTGAGGATCCGATTGAGTATGAAGTCGAAGGAGTGAACCAAACTCAGATCAAACCTGAAATCGGACTGAATTTTGCCACTGCATTGAGGCATATCCTCCGGCAGGATCCGGACGTGATTATGGTAGGGGAAATTCGTGACCGGGAAACCGCTGAAATTGGGATCCGTGCCTCACTGACGGGGCATATGGTGCTCAGTACCATTCATACTAATGATGCAGCAGGTGCCATGACCCGGTTGATCGATATGGAGATCGAACCTTTTCTCATCGCTTCTGCCGTAGAACAAGTGTTGGCACAGCGATTGGTGAGACGATTGGATGCATCCCTTGCAGTTCCAGCTGAAGTTGATGACAGTTACCTTGAGTCCTGCTTGCGAACGCTGGGCATTGCAGAAAGCGAAATGAAACACAAAGCCCTCATCAGGGAACCGCAACGAACTGGTGCAGCGGCTCACAGTTTTGGGTATTTTGGAAGAGTTGGAATATTTGAGGTCATGACTAACAATGAAGCGCTTCATGAGTTGATCGTAAAGAGGGCAACAGCCCGGGAAATGAGGGAAGTTGCGATAGAACAGGGGATGCGCTCTCTACAAGCTTGTGGATGGGAACAAGTGAAGCTTGGGAAAACTTCATTGAGCGAAATTATGAAATTTTCCGAAATCGGTACCGAGCAATAAACCACTTCTTCTTCAGTATTGATCGCCCTCACATTCTTTTCAGATGCCACAATTTCAAACCATTGGAACCGACCGAAACGGTAAAAGAATCAACGAAGTTTTAACTGCCCCCGATAAGCGGGCAGCGGTTCGTATGTTGCAGCAAAAGCAGATCGTTCCCTTGTCTGTAAAGGAGGCGAGTGGGGGTGGAGCGGGAACAGTTCAGAAACCACGTGCCAAATCATCTGGAAGTTTGGCGAACAGCGTCAGTAGTTTTTTTAGTTCACTTGGTCGAAACAATGTTTCTGAGGCGGATTCATCTGTATCCGGCAATGAAATACTCGGATTGAAATTTGCGAAAAGACTTTTGGAGTTACATTCCGGCGGTATGTCATTGGGAGATGCGGTCTATTTACTCAGTCAACGTCTCAGTGAACCGAAGTTGAAGCGAATCACAGCCCACATTTGGTCCCATTTGCGAGAAGGTCGTTCATTCGCTAAAGCTTCGGAGTCGGTTCCGAGATTGTTTCCTAAAGCGATGCTGCCGCTCTTTGAGGCAGGTGAGGCTTCGGGCGACATGAAAGCCATTTTGCAAAACTGCATCGACTACATCGAAGAACGTCGAGCATTACGAAAACGAATTCTTGCCAGTTTGAGTTATCCTGCCGTTCTGATCGTTCTTGTCATCGGTATCATGATTGGATTCATGTATTTTTTAATCCCAACCATTCAAACCATGATTGATTCGATGGGAGGGCAAATGAATTTTTTCACTCGCACTTTGATCGGGTTTTCTGACTTTCTTTTGAAAGGAGGTCCTTTCATTTTAATCGGACTCATCGTTGCAGTCATCTTATTGATTCAATGGAGGAGAACTGCGAACGGAAAGACCATCACTGACCGGTGGTTGCTTAAGCTGCCGCTCATTGGACTTATTGCTGAAAGCTCAGCTCTTTATCAAATTTCAAATTTGATGATGACTCTTATGGAAAGTGGAATTAACACATCTGAGAATCTGAAGCTCTCGGAGCGTACTATTCAAAATCAATGGGTGAAATATAAGTTTTCCAATGCAAGGACGATGATCATCGAAGGCGCTTCATTTTCTGCGGCTTTTAAGCAAAATGATCTTTATACCGACTCTTCCATTGATGTGCTAACCGTAGGAGAGAATACGGGAAATCTGGAACGAGGATTGCGCGAGATTACCAAAAGTGTTCGTAGCCTTCTGGATGATAAATTGAAACTTTTGACCGTATTAATCTCCTCAGGCGCGATGGCGACAGCTTTTATTATGGTGATGTTTGCTGCCCTTGGAATGGTGCTCAGTGTGTTGGAGGTTAGCCAAACAATCAGCATGCGGTAAATTTGTAATGTTTTTGGGTTTTATCTAATCGATTTAGCTAAGTAAATACAGGTTTGTATAATGGCGTCTGAGTATTCAATCAGTTCAGATTCATGGCTAGTTTTCTAGCGATGCCAGGGTTCAATGACTTTTACACCTTCAAGCGTTTATTATGCGTGATTCGAAAAGGACGGCTTATCAGTCCGTCCCTACCAAAAGTGACTCATACCGATTAGCGTTTAAAAGACTTTAGATAACAGATCTCATGTTATTCGCGATGCTTAGTGCAGTGCCTTCTATGCCCCCATGCGGTCAAAGCTTTGCGGAGTCCGTTATCCAAACACTCCCTAGAATCAGGCACAAAAAAACGCAATTAGACCAACATGTCCAAATGCGTTTCCTGTGTAACCCAATAGTTGCGTTTTAATAACGCTCTATCAAGGAGTTTTTTGAAAAGATTAAATCAAATAACCGGACTTTATTAGCGCCAGTCTGAATCTCCTTTTCCTTGGCTTCTTCCTGGACCGCCACGGTTCCAAGATTTTCCGCCACCGCCGCCACCGCCGCTGTTACCACCACGGAAACCACCGCGATCACCGCCACGGAATCCGCCACGAGATCCACCGCCGCCACCAGGTCCGCGAGGATTATCTGATTTTGGTCGTGCTTCGTTTACTTTGATCTCACGACCATTGAGCTCTGCTCCGTTGAGTTCGTTAATCGCTTTACGAGCTGATTCGTCATCGCTCATCGATACAAAACCGAAACCTTTTGAACGGTTGGTTTCACGATCGATAACAATCTTCACGCTGTCTACAGTACCATACTCTTCGAATGCAGTCTTAACCACAGAATCGTCGGTTTCGTAGGGAAGATTTCCTACATAGATGTCCATATTACTTGATATTTGATAACGTCCTTAATAATTAACGCACAGTTCACGGACGCAGATGGAGCTGAGCGGATTGAAAAAGTGATTTCCGAGGCAATCGTGAGGGAGACACAGCAATACCACTGTAGTATTGATGGATGAGGCCAATGGTCTGCCCTGAGGGCTCTTGGCAAAAATGAAACTTCATGGAGTGGTCGAGTTGAAATGAGTGAGAAAAATACCTTTTATATGAAGTCCAAACTTTTGTTGATGCCTTGTAAGAAAGCTTAATTTTGCAGGATGTCAATGGGATTGGCGTGGCATTAGGAAAATAGTTTGGAACAAAAAAAGCGCCAGAAAACCTCCGGCGCTTCGAGAAAAAAGTATTTTTGCGGTCTTAACCTCCAAAGTATCCGACACCTTTCGCCATCAATGTCGCCAATAGAGGCAGTATGACAAGCAATAGTAGTTCCATTCTGACTACCATTATGATGGATTTTGGTAAGATAATTTCCTCTTCTGCGGGTCCTTTGCGGTTTTTCAGAAAAAACAACGTAGGATGAATCGAAATCAAGGCGATGATAACGAACAGAAGCACTTTTGTGTGAAATACTGCGTTCTGTGTGTAGATATCCGCTGGTTTTCCCACTACAAACCAAAGAAGGAGTCCTGATATCAGAACGATTACTGCCGCAATCCCATAGACTCCGTCGAGAATGGAAACTCGGCCGATTTCGCTTCGTTTCATCGTTTTCGCTAATAGGAGGTGTTCGGAAACCAAAGCCGCAAATAGAGTAAAAATACCCAAAAAGTGAAGGTAACGAATGATGATTTCGCTCGTCATAAATATATCTCAGTTTTGATTGTTGGTTGGAAAAAGATCGATGATGTCGCCACTAGAAGCGATCCTTTCACCTTAGCGTGATCTCATTCGAAATCAACCCAGTTGGAAAGAAAGCCAGACAGCCTTAATTAAGCCTCTTATTCCACTAACGCTGGTTTTTCGCAATCAGTTTCCAGCTCTGGTCTGTGTTTAACCTGATCTGATGGATGCAGGGGATAACGATATTCTTTCCCCTCAAAATTACTAAGAATGATTTCGTTTTCTGTTATTTCTTGCACATAGTCCGGCGTGATCGGTATTTTGCCTCCACCTCCGGGTGCATCAATGACGTATTGCGGAACTGCATAACCAGTGGTGTTCCCCCGTAGTGCTTTCATTATTTCAATTCCTTTCATCACGCTTGTTCGTAAATGAGCCGAACCTGTAATCAAATCGCATTGGTAAAGATAATAGGGGCGGACTCGCATCATGAGTAATCGGTGGATAAGTGAACGCATCGTTTCCACATTATCGTTTACTCCATTCAGCAATACGGACTGATTTCCGATAGGAACTCCCGCAAAAGAAAGTCGTTGCGTTGCCTCAAATAACTCCTGAGTACATTCTTTCGGATGATTTGTATGAATGCTCATCCAAATCGGTCCGTGCTTTTTAAGAATTTCACAAAGCTCGGGATTGATCCGCTGAGGTAGAAACACCGGAATCCTTGAACCGATACGAATGAACTCAACATGAGGAATGCTTCTCAGTTCGCCGAGAAGTCGATCCAGTTTTCCATTGCTCAACAGTAGGGGGTCACCGCCACTCAGGAGAACGTCGCGTACTTCGGGATGATTGCGAATATACTCCAACCCTTTTTCATAACTTGGATGGAAATTGTAGTCCTGGGCATTTGAGACAAGACGACTTCGGGTGCAATAGCGGCAATAGGATGCGCAACGGTCGGTTACTAGAAAGAGAACGCGATCGGGGTAGCGGTGAACCAAACCCTCTACTGGCATCGTGTTTTCTTCACCCACGGGGTCCAGTAATTCATCTTGATGAACAAGCATTTCTCCTTCACGCGGAATCACTTGTTTGCGAATAGGGCAATCCGGGTTATCGCGGTCGATTAAATTGAAAAAGTAAGGCGTGATTGAAAGTGCAAGCTTGTTTCTGGCGAAAAGGCATCCTCGGCGCTCCTCTTCAGTTAGTTGCATGTATGATTCGAGCAGCTCCAGGGTGGTGATTCGGTTTTTGAGTTGCCAAATCCAATTGTTCCAGTCCTCGGTGGAAACGTGTTCCCAAAGTCCTTGTCCCTTAAACCAGTGCTCTTTTGAGTCGTTTGGATACATAATGATGAATTGAATTGAGTTTGACACATTATTTTATATATTCAAATTTTTAAATTAATAAAATATTCGATGAGTGATTCTGAGCAACTGGCGGTACAACTGTGGGCGATAGGCGATGAGGTGCGTCTTCGGATCTTGGCTGAGCTGCCATTTAGCGAAAACTGTGGGAAACGTAGCAATGTAACGGCTTTGTCGGAACGACTTCAAATTCCACAACCCACGATCTCTCATCATTTACGAGTGCTGCGACAGGCGGGTATTGTGAGGAAGTCTAAGCACTGTCGAGATTGTTTTTATTATATTGATGGTGAGTCCGGGAATGAAATCATCGGGAAGCTGCAAAAGGTGATCACCGAACGGGAAGTGGAACCAACTATC
Source organism: Opitutales bacterium (assembly GCA_963676215.2). Taxonomy (GTDB): domain Bacteria; phylum Verrucomicrobiota; class Verrucomicrobiia; order Opitutales; family JAFGAQ01; genus JAKSBQ01. The sequence goes on along the minus strand of CAXXVT010000014.1, from coordinate 18,082 downwards.
TCTGCTGATTTGATGTAAACCAATTAGGGTTTAGCAATTATTCAAATTTCGTGACACTGTCTTTGGAGTTGTGATTGCGGGTGTCTTTCTTCTTAGTTTACTAGGAGGAGCCCTGATATCTGATTAGCTTTCGCTTTATTCTCCTTTTTTTTAGTCATCTTCTAATGGGTTACGCTTGACGGTCAAAGGCGGGTTGTTAGTTTGTGTCGAGCTCGAAGAAAACTATTTTTATGGAAAACGAAACACTGCCCGGAATACTTGCACTTGAAGATGGATCTGTCTTTCGAGGAGATGGATTTGGCTCTATTAAAACCGTTGTTGGAGAGGCGGTTTTCAACACCAGTATGACTGGTTACCAAGAGATACTGACGGACCCTTCTTATTACGGACAAATTATCACTATGACGGCGTCCCAAATAGGGAACTACGGGATCAATCGTGAGGATGTAGAATCCGACGGACCCAAAGTCAGGGGATTTGTCGTAAGGGAGTTAAGTCCTATCACGAGTAATTGGAGGAGCGTAGAAACGCTTGATTCATACTTGAAAGAGCATGACGTTCCAGGCCTGACGGGTGTGGATACTCGATCTATTACAAAAAAACTCAGAGTTGCTGGTGCGATGAAAGCCTGCATATCGACTGAGGATATTTCAGATGAAGAGGCCGTTCGGCGAGCGAGAGACTGGGAAGGTCTCGTCGGAGTAGATTTCGTTAAAGAAGTAACCACTTCCGCTAAATTCGAGTGGGATCTAGACGCTCAAGAAAACGAGCCATTTACAGTGCCTGGCACTAAAATAGTCGAAGGGATGGATCGTAGGGAAGGGCGCCACCTTATGAAAATCGCTGCCATTGATTTTGGCGCAAAACGCTCTATATTGAGGAATCTGGCGCGTCATGGATTTCACGTCACAGTTTTCCCAGCAACCGCGACCGCGGATGAGATCGCCGCAATTAATCCAAGTGGTGTTTTTCTGTCGAATGGACCAGGAGATCCTGAGCCTTTGACCTATGCTCAGGAAACCGTGAAGCAATTGGTCGGAAAATATCCGATTTTCGGAATTTGCCTTGGCCATCAAATCTTGTCGTTGGCGCTGGGAGTGAAAACTTTTAAACTCAAGTTTGGACACCGAGGAGGCAATCAACCTGTGCAGAATATAGAAACTGGAAAGGTGATGATCACTGCGCAAAACCATGGGTTTGCGTCCTGCCGTGAAGATTTTGATGGAAGTGGTGCTATCATAACAGAGGTTAACATGAATGATAACACTGTTGCAGGTCTACGCCATGAGGAATATCCTGCATTCTCTGTTCAGTACCATCCGGAGGCAGCTCCAGGACCTAATGATGCGGTGCCTCATTTTGAAACTTTTTACCAAGCGGTAAAGAAGCATTACGAAGCGCAAATTGGAAAGTCTGCTTGATCGTTTTTCGGCAGAGGATTCACTGAAATGATACGGCCTTTTGTCACACGAGTGCACTTTATGAAATATTTTTTTGGTGCTACTTGTTTGCTCCGTGTTGCATTAAAAGCATTTTGGATTTAGCTAAAGGGAATTCATTTGAAAAGCTTCTCTTTAGGTAAATAAAATTTGAATCAATCTATGGAATTTAAGGCGATCCCCCCCGCAGTTTTGTGTTTAATTATCCTTTCCTGCGTTAGCTGTAAGAAACAAGAAGTCGTTTACTACGAAATTCCAAAGGAATCGACCGTAGCTGTCGATTCTGCTGTAATGCCAGAAGGGCATCCGACTGTGGCTGGCAACAGTTCCGGAGCTTCGAGTATGGGTTCACTGCCTGGTTTTTCCGCTCCGAAACAGCAAACTGAGTTGGTGTGGAATGCACCAGAAGAATGGGTTGTAGGCTCGCCCTCTTCGGTTCGGATCGGCAGTTTCGCAATCCAAGGCTTGTCCAAAAATGAACTGGATATTTCAATCACTCGTTTCCCCGGGGATGTGGGCGGACTGTTCTCGAATGTGAACCGTTGGCGCCGACAGTTGAGCCTGCCTCCTTTGACTGATCCTGGCGAAATCGAGGAAAGTGCTTTGATGGTCTCGAATGAGCATTTTGAGTTTCGTGTATTCAAAATGAACAATGATGAGGATCCTGCGCTGGCTTCGGAAGTCGGGGTTCTTGATTTGAATGGCTTTACATGGTTTTTCAAATTAACGGGATTTAAAGAACATGTTGAAAAGGAAGAGGCTCGCTTCGAAGCGTTTCTGCGTTCTGTCCGACCAGGTGAGGTTCAGTCATGAATAATCCACTTGCGATCCTCTATAAGACGCTCTCTTCCATGAAGCTGAGCGTGGTCTTATTAGCGTTTTCCTTGGTTTTGGTTTTTTTTGGAACGCTCGATCAGGTTCATTTCGGTATCTATGAAACTCAACGCAGGTATTTTCAAAGCTTGGTCGCTTTTTGGCAGTTTCCCATTGAATGGCCGGGAAGCAAATTTTTGAGATGGTTGGTGTTGCCGATGCCCGGTGGATATTTGATCGGAACTCTATTCCTTTTAAATTTGGCTTTCGCTCATTTTAGATACTTCAAGCCAAGAATAAAATCAGTCGGTATCGTCCTGATTCATGCGAGTTTAGCGCTACTTCTCCTCGGACAGCTTTTCACGGACCTTGGGCAAGAGGAATTCCATATGTGGATTGACGAGGGTGGAACGTCAAACTATGCCGAGAGTTTTTTCGATAATGAACTCGTCGTGGTAGATCGATCGGGATCAGAATCAGATAAGATCTATAGTGTTCCTGATGCATTGCTGAAGAGTGGAGCAACGTTTCAACATTCTGAATTTCCGCTTACACTTCGCATTCAACGTTTTTTTGAAAACGCTCGGATTATGCAATTGCAGGATGATCAGAGTAGTGGGCTTTTGCAGACGAGTCAAGGGATTGGTAGTCGGCTTCGCTTAGGTGTTTTTGAATCTGCGCCTGTCTATTCTCAGAACCAACGCAATGTCACTACAGCGGTGGTCGAGGTTCTCTATAAAGGAGAAAGCATCGGGAACTGGTTGGTGTCGAATGTGTTTAATGACAACATGCCGAATCAGAGTTTTGAGGTGGATGGAAAAACTTTCGAACTCGCGATGCAGTTTAAGCGGCGATATTTCCCTTTTTCGCTTCATTTGCATGATTTTACTCACGATAAATATCCCGGTACCGAAATTCCCAGAAACTTTTCGAGTGAAGTGCATGTTGCCAACCAGGAAACCGGAGAGGAACGGGATTCATTGATATATATGAATCATCCGCTGCGATATGGTGGCTATACCTTCTATCAGGCTTCTTTTGGAAATAATGACATGTCTTCGATGCTTCAGGTGGTACGCAACCCCGGATGGTTAATTCCTTACATATCTTGTTTATTGATGTCTCTAGGTATGCTCTATCAGTTCGGATGGTCTCTCATTAATTTTGCTGGAAGGATGCGGAAATGAAAAAGACACTGCCAATTCTTTTTGTTGTAGTAGCGGTATTGATACTGGCTCGTGGGCTAATGCCCAAGCATGCAGATTCATTGTTCCCGGTGAAGTCTTTCTCTGAGATTCCTGTCTTGGAAGGCGGTCGTTACAAGCCGTTAGACAGTGTGGCTCGAACTTCAATGCTGTTATTTCGCAGTAAGCAGACTGCTCTGAATGCAGCAGGAGAAAAGATTCCAGCAGTTCAATGGCTCATGCAGTTGACGCTCCAGCCGAATACGGCTTCTGATTATCCAATCTTTCTGATCAATCACGAGGATGTTAAGGAGTTAATCGCTGCGAAGGATTTGAATCAAAAATTCTTCAGCTATGGTGAAATTGTGCCGCACGTGCAAAAAATCCAGGAGCAAGTGCAGACTATCCCCCAGGAGTCCGCGCTGCAGGATGCAGCCCAACGAGAGACGTTGAAACTTTTTAATAATCTCATCCTTTATCAGCGATTGGCGTTTTCTTTTCGAGCGCCTGTATTACAGGACACTGTCGAAGGCGAATATCTTGCTTTTATGGGCTCATTGAGAGCTGCTGCTTCGAAGATCAGTGAAGGGGGAGAGGTTGCACCCGATGACTCAGTAATGGGAAAAGTTTCCAGTTATATGCGGACTTTTGGTAATTTGTCTGATGAACGATCGATCAAATTCGTTCCCACCAAACCTGGCACCGGACATTGGCTCAATTTGAGTGAATCCCTCATGGGGTCGCTGCAAATGGGACAACTTCCAAAGATGACAATTCTGTATGCCCAATTGGCAGATACCTATGGGGCAGGGAACGTCGATCAATTTGAAGCAACGTTATCGGATATCCATGCAGGATATTCAGCAGTTGCAGCTGATTTTCCATCTCGGAAAGTGTATGCAGAATCGGTCGTTAATGGAATTCAGCCCTTTGCATTGGCGATGGCATTATATGTCTGGGTTTTTATTGGAATAATGGTGGCGTGGTTGTTGTTGGATGATCGCATGTTGAAATGGGTTTTCTGGATCGCATTGGTCGCCTTTCTTCTTCACACAAGTGGTCTTATGGCACGGATGGTGATCCAGGGGCGACCTCCAGTGACCAATCTCTACTCCTCCGCGATCTTTGTAGGCTGGGGTGCGGTAGCTCTGGGAATGATCCTGGAACGTATCTTTAGAAATGGAATAGGGGCAGCGGTATCATCGATCATTGGCTTTATGACCCTCATTATTGCGAATCATTTGATGGCGAGTGGGGATACCATGGAGATGATGCGAGCTGTGTTGGACTCTAATTTCTGGTTGGCAACTCACGTAGTGACGGTGTCGATGGGGTATTCTTCGACGTATCTGGCTGGGTTCTTGGCAATTTTGTATTTTATACTAGGTATAGCCACGCCCAAGTTGGATTCGAATCTCAAAAAGTCACTCGTTCGCATGGTATATGGAATTGTGTGCTTTTCTTTGTTTTTCAGCTTTATCGGCACGGTATTAGGAGGCATCTGGGCTGATCAATCCTGGGGACGTTTCTGGGGCTGGGATCCGAAAGAAAATGGAGCACTCATGATCGTAATCTGGAATGCTCTGGTGTTGCATGCGAAGCGGGGTGGCGTAGTTCGGTCCACGGGGTTCATGAATCTGGCAATTTTTGGAAATGTTATCACCAGTTGGTCATGGTTTGGGACCAATATGCTTGGAGTAGGACTGCATTCCTATGGTTTTATGAGTTCCGCATTTTTTTGGCTAATGCTGTTTTGCGCTTCTCAGGTGTTGATTATGCTAATTGGAGGGTATTTCCCTAGATCCAAATGGAGAAGTAAGTCCGCCTAAGAGCTTGTGAGGAGGATCTGTTTATCCACCCTAAAGTCACTGGTCCCAAATGGGAGTTGGTAGACTATCGGATGGTGCATGATTTACGGTTTTCCCATCAACCCAACTGGAACCGATCAATGTTGCTCTCGGAAATTCGGGAAACCCCTTTTCTCCGTTGTAGATAAGATTGATCAGCATATCAACCGCTGCTTCACCGCAGACATCATTGTGCTGATCCATCCCAGCCCAATTGGAATCGTTTTTACGGTGTTCTAATTGTATGAGTCCTACATCTTTGGGGATTTTGACATCAATCGATCTTAACCACTTTTCGATTGAATGATAGAGCGTAAGAATCGCGTCGGGTTTTTCTTCATGAAACCAGTCATAGAAGAGCTTGGTCTTCTCTTTTGCTTCATCATACCTGTCAAAGACTGAGATATGGTGGTCGGGATTGAGATATTTTTGCTGTCCTGTTAGGTAGGCAGAAGTGAAACGATGCTCTACAAGGTGGTCGATGGATCGTTCGATTACGAGCCCTGGCCTTTTGTAGCCGCAAGCAATAGCGTGTTCAAAGGCTTGCAGTGTAAGCATGTGGTGATCGGCGCAAGAAAAGGAGAGGGCAGGTTTTCGGGTTCTTACACCAGTAACGGTCGTGGGGAATGCTTCGACCACAGGTTTGAAAAACTCAGGGATACGGTTTTGGCGCATCATACCTACGATTACGATTCCCGAAATTCCCCGAGACTGTAGGATTGATACCCACCGATCGGAGGTCATGTTTGGCTCATAAAGCCAAAACTTGTCGATTGCGTAGCCCAACACCTCTGCTCTCCGTTTGCAGCCCTGATAATAGGCTGGTATGGTCGGATGATCAATGTGGGCTTTTGAGTCTTGGTTCCCATTCACAATCGCTAAAATCCCGTGTTTGCTCCGGGAACTCGAACTGCGCATCTGCGACATCAACTCTCCGATCTTAGGATTTCGTACGTATCCCATCTCTTTTGCAATTCTATGAATTTTTAATCGTAAGCTTTTGGATACCTGAGGATCATTTCTGAGTGCAAGAGAAACTGCTGTTTTGGAAACTCCTGCCTTGAGGGCGATGTCTTTCATTGATGCTCTATTTTCCATGGCTTAACTGTAAAGTAATGAGAGGGTTTTGCAAAGCGTTCTTTTAGGACATTTAATAAGGTATGTATACCCTAGGACTTGATTATGGAACCAACTCAGTTCGGGCACTCATTGTGAGGTGTTCCGATGGAAGTGAAATTGCAACTTCAGTCTTTGACTATCCGAGCGGCGACCAAGGCGTCTTAGGTGATTCGAAGGATGCCAATGTTGCACGACAGAGTCCCCAAGATTATTTGAATGGACTTGAATCTACAGTGACTGATGCGATTCTCCAAGCGAAGAAAACTGATACTCAATTTGACCCCAAAAAGATCATTGGAATTGGAGTGGACACCACCGGGTCAAGTCCGATTCCAGTAAACGCTGACAATGTTGCTCTTGCGACTTTACCTGAATATAAGGAAAACTTGAATGCGCAATGTTGGTTGTGGAAGGATCATACCAGTCACCGGGAAGCGAGCAAAATTACTGAAATTGGCAGAGCTCATCGCCCCCAATTCATGGCTAAAGTAGGGAATACCTATTCTTCTGAATGGTGGTGGAGTAAATTGTGGCATTGTCTGTCAGTCGACCCTGAAGTTTTTGATGCAGCTTACAGTTGGGTTGAACTCTGCGATTGGGTTCCTTCGGTTTTGGCAGGGGTTAAAGATCCGCTCGCGATAAAACGTGGTGTATGTGCTGCCGGTCACAAAGCATTTTATGCGGAAGACTGGGGTGGTTTGCCTGACAAAGAATTCCTGTCGATGTTGGATCCAAAATTGGCAGAATTGAAGGATCGACTCTATGAAAAAGCCTACGATGCCTCAGAACCTGCAGGTAATCTTAGTGACGAATGGGCTCAGCGTCTTGGACTAGAAGCAGGAATCGTGATTGCGATTGGAGAATTTGACGTTCACTACGGCGCCATCGGTAGTGGCGTGACCGACGGGGTTCTTGTGAAAGCGATCGGAACCTCCACTTGTGATTGCTCCGTAATTTCTTCCAAAAAGGACGTTCCAGATATCTCAGGAATCTGCGGGATTGTGAATGGCTCAATTCTTCCCGATCATTTTGGTGTGGAAGCAGGTCAATCTGCTGTAGGAGATTTGTTTAAATGGTATGTTGAACGTGTCCTGAAGGGAGAGGGTAGTATTCATAAAGAATTGCGTTCTGAAGTCGAGAATCAGAAACCTGGTGAAAGTGGGTTGCTGGCCTTGGATTGGAACAATGGAAATCGTACGATTCTTGTGGATCAACGTTTAACGGGTTTGATTATTGGGCAAACACTCCACACTTCCAGGGCCGAAATTTATCGCGCCCTTGTTGAAGCAACTGCGTTCGGTGCACGCACTATTCTCGAGCATATTATCAATCACGGGGTAAACGTGGAACGCATTGTTTGTTGTGGTGGAATCGCTGAAAAAGATGCAATGCTGATGCAGATTTATGCTGATGTTACGGGTTGTGAAATGTGTGTATCCCGCTCGGCACAAACCTGTGCGCTAGGGGCAGCAATATCTGCAGCAGTTTTGGCTGGAGAATCTGCAGGAGGGCATGCCAATTTTGAGATTGCTAAAAAAGCAATGACAGGAGTCAAAGACACGATTTATAAACCCAATTCTGAGAACCATGCTGTCTATACCGAGTTGTTCCAACTCTATAAAAAGCTCCACGATGCATTTGGTGGAGTCTCACAACCTGATCTGGGTAGTGTCATGAAAGACCTGCTCGACATTAAGGAGCGTCAACTTCAATCCTAGCACAGAAATTGAAGAATCCGCTCCGTCTATACTCTCAATTTTAATACCCTTATGAAAAAAATCTACGAAAACCTCAATATCTGGTTTGTGACTGGCAGTCAGAATTTGTATGGCGAAGAAGCCCTCAAGCAAGTTGCCATCAATTCAAACGTGATTGCAGAAGGCCTGAATTCTGATGCCGTCATTCCTGCAAACGTCATCTTCAAGCAAGTTGCCACAACTCCAGAGGAAATTTTGTCGATTTGTTTGCAAGCAAACAATGACCCAACATGTGGAGGAGTCATATTGTGGATGCACACATTTTCTCCAGCGAAGATGTGGATACGAGGCTTGAACCAGCTTAAAAAGCCTTTTTGCCATTTCCATACTCAATTTAACCGGGATATTCCTTGGGGTGAAATTGATATGGATTTCATGAACCTCAACCAATCAGCTCATGGGGGGCGTGAATTTGGTCACATCTGTGCAAGGATGCGGATCGATCGTAAGGTCATTGTTGGACACTGGGAAGATCCAGATGTTCGCATTGAACTCTCAGAATGGATTCGAGTCCTGGCTGCGTGGAATGAAATGCAGACACTCAAGGTGGTTCGATTTGGCGACAACATGCGGTACGTGGCAGTGACCTGTGGGGATAAAGTTGAAGCTGAAACTGTCTTTGGAATGTCAGTCAACACCCACGGAATTGGGGATCTTGTTGGAGTTATCAACGAAATATCAGATTCTGAGGTGAAAGATCTAGTCTCTGTTTATGCCAATTCTTATACCCTGATGCCTAGCCTTCAGACTGGAGCCGAGCGTCATGAATCATTGAAGGACGCCGCACGAATCGAATTAGGCTTGAGAAAATTTCTCAAACAGGGGGGGTATAGTGCCTATACAGATACCTTCGAAGATTTGCATGGCCTCAAGCAACTTCCTGGAATCCCTTCTCAGCGCCTGATGGCAGATGGATACGGATTTGGAGCAGAAGGGGACTGGAAACACTCGGCTTTGTTACGTGTGATGAAAGTTATGAATTTGGGTCGTGATAAGGGAACTTCCTTTATGGAAGACTATACCTATCATTTCGATCCAGCCAAACCGCTTTGCATGGGTTCACATATGTTGGAGATTTGCCCATCCATTGCGGATGCGAAACCAAGTTGCGAAATCCATCCATTGGGAATTGGGGGCAAAGAAGACCCTGTTCGTTTGGTTTTTAATGGTAAATCAGGCCCTGCCATCAACGTATCTCTCGTAGATATGGGCGACAGATTCCGTCTCATTGCATCCAAGGTTGAAGCCGTTGCTCCAGAAAATGAACTTCCAAAACTACCTGTTGCCCGAGTGCTTTGGGATGTAAAACCAAGCCTCAAGACTGGAGCAGCTGCGTGGATACTTGCCGGAGGCGCGCATCATACTGCATTTAGTTACAGTACTACTGTCGAAAATGTTGCGGACTTCGCCGAGATGGCCGGAGTAGAGTTGGTCGTTATTGACGAAAATACAGATCTTCGCAGTTTCAAAAAAGAACTGCAATGGAGTGAAGCATTCTACAAGTTTAAGTCCTAACTTTTAAAGATCTGACAATGACAATGCGTTTTCAATCGATTCGTGAAGAGTGTACTGAGGCAAATATTCAATTGCCCAAAACTGGATTAGTAGATCTTACATTTGGCAATGTAAGCATTTATGACGCAGAAGCTGGTGTTTTTGCGATCAAACCTAGTGGAGTAGCTTACGATAAGCTCAGACCAGAAGACATCGTGATCCTTGATCTTGATGGTGAAATCGTGGATGGGACGCTACGTCCTTCATCGGATACTCCAACGCATCGTCGCCTCTATTTAGCGTTTGGAGAGGCAGGAGTAAGATCAGTGGTCCACACCCATTCGCGCAACGCCGTTTCCTTTGCTCAAGCAGGGATGGATATTCAATGTTTTGGCACGACTCATTGTGACTACTTTTATGGTCCGGTGCCAGTCACTCGAACCATGACAGCAGAAGAAGTAAATGGTGAGTATGAATGGGACACAGCGAAAGTCATTATCGAAACCTTTGAAGATCGTGATCCACTGGATTGCCCTGCGGTTCTGGTTCGCAATCACGGACCTTTCACCTGGGGAGTTAATGGAGCAAAGGCAGTTGAGGTTGCAGTGGCATTGGAAGTCATTGCCGAAATGGCGTTGAAGACTGTGAATATCAACCCTTTGGCGACTCAAGTTCCCACCCATCTTTTGGACAAGCATTTCAAACGCAAACATGGTGCTGGCGCCTATTACGGCCAGAAATGAATTATTTTTAGAGAACCCTTGTAGTTAATCCCTTTACGTGTAACTGGATTTCCTTTTTAAAAATACCCACATCCCAATTAAATTACTATTCTGTTATGAAACAAATGAAAGCTGCTCTTTTGCTTGCATTCTCCTTCCTATCACTATCCCTGTTTTCAGCGGAAAAGTGCTGCGAGGATCAGGCTTGTTGTAAACAATCCACGATTTCAATGAGACCTTTTGGAGAGGTCGATGGTGAAGCTGTAATCGCGTATACCCTCAGTAATGCCAACGGCATGAAAATGGAAGTGATTTCTTATGGTGGTATTGTCACTAAACTCTATGCTCCCGATCGAGATGGAAATATGGACGACATCGTTTTGGGTTATGACAATGTTGATTCTTATGTCGAAGCGACCCCTTATTTTGGGGCGATTATCGGACGGGTTGGCAATCGAATTGCTCACGGGAAATTTGTCGTAGATGGAAAAACTTACAATCTAGCCACCAATGACGAACCAGGGGGAATCCCTTGTAATTTGCATGGTGGAGTAAAGGGATTTGATAAAGTGGTTTGGAAAGCCAAACCTAGCCTTAAAAATGGAGAAGCCTCTTTAATCTTAACCTATACCAGCGCAGATGGAGAAGAAGGGTTTCCTGGAAATCTTGATGTCAAAGTCGTTTATACCCTGACAAATGACAACGAGTTTGTATGCGAATACAAAGCAGCAACCGACAAAACCACTCCGGTAAATCTCACGAACCATTCCTATTTCAATCTCGGTGGTGCAGGAAAAGGGGATATTCTTTCTCACAAGTTGATGCTCAACGCTGATAGGTATACGCCGGTTAATGCTGGGCTAATCCCAACTGGTGAACTTGCAAGTGTCGAAGGCACGCCTTTTGATTTCAGAGAAAAAACAGAAATCGGTGCAAATATCGATGCCGACAATCAGCAGATCAAATATGGCCCAGGTTATGACCACAATTGGGTACTTAATAAAGAAAAAGAAGGAATGACGCTTGCCGCAAAAGTCTATGAGCCTAAGACGGGAAGAGTGATGAAGATCTATACTGAAGAACCTGGTATTCAATTTTATGCGGGGAATTTCCTGGACGGAACTAATATTGGAAAAGGGGGAATCCCCTACGAATTCCGAACAGGGTTTTGCTTGGAAACTCAACACTTCCCTGATTCACCAAATCAACCAGATTTTGAATCGATTCTACTTAAACCTGGAGAAGTGTATCATACGAAAACCATTCACAAGTTTTCTGCGAAATAACGCTTCATCGAAATCTGTCGAGACTCTTCTCCCGTTGAGGTGAAAATCATTGCAGAGCCTTACATTTAACGTTTAATTCATGCCATCAGCAGCTTTTTGATAAGAGAGCAACTGATGTGATTTCAGTAAATCAATATACTGCGGTCTTTTTTGAACACCCGTAGTATCCCAAAATTCTATTCTACAACTATTATGAGTACCATAACTTCCATTGACTGGATTATCGTTGGAGTCTATTTCCTAGGACTCGTAGGGATTGTCTATTGGTCTTCCCAAAAACAACAAACGACGACCGACTATTTCTTGGCGGGGCGACATGCGGCATGGTTTGTCGTAGGCGCTTCCGTGTTTGCTTCAAATATTGGTTCCGAGCATATCGTAGGACTCGCCGGTAACGGTGCCACCAGCGGTATGGCGATGGCCCACTGGGAAATGCACGCATGGGTTATGATGCTGCTTGGTTGGGTTTTTGTTCCCTTTTATTATAAGTCTGGTGTGTTCACGATGCCGGAATTTCTCGAGCGTCGATTTGATTCGAGAACCCGTTGGGTGCTATCGGTTGTAAGTTTGATTGCCTATGTGTTTACGAAAGTTTCGGTGACGGTTTATGCTGGAGCGATTGTTTTCAAGACTCTCTTGCCTGACACCTTTGGTTCGCCCGATAACGCATTCTGGGTGGGTGCCTTTACAACCGTTATTCTTACAGGAATTTATACGGTTTTTGGTGGCCTCAAAGCAGTATTGTATACAGAAGTGGCCCAAACCTTTGTTTTGCTGACTGGATCCGCGTTTATCACTGTAATTGGACTCGGGCAGCTCGGCGGTTGGGGTGAGCTTCAGGCAACCTGCGCTGCGAATGCAGAAAATTTTGCCCTTTGGCGCCCCCTTTCTGATCCGAACTATCCCTGGTTGGGGATTCTGATCGCTTCTCCAGTTATTGGGATTTGGTATTGGTGCACTGATCAATATATTATTCAAAGAACTCTTGCCGCGAAGAGCTTGAAAGATGCTCGTCGAGGAGCCTTGTTTGGAGGTTTATTGAAAGTATGGCCAGTTTTGATTTTCCTAATTCCAGGTCTAATCGGCTATGCATTGCATGAAAAGGGACTGATGATCATTCCATCAAAGGAAACCGGTGGAATCGATGGCGACCAGGTCTTTGCGATCATGGTAGCGAACCTCCTCCCTGTTGGACTTCGGGGTCTTGTTGTGGCTGGTTTACTGTCAGCCCTTATGAGTTCACTGGCGTCATTGTTCAACTCATGCGCTACGTTGTTCACAATTGATATCTATGAGAAATTAAAACCGGGGAAATCTGAAAAGCATTTGGTTTTTGTCGGACGTGTTGCGACCGCGATCGTTGTCTTTTTTGGTATTATCTGGATTCCGATTATGCACAATATGGCTGGCGGAGGTCTCTACAAATACTTGCAGAGTGTTCAGAGTTATCTTGCTCCTCCAATTGCAGCAGTATTCCTTCTCGGTCTTTTCTGGAAACGAACCAACAGTACTGGTTCATTCTGGGGATTGATCATCGGTGTCTCTCTGGGGTTAGGGAAGCTGACTATCGAAGCAGTACTGGCTAGCAGTCCTGTCGATAATGCTATCCTGAACTACATTGCCGATTTCAATTGGCTCTATTACTCAGGAGTTTTGTTGGTTATCTCTATTTTCCTCGTGGTATTCCTTTCGCTGATGACCAAAGCTATGGATGAGTCTCAATTGAAGGGTATTACGTTTGCCGGATTGAGTGATGCAGATAAGGAAGAAATTCGCGGCAGTTGGGACAAGTTTGATGTTATTCTCTCCGTCGTTGTCATCGGACTCGTGCTCGGAATGTATCTCTACTTCAGTTTCTGGCTGATGTAGTAGTTTCCTTTTAAACGAGGAATTCGTTCAAGTAGTATTTAAAGGCCATCCATTGATGTGGATGGCCTTTTTGTGTCTGTAAACCAGGCTGCTAATTATGGGGTTTTTCGGTACACATTTTCTTCGCACCAACATCAAACTGAGTGGGTCATCTGTTCAGATTTATTAAATCGTAAAGAGCTCTTGAAACGTATTGTTTTAAGAATCCAAGATGGATATGGAATCATGAACTAATTGGCTTGATACATGGTGCTCGAATTTCGTATTAAATAAACTTCCTGTTTTCTAATCCGCTTTATTCCTTATCCCATGTTTTGCAAATTCAACCTTGTTGTTGGCAGGCTTGTCGTGGCTTGTTTTGTTTTTCTGTTAACGTTTTCTGCTCATGCATCTCAAACGTTTCCTGGGTATTTCCATATAATAAATGGGGCTACTAACGAGGTACTTCAGTGTGTGGTTAAAAAAGACTCATCGATAGTGCTCAGTGTAGGGGGGCATGTCGGTACTCCCAATCAGGAATGGGAGATTCAGGGTGGGACAAACGATAGTTACAAGATCATAAATCGGGCATATCGATTGGTGTTAAGTTCGGACCTTAGTCATTTGGAGAATGGAACAGAGTTGTATGCTTCGAAGGATGAGGGTTGGCAGGATTTCCAAATGTGGCAAATATCAGAGCTTCAACCTAATAGATTTACTATTCGTAACAATACGAGTGGACGATGCATGGAGATTCCGCATTTGGTCGAACGACGCACTGGACACCTCCAGCAGTGGGATTTTTATTGGGGGCAACATCAGCTATGGGCAGTCCAGCCAATTCCTGAAAGGTTTGAAGGAATTCATTTTGTTGAAAATGAAAAAATCAAAGTCGGAATTGACACGGATCATGGTGGGGCGATTTGTTGGATTTCAGAAATCGGGAGCGAAAGAAACGTAGTAAATACAAAAGATCTTGGACGATACATTCAACAGGCATACTATGCGGGAAACAAATTGGACCGCAGAGCGGAAGGTCAAAGTGAGAATTGGCGAAATTTCCCCTGGAATCCTTTGCAGGCGGGTGACTATTTTGGAAATCGATCTCTTGTTATGGATTTAAGTATCGAAGAAAATCGAGCCTATGTAAAAACTCGGCCTTTACTCTGGGATATGAACGGCGAATATGCGGATGCTACCATTGAAACTTGGATCGAACTGGATGGAGCTGAAATCATTTATCATGGAAAACTGAATCGTTTCGTGGGTGATGATAAATGGGGTGTGAAAGAGAGCTTTCAAGAATTGCCAGCTTGTTACCTTTCTTCTGATCTCAAACACTTCTACAGTTATACAGGTTCGGACATTTGGAATTACTACCTAAACTCAATTCCTAATAAAAAAATATGGGAAGACTGGCTCACTCATGAATCATGGGTAGCATGTGTTGATGATTCTTTATGGGGATTTTCCGTTTACTTCCCGGGAGTTGCAACTTTTTCTGGAGGATTATACCAAGGTGGAGATTCAATGGACACAACAGCCTATATTTCGCCGCGACTTGATGTCACTCTTGAGCCTTTTGATGAATTTGAATACCGATGTTATTTCAACATCGGTCCTCTCAATGAAATGATGCATCGAGTTTACCTCCGTAGGGATAAAAACCAGGTTATTGCCAAGAGTATGCAGCATGAATAAGTCTGAGTTCTGATTTTTTCTAATTTTTTGCTCATCTCAGGTGTTGTAACTGTACGAACATGAAACAACACCATAGAACGGATGACGCATAACCCCCGAGAAGTCTCAGAGAATGGATGGATTCTTGACGCAGTTCAGGCCTATCAATCGCAGTTGATCGCCTATGCATTTTCTATACTTGGAGATCGAGAGAGAGGAAGAGAAGTTGTGCAAGACGCCTTTCTGAAGCTATGCGAGCAGCGCAAAACTGAGGTGGAGCAAAGATTGCAAGCCTGGCTTTACCGAGTAGTGCGAAACCGTTCGTTAAATCTGATACGAAAGGATAAGCGAATGATTCATGGAATGGAAAGCGGACAACTTGAAACGCTTGCGTCAATAGTTCCTCCAATCAAAGGGGGAGGGGTGTTTGAACTGATTCAAACGCTACCTGAGAAACAATCTGAACTTCTGATGCTCAAGTTTTCCGAAGGACTTAGTTATCGAGAAATTAGTGAAGTAACAGGTCTTAGCTCCAGTAATGTAGGCTATATTCTTCATCACGCTTTAAAGGCGCTGAAGGATCTATGGGAAGAAGTGGAGAACGGAAAATGAAAAAGGAGGATAAAAACATGAAACATTTAACGTCATCAGATCCTGAATTTACTGCAAAAGCATTAGGGGAAAAAGAATGGGGAAATTCAAATACTCCAGTGGATTCTGATTTTCAGGAAGAGTTTGAAACACTCGAAAAATTTGCAGCCTTTGTGGAGAAGGATCTTAAGAGTGATCCGAGGAATGAAGCCCTTAATGAAGTGCAATTAAGATCGATTGAAGACCGTGCTTCTTCGGTTTCTGATAAAGATCAACCATCCCACATTCTTTCCTTTCCCAAACTATATTGGGTCGGTGGTATTGCTGCAGCGATCATGTTGATGCTATTTATCCCTTTCTCGACAGAAATATGGATGGATGAAATTCAGAAATCGGTAAAAGAAGGTGATTTGATGGAAGTCGAGATGATGATTCCACCACCACAGCCATCACCAGCTGCTTCTATCCAAGAAACACAGTTTTCAACTGGCGGCAGCAACTATGCGACTGAAGGTCTTGATCAACTGGCAGAAGACCCATGGACCATGGATGCTATCAGGAAAAAAACTGATACAGATTCAAGTTTGGCCCCTGCAATGGCGGCGCGGCAGACTCTGTCCATGATGAATAAAACGGATGTAAATGGCAATAAGGAGTCAAAGATGGATGGCTATGTCGGGGGTCAAATGTCCTATTACGCAAAAGCTTCTACCGCCCGAAGGAAACCAGCGGCAACATTGACAAAATCTGAGAGTGGGAAAAGGAAGAGCAGTGCATTTGCTGGTGCTCTTCATGAGGAAAAAGTAAGCGCCCAGAGTGAGAAGATTTTTGAACTCTCTCCCATTGAAGTGAGTGCCCCTGCACCAGATTTAGAATTGTCTGAGGAAGCTCAATCAATTCCTTCTAAATCAGATGAACACTCGAGAGAGGGATACGCCCACTTCGAACAGAACCCTTTTCGTTCCGTTCTGGACCATCCGCTTTCTACATTTTCGATTGATGTGGATACCGCTTCCTATGCCAATATCAGACGGTTTCTAAAAACTGGATCACTGCCTCCTTTCGGCGCCGTTCGAATTGAAGAAATGATCAACTATTTTGATTATCCCAGTTATGCAACTCCTGGTGATGGAACGCCCTTTAATCTGGAAATCGCTTCTGCTGGCACCCCTTGGGATGAGATGCATCTATTGGTGCGTATCGGCTTGAAAAGCGGAGAGATCCCGGTCAGTGAGCGTCCAGATGCGAATCTGGTGTTTTTGGTCGATGTTTCCGGTTCGATGAATCAGCCAAACAAATTACCCATGGTAAAACAATCGCTCAAGTTACTGGTTGAGCAAATGGGAGCGAAAGATCGAATTGCAGTGGTCGTTTACGCAGGAAGCTCCGGTATCGCATTGCCATCGACGACAGCAAACAATACTGAGACGATCGTTCATACCATTGATCAACTTAGAGGAAGGGGACTTACCAATGGAGCTGCAGGTATCCAACTTGCCTATGGTATAGCGAAAAAACACTTCATCAAAGAAGGTGTGAATCGCGTGATTCTGTGCTCCGACGGAGATTTCAATGTTGGATTGAGCAGTGATGATGCTTTGGTGCGACTCATTCAGGAGGAACGAGATAGTGGCGTCTTCTTTTCGGTGTTGGGGTTTGGATCCGGCAACTATCAGGAAGCCAAGATGGAATTGCTAAGTAATCATGGTAATGGGAATTTTGCATATATTGACTCAATCGCAGAAGCTAGGAAGCAACTCGTCGGAAATTTGCTGGGTATGCTTACCTATGTAGCAAAAGATGTTAAAATTCAGGTGGAATTCAATCCATCCCAAGTGCAGTCCTATCGATTGATCGGATATGAAAATCGTATGTTGGCAAAAGAAGATTTTAATGATGATCGCAAAGATGCAGGGGAAATGGGTGCGGGTCATACTGTGACGGCATTGTATGAAGTGGTGCTTGCGGGCCGTGAAAACTCGGAGACAAGGAAAGTGAATTCATTGAAATACCGCACGAATGTTCAGATGCCTGAGAAGAGTGATCATTCCGATATTTCTAGCGAAATGCTAACCGTCAAAGTGCGATACAAACTACCGGACTCCGACACGAGCTTGAATATCGAGAAACCCTATTTTCGGGAAGAACAAATCTCGCCGAAATCGACTGTAGATCTACAGTTCGCCGCAGCGGTTGCCGCATTTGGGATGAAGTTGAGAGAACGGCCTGAGGTAGATGAACTTCCCTGGAGTGTGATTGAAAACGAAGTTCGGGAGTCGATGAAATCCTATTCCGACGATGA
>CAXXVT010000013.1:0-29271 GCA_963676215.2 Opitutales bacterium | reverse complement strand
CATTTGTGTATTCGTTTGGGGCACCTGTTGAAATCAATGATCAGCTTTACATGTTGAGTCCCTCCAAAGAGGAAATTCTCGTGGTCGATGCCAGTCTAGTCGAACCGTTTCTTATCAGTTTAGATCAACTTCGCTCCCGCAAATTGTTTTCGATTCCCGTGTTTGAAATTCGTTCGCTCCTCGTCGAATTTAATGATGACAACAGCCGAAGGAGATTCACTCACGATGACGGATCTTGGGTGATTGATTCGCCTTTCCTTGTTGATGCGAATGACGAGCGTGTTCAGGGAGCAATTGATCGTCTGGTAAATTATGAAGTGAATCTTTTTGTCCCAGTGAATGGGGAAGAAGAATTTGAGGACGTAACCCATTTTAACGCGATCGCCCGATTTGAAATCATCGGGAATCGTCGGAATTCAACGTTGTTGGTGAGTCAGTATATGCTCAATGGAGAAGTGGATCTGAACCTATACCGGGCACGATTTGAAGGGTCGGAAACAACCTTTTTGATTCCTCGTCTCGAATTGATTGGTGGAGAAATTCGCAATCGAGTTTGCGCGAACGGCGATTCGTCGACATTGATCCTACGGCAGTGTCCAAAGTGGAGATCATGAAGACAGACGATTCCGGCGGAATCTTGCGGCTGTTGAAACTTGAAAATGACCAGTGGAAAATCTATTCGGGAGAAACAGTTGCTGAATTGGTTGATTATGAAGGGGATGCGGCACTGATTTCAGAGCTTCTGGGAAGTATGAACGATCTGATTATCCTGACGTTTGTGAATGATAATCCCACCGACTTGGAGCTTGACCTCTATGGATTGTCGAATCCTCGGATGTCGGTTGTTTTAGAGTCTGGACAGACGACCGTTCTGGAAATGGGGAGTGTTTCGGAAGATGGACAAAAGGTGTATCTCCGTAAGGAAGGATCCGAGAGCGTCTATCTTGTCTCCAACGAAATCGTGGAGCGCCTCACCCTCGATCCACTGAAGTATCGGAGTCGATTTGTGTCGTTGATTCCTGAAGGAGCGGTAGTGAGTGGGTTTCAAATCGTTGATAGACGTGATCAGCATGTGACCAATGCTCAGTCAGTAGAATCTCTTATGGAGAGTTCTATTCAACCGCTCGACATCGAAAATGCAGAAGCGATTTTTAGGGCGGTGAAGGCATTGTTGACTGATTTCAGTGTTAACGGATTTCTCGATGCTACTGTTGAAGGAGAGTTCCTGAACTATGGTGTCTTGGAGGTTGAGTTACCGTTCGAAATGTTGGTTTTCGCCGAAGGTGAACAAAATGTCTCCGCTTCTATGAAATTGAGCAAACGGTTGTCTGGTTCAGAGCAAGTTGCATGGCTCAACGATCAAACCCTCGCCGTGAAGCTTTCTCAGGATTTGGTGGATATGATTCATCCGCTCATCTACCAAACCATTGTTCCTGAAGAATGGGCCCCGGCGGAACCAGCGCCAGAAGTCAGCGAGACTGAGACGTCGGAAGAGTTGAGTGATACCGAGGACGAAAATGGATCTGGTTCGGATGAACTCGATCCGGTTGTAAATGAATGATTCCTTGGAAATATCGTCTGAGAAGTGGCATGTTAATATTTTTGATTCTCCTTTGCCAGGAAGGAATGGGTCGGCCATGCCCGAAATAGGACACCATGTGTGGTAAAGCAGCAAAGTGTATCTTTGACGGACTGTTACTGTTTCTTCTCTCAGTACAGACGCTGCTATTGCTGTCTCTAACCTATCGGGGATATTGGGAAATCCCAACTTGGATCGTGGAGAGAGGGTTCTACAAAAAGGGTCCAGAAATGCTGTCGCTTGAAATCGATTCCATTCGGTTATTCCCCGAAAGGGATTAGAAATATCCGGACTATCTCTCAAATCCTCAGAGTGTGTCTGCCCACTGCTTACCATCGACAAAATCCTCATGATTCCTTCGGACCCAATGATCGGCCACAGTGAGTCTGCCAAAGGAATTGTGCAAAATGCTGTAATCTATTTCCCGGATCCCTATTTGCCTCAATCTGAGAACCTCAAGTTGATCGACAATATATCGCTCCGCTTTGATATCAACCATGATCGACTTCAGCTCGATTCACTGAAAGCGAGAATTTCTAATCTGGCGATTGCATCAGTCAATTCTCTGGAGCTTGATATGGAATTTCTTAAATCATTTAAAAAGAGGGAACACGCGGAAATGACCTCTGATGAAATCTTCGATAAACTCAGAGAAATTCGATTTCTGCATCGGTATTTTGAAAATGCGGATGAGGCATTGTTAACCTTCACTTTTGGAAAAGAAGAGAGTCATCGCTATGTCAGCGATATCAACCTGTTTGCTGATGCTTCGATGATGATAGATGATGTCCTCACACAGGGGATTTATCTTTATGGAAGACTTGTGTGGGATGGTGAACTTTTTGTTGAAGATCGTATTGAAGGGGAAATTCAATCGATCCGATTTGGGGAGGATCTGAAACTGAATGACGTAGCATTTGATTTTCAGTATGATCGCGATGACACCTACTCGTTGATCCCCAACCGTATCCGATCTCATAGTGGTAACCTTTCAATTTTCGAGCGTCCTTTCGACTATTTCACCGCAGTGGTTTACCCGGATGATCTTACCACGGGTAAATTTGAAGCGAGCTATGGTTTTGGACAGCAGTTTCTCACGACACGAGCCGAGTATAATGTGGATCAGCGGCAAATGCTCTGTGAGGTAAGGGGGGATATCAATCCGATCCTATTGGCTATCGATTGGGTAGGAGAAACTGAGGCCCTATCGAAACTTAGCTTCGAAGGATTACCGCATGTTTCCGCCAAATTCAGGTTGAAGGATTGGAGTTCGATTGAAGATATTTCCTTCCGCCTTGTATCAGAAGGTGTCGTCCTGAAGGAGGTTCCGTTTTCTTATGCTCGAGCTCGAGGAACCTGGGACAACCAGAATCGTTCTGTGGTATTGAATGAGTTCCACGCGGCTCGTTCATCGTATGCGATTGAAGGCCAACTTTATCGCTCTTTGGAGAGTACGGAATATCGGTATCTCATTAAAGGCACTGGAATCCCTCCTCATTTAAATTCGATGTTCAAACCATGGTGGTCAAGAACCTGGGAGAAATTTGATTTCAAGGACCATCCCGTGGGAGTTGATATTGATATTTGGGGAACCACCAACGATTTATCGAAGCGAAATACATTTGGATCAATGGTGTTTGATGATATTGAATACAAGGGACTGCAGATCGATCATGGAGAAGTAAGAATCAATGCAATTTCGAAGTATTTGGATCTATTCGATATCTATATTCAAAATGAAAACAATGTTGCTTCGGGTCGAGTCGAGAACGTTTACGAAGCAAAGGGGAGTCGGCATGTTTCTCAATCTCTTGATCTCTACACCAATATACCGTTACATACTATAGCTCCTTTGGTTGGGAAGGATCTGGATCCCTTCGTCAATAACACCAAACCGGAAGCCTGGGCAGATGTTTGGTTGAAGGGTAAGCTGATAAAGGATGGATTTCCAGAGCTCAACCATTTGGATGATCTCGAAGTTAAATTACATGTTAGTGAACCCACTTGGTTTTTCGGATTAGAGTTAGACTCAGCTGATGCTGTTTTGCACAAAAAAGGAGAGACTTTCAGGGTGGAACCAGTCACTTTTGAGTTCGCAAAAGGACGTGGGAATGGAATCTTTTTGGTGTCTGGTTCCAAGCCAGAAAAAAAGATCGAATTTACCGTAAACCTTGAGGATTTTGATTTCCGTGAAGCGGTAGAGAAAATTGAAGTATTTCAAAACAAAGAGGAAGTCTCCACCGCGCAGTCATCAGATGCCCTTGTTGTCGATGGTCGTTCCGAAGCGGAATTCTCAAATACAGATTCAAACAATACAGATACCAAAAAGAATTCGGGAGGATTCAAACTCAAACGGCCGGAAGATGAAAGCTACATGGATTTGACTTTGGTCGGGACCAGTCCGATTAACGACCTGGGCGGCATGCAGGCAGTAGGTAGTTTCGAGTTGGATGATCCTCTCATTCATCGGGTTCACATTTTTGGTGGTTTCTCGAAGGTGATGGATAATGCCGAATTGAATTTGGGGTCGTTCTCTTTAAAACGCGCAACCTCTCCACTCCGAATAGACGGACGGATGCTTTACTTGGACAATCTGGAGCTCACGGGTCCCTCTAGTCGAGTGCGGTCGAAAGGGAGTATCAATATGGAGGATGGATCATTGAATTTTAGGCTCAAAGCTTATCCTCTTGGAGAGGTTAAATTCCCTGTAGTTGCAGGTTTAGCGTTGGTTTTGCGCCCATTTGCCCATTTGTTTGAAGTCCAGGTAACTGGAACTTTGGAAGAACCGGAAGTGAAAACGGTGATCGATCCAAGCGGGCTATAGAATGTCATTTTAATGGATTTTGATCAGGTGGTGTTCAGCATGGATTCGGTTGCCTTTTTGGATAATATACCGATAGTTATCGTCACACATCATTGAACGATTCTATCTATCATCGACATAACAACAGTATGAATATAACGGAGATACGGAAACTAGTAGAAATAATTAAAGACAATGAACTTGTGGAGTTTGAACTCGATGAAGGAGACTTCTCCATAAGGATTCGACGGGGAGGCGAACCCGTTCGAGAAGTGGTTCAGGCTCCTGCTTATCCTCCTGTAGGCGTTCCGTCGAATGCCGCCCCTGCTGCGTCTCCGACCCCTGGGTCTGGTGCTGTCGCAGTGGAAGAAGCCGGGGTGGAATTCATCAAGTCCCCGATGGTGGGCACTTTTTATCGAGCTCCTTCTCCCGAAAGTGATTCTTTTGCCAGTGAAGGCCAAAAAGTGACGGAGGATTCTGTTGTATGCATCATCGAAGCGATGAAAGTAATGAACGAAATTCAAGCAGAACAATCGGGAACGATTATGGAAGTTCTTGTTGAGGACGGTGAATCAGTTGAATTTGGTCAGCCGCTATTCAAAGTAAAAGCGTAGGGTTTTGCCGCTATGCGAGTCGTTGAAATAACTGACCATGTTTAAAAAGGTACTTATCGCAAATCGGGGGGAAATTGCCCTACGCATTATCCGGGCTTGTAGTGAGCTTGGCACGAAGTCACTCGCAGTGTATTCCCAAGCTGACGAGTTGTCGCTTCATACTCAACTTGCTGACGAAGCAATTTGCATTGGGCCTGCTCCGAGCAATCAAAGCTACTTGAAGGTAGAGCGGATTCTCAGTGCTGCTGAGATTGGTGATGTTGAAGCCATTCATCCTGGATATGGATTTTTGGCGGAGAACGCGGAATTTGCTGAGCAGTGTGCTTCCTGCAATATTAAATTCATCGGACCCTCTCCACAGGCGATTCGATTGATGGGAGACAAAGCGACTGCCCGCGACACAGTAAAGAAGGCAGGGGTTCCAATCATTCCAGGCAGTGAAGGATCGATTGCATCAGAGAAAGAGGCGCTCATTATTGCGCAAGAAATTGGATTCCCCGTCATTATCAAAGCAGTGGCCGGTGGTGGTGGGCGTGGGATGCGAGTCGCACACAACTCAGCTGCATTTGCTAAAGAATACGCAACCGCAAAAAATGAGGCGGAGAAATCCTTCGGTAATGGGGATGTGTATCTCGAAAAATTCATTGAAAATCCACGTCATATCGAATTCCAGATACTTGCTGATTCGCATGGCAATGTGATTCATCTGGGGGAACGGGACTGCTCGATTCAACGGCGCCATCAAAAAGTGATCGAAGAATCGCCTTCACCATTCATTACCCCTGAACTCCGGAAGAAGATGGGGGATGATGCTATCAAAGCAGCCAAGGCTGTGAATTATGAGAATGCGGGCACGGTTGAGTTCTTGGTAGATACGGATGGGAGTTATTACTTCATCGAAATGAACACCCGTATCCAGGTTGAGCATCCGGTTACTGAAGAAGTCACAGGTGTTGATCTACTCCAAGAGCAGTTGAAAATTGCTTATGGTGAACCATTGAGCATGAAACAAGAAGATATCATCTTCAATAAGCATGCAATCGAGTGTCGTATCTGCGCAGAAGATCCTGCGAATAATTTCATACCGAGCCCTGGAACTGTAGAGTTGTTTTACCCCCCCGGGGGATTTGGTGTGAGAGTTGACAGCCATGTCTACAGTGGATACGTTATCCCTCATCACTATGACAGCATGATTGCTAAAATAATCACTGTTGCAGAAAATCGCGAGAAGGCGATCCGACGGATGGACAGAGCTCTAAATGAGTGTATAATTCGTGGTATTAAAACCAACACATCTTTTCTCAAAGCAATCCTGGGACATCCAACGTTCCAGAACGGTGAAACCACAACGCGTTTCATCGGAGACAACATCGATAAATTAAACTTCAAATAAGAACCTCATATTATGAACAAACTGAATTCTGAAGAAAATCAAAATGAAGCTGGTGTTCCTGAAATCAGCGATGAACAAGGTCAACTCGGAGAAATCCAAATCGCACTGCCCGTTGTCGAAAACATGGTGCGTATGATCACCCTGGATGTGGATGGGGTAGTCGACGTGCTCGGAACTGGGTCAGGTTCTATCTCCGGTATTTTTTCCAACAAAGGAGAAAATCGTTCAGGAGTTCGAGTAACTGAAGATGAAGCCGGAGGATATTCTATCGAAATCCGTGTTTCCCTCGCATTTGGCGTAGAACTGGCCGGTGTGGCTTACACGATTCAGAGCCTGGTCATCGACAAGATTTCCAAGATGACTTCCAAAGGTGTTACTAAGGTAGATGTCTTCATCGACAAGGTTGAAAAACCGCGATCAAAGGAAGAAGTAACCGAGGAGAAATCAAAGGAAGTTGAAGCTGAAGCAAAACCAGCCAAAAAGAAATCAGCTGAGAAAAACGATCCAGAACCTGAAACTAAGGCTGAATAATGGAAGCATTTAAAGGCTTCCTGCAGCAGTGTCAGGAGTTTTTGCTAGCCTTTGGGCAGACCTTATGGAGTTACCTTAGCGATCCCTGGATTGCCAGTGGTATCGCCTTAGTTCTATTGGTTTTAGTATTTGTTTTCTTTTGGTCAAAAAAACAGCCATCCCGCATACGTGCATTTACCAATGGTAATGGCTATGTAGAAATTTCCCGTGCAGCTTTGGTGGATATTATTCGCTCCAAATCAGAGCAGGTTGACATTGAAAAAAAACCGGGGGTTTCCATTCGCACCAGGAGAGGGAAATTACACGTAGATGTGAGAATACGCCTGCTTCCCAGCCGAAGACTGGCAGAAGTTTCAGATATTCTTCAGCAGCATCTCAAAGAAGCTCTGGAGGAAGGCTTAGGTATCCGTAAGCTCGGGAGCATCAATGTATTGGTGATCGGAGTGCGTGTCGTTAAAGGAAAAGAAGCTCGAAAAAGCTTGCCGCTCAATCCGCAAGCGCAGGAAATCGATGAAAAATCAAGTGAAGCTGAGCCGGAACCTGCCCCATTTGTCGTCGTCGATGAGTCAAAAGATGGGGGTAGAAGTTCTGAGCGCAAACAACGGGTTGTTGAGCATGAGGAGGACTCTAAATCGAGTCCATCTGATCACAGCAAGCAAGATGTGAGCTCTGACGCTGGAGCAAAACCAGATACGGGTGTCGGCGACGACTCAGAATCCGAATCGATCAAGCGGGAAAACGGAAAAGCATAAGTTTAAACTGAAGTTCTCTGAGATACTTTTCAAAAATGAAAGCCCCGCGAATTTTTAGCGGGGCTTTTTGTTAGGCGGAACAGCGGCTAGATGATGATAAACACCTTGTGTTTAGGGACAATCACCCGGATCGAGAGGCCGCCCCGTCCCGTCCTTTTTTGAATGACGTAATATAAACCCTCATTGGTATTCTACCGATTAGCGTTTAGTTCAATCTGGGTATAATCCGATGCGAGCATCGGATGCTACGCCTCATCACCTGTAGTATCTCATGCTCGCATGAGATCTGTTTCAGTTTGAAGTCTTTTATACGCTCATTGGTATTAGATGGGTAGGGAGAATTCCACGCAAAGCCCGCCTTCGGGACGATTGTGGGCAGAGATCTCACCTCCGTGAAGTTGAACAATACCTCTGGCTATACTCAGTCCTAGCCCGGTACCTCCTTTGAGACGTGATCTCGCTTTTTCGACACGATAGAATCTTCGAAAGATGTTATGGATATCTTCTTCCGGGATACCGATCCCCGAATCCATTACCCTACAAAGCAGTTGATCCCCCATCGCATTCATCGACACTTTTACTTCGATATCGCAAGCGTCACCGGCATACTGAATCGAATTTTCGATGAGATTTTGAATGACTTGGCTGATCTTAAAACCATCCATATTGACCTCCAATTGATCTGTTTCATTGATGATTTTGAGCGATTGGTCTGGCTTAATGAGGGACGTTGATGTGTCGGAAATTCCATCCAGCAGTTCCTGGATAGAAGTTAGGGACTTCTTGAGGAACTTGGGTTCGGATTCAAGCCGGGACAATGTGAGGAGATCTTGAACAATGAGATTGAGGCGCTCCGAATTGCTCTCGATTTTCCTGAGGAACTTGATGCGAGTTTCCTCATCGATTTGATCTCCTTCATCGATCAGGGTTTCAGTGAAGCCCTTGATAATTGTGATAGGTGTTTTGAGCTCGTGTGAGACATTCGCCACAAAATTATTTTTCACAATTTCAAGCTCCTTCAATCGCGTAATATCGTGGAAAACGAATATGACGGAACCGTAAGGATGGGAAGATGATTCCGATACTGGGGTAGCCGAAACCTCAAACCAGCATTGCAAGTCCGCGATGGGGATGGCGATTTCACGATGAAATCTTTCCATCCCATTTTTTGCCAAATGAACGATATCCAAAAACTCCGGGTTTCGTATCAACTCTTCGATGCGTTTTCCACGAATCGGTTCTCCTTTATTGAAGGTATTGCAAGCAGCCGTGTTCGAGTGGACGATGATATTGTTTTGGTCAATTGAACAAACGGCTTCCTGAATTTTCCCCAATACCGCCTCGATTTGATGGTGCAATTCATACTCCAATTGCTTCATCTTCCGTTCATGTTCCAGTAGTATGGAATAGTTGCGGACTAAGTGATGAATTTTGAAAAATCGAATGGTATTGGTTGGCGATTGCTGTAGATAGGTCGCTTTTTTTTCTACCGCATGCGACAGGTCGCGGAGAATGATCCAGAGTTGAATCAACTGCCACACGGATCCGATCGAAACAACAATCGCAATGAAAAGTATAATATCCTTCATCTGGCGCTAACGAGGGCGTGCTGTCCTATCATTTATTCGACATCAATAATTTTGTATCCTACACCTCTCACGGTTTTGATGATATCGCCAGCTTGGCCCAGCTTCTCGCGGAGTCGGCGAATATGGGTATCGACAGTCCTCGTCTCCACATCCGCATTATAATTCCAAACATGCGAAAGCAGCTTCTCCCGGCTGAGCACATTCCCTGTGCGACTCATCAGAAGATGTAACAGTCTGAATTCTGTTGCTGTTAGTGTGAGTTCGTTGTTGGAAACGATTACTCGGTGACGTTCGATATCGATCGTGATTTCACCGATAGTAATGGTCGATTTTTGTCGTTCATCTCCGCTGCTTACCCGTTTGAAAATTGAGTTGATTCGCAATATCAACTCTCTCGTATTGAATGGTTTGCTGATGTAGTCGTCTGCTCCGGCTTCTAGTCCTTCGACTCGGTCTTCCATTTCTCCCATTGCGGTCAAAAAAATAATCGGGATTTTTTCGAGTGATGGGTTGGATCGAATCATTCGGCACACTTGAAGCCCGTTGAGTTCTGGCATCATGATGTCCAATACGATTAGATCGGGAAGGAAGTCCTTCACCTCACCGAGGATCAGGGCCGGATTGTTTGAGGTTCTTACGCTGAAACCTACACTTTTGAGCTTGTAATCTAATAATTCAGTTACATCGGGCTCATCATCGATAACTAGGATCTTTTTTCCTTTGCTCACCTGTTTTTATAGTTGGATGGGTTTGTCGTTATCTCGGATCAATCGCTGCAAAGCTTACGTTTCATATATGCGGCGTCAAATACGGAATGCATGCAGAGGAAAACATCCTGATCCTCTCTCTCGAATGTGATTTTTGTTTTTGATGTAAGCTAGTAACATATTAACGCTCGCTTCTTTGTAGTAGGATTTTCGAAGCGAATCATCACGTTGCTATCATCCCAGTTGAAATCCTTAAAATGTTGATTCAGGCTTTTGTTTCGAGGACACTTCCAAGGTCAAGCTACTGGAATCTATGCGTTTTCATCTTCAGTATAAACTTTATCGGCGTGCCTTTAGTCGACCGGTTCGTTTGGGCCCTTCTTTGTCGCGGTTCCGTGAGGGGATTTTATTGAAAATAATGGATGAAGCGGGGCGTATTGGATTTGGTGAGGTGGCGCCATTGGAATCGTTTGGTTCCGAATCTGTGGAAAAAGCGTCATTATTATTTAAATCTTTCTGTGGGGTGGTAAGGGATACAACGATTGCAGAGCTAGATGGGCAGAATTTCCCCTGTGTGCAGTATGCTTTGGAATCGGCTGTAACTGGTCTCAAGAACTCCGATGAGTTTGTGACCAATACGGGGAAAGAAATCGATGCCGTTGCCCCTATTCTCTCAGCTGGACTCTTGCAACAGGATGACATCGCTGAGTTTTGTCGCTCGAGAGGATCCCTCTGGAATCTCTCAATAATAAAACTGAAGATCGGTAGTGATTCGATATCCACACACGATGCCATTGCTGAAGTTCTCGGAGTTGCAAGGATTTGTAGAGCTCAGGCAAAACGCATCAGACTCGACGCGAACGAACAACTCAGCATCGATGAGGCAAGGCAGTGGATGGACGCTTTAGCTGAGTTCGAGGATGTTATTGAGTTTATTGAGCAACCCCTCGATCGTTGGTATTTTAACGAGCTTCAGGAGTTGGCAGACACTTATTCTATTCCGATCGCTTTAGATGAATCTTTGCAAATGTTGCAGGGACAAATTGAAAAACCGGAAGGGCTCGAACCATTCTTATTTGTGATTAAACCCAGTCTTGGGGACTTGAAGGTGATGAGTCGTTTTGGAATACCGATGGATCGGGTCGTGATCTCATCTGTTTTCGAAACTGCTATCGGGTTTTCTCAATTACTTGAGCTTGCCCCTTTTGACCTTAATCCCGGCCTAGATACGCAAACCGTATTCGATGATAAATTGAGCTATCCAAAAGGAGAATCTGGGTATCACCGAGGGTTGATAAACTTGGAAACGGTATGGAATCACCTCGCATGAATCAATTTGCGGAACAACACGTAGAGCATTGGCTAAAGACGAATGAGTTACACGAAGCAAGGAAGTGTTTTGACCAAGGTTTGCAGAAGCTTTCATTTTTTGAGCATGAAAGCAGTTTTTCCGCGAGGAACTTGTGGATTCATACTTCAGTGTTTGAAGACTGGATTGGAGGGGGATTTGCGGGGCTTTGTAAAGGTGTGAATGTCTGGTTTATCCCGCCAGCTTGGAACGACTCAGCACTTGCGTCATTAAGAGAACGGTTTCCACCCGACTTTGTTCTGACTGAGCAAGGATGGGATTTGATCCAGGGAAATATTCGCTCGAAGGATTGCTGTGGAGAAAATGCTGAATTAGTAGGGAAATTGATGATTCCAACGGGAGGGAGCTCGGGTAAGCAAAAATTCGCAATCCATGATGAGGATACCATGTTAGCCGCTGTTTCTGGGGCGGGGTTGCAGTTTTATGGACGCTCTGTGCAACGGGGAGATTTTAATTACTGCAATGATCTTCCACTGTGGCATGTCAGTGGGTGGATGCAGGTGATCCGTTCTTTTCTCTCGGATTCAAACTATTTTAAAGGGGAATTTGGCAGGAAAATGTGGAGCGAAATCAGCGGTGAAAAGTGGATTTCTGTGGTGCCAACACAACTGCAAAGAATGCTGACTGATAAAAAGAGTTTTTTGATGCTCAAAAAGGCTGATTGGGTCATTGTCGGAGGCGGCCCGTGCCCGGTAGAGGTGTTGACTCATTGCTTAAAAAAAGGGATCCATCCGTGGGTAACGTATGGAATGACGGAGACTCTTGGAATGATCGCGGGAAAACTTATCAATTCCGCGGATGATCTCTTTGTAGGTGCGACGGTTTTTCCACACGCGAGCGTCGAGATTGTCGATCTTAAAGGGGATTCAATCGTCACTGGCAATGAAGGGGAAATTGTAGTGGCATCTTCTTCCCTTTGTTCGGGGTATGTGAGTTTGAATTCGGTAGAAACAACGGACCGCATTATTCGCCTTTTGAAGCGAATTTTCACAAAAGACTTCGGGTATTTGGATGCAGAAGATGGATTCCATGTCCTGGGCCGTATGGATGATCTGATCGTAACCGGTGGCGAAAAAGTGAACCCATTCGAAGTGGAGGAAAAGATCCGTGAGCTACCTGGCATTGAGGATTGTGTCGTTGGACCGATTGAAGATTCTGAGTGGGGTGAACGTGTCGTTTGTCTTTACACTTCAATCGATGGAGGTGATTTGGATTCTAAGGTTATGAAATCTGCTTTGCTCGATCAAATGGAAGCTTTCAAAATTCCGAAATCATGGGGGCGTGTGGAGTCTCTAAAGGCTGATGAAAAGGGAAAACGAAATCGAAACGATCTGAAAAAACGACTGGGAGAAGTGTTTGCAAAGCATCAAAACCCTCAATAATAATATCTCATCAGATTAAAAATATGAATACTGAAGTAGTAGACAGACATTTGAAACTTTGTGAAGATATTTTAGTCGTCTTGAACGAGGAAAACCGGATGCTACGACGTCAACCTCCTTCCGTCGAAGATGACTTGTTGGCGCAGAAAAAGGGATTACTCCCACAACTGGATGAATCTTTGGCATCGCTAAAGGAATTTCACGAAACTTCGCCTGAGTTATTGCCCGCAGTTAAAG
The DNA here is from genome assembly GCA_963676215.2 of Opitutales bacterium. GTDB lineage: Bacteria > Verrucomicrobiota > Verrucomicrobiia > Opitutales > JAFGAQ01 > JAKSBQ01. The sequence goes on along the minus strand of CAXXVT010000013.1, from coordinate 16,315 downwards.
AGAAACTGAAGTCAGTGGAAAAAAAGATCATGAGAATCCTGCTTCTCGATCGTGAAAATGAGCAATTATTATTGAAGTCTTTATTGCCAAAAATGGAGAAACCTTCGCCAAAGCATTCGTTGCAAACGATTAAAGGGATCTACGACAAACACCGCATTCCTGAATCTAACTGAGAATACAGGCTATTGATTGGCCTAGGCAGTCTCAGTTTCATCATCGGCTATTGGTTCGCTGGGTTCTTCCGATTCCTCTTCAGTCTCTTCTACGGGCGCACCTTCGGCCTCATCTGGTGCTCCTACCATCAACATGCGAATTTTATTAACAATCGCTTTTGCCCATCTATCCGCATCACTATCGCTTTTGAAGACCATCAGTAGCTGTGTTGGTTGATTCATGTGGGAGAGATGAATCATACCATTTAAGGCGGGATTATTTTCCTGCTGTGGGATTTCAATTAACTGAACACTTGAGAGAAGAGATGAGGTTCCATTTTTATCCGTGGCAACGGCATTTAGAGTAGTTTGCCGATGTTTAAGGCTGTGGGTCCTTTGGACTTCGACCTTTTTTCCTTCACTGAATCGATGCTCCTTCCAGAAGCTTATAAGCTCTGGTTCGAGGTAAGTGCTAAAATTGATAGGAGTAATTTTCACGCCGATGCCTGGTTGTTAAAATGTGAATTGACTAAGTTGTTGATAATCAGAAGAGAACTTGATTTGATTAATCGTCTTCTTACCATATGAGTTTATAGATAATTTGTCTTTAAAAATCGTGAAAACGAGTTCGAATTATGGTAATAAGAAAATTCTTCTGTTTCCGGTTCACACAATAATCCTGGCTTAGGCTGCCCCAAAGCATGGCATTTGACAAAATAATCGTAGTCGACGATGAGATGATCATCCGGAAATCGCTGGAACAACAGCTTCGCAACAAACGGTATGTGGTTGCGAGTGCGTCAACGATTGCGGAGTGCGAAGCTTATCTCGCAAAAGACCATTTTGACCTCATACTACTCGATGTTAGACTGCCTGACGGAGATGGCACTGAGTTATTGGAACGAATTGCTGAGGATCCCGATAAGCCGATGGTTGTGATGATGACAGGGTACGGCTCCGTCGAGTCTGCTGTTAAATGCATGCGTCTTGGAGCATTCGATTACATCATCAAGCCATTTTCAATGGATCAAATTGAAGTGGTGCTGAAAAAGGCAGAAACCTACTCTCAACTTGTTAAGGTGAGTCGCTACCTTAACACAGAAGCAGGGTCAGAGAGTGAAATCATTGGTGCTTCACCCAACATGAAAGAACTAAAAGCGGTGATTCGAAAGGTCGCTGCTACGGAAGCAACCGTGCTCATCATGGGTGAAAATGGCACGGGTAAGGAAATGGTGGCCAACGATATCCACCGGCTGAGTTCTCTCTCAAATAGTCCGTTTATTCGTGTCAATTGTGCTGCAATTTCGGAAAACTTGATTGAAAGCGAGTTTTTCGGTCACGAAAAGGGATCCTTTACTGGAGCCACTCAACGGAGGGAAGGACGGTTTGAATTGGCAAATAACGGAACCATTCTCCTCGACGAAATTAGTGAAATATCTCCTCAGTTGCAGGCAAAACTTCTGCGCGTACTCCAGGAAAAGGAGTTTGAAAGGGTCGGTGGCAACAAAACGATAAGTGTCAATGTGCGAGTTATAGCCACCACTAATCGAGACTTAATGAAAGAGGTTAAGGAGGGGAATTTTCGACAGGATTTGTACTACCGTCTAAATGTTTTTCCCATTCATGTTCCGGCACTTAGAGAACGCAAGGTGGACATAAAATTGCTTGCCGAGAAATTTCTACAGGCATTTTCAAGAAAACATGGTCATCGGGTTAAAGGATACTCAAAATCTGCCGAAGAAGCATTAGTGAGCCACGATTGGCCCGGAAATGTTCGAGAACTTCAAAACACAATAGAAAGAGCCGTGATCTTAAGCGATAATAACAGTTACATCACCCCATCCAATTTGGGGTTGATCCGAATGACGGAGCAAAGTGAGCCGTTTTCTTCGGAATCTGTAGCTGTGACAACATCTCTTACAGGAAGCGGCGATGATAGCGTGTCTGAAGAGAAAGGACCTGATGGGTCAAATGAAAGTGGAGTCGTAACGTTGGAGGATATTGAGCGAAAACATATTCTGCACGTTCTCAACCTCACTCAGGGTAACCGAACTCACGCTGCTGACATGCTAAATATTAGCATTCGCACACTTCGAAATAAGATCAATCAGTATCGAGTCGAAGGAATTGAAGTCCCTGATCCAAGTGTGAAGTAATTCAGAAATCCTTAGTTCCAAAAATATGTCAAAATTAATAGATATTCCAGAAGAAGAACTTGTCGGCATGATGATGTCTTCAGTTCAGGATGTATTCAGTACCATGCTGAGCCTCCAGGTTGATCTCGATAAACACGAGTCCTCGATGCCTGCCGAAGAAAATTGCACTCCTGCGTTTAGCACAGACACGGAGATGATTGCGGCGAATGTGGGGTTTAGTGGTAAAATCTATGGCATGGTTTATTTGTGTATGGATGTTTCCCTAGCCAAGAGCCTGACGATGCAGTTATTAGGTATGGATGAGGTCGAAGACAGTGACCATGAAACCATTAACGATGCATTGGGTGAATTGGCCAACATGACAGTGGGAGGCTTCAAGAATCAACTCAGTCATAAAGGTTACAGTTGTCAGCTGACGATCCCCTCCATCCTGAGAGGAAGTGGTTTCTCTGTCGAATCAACCTCGCAAGCCCAACGGGAAACCTTCCACTTTGACACGGAAGGAAATTCGTTTGTCGCGGATCTTTTCATCCGCAAAGGCGAAGAATAATCCATCATTCTGAACGACGAGTATGAGCAAAAAACTCCTTACCATTGATGATTCGAAGGCCGTCCGAATGATTGTTAAAAAGGCCTTCAAGGAATTTGATCTCGAAATTCCCGAAGCAACAAACGGTGTTGAAGGACTTGCAGCTGCAAGTAAAGAGGCTCCCGATTGTATCCTTCTCGATATTACCATGCCAGTGATGGATGGAATTGAGATGCTTACCAAATTGAAAGCAGATGCGGCGCTAAAGCACATCCCTGTGATCATGTTGACCGCTGAAGCTGGCAAAGAAACCGTGATGAAAATCGCAAAAATTGGTATTCGCGATTACATGGTTAAACCTTTTAACGAAGACACTCTTATCGAAAAAATCGGGCGAGTGATCGATTTACGCCCAATCTCTGAGCAACAGGAAGTACGGAAGAAACTCACTGATCCGCTCAGTATTTTGTTAGTTGAAGATAAGCCTGCGATTGAAGAACAGTTCAAGGCTGGTTTCAGTAACCCAAGTTGGACTGTTAATTGTGTGAGTTCTACCGGGGAAGCCATCGATGCTGCTCAGGAGAGCAAACAGGATATCATCATCATCAGTCTTTCTCTACCCAGGGACCAGGGAATCGAATTGTTCCGAATCTTAAGATCTAATCCTAGAAACAAATACACCCCGATTTTTGCATTGGTGGTGAAGACGGATCTTCATGAACAGACTCGGGCACAGGATACAGGTTTCACTAACATTATTACCAAGCCTTTAGACTTCCATGAAGTGGAAACCAAGATTGCGAACGCTGCGAATTTGGATACCTCCGAAAAATACTTTCAGGTCGAAAAGGACTACCTTAAGATCATTTTGCCCGCGAATCCTACGACTCATGCCATCAATGAAGTAAATGGATTTTTGATTGAAAAGATCTCAAAAGCGGTCGATAACGGACTAAAGAAGATCATTTTTGATATTCATGAACTTGAAGTTCTCAACATGAATGTGATAAAGCTTTTGCTCGATGCTATGAAGAATTGCGCTGAGTTAACTTTGAAGTATCACATCATTGGGAATGAAAAGATTTCGCAGGAATGTCGAGCGTTTGAGGAATCAAAAAGCTGGGTGATCCTTGCGAGCCTGGAAGAAGCTTTAGCAGCTGATTGATCGCACTGCTGCAGTTAGCATCAGCCCAGATGTTTGACATAATTCTGAACTAAGTGAATTTTTTTTCGCACAAAAAAACCTCAGGACGAAAGTCCTGAGGTTTTTTGTTAGATGTTAAAATCTAAAAACCAGTTCGTTAAATTACGGTTGCTGGATTATTTGGAATACTTGTTCCAGAAGGTCCTTGAGTTCCGACAGAACCACCAACGGTTCCTCCGGTTGCAGGAGTTACAGCTGTAGGTGCGGGTGTTGGAGTTGTAGAAGTCGCTCCAGTTGGAGAAACAACAACCAACACGTAGCTTCCGTCAGCGATACGTTTTGTGATTTCAGTGCGAGGTCCTTGAGAAGTGGTGATTACTTTCACTGATGCGAGAATAACACCATTGCTGTCTTTGTATTGAACTACGCCGTTATCACCAACTATCATTTCGGAGCCAGCGGGAATCACTGTGCCATCAGCAAGTGTTTCCGAGTTTACTAGAGTGTCCGCGAACATGGAAGTTGCAAACATGAGCACTGTAAGTGCGATTATACTTTTGAATGTTTTCATAGTCGTATGAATAGAATTCGAATTTAAGTAGAAGTGCTTTCCTGGAATAGGCAATGTTTGATTGTGAAATTTGGGTAAAACTACGGTTATTTGGGGTTTGTCAGGGTGGTTTTAGCCCGCAATTGCTCAATATTGAGTCGATTGATGAGAAAACTGATGAATGCTATGTATACGAGAATCGCTTGGTTTTGCAGTAGTAAGTCCAGGAGGCCATGGAGAAAAACCGCAATGAGTCCAAGGGAAAGTGCCACTTGGGTTAGGTGAAGAGATCGAATAAAAATAAGGGATTCGATGAGAGGCCAAGTGAAGGTGAAAAGCAGTAGCAAAAAGCCAATGATTCCTAGTTCTGAAAGATATTGCACCCAATCATTGTGGGCGTCTTCCCATACTGCAGGTTGGGACTTGCTTGTATCAAGATATTGAATTTCGGGGTGGTCGAGTTGGTAATAGGCAAATACGTACCGCCAACTTCCTGCACCCCATCCAAAAAGCGGGCGTTCTGAGAACATTTCTAAGGTGATACGGGTGGAAAGTGTCCTCGCGTTGGAATCAATGTTTTGAATCTCTTCCCTGAGGTTCCCAAGATCTTCAATCGTTAGATCGCGGTCTGGAATACGTAGGGTGTAAAAGGTCGCTGCTGTTATAAGCAGAAGCATCGCTAGGGAAAGGATGAGTTTGTGGGTGAATGTTGAGCCATCCCGAAGACTCGGGATCAATGTGAGCAGCAGGAATGCTGCGAGAAGAAGTGACCCCAGTATCACGCCTGCCCGGGACTGCGTTGTCCACAATAGACCAAAAATGAATACGATCGCTATCAATACGACAAGATGAGGTCCAGAATGCCGAAGTTGCATGCGCATGGCCTTCAAGTGAAGGAAGTAGAGGGCCATTGCCAGGGTTAATCCCATGATGAAGAGGTTCGCTGCTCGGTTGTTGTAGGGGATTGATCCGACAAAATTCGGGACTACTGAATACAACCAAAAGACTTCCTCTGCGTTACTTTGTTTTTGAGCGATACTGAGAATGCCCAGTGCAATGAAGTTAAAGACGATGACCCAAAGGATCGTTATAAATGAGTTACGCCTTATAATTCCCACTTTGAGCATGCATTGCATCAACCATGCACCCGAGAATATCAGCATGAGGTGTTGGGCGTTCATGGCGTGGAAGGGACTGGCAATGCCGCTTGGCAGCCAAGCAATATGATCAATTGGATAAGCTCGCCAAAACTCAGGGTCTGAGTCGTATCCATATGCCGGGTTGAGAGACTGCACCAGCATATACATGAGTAACAGCAACCCGGACCAGAAGACCGGGTAGTGAGTCAGTCGATGAAGACTGTTTTGAAAGTTTAGGCGTGGATCTTTCTGGGAAGGTTTCGCGTAAAATTGTGGAAGAAGGGCAAACAGAAGACCGAATCCTGAAATAATGGTAAACACAATCTGAGACCAGAGCGTTGTGAGGGCCAACGCCCAGATTGCGAAAGTCAATTGGGTGCAAACCAACAGAACGATCGTTTTCTCCTTACGGGTATAGGGATAACGAGACCGTTTGCGTTGCCGTTTCCGTTTCGGCTTTGCAACTGTTTCTGGTTGTGACATTCAATCTGAAGATAATGAATCAGTGAACGAGGGTGCGATCCAAATTATGGGAATGGATCGTTTCCATCAAGTGATTGATTTCGAAAATCCTAGGAATTTGCATTTTAATGAGGAATTTTGGAAATATCGAAAAACGCTAAGATCGGATGATTTTCATGCCGCAGATCTCGTTTTCAAGCATCACGATTCTCTACCAAAGGGTGCTTTCATCTTCCATTATTCTTCAGGTCCTTCCTTTATTTCCTAATTCTTAATAAGGTCTACTGAATTCCAGACCCAGTCTCCATAACCTTGATGGACTCAATTCGATCAAAATTCAGGATAACTTGCGTATAATTGTGCTACCCTGAAAATCGGTCAGTATTTCAACGTGTTGCTCGGGATAGAAATCTCCGGTGTCGTCTTTGCGCTGAAGCACTTGAATCCGATCCCCATCTGTTTTTTCGATCAGTAACTGCCAAGCTTCCACTTTGTTCCATTCATCAACTAGTGCTCCTGCAACGCTACCGACAATTGCCCCAATAACCGCTCCAGTCGCGTCACTCTGGTCTCCTCCGATGACTCCGCCTGCAATGGCTCCTCCTAGGGCTCCTTCATGAGGGTTCTCGCTGTCGTCAATGAGAATTTCATCCACCCGCAATACCCGACCCTCTTGAATCGTGTAGCTTTTCTGCAATTGGTCATAGGTCGCCGACGTATTCGTGGTCGTGCATCCGACGATACCCAGAAGCCAGAGGAATGCTGATAAGACAAAGATGTTTTTTTTCATGTGGTGTGCTTGTTTTTTTGATCATTGAAGCACTTACCATAACTTACATGTGTTACCTTTTTGTTACCGGATTATCCGTATTTTGTGAAATACGGATCGAAGGCAGTCTCATTCGAATGGTGTTAAGTTGTGACCTTTAAGATCCGACATGATCTAGTGGGTCCATCTGTAGGAAGGAAATCTGACATTTTCGCTCTCTAAAATCGCTATCTTGTCTCTAAGCTTTGGCAAAAAGGGACTCACCGGAACTATTTGGTGAGTCCTTTTTGTTTTGTTGAGATGATGGTGGTAAATTTTCTGAGGTAGGGATTACCTTTTGGTTCCTTTGCGGATGAGGATGTCGCCGTTGTGGGTTTCAAAATGGAAGAGTTCACCGCCGCCGTTGAGGGTTGCGTGGGTGGCTTTTTCAAAACTGACTTTGTATCGACCTTTGTGTCCTTTGTTGTCTTCGACGATAGGTTTAGGTGCCTCTTCTTCCAATATCATTTCGAAGTCGGAGAGAATTTCACCGTTGAAAGTATCCAATTTCAGATCTGCTTTTGTATCAGCAGGCAAGGTCACATCGATATCGCCATTCATGGATGAGAATGACATGGATTTGTTTGGATCCACTTCGATCAGCTCCACTTTAAGATCCTTATTAAGGGCATGGGCGAGCACGCTTCCGCGAGATTCGAGGATTTCGACACTCCCATTGATACATTCCGCTTCAATGTCTCCGGAAACCCCTCGAACTGATATGTTCCCATCATTTATCACGTTTAAATTGAGCGAAACCTCCTTCGGCACGTAGATGGTGAGATCGACAGCAGTTTTCCAGTTTTCGACCCCGATCTCCATCTTGTTGTTTTTGACTTCAGCATATAAGCCACTGGTTGATCTTCCGTTAATCACACGAAGTCCATCCTTGCCCTCTTTGTTCTTCTTCTGAGCTTTGTAGCGACAGACCGCTTCGACACGAACATCTGTCTCTTCGTGGGCGATCACGGTGATACTTCCTTTCATCATATCGACGGATAAGTACTTTGCCGCATCTTCCGAAGAAAAGGGTATTTCAATAACGTCGGGAACTTGTCTGGGTTGAGCTGTTGTGTCGGTTTCTTGTGCTGACAAAATGGAAGTTGATGCGAATAAAACAATGGCAGCCAACTTGGCGTAATTCGAAATCCTATTCGGGATCGTAATCGTATTCGGGATCGTAATCGTATTCGTTTTCATAGATTGAGTTGGGATGGTGTTGATGTTGAGATGATTTTAAAGGGCTTCTAGGTTGTTTTAAGAATGGGTTTCGCTGCCTTGTTGGGTGATTTTTACATCTCCGTTCAGGGTATCAAATTTGAATTGGGGCCCGCCGTTCCCAATCCTGATCCCTGAGAAGCCATTGCTGCGAATTCTCAGCATTCCTTCTTTGGTTTTACTCCTTTTCATAGCTTTCATCTGCGCCCAAATTTCGTTGGGAATGGGAAAGACTTCAAAATCAGTATAGGTCTGGCCATTGAAGGTTTTGGACAGGATCTCGGCATCCAACCCTGGTCTGCAATCTACGACGATATCTCCATTGATCGTTTTGAAGGTGCAGTTTTCAGAAGGGTTTTTATCAAAATTCACTTTAACGGATCCATTGATGGTTTGAGCTTTTCCATGCCCATTCATTTTCTGCATGAAGAGCTCACCATTGACATTGCTGACATCAAAACTACCCGAGACATTTGAAACTGAGAGATCTCCGTCGGTCACAGTTTTCAAAACGAGATTGCTTTGGTGCGGTATGAGGAGCGACACATCGAACTTGTTGCGATATTCGTAGTAATCAGATCCGCGGAAGTTCGTTCTTCCATTTTCCATCCGATAAGGTCCGTCCTCATAGATTTTAACGGTATTGCCATCGTTGGTGATATCGATGGTCACCTCGTCCTGAGCTTTCTCCAGATGGGCTTCATCGTCAGCGGATATCTTGCGAAGGATGGAGAGTTTGACCGACGAGCCTTCGTAGCCCTTTACCTCAATTGAACCGGTTACGATATCAACAAAGATTTCTGCAGGGGCAGTCGGAGCACTTAAGCTGTATTCCTCTTCGATATTTTTCTCAATCTGCTGCTCAAAATCGTGGCTGATCGCTTGCAGGTTGATTCCGAATGCGAATAGCGACGCAAAGACCGCTTTCATGAAGGTTTTTTCAGAACGCCCCTTTTTTGAAAAAAGGAAAATTCGGCTGATGGGATGATGTTTCATATGATGATGTTGATGGGTTTGACGATGATGTTAAAACGAGAAATCTTTAGATATTTCCTTGAGGGAGATTCCCCGGTTGGCTGGTCTCGGTAATCCTGAGAATTGACCATCTGGCCATTTCACGAACTACCTCGTTTTCCTCGGGATCGTCCCTTAGGGTAGTGAGTATGGGGAGAACCCTGTCATCTTGGTAGTTTGCCAAAACCTTCATCAGTTCGATGCGAACAAATTCCGAATGCTTTGTTGCAAGCTGATGGATGATTTTGCCTCTCACGTTATAGTCATCTGCGTAACTCCCGAGAGCATCCACAGCAGCCATCTTGACACTGGTGCTCGGATCATTGCTTAGAGTTGAAAAGAGTGCTGCTAGAACGCGTGGACTTGTTTCCGTCGATCGTTGATCCAACACCCAATTCACTCCCTTGAGTCGTTCCGAGGAGGTGGATTGTTGGAGCATGGACAATACTGTCATCTCCCGGAGTTGATTCACTTCCTGTTGGAGGGCTTGCATGTCCTTTCCTACAACCAAGCGTTGAGACTCAACTCCGTCAGAGAATATATCAGATTGATGGATTGTCAGCGTCGTGATGACCCCCGCCGCAAACATGAACAACAAACCTGCTGCATGCATCATGGGGCGTTGAAACATCTGGCGAAAATCACTGAAAACAAGGAGGTTGGAAGGCTTGCTTTTTGCTAACAATTCCCCTTCTTCGATTCCTTTTTGATAGGCCTTCAGCGAGGCATGAAAACGGTCCTTTTGTTCTGGTGACGGAGTGGGAAGGTTGCCGGTTAGCTTCCAAAGTTCCTGTGACTCGAGCAGTGAATGTTGGCAATCGCGGCAGTTCTCTAGGTGGTGCTCGAAATCGTGTGATAAAGCTTCTTCCAGTTCCGCTTCAAGGTAATCGAAAATGAGTTCTTTAAAATACTGACAGTTCATTGGAATGCTTTCTTAAAAGTTTCTGGTAGTGGGATTTCAGTTCCGTAAAGGCCCGATGAGTTCGAACCCGCAATGCCCCCATTTCGCAGTTTAGAAGGTTTGCGATCTCCGGATAATGAAGGTGTTGGATTCGGCGAAGTACGATGAGCTGACGATTCTCCGGAGTCATCAACTCGAGAGCTTCATAGAGTAGTTCGGTTTTGAGTTTTTTATCCAACTCATCGTTGGGCAGCGTTTCCGTGGAAACTCCCTCATGCTTCGTAGGGTCGTCTTCGTGCAATGGTGCGTGCAGAAACTCCGAACCTTTTGTGTGTTTGCGATGAGCTGAGTTTTTGGTATTGCGGGCAATCGAGAAAAGCCAAGATACAAATGGTTGTCCGGGGCGGTAAGTGCCCCGATATTTCATGATTCGAAGAAACACCTCTTGCACCAAGTCTTCGCTCAATGATTTTTGTCGTGTGTGTTTGATGAAAAAAGCAAACAACATCACGTGATAGCGTTGATAGAGAATACTCAAATCTTCGAGTTCCCCGTCTCGCACCCGCTGCATTATTTCATTGTCGCTGTCTTCGTTCACCCGGTTTTGTTTTCGATTATCGGTTATTTCTAAGGGTTACTCCTCAAAAGGATCAGCGTAACAGATTTTTTCGAAAATAATGCAGAACCGCCAATCATTCGATATTTTTCCTGTCGGAGTCACTGCCATCGTTCGTAACCTTGAAAACGAGGATCTGTCCCCAAAAACGCGGAATTTCAGCACCTTAGAGCGCAATCGATTTTGCGGGAATACTTTCGTCTGAAGAATCCAGGGCTTGAGACAAGCGTTGTTCGGTTGCGGTGTCGGAGGGCACGAAAATTGCAATGTTGAAGTGACTATAGGTCTCATCGACTGCCTTGAAGTAGGAATAATTGAAATTGAGTCGTCCAACTGCTGGGATATTGTAGCTCTTGTAGCCATCGCGGTAGGGTTTGACTTCTCTTTCTTCCCAGAATTTCAGGAATTCGGGACTCTCTTCTTTTAACCGCCGGATTGTTTCGGAGAACCATGGGTCGCTTTCCCATTCGGAGCTCATGGTGTAGAGTTTGGAGACCATTCCTCGTGCGTGGTATTCCCAATCGATCAAGATTTCGCGATAGCGTTTAGATTTGAATAGATTGAAGAGAGTGTTGCGCTCTGGAATCGGAATAGAATCGAGGTCACCCAGGATCAGTTTGCACGGTTCGTTCCAGGCGAGAAAATCCCATCGATTGCCTGATATAAAAGCAGGTGAGGGATGTTGTTGGTCGAGCAACGCCTGGAGTTGATAGGGTATTTCGATGGATGGGTTGGGCTCTCGCAGTACATTGATGTTGTGACCGGATAGACGCAAAAGGAGGGCTTCTTCACTCGGGGCGAGCCGCAGAACTCGTGCGATGCGTTGCAGGGTCGGTGCAGAAGCACGAATGTCGCGTCCTTGCTCTAGCCAACTATACCATTCGGTGCTAACCCCGGCGAGTTGGGAAACCTCTTCCCTTCGTAGCCCGGGGATCCGTCTCCGTTTTCCGCGTGGCAAATCAAGGTCTTCGGGCTGGATGAGGTCTCTTCGGGATTTGAGTAATGTTGCGATGTCTTGCCTGCGGTTCTCACTGATATTCATGTCGGATCTATCTCAATTCGTAGTTATCATAGAACATTTTATCCTATGATAAGGCATTCCTTGTTCCTGTTTAAAATTGATATATACTGTTCTGCATCATCACAACGATGCAATTCAGAATTAATATAATCATATGAAACAAACGATTCCACTCGGAAACTCTGATATCACAATCAATCGCATGGGCCTAGGCTGTATGGGAATGTCCGATTTCTACGGCCCAAGTGACGATACGACGTCCATTGAAACACTTCATGCTGCCCTGGATCTGGGAGTTGATTTTTTTGACACCGCCGACATGTATGGTGTGGGTCGCAATGAACAGTTGCTCGGCAAAGCCTTTGCTGGGAAATGGGATCAACTCACGATCGCTACCAAGTTTGCAGTCGTTCGGGATAACGACGGAACTCGGATGGGAGTCTGTGGTAAACCCGAATACGTGAAGGATTCCTGTGAGAAGAGCCTACAACGGTTGGGGGTGGATACGATCGATCTTTATTACATGCATCGACTCGATCCGGACACTCCGATTGAAGACACCGTTGGTGCGATGAGCGAATTGGTGACAGAGGGCAAGGTCCGTTACCTTGGGGTCTCCGAAGTGGATGCTGATCAACTCCGCCGAGCCCACGCGGTTCACCCGATCAGCGCCCTGCAAACGGAGTTTTCCCTTTGGACCCGTGAGCCATTTGACGCGGTTATTGATACTTGTCGTGAGCTTGGGACTACTTATGTCGCTTACTCACCGTTGGGGCGTGGATTTTTGACTGGCAAACTGACTCGGGAATCTCTGGATTCCAATGATTGGCGCTTGATGGGGCCGCGATTTCAGGAAGAGACGATCGCGAAAAACCAAGTCTTTTTAGACATTGTGGGTAAAATGGCTGAAGCAAAAGGCATCACTTCCGCGCAAGTAGCGCTCGCGTGGGTCTTACAATCAGACCCTGCCTTGGCAACCATTCCCGGCACTAGGAAAATATCGCGGCTGAAAGAGAATTTGGGGGCTTTGGAAATCGTGTTTAGCGAGGATGAACTTGCTGAAATCCAGACAAAATTACCCCCGACCACTGCGGGGGCGCGCTACTAGTGAATCCTGCGGTTCGCGGGCACTCGGTTTTCACCGGAATGTCGCAAACTTAAGGGTAGTTTTCGTTTGAATAGTAGAATCCGATGCTTGCATCGGATTCTGCTGTAGATGGTGTGTCCGCTCTGCATGAAGAGATGCGATGACGAGCATCACATGCTACAGAAAATATAGGAATACAAATCTCTGAAACTTTGTTCAGTTAGCGACGTAGGGTTTTCACCGTGCTTACTTTCTCGATTCCGATAGATGGGGATCGAGATGGTATACCAGTGCAAACAAGTCCCTGAAATACGCAAACGATGTGTAACATAAAGTCTTGTTCTGGTCCATTCTGTTTCAAAATGTGAAGAACATCTAAGCCTTTTTTCTTAAGGAACATTTTATGCTACTGAGATGGAATGAAAGGAATTGTTTCATTTTACGAGAAACCAGGATGCAAAGGAAATGCTCGGCAGAAGGTACAGTTGAAAGAGCTTGGCTATGTTGTGCAGTCCGTGGACATGATCTCCAAAAAATGGGAGCAAGAGAGTTTGACGAAGTTCTTTCAGGGGGAGTCCCCTCATCAATTCGTGAACCAGCGTGCACCGATTGTCACAAGCGGAGAACTTGACCCTTCTGACCTCTCTGAAGGCGATCTTTTGGAACAAATGGTCAATAATCCGATCCTCATCAAACGACCCTTGTTATTTTTCCGAGGTAAATTTGGAGTGGGATTTGATTCTGAGCTAGCCGCAGAATTGCTTGGTGATTTAACGCCCGATACCGAGTGCAAGTCGACGGATGTTTGCGAGTGATGGTTGAGGACTTCGTTTTCTCTCAAACACATGTAAAGGATGAAGAAATCCTACAATTCTATCGAAAAGCCGATTTGAGATGAAAGCACGGTGGCGTCGAGGCGGAAAGGTTCGAGTTGAATGAGTGTATTCACTTTGTCGAGATCGCTGGTGATCCAGTCCTTGTATTCCGCATCGGTGTCGGTAAGTGTGAGCGGTGATCCTTTTGATTCGTGTGCTCTAAAACTTACATCGAGAAATAGATTCAAACGAGTGGTGATGGGGAAGGAGAGCCGGGAACCCAGACGACAGCCCCAGCGGTTTGTATCTTCGAGGCTTGTCCGCAAAAACGCGTTCGATTGGTAACGGATGCTTCTACTGCCCAATGTATCGGTGCGGAAATAGAGATCCTGGATCGTTCCGTCTGATAGACTCGAGTAGCTGATACCGCTGTATATAGAGGCCCGTAGTTTTTGGATATTAAAGGAATATACCAAGGAGGTTCCTAGCTCATATCGATCATAGGATCCTGTGGGATTTCGTGGATTTACCAGGGTTTCCTCAACATCGACTAAATCCCCCCAAGCGGACTCCCAATAGTTGTAGAAATGATAAGAAAAAGAATAGTGGATGGGTGCGGTAACCCCTTTCATTTCGGTGCGGGCATGCATCAGATCCACCTGCAGGCTCCAGTGTTGATTGAAGTGATAGAGATAGCCGACGTTCCACGACTCTTGATCGCTCAAATCAAAGGTATTGTGCTGGGTCACCTGGAGATTTTTATCCACTAAAGATTCATAAGGTGTTAAGGAGAACCCATACGTTTCGGAATTCAGGTAGTGATTTTGTCCAACGGCCACCCAGAACTCGTGTTTTCCTTTGTCATTGGACTCGAGAGCATCGGCATGGGCATGAGTCGAGAACCTGCTGAGGGAAAGGGTGATAGCAGTAAATATGAAAAACAATTGAAGGGAAGGCTTCATGCTAGTGGTCGATGGATAATGCTTAAATTATGGTGCAATGATACGGCTCTTCGCAAACGCAATGTGCGGTTACTAGAGGAGAAACATTTCGAAACCGTTGGGGCTTCGATTTAGTAGTCGTGGTCAATTGTCTAGTGGACGGCCGATGCAGACCTAATACTTGGCAAAGTTAACAATATATGTAAGGGACTTTGCTGACACCACACTAGAGCATTCTGCTTTTACCCTGACAGGATTTGGTGTTGTCAAAAGAGTAAGCAGCGCAAGGCTGCGTGTGTTTTGTGTGCATTGAAATGCTCCCAAACTCATGCAACGCGGCGAACTTACTCATTTCACAACATCCTGAAGGACAGAGTGATAAGGCTTTTTTCGGCGTTGCATAATCTAGACAAGTGTCAACTTGCCTTCGATTGTGCGCCTTGCTGAAAAACCTCATTACTTCTGCCAAACGTGTCAGCCTAAATGCAGAATGCTCTAGTGTTGGTACGTGCTGAGAGGCAGGACAGGATTTTTAACCGCAGATTGCTCAGATGGGCGCAGATTTTTCTGGGAGGCAGAGCAAGAGGTTGATCCGCTTACGACGAACGGCGACTTAAGTAAGATTCCGCAAATGAGCGCAGATTTGAATTTGTGGAGAGTTTAAGTAGGGTGGTTCTCCTCTAGATCGTATTTGCCAAAGGGCATTAGTTCCTAATGTTCTCTTTGAAGAAAGTATCAACGCCGTGGGCGAGGGCTCGGTGGGGAATGTTGGAGGGTGTTACCAATTTGCCTGCTTCTATGGCCGTTTGGGAGCCATGACCCATAGCAATGGAACAACCACTGATTTTGAGCATCGAAATATCGTTGTCTCCGTCACCCATCGTGAGGACTTGCTCCAATTCAATGCCCAAGTGTTTTGCGAGCATTGCTACCGCTTTACCCTTTGATGTCGAAGCTGGCATGAATTCGTAAAGGTGGGGGTGTGTTTGAAACTGTATCACTTCGTTTGATTTTGGAGACACCTGCTCAGCGTTTCTGATTACCTCCGTTTCCCCTACCCAGACAACCTTGAATGCCTTCCGTTCCAGCAAACGGTCGTAGCTTTCTCGAGTAACGATATTTTGGGCAGTTTTTTCATAGTATTCTACCCAGGCATCGTTATCGGCTGAACACACACCGTCCTGTGTGTAGATCAAAACGGTATAACCCGCCTTTTTTCCAGCTGTAACCATATCTTCAACTAGGCTGCGTTCCATGAACCCACAATAAAGGATTTCGGATCGATCCCGATTTGCAACCATGCCTCCTTGAGCGGAAATGATCCAATTTACTCCGGGAACTTCCTTGCAATAGGGTTCCATATTTTCGTGGTGTCTGCCCGAAGCCAAAACAAACTCCAGTCCATTGTCCTGCAGTTGCTGAATCGCGTGGAGGTTTTCCTGACTAATCGGGTGACCGATTTCCGCTAAGGTTCCGTCGATATCGGAGACTGCCAATTTGAAATTTGTTTTCACAATAAAGAATGAAGCAATAAAACGCTTTGAGGACTGTGACAAATCAACACCTATTTCTTCTTTTTTCTAACATTGTGCGAAGCCGATGAAAACCTTGCGGTTGCTCTCATGTTCTTATCTTATTTTGTAATTCAAATTGTTTGAAACGTTATTACCTCATTTTCCTTGTGATCAAATTTCTCACACCATTTCTATCCATCACTCTTCTGGTCCTCTCAAGTTGTGTCAGCACTGATGGGGGGAAAGTT
>CAXXVT010000012.1:0-73073 GCA_963676215.2 Opitutales bacterium | reverse complement strand
TGGCTTATCGTGCAGGGGTAGAGATTCGGAATATGGAGTTTATTCAATTTCATCCAACTGCATTGCACAGTCTTTCAGATGATAGGTTCTTGATCAGCGAAGCTGTTCGTGGAGAAGGAGCGATTTTGAAGGATCACCGAGGGCGAGCGTTCATGAAGGATTACCATCCGCTCAAAGATCTTGCTCCAAGGGATGTGGTGGCTCGAGCGATTGACTCCGAAATGAAAAAAACGGGGACAGTCATGTATGGCTCGACTGTAGTGCTATGTCAGAAGAAACCTTTTCGAGCCGATTCCCCAACATCTATGCGGTTTGTCAGAGGCTAGGAATCCATCCCCCAAAGGATCAGATTCCGGTGGTTCCCGCTGCGCATTATCTATGCGGAGGCATTCGCACTAATTTGTCCGCGGAGACCTCGTTAAAGGGACTCTATGCCTGCGGTGAGGCTGCATGCACGGGACTTCACGGCGGAAATCGTCTGGCATCCAATTCACTGTTGGAGGCTGTTGTAATGGCGCACCGGGGTGCAAAAAAGGTGATCGACTTTGTTGCCGAATCAGAACTCCCCATGGTCGAAATCCCAGAATGGGTGGATGGCAATGTGCAAGACTCCGATGAACGGGTTGTTTTGGCGCACGGGTTGGATGAACTGAAAAGAGCCATGTGGGATTATGTGGGGATTGTGAGAACCAGTAAACGATTAGAACGGGCCCGCACTCGCATCCAGAATCTTTCAAGGGAAATTAACGACTACTATTGGAACTTTAAGGTAGACGTTCCACTTATCGAGCTAAGAAATTTAATTCAAATTGCGGATTTGATTGTGAAGAGTGCCATGGAGCGACGAGAAAGTCGTGGTCTGCACTATATCCTGGATTATCCGAGCCAAATACCTGAACCTCACGATACCGTCGTACGGCGAAGCTGAGGGTGTGGCCGATAATCAACTGCAGCAACTGATGTTTGAGATCTGATTTTCCTGTGAATTAGAGGTTCTCGTGGGTTCAGGAAATCGCATGCAAGCATGCGATGCTACGACGGATGTCATGCGCGGTAGCTTGTCATCGGCTCCATTGTCTTCCGTAGCATCCGATGCTCGCCATCGGATTTTCCTGTGGATTGGAGGTTTTCGTGGTGTCCAGGATATCGCATGCAAGCATACGATGCTCGCCATCGGATTTTCCTCCAGGAAATCGCATGCCATTCGACCAAGCTCATGCTCTTTTCGACAAGCATGCGATGTTACAGGTCACGAAGTGGTGCATGCGATGCTCGCATGGGATATTGGACTTGGTGATTTAAACGCTAATCGGCCTCAACTTGTAATTCCCCGTGGCTTGCCACGTGGGGCTGACTAAGGGAAAGTTTGAAAACCGTAGGTTTTCATTCAGATTGAGAATGTGGAATTGGTTCGAAGCAATCATTGTGTTTATAACACGCATTACCATCTGGTATTTCCTGTGAAATACCGGAAATCACTTTTGAAGGCGAAGATAAGTAAAGAAATCGCGGAAATCGCTTCAGAAATTAGCGAACGTTATGAGATCAGCTTTGAGAGATTGGGCTGTGATCTAAATCATATTCATGTGTTGTGCTCATTTCATCCCAAATACAGCATAGGGGAAACGGTTCGAAAGTTTAAGAGTTTGACAGCGAGGGAGTTGTTCAGGCGAATGCCCGAATTGAAGAAAGAACTATGGGGTGGAGAGTTTTGGAGTGACGGATATTATGCTTGTACGGTTGGAGAAGGTGGAAATTGGAGCGTGGTTGAGCAATATGTAAGAAATCAGGGCGTTGAACCTTCTAAAGTGCAACTTACTTTGTGGTGAATATCTAATTCAAGATACCCCGTGGCTTGCCACGGGGAGTGTCATTTGTTTAACTAGCAAGCCTGCTTCAGTAACTGTTCTTGTCCTGAAAACTCTCTGAGCACCTGTTGTAATTTTTTCGGGCTGACTGGTTTCTCGAGGTATTCATCGAGCCCTGTCTTTTGAAAATCTTCTTTTTCTTCTGGGCAAGAGGCAGAGAGACCTATGATGAAAGGCTGCACTTCGATGGACGTGTCGTTACGGATGAGTTCGACAGATTCCGGCCCACTACATTCGGGCATTTGATTGTCCATAAACACCACATCAAAGTTTCCAGACTGGACTTGATGATACGCTTCTAGCCCGTTTGTCACCATCACGGGTTCCACATTCATAAATCTGGTTAACAACAATCTCATCAATTGTTGAGAGATATGATTATCCTCCGCTACCAAAATTTTTATCTGATCAAAACTCATAATACACTGCGCAATCACTGAAATATATCGGTATTGTTACAAAAACCTGAGGTGTTTTTACATCCTTACAAATTTATAACAAAAATTTCCATCGGAGTCGGAATGATGGATGCTTAAGGGGACCGTTGGTGGTGTCTATCGCCTGTTCAGAGTCCAAGTCATTGAATCTTGGTCAACGAATTGTTTAGGTTTGCGTATGGACGTGTTTTTGACAGGAGGAACGGGATTTATTGGATCTCATGTGGTGATGGAATTGGTTCATCGAGGCCATCAGGTTACGATACTCGCCCGCAATCCAGATAAGATTCCTGCTTTTCGTGGAATGGAGCAGATTGAACTTGTCCAAGGATCTCTGGGAGACATGGAGGTTATCCGTCGTGGTTTGCGGGGTAAGGAGGCTTGTATTCATATCGGGCTTAACTATCGGGAAGAACGGGATTGGAGGACCCTTTTTGATGATACTGTGCCTACGGTCGAAATGGCGGCCTGTGCGGCTGAGCTTGGGGTGAAACAATTCATCTATACCTCTTCCACTTCGGTGAATGACAACCTGTATTTCCCTGAGAATTGGTCAGATCCGAGCGCTAAGATTAATATCGATTCGAGTACCGCGCACACTCCCAGTACCTATTACGGTGCCACGAAAGCGGCCTGTGAGAACTATTTGTCTGCGCTTTCTTATCAAAGTGATATGCGCGTCAATACCATTCGCCCGGGTTATACGTTTGGCAATCCTGTGGTTGAAGGAGCGCCGACCCAAGGAGATGATCGTTTCCGCAAACTCGTGCAAGCTGCGATGGGTCATGAGCCGATCCAACTCTGCAAAACAGAGGGGACCCAGTTTATCTGGGCGGGGGACATCGCAAAGGTTTATGCGGATCTATTGGAGAGCCAACACAACCGAAAGATCTACTATGCGCTTTCAGCGAAGTTTACGACTTGGGCTGAACTCGCTGAGGAGATCATTCAAAAGACTGCTTCCAAAAGCGAATTGACGCTTACACCTCCTTCTTCAGATGGCGCGCTTGTATGGGATGTTGATGCCATCAAAAATGATTTTGACCACGCCTTCAATTCCTGGCCCCATCTCCTTGATCACGTGGACTACTGCATTCGCCAGGAGAGAGTCTAATACCAATTAGCTTATTGTTAACTGAATAACAAAACCCTTTTTTGTAGCGGCTCCTGCTTGCAGGATGCCCTCGTGAATCCCGCTAATATCGTTGGGAAACACGATGCAAGCATCGGTTGCTACACTTAAATAATTTCAGTTTTTAATACGCAGTTTGGTCTAAGAGCTTCAGTCAAACACCCTAAACCACTTTTTTGACACCTGGAATCGTTCGCAATAACGATGCTGAAATGAAGCTAGCGCTACATGACGCAATCCCTACGATTGCGAATTTTACCATAGGTTGCATCGCCCAGTTTGCACCTAAAAGGCTCAGCCAAACAATAAAAATGGGGTGAAGAATGTAGGCTCCGTAGGCATTTTGACTAAGCCAGGTCGTGAATGGAAACGGTTTCGAAAAATAACGTTGGAATAGCCATAGCATCCCCAGAATAACACCCCAAGCCACAAACGGATCCCAGAGTGCGTAGTAGAGAGCGTTTAAGTTCCATCCTCCTTCGAATCCTCCTTGTTCCAATCGAAAAAGGACGATAATCGGGAGACTCAATAACGCAAAAAAGGATAGTATGCTCCATGGGAATGCTCTTGAGAACTCGATCTTATCCAAGAGACGGTTTTTAGCCGCTAGACAGCCCGCGATGAAGAGAAATATGTAACAAGGGAAATAGCCCAACTGCATCCATAAGAAGTCTTCGCCGACCGGTATAAACAAACGGAGGAAAAAGGAGCAGATTCCCAGGAGAATGGCGCTTAGAATTAGCGTCAGAAAGCTTGGGAAGGTGGCCGCTTTTCCCCGCAATGGTTTTATTTTGTTCCATACCAAGAATCCAATGGCAAATAAGAGCAATGTTTGGGTAAACCACAAGGGGCCTGGACCAAAATCGGCAGATACAATGCGGTCCCACCACTGGCTCCAGAGAGCGGTGTCTTGGGTGGTGAGGGTGAGAGCGATAACGAAGGGCTGAATCAGGAAAAAATAGACAACTAAGGGGATTCCCAGGCGAATGAGACGATCCTTCATGAAGTGGGCTGCTCCTTTTCGTTCGACGGACAAAGGAGTGTAGTAGCCAGCTAGTAAAAAGAAAAACCCCATGAAGTAGGCTTGGTTAATTGCATTAAAAAGAACTAAGAAGAGATTGGAGGAATCAGGTTCTTGTTTCCAATACCACCCACCTGATCCGCCGTAGACGATCGCAACGTGGTGAAGAATTACCAAGAGGGTGAGGACGATGCGAATATGATCGATCGTTGCACTTCGGGGTTTAGTCGAAAGACTTGGTTGTGCCATGGTTTTTAGCTTGGGTAAGAGTCTGGGTTTTTCAAATGGATGTCATGATTAGACGAAACAGCATTGAGCATTGTTTCTGCTGATTCGTCAGTTTCTTCCCTTATCGTATCTTTTCTCCCAACACTTTCTAAATTTCCTCCAGAAATGCCGATACTAGAAAGAGAGATAATCAACTTTCTATTGTTATGGCAATCACCTCAACAGATCTACTGAACGAGGGCATGGTATTGGATGCCCCTGTAAAAAACGCCCAAGGACAAGTCTTGTTTGGAGTGGGGCACGAATTGAAGGAAAAACACATCGAAATGATGATGGCCTGGGGCATTCCCGAAGCCGATGTGAAGGTGGAAGAAAATAGTGAAACCGCCAAACTTTACGAAGAAGCCATCCAACGGGAAGAGGAGAAGCTGGGGCCAAGCTTTAAGCGCTGTGATATGGATGACCCAGTGGTTCGTGAGACGCTCAGGTGTGTCGCGGAACTGCGAGTTGAAAAGCAAATGAAGGAAAGCTTATGAGTGGCAACATAACTGCGCGCGAGTTGATTCAAAATCTCCCGGCACTGAGTTCCCTGCCTGCCGTGGTCCAGGAACTGGAAGTGGCACTCGATGAAGGGGATGCCTCCATGGATGATCTCGGGGAGATCGTGAAAAAGGATATGGACCTAACCACCCGTTTGCTACGGCTGGCTAATAGTAGCTTTTATGGTTTTCCCAAAGGGGTTGAAACGGTCGGAGAAGCCCTCTCTCTCATCGGTCTTGAACAAATGAAACAACTGCTAAGCGGAAGTTCTGTGATCGAATATTTCGACACCATTCCGTCAACGGTTGTTAATATGCGCTCATTTTGGGAGCACTCCATTGCTTCTGGCATTGCTGCCAAGGTAATCGCCGTGCAGCGACGAGTTCCAGATCCCGAACTCTATTTTGTGTCTGGGTTGATTCACGACATTGGGCGATTGGTGTTTTATTTGCGGATTCCAGAGCAGGCAGCAGCGATGTTCGAAGACTATGAATCAGATGACAGTCGGGCGTTGTATTTGTTGGAAAAGGAGACATTGGGCTTTGATCATGGGGAAATCGGAGGAGCGCTCCTGAAAAAATGGGATTTCCCAAATTCATTGGTCGAAGCGGTGAAGCACCACCACAATCCGGCCCTTGCAGATCTTTATTTAGCGGAAGCCTCGGTCATTCATCTAGCTGATTTCATTGTGCATGCGATGGGTATCGGGAACAGTGGAGAACGAGTCGTTCCTTCGCTGGAACCGAAAGCATGGGAACGGTTGGACTTACCCAGTAATGCCATACGGACGATCATCAGAGAAACTGAAAAGCAGTATGTTGATGTTATCTCTCTCTTTATGATGTGATGGCTTTTGAATCATGAACGAGCAATCATCAGGCATCAAAGCTAGCTTCATTGATCGAAGTATCCACGAATTGGAGAACTCTCCGGATTCCAGTCGTCATCTGCTTGCCATTCTTTCTTCGTTGGAGAAATTCCAAAAAGAAATCCAGGACTGTAAAGATCGGGATGAAGCATTGGCGAAAATGCTTCAGTTTATCCGTGGATGGGACATTTTTTATGGGACTGCATTCTACTTGGTAAACGAGGACTATCAGTTTGATTTATCCCACCCATCTGATTCATCCCTGGTGGATCCTCTCGAACAGTTTATAAGGGCACAGATCAAAGAAGGTCGATTTGCTTGGGCACTTCAGCAAAATCGAGAGATTTTGGTCGACACTCCTTCAGATTTGCCCGGAGATCAGGCCGTTTTCCACGGAATGAGTACTCGGCATACCACTTTAGGTATGTTTGTAGGACTGCTCAAAGGAGGATCTTCAAACATAAGAAGTAGTTTCATGCGCATCCTGTCTATCATGATCGATGCGGTTGTTTATGTGTATGAAAACCATAATCTTGAAGCGGAACTGAAAGAATATAACCTGCAGTTAGAGAAAATCGTGAATTCGCGAACCCGTGAGTTGCGACATTCCAATCAGCACCTTTATCAAAGCAATGCCGAACTTAAGAAGGTGAATGAGAAGAAGAGTGAGTTTTTGGGCATTGTGGCGCACGACCTTAAGAATCCTCTGAGTGGGATCATTGGGTTTAGTGATCTCATCGAGGACGAATTGACAGAACTGAACAGTCAAACCGACGGCAAACTGACCAATGCCAAGGACATGTTAAAATACATTGGATCTTCCGCTCGTCAGATGGTGACCACTTTAAATGACCTCATGGATTCTGAAATCATCGAATCGGGACATCTGAAGTTGGAACCTGTGGCGTTTGATCTTACCGAGTTGGTAAGGAAGGTCGTGGCCATCAATCAAACCCAGGCGACATCAAAGGATATCCGGGTTCATCTGGAAACTGAATCGAACGTGTTGGTTTACGCTGACCCGCTTCGTATCCATGAAGCCCTCGATAACCTAATATCCAATGCGATCAAGTATTCGCCATTGGATAGAGAGGTTTGGGTTCGGGTTTTCAAGAAACGTTTAAAGTCTGGAAACGATAGAGCGATCTTTTCGGTTAAAGATGAAGGGCCGGGCATCAGTGAGAGTGACAAAGAGAAACTTTTTGGTCGATTTCAGAAACTGTCGGCACGTCCAACTGCTGGGGAATCATCCACCGGGCTTGGACTCAGTATTGCAAAGAATCTCATCAATCTTCATGACGGTGAGGTCTATGTGGATAGTAAGCTCGGAGAAGGAACGACCTTCTCTATAGAACTTCCGTTTTCGACTCGTTCGGATCTGCCCGTGTCATTAAATTGATCACCATCAGCTATTGTTTACTTTTTGCACTTCCAAGATCAGTTTTTCGTTTTCATAGCGACTGGTGAGTGTGCTGGGATCGATGGGATCATCAAATGAGAGTGTTTGCATGAAATTTCCGAAAGAGCGAGACCGTTGATAGTTATGATTATTTTCGTCCTTTTTAGTGTCTTCCTTATCGACAACGCTCGTGATAACAAGGGTGTTGTCCTTTAACTCAGCATTGATTTGAGGCTCCTTTACTCCCGGGACTGAGACTTCCACGCAGTAGTGATCTTTTTCATCTTTAAGAACGATGACTGGGCGTCCTTGTGTTTCAAAACCAGACGAGAAGCTGTCGGTGAAGAAAGGATCCTCAAACGCCTGATCCATCATTGTGTGCATGCGCTTGCGCATCTGTTGGAGATCTGCGAAGGGGTCCTGCGACCCGAAAAAGTCATCGCTCCAATTTTTTGGATCTGTTTGCGCTTGCTGATCTGAGCTTATCTCATTTTCACCCGATGATGCGACCGATACATGAATGTTTTTAGGGGAACGATTGGTGCGGTGGCTCACGATGATCCACGATTGCGCACCGATAACAACTAGCAATAGTGTAATGATTCCCAAATTGATTTTCGAATTTTGAAAGAATTTCATAATCTAAAATTACTGGTTCTCAGTTCGATTCGGTCCACAAATCCAATTTCATTTTTTGGTTCTTGTGGTGTTGTATAATATAACGAAAATACAACCTCAAATGATTGCAGTTTTTGCTTCGGATTTGATAAAAACGGTATCTCATAAAAACTTGAATTGAAACGACTACGAGTAGCAGGATCGGTGATCGTTTTCAAAAGTTCGTGATTTACCATCAACTGAAGTTTTAACAACTGGCAGGCTTTTTCGCTTCGCTTCTGGATAGCTCCCTAAAATCACTTCATTTGGAAAGTCGGGCAATAAATGAGAATAGGAATGATTCTCTCGGTCCCGGTTCAAAGCCTTATCCAGTCCACTACTCTTTCAATTCTTTCTGAACTCACATAGGAGTTCATTCATTCTTTTTCGTTCCCTCTGCAGCGATATTGCCATACCGGTGGTAGGAGTGAGAGATGGCTTGCTCATCAAAGTAATTCAGCAGCTCTAGTCGACCTTCGATCAAGGGAGATTGACGACAGATGAAAACCAGCGATTTTGACGCGCTTTGATAGACTGAGGGCGACACTCTGCTGGGATCACAATAGAGGATTCGGGAGTATTCTCCAATGTAGTGGCTCAGTTGGGCATCAGAGGTGATCTCGATTGATCTCAATTTTGGGAAGTGGGAGCGCATGGAGCGAAGGAGGTCGAGCCATTGGTTATTCTCTTCAAACCGAACATCAAAACATACTCCAGCTGTTGCGGCACCAAGGATGCGTAACCAGAGCTTGGCGGGATCATAACCTTTCTCTGCACGAAGGCATACTGTATCTACTGGACAGTATCTGAATTGATTGTGTTCTCCTCGAATTTGGAACGGATCGTGTGTTTTTGAAAACTCGGTTTCAAAAGCGACTGCAAATGATTTGGCCGCTTTTTTGAGGCAGTTGACCTGATCCTGTGATAAGTGCTTGGCGAGGATTTCTGGATTGGGTTCTAGAAAATCCAAAACGGAAGACTTCAGCATCCCGGTTCTCATGGGAGTCGAATGTTGGACTTCGCAGTCCTGTTCGCAGGTGAAATCCATGAACTGGGTGATATAGTTATAAATACCCACTTTGCGGCCTGCACCGATGGAGGATTTCCCCATTCCACCAAAAGGTTGACGTAGGACGATGGCGCCTGTCGTTCCCCGGTTGATGTAGAGGTTTCCTGCCCGAATTCGAGATTTCCACTGTTCCACTTCTCTTTCATCCAGAGATTCGATGCCGGAGGTGAGTCCGTAACCGGTTGCGTTGACGAGTTCGATCGCATGGTCGAGGTTTTCAGCGCACATGACAGACAAGACCGGACCAAAAAGTTCGGTCATGTGGCAAAAACTCCCAGGTTTCACGCCCCATTTAATAGAAGGCTTCAACAGATAGGGATTGTCGTTCACATATCCCGGCTCAAGGGCCCATGATTCCCCTTCTTCGAGGGTTTCTAGGGCTTGTTTCAGTGGGCCAGATGCCTTGGATTCTAGCAGGGTGATACGACTCTCGAAGTTCCACGGAGGTCCCACTTTCATACTCGACGCGGCATCAATTAAGGCGGATTTGAAGCTCTCATCTTCGAAGACTTCTTTCTCTAATATCAACAAAGAGGTTGCAGAACATTTTTGCCCTGAGTTCGAGAAAGCAGACTGGCACACGTTGCGAATGGCTTGTTCGCGGTCGGAGAGGGCGGTGACGATGGTGGCATCTTTACCTCCGGTTTCAGCTGTCAGAAAAAGGTCGTGTCTCGCCTCGAGCATTTGCTGGGCGGTAGACTCGCCACCAGTGAGGATAACGAAGTCGATATCGGTGTTTGGGATGAGGTGTTTCCCTGCAATGGAACCGGGGCAGGGTAGGAGTTGCAGTGTGTTTTTACTGATTCCAGCCTCCCAGAAGCATTTGCACAACTCCCATGCACAGTAGATCGCCGAGCTGGCTGGCTTGAGAATCACGGTATTCCCGGACGCAAGGGCTGCTGCGACACCGCCCAGAGGAATCGCAATCGGGAAGTTCCAGGGAGGAACCACAAGTCCGACTCCTTTTCCTTGGGCATTCAGACCCACGACTTGATCCCATTGTTTGGCACTTAGGGCGTAATACTCTAGAAAATCAACGGCTTCAGATACTTCCACATCAGTTTCGATAAATGCCTTCCCCAACTCCGCCGCAGCGACTCCGATGAGGTCACCCCGTCGTTGCCTCACCTTTTGCGCGACTTTGCGAAGTTGGTAACTGCGTTCACTCGCAGTCAACGATCGCCAACCGTCGGGATCGGCTTTTGCGGTCTGTACTGCGAGGTCGATATCAGATATTGTTGCCTGTGCGCAACGGGCAATCGTCACCTTTTCCGGAAGCTGCGAATAATCGATGACTTCTCGGTGATCACGATCGAGGTGTGTTTCTTGTCCCGCAACAACAACGGGAAGCTGCCCAGGTGTATCTTTTGCTGATTTCTTCCATTTCTTTCGAATATTTTGAGCCCATTCTCGATTGGAGGGGAGCGTGAAGTCGGTGTCGGCTTCGCTTCGATAGGATTGATCTTTGGTCATCGCACCCATCGACAGATCTGTGGTTTCCTGGAGTCGGTTTTGCTCGCGATAGGGGCCTTTTTTTGCGGAATCAGTGCGATCAAAACAGTCCCTGAATACCTGTTTCTGCAATTCCCAATCCTTACTTCCCACTTTTAGACCAAAGGAGTAGCGGATGAAATTATCGGGCCCAGTATTTTCGTCGAGCCGACGCACCAAATAGGCGATCGCATTGGTGAATTGCTGGCGCTTAGACGAAGGGGCATAGAGTATGACGGGCTGTGTGAGCTCGTGGATTGCCTGACGGGCAGATTCATTCATCCCCTCGAGCATTTCGAGTGTGTGGAATTGCGCAGTGCCCAATGATTTGGCCAGGCATACCGCCCAAGCCTGTTCAAACAGATTATGAGAGGCCGTGCCGAGATGAGCTGCAACTGCGTGTTCGGGTTGAAGGGCATAGGTTGCCATGCGTTTGTAGTTGGCATCGGTGTCCAATTTTTCTCTATAGGTCACTAATTCCCATCCTCGGATGGCGGCTTCGGTGGACTCCATTTCCATGTTGGCCCCTTTAACAAGGCGAATTTTGATGGGAGCTCCCCCGTTTTTAACCCTGTTTATCGCCCATTGAGTAATCCTCTTTTGCCATTCATGGGAATCGGGTAAATAGGCTTGAAGAGCGATACCTGCTCGCATCTGTTGGAACTTTGGGTTGTCCAACACTTCTTCAAAGACCCGGATGGTGATTTCGAGATCGCGGTATTCCTCCATGTCGAGGTTGATGAACTTGCTTACACCCTCGCGAGTGGGGTGAGTCAGTGCTTGGTCAAAAAGTTGACTTAGACGTGGCACGAGCTCGCCTACCGTTCCGTCCATATCGAGGGAATTCAATTGGGAGGAGAGGGTTGAAAGTTTGATGGAAAGCAATTCGATATGCGGGTCAGCAAGGGCTGTCAGGTATTTTTGAAGACGGGCCTCAGCCTCTTTTTCTCCGAGAACAATTTCTCCAATAAGGTTTACAATACAGTCAATATTTTGATTCTGCCTTTTTTTCAAATGCTGGTTAAATGGAAGGGGTTCCCCTTTGATAACGACGGTGCGACTGTCTTCCCTCATCTGACGGACAAAAAGAGGAACCGATACCGAAGGAACTAGCACACCGATGTTTTTGAAAAAGGAGAGCAGAATACGATCGGATGGAGCAAAGAACTCCGCCATGCCATGTTTGTTGAGTAAATAGACAATCTGACCGGCGATTCTCTCGGGATTCTTTGAACGGAAACATTGATCCATCAACTGCATCAGGAGGACTTTGTCCTTCGGATGGGCTAGCATCTTGCGCATTTTAATGTGAAAGCGGTGATCAAACCGACTCACACGAGACTCTGCGAGTTTTTGCCAGGATTCTGCGAGTTGGATTGAATCCTCTATCAGCTGTTTATTCACTTTCATGTAATAACCTCAGCGTTGGAGTGGATGATCAGACCGAATGCCTGAAGAATCGCGACTGATCGAGGTTAATCGGAATGGCCCCCAAAAGCAATCTTATCTGGCTCAGTTTTGCAAAACTGTATGCTTAAGATGAATACGATAAACTCTAGCTCGCATTCCATCTTCGTAGTAATCTTCTTTGATGGCTGTCTGTTGAAATCCTAGAGATTCATAGAGTCGAATGGCTGTGGTGTTATCATCTCTGACCTCGAGATTTACCTGTTGGTATCCGCTATTGACTGCCACCGAAAGGAGATGCTGAACCAACATTTGACCCAGCCCCTTCCCTTTTTCATTTGGGTGAATGGCGAGCGAGTAAATGCGGGCGGATTTTAGATTTTTTGGGGTTAAAAGAATGGAGTAGCCGGCAATATCGCTAGATGATTCTATAACGATAACCGAAGCTTTTGCTTTGGTGATGAGATAACGTAATTGTCGCTGTGAAAATTGATCGATTGCGAAACACAAATTTTCGATTTCAAAAATTGAACGGAGGTCGGCCAGAGTCGCAATGCGAATGGGTGTCTCCATCCTATTTACCTCTGCTTTCAAGCCTTCGCACAAATTCTCCCATGATTTGCATGTAGAGTTCATCTCCAATGTAAGCGTCTTCCACTCCTTTTTCGATACTGGGGTTGTCGTTGACCTCTATCACGAATGCAGCGTTTCCTTTTTGTTTGATGTCGATGCCGTAGAGTCCGGTCCCAATGATGTTAGCAGCTTTGATTGCTGCGTTGATGACTACCTTGGGGACTTCGAATGTTGGCATGGCATCGAAAGCGCCCGACAGCGTGCCATCCTTCCCGTGATCATAAATCTGCCAATGATCTTTGGCCATGTAATACCGGTTGGCATAGAGTGGTTTATTATTGAGCACTCCGATGCGCCAATCGAATTCTGTAAACAGATAGGCTTGTGCGAGAATCAACGAACTCTGTTTGAAAAGCTGACTTAACTTGTCTTTTAATTGCCCCCGGTTTTCGACTTTGTAAACGCCTTTAGAGAAGGACCCATTTGGTATTTTAAGGATAAAAGGGTAGCTAAAATCTTGTTCCAGCGATTCCAGTGTATGCTGGTTTTTTGATTGGATGATACGACTTGGCAGAGTGGGGATCTTGTTTCGTTTGAAGGCATCAGTAAGATAGACTTTGTTGCAGCATCGAAGGATCGAAATGGGATCATCGATTACAATCAACCCTTCCAACTGAGCCCGTCGTGCGAATCGATAAGTATGATGATTGATTTCAGTCGTTTCACGGATGAAAAGTGCATCAAATTCAGTCAACCTCGCCATTTCTTTCGGAGAAATGGTTATAGCCTCGATTCCCAGTTTGGCCGCCGCACGGATGAATTTTTGAATCGCTATTGGATCGGACGGGGGGAGCAGTTCCTCTCGATTTTGAAGGATAGCCATTTGCCATCGTGCGTGTTTGGGATTCTTTTTTTTCCGCCAAATCATTTGGCTGTATCGCTCGAGTGATTCGGCGAAATCCAACTGTTCCTCTTCTGAAAGGGCGGTCAAATCCACGGAGTCCACTGTCTTAAGTGTCCATCCGTCTCTGTATTGCAGGGTAATCTCAAGGATAGGAAAGTTGAGCCGGTCGAATATTCGCCGACACAGCACCCGCAGATGCTCCTTTTTAGAGTTTCCAAAATAGGTTTTAAACGACATTTTGGGGTGTTTCCCCTCATCCGGCTTTGGAATCTTGAGCTCCTTTAGACTTCCGAGAGCAATTAAATAAAGTTGCCGTGACCTTAAGTCGTTGATCGAGTCAACGGGTGGTAACACACGATGTCCACGTGCTTCGGCGAGCAGGGAGCAATAATAGCCGGGACTGAGGTATTTGTCAGACTGGCAAAGATTGATAACTTTAACCCTGTGATTTTGAGTGTATCCGTTGAAATCGAGATATTCCTCGAAACTGATGACTATTTCAGAGGGGTAGTAGGGGAGCCACTGATTGAGATCATCGACGACGATCAAGGTTTTTTGCATGCAGTTGTAAGTGGATAAATGTTGGTCCTATTGTGACAGGAGAAAATCCGAAGTCTATTTATTTATGATGAGTATTGCGGGCTCATGATGATATTAGGCGTTCTACTGCAACTAACATTGTTTTCGACGAGGGCTTAAAGCGTTCTTTTTTCTGCCCATGAGAGTCGAAATGATGAAAAGGGTTCATTCTCTTTTGCTTTATGAATAGTGATCCCATTCCACTGCAATTTCGAATTGCTCGAAAAATGAAATTTGATGAAGTGCCCGATGAATCGAGGGTGAAGGTCTATGGCGTGAGGTATGTTTACTTAATGGATCCAGTGGGGAATGAATTTTATATCACACGGTTGGGCTGGGGTTTGCTTGAAAACCTGCGCCCGGGTAATTGGTACACCGACAAACGTTTTTCCAAAGAAGGGGAGCGGCTTTTTGAAGGCAGTGGCCATGTCTATCGCATGCCAACCTACAACTCATACGGGAATCAGCAGGATCTGGTCGTGAAGTTTTCTCGTTTTGCCGAGACTGTGCCCCTGCATGTCGCAGAAACCTTCCCCGATAAGATGCCGGCTGACGTGGGTGACGCCGAATTCAATGATCCTTTCCAGGAGTTTGGTTTATTGATGGACTTGCGAAACGGGCATTTCGGAGACCCTAACATCAAAATCAAGACGAAACATCCAATTGCGATTTTTAGCCCTGCTACGAAACTGGCGCCATGGAAACTTGGGCGTGAAAAAGCGCGCTTTGATCGGTATCGTAGTGGGATGGCGAGGAACCTTGATCCAAAATACTCCATGGTCGATTTGAATATCGAGCGCCAATATATTTATCTTTTTGCATGGGTGAAGGGTCGGAATGCGGCAAACTACATGGAGGAAGGGCTCATGACTAAAGAAGAAATGAGAACCCTGACACTACGGGTTGAAGGAGAGCTTAAGAATAAAGGATTCAAAGTGCTCGACAACAAACCCACTCATATCATTTTGCGCAAGGACAAGGAGGGTAACTTGATCAAAAGAAAGGGGGAGTATGAATATGCTTTGGTCGATTTTGAGCTGCTCCTTCGTACTGACGAATACAATGACTATTTGAAGAATCGAACGACTCCTGCGCCAGATCAGAGCTGAAGCCTATACCCGTAACTGTCAGCCTAGGTGGACAGACGAAGTACTTTATTTACGATTTTATTTCCCTTGGAAACCTGCTTTTTTACATGCCGAAATCGCAAAAATAGATGGCACCATGGCCCTGGCTATTGTGGGTTCCTGGGTAACGCGTTCTCAACTTGTTTTTCAGCCCATTCAATCGCCTGCCTAAGGCTTGGAAAAGCTTCAGTTGGAATTTTGTAAAAGGCCCGCTCTGATTGGAAACTATCAAATGAAAATTTCCTCACGAGCACAAATGCAGCTGCCGAGAGGGATGTTTCAGATATGATGCGTCGTGCTTCGGCAGGATTGAGACTGTAGTCGTTTTTACGGTTGGTGATATAGACGAATGGTTGGTCTCCATAGTTGTCTTGTAATGCTCCGATCAGTGTGTCCACGCAGTCTTTGTCAAAATCGACACCGCTGTCGATTGTGCATATCACATACTGTTCAAAACATAGAAGTGAACCAAATGGTAGACGTACTTCCCTCATTGTCTTTTAAGTAATCGGATGAATGAGGATTAGTTAATGGGTCGCCCTTACCGAATTTTAGGTAGTCGCTGGTCATGAGGTTAAGGTTCACTCTTCGATTAGCTTTTTTGTGCATACTATCGTCCTTAGGGATTTGGAAATTCCACGTATCGAAATCAAGGTAGTGGATATCCATTTGCGTAGCGATTGTTGAATGATGCAATCATGCATTGAGGAACGAAAAAACCCACGACGGATTAATCGTCGTGGGCTTTTTGTAGAATCAAAACTAAGAATGATGGCTAGCCTCGGGCAGTGATTTCGATCAAATGGTATCCGAAATCGGTTTTGATGGGTCCATGAACCTTACCGACTTCTTCATTGAAGACGACTTTGTCAAATTCGGGCACCATTTGTCCTTGAGAGAATTCTCCAAGGTCGCCACCAGCGCGTCGTCCGGATGGGCATAGGGAGGCTACTTCTGCCAATTTGGCGAAGTCACCACCGGCTTCGATCTTGTTTTGGAGGCTGATGCACTCTTCTTCTGTTTTTACCAAAATGTGTCGGGCTTTTGCTTTCATAATGACCATAGCTTGAACAAGAAAGATCCAGGATGACAACTCCGAAGTAGTTTTTTTGGTTATAACCGAATCTGCAGAAGTCTTTGGATTTCAGTGTCACTATTCTCCGCTTGCTCTTGTTCTCGACGAATGATTCATTTCCGCAATATATGGGTGAAGTCACGAGCACATTGCAGATCGTTAAAAGGAGTTTTCGAAAGAATCTTGTGCCGGGGATGGCTCTTTGGACCATCGCCTTTGTCCTTTTACTGGCCTATTTGTTTGTCTCTCCAGTGAGGTTGGCGCTGGAACAGCTTCGAGATCTTCGAATTCAGAGCGGTTTATTATTTCCTGCAATTACGACCGCTCTATTTGGAGGGGTCATTCCATTTTTGGTTCAAGCATTCAGAGGCGAATACACAACCCGATTCAGATTTCTAAGCTGCCTGATTTTTTACGTAAGCTTCTGGGCCTGGAAAGGAGTCGAGATCGATTTGTTCTATCAACTGCAGGCATGGTTGTGGGGAGATGAAGTTAGTATTGCGGTCATCGCTAAGAAAGTGGCGTTTGATTTGTTTGTCTTCAGTGCGATTTATGCGGTCCCTTGTATTGCGATTTTCAACGTTTGGAAAGATCAGGAATTCAGTTTCACTCGAACAAGAGCAGCATTGGATCGAGAATTCCTTTTGAAACGAATACCCGCTATGATCGCCGCTAACTGTCTGGTGTGGATCCCTTCTGTCAGCGTGGTTTACGCGATGCCGCTTCCATTGCAGGTCGTGATGTTTAATCTCATTCTTTGTTTCTGGGTGTTGGTTATTTCCGTTTTAAGTGAAACCCGAGATTGAGAAAAAGGGTGCCCCAATGGATGACTCAATCCATCGCATTTGGGTCGTTTGATATGGTTGCGCAGTGGATGGCTAGGATGGTGTCCCATTCCATCCATTATTTAGAGATCATTCTCTACTCCGAAGGGATTGGAATCTGTCGTAGCTGCAAAGTGTCGATAATCTCACCATGGGCAAGGACGTTGGTGATCACCACGATCCGATCTCCTGGCTTGGTCCATCCTCCGTCGACTAGTTTTTGAAAGCTATGTTTGATTGTGGCCTCCGGGTCCTGGTTGTTAAACTCGATTTTAAAGGGCTCCACTCCCCATAGGGGGATAAGACGGCGAAAGATGTGCTCGATATCGGAAAACGCGTATATGGGGATTCCTGTTGGGCGTAATGCGGCGAGAATGTGGGGAAGGAAACCACTGCGCGTGAAAACAATAATTCCGGCACCATCGAGTTCCTTTGCGAGGATGGCCGCCGAACGCAGCAATTTGGCCTTGGGTGTTTTGAGCTCGATTGCCTCATTTAACGGCTCGTCAATCGTGGCCTCCGTGGCTTGGATGACTTTTTTCATTACCTGCACCGCTTTGAGTGGGTATGCGCCCATAGTGGTCTCCCCTGAAAGCATGACACAGTCAGCCTGCTCTCTGACTGCATTGGCTACATCACTGACCTCGGCTCGCGTGGGAACCGGAGCGGTAATCATGGATTCGAGCAGATGAGTTGCTACAATGACGGGTTTCCCATGTTTGAGACATAGCTTTACTGACTCATACTGCACTGCTGGGAGTTTTTCATATGAAATTTCTATTCCAAGGTCACCCCGGGCGATCATCACCCCATCGCTTGCTTTGATGATGGACTCCAGGTTTTTGAGTCCGGCCTGATCTTCAAGTTTTGCAATAATGCGGGCATGGGAACCAAGGCTACAAAGCAGCTTACGGAGTTCTTCGATTGCTTGCTCATTCCGGACAAATGAAAGCGCGATGAAGTCCACGCCTTCACTTACTCCGATTTTTACATCCTGAACATCTTTTTGGGTTAAGGAAGGAAGATTGATTTCTACTCCAGGGAGATTGATGTGCCGCTTCGAACCCATTTCTCCGGGAGTGATGACTGTTGCACACACGGAATGATCCGTACAGGAGTCCACTGTTAGTTGAATCAATCCACTATCTACGAGCATGATTGCACCAGGGTGGAGATCATTGGGTAATCCTGCGTAATTTACGCTGACTCTGACTGTGGAATCTCCAGGATCACCTTGCGGAGGTTCTATTGTCCAGAACTCCACTTTGTCTCCTTCACGGAGGAAAACAGGTTGGTTTAACTTTCCCGTACGGATTTCGGGACCTTTTACATCGATCAACGTGGCGATTTCACGTCCGGTGTCGATACAGGCCTCTCGGATGTTCTTCATGATGGATCTTGTCCATGATTCATCTGCGTGTGCCATATTGATGCGACAGACGTCTACTCTTTCGTTAATGAGTGTGCGCAGCATTTCGGGAGTGGCCGTTGAAGGCCCCACGGTGAAGATTATTTTGGTGTGTCGAAAGTGGTTTGGTAAATTCACAATGGTATCATCATGCAAGGTTTGTACCATTTCAAGTGGGTTGGTTATTTTGTCATATTTATACTCAGGTCCTCCTCAAACTGCGTTCGTGCTCATGGACCGAGGGATTTTAACGTTGACCCAGTAGGCAATGCATGATTCTCGATTATTCCTTTTGAGTAGATCCAAATCCATTCGATGAACGCGAAACATACCATCTCAATTCTTGTCGAAAACAAGTTCGGCGTTTTGGCTCGCATATCCAGTCTTTTTAGCGGACGCGGCTTCAATATCGATACACTCAACGTGGGACCCGTCCACCGTGACGGATTTTCCAGGATCACTGCGACCATCATTGGAGATGATGATGCGTTGGATCAGGCACTCAAACAACTCAATAAGTTGATCAACGTTATTGAAGTTGAAGATTTTAATGATACAGAAGCAGTTTCTCGTGAGCTGATTCTTATGAAAGTAAAGGCCACAAATCAGACCCGATCGGAAATCATGCAGATATGTGATATTTTCCGTGCGAAAATCATTGATGTATCGATGGACACCGCAATCATCGAGGTCACTGGCAACGATGCCAAAATCCAAGGATTTTTGAATTTGATTAAACCATTCGGTATTATTGAAATGGCCAGAACTGGTCGGGTTGCTCTGCGTCGCGGAGAAGTTCCCGAAGCTTAGGTTCCCGCCACGTCGTCAACCGACATCTGAAAATCTAAACAAACAAGAGATGCCCGCAAAAATATACACAGAAAAAGAAGCTGATTTGAAGTTTCTTGAAGGAAAAACGCTTGCCGTAGTTGGTTATGGTTCCCAAGGCCACGCGCACGCACTTAATCTAAAGGACAGTGGCTGCGAAGTCATTATCGGTCTTTATGAAGGCAGTAAGTCTAAGGCAGTCGCTGAAGAGCATGGCTTTAAAGTAATGACCACTGGTGATGCAGTGAAGGTTGCTGATGTTCTCATGATCGCAGTGCCGGATATGAAGCAAGCTTCTATTTGGACTTCGGACATCGAACCTAATCTTTCGGCTGGCAAGACCGTCATGTTTACCCATGGCCTTGCGATCCATTTTGGTCTCATTAAGCCTCAGAAGGATATCAATGTTATCATGACCGCACCTAAGGGTCCGGGACATACCGTTCGTTCTCAGTATGTTGAGGGTAAGGGCGTTCCTTCTCTTATTGCGGTTTACCAGGATGCAACAGGTGAAGCCAAGGATATTGCTCTTGGTTGGGCAAAAGGAATCGGTGGCGCTCGCGCAGGTGTGATCGAAACGACTTTTAAAGAAGAAACAGAAACCGATCTTTTTGGTGAGCAAGCCGTTCTTTGT
Organism: Opitutales bacterium; assembly: GCA_963676215.2. Lineage (GTDB taxonomy): Bacteria > Verrucomicrobiota > Verrucomicrobiia > Opitutales > JAFGAQ01 > JAKSBQ01. The sequence continues at coordinate 53,004 of CAXXVT010000012.1, read as the reverse complement.
GGGGGTGCTTCAGCTCTCGTTACTGCGGGTTTTGAAACTCTCGTTGAAGCGGGTTACCAACCGGAAATGGCTTATTTTGAGTGTTTGCACGAACTCAAATTGATCGTTGATTTGATGGTTGAGTCTGGTGTTTCTGGCATGCGTTTCTCTATCTCTGAAACTGCTAAATATGGAGATATCACTCGGGGTGACCGCGTGATCAATAAACACTCTAAGAAAGCCATGAAGGAAATCCTAAAAGAAATCCAGGACGGTACTTTCACAAAGCAGTGGGTTAAAGAATACGAAGGTGGCTTGAAGAACTACAACAAGATGTTGCAAGATGGAGAAGACCACCTCATCGAAGAAACTGGACAACGTCTTCGTGCCTTAATGCCTTGGGTTCCAAAGAAGGACATCAAAGGAGCGCAGGCTTCTTACAGTTGATTTGTTTCAACTGAAATCTGATTTAAGAAATAGGGTGTTTGCCACGGCAAACACCCTTTTCCATTCATGAAAACCATCCGAATCGCAACTCGTAAAAGTCCTCTTGCTCAGCGCCAAACAGATCTGACGATTGAGACGATCACTAAAGCCAATCCCGAGGTCCGGTGTGAGAAGGTGCTCATCACTACTTCGGGCGATAAACGGCAAAGTTGGTCACTCTCTGAAAAAGGTGGAAAAGGCTTGTTCACCAAAGAGATTGAAGAAGCTTTGATTTGTGGAGATGCGGATCTTGCTGTGCACAGTGCGAAGGATCTTCCCACTGAGATGCCGGAAGAATTGGAAATCCGAGGATTTCTTCCGCGGGAGAATCCTCACGATGTGATCATTATCCGTGAGGACTTGCAGGATGGATACCCGAAAGACATCGCCTCCTCTTCTCCACGCCGCCGTATCCAGGGCAAACAGGTATTTCCAAATGCCGTGTGGAGTGAAATTCGAGGCAACGTGGATACTCGCCTCAATAAAGTGGCAAATGGAAGCACCGATGGTACTTTCCTTGCGGCGGCCGGACTTAATCGACTTGGTATTGATTCCTGGGATGGACTAATTTTTCGAGAACTTCCAGTGAAAGTGATGGTTCCCGCCGTTGGTCAAGGGGCTGTGGCCCTCCAACTACGAACAGGTGAAATGCAATGGCTGGATGCCTTGTGTTGCGCTAAGACAAAAATCGCTGTGACACTTGAACGAACATTGCTGGCTGCGATGGATGGGGGATGTCAGACCGCGATGGGCGCTCACTATGACGGGCAGATCTACCACGTTTATCATGAAGACTGGGGATATCACACCTTTGAACCGACACCTGGTGATTTGAAAGATCCCACAACGTTTGCGGAATCGATTGTTGCGAAGTTTAAGCATTAGAAGTTTTTGGCCCCCAAGGGTGGGACTGACCTATTGATGGCGGGTAGCAACTTCGATCCATTGAGAGAACAGAATATCACCATCAGTCAGTGATTCTCAAAAAGTAACGAGAGTGGCAGGATGGGGGGACGACGACTGAAGTCATCGCCTCCTGTGGAGGGCATTTAGTCGTGGCCGGAGCATATGAATTCATTCGTATGACTCTGTGGAGAAGTTAGCATCGATGGTGATGAGTCAGGACTGAAGTCATGACCCTCTTTTGCATCATCAACTGGGCACTTGTCGAGAGTGTGCATCACTGCAAAAAATCCGAATCGCCCTGTCCAGTAGGATGTTGTGAAATGAGCAAGTTCGCCGCGTTACATGAGTTCGGAAGCATTTTAATACATTCAAAACACATGTCGCCTTGCGCTGCTTGGCCATTTGACAACACCAAATCGTGTCAAAGTAAGTGCAGAATTCTCTAATACCAAACTGCGTATTAAAAACTGAATATATTTGGTGTAGTAACCGATGCTTGCATCGTGTTTCTCAACGATATTAGCGAAATTTACGAGGGCATCCTGCAAGCAGGAGCCGCTACAAAAAGGGATTTTGTTATTCAGTAAACAATAAGCTAATTGGTATAATACCCGGAAATCAGTTTGGAAGAGTCGAAAGATCAACGGGATCCCGGTTTCGAGGGATCACTCTTTTATCGGGCGCAGGCTATGCAAAGCATGGCATCGGGCACAGCGGATAAGCGGGCTTCTGCGATTTCAGAATGGCAGGACTCACACACGCCATAGGTTCCCTTTTGAATTCGAAGAAGCGCTTCTTCGAGGCTCGCTAGTTCAGCCTTTTGTCGGCGTTCCATCTCGAGTGCCATTTGTTGCATCTGCATGGAATCAAGTCGGGAGAGCCGCCCGATTGCGACATCGGGTGAAATGGGCTTGGTTTCTTCATTCTCAGCCTCCAGCTGGGTGCGTAGAAATTGTATTTTTTCCTTAATGACTAGCTTGAGTCGGATTTCTTTCGCTGGATCCATCATGGGTTCGGTAACCTTGCAACTTGGTCGCTTACTTCGAAGTCGACAATAGAATTGGCTTTAAATGAGACTGCTTTTCTAAGTGTTTCATATCCTTGTTGTGCTCCATGATCTGCTCACGAAGCTTATTCTGTTTGAGCATTTCGCGATATGTTCTTTCGCCTTGGTCATCCTTGATAAAGGAGTCCGGGTAGTCGATCGGCTCGGATTCGAACGGATGGATCCCGTCAGGGTTCAACAATCCTTCTTTCTTTAAGAATTCAACGATGCTTTGATCCAGCGGGGACTCTGAGTCTACGGCATTGAAAGTGGGCTTTGATTCCTGGATCGAATCCTTTAATGGAGAGCAAGAGTCTGTTTCTGCTATCAGGTTAAGCGTCGTGCAAAATAAAGAGGCTATTAAGGTGAAGAGGTATGGTTTCATTTTGATGATTTGTTGAAGGTTGACGAAACAACCCTACTGAAAAGGAGCCGTGATTCAAGCTTACTTGGTGGCCCTTTGTTGCCCTAGACGCAGGGGTGCGGTGGTTTTGCGAATAATAATGGGATTTGATTTCCCATTTTGGGGGATGGAGTTGTAGCGCTTAGTATGAATATAGGCAGTATTTCACCTGTTGATCCTGACGGGGAAATGACTTTTTTGCGATTTTTGAAAAACTTTGTCACCTTGTTGCTTCAATTGCGCACTTATGGGTATACGCCGGCACGATCATTCGTCGGCAATCATCTAGTAAATGAACATTTCGAATCCAATTAAACATTAGAACATGAAAAAAAACACAACATCATCAACGCACCAACCGCGTAACACATTCGCAACACTGATCCTGGGTATGGCTCTTGTCTTGGCTCCCATCTCCCTTGTCGCAGAGGGAAACGGAGTAGGGAATCTGCTCGACGATTTTTCGGATGTGCAGAACAACAGCCTAGGTATTCCTCGTATGATCATCGACGATACCACCGCAGGTGGAAAGTCGACCTCCACTCAAACCGTAGCGGATGGCGTCCTGTCTTCTGCGGGCGACCTTGCTCCTCCGAGGGGTCAACCGGGTTGGGTGAGTCTGATTTTACTTTTAGGGGAAAACGGCACTCCTGTAGACATCAGCCAGTATGAGGGCGTTCGCATGAACATTCATGTAACGAAAGGAATGTTATCCCTCTCTGTAAACAGCACAGATGTTCAAAATTTTGATTATCATGCCGCCATGATTGAGGCGGGAGGCAAAGGATTCAAAGAAGTAAAGATTCCCTTTAAGAGCTTGCGCCGCGCTTGGTCAGAACAAACCAAACTCAATGCGGAATCTGTTGCCAGTGTCAGCTTGGTGGCAGTCGGCCTACAACCCGGCAGTTTCGCCTTCGAAATCGACGAAATCGGTTTTTATTAAAACCTGAATCATTCATCCAAAAACCACCCAATCAACCCGAAAGAGAGTCATGCATCAACAACACCATCAACGTCTCGATTATCTGGATGCCGTCAGAGCCTTTGCCCTTCTACTCGGTATCGTGTTCCACGCGTGCCTTTCCTTTTCGCCAATCTATATTGGTTGGGCGGTTATGGATATTTCCACCAGTTCGTCTGTTCTGGCGTTTTTCACTGTCAGTCATTCGTTTCGCATGGAACTTTTCTTTCTCATAGCGGGATTTTTTAGTCACATGAGTTTTCACCGCAATGGGGCGATTCCATTCATGAAGTCGCGATTCACGCGCATCGCCATACCCTTCTGCGTTGGCTGGTTTATCTTACGACCGCTGATTGTTTCGGGTTGGATTATGGGCGGGGCAAGCTTGCAAGGTTCTGTTGATATCATTGCTGGGCTCAAGGGTGGATTTGAATCGCTGCAATCCCTGCCTGCAGGCATTTTCACCGGAAGTCACCTTTGGTTTCTCTACTACATGCTCTTGATTACGGCGATTGCCCTGGTCGTTCGGCAGTTAATCGCAATGAGCCCGAAGATTCACTCCCGCCTCAACAGTCTTTGTGATAGTGGAGTGATCTGGCTTGCGGATTCGCGCGCAGGGCTCTTGCTCCTTGCTTTGCCGACGGCGGTTTTAGTCTGGAACATGAGCACATGGGGAATGGATACACCCGACAAAAGCCTGATTCCACATTTACCCGTTCTCGTAGTTTACGGAGGATTTTTCACGCTTGGCTGGATCCTGCATCGAAAGGTTGATCTTATCAACCGATTCGCTCGGATCTCGGTGCTTTCGGTCGTAACGGCTGTCGTCAGCGTATCGGCTGTTCTTTTTCTCTCCAAATTCCAAACCCAACCGTCTCACCCTCAATTTCATGTTGCTCACGTGGCCTACGTCTTTTGCTACGCATTGACGATGTGGTCAATGGTATGGATCACTATCGGAGTCTTCATGCGGATCTGCAACAAACCAAGGAAAACGATCCGCTATATCGCTGATTCTTCGTATTGGCTATACCTCATTCATCTGCCAATCGTCGTTTGGCTTCAAGTCGCTTTTGCTGAGCTGCCGATGCATTGGTCGCTCAAACTCTTCGCAATATCAATGCTTACGGTCGGTTTCTCAGTATTGCTCTACGATCTCTTCGTGCGATCTACCATTATCGGACAAATCCTCAACGGCCAGAAACGGCAAAGAGTGATCTTCCGACTAGGAGCAAAGACTTCGACGCAGTAAAGCATCCTTTTCCGGCCAAGGCGCGATGAGGCTGCTTTTTTTTTGGGGGGGGGCGCATAGACTAGGTAAACAAGCGCACCTGGGTCATCCTGTATTTGGTCAATCCAGCTTTGAGACCATTTTGAGGGGTATGGTGAGATATTTTGAATAAAATAGGTTTTGCGTTGTCTGATAGTGTCGTAGAGACCATTTTTTATTGGAAACCTTGTTCCCTCCAAAAAACAAAATATATGAAAAGACATACCCTCTGGTCGTGCGCTGTTCTGTGCGCCTGTATCCTTACAACCCAATCCATCGCGTCTGCGAGTGCTCTTAATGACACGTTGCCGATCGATCCCGATCTTAAGATTGGAAAACTCGAAAACGGATTCACTTACATCATTCGTAAAAATGAAATGCCCAAAGAGCGGGTCGAACTCAAGCTAGCGGTAAATGCAGGCTCGATTTTGGAAGATGAGGATCAATTGGGCCTTGCTCATTTTTGTGAGCACATGGCCTTCAACGGCTCTGAACACTTTGAGAAGAATGAGCTTGTCAGTTATCTGCAATCTTTGGGAATCCGTTTTGGAGCAGATCTTAACGCATACACTTCCTTTGATGAAACGGTCTACCGTCTCACGATTCCAACGGATAAACCTGAGTTGATGGATTCAGGCCTATTGGTGATGCGGGATTGGGCCACGGGTCTCTCCTTCTCCGATGAAGAAATCGATAAAGAACGCGGTGTCATTATGGAAGAATGGCGACTCGGACGAGGCGCAGACCAGCGCATGAGGGACCAGTATTTCCCGGTATTGTTCGGCGGTTCACATTACGCAGAGCGCCTTCCGATTGGGACTAAGGACGTCATCGAAAATGCACCTTATGATACCTTGCGGAAGTTTTATCACGACTGGTATCGACCGGATCTTATGGCACTGATTGTTGTGGGGGATATCGATGTAGCCGAAATGGAAGCCCGTATTAAAGAGCAGTTTTCGGACTTGAATGCCCCTGAACAATCTCGCGAACGCTTGGAATTTTTTGTGCCCGCTCACGATGAAACCAAAACCTGCGTTGTGACCGATGCCGAAGCCTCTCAAACGATCGTTCAAGTGTTTTATCCGCACAAAGTGAACCCTGTCGTCGAAGTAGGTGACTTTATCGATGAATTGAGTCGTCAATGTTTTGTGCAAATGTTCAACCAGCGGTTGAGTGAGAAAACTCAAGAAGCAGATCCTCCCTACGTTTTTGCAAGTTCAAGCTGGAACAATAAGATGCTGCGCAATACAGCTGCTTATAGCAGTGTTGCGGTGGTAGCAGAAGATGGGGTAGAACGAGCTCTTCGGACCATCATGACAGAGAGCAAACGGGTGGTTGAATATGGATTCGTTGCTGAGGAACTGCAGCGCCAAAAAGCCAACTTCATGAAAGCATTTGAGAGGGCCTATCTGGAACGTGACAAAAATGAATCGGAAAGATTAGCGGGTCAATATGCTGCCTATTTCCTCAAGGAAGTGATTCCTACTAGTGCTGAATTCGACTTGAAGATCGTGAAACAGCATCTTGGCAACATTCAGCTGGATACGATTAACCAATTGGCGAAACAAATGATAACCAAACAGAACCGGGTGATTGTAGTTACAGGTCCCGAAAAAGTGAAAGCATTCGTGGACGATGCGAAACTCCAGGAGATTTTGCTCGAAGTGGATCAACAAGAAGTTGCCGCCTACGAGGACAAGCTCAGTGGCTCTGAGATCCTTCCCTTTCAACCCACTCCTGGTAAAGTCGTATCCACTGAGGATATTCCCGAAATCGATAGCAAACATTTGAAGCTTTCCAATGGGATGAATGTGTATCTTAAACACACTAACCTCAAGAATGACCAAGTAATGGTGAAGCTATCCAGCCTTGGCGGAAGTTCTTTGTATGAGGACAAAGACGATATCACTTCCAGATATGTGCCAACCGTCGTTTCTCTTTGTGGATTTGGAGATTTCTCCCCGACAGACCTCAGCAAACTTCTTGCTGGAAAAACGGTATCTCTAAACCCAAATATCTCCCTCTACAAGGAAGAGATTAACGGACAGACACGGCCCGAAGATTTGGAAACCTTTTTCCAGTTATTGCATTTGGCAATGACAACTCCTCGGGAATCCGAAGACGCGTTCAAAGCCTTTCAAGCACGGATGTCTGCTTATGTGCAAAACATGAAAGAGAACCCTCAAGTGTATTACAAAGACCAGAACCAACGGATTCTCAGTCAAAATCATCCCAGGGCTCCTCATTTTCCGACACTGGATGAGATTGCCAATGTCGACCTACAACGCAGCTTGGAAATCTATCGGGATCGCTTTTCAGATGCCGATGATTTTATTCTGACCATTGTCGGCAATTTCGAAGAAGCAGCGTTGATACCGCTTCTTGAGAAATATGTGGCGTCCTTACCTAGTAATCCGGGTTCGGAAACATGGAAGGATTTAGGGATCCGACCTGCAGCTGAACAGCAAACCCATAATATCTACAAAGGGCAGGATCCTAAAAGCATCACGGTGCTTCATTTTGAAAAACCGGTAGACTATGACTTGGATCAACAACTTATACTCAATGGACTTGAGGAATTGCTGAACATCAAGTTGATAGAGGTAATCCGGGAGGAGATGAGTGGCGTATACAGCATTCGGGCGAATTTGAGTTCGAGTCGGATCCCTTACGGAAACGCCAATATGGATATCAGTTTCCCGAGTTCCCCTGAAAATGTTGAACCGTTGGTCGCACGCATTTTCGAAATCCTAGAAGACATCAAAAGCAATGGTGCCTCGGACGAAGACATTCAGAAGGTGCGTGAGACAATGAAACGTACCCATGAAACCAAAATGCAAAAGAACGGATTTTGGTTGGGCCGCATCGATAATTGTGCCAAGTGGGGCATTGATTTTTCACTCATCACAGATCTTGATCGCTTTGATATGATCACTAGCGATTCCGTTCAGGAAGTGTTAAGAAAATGCATTGATCTCGACCAATACACTCAGATTTCGCTCTATCCTGAGAGCATGAAGGATACTCATGAGTAAGTAGCAGTTGATTCCTATTTCTACCTGCCTTCTTCAATGGAACCATTCCATTGAAGAAGTATGTTGTTTGTTTTTAAAGAGCTGCTATCGGACCTTACAGTCATTCGGTGAACTTGCAGCCAGATCTGGGGCTCAATGAGATTCCAGAATCTGCTACATACGCTATGTTCATCGGCGCGGTAGCTCTAGTCGGAGTGGGATATCGAAGTCGAAGATATCGAGGGTCAATCAAACGAGCTGACCGCTCCTGAGGCCCCTACCAGATCTAGAGCATTTCCATTAAATATAGACACTACGATCGAGAAAAAATTGAATTCCAGCTAGGCGACAGAAAAGTCTGTTGGGCTAGAAGCCCTGCAACTTTTTGACAACGCCGCTGGTATACAATTTTGCTTGATTGCGAGCAATGATGCTAAATAGCAAGGTCGCAGCGTTCGATTGGCTTTCACGCACTTCTAGTGCGCTACAAGCCAATCAGCCTTGCGCTGCTTGTTGTTTAGCTATCATCGTTGTGCCTATCTTTATTGGAAATGCTCTAATGTCCATATTTTCTTTGTTTTATGTTTAGACTGACTCGATTTGGAGTTGTCAAAAGGGCAAACGGCAAGGTGCATGTGTTTGAGTGCATTTGAATGAGCTCAAACTTTCATTCAATGCTAGGAACTTGTTCATTTCTCAACATCTTGCAGGACAGGATGATGAGGCTTTTTTGTGGCATTGCACAATCTCGGACCCGACTGAGCGGTGGGGCCGTTTCGATTCTACGCCTTTCTAAGAAGCCCATTTCTTCTGTCAAACATGTCAGCTCAAATGCAGGATGCTTTAGTTTTCGCTGGGATAGGCATACCAGGCAATTCCTTCATAGATCCGCACCTGCTGACCGCTGGCGATCAACTGATTTTTCTCCGCTTCACTGATGGTAAAGTAGTGAGAAGCAGTCTCCGGCACCCAAAAACGGTAGACGGGTAGGGTTCCTGGCTCGGGTGATAGGAATACAAAAAAGGCAACACCTTCCAGTGAAAAGAAAGGGAGGGTTTCCATGACGCTCAGTACTTCATTCTGGTTTGCTGTGTAGAAATGAGCACCCGACAAAGTGTTATACATGCGATAGACTGGGACAGAATTCAGGGTATAATTAGAAACAACCCAGTGGGAAATTCCTTCGTAGCTAAAGTATTGGCTCAAATTGGTATTCACACTTTGCACTTCACTTTCGACCGCGGTGAAGAGATGACTGGGATTATCATTTCTTGAAAAATAGTGAAGGGCTGTTCGGGTATAGGGAACGAAGGCAGGTTGCCCTATCCCGAAGGAAGGAACTGTTCCAGGTGCATCATAAGGGGCCTCTGTGTCCAGGCGGTAAAGGACCTTCGACGGGTTCCCCGCACCATCTTTCCCTCCATAATAAAGAAGGGTTGCTCTGCCGTTCACGCTGACTTTTTCCATGATGCCTTCGAACCTTGGAGCAGGGAGGTTGGTTCGTGAACTGTTTCCCCACCAGTCGGTATCTGAAAACGCCAGTGAAACATCTCCATACATCAGCTTCGAACTTGGTTGCAATGTCATTGGGTATCGGTTCCCCGAGCCCCAAATCAAGCCATCGTCGTTGCCTATCCCGGTGAGCGCTACCACATTTCTCACCGCTTCTTCACCAAAACTGAACGGACAGTTGTTTAGCACCACAGCAGCGGCGTAGGCAGAATAAAAGTTTAAAATTCCCTTTATTGGATTTCCGTTTCCATCAAGCTTATGGGTTTGCATGCTACCCGGAGGGTCCGTATTCATCCCTTCCGCAGTGCCTTCACTGAGGTTGAGATAAAAACCTTGGTTCGAAGCGGAACCATCAGGGTTTACTCCTCCAATATAGCCGACGCAGTTATCGCCGGTTGCATCTGTCCAACCAAAACTTGTGATGCCGGGGAGGTTCTCAGGTGATGGTCCGGAAACAGCTTTAGAGGTCCAATGTCGGGTTTTCAGATTCAATTGATAGGCAATATTTGCTGTCGGATTGTAGAAACAAATAACATCCCCGGTCTGTGTTGAAATGCACGAGCTGAGAGTGGAGTATGTCGGTCGATTTCCTGTCGCGGAGGCAGCACTCACTTCAACGTTTCCATTTCCCGCCACAGACCATTTTTCAAGGAAAAGCGCGTTGCTTTGGGCGGTGACCACGTAGCTGCTACTTATGTTACTTCCCCATCCCAAAATTTCTTCACCGCCAGAAGGAAGCCCGCCACTGCGTACGATTTGACTTTGGGTGAAATTCCCCTGATTCAGAATGTATCTGTAAACGGTGTTCCCTGTCATATAAGGTCGTCCACTTCCCAAGTCCACAGGGATCAATATCAATTCATTTCCGATAGTGATGGACACCACATCGGAAGAAGGAGTGACGGATGGTTCGATCTTCTGCCAGTCATTACTGTAAATGACATCAGCATGGAGCAGGCAGCAGGAGATGCTAGAGCATAAAACTGCTAGCCAGAGTTTGTGCAGGGGTATGTTTTTCATGACAGAGAGACTGTTTTACGTGAGAATGTTGGATTACCTTTTTGACGACGGCGGAGCTGTGAGAGATTTGAATGGTAGGATCTCGAGATGCATTCATTAGAGAGAGATTTTATGCATTCGGCCTGAATGGGAATTAGATAAACGGACAATGCGAAGTATAGAAACATCGGCACAGCGAGTCAATTTGAGCGGAAACTCACAAGAAACACTAATGAAGAAAAGTAGTCTTTGTATGATGGAAGATTCATTACGGCTGATATCGATCAGCGTTTAAATCTCTGCGTCCAAAATCCGATGCGAGCTTCGAATGCTATACTTCGTAAGCCGTAGCCTCTCATGCTTGTTCTCGACCGTGAGCTTGTCGAACAGCATGAGATCTGTTTCAGATTGCTGTTCAATGAACGCGAACTAGTATCAGCAAGTTCTGTATGCTAGCTTTTCCAGCGCAGATCCTCGTTATGGAGTGTTTGTTTTGGAACAAAATGTATTAACTGGCTTAATTTAAACCATAAGCGACCGATTGACTGATTCGTAAAGCTTAATAGGTTTTTAGCTTCGTCATTTTGATTGGCTCTACTCAGGTCTTATTATGAAACTCGTCTCCCTTGTCCGCTGGTCCTCAGCTATCAGTCTCGTTACGGTTGCACTGTTGGTTGTTATCGCAATTCTCACTATCAATAAGATGGATCGGGAAATCCATCTGATGACGGAACAGAGCAATAAAATTGGCAAAACCTCTGATCATCTTGGAATCCTTGCCCTTACGATGCGTCGTTACGAAAAGGATATTTTTCTCAACATTGGAAAACCCGAAAAACAAGAGGGATATTTGAAGAAATTTCAAAGCACTTCAGACACCATTCACCAGGAAATCGCGGTGTTGAAAATGCTAGTGAAAGGCACTGAAGAGTGGCAATTACAGTCGCAGCAGTTGCTGAGGGAAAGCGAAAAGAGCTTTGATAAGTATTTTTCGAGCTTTTTGGAATTGGCGAATGCTGCAATTGCAGATCCTACACTCACTCCGCAGGAGGGTAACAAACGGATGATACCTTTTAAGGAGCATATTTATGCCTTTGAAAATGGAATCGCAGGTTTGATGAAAAAAGCCAAAACTCTGTCGGATCAAAGGACGATAGAATTGTTGGATGCAGCTGATTTGGGTCGACGGGTTCTCATCATTGCCGCTTGTTTAACACTGCTCATCACAACCGCAGCTGGAATCACTGCAAGTATCCGCATTCACAAGGGATTTCGTGCGTTTGTTAACCCCGTTCGAAACATATCGGAGAATTTGGACTTAACTGAGCATGTATCTGCTCAATCCAAGGATGAGTTTGGTGAACTGGCTGGGTATTTTAACAACTTGATCGAGCAAGTTCGGGGTATCATTGGTTCCATTCAGGAATCATCAGAGTCTATCGTGCAGACATCGGTAAACCTTCATGAATCCGCTGTCGCGTTTAATAGCGAAACTGATAAAGCAAAACAGGAGTCGCAGATAGCAAACAGTTCACTCCACGATTCGACCGAAGAGATCGCTACGATTGCTGCTGCAGTCGAGGAAATGTCTGCAAATATGAATACCGTCTCTGCGTCCATTGAAGAGTTTAATGCAAGTCTATCGTCGATAGCCGAGTATTGTCAGAAGGAAAATGAAATCACATCCGAGGCTGAGAAAAGAGCGAGCGAGGCGATTGTCGCAGTCGATTCACTGGCAGAACTATCCAAGAACATGGGATCCATTCTCGGATCTATCGATGATATTGCTTCGCAGACCAATTTGTTGGCCCTCAATGCGACGATTGAAGCGGCAAGTGCGGGAGAACATGGCAAAGGATTTGCCGTGGTTGCTTCAGAAGTGAAGGAGTTAGCTAAGGCAACGACCCAAGCAACCTCAGAAATCGTTGAAAAAATGGGACAAACTGAATCGAGTGCCAATCAGGCCGTTGTCGCAATACGTGAGATTGGGAAGATCATTTCTGAGATCAGTGAAGGGTCCTCTCAACTGCTTCGGTCTGTGGATGAGCAAACTCTTTCGATCCGGGAAATTTCAAAAAGTGCTGCTTTCGTCGGAGAAACCTCCGATTCGGTGAGTGGAAATGTTTCTAAAATGAGTCAAAACATCCTTTCAGTAAGCGAGAGTGTCAATGGAGTGAATCTTGGAATCGGAAAAATCGGAGACGAGGCTTCCGGGATCAATCGTGAATCAGATCAGTTGACGAACGTTGCGACGGATTTAAAAGTATCGATCGAAAGATTTGTGGTATAGGGAGAGAGTTATTTCGATTCCTTCGTCTCTCACCATCAATTTGAACCTCCTATCTGCTTTCGGATCTGTTGTTTTGGTGTGCCGAAATTGGTCTTTGAAATCCACAGTCTTGGGTTTTTATTCGCATTTGGTTCCATTCCCAAAATTGTGATTCCAAGCTATTCGTGAGCTTCCGGTGGATTAGATGGAGGGGCTCCCGTTTCATTCATGCGTTCGTTGTTCTATTGGAAATCATTGAAAAAGCGAGTGATGATCGTCGTTTTGGGCAACACCCCGGAGTTCAATTTCATGGACACTTGCTCACCCAGGTGAAATTGATCTCTGGTGAGGCGGCTGATGACCTTGAGGTTGGAGGCGGCATGGGAGATGGCGGAACGTCTCCGGTTTTCGGGGTAGGCTAAATTTTCCTATTGCCTGACCTGGTTGTGTCAATGAATGCCTTCGATCCTCTCTGTTCGCTGCTTCACTTGAGATCACAGGTTGTGATTTCAAATGAGTATGGGTGTGGAACTTTTCTTCGAAGGGAATACTAAAGTTATCTCGCGCTGTTTAGATGACTCGCAAGGTAAATTTTAGTCACCTTAAACTCTTCACCGTGCCTAAAATCACATCCTAAGAGTCGTAACGATCATAACCGACCATATTTACATCCGATAAACATCTTCAACATCGCCTCTTGGAACAATGCAATTCCAAGGCCTGGTGCTTCCGAGGTTTACAGTTCTCGCCGTTTTTTTACTTACGTCCCTGATATTTATCTCTCATCCAAACCGGATGCCTTTTTGTCCATGGTAGAGTATTCCGTTTTTCGTTTGCAGAAGGAGCGCTGCGATCTCGCGTCTTTCTTTGACCGATGGATGTTTGCGAACATACTCTATTGCCCGTTTGACGAGAACCATTCGCAAGAGCTCTATCGACTCATCCAAGGTGACCTCGCCTTTCAGAAAACGTTCTAGAGCCAGTTTAACTGAATCAGCGAGGATTTCTTGGCAGTGCTTTACCAACACAAAACTGCCAATCGGTTCACCTTTGTCATCAAATCTGTTAAATGGAATCTTGTCGAACCCTACGAAACTTTGAACTCCAGAATCGAGTGATGCACCAGCCATCCCGTTCGAATCGCAACTCATGCAAAAAACGACTTTGCCTTGGAATAAAGGCAAATCAGAATGAGTTAAAAATTTCTCAGTTTCAATATTCTCACCTGTTGCTCTAATTTGATACTCACCCCCCCGCAGGTAGTTGCTGCCTCCATGGGCAAAGAAAACAGCAAAATCATACTGTCCATTCTTGAGAGCGACTGTAGCGGCAGCATGTGACGTCTGGTTGCTTAACTCGTAGATCTTGAGTTTTGTAGACCCGAGAAGTTTTTCCATCCGATTTGTGACCGGTTTGAGAAATCTAAGGTCTTCAGCCAAAGCCCGAACGCAAATAACTCTATTTAATGAATTGGTCACGAGTTCAAATCGACAAACGCTGAAATTCCATATTCTAAGACAAGCTCTACTATTCTTTGCCCATCTTTGTCTTGGCGACGAACTGCCGCAGCGAGGTCTCCGAAAGGGCGGCCACTGAACTCAGCCTCTTCAGGACTGACCTTCAAATGAACTAGTTGCATGAGGATTCTATCCACACGGAGAATCCATGACGGATCATCGACGGCAGCGGTGACTTGCGATGCGATCCTGTTTCTCTGGACAAAGTTTTGGACCTCCGCTTGAAAAATTCGCCGAAGCTGAGTATCCGAAGCGCCATCGTTCAGAATGTCTGAAATGAAATTCGCCAACGTACCTGAGTAAAGAAATAGGGTTGCTGAACGGTTTTGTTCCCGAACCACCTCAGCTACTCGCAGACAGACTTCACTGTTCCGGTGCGGATCATTGAATCCAAAATCTCCAAGGTTCAGATCGATTGCAATCACGTCCCAGAACTCACAAGAACGTTGACCGATCTCAGCTAGCAAATTCTTGACGATGCTATCACCGTCACCGCCTTCTTTAATGAAATTATTCGGATTAAGATGAACCACTTCGGCTGGAACGCCATCGATCTCATTGTCAGATTTGAGCTCGTCATCGAACGAAAGTTCAAGGTCATCATCGACTATTAAGAAGCGTCTCATGAGTGGAACGTTATGGTGAAAGCAGCTCCTCCCAAGGTGGCATCATTTCCGTCAAATGAGATTTCCCCGTCCATTGAACTTACAATTTCCTTGCAAGTATATAGCCCTATTCCTGACCCTCCACGCCCGCTGATCCCCAGAGAGAATAACTGATCCTGCATCGATTTGGGAACCTTTTCTCCATCGTTTGCAACTCGAATTTTAAGGGAACTTCCTTCACTTTCCAATAGGAAACTCATCTGGCGGGCCTTTGCCTTCTCAGCATTAGAGACGAGATTATCGAAGAGAATTGATATCTCTATGGGTCGAATCATCTTAACAATAGGCTTTGATTTATCGAAGACTTCAAATTTTAAGCGATCTGTCTTTTCGACAACATCGCTTGTCAGGTATTCGAATATGTAGCGAGATAGGTCCATCCGACGCGTTGGATATTGCATGCTGAAGTCTGCACGGGTTGCGACACGGCCCGCCTTAACGAGCTCGTCGACCGATTTCTGAAGTTTTGTCAGGCCTGTTAGTAAAGTTTCGCGGTCAGGCTTGTCACTCTTAACTTCTTTTACTAATTTGCTGATGCTTTTTCGCATCTGCGGTGCTGCGATACCGATCCAATGCTCCAAATGAAGACGTTGTAAATCTGGGTCCGCAGCGGTCGCTAACAGGAAGACATTCTTTTGTTTCTCTGCAGCCAATTGCTTCTCGCTAAGCGCTATGTTTATGCGAGCTTTTTGAATTTCAGTTTCAGCCTCTTGTTTTGCGATAGCAAGGGCCTTAACCCTTCGCTCAGTTCGAGCTACTTCAAGCCGCAGGCTCTCATTTCCGGACTTTTCTGCGATTCTCTTAAAATTTGTGAGCGCAGTTGTTACACTCGCTGATTGTCTCTCAGCAAGAATATCCAGTAGCTTTGGATCATACTTAACGTCAATGACTTCTGGAGCATTAGTGAGTTTGTTAATTACTTCAATAATCTGTCCTTTTACATCTGATGGTATCAATTCTTCTTCAGATCCCTGAACTGGATTGCCCCATTTGATGACATCGACTGCATACACCTCAAGGCGGCGAAGAGCGTAATCTCTAAAAAACCTAAGTAGTTCTCGCCATTCGGGAGAATCGATAAAGCCCGAATTGCGGCTAGAGGTTTCTTTGAATGAGGCATTGCCTCTAAAAATTTCGATTCTCCCAGACAAATCACGAGTTCCCAAGTATCGTGACATACCTTGTTGCTTTCTGCGATCAATGCCCAATCGGTCATCGCCTTGCTCGCCCAACGGGTGAACTCGGAAACCATTCTTGTAAAGAAATATCGATCCGTATTGTACATTGGGAACTCCCATCACTTTACGGAAGTGGATTTTGGCAGACCGATTGAGTGCAAAAAGATGAATTCGAACGTCCTGAAGGTGATCGAAAGGGCATCGTTCGACCACTCGGTAGATCAGTGTCCCACGGTCAGTCAGAGTTGTCGTGATTTGCTCGCTCTCTTTGTCGATTTCACAGTGAATTTCGGTCGTCCTTACGCCAATTTCTTCAAATAGAAAATTCTTGATGCGTCCATTCACCCTGTTGCGTGGCTCGTCCTCTTCTTTGTCTTCACTTTCCTCGTCTGGCACGGCAAGAGTAATTGCAAACCTATTGGCGTCGTTGTCCTGGTTTGGATTGATCAGCTTTCGGAGAGAATCTCGAAGTTTTTTGAGTCGATCTCGGTCCCAATTTTCACGAAGTCCTGTGATCTCTAAAATGGTGCCGCTCTCGATTTTATATGGAATTTTTGTTGGTGTTTCTCGCCTCATTGATACATCAACAAACTCCTTCGTGCTGTTTTCCTCGAAGTCCTGCCAGTCAACTTCAAGGTGCTCATATGGACCGACAGATTTTGCGCGTGAGTAGAGATTCAAATAACGCCCAAGTCTGTCGCAGGAAAAGCGGCCGACACCCTTAGCCCCAGCGAAAGTTCTTTCAGTGGAAATTTTATCGCGGTAGTCCTTCGACTTGCCAGCGATGTCATCTTCAGTCCCCTCACGTTTTGCTGAATACGCGACAAAGAGCCATTTGTTGTCGATGTCGTCCGCAGTCATCCCTTTTCCGTCATCTTGAATGATCAACTTTGGGGCATCAGTCGTTAATCCTTCGAAACGGATCTCAACGTTCCGTGCATGGGCATCAAAGGCGTTTTTAACCAGCTCGAACACCGCTACAAAGTCGTCGGTTATCAATTCCCGACCAATAATCGTCTTGAGCGCCGAACTGATTCGAAACTTATCCTTTGGTTTATTGCTTTGCTTGGTCATTTGAAAGAACCTTTTTTAGCGCGAGTCCTGCCATCTCAGCAAACAATGGTGGAACTGCATTACCTACTTGAGTATAGCGGGGCGTTTGCATCACACGTTGTTTCCCACCTGTTGTGTAAGGTCCTTTGAACTCGAACCAATCGGGAAATGTTTGAAGGCGCGCACATTCGCGGACGGTCATTACTCTGGGTTCGGAGTAGTGAACGAAATCGTCGGGGATTGTTGTGACTGTGGGAGCGCTTTCGTTTCCATCCAATACGGTCACGCTACGTTTTTTGAGGCCGTATTGTTCACGCTCTACACCAAGAATAGTTCGGTTACGAGGGGCGCTGGCTAGTAAACGTCCGAAAACTACTTCGACATCGTTGGTGTGATTAACGAATCGATGACTGTCAGGCGTGAGTGTTTTCGAACCATTTCGGAGATACTTCTGGAGCCCTGTTCTCGGCCGCGAGGGAATGCCCGATTCAAACCCGTTTGAATCAGGACATGGAATAAAACCGTGACTACGTTGCAAGTCTGATAAGGCAGATTTGACACCATTCTTTTTCGGGATTCCTCTTTCTGACAGATGGACAGCGCAGCGACTTTGCAGAGTCTCAAACACAGAATCAGCAGAGCCCTCGCGGGTTGCGATTACAATGAATCTCCGGCGGCGCTGTGGAACTCCGTAATCGGACATGTCAATAAGTTCACCACGTGCATCATCGTAGCCAAGATCGTGAAGTTGTTGAATGACTAGTTCCGAATAGGCGACGCCTGCTTGTGCATTGGCTTTGAACTTCATAGTGAAGCCTCGGACGTTTTCGAAAAGGATTGCGCGAGGCTGAACCAATTCAACAAATTTGAGGTATATATGGACGAGATTGTTTCGCTCATCTCCCTCTTGTCGGCGACCCGCAGTGGAGAATCCTTGGCATGGCGGTCCACCCACGACAAGATCGACTGTTCCTTTTAGTCCCCCAAGCTCATTTTCCTTTTGTTCCAGCAATTCATTAATGTCCCAATTCTTGGCGGCTAACCATTCAGGCCAGCTAAAGTGGTTCCGTTTATCGACCAAGTTTGCTTTAAGCGTCGCAAAAGCTGACGAGTTTTTTTCAACAGCGAACAAGCCCTTCCATCCTGCCAAATGGAGGCCAGTGCTCAGACCGCCACAGCCGGCGAAAAGATCGATATATTTCAGGTCGCTGTCCATATTACTTATTAACTGATCGTCAGTAAGTGACTCTGTCCAGGACAGAAATTAGGTTAGATGCTTTCATCCGAATTGATTTATTTGGGTCACCCTTTTTGGAGTGGATCTGGTTTTTGGAGGGGAAATACAGAAGGAAGCATGGAAAATATTTTAGCATCTAGCAAGGATTTGAAAAGCTCATAACCCGAATTTTTGCCCCGTAAGCCCGTTTAGCTCACCTTATGCCCTTATAGGAATCGAGTTCTTCGGGAGAAATGCTGGAGCTGATCTTGGCTGAGGTAGAGATAGAAATATGGGTCTTCTGATCTGGGCTTTGCAAGATCGCATGTTGCACCTCCAATACATGGAGCATGAGGGAGGCAGGTGTTCGAGGCTCACGACTGTTCTGGATCGCATGGGCGAATTCAGCGACTCCCAGGCCGCGTTCCAGTTTAGCGAATCCCATGCTTTCATCGACATCGATCCGTTTTTCCTCTTCGTGTCCTTTTCTCAAAGTAAGGAATCCCGGGTATTGATTGGAATCGGGGATGGTCATTCTTCCTTTGGTGCCAAACACTTCGACCGATGGATAGTAGGCGTCAGCATCATGAGAGGCCAATAGGGTGGCAATGCATCCATTCTCAAAACTTAAGACTGCACCTGCTGTGCTGGGGCGGGGTGGAGTGAAGGCTTCATTTGTCGTGGAATCGATGCGATCGGGGAACTGCATTTCGGCCAAACCCGTCACTGTTTTGACTGATCCGAATAGTTGCACCAGTGCTGTGATGTAGTAAGGGCAGAGATCAAGCACCGTGCCGTTGAACACATAGTGATACCGTTTCACGTTGAACATTGGTAATGTGACGATCGCAGTGGCGGCGATGGGGTCTCCAATGACGCCCGTTGCTATTTGCCGCTTAACTTCTTCAAAGCCTGCGCCAAGAAAAGTGTCGGGTGCTCCTGCGATTTGAACCCCTTTGGTTTCCGCTAAGGAAATGAGTTCTTTGGCTTGGTCAAATTCGAGGGCCAGTGGTTTCTCGGAAAAGAGATGTTTCCCACCAGCTATGATTTGTTTGCTGGTGTTGTAATGCGCGGGGGCCGGCGTCAGATTGATAATGATCTGGATCTCGGGATCGGCCAGCATCTGATCGAGCGTGAAGATGTTGGGAATGGAATAGCTTTCTGCCAAACCTTTCGCAAGGGATGCATCCAGGTCACAACAGGCTTTCACTTTCACGATACCCCCAAATTCGGGCCCGATATTTTTCATGTAAGCCGGGGCGATAGCGCCACAGCCTAAGATGCCGATTTGAATGGGGGAGATTTGGGGTGTGACGGAGTTCATGAATTGGAATGTTTACAAATATTGATAGCATTGAAACACTTTGGTTTCCGTATTGCAAGTAACTCGCATTCGGGTTGTGAACTACGGATTTGTTGGGAGCCCACAAGGTTAATATTTTGTAAGTGTCCCGTCTTTCGATGCTTGTGATAGGGGAAGATGTCGTTAGTGTGGTCCACTCATCAAAATTCCTATTTTTGTCCTGTCGTATGAGTGAATCGAAACCACCGCATCAGCCTCTTGTTCCCGCTCACGTCTGCTATAAGACGTTTACCGTAAAAGCCCTCATACTCGGAGCGGGTCTGTCCATGATATTGGCCGCTGCCAATGCCTACATCGGATTGCTGGTCGGAATGACCGTGTCGGCATCGATCCCTGCGGCCGCAGCCGCGATGGGGGCATTCCGGATGTTTAAGAAGTCCAATATTCTTGAAAGTAACTTGGTGCAGACCGCCGCTTCTGCTGGGGAATCGTTGGTGGCAGGAGTGATATTCACAATTCCGGCATTGGTGATGATGGGGGCCTGGGAGGGGTATGAATACTTGCCGATTGTTGCCATTGCACTGATCGGTGGGTTGCTCGGCGTGGCCTTTACCATTCCTTTGCGACGGGCGTTGATCGTAGACTCCGATCTCGTTTTTCCAGAAGGAGTGGCCACCGCCCAAGTTTTGAAGTCTGGCGGAATTTCAAGAGGAGGGGAATCAGATGAACCCGATCAGGATACGGGTTTTAAATGGCTTCTGCGAAGCTGTTCTATTGGCGCAGCTTTTAAAATTTTGGAATCAGGGTTTCGTCTTGTGGCAGCGGAGGTTGGCACAGTGAAAGCGTTTGTCGGTGGAAAATTCCTCTTTATGGGTGGCATTACGATGAGTCCTGCTCTTGTAGCGATTGGCTACATCGTCGGCTCAAATATCGCATCGATGATTTTTATTGGTGGGGCGATCGGAACTCTTGTCGGGGTTCCAATTAATTGGTTTCTGAACTCGGACCGTCTCCTAATCGACAGTGGTTTTGATGCCGGAATAGCATGGAATAGCCTGGATGCGGCTGCATGGATGCAACTTGCTGACGCTTCGTGGCAGGATTGCCGCAAAGTGGGTGTAGGGGCTATGTTAGTGGGTGGTGTTTGGTCATTGTTGATACTGATCAAACCAGTCTGGGTGGGAATCACCAGCAGTATTAAGGCTCACAAGGATGAAAAAAGCGGTGGCCCCAAGTTACTGCGAACGGAGAAAGACACGCCCTTCCCTGTGGTCATGTGGTTTGCTTTGCTATCAATGATTCCGACCTATTTTGTCTTTTTATGGGCGTTGAATGACTACGAAGGTCGATACATGGTAGCAGGTCTGATGACCGTGCTTATGGCGTTTTTTGGTTTTGTTTTCAGCGCTGTCGCAGGATACATCGCGGGCCTTGTTGGGAGTTCCAATAGTCCGATCTCAGGAGTGACCATTGCGACAGTGGTGGTGACATCTGTGATTCTCCTCAAGGTGATGGGAAATGAAGGGCCGCTCGCGATTGTGGGGCCGATGGCCGTGATGTATTTGGCGGGATTTATTTGCTCAGCTGCTTCGATTGCGGGAGACAATATGCAGGATCTCCAGTGTGGGTATCTGTTGGGGGCGACCCCCTGGGTTCAACAGGTCTTCCAGGTTGTTGGAGTTGTGGCTTCGGCACTTGTGATTCCTTTTACACTGACCATTTTGGATAAAGGCCATGGGATTGGCCGGGCGGTTCGTGAAGGGGTTCCCTTTTTAGCGGCACCGCAAGCCAGCCTGATGAAGGATATTTCGACGGGAATCTTTGGGGCAGGAATCAACTGGAACTACATCGGTATTGGCTGTCTTTTGGCAGTGGCTCTGATCGCTCTCGATCAGTGGCAGCGAGTCCGTGGAAAAAGTTTCAGATTCCCAGTATTGGCAGTCGCCGTTGGAGTGTATCTTCCACTCGCACTCAGTGTCCCCATCTTTGTCGGTGGTTGGTTAATGCACTGGGTGAAATCCAGGATGCGTCATACTGCTAAGGAATCAGGAGAGGCGGTTGAGAACAGAGGACTGCTCTTAGCGTCGGGTATAATTACTGGTGAGGCCTTGACCGGGGTTTTGGTGGCGATCGTCGCGGTAGCGGCTCCGTCGGTTTTCCCAGAAGAATTCAAATGGGCTGGTATGCTCTCCGCAGTAGCAATGATACTGATCATTTTTTTCCTACTCAAAGCGACATTGAGTGCGAAAAATGACGCTTAGTTTTTTATAAATTTGCGTTTTTGAAAACCACATTTGAACAAGGACGGCCTGCTTTGCCCGTTGCTAGAAGGAATCAAGAACTGGGGCTCTCGCTATCTGAAGCATTCGGGTTTCGAATGATCAGCGCCTTTCCTTCGATGAGAGATTGGGCCACTTTCTTGTGGGCTGATTGAATCAGACGACTGAACGTTTGGCGTGAGATCCCCATTTCGGCTCCCGCTTGTTCATGGTAAAGACCATTGTAATCGGCCAATCGAATGGCTTCGGCTTCATCCATTTCGAGCACAACCTGTTCGAGTAACCGCATGGGAATACCAGTTGGTTTAAATACGGTAGCCTGTGGGTTAAAGGCGATTTGTCTGCATTTTTTTGGGCGCATTGTATGATGGGATCATTTCCATCCAAATGAATGATGAGCCAAAAGGCACTTGTTTTTTTGCAAATATGAGCATATGCTCAATAAGAAATGAAGATATGTGTTCCCATAGTTGAAGATAAAGGGCTGGAATCGCCGGTTTCAGAGCATTTTGGCAGGGCGCCAATGCATCTCCTTGTTGAGAGTGAAACGATGCAATGGACCGAACTACCAAAGACTGCAACCTGTGGAGAGGATGAAACCCACGGTCAGTGTTTACCCGTCAGCAAATTGTTGCAGCACGGAGTCGAAGTTGTGATATGCAAAGGGATCGGTCGAGGGGCTGTCTCGAAACTACTCAGTAACGATATTGCGGTCTATCAGACAGAGGCTGTGACCATTGTCAAAGCAGTCGAACATTGGTTCGATAATCAACTTCCGTTTGTGGATTCTAAGCGAATATGCAAAGGTCATCATTCGTGAGATTGAATAACCCATAGGCTGGTTATATTCCATTTCTGAGAACTGTAGTATTCGATTCTCGCATCGGATACTGTATGTAGCAAATTAGACGCTAATCGGTATTACTCAGAATGCTCTTTATGAGGGAGTTTCACTATAAAGCTGGTTCCTTTTCCTACCTGACTGTGGCATGAAATGCTTCCACCGTTTAATTCAACCAGCTTTTTAACAATAGAAAGCCCCAGCCCCGAAGTGGATTCGTTTGCCGTTGGTTTGTTACTAAGTTTCGAAAAACGGCCGAATAGTTTGGACTGATCGTCTTTGCTGATTCCTGGACCATCGTCGCATATTTTCATGCAAAAATAGGAAGGGTCTTCACAAGCCTCGATAGCAACCGAAACCTGGCAACCACTAGTCGAGAACTTGATCGCATTTGAGACCAGATTATCGATGATTTGCTTGATTGAAAATGGATCTGCATATGCCATCCATTCTTCTTGTTCTGAATGGAGGCAGGCTAGTTTTATTTTCTTAGCGTCCGCGCGCGCCTGGTAGGTTTTTGTAACCTCTCTGCAGATGCAGCATACATTTACCTCTTCGAAATCAAGCATCACTTTCCCTTCTTCCAGACGATTGTCTTGCAGTAGGCTTGTGACAATATCAAGTGCGTTGATGGAACTTTGTTCTAACATTTCGATCAAAGGTGGAACATCCACATGGGATTCGCAGCACTCATGTTCTTTTAGGTAATCGATTATCCCCAGTATTCCGGAAAGTGGATTTTTGAGTTCATGTGCAGCCAATCCCATGAACTCTTTTCGTTCATTTAACAGATATTGAAGGGAATCGTTTGCTTTCATTAAACTGGCGTTTTTTGACCGCTCCAATTCCCGTTTCTCTCTTTCATTTTCAACTTCCAGCGTGACCTGTAGCTGCTCGATTCTCATTTTTGCAGCTTCGTCCTGTTGTTTGAACTGTAATCTGAGGAACTCCTTGTAATGAATGAGGGCTTTTGTGTCATCTCCACCATCTTCATAAAACTTCGAAAGTGACTCATGAGACGACATTATCCACTCTTGGAATTTGCTCTTATGAGCTAATTGCAAACTCTCTAGATAACACTGTTCTGCCTTTGTTTTGTTGTAGTATCTTGACTGCCTGTCTGCATAGACTTTGCCCTGGTACAGAAGAGATGCAGCGACGTAAGCGTCATTTCCCAGCCGCCTGAATTCGGATTCTGCGGATTGGCAGTATTTAAGCGCGAGTTCGTGTTGTCTCGAAACTGTATAAAGCTGGCCCAACTCACACATTGAATTCGCAACACCGAGTTTGTCGTTTGTGGCTAAACTGATTTCTAATGCCTGTTGCAGATATAGATTCGCTTCATCGTAGTCCTGAAGCTCTCTGCACGTCATTCCTAAGGTAGTAATCACCTGAGTGCGAAGGAGCGAATATTCCGGTTTTTCCGCACATATTTCTAAACAGCGCAAGAGGGTCTTTTTACTGGGTTCGAAAATCCTCAGATCAAATTGGGCATTTGCCAGTCGTTGCAAAACATAGGCAGTTTTGTCATCACACCCTGCTTCCTTGTAGAGTAAAATGGCCTCCTCAAGCATGGCTACTGCAACCTCATAAACTCCTCTGGCATTTGAGATGCTTGCAAACAGCGTTTGGATATCGGCTCTTAGCTCCAGATCGTCGTTTGGAGCTAGTTCGTCCAATGCGGTGATGCTCTGTTTGCAGTATTTGGAGGTTGCAGAATAGTCTCCCTGGTAAAAATGCGCACAAGCGAGAAGATAGTAGGATATTGGGAGACGTTCGTCATTGGGATTAATTGATTTCAGTGATTGAATCAATTTCATCGCAATGCGAATCGCCTCCGGAGGATCTTCATTGCGCAAGATCCGGATTTTTTCCAATGCGCCTAATACAGAGGCTTCTTTCATCGTTTTGAAATAGCTAGACTTGGAACTGCTATAATGAAAGAACTCAGCATGTCTTATGGAGTAATGTCAATCCTTGGATCCCAAGTGAAAATTCCCTCTCCATTGACTGAATAGGTAAAGGTATAATTTTCGATGCCTTGCCCAATCACCTTGGTCGTCCAGCCCAAATCCGTAAGGTAAGGTTGTTCGACACAGATGTTGCCTGATTCCTTTTCGAAGTTGATCAACTCAACTTCATCCTGGAGATTGACCGAGACGGTCCTCCAGTGGATATAATCTCCCACTTTGGCGACTATATCTAGTTCCGGGCTTCCTTCCTTTTGATCTCCCTGGTGATCGCTAATTAAATAAACCTGAGGCTTATTGAGGGAAGCGGTGTTTACTACGATAAGAACATTGATGACTTGATTCATAATTGGTTTCCTTTAGAAGGAATACGGCAGAGAGAATCCAGAATGAAACCGATTTTGAGCGATTACCTGAATACAGGTAAACTCTCATGAAGCCGGATTCGAATATGGAAAAATGGGATTCCAAAACCATCGTTTTGTGGCACTTTTCCCTCAGCGTTTAAAAGACTTCAGTCATAAAACTTCAGTTGATGTGATGGTAAACGACGAAGTTCTGAGGATACTGTTGAACCCTGGTACCCATACCGGTTTCAAAGGAAAGTGAAGCGAGGTTCGAACCACCGTTGAAGGTATGCTTACAGATTCCCTTTTGATTATCGGCCCCCGGGTACGAACCCCTGTCATCTCAATCTGTTCTATCGTAATTTGTTGGCGTTTTTAGCAACTGCCTTATAAAGCGCTTCTAGTCCTGCATGGAGTTCCCAACCCAGTGACTCATAGGCGGTGTTCTGCCATTGTTTTAATTCGCTGTGGTTGGGTTCTTCTTTGAGAAGCATTCCGATTTTCTCAAGGGACAGGGCAGGGAAACCTTCTTTCAGCAGAAGTTGGCTCTCAACCTTGAGGAGCGTTTCATTCGAGTCTTCTCGGTTCCAACGCTTACTTTCGCTGAGGTAAGTTCTCGCCTTAGGGAAGTTCTCCATCAGCAAATACATGTCGGCCGCGATCAGGTTAACCTCATTGAGATATTGGCTGATATCCTTGAAGTGCTTTGATTTAGTTGCTTCGGCTTTTCCTTCAGGTGAATCTGGAAACTCAATTGACGGCGGTGCTCCGAGATACTCCGCGACCTTTTCGGGATGACAATTTTCAATCATTCGGATGATTTTGCGTTCCAATTCATCCCCATCTGATTTGGGGGAAGACTGCTTTTCCTCGGTCAACTCCCCGTCGATCCATGGGTGGATCAGTTGGTCCTCAATTGCGAGGGCATAAATCTCTTCAAGCCAGACTCGAGGATCGGTGGTGTTTTTGAGAAGTTCCTTCAACAAAACAGCCCGTTTTTTCTCGATTGCTGAGTCGTTGGTCCAACGGGTTTGGCTCAGAAACGCGAGTTTTTCCTCGTATTGAGATTTATCGAACTCCTCGACAGTTTTGAAGCTTTCGGGGTTTGATTTTGAATCTTTGGCCAATCCCTGAGGGATAGCGATGACCGTATTTGAGGTGATCTTGACGTCATCTTCTTTGTAGGTGATAGAGCCTTTGAGATAGTCCGGACGTTTGGGAAGGTCAGACGTTTCAAATGCAGACTCTGTTCGGGCGAAGAGAGATTCAATACGATTTGCTTTGAAATCTAATGAGCTTTCAGATCCGTGTTCGCTAAATTGGCGAAACCCTTTTGAAACCTTGAATTCATTGCCGCTGATAGCCGCTTTTAGAACCAATGGTAGCTTTTTAAGTCTTTCAAGTGTTTCCATTTCGGGAGAGATGAACTCTCTTACCATCGTGATTTTGCCAGATGGCAAGGATGTTTTCTCATCATCATCTGATGGTGGAAGACCCGTGCTGATCAGAAATCCCTGCTCATCGTAAATTTCAATAATGCCGCCGCCAGCTGCGAATTCAGTTGTATATTGGCTCAGTTCAAATTGCACCGTGAGAGGTTTTTCAAGATCGAAGTTATACTCCTGGTGAAGGATGAAGGTTGGTTGGTCGGCAGCGTCGCGAGTTCCTTTGGGAAAGGTTCCTCTTCGATCAAAGGGCCTGATTTGAGTGGTGGAAGGAGCATAACTCAGAATTGCGGAGTCGAGGGAGGTTTCGATGTCGATACTCGTTGGAAAGGCTGAATGGGCACTATAAGGACTTGGGCGATCGTCTTCATGGAGAAGAACGTTATCCGAACTTGTGAAATAGGACCGCCAGGTTCCTTCGATCGATAGTTGGGTCGGTTCGTCATATGACCAAACCTGGTGGACATTGAGCTCAAATGGCTCCCCGGCAATGAGAGGGATTTCAAAGGTTTCCGCTTCTCCTGCCTTTAGTCGGAAATAACGGCGAAGTTCAACGGTTTCAATGTCCGCATTTGCCACCAATGTAAGTGCATGGAAAACAAACAATTTTTCGACATCATCGTCATCATCGCGTTTGAGGGTCAGACTGAGGTGGTTCACACGATCATCCGCAGTCAGAAAACGCTGATATGATTGAGAACTGTCGATGGAGAAATCAGTTTTCGGGAACCATCGTGTGCGTTCTGAAGCAGAACTCTGAACGACAGTGAATGGAATGCGGATGATCGGACCGACCTCCGGGGCATCTGATAAAAGTAATTCGAGAGAGCTGAAATGAACCTGAGCGGACTCGTTTGAAGCTTTCATTGCCGAAAAATCGAGTTCGGGTCGGATTGTTTTTCCAGAATTAGAGAGGTGCAGAAACTCGGGTATTTGCAGCCAATTCGAATCTGTTTTGCACTGAAGATACAGATTCAAATCATATTGATCTCGATTTGTGAATGCTTCTGTAAATTGAGGTTGAAGGGACACACGAATACTCTTTTTCCCTTCGAAAGAGTCCTCTGGGGCGCGAAGGTAGAGCCCGGGACCAGATGCGTAAGTATTGTCGCTGATATTGGCATCATAAAAAAGATCGAGTGCTTCAATAGATTGGAAGGTCTTGAGGTGTTCCCACGCCTTTTCTGCGTTGATGAGACCCGCCCCTTGAGAGAATTCAGTTTCGGCTGGAAGCAGAGAGGCCGTGTTCATGAGGGCGTAACGAATCCGTGAAGGCGTGGTTTTCAGATTATTTTGTTTTGCTGCGCTGACTAATAATGCTCCGACACCCGCGGCGGAGGGCGAGGACATGGACGTTCCGTTGTAGAGGTCAGAACTCATCAAACTATCTTTTGCGAGGGAGGTAATCGCGGCTCCTGGAGCGAGGATGTCGACTCCCAGATCGCCGTTTCTTGCAGGCCCGCGTGCGGTGAACATGAACGTGCTAGACGGAGTGTTCCCCACTACACTGTAAAGATGCTCTCCCATCGCGGGTGACACGTAAGCTCCAACACCAATGACAGCGCTAGCTTCGCCCCCGGGTGCTCCCAAGGTGGAGAGCGCAGGACCATCATTGCCTGCCGAGACAAATGCTGTGACACCGTACTTCGTCACCAGCTTATTGTAGAGCTTCACTCCCCAGCCATCCGCGTCTTGGTAGATGGATTGTCCCCCCCAACTGGCGTTCATGATATCCACTTTGTGTTGGGCGGCCAATGCAACTGCAATGCTTTCACCCATGTAGGTTGACGAGCCTCCTGTTCGAACATCGCCCATTCGTATGGAGAGAATCTTTGCCCCTGGCGCGATTCCATCCAGATCGGGGTTGTTTGGGAAATGGGCGGCTGCAATTGATGCAACGTGAGTGCCATGAGATCCAGAAGTCGTGACAATGGACAACACCTTTCCTTCATCAAAGACTTGCACTGCGAAGTTGGTGGCAACGTAGTCAGGGAAGCTGGCCCATTCTCCTTCTACCCCGAAAGGTCGCAGTGTTTTCTCTTCTTCTAGATTTCCATCTTCATCAGTGTCCACAATGACATTCCAGTGTTCGGGACCCTTCCACAGCACACAGTCGTAGATGGGACCCTTATCCACATCCTTCAGGGATTTGAGGTAACTTTCGAATTCCGTTTTTTTTGCTTCCGCTTCTAAGCTTTCGCGGGTTCCATCTTCTTCGGGTGCTGACGATTGTGTCGTTTTAAGAAAAGAAGCCTGTTTTTGAATCGCCAGTCGTTGCAATTGCTCGGTTCGATAGGCCATGACCCTTGTCCATACACCTTTATGAAAGAGTTCCTTTCCTTGTTTGATGCCTAAATGAAATTCACCTGATGGGTTTTCGAGGTTTTTTGGAAGATTGAGGTTCCGACCTGATAATCCTTTGAGTGTGCCATCTTTTTCCAATTTTGCGACGGTGGAAGTATCAACGTCTCCTGCTCCAGATGCATCATATATATCGACCAGTTTGCGTTCTCCGGTTGAGGTGATTTGCATACCTGGTGCTTCAGGGTCTACCCCTGTGTCAAAAATTGCGATGACTACGTCTCGTCCATCGTATTGAGGGTGATTTGCGAGGAAATCGATCACACCTGTTTCTTCTTTGGGAATCTGAGAAGAGTAAAGCTGATGCAGCACTTCTTCGGGAATGGGTTCAGCTTTGAGGGCGAAATTGATTGTAAAGGCGAGGGTGACGGAAGCCAATAGAGGAAACCTGATGGAATTTATAAAGGGTGTGCGCATTGTGTGTATTTTTTCTGATTTTTGATGTTGTGCTGACAAAAAAAGTGCTACTTCAGACGAAGGTAGCACCTAGTTAAAACAATTTGAATGGTTTTTCAAATGAACGAAACGATCAGGAACCCTTTTCTGGAGTTAATCCGAGTGATTCGATGAAAGCTTCGTTGTTGGGCTCGCGACCCAAAAAGGTTTTTACGCTCACATTTACATCACGCGCATTGCCTGGTTCGAAAATTTCCTTTCTCAGACGCATTCCCACCTCTGGATCCATGAATCCTTCTTCACTGTGTTTGAATATGCTCGCAAGATCGGCGGCGATTACATCAGCCCATGCATAGCCGTAGTACCCTGCGTCATATCCACCCGCAATGTGGCCAAAAGAGGCAAGATAGGAAGTGTTCTCCGGGTAAGAAAGAAAGACGCGATCGGCGATACCGTTAGTGACATCAGCGATATTATTAGCGATGGAATCGACATCGGATTGGTGATGTAAAGTGAGATCTGTGATCCCAAATAAAAGCTGTCTGCGGTAGAACCAGCCCGCTTGGGCTTTGTTTGCGGCGTTGAGCTTTTCTACAATATCGAAAGGAAGCTTTTTGCTTTGGTCTCTCCAATCAGCGGCAAAAAGATCGAGAACTTGCTTATCTTCCAACCAATATTCCATGACTTGGGAGGGAGCTTCTACAAAGTCGCGTGGAACTTCGGTTCCGGCGAAACGAGGATACTTGGACTCTGTGAGGATGTTGTGCATGCAGTGCCCAAACTCGTGAAAGAGGGTATTCACCTGATCGTAATTCATGAGAGAAGGTTCATTCACGCCAGGAGGTGAGAAGTTACAGATCAAGGCGACGGTGGGTCTCTGATAGGAACCATCGGCGAGGGTTCCTGCCGGGATAATATCGAATTGTGCGAAGTGATTGTATTTTCCCTCTCTTGGGAATGGATCGATGTAGAACATGCCCAGAGGTTTTTCGGACTGCACATCGGTTACCATGTAAAGTGAAACTGAAGAATCCCACAGCGTTGGATTTTCGATTTCATCGATCTGGATATCAAAAGCGGTTTCGTAAACTTGGAAGAGTCCTTGCACACATTTGTCATAAGGGAAATATTGACGGAGGGCTTCGGTATCGAGCTGATAGAGTTTTTGATTCTGTTTTTCCTGATAGTAATAAAGGTCCCAGAAATGAATGCTGGCATCGGCGTCACCTGTTTCTTCCTGTTTTAATGCTGCGAGTTGGGCGAGTTCGTCTTGAAATTTTGGTTCGAGTTTTAGGACGAGATCTTCGAGGAAATCGAGTGCTCGTTGGCCAGTTCCAGCCATACGGGGTTCGGTCCTGTAGTCCGCCCAGGTATTGTAGCCAAGTGCTTGTGCGAGTTCACTGCGCACACGAACAAGGTCGGCCATGATATCGAGGTTCTTATCAATCGCACGTTGGTTGTATTTCGTGAAGAGCTCTCTGCGGATGGTTTCGGACTCTGCTAATTGTAGAACTGCCATCACTTGGTTTCGTACATTCGTCATCACCTCATATTCGCCTTCAACATTCTTGATGCTTTCGAGAAACGACTCCGGTAGTCCTTGCAATTGGTCCTTTGTGAATACGATGCTTTCGTTGCACTCGCGAACATTGTCTGCGAACTCGGTGGATAGTTTATTGAGTTTTTTGTTGAGCGCTTCGACAAGGGATCTTTCTTCGATGGGAAGATTGAAACCCAGGCGTTTGTATTCGAGCAGCATGTCGTCGACAAGTCTTTGGTCTTCTTCCGAAAGCTCGGGTTTTGAATCGGCGTAGGCTTGTAAGTTGAGGTAAATATCCTCTCTGTATTGGAACTCAATCGTCGCTTCTTCGAAACGTTCCATGACCTCGGAGGCCATGTTACGGACATCGGAATCATGGTTCGTATTTTTAACAATACTGATGGGGTATAGGCGGCTTCTAATGGCTGCCATTCCAAAATCGATTGCGGCGAATGTGTTATCAAACGTGAGTTCGTTCACATTAAGATCTGCTATTGCGTCTCCCAGGCCATTGAGTTCTTCATTCAGGGTCTCCTCCGTTGCCACCAATTCCTCAACCGTTATGGGAAAATCTGGGATCGTCAGTTTCACTCCATATTGATGGGCCCGTTCCTGATACTCATCGATGGTAGGAAACCCCATCATTCCTGCAAAACTAACGGAAGTAATAAAAAGGGAGGTTATTGCTATTTTAAAGATACGAAAAGCTGATGTTGTCATCTGATTGGTGAATGAAAAATAGTATAATTTGAGTCTATTATGGACTAAGGGAACTGTCCCAAGATTGCTATCATAAATTGTAAGTCGGGTTCCAAATACCGTCGAGGATGCGACGTAGTTATTCGACGGTTGCTACTTCAAACATTCCCTTTTTCAAGCAAATGTTAACGACATTTGAGCGCCGCAGTGCAATGGAGGATTCTTTGGTAGGCCATAATGGTCACATTGGAGCCTGGAGCATTGAAGAATGATCCTATACGGTGAAATATTCCAAATGCAAATAGCTTCGAGCATTCCGCATTTGAGCTGATGCCTAATGCGCTTTAGCGTTTAAAACATGACATTCGAAAAAGGACGGCCTAGCAGTCCGTCCCTACCAACAATGACTCATATGGTAGGGATCGATGGCCCGGCGATCCGAATCATTCTGGTGGGTTGGTGTGATTTTAACACCAACCGATTTTACAGCTTTACTACGCTCAGCAATTGTCACGACTGAAGTCATGACCTTCTATTTCCTGCTGATTCATTTTGTACGCCCATCAACCCAACAGTCGAGGAGCCTAGATCAAAGCCTTGCTCGTCATACAATCTCTTCCACGTCAATGTAGACATTGGAGCCCACTGGCACGAGGTCATAGAATTTGATGATGTCTTCGTTCCCCATGACGACACATCCACCCGTGGCAGGCGTGCCGAGGCGGTCTTCATGGTTTGTGCCATGGATGTAGACAAAGCGCTGGAAAGTGTCGACTCCATCGCCGTTGTTTTTGTCGTATTCAAGGCCTCTGAGCCACAGAATGCGACTTGTAATCAGGTTTTTTTCCTGCATGGCTTCGTCGAAGTCCCAGAAAAAAGTATCCGTGGAAACTCGGGAAAAGAAGACGATACCTGCTTTTTCGTCACCACCGATTTTTTGTTCGACACGGTGAAATCCATCGGGTGTTCCAGCGGAGTTTTCTACGCAAGAAGGAGGCTTTGTCGAAGTGGAAACCTTGTATTCGCGGATGCATACATCATCTTTAAATAAATAAAGACGTTGCTGGGGTATGCTAACATATACCAACATCTGCGAGGACGGTATTGACAGTTCCTTTGCGATTCGACTTAGTTTTCCAACTATTTTGTCCATCATAATATGAATACAAAACGCTACAACATTGGGATTGTGGGAGCGACTGGCGCCGTCGGTCAAGAACTCATTCACCTATTATATGAGCGCGAGTTTCCCATTGGGGAAATTCGACTGTTTGCTTCGGCACGCTCCAAAGGTAAAACAATCACCTACAAAACGAAATCCTGGGTTGTAGAAGATGCAGAAGAGGAAAATTTTGAAGGGATCGATTTTTTTCTTTTCAGCGCGGGCGGAAGTATCACTCAAAAACTTGCACCAATTGCAGCAAAACACGGGGTCGTTATTGATAATAGTTCTGCGTTTCGCATGGACCCCGATGTTCCGCTGATCATCCCCGAGATCAACCCGGAAGCTGCAAAGGCGCATAAGGGTATCATCGCCAATCCAAATTGCTCCACAGCTGTGGCGCTCATGGCATTGTGGCCGTTGCATAAGGAGTTTGGTCTGAAGCGAGTGATTGCTAGTACCTATCAGGCTGTTTCTGGTTCAGGAGTCGCAGCGGTTGAGGAACTTGAAAATCAACTGCGTGCCTGGAACAAGGGTGAGGAAATGGAACATTCCGTGTATCCCTACCAGATCGCGTTTAATGTGATTCCTCATGTGGATGTGTTTCTTGAAGATGGTTACACTAAAGAAGAGCTGAAGATGACCAACGAGGGACGGAAGATTATGTCCTTGCCCGATTTGAAGCTTTCCTGCACCTGTGTTCGGGTTCCCGTCATGCGGGCTCACAGTATTTCGCTAAATGCGGAATTTGAAAAACCAGTGGACGTTGCACGTGCGAAGGAAGTGGTTGCTGGATTTGAAGGGGCAGATCTTTGTGATGATCCTGCAAATCTGAAATACCCAACTCCTCTGGACTACAGTAGCAAAGTGAAATGCGGTGTTGGGCGAATTCGCAAGGACTGTGCGCTTGATAACGGCTTGGCTGTTTGGGTGACGGGCGATCAACTCTGGAAGGGTGCCGCATTGAATGCTGTTCAAATCGCAGAACTACTTGTGAAACAAGGTTAATTTTTTTAGAATTTCCGGATGAACCGGACACAACCAGTCGTTTCTGTTGCCCTGCCCGCGTTTAACGCGGGCATTTTTATTTCGGAAGCCATTGAGTCCATTCAGAATCAGACTCTCAAAAACTGGGAGTTGATGGTGGTCGATGATGGATCAACGGACCATACCGCAGATTTGGTCGAAGCGTTTGCGAAGAAAGACCATCGTATACGCCTGATCCGCATCAACCACTCGGGAATTGCCACTGCTCTGAATGTGGGTATGCAGCATGCCAGATCAGCCTATATCGCGAGAATGGACAGCGATGATGTATCGTTGCCCGATCGGTTGGAGCGACAGGTAAACTTCCTGGAGACACATCCTGAAGTGGATTTGGTTTCATCTATGGTTTCGCTGATCAAACGGGAAAAACGCGCAGAGGGGCTAGAGACCTACGTGGACTGGGTGAATTCACTGGATACTTCGAAGAATATCGCGATCGGTCGATTTGTGGACGCTCCAGTCATCCATCCATCTGTCTGTTTTCGGGCGGAGTTAATCAATCGATATGGAGGGTATCAAGATGGGGATTTCCCGGAGGACTATGAACTGTGGTTGCGTTGGTTGGACAAAGGGGTGCGTTTTTCCAAGCTGCCAGAAGTGCTCCTGCAATGGAGGGATCATGCCGACAAACTCACCCGTGTTGACACTCGCTATCGGGAAGAAGCGATGTGGGCTATGAAAGGGCAGTACTTTTGTGAATGGACTCAACGGAAAATCCCAGATGACCGTGCATTGTTAATCTGGGGTTCGGGACGGAAGACGCGGTCTCGATTGCGCTATTTGAGTGATCTGCTGAGACAGCACCCCATTGCTGCTTACATTGATGTGAGTCCCAACAAGATTGGTCGGGCCATCGACGGGGTTCCGGTGATATCACCCGGGGGGATATCCGACTATGACAATGCGTATGTTGTCGGTATGGTGGGATCCAGAGGCGCACGAGGGCTCATCAAAGAGGAACTGGAGAAACAGGGAAAAATGCCAGGAGATGATTTTATCTTCCTGGCATGAAAATCGTCTGGATCCTCGGGCGGAGTTACAGGATCAGATCGGAGAGTTTGAGCTTCAGCTTACTTTCAACGGGTTCGCCTTTCTCTAGAGCTGGGTAAAACATGAGAGCTCGGATGGATTGAAGCGTGTCTTCGTCCATTTGACCGGCCACAGTCTTCGGAACATGAACCGCTGTCACATTGCCGTCTCCATCAATGTTAAGAGTGATGACGGTTTCGAGAAGTGCGTCTTTGGATGAACTGAAATCTTCCTTGCGCATTGTTTTCCACACTAGCGAACCGGGCCGAGTTTCCCGTTCATGAGAATCGATGTATTGAAAATTGAGGTATGATTTTGCGTCTTTTCTTGGAACCGCTACTCGCTTTTCCGAAAGGCTGCTGGCGATTTCGGTGCCCTCCGAGAAGAAGTAAAGTTCGTAGGCATCAATATACATTCCGTCGGGAAAACTTGGAGTCATCAAACTGAATTCGTGTTCGCTAGTCGAAATCGGGTTGAGCTTTGCAAATTGGAACCAGGATTTGGAGGTATCCGAATTAGGTGTTTCTTTAAGGTCGAGGATGATAAAAACGGTCGGATCAGGCACATTCTTCAACGCTTTTGCTGTAAACTCTAACCGAAGAATGTCGTGACCATTGTCTTCAAAATCTCCTTCGCCGATGTCTCCTGGGAGAATGCTCATGGCACTCATGGATTGATTCAAGGCACTTTGCACACTCTGAAGTTCATTTTGAATACCAGCTGCAGCTGCCCCTGCAGCTGCCCCCGCCCCCGGTCCAGAACCTTCGCCAATACTGGTGCCTTGAAGCTCCTGTTGGGCACGAATACTGATATTTTGAACCGAAGTCGCTTGTGCCGCTGCATTGGCGAGCACGATGTGGGTGCGCGCAGCCCTCATGGCGGGGTCTGCTTCCATGGAATAATCCGATTTGCAAATCACATCTGTGACTTCGAGGAAGTTCGGGGATACTTTAGAAATTTTTGTGAATTTGATATTGCCACATTCTCCGATGGGTTGAGTCATCTTTTGACCGTCGACATTGTAAATGAGATTTTGGCCTGAGATGCCTTCTACCGAATAGAATGTTTCGTTTTGCGGGACACTCAGATTGACCCCAACGAATAAATTATGATCGGATGAGTTCTGGGCCTGAGACATCATTGATAGGTTCAATAATGCGATACTGATGATTATTTTTGGGGTTTTCATGGGAATTCTCAGTTGTCGTTTCGGGTCGAAAGTATGGCAAGAATCGATGCCTTAAATGTTTGTAGTTCTGGGGTAGATTCAATTCTAAGCGCGTTTTCCAATTGTTTCAACGCCTCTCGATAATCGTTTTTTTTCAGAGCGATATTTGCCAGTTCGATTGAAGCGATATAGGTATGGTCCTCAATCGGTTGTGCTTGGGAGAAATACTGTGCGGCATGGGTGTATTCTTCGCGGTCCTTGTGAATGACTGCTGCGGTCATCAATGCGGGGCCATACAATGGATCCAGCTTGAACAGTGCGCGCAGCGTTTTCAACGCTTCGGAGTATTCTTCTGTGTCCTTTTGGATCTTTGCTATTAAATACAGCCGTCGAATGGTTGCATCCGGTGAAAGTGTGCCCTTAAAGACTGAAAGCAGTTGTTGCGCTTTGGCAAAGTCCGCTTTTGAGATCAGGGATTCAACATATGAAAAAAGTTGATTCGCGATCAGATCAGTGTGGTTTGGTGCCAAGGTTTCAAAGATTTGGTATGCTTCGGCGTAGAGCAGGTTTTTTGCACAGAGACCTGCCAGCTGTAAATCATCTGCTGGAGTAGAGATCCCCATTACTCGGGCAATTTCCAGCTCGGTGATCGCTTCAGCTTCTCGGTCCTCTGAGATCATGAGAGATACTAAGAGCCGTCGATTGAGCATCTTTTTTGAATTCTGTTCGATCAATGCTCGAATCATGGGCTCGGCCCGATTGTATTGTTCGGACTCCAGGTAAAGACTGGCTAATGCTTCAATCCAATCGGAGTTTTGCGGTTCAATCGATAAGGCCTGAAGGTAGGTTGCTTCCGCTGCGATTGGGCGACGGTTTTTGATGAGGCAGTATCCCAAAAGTCCTCTTATTTCAGCTTCCGTATTTCCCAGTTCTATCGCCTTGGTAAAACAAGGAATCGCCGCGTTATACTGTTCCTGTCGAAAATAGAGGATACCAAGATTAATCCATGCCCTGAGGAAATTTGGAAAGTCGTCGATCGCTCTCTTATAGTAGCTCTCAGCTTGGTCGAAAGATTCCTGCGCGTAGTAGATGTTGGCGAGCACATAAGAAAATGCCGGGCTCTCTGGTTCATCGTCCAGAAGCATTGTCTCCAACAATGTGAGGGCAAACTCGGGTCGTTTTAGCACCAGCGGAACGACCTTTTGATAGAGGGCATATTCTGCATCGGTCATCTCTGGTTCTCTGTTTTTGAGGAAATTGAGATTATCATTCACAATAGCGTCGATGTCTATTGTGGGTGCGGGCATCGATTCTTGTCCGAAACTGGATGACACCATTATGAGCAAACTCAAGCCACAAGCGATTAGGCTAAGTTTGAATCTGAAATGATTAATTTGAAATTTAGTTGGCATAGGTAAAATCTCCTTAACCTGAGGAAAATTTGTTTTTCTTTTTTGGTTTAACAGTGATTGCCTGCCTTACCCAGCAATTCACTTTTTTTCCGTCTTTAAGTGCCGGGTTGAAACGCCATTTTTTTACGGCATCAAGGATGTAGCGACTGAATTCAGGATCATCTGAGTGTAGTAAACTGATTTGGGAAACTTCCCCTGTTTTGTTGACAATGTAGACTAATCTTATGCGGGTGATATCCACTCTTACTGCCAGTTTCTCATCGATTTTTGGAATCTTTTTGTAAATGGGAATGGGGCGTTGATCGACCTGGCTGATGAAGTAAACGGGAATGCGCTGACGTTCGTATTGACTGCCAGGTTGAAAGGCTTCGATAGAGAACTCTAGGCGGGGACTCAGGGTAGGCTGAGCGGTTTCCATTTTCATGTCCGTTGCCACAGGAATTTGGATTTCACTTTGATTGGGTTCCGTTTCGATTTGGATCTCGCTGGGAAGTTCAGGGATTTCTTCTTCGGCCTCTTCTCTTGGAGGTGGCGGTGGGGCAGGAATGAAGATAGCTGTCAAATCTTCATAGGGCGCT
Organism: Opitutales bacterium; assembly: GCA_963676215.2. GTDB lineage: Bacteria > Verrucomicrobiota > Verrucomicrobiia > Opitutales > JAFGAQ01 > JAKSBQ01. The sequence goes on along the minus strand of CAXXVT010000012.1, from coordinate 14,951 downwards.
TCGACTTCGTTTATGGGGGTCTTTTTGGCCTGTACAATGGCGAACAGGATCAGAAAACTTACGACAAGACTCGCGCCGGAACTAAACACGAATGACCTCAACGGGGTGCTTCCTAATTCCTCAAGGATTTTGGTGTTGCTGTGTTCTAACTCAGGCATGGATGCATTGATCAACCAGTTGGCAGTTGCTCTGCGGTGGCGAATTGAACGTGTTTAAAGCCTGCCCTTTTTGCCTCTGAGTAGACACTTGCGAAGATCCCATGGCTGCAGCGTCGGTCTGCTCGAATAATCAAAGGAGTTTCAGTGTCCATAATGGCCTGTTGCAAATGGTGACTGATCTGATCGATTTGCAATTCTTGACCATCAAAATAGATCCGGTTTTCGCCGCTGATAGCGATGAGTACCACTTTCCGTTGTTGCAGCGCTTCTCCACTGACATTTGGCTTTTCAACCTCAATTCCAGGATCGTCGACGAAGACACTTGTGACGATAAAAAAGATGAGAAGGATGAAAATACAATCGATCATCGGAGAGAGATCGATTTCCATTTCTTCAGAACGCCTTCTTTGACTGCGGTGCTTTCTCATCGGTTTATTATCTAGCTTTGTCTTCCATCAAAATCAGATGATGGGTGATGGAATTGAGTTGGCGGTGGGCGTAATGAAGGACGATGACTGCGGGGATTGCGATTGCCAGGCCTGTTTCAGTCGTGATGAGGGCCATAGAAATTCCATCAGATAGACCTTGGATAGTGTTTTCCCCCGCGCGATTACCCAAGCTTTCAAACGTCTCAATCATTCCAATGACGGTCCCTAGTAGCCCTAGAAGCGGAGCTGATGCAATCATGGTTTTGATAATGATGAGATTGTGTTGGTAGAATCCGTCAAGTTGTTCCTGGCAGCGTTGAATCAATTGCAGATCATTCAATTGATTGCCTTCTGCGAGAATCTTTTTGCGGTTATGAATGAGTCTGATCAGCAGGTGAAAACAACGTTCGTAAAGTAAAATGGATACCAAAACCAGGACCGGCATAACCCAGCCGCCTTGTTGCAGTAATTCCAGTATTTCATTCATAGAAATTAATCTGTTGCAGATGTTTTCGACACCTTGAGCGCATCGATCGCATTCGAAAGATCGGTGCTATATTGCTCAAGTAGAGACAGACGGGTTTCCGTTTGGTGGGAAAGATAACCAAAGATGATGACGGTTGGAATCGCCACGATTAGCCCGAGTTCTGTAGTCACCAGAGCTTCCGAAATTCCACTCGAAAGTTTTGCCGCATTGCCAGTTCCAAACACGGTGATGAGAGTAAAGGTTTTGATCATTCCTACGACGGTTCCAAGGAGGCCGAGTAGGGGAGCAGAAGCTGCGACGACCCGAAGGAGAGGAAGGCGTTTCTCGTGGTGGTTGCGCTGAAGCAATACGTAGGCATAGAGCATTTCATCAATGAGATCCCTGCGGCGGTTGGCGTGGCGCATTCCGATGGACACCAACTCAGCAACGGATTTTTGGAAAGAGGCAAAACGCGAGTTTCCCGAATCCATGTCTGCCCGCTGAAGTTGGCTCAGTTTCGGATAAAAGGTTTTTGGGGAGTCCACCGAGAGTTCTCTGAAGTCCCAGAGTTTCAACAATCCGGTGAGAAACCCAAACGCGCCCAGTCCAAGGATAACATATGCGACTATCCCGCCTTTTTGAATGTGTTCGGGTATGGTGCCTTTGGCATTTTCCATCTTCAGTGCTTTGCCCCCAGTCACATCAATCGGGATCGAAGTTTCCTCTCCGTTGAGCACGGATGATGCATCGCGCGATCCAAATCCTGACAGAGGAAAAAGATGGGGCATCACAGACCCATCGACGCTCCGAATGACTCCGGTATTTTTTCGATCTTCACTCGCAAAATAGCTGGCTGGACCTAAGTGCAGAATAGTTCCTTCGATAACCTGATTCGTGGAGTTCTCGATGGTGGCGCCCGGGTGTTGGAACCCCCCAAGGGCGTATTCGATGCGTTTCAGTTCGAGTTCGAGTGTCTTAGCGTTGATTTCGGGTGTTTGCTTAAGATCGCGGTGAAGTCGGAGTAGTTGGATGGATTTGATGTCATCCTCAAAGAAGGTGCCTTCTCCTGGAAGTAAGGACGATTCTGTGCTGGAATGGGCTTCCTCAGAGAGTAAGCGGATGTAATTGATGTTCTTTTTGAGTGAGTCAATGCGGGTCTTGTATTCCGCGACTTCTTGTTCGTTATTTTTAATCCGTAGTCTCCATTCCTGGAGTTCCGCTTTCACTTCAATGAGTTGGTCCTGAAGCTCCTGGATAGAATTTGCAAGAGGGGCGCGTTCTGTTAGTATTGAATCCCGAGTTTCTAATAGCGACGTCGTTGCCTCCTCCAACTGATTGATATATTTGATGGAGAGTGTTTTCAGTTCACCATCGGATGAAGATTGGGCCTGAGCACCAAGAAGGGGAAGACAGAGGAATAACAGTAACAGTTTCCTGATGATCGTGGGGCTATTGAGATGTTTTTTTTGAAGAATCATATGCGCCTTAATCAATGGTAATGGGGAGTTCGACGTAGACCGGATCTGATTCTTCGCGGAAAATTGCGATCAGAGTCTTCATTTTTGAGGCGATGGGTTTGGATTCGGTCCATTTCCATTCTTGAGGTCCAGGTTTACCCATAAACCCCTCATTGGTGGAAAGATCCAAGGCGTATGCCTGACCTAATCCCCAGTAGAGAACTGCCATGAGTCGGGATTTATCCTGAATCTCAACCAACTCCTCACTGTATGTAATAAGGTGATTGAACTGTGATACTCTGCCCATCGCGGTTACAAGAACTTGAAGTCGATCGTTTAACGTTAACTCAGGATCCTCCAACGTCGCAAATGATAGCTCGAGGGCCTTTTTAAGTCGGGGTGGAAACCGTTCTCTGAATTCCAAAAATTGTTGCATTTGGGATTCAATTTGAGATTCGCTTACTTGTAGTACTTGATCAAATTCGTCGTTTTGTGTCTGTAGTTTCTGCAGGGTTTCGATCTGTTCCGAGTGTTCAGACTTGAATTGAGTGAGCTCTGTCGTGGAATTGTTGATCTGTTTTTCCAACGACAGTTTTGTGTTTTCGAGTACATTTTTCTGCCACTCCCAGTCCGACTTTAGTTTTTCGTCCTCCTTACGAACATCAATCCATTTCCGAACGGAGTCGTGAAGGGTATTCATTTCAGAGGGAGCGTCATTTTTGGCTGTTGTTGGTGATACCGAAACAGTAAGTATCAATCCGACTAACAAAATGGGCGCGACGTTCGGAAAACAATAGGTTCGCATATTGGGGTTTTGGGGAAACAGGGTATTGAAAACGAAGATAGAAGATTAATCGTTAAATTCAAGATACTTCGGGTCAACTGCATGGCTTCTCATCCTAAAGAGTGCGCATGAAGGACGAAATTTCGGTTGGATGACATTGATGGAGTCGTATTGCTTGGAAATAATTTTCTCGATCCTACCAGCTACAACCTTGGCAGCAACCTCCGATGCCAGGGATGTTCATGTCCTCGGGTTTTGCGTTGTGATCGAAGAGGGCGGTGCTGAAATAGCGTTCAGCGCGGTCGGGTAAGACCGTGGTCACTCTGGAATTTCTCCCTAGTTTTTTTGCGATTTGGATGGCGGCAGCGATATTCGCACCCGATGAGGTTCCGACAAGGAGACCATATTCCCGGTTGAGTCGACGCGTCATCAATACCGCTTCTTCGCTGGAAACCGTGAGAACTTCGTCGATCGGTGCCTTATCCATGAGTGGTGGGACAAACCCACCTGCGATGCCTTCGATGCTATGGCCACAGGCACAACAGCCCGAAAGCATGGCCGCTTCAGCGGGTTCCATTGCTGCAATGTGTGTGTTGGAGTTTTGCTCCTTAAGTGCACGTCCGATACCACAAAGGGTTCCTCCTGTTCCATAACCCGCAACAAATGCATCAATTTTATAATCCATCTGTTTTAGAAGTTCAGGTCCGGTTTGGATTTGGTGTTCGTAGGCGTTGAGTGGGTTTTCGAATTGTCGGGGGAGAAAATATCTGGGATCTGACGCAATTTTTTCGTTGGTGAGTTCGATGCCTGCGCAATAACTCCCGCAATCTCCGAAGAGGGTCAGCGTTGCCCCTAGTTGTCGAATGAGGTGATGACGTTCAATACTAGCGTTCTGAGACATCACGATTTCGACGGCATAACCCATAGCGGTTCCGACGGTTGCAAAGGCGATACCAGTGTTCCCACTACTGCATTCGAGAATGATACTGTCGGGGTTAAGCAGACCTTCCTTTTCCGCGTGCTCGAGGATGTACTTTGCAAGACGGTCTTTGATGCTCCCACTGGGATTCATGAACTCGCATTTTGAGTAAATGGTAACATCAGCATCCTCGAAATATAGGGGTATCAGCTGAGTATTACCGATAAGGGACAAGACGGGTGAGTGGTGTTTCATTATTGTGGCTAAAGAATGGTGCTCTCTAAGCGCATAGTCCAGAATGAGAGTGATCTCTTCGGTTTCATGAGACGGTTTGTTGAGGGAAGGTTCTTCTATTAACAACCCCTCTTAGATTCTCATTTATTCCTTATCAAAACTATCAACAACAATGGCTCCCATCGAAGCAGGCATCGTGACGACAATCATTCTTTTGAATGCTAACACCGGATCGGACATGATTGGAAATTTATCAATGGAAAATAGTACCAATGCTACGACTAAACCTGTGATACTATAGGCAATCAATATCCTCATTAAGAAAGCGGGTAGTCTATCTCCAATCTTCCCCTGAAAGACACTTTCATATGCGAAAAAGGATATAAAAATTACAGAAAGTAAAAAAAGAAATATCAGATTAAAGGGTCTTAACGTCTCCGATAATTTCCATGCTTCCTCAGAGAATGAAATGGGCACAGCCAATGCGAATGCGCCAATGGCAACTTGACTTGCATCTTCTAAATTAAAGCTCAATTTCATTTTTATAGAAACGGTACAATACAATCATCAGTCACCGAGCGAGAGAGTGGCACCAAACTCTCTGGTTTTCGGTCTTCGCCGTAGGGCAAATTGGTTACGGCATTCGATTCTTTCGAGGAATTCTAAATTAGGTTTCCGACCGCTGTCATGGTGAAGATGACTTTTATCAGTCCGAATACGACTACAATCAGGATGATCCAAAATAGGGGTTTTTTGAAAAGATTTTTCATAAGGGAAACTTGTTTGAAGTGAAAATAACTTTAATGAAAATTAAAGAAATCTCAACCTTTTCGTGTTGCGTTGATTTGTGTGGTTTTGCCTTGGTTTGTTTAGTGAAATGTGGGAGTGAAATTGTTCGGGTTAATAGATATTAAACTCAATTGTAAAGAATTGGGGTTTTGCACCGAATAACTAGATTAATTATATCGATATCTGTGACCGTTGCCGCTCCATCTTTTGTAAGTAGGGAATCCCAATTGAAAAAATTGGGGCAATTCCTCGCGTCCTTGCAAGCTTCGCCTCCGGGACACAGTGTCATGATTTTTGGTCCTACTGGAGTTGGGAAATCAACTTTGTTGAACCAAATGACCCGTTCCTTCCGGGAATCAACCATTCCTATCGTCATTTTGTCCTATGGTAGTGGAGTTGCCGCAGAAAGTTACGCCGATTTCATGAGTGAACTTGCTAGTGGAGCTCAAAGTGAGTGGCCTGGATTGAGTCCTTTTGTGGATGCGTTCAGTAATCTGGAGTTTCGAAATTCCGAAGCCGAACCTAGTGAAATCGTCGGAGATTTTCTCGGCAAATTGGACGAGCATTTCCTCCAGTCTGAACAGCAGGATATCCACCCTGAATTGGCAGATCTTCAACTCTTGTTCATTGTGGAGGATCTAGATTTGCTCGGAGCCAGTGAAATTGAATTCCTGGGTCGCATGAAAAATGCCCTAAAGGGATATGCCCAGTTCTCTTCTCGATACCATTTCATTTTTACTGGAAATGAGAAGTCTACCACACTGGGACTCATACGCAATATCCTCAAAGATGATGCTGTGGTTGAGGAAATATTACTTGCACCTTTCAGTCGACCAGAGAGCGAAATCATTCTAACCGGATATGGTGTTGATTCCGCAAAATTTGCGGAGATTCACAATCAAACTGGGGGAATTCCTGCGAGGCTAGTCGAATACGGCGAGAACTATAAGCCAAAAGACCCACTTGAAGCGAAACAGCTGGAGATGGCTGAAGAGATACTGAGACCGCTGGGAAATGAACAGCGAGAATGGATTAAAATAGCCTCCTTATTACCCATTTGTGATGAAGAGAATTTAGGCCTTTTTCTTTCCAAAGAGCAAAGAACCCGGGCGATGCAATGGCTTAAAATGGTGCCATTGTCATGTGTTGATTTTAGGGGAGATTACGTCCAGATTGGCGAAAAAGAAAAAATCATTCTGCAGCTGTTTCAAAAAAAGGAGCATCCCGGCAAATTTAGTAAGCGGCTCAAGAAAGTTCATCAACTAGAGAGTGTCAAAAGGGTGGTTCCTAAATACGAACACAGATTCCTTCTGTCCGTTTTAGCTGAATTCAACCACTTTGACAGAGAGGTATTGTCCTTTGCTTTTGGAGAAAAAGCTGCGGATCAATATATGAATTTTGTAGAGACGAAAACTGTTTTCTTTTCGCTCGAGCCCTCTCGAATTCGACTTTCCAGAAACGCAAAGATCATGATGCAATTATACAAAAATTTGTATCCGGTCAAAGATCTCCCTGCTATCAAAAAGAAAGTGAGTGCGTTTTGGGCGAAAAAGACGGAATCACTCAATCATGAGCTTGAGGAAATTGAGGAAAAAATATCAGGCAACGAAACTATTCGAGGCGATGTAAAAACCGGGATATCACAGCTTGATACTCAGATCAGTAACTTAGCCCAAACTTTATCAATTATGGATAAAGAACGGAAGACCATGATCGTGCAGGTAAAAAGGTCTCATGTGGGAGTTTTTTCGATCATTCTTCAGGTGCTCGGCATCGTATGTTTGTATATCGCGGTTCTTTACCAAGATGAGTTTTTGATGCCGGTTTTGGTAGCGGCTGTTCTTCTCATTACCGTTGGATTTGGGATTTCTTTGAAACGGCGAGGGAGTGTAAAGGTTAGTCACACCAAAATCCTGAGGCATTCAGAAAAACGAAATCGCACCGCGAAAGAACTCGAACGTCTGAATAAGGAAAAACTCCAATTGGCCATGCGGAGGGATCAATCTATTAAATTAGTGCATGAGTGCAAGGAACGCATCATGACGATTCAACAGCTTCTCAAACAACCCTATATGCGGGGATAAACCTCGAGGATAATGGCTCCGAATCATTTCCTAGCGCTTCGTTCGAACTTGCAACGTCGCTAACTTAACGAAGTTTTAGAGATGAGTATTCCTAAATTTTATAAAAAATTCTGTAGCATGTGATGCTCGTCATCGCATCTCTTCATGCAGAGTGGACACACTTCTACCGCGGAATCCGATGCGAGCATCGGATGCTACTATTCAAGCCGAAACGACTCTTAAGTTAGCGACAATCGTTTGAACTCGTTGTTACATCAAGTGGGTTTTAAGGACTTCAATCTGAAACAGATCTCATGCCATTCGACAGGCTCACGGTCATGACCGAGCATAAGATGCTACACTAGGTGAGTTGTAGCATCCGATGCTTGTCTGAAAGATCCTGAGCCTGTCGAAGGACATCGGATTATCCACGTATTGAAAATCGCTATGACTAGTCGTGGGCGCAAGCCCAAGAACCTCCTGGATATGACTTAGAGGTTCTCAATGCACAGACTTACCGTTTTATTTTGGACCTTGGCAAAGTATCTATGGTCGGTTCCGCTGTATCACTGCTTGTATGGATGAAATTCTAATTCCCAGCACTCCCTAGCGGAGTCCGTGGCAAATACATACATAGCGCGACTTGTTACTAGAAGCCTTTTCGGGAATCGAGAGCGTTGCGTAGCGTTGTCACATCTGCGTAAGGAATATCTCCGCCGCTTGGAAGCCCAAATCCGATGCGTGAAACCGTTATTTCATCATCCTGAAGCCATTGTTCCTGAATGTAGTGGCAGGTCGCTTCGCCTTCGATGTCATTGGGAAGGGCAAAGAGCACTTCTTTAATGGCACCCACTTGGAAACGAGTCTCCAGGTTCGAAAGATTTAATTCCTCGGGTCCAACTCCTTTGAGGGGAGAAAGCTTCCCGTTGAGTACATGGTACAGTCCCCGCCATGCGGCAGATTTCTCAAGCGCAATCAGATCGGAAACAGACTCGACGATACAGAGTTGAGAATCGTCTCTCGACGGGTCGTTGCAAATCTCACAGCTTTCGTTTTCGGATAGATTTCCGCAGGTGGCACAGCGTTGGAGCTTATCGACAGCTACCTGCAACGATTCTATCAGCAGTGGGATTTTTTCCCTTTTTTCTGCGAGCAGATGGATGGCAATGCGTTCGGCCGATCGACTGCCCAGCCCTGGTAGTTTTTTCAGGGATTGAACTAGTTGATCGAAAGCCTCTGCCACGGGTGCTTTGGTTGAATAGATTGGGTTTAGAACAAACCAGGCATAGACATGCCACCAGAGATTTCACCCATGGCCTCTTCGTAGACTTCTTTGGCCTTTAAATTTGCCTCTTGAATCGCTGACAACAGCGTTTCCTCAACAAATTCAGCGTCCTCTTTAAGGAATTCAGGGTCGAGTTTCAGACTCCTTAATTCACTTTGACCAGTGATGACGATTTTTATCGCACCTCCACCGCTGGTGACTTCCATTTCTTTTTGCGCGAGTTCTTCTTGCAGAGATTCCATCTTCTTCTGCATTTTTTGCGCTTGTTTGAGTAGTTTTCCGACTCCTGCCATAGCAGCTAAGGATTTAGAATTTTGGCGACGAAATCGAGAAAATAGTTTGGAGAATTCCCATATCAGTCGACTAGATCTTGCGAAAGTCAGTTGTCTGGTTAGTCTCGAAGACAATTCTCCATCTATTTCTCGAAATTAAAACTGCCCATGAAGTCTCTGTTTCCTGCTCATATTCTGATTTTCAGTTGTTTCATGATGACAGGATGTTTGTCGATAGAGACAAATTATTCCGTTAGTGACGGTTTCAGATCTATGGTCTCCAAAGATTCGTTGACGCTCGATGAAGATGCGCTGGAACAAATCTCTGCAAGTATTGAAACAGAAGCAGCATTATTGAGATCGATTGATCTCCATAAACAATTCATTTTGCAGAATCCCCATGCGCGTATCATTCTTGATTCGCTCGCCAATCAGATCATCCTACAGTCCGCCGCATATACGCAGTCTCGGACGAAAAAAAAGAAGCTGTTTGGTGAAGCAATGGCGATTTGTGCGGAATCCATGCGAACCCAAGTTGCATTTAGAAACCGACTCGATTCAGGTGAAAAGCTATGGGAAGCGGTTGATGCATTAGAAGCGGAAAATATGGATGCCATGCTTTTTTGGGTAACAGCGCTCCTTTACACCTTCAAAGAGGGCATGGTTCAACCTCAACAAATCATCAATTCTCCCTGGATCAAACGGGCACTTGTTGTTCTCGAACACATGGAATCCATTGATCGAGAGTGGAACGGTGGTGCTATTTTATTCTCAAAAAGTTTAGTTTATCATGCGATCCCTGAGTCCATTGGCGGAGATCCGGTCCTTGCTAGACAGTTGGTTGACGAAGCAAACGCGATCTCTGGTGATTGGATGCTCAGTAAATGGGGCCGAGCGAAGTATTTCGATTCCAGGAATGGTGATGTCGAAGCCATGAAATCCGACTTGAACGCAGTGGTCTTACTCCAAGACGTTCAGGGTGGAGAAGCGCATTACTGGAGGAAGTATTTTGTTGAAGATGCGAAAGCGCTGTTATCCAAATTCGACGTCACTTCCGATTGAAAGGGATCTTTCACCGACCAGGAATTACGGTTTCTTTCGACATCACCCAATCGTGTAGGAGTAAACGCAGAAAGCTTCATCCCAGATGTTGGTGTAGGTTATACCAAACTGCGTATTAAAAACTGATTATATTTAGGTGTAGCAACCGATGCTTGTATCGTGTTTCTCACAATAATAGGGGGATTCACGAGGGCATCCTGCAAGCAGGAGCCGCTACAAAAAAGGGTTTTGTTATTCAGTTAACAATCAGCTAATTGGTATTAGAGTATTGTCAGCGCCCCAACAGTGTTTTTGTGGGGGCGCCTGGTGCGATCTAGAATTTACAGACCGTCGTTATTGAACTTCCGATTCGTTTTTGTGTTTTTTCTCCTTCGAATTGCGATCTCTTTGAAGAATTCCTCCTTCTCTTGTCGTTTGTGTTGTTTCGAATCTTGATTCTTCTTTCGATACGCCTGCTTGGTTTTAGAGACTGCGGCTTCGAGATTGAGTTTTAAGAACTGATGAAAACGATCCATATCCAATGTGCCATTGGTAATCGCTTCCTGCACCGCACAACCTGGCTCTTCGTCATGGCTGCAATTGCGAAACCGGCATTGTCTGGCGATGGCTTCGATATCGGAAAAGGTTTTTTGTACCCCTTTGGACTCGGACGTGAGTTGAAGCTCCCTAACTCCTGGGAGATCGATGAGAGACCCTTTTCCCTCAATCAGTATGAGCTCTCGCCAAGTAGTGGTATGTCGACCTTGGCCATCGGCGGACCGGATGGGTTGAGTTTTCAACCTTTCTTCTCCCAGAATGGCATTGATTAGAGTAGATTTTCCGACTCCAGATGATCCGGACATCGCGATGGTTTTTCCATCTCGCAAGTACTCGTCAATGAATGTGAGGTTCACTGACTCGGTTGCGCTGATCGCAAATATGGGAACATTAATGGCGACCTTTTTCACTTCCGAAATTATCGTCTCAGCATCTTCTATCAAATCGGATTTATTGAGAATGACAACGGGTTGGGCGCCACTATCCCAAGCGAGGCTGAGATGCCTTTGAATCCTGTGGATGTTGAAATTGTCATCCAATCCGGTGATGATAAAAAGATAGTCGATATTCGCCGCTACTAGCTGATTCTTCGATTGGTTCCCAGCTATTTGGCGTTGAAAAAGCGTCTTTCTGGGAAGAATCGACCGAATCATGTATTCATGGTGATTAGGGATTTCATCCGCAATGACCCAGTCTCCAACGGTCAACAACTCGCTGGGACTCTTATGTCCCGAGAGTAAATTGCCTGCGAGAAGTGCCAGGCATTCCTCTTCACCAGTGTGAATGACATATTTGCTATTGTTGCCACGAATGACGCGAGCAGGAATTCCCGTATCATTACTGGTCTTATCGAAGCTTTGTTGGAATTCAGTGTTCCAGCCTAGGCATGTTAAAGGTGTATTCATTATTTGAAAAAAGTGTTTTGGTAAAGTGACTATTGAAGTCGTTTTGTTTACTTTGTCTGAGACGTCATCTCGGAAGGTTGTTCTGCACTGCAACAACGTATGCGATTGGCGAGTTGCTTGATCTGCGGGCACAAAAAAACCGCGAAATACAGTCGATCGCGGTGCGCAGGAGTTTTCACGAGTTTCGTGCTAGCAACCCAGCAATGGCGAACGACCAAAGGACACAATATCCACTGTTTTCAAATTCTTCATGTATTACTTTTTTCTGTTATCTCTTGGATCGCATCGTGGATCTTTAAGATTCTGCTATTATAGAAGTTCATTTGCACAAGTATCGTCAAATACAAAAAAAGGATGTTCTGTTTTAAAAGTGGGTCTTGAACGACTATGAGTTTGAATTGCCTGAACTCAGTGACAATCAGCGTGTAGGGTTTTCGAGTGATATAGCGAAGGTTGGTGCGCAATTACATATGTCTTTAACCCGACCAAAATCAGCTATGGCGTTATGCCGATACACTCTCCCATTTGCATATCCCCATCCCTTTCAAACACAAAGATGAGTATGGGTTTGGTGCGGTATTCGAAATGAACCCGGATAGAACCGATTTCTCAGATTCCGAACGCGAAGCAATGATCACCAAAATCAAAGCGGCATTGTCAACGAGTCTCATGATCGGTCACCTGTGGACGAGTGACTCAACATTGGTTGGATAATCTCTAGACACTGCCTCGGGATTGTCTTCTCCATTCGTTTCATCATTAGAAGGTCAAGCGGAATTGTCCGGAAAAGCTGATGGCTTCCTGCAGTTGATCTCCAAATTGCGCATCTGCTCGTAATACTCCATTGATGCTTTTGACCCTGGTATTTTTCTCCCTTCGGGATCTGAAGAAGCTGACGCCGATTCCCAGCTCTCCAAAACCCTCGATTTTGCCGGTAGTGATGGCATGGTTTCCACCATTCATATCGGTAAAGAATGAAGATCTATCGCTTGTGAAATCTTTGAAATAGTTGCCCTCTGCAAAAAGAGTGATGGTGCCGTCCTGGGATTGATTGGTGAACTTCCTGGATATTACGCCTCCGACAAAACCGAGCATCGAATTATACGACTCCACCTGCAGGGTTTGAGCGTCCGTAAAACTGACATCTCCGGCAGATGTTTGTGCGTATGAGATCCCGACGGAAGGTTGCAGTTCATAGTTGTTTGCAAATTGCCATAGGTAACTGATCCTGTTTGAAAGACTGAGCGTTTGATTATCCAGGTTTGTATCATTCAGGCCGAGTCCCGAACCGAAGTTGATTTTTTCGCTTAGGGTGAATTCAGTGGACTCCATGCGCACCTGAGCATCCCACATCCATCGGTTCTTATTCAAAGAGCCATACACTGTGAAGTAGTTTTGTTCAAAATCTGTATGAGTGGTACTGGCCAGATGAAACTCACCGTTACCGATCGTTCCGATAACCAGTTGATCGGATTTACCGTTGGTGTGGCCGATCATGGCCCCGATGCTGCCGTTCCATCCATTGAAGAAACGTGCGTCGTTGTAGACCATATCCCATCCGGCCTGGACGCCTGTGTAGTTTAAGTCAAAGGCTGCCTCTTGATCGCTGACGCCATTGTTGAACGAACTGCTGATGGTTGCGCTGCCATAAGTGCTGCGAGCAAATCCACTCTGAAAGGCAACACCTTGAGCATTTTGATATCTCAAAAAGTCACTAAGCGGACGATTTACCACTGTGCTGACATGGGATTGAATGAGCGAAGTGGATGCTGCAATTCCGCCAACTCCCATGTTCGTCTGGCTGATTAGGTCAACTCCGCCAGCCGAAGATTTCGCAAGCGAATAGTCCACCAGTCCACCCATGGGAAGATTGGAGTAGAGTAGTGTGAAGTCCGATGAACCGGCAGCGAGGATGTGGATGGGATCGCCAATAAATCCGGTGCCTTCGGTATCGAATACGAATTGCACGGTTCCGGATACGTTCGAATCACCTGCATCAATGTGATCCGCGTTGCCACTGATCAAATCGAGATCGGTTTCAAACACGGCACCATTGGGTATCGCTCCAGTGATCGTCAATACATCACCGGTTCCATTGCCCGCCATGGTGATAAATCCGTTGTCAGAGGAAACTAATCCTCCAATCGAAGTCGTGTCATGGGCGATCACTGCAAAGGAGTTGCTCAGTGCGCCTGTGATAGTGGCGTCTTCGATTGTGAGAACACCGCTGTTGTCGAAAGTTCCATTGACCGTGCCCTCTGTTAGGTCGAACTGACCCGCATTGATGACATCTGTGTGGAGCGTCGCATCCGCCGCATTTGCAATCCCGAAGTTAGTCAATCCTGAGGTTATGGTGGCATTGGTTCCTGCCAGCTCAAGAGTGGCTACCGAGTAATTGGTGATACTGCCATCGAGCATTAATTCCCCAGAGTTTGAAACTATCATCAAATCATTGTTGAAGAAGTTCCCTTGAACCGAGCCGGTGAGGGTAGTGGAGCCTTGAAAGTTGGTCACATCGCCGGAGAAATTCCCACCTGCGATATTTAACGTGCCGCCATCGTTTTGAGTTACTCCATCGACAGTGCCTGCGAAGACATCCACTACGCCACCAGTCACAATCAGATTGCCGCTGATCGTTCCGGAGTTGTGAATAAAAGTGCCTGCTGTGTTCGCCAAAGAGCTGATGTTGCCGGAATTGACCGCTGTGCCAGAATTGAAGACCTTCCCGAGGGTTCCTGTGCTTGTGAGTGTTCCCTCATTTTGAGTTTCTCCCAGAGTGCCTTCGTTAGAGAGTCGTGCACCTTGTTTGACCACGGTGACTGCTTGAACACTGCCCTGGGCAGTGATCTCTGCGGTTCCGGAGGACAGGAACAGGTTACCGAGCACGGTTCCAGCATTCAGGAATTTCTGTGCGACCGTTTCTGATGGTGAAGTCGATGAGATCGAGAGCGATTGTGGCGCGAACAGAGCATCTGCCGCTGGACCTGCGTAAGTCACTTCTGCAACGGTTCCGGTATTGGTGAAGGCACCCGTGCTGTAAACACTTGCTGCCGTGCCTGAGTTACTGAAGGTTCCGGTATTGTTAACATTTGCGAGGGTCCCTGCATTGTCCAACGAAGCTGGAGCGGTGATGATGGTTAATCCGCCAACGTTTCCTCCCTCTTGATTGCTGACAGTTCCTGCAGCGATGCCGAGATCACCTGTGATTTGGCCGGAGTTCATAAAACTTCCTGCGGTTTGAGTGAACGAAGCCATGGTGCCCGAGTTGGAGCTTGTGCCCGAATTGAAGACACTTCCAGCAATTCCGCTATTGGTGAAAGAACCTGCGTTTGAAACCTCTCCAACCTGACCCGCATTGAACAGTGTGCCATTGCTCGACACGAAAGTTGTGCCAAAAATGTTACCGCCTTGAAGATTATTGAACGTTCCTCCGTTGATCGTCGTACTTCCGCTAATGGTTCCGTTGTTATTAAACGTGCCTGAAGTATTGATAAGCGATGCGATGGATCCGGAATTTGTAAAGGTTCCTGAATTCGTAACTGCACCGATGTTGCCGGTGCTGGTAAAACGACCCATATTATTGATGGCAGCG
>CAXXVT010000011.1:0-73652 GCA_963676215.2 Opitutales bacterium | reverse complement strand
AAATACTCTGAAGCTGACAGCATCGCCAAGCTCATCGAGTCCCAAAGTGGAGTGAAGGGAGTAGTGACTGATTCGAGGAGCAATGTTGTCATCGTGACGGGCAATCCCTCCCGTTTCGCAGAAATCAAAGCGTTGATAGAAACGTTGGACCGTCCGACTCCGCAAGTGATGATTGAATCCCGCTTTGTTGAAGTGTCCAATGCGGATGCGTCGCAAATCGGAGTCGATTGGACCTCTCTCTTTTCTGATGATGGGTACAAATTATCGGGACAATACGACGCGGCGCGAAACACCACGGATACCCTCGACAACACTTTGCAGGATACCAATACGAGCGATTTTACTTCGGCTAACTCCAGGGATGGTGCTGCTGGAACTTCGGGTTCGAGCTCAGTCATAGAATCCACGATCAATCAAGTTCGAGGATTATTGGATTCGACCGTTGTGAATTCCACGGAATCAGCCATCTTCTCGGCTCCAGCTTTCAGCATGGTTTTGCGAGCATTGAAAAAGTTTAACGATTCCAAGATCGTATCGAATCCAACGGTACTTGCCCTCAACGGTCAGGAAGCTGAGATCAAGATCGTGGATCACTACTACGTGCAGCGACCCGGCACCGTCTCAGAAGATGGACGAGTGGTTCCTGGTGAAGTTGAACGCCTCGATCCCTTACC
Organism: Opitutales bacterium; assembly: GCA_963676215.2. Classification (GTDB taxonomy): domain Bacteria; phylum Verrucomicrobiota; class Verrucomicrobiia; order Opitutales; family JAFGAQ01; genus JAKSBQ01. The sequence continues at coordinate 72,978 of CAXXVT010000011.1, read as the reverse complement.
TGGAATTGAACTTAAAGTGACCCCGACAATCAGTGGGGGAGACTTTATTTCGCTGAAAGTGGTGCCTCAGGTGAACGACATTGTTGGTAGCCAAGTGTTTTCAAACGGAAGTGTACCGATTGTTCGACAACGCACTACCTTAACTCATGTGATGGTCAAGGACCGAGAAACCCTGGCGATTGGTGGATTGATCGATGAGAGTACGAGTACGGAGACATCCAAAATTCCGCTACTAGGCTCAATTCCCGGCCTGGGTCAGCTCTTCCGTTACGACAAGAACGTTAAAGACTCCAAAAACCAGATCATTTTTATCACCGCGAGTATTTTAAACCCCAATGAAACCAACTACATGGATGTCATTGGAGTAGAGCGCATGAACCAATTGGGACTCACTGAGCGGGACGTAAGGGGGTCAAATTACCAGTTATCTCCTGAAGAAGAAGCATTGCAGGAGGCTATACTACAATACCGTCGTCAGACAGACGCACGCGATCGTGAAGACAAGTTGTCATTGCAAGTTGAAGCGTATCGTCGAATGGAGGAAAAACGGGCGATGACGGCCCTTAAAAGCCTCGAAGAAACGAGCAGCATGGATTTCAAATCGACTGATCAGGAATCGGCATCGGCGATGGATTTGCTGAAGTCGAAAGACAATCGAAGAGTTGTCCCTGTATTTTAAGGAGCGGAAATGGAAAAAACTTTCAGCAGAAACCAGGTGCTTCGGAGTTTTATCCCAGTGCCACTGTTACTAGGATTGTTGGCGGCGGCGTTACTTGGTCTTCCTCTAAATGGTGTTGCTCAAAAGCAGGATCCATTCGAACAAGAATTTTCCTATATTAATAACAATCGCATGGGTGAACGATTGACGGTTTCCTTTCCCGAAGGAGAGAGCGATCTTTCAAAATCCATCGAAATGACGCTGTCCGAAGAGCAGTATTTCGACAATGTGAGCGGGCATTTTGATAGCCGTCTCATCGCAGTTGTGACCGGAATGGGACTGGGCAACACAGGACTAAAATTGGTCGTAGGTGATCAGCGTCAGATCGCCGAATTCAAAGCTTGTCTCGATCGATTCGTGAAAGTTGAAACAGAATTTCGTGAAAACGAAGAAGCCATCATGGAGAAGACCGAAACATGGATGGGGGAATCCTGGAACGCCCTGAGTGAAGGGCGTGATATCGGCAATGTCTATTTCTATCCGTCCAAAAAAGCCTTATCAGCTGAGTTTAAGTGGGACTTCGAGCTCAACCGTGTTTGGTTGAGCATTGGGAGTCGAATCATGGTGGAACGGGATGTAGTTCCTTACATTCTCCGTTTCATCGATAACATTGAACAGTACCGGAACCAGTTTTACGACTACCGGGAAGCGTTAGTGTCTAAGAAACGCGAGATTGATGATCTTCTCGGCATCGACTCGCAATCATGAACAATTGAATTTTAACCCTTGATAGGTATGCAAAGGATAGTTTTTAGAAAGTTTTGGTTGGCACTATTTTGGTTGGTGTCCTTCGCCAATGTTGGATTTGGCACCTTGTCCTATTTTGTCGAGCTCACCCATGACGGTGAAATGGATGGAAACCCGCCGGGCAGCACGCCGTTTGCAGTATTGGAGAACGTGGTGGGAACGGAAATTACTTTTAATATTCAGGTTACTTCAAACGTAACAGTGGATGGCGAAGACGGCGAACAAAACTTCTGGTTGCGATGGAAAAATCCCGACAACCCTTCACTACCACAAGTGGACGTTGGATTTGGGTCTATTGATTTTACCAGCGCGACAGCTGCTGTTGTCGGATCCGCAGGTCCGCCCGTAGTTGAAGCCGCCGATGCTACTCCTGCTTCCGGCTCATTCTCGGGAAAATGGACGCCCCCTTACCCTGGTCTTTTCAATTTTGCGATTGAGGCTTCCGGAGGAGATGTTGCTACGTTTACGATCGAAGTCGTTGATGTGGAAGCAGGAAATCTGACCTATGCAGAGATGCGCACGCCTAGCGATGGAGAGACGATCAGTGTTTCCCAGTCGGTCACCCTTTCGTCCAATATTGGTCCCTCTATTATGCGGGAATACATGTCGGTGGATTATTTTGTGAACGGTTACAAAGTGAACGCAGAACCGATTACCTTCAGTGATGGGGGTGAGTTTTTTGACTATGTTTGGGAAGTGCCCTATATCGGAGATGTTTCAATGATGGTCCGTGCTCAAATGGCCAATGGAGACTTTATGGAGTCCGATGAAGTGGACGTGAGCCTTGTTGGTGTTGGGAGCACTCCGGAAGTCACGTTGAGTGCTCCTCCGGGAGATAGTTGGGTTGTGGGTTCTGATGCGCAATTCTCAGTGCAAGCAAGCGACAGTGGTGCACTTGTGCAAAAGATCGATCTGGTAGTGAATGGATATGTCGTGGCTACCATTTCAAATGCTTGGGAAGTCAGTCCCTGGACCTTTGATTTCCAGTTTCCTTCGACTGGGCCCTATGACATCTGGGTGATTGCGCAGTTTTCGAACGGCAACAAAGCGATTTCTAATATTTTGGAATACAATCTGGAGCTCGGAAGTGAACCGTTTGTTTACTTGATTTCTCCGGTTGCCGGGATGCAATTTCTTCCAGGATCGACGCTACCGATTTTGGCAAGTTCGTGGGATCCCAATAGTTTAATTCAGGAACTGAAGTATTTCGTGAACGATACGCTGATTGAAACTTCGGTTCGCCAGTCCGACGGAACCTTCGCGCCCGATCCCATCACGTTCAATTACAATTTCCCCTTTGCCGGAAACTATCGTATCTATGTGCAGGCCACTGACCAAAGTGGCGTCATCGCTCAATCGGAAGTCGTGCAGGTCGTTGTAAGAGATCTCGACTCCCGTATCCCGACAGTGGTGATGAGTCACCCACTGCCAGTGGGTGGAGGGGATACTGTGAACGATGTTTCTGTGGGCTCCGCGATGTATATCAACGCGATTGCCGAGGACGGGGATGGCACGATCTCCAAGGTCAATTTCTACATCAATAGTCAGTTAATTGGATCCAGCAGCAACGGATTTAACGACACTTATTCTACCTATTTTAAACCAACTACGGCGGGCAATTATGTGATGTTTGCAGAAGCGATTGATAATAATGGCAATCGCATGCACTCCCCACCGCTTCTGCTCAACGTTTATGCCCTTGAGGCTCAGCTTCCGAAAGTGAAAATTCTTCCATTGCCAGATCAGTTCAAAGAATTTGATTCGGGTTCTGAAATCACCGTGTCAGTCGAAGTGGATGGCGGTCTTGTGGACATCAGCCAAGTGAACTACTACGTGGACGGTGTATTTGTGGATTCTCAGGATACAGCCGATGAGAGCGATGAAGACGTGTTTACTGCGAGTTTTATCATTGATGAACCCGGCGTTCACCTCCTTAGTGCAAGGGCCATTGAAATCGATCCCGTTGGTTTGACGACTGACAATTGGTCCATTGCGGATCCGGTCGGTGTTCGTGCCATTGAATCCACGAGCAACCGTGCTTTTGTGAATGATGTGTATCTCAACATCATGGGATCATCTCCTTCTCAGTCTGCCCTGGATAGCGCTGTTTATGCCTTGAACAATGGGCAGATGACTCAGGCTCAGTATGTTTATAATCTTATGGAAGGGGCCGCTTTTGATCCAACTTTGGAAGGTCTTATGGCGCGCTACCTATTAACAGGGGAATGGCCGAGTCGGAATGTGATGATCAGTGATACGGCTTCCGCCCGAACTTCCTTGCCTGGATTTGTGAATTTGTTCCTGCCAACGTTTCAGTCCAAGTATTGGGGCAATAAACGGATTCCAGATGGATTCTCGACGGATAAGGATTTTAGTGATTTTTTTAAAGTGTTGTTCCAGAATAAGCATAATCAGGACCCGACCAGTGCGCAGACAGATCGTGGTGTGATGCAGATGAAAGTCTTCTTTATGGAGGATTTTGTATCGGAATTTGTAAGAGACACGGAAGCGACATCTTTTGGTTCGGGAACAATCTCAACCATACTTGGCATTCCCAATCCACCCAATAGTCTGCTCGAAGATCGTGCCTACATTGCTTCGTTGTTTTGCAACTTGTTGAAGGTCACACCCAGCATTGATGATGTTGAAGGCATGCTCGGGTTGACAAAGGTGCAGCAAATCCAGGCCATCTTGGACGATCCGAGATTTTAGAGCGGAACAGAGCAGAAAGCGCGTGGCGATCGGTGCCGGAGTTCTTTGATGGCGATAATCGTTTGCAAGCAAACGATGCTACGGAAGGCAGTCGAGTGTTCGTAGCATCGCATGCTCGCATGCGATATCGAGGACGTTAGATTGAATTTGAGCTGAGGGATATCGCCGAAGTAGCTGATAAATCGTTTGCAAGCAAACGATACTACGGAAGGTAGTTGAGTAGTCGTAGCATCGCATGCTCGCATGCGATATCGAGGACGTTAGATTGAATGGAGCTGAGGGATATCGCCGAAGTGGCGATAATCGTTTGAAAGCAAACGACGTTACGGAATAGGCGCTAGTGGATCTTTGCTCTGCCTTAACCATTCTATTGGGACATACCCTAGCTGATTGTATGCAGACTCGAATTGAAATGGATGGTATGAGTTTCCCATCCAATAGGGCCATTCGGTGTTAGGTTGGATGAGTTGTTTTCGATAGGGGTTAAGAAATGAGTAGAGAGCGAAAGATTCGATGGATTCAGTTTCCCTTATGCGGTGATCGTAGAAATTCTGCTGCCACCACCAATCAAGATTTTCTGTTGACGAAGTCATTTTGAATTTAAGCATTCGAACCAATTGAGAAATGGAGGAGTCACCGGTCAATTTGAAGATCCAATGAAGATGGTCTGGCATCAATTGTATACAAAGTGTTTCTGCTTTATTTGAATGGGACAATTCGTGAAGGTATTCAGATGTTGCGATAAAAATGGACGGATTTGTTAAGACTGGTTTGCGATCTTTGGTAACCGCAGTGACGAAATAATGGGCGTTTTTAAGGGAAATTCGCTTTTTCCGGAGTCGCGAAATCTGATTCCAATGGTTTGAAGAGGTCATGGAGGATTGTTAGAGAATTACATTCAATATGCTAATCGTTTGCAAGCAAACGATGCTACGGAAGGTAGTTGAGTAGTCGTGGCATCGTATGCTCGCATGCGATATCGAGGACTTTCGAATGAATTTGAGCCGAGGGATATCGCTGAAGTGGCTGCTAATCGTTTGCAAGCAAACGATGCTACGGAAGGCAGTTGAGTGGTCGTAGCATCGCATGCTCGCATGCGATATCGTGGACTTTCGAATGAATTGGAGCTGAGGGATATCGCTGAAGTGGCTGCTAATCGTTTGCAAGCAAACGATGCTACGGAAGGTAGTTGAGTAGTCGTGGCATCGTATGCTCGCATGCGATATCGTGGACTTTCGAATGAATTTGAGCTGAGGGATATCGCTGAAGTGGCTGCTAATCGTTTGCAAGCAAACGATGCTACGGAAGTTGATATCGGACAGCGTTTGATATCATCGCATGCTTGCAAGCGATATCCTGGCTGTGCAATCTCTACTAACGATTGGTTTATGGAGAAGAAGACTCAGGACATGCTCAAAAAAGTGCGAACGGTGGAGATACAGACACGTCGGCTCGTGAATCAAGCTTTGTCGGGGTCTTATCGCAGCGCATTTAAAGGAAGGGGCATCGATTTTGAAGAGGTGCGCGAGTATGCTTACGGAGATGATGTCCGAACGATCGACTGGAATGTGACAGCTCGATCCCGACGTCCTTATGTGAAGCGTTTTCGTGAAGAAAGAGAACTATCCATGATCCTGATGCTCGATTTGAGTGCATCGGGTGCGTTTGGCAGTCTCATTCACACCAAACGCGAACTGGCGACAGAACTGGCGGCGGTCCTCGCATTTTCTGCGGTGAGCAGCAATGACAAGGTGGGACTCATTCTTTTTACAGATCGCATCGAAAAATTCATAGCCCCGTCAAAAGGGCGCAAACACGTGCTACGAATCATCCGAGAGCTACTGTTTTTTGAACCTGAAGGACGTTCGACAGATATCGAAGGATCTCTGAGTTATGTTTTAAAGATGATGCGTAAGAGATCGGTGATCTTTCTTCTATCTGATTTTTTACAGATCACCGATAAATATCCCGTAACCGATAACCGCAATCCCATGTTTCGTACCCTGCGCTTAGTGGCTCAAAAGCATGATTTAATCTGTGGTGTTTTGTCAGATCCCAGAGAATTCGACCTTCCCAAGGTCGGTTATGTGGAATTTGAAGATGCAGAAACAGGCGACATTTTAGAGATCAATACGAACTCGAAACGCCTACGAGAAGAATACGGAAAACTAACCCATAAGTTTTCGAAACAACGGGAATTGGCTTTCAAGCAAAGTGGCATCGATTATATGAATCTTAGTACCGATGAACCCTATATTGAGCCACTCCGTCGCCTTTTCGCAAAACGAAGTCGGCATTAGGGAGTTCCCTTCGATAAGTTTGCTGAGTTGAACTTATTTGAGCATCGAGGGCGACTTTAGATTCGGTGAGGTCTTTGGCTTTTTGGAGCAAACGAAGCAACGTGAGAATGAACCTTATGTTGAGTTATTACACCTGATGGGAGTCATGGTCGAGGAGTTTAGTGTTTACGTTTCTCGAAAATCTGGGTAGACCATTACTGTTTAGGAGAGTCGAATATCATTAAGTAGTGAGAGGGCTGGGCACATCCATATTTTGTATTTTGGTAGCTAGTCAGGTGTTGGCCTCCGGTTGGAGAGAGGTAGAAACCCTGAATACGGATGGTTATACCTACATCGAAGGCTTGAATCCGTTTGATCGATTGGAAAGTTTTGATCCTTCTGATTCCAATATTGGGAGCTATACCCCCGAGATTCTTCGGTGGGGAACTCAGCGCAATGTAGGAGTAGAATACTCTGGAGGGCTCTTCAGCAACCGCATCGATCTCGGACTAGCGGAGCAAGGGAGAACCACTGCTAATTTCACTCCCCGTCTGATGCCATTTGGTGGGCCGCTGGAATACTCGCAGGGTCGTGGCTTCAGTTTTACCCTAGAGGAACCAGTGAGTGTCTTTTCAGCGGATGCGGACTTCATCGAATTTTATCAATACGCTATGCCGTTCCGGGAAAGCTCTGGAGAAGTTGAGTTTTCATATGGTGAATATGGTTCCATGACTTCGATACTGCGCACAAAAGTGCCGATGGATAACCTTCAGATAGCAGCGGATTTCTCGTGGCGTGAGTTTGGTGACTACCGGGATGGAGACGATGTATTGCTGACTGAAAGTCTCGATCAAGAAAACCCGAAAGTACGTTACATCGATGAGGCGGAGGGGAAAGACATTTATCGGATAAAAGAGATTGAGACATCGGGAAAATTGACCCTTTCGCAGACGCAGTCTTTAGAATTCAACGGGAATTATTCGGATGCCCAAGGCGTTTTTTTCCCAGAGCTCAGAATGGATGCGGAATATGACCGAGGCTCGAATGTTGCGGCAATTTATCATATTAAAAATCCTTCTGCAGGAGTTCAGAAGCTTTCAATTCGCGCTTTCACAGCGAATGCCCAACAAGAATTGAATGATCGTTGGCGGTATTCCAAAGTGGCAAATTTGGAAGAGCCAGCAATTGAAGACTATTCAACGCGGGCGAGTTCTCGAAGTTACACTCAAGGGTTTGATTTTCGAGCAACAAAAGATCTCTCCGATAGTCAAATTGGCTTTGGAATGCGCCGTTATTGGCAGTATTGGGAGGCGAACAGTGAAACATTGGGAGAGATGAATGAAATGCTTCCGTTGATCAACCAATCCAATTTAGGGGCCTATTTGGAAGGGCAGCGTTATCTAGGCAATTTTCTGCTTTCGGGTGCGGTGCGCATTGATCAATTCGACACAGAAGTTGATGGGGATATCGGATTTATTCGCCATTACCGTTCGGACGTGGGTCGTCGCATCCAAGATTCCGCACTAAGTGCATCCTTGCGGCTTAATTATGATCTCAGTGATTTTAGCTCCTTGTACCTTGAAATGGGACATGCTGCGAGGTCTCCCGACCCCAACGAAATGTATGTCCAGTACCAGTATGAACGAGCTCCTGGCAATGATTTGATCTGGATTGGAAATCCAAATTTGGAGTCTGTTAAAAATACATCCTTCGATGCTGGGTTTGAAATAAAATTGAGGAAACTTAAGTTCAGTATCAATGGGTTTTATTCGAATGTGGATGACATGATTTACCTTGAGAACATCAGTCCAACAATCGAACCAGTAAGCGGAGGAGCTTTTCTCGGAACCGCGATGAGTTACAATAACGTGGATGCTGAACTCTATGGTGGAGAAGCCTTTCTTGATCTTCAGGTGAGTGAATCTTTCAAAATTGTGGGCGGGATAGAACTCATGAAGGGCAAAAAAAAGTCACTGGATGGGCTTTCGGGGGACGAAGACCTTGCGGAGTTACCGCCACTGAGGGCGAAGGTTGCTATCGAGTATAATAATCAACTCTGGTTTGGGAAATTTGAAGTCGAAATGGCAGAGGCAAAATTAAATGTGGACGAATCAATTTCTGAATCTCCGCTGGATGGATACACCGTACTCAACGTCCTTATCGGATATTATCTGACCGACAACATCCTTTGGACAGTGGGAGTCGAGAACATCTCTGATCAAGCTTACTCCACAAACAACGTGAATATCCGAAATCCATTCACCAATTATGGCCTCTCCAATGAACCAGGACGTTTTGTTTACATGTCGTTGAAATGGGGTTTTTAGAAATGGATGAAAACGGTCATTTTTCTTCAAAAGTGAAACAACCCACGAAATACAGTTTTATCATACCGGTGAAGAACCAGATATCGGTGACCCGGGACTGCCTGTTGAGTTGGTTTGCCCACATCGGTGACTTTTTGGATGAAAGTGAAGTTTTAATCGTGGACGATGGCAGCTCCGCAGAGAGTAAAGCATTCCTGCGTTCATTGCCTGCACCTGTTAGATTACTTGAAAATGATCAAAATCGAGGGTTTGCCTATTCCAACAACCGCGCCGCTTCTGAGGCTAAGGGCGATTACTTAATTCTGATGAATAACGACCTCGTTCTTCAGCGAGGATGGCTGGATGCGATGCTCTCCGTAGTCAACGCTGGAGAAGGCGAGCGTGTAGTCGGGAACATGCAGGTCAGTCGTTTTACAGGGAAAGTGGATCATGTTGGGAAATATTTTGATGAAGGAGATGATCCGCGCCATTTTGGCCAGTTTTATGAAGAGCTTTTTCCTTGGAACCCCCCGGTGGATTTTCATCCATTCCCGTCGGTGACTGCGGCTTGCTGGTTGCTGAAAAAATCTGTTTTCGATCAACTTGGTGGATTCGATGAAGCCTTTGTTAATGGCTTTGAAGATGATGATTTCTGCATGCGAGCCCGAGCTGAAGGAATTGAAGTTGGAGTCGCAACCCGCAGTTGGGTTTACCATTATGTGAGTATATCCGATGATCGGAAACGATTTGAAGATAAGAACCGTAATCTTTTTCTTGAACGTTGGAGATCAGAGATACGCCAATGGCATAAGGCGGAGTTTGCCCCATTACTCCAACTATTGCGTTCCTGGTCCTACTCCCTTTAATTTTTTTGGAGATAACAAACGCACGATAACCTATCCCGATTTCATGAGTGAACCTGAACGTTACGATACAAGTTCGATAGAAGAACGCATCTCGGTTTTTGAGTCCCGATTTACCGAGCTCACCACTCGATATGCTGAATTTTCAAATGTACTGAAACAGTTGAATACCCGGATCGATGACCATCTTGTGCATGGCGAAGAAATGATTGAACTCGCGAGGGATGAACAGGAAGGCGCAGATCAAAAAAAGGGACTCGCAGGAGTTTTTTCCAAACGAAATCAAGGGCGAATCAATGCTAAAATACTGGGTGCTATTGAGCGGGACTTTGCAATTTTGCGGGATGTGCAGGAATTGACAGGGCGCAACATGCAGCTGCTCAATGATACGGGTGAAGCCGTTCAGCGGGATGTGAAAGAAATGATGGAAAGTGTTGTGAACACGATTCAGCATTTTCACGGTGCGACAACTTCCACATTGAGAATTTTGGGAGATGACATAGAGCTTTTGAAACAGCTGGCCGCCAAGGATTTGCTGAACCATAGCGGAAAGCCTATTGAAGATGAGTTGTCAAATGGTGATAAGGGATGAGTGAGTCACGCGAAAAAGATATTTACGTAGCCGTTACTCACACCTCTCACACCCTCGACAATACTGGTATTCAGCGGGTGACCCGATGTTTGTGTCGAGCTTTGGAGTTGCACCACCCGGCTTCCACTTGTGTGAGTTGGAATGAGAGTTTGGAAACACTGACTCCGCTGGACACTGCTCAAGCGCAGCGGATGGCTCAGTATTACGGCCCTCAAAACACCGACCCCCGCACTGATGTCAGTGTAGCTCCTGAATGGATTGCACACCTTCCCATTCCCCGAATCTATCGTAGAAAGGTGAGAGAGTCATGGAGACGGCGCAATGCGCATTTTAAGTTTAGAAAAGAAGCTTATTTAGTGATTCCTGAGTGGGTGACTGGCGAGCAGATGTGGGAATTGATCCATTTTGCTCAGAAAAAGAAACTGCGAACCGTTGCGATTTTCCACGACGCAATAGCGATCGACTATCCAGATTTGGTGAGCAGTAAGTACCGTCAGTATCACTTGGAGTATTTGTTGGCGATGACGCACTGTGATCTGGTTCTTGCCAACTCCGATGATTCTTTCAGGCGCTTTCAGCGGTTTGTGAAAGAGAACGAAGCAGGCAATCCGTTGATAGATACGGTGGAGTTAGCTGGAGAAATTCCTGGCACCCCGCGTAATTCGATTCCTCAAATCATGGATACAGAGCACACGATGCGCGCACTATGCGTCGGAAGCTTGGATCCACGAAAGAACCATCGCCGACTCATTGAAGCGTTTGAAAAGATCTGGAAAGCACATCCTGATTTGCCTCTCGAACTGGTTTTGGTGGGTGGACAATATGATTCGACAAATGATTTGAGTCGATGGGTGGAAACAAAGGTTCACGAACACAAGCGATTAGTATGGATGGGCAGAGTTTCCGATGACGTGTTGGCGGAGCAATATGCCAATTGTAATTTTACCTGCTTTCCGTCTCTGGTTGAGGGCTTTGGGATCCCCCTATTGGAAAGCTTATGGAAAGGACGTCCTTGTTTGTGCTCGAACGATGGCGTTGTAGGAGATCTTGCGAAGTTGGGTGGATGTGTCTCCTGTGATGTAACTCAGGTCAGTTCTATTCGCGAAGCAATCGAAGGCATTATTTTCCAAAAAGGTCATTATCAGGATTTGGTTGAACAGGCTGTTGCACGACCGATTAAAACATGGCAGGAGTATGGGAGCGAGTTTGTTGAAAAGATGAAACTGAGGTTGCCTTGACCCGGACATCCAAGCCTTGTTTTCTAGGAAAAAATGCGAGTATCCATCATCATATCGGTCTACAACTGTTTGGATTTAACCCAAAAATGTTTGCAATCTCTGGAGCCGACATTACCGGAAAGTTTGGACTATGAATTGATCCTTATTGACGATGGCAGTTCAGATGGAAGCAGGGATTTTTTACCAGATTACGCTCGGACCCACAAAAACTGTAGTGCAATTCTAAACGAAAAAAACCTTGGGTATGCCCGCAGTAATAATAAGGCATCTGAACTCGCTAACGGATCCCATTTACTCTTCCTCAATAACGATACTGAACTTACTTCGGGTTGGCTCGAACCATTGATCGAAGGATTCCGTTCCCTGAAAAACAAAAATCCGGGGATGATTGGAAATGTGCAACGGAGGTTTTCGGATGAAAAAATTGATCATGCGGGAGTGTTTATCAATTCCAGAGGGAAACCCGACCATATTCAATTTGATCCTTCAGAAGTTTACCCGAAGCTTGCTTATTCCGAACAGATCGCGACCACGGGTGCTTGTTTTTTAATCCCCTCAACGGTGTTTGAAGAAGTGGGTCGATTTGATACCGCCTTTCAGAACGGTGGGGAGGACATGGATCTCAATTTTAAAGTTAGGAAAGCTGGATATCGAATTTTTGTCGCCAATCGTAGTCTGATTTGGCATCACGTGAGCGCTTCTCCGGGGCGGAATGATCATCACGAGCGCAACACCCGAATTGTATTTCAACGGTGGAGGGAGTTTCTATTGGACCAAGGGGCTCGAACATGGGCCCGCGAGTATTCGGAGGACTCGGAGAATAAAGGAACCTTTTGGTCGAACCCCAGCTACAGGCAATCAGTCTTGTTTAAGAAAGGATGGAGAAAACAACCACCGCAGGCAGGTATTGACGCAGTGGATGCCTTGATTTCTGAACAAGAGGCGGTTTGGGAAGAGATGTTTGGCACGTAAACTGCGAACGGAGTGACGACGTTCATAGCGGTTGCAAAAGACAAGTACCCTTTGGAACGAAAATGAGATAGCCTATATCGACCCACGAATGAATTCATGGGCTACGGAACAAAATGACGGAGGTGATGATTTCAATCGCACACCTGATAGTGGAGTACCGCATTCGATGGTTCGTGTGGTAATACGAAGTTGCATTTAAAACACGACGATTATTGGACTTCATCAGATGCGAGCATCTGATGCTACGCCTCATTACCAATTCGGTTATTGTTAACTGAATAACAAAATCCTTTATTGTAGCGGCTCCTGCTTGCAGGATGCCCTCGTAAATCTCGCTAATATCGTTGAGAAACACGATGCAAGCATCGGTTGCTACGCCAAATATATTCAGTTTTTAATACGCAGTTTGGTATCATTACCTGCAGTCACTTATGCTTGTCCATGACCGTGAGCCTGTCGAATGGCATGAGATCTGTTTCAATTTGAAGTCTTTTAAACGCAATATGGTATTCGATTGTGCGCCTTGCTAAAAACCCGAATCACCTCTGCCAAACGCGTCAACCTATTTTCAGACATTTCCTAGCGACGTCGGTAGATGAAATTACTTAATTTCGTGACGATGGTGTTGGATCGTTCGGAGTCAAATGCCTCCCCTACCCATATGGTGTCGGAGAAACTGATATGGTCGATCATGGCGGCATAGTCGTTGTTGACCATTACTCCCATAAATTCACCAGTCTGAGCGATGACTAAGTCTCCCTTTGACGGTGAGAATTCTCCGAAGAGCTGGCTGAAAATCTTTTTATCCATCTCCAGAGCATTGGAGTATTCCGGATGCACTTTGAATGATGATTCTCCGAAAAAGTTGTCACTTGTGTCGATGACCACGGCTTTGGGAAAGCGGAAGGGTTCGAGCACGATGGGATATACTTTGATATCCACTCCCTCTAACGCTGTTTCTTCGATCGGGATAATTATCAATCGCGGATCCATGCGTAAAAACATGAATTTCTCAGGCACGTAAATTTGATCTCCAATAGTGACTGAAATATCGACCCCGTCGTATTTTGGTGTGATATCACTCAAATCGAAGGGAGTGTCCTTGGTGTGTAAAATGACGTAAGTTTGTTGGGAGTTCTTGATTAGTACCGACTCAACTTCAAACGTTTTTGTGCGGTCATTAAAGATGCCCGGAAAGACTGTGTCGAAGCGGATTTTTACGCGATTACGTTTGTATTCGGTGAAAAGAGCATTCGGAGTTTTGGGTTGGAGCTGTTTGATTTCTTCCTTTATTTCAACAGAGGTGCCTGCCAATACCTTGACTCCTTCGCTCAAGGATTCAGCCCGTTTTTCGGCGTCTTCTCTTTGTTGACGTTCAAATTCTATTTCGAGTTTTGTATTCTCGAGCTGTTGTTTTATCAAAACTTGCCTGGCTTCGGCAACCTGAAGCTCGGTTTCGACCATCTGTTTTTCGCTCGCCAGTTTGGCCTTTTCTTCTTCTATTTCGGCGACGGTTTGTTTGGTTTCTTCCAACGATTTTTGTTGATCCTCGATTTTTTTCTGAGCCTGCCTCAGACGTTCCCGTTCAAGGATGTTGGCTTCCCTCATTTGAATCAAGTTGACTGCCATATCTCCTTTTTCCTGCTGGAGCAGTTCCCTTTGTTCCATGAGATCTTGCTTCAGTTTTTTTTCCCGTTCCAAATTTTGGATTGTGGATTGCAGGTCTTGGTTTGTTTCGGAAAGAATCCCCTCTTTTTCCTCAATCGATAGCTTTGCTTGTTCGAGTTCCGATGCCAGGGAATTTTGAGCCTGTCTTTCAGCTTCGAGTGACAATTTCAAGATGTCGACCAATTCAGCCTCGGCGGTTAGCACTTCTCCATCTTCCTGGGTGGGGGTCGTGTCTTCCGAAACCGGTGCATCAAACCGAGCCAACGCCAGTAAGCTCAGGAGCAGGAAATCGCAGATGACAAGTAAGATGCTTCGATTCATGGACTAAAATTCCGTGGGTGTAACTAAAGGGATGTTATTTCAATTTCAAAGAAGCCTGCCTTCGGACTGGCTTATCGTCCTCTAGTTCCATGATCAATTGTTTACGGTAAGGACGTACGTTGAAAATTTTCAAAATGGCCACAAAAATAATCCCGAAAAGAGTTGAAGCATAGGCTGCCATTAAACTGGCTTCAACAATATGAAGGGCTAGCATGATAAGGGATGCGACAGTACCACTGAGACCAACGTAGAGTCCGCTATCAAAAAGATTATCCTCATTTTCAATGAGGCGAAGTTTGATTTCGGGAGTGGCCTCCAACTTCTTGATTTCCTGCAAGCGTACTCTTGAGTAGGCATAGATGGCTACTTGCAGGATAAGAAACAACCCAAGAATGAGTAGGGTTACCTGGTCGATTTGCATACTGTTCATAACATCGGATTTAAGATTTTCGAAAGGGTTTGCGGATGCAAAGTTAATTTGAATGGGTTCAGGACGGTGGTCCTGTTGTTTTAGAAATTCAGGCTCAAGAGACAACCATACCGTGATAGCAAAGGCTACTGCGATCGCCACATTTCCCATGTTTGCAAGAAAAGACGCAACCCAGTTTCGGTAATCTGATCGGGTGGCATGGGCAACCAATCGCAACAATATGATGAAACACAGCCCCGAACTAAAAAGCAAAAGTAACTTAATCACTCCTGTGAGCTTCGGGTTTTCAATCGCAATCCGATAGACAGGTGTTTCAAGTAGGAGGATCTGGAGGGAATCGAGTTGGTGGTTCCAAGCTGTTGGGCGATAGATGGGCGATTTGCGCTCCAACAACAACTGCAGAGAACCTTGCCCATGAATGACTGCTTCATCAAGGTCAACCAGCGCCTCTTTGCCATAGCGATCGATGAAAGCAAAAATAGGACTCGGATCCTTTTGTAGAAGAAAGGTGGTGAACAATAGTGATTTATGGCTTGGGTATTGACGCAACAGACCAGCGGTTTTGATCAATGAATCGGTGGAGTCAATGGTTCGCATCAGTTCACTCAGGGAAACCCACTGAAAACGTTTCCCGAGGGTGAGCATCGACAGATAGATGTTTTCCATTCTTTCGATTGCAGTGGAGGATCCTTGCATCGCTCCACGTGATATATTTGAAATTTCGGCAGCAAGTTTTCGAGGGATTTCTTCAGCCTGGATTAATAGAGCGGTGCTCAGAATCGCAATATCCATGGGTGTGCCTGAGGCAGATTGCACAGGGCTCAGAATTACGGTTCCTTTTAAATCACGGGTTGCCAGTAAATCTTTGACGTTGGCATTGCGGCTGCGGCTAAGGAAATCAGCAATGTATTCGCGGTGGCGCTTAGGGGTGAAGAGGTCGACCACTGTCGTGGGCTTGGAGTAATCAGTCTCCTTGAGGTCAAGTCTACGAATGATCTCTTCTACATAGGGAGCAGAGCCACCAGAAAAATAGTAGGTGGGATTGTCTTTCGCTAGCTCGTAAAGACGGTCCTTCAACTGTAGATCGTCGATCGTGTAATTGAATTCAAAAACAGGGCTAATTCTCCCAAAATCAGTCAATTCCGCGGCGAGATCAGAGACTTGTTCGGTGTTTTCTCCGGCTTTGTTAATCAACCCTGGAGCGATGCCACGAAAATAATAGGGACAGACAACCCCGAGCAGTAGGGTGATAATCCCTGCTACTATAAAAAACAGATAGACTGCTACGCTTTTTAGGGTTTGTTTCAAAACAAAAAATAGAGTGAAGAAATGACAAACACTCCCTTATAGACGCAAATAGTCATGACGCATTCAAACGAAGTTGCAATACGCAATCCCTAGGGCAGTGTGTTGCAACCTTCTAAGACTCGATGGTAATTAATCATGCTACTCTGTCTTCCGTCGTTAAAGAGAGAAAGCTCAGTTTATTGAGTTGTAAATCTCGTCAACGTAAATAATTTTCGTAATTTGATCGCATCTATTATGCTGTCATCATTCGTTCATCACCCTGTTTACTTTTAATTACCCCAATGAAAAACGATGATCCCATGAAGGAGGTCCTTTCGGAGGTCTTTGAGGAAAACGAATACTATCGTGAGTTTTCGCGGGCGGAATTAGAGGTGCTCCTGCGTAAATTCCGAGAATTATTGAAGGTCGAAAACACGGATGAAAATGCGATTTATCTGGAGAATCTCCTGAGCCATTTACCGGACAAGGTTTATTTCAAAGACGCCGACAGTAATTTTCTCAAAGTAAATAGCTTTTTTGCCAAATCACATGGGTTTAAAGACCCCCAGGAAATGGAAGGGAAAAACGACTTTGACCTTTTCTCCTACAAACTGGCGATTCAGAAATTTGCGGACGAACAAAAAGTGATGCAACAAAACGAGGTTCTCTACGCAAAAGATGAGATGGATGAGAACCAAGATGGTTCGGAAAGTTGGGTTTCTACAACCAAATCTCCTCTTTACTCTAGAGACGGTGAAATTCTTGGTACCTTTGGGATTTCGCGGGACATCACTGATCGCAAAAACGCAGAAGTAAAACTCCAACATCTGGCGGAGGAACTTCAGGTGAAAAATTCCCAGATTGAGGCCGATATGGAGATGGCCAAAAAAGTGCAGGCTGCTTTTATCCCCAGGAATTACCCAAGTTTCATTTGGGATTTGTCGAGCAATCAGAGTGCCCTTAACTTTTCTCATCGGTACATTCCATCTGAGACTCTGGCGGGGGATTTTTTCCAAGTCATCCCGATATCCAATAGCCAGGCGGGGATCATTATTTGTGATGTAATGGGGCACGGGATAAGAGCGTCTTTGGTCACTGCGGTTTTGAAAGGATTGGTGGGAGAGTTGAAATTAATCACTCCCTATCCTCATGTATTTTTGCGCAAGGTGAATCGAAGTCTTAGTGCGGTTTTAAGGCGATTGGATGCAACCGTGTTTGTTACAGCCTTTTATGGTGTAGTCGATTTGATGAAAGGGCAGTTTCGTTATGCAAACGCAGGTCATCCTTTGCCCGCTTTGTTGAGCCGCAAGAAAGAGAGCGTGGAGTTTATCAGTCCCGCAGCAGATACACCGGAACCTGCACTTGGTTTAATCGATAATTTTAAATATACCTCGAACACCATTTCGATCGAACCTGGTGATTCATTCTTTTTTTATACGGATGGAATCACCGAATTGGAGTCTCCTAGTGGAGAAGAGTTTGGTGTAGAACGGTTGTTAAAATCCTTCAATCATCCAGAATCAAAGGACTCTAAAATTATCCTGGATGATTTAGTCGATGAAATATCAGAGTTCTCTGGAGATAGTGGATTTCACGATGATGTCTGTGCTGTTGCCGTTGATGTGAAGCGAATTGCCGAGAATTCTTAATCTTCGGTTGTGATTTTTTAAATTTGGGATTCAGTTTTCGCATCACCATAACACCAACCCTCCGTACCCCCGGCAACCCCTGCCACCGTTGGATTGGTTATATCCCGAAGGAATGTCTTCAAACGTTCCAAAACGACATCGATAGAATCTACATAAACTATGGAATTAATACTATTCTGTGCAGCGGTCGGTGGAGTATGTGCTCTAGTGTTCGCAGGTTTAAAAATTCGTTGGATCTTCAAACAACCTGTTGAAAATGAGGATCTTAAGCGCATCAGTGGCTATGTGGCCGAAGGTGCAATGGCATTCCTCGTTAGGGAATACAAAGTATTGATTCCTTTTGTTCTCGTGGTTGCGGTTTTTCTCGGATTAGCCAACGAGGGAAGTCTTCGGTACCAGTCTCTGGCCTTTATATTGGGTGCGATTTGTTCAGCATCTGCTGGGTTCATTGGAATGAAAGTGGCCACAGGAGCCAATTCCCGAACGACCCACGCTGCGCAGGAAGGTATCCATCCCGCACTCAGGGTATCTTTTACAGGTGGTACTGTCATGGGAATGTGCGTGGTCGGATTGGCATTGCTGGGCGTTTTCACCGTAATGTGGATTGCGGGAGCGTTTTTGGGTCATTCGGTCGAGAATTATGCGGGTCAAATCCTACCAATCCTTTCGGGCTTCTCACTTGGCGCATCAACGATTGCGTTATTCGCACGTGTGGGTGGGGGGATCTTTACCAAAGCCGCAGACGTAGGAGCCGACCTTGTGGGCAAAGTAGAGGCCGGAATCCCGGAAGATGATCATCGCAATCCTGCCACCATTGCGGACAACGTGGGTGATAATGTGGGCGATGTTGCTGGTATGGGCGCCGATCTTTTTGAGTCCTATGTGGGGTCAATTGTGGGTTGCATGATTCTTGGATTGGCCGTGGATGCAAGCGATTTGACAAAACTGCGGTTGATGAATCTGCCTCTGGTTCTTTGTTTTGTAGGGGTGATTTGTTCGATCGTCGGCACCTATTTTGTGCGGGCTAAGCCTGGGAAATCCCCCCAAAGAGCGCTTAATGCCGGGACTTTTGGTGCCGCAGCTCTTGCTGCCATTCTGTCTTACCCGGCGATCCATGTCATCATGGCTGGTGAAACCTTCTCAGGGGGTGTGGGAGGGAATGAGATTTTCCTCGCAATGCTCGTCGGGTTAATTGCTGGAGTTATGATCGGATTGTTGACTGAATTGTTCACGGGTACCGACACCCCACCGGTCCGAGCAATTGTCAAAGCGTGTGAAACGGGCCCGGCTACAACCATCATTAGCGGTATGGGCATGGGCATGCTTTCTGTTCTACCGCCGGTGATCGTGATTGGGGCTGCCATTATGATTTCTGATCAACTTGCCGGACTCTATGGAGTGGGTATGGCAGCGCTGGGAATGTTGCTAACGCTTGGGATTCAACTCGCAGTGGATGCCTATGGCCCGATTGCGGACAATGCTGGTGGGTTGGCGGAAATGGCAGAGTTGCCTTCATCGGTTCGCGAAGTAACGGACGAGCTTGACGCGGTTGGAAATACAACCGCTGCCATCGGAAAGGGTTTTGCCATCGGATCAGCGGTGTTGACGGCATTGATTTTGTTTTCCGCGTTCAAACAACAGGCTGGAGTGGAGTTTATCGATCTCACAAGCACAAATGTGATGGTGGGCATTCTTGTCGGTGCCATGATTCCTTATCTTTTTTCGTCTCTCGCAATGAGTGCAATCGGAAGGGCTGCCTTTGCCATGATTGAGGAAGTTCGGCGTCAATTCCGCGAACGACCTGGTATTTTGAATGAAACAGAAGAGCCTGACTATCGGAAGTGCGTGGATATTAGTACGGGTGCCGCGCTGCGAGAGATGATGCTTCCAGGGATCATTGCTTCTGTAACTCCTGTTTTGGTGGGGTTTCTTGGGGGGGTAGAAATGCTCACAGGTGTCCTTACCGGAGTCATGGCGTCTGGAGTGGTGCTTGCGATCTTTATGTCCAATACTGGTGGAGCATGGGATAATGCGAAGAAGATGATTGAGAATGGACATGGCGGCGGTAAAGGCAGCGAATCTCATAAAGCTGCGGTTGTTGGAGACACTGTTGGAGATCCGTTTAAGGATACTGCTGGTCCTTCGCTCAATATCCTGATCAAACTGATGGCAGTTGTGTCGTTGGTGATCGCTCCGATGTTGAGCCATCAACTCTAATCTTTCACTGCACTTTAAAGGAGAATTCTGAACATGACATATACAACTAGGCTTTATGCGATCTTGTATCCCAATACCTCTCTCATCGCTTCCCAACTCAGCCCTGAGGAATTTGCCAAACACTACATTTCTGGCAGCACCCGGCATTACAATGGCAAGATGATGTTTGCTGAGGTTGATCCCAATTTTCGCAATGAATACTTCCGAATTGATGAGGCCATAAAGGATGTCCACCCACATGAAAACGGGAAACCGAAAGCTACGAAGTTTATTTGTTGTTATCGGGTGATGGAGCACCTCAAGCTATCAGCGATTCAAAACCTCTATCTCACCACTTCGGAGGGGTATTGCCTGAAGTTGACAGCAGGTGAATATCAGGAAAAATCGGGGGAATCCGGAACTCTGAGAGTTTATGCTGAAATCGCTCCGCTCCGAATGTTGGCGATGGCAAGGCATAGTTTTGAGGAGTTTGGTCAGTATATCACCGATCCCAAAAATCCCAAAGGAGCGCCCGCTTTGTTTTACACCCAACTCGAATTGGAAGAGGAAGATTTCCTTAAAGAATTTGATGCCAATCCAATGCTGGTATCCCCAATACCGGGACTGCATCCGTCAAAGTTAAGAGATGCGATCATTGAGCTGCGCAACAAGAGGTCCAAACCACTCAAAGGGATCAGTCTGCATAGCACTTTTGAAAAGATTCCTTATCGCATTGTCCAAGGAGGGTTCATGTTCGCATCTGCAGGAGAAAGTCTCTTCTTCCCCATGCCCGACTCTCATGTAATCGAGGATATGAACTATAAATTTTGGAAACATATGTGATCTGACATTGCTTCTCTAGAATCATCACCCTCCATCAATCGACACTGGTTAACCCGAATCAGTAGATTACTGATGTCTGTTTGGGAAGGAGGGATTTTCCATCAACTGGCAATCGCTTCGGCTTTTCGGATTGCGCGAAAAGTGACAAAAAGACTCGATGCGATCATGATCAATACAGAGGCGACTGGGTGGAGCAGTCCCGCTGCGGCCAGTGAAATCCCCACCGTATTGTAAGCTAACGCAATACGCAGGTTAGTGATGAGAGTTTGATCGATGCGACGGGCAAGTCGAATGGCATTTGATAGAGGCTCCAAGTGATTTCCTGTGAGGATTGCACTCGAATTGCATTGAGTTAGTGATGCCCCTCCATCATGGATTGCGATCGAAGCATCTGCAGCCATCATTGCGTTGAGGTCGTTGATTCCATCTCCCACAAAAACGGGGTAGGATCCGTTTTTACAGGCAAGCTCTACCAGAGCGGCTTTTTCCTCCGGAGAGAGGTTTTCTCTTACCGAAGCTCCTGCAATACGGTTCCATTGTGGGAAGGGATCTCCAGTAAGAACCGTGCTTCGAATTCCGAGAGTCTGAAGGCGTTTGATGAGTTGAACGACTCCTGGACGAAGATCTTCAACCAGGGTCACCTCGGCGATCATTCGATTGTCTAATGACATGGACACCCGTTTGTTTGAGATGGCTGCATCAGCACCGGAAGAATGGAGATTTGTGACCCACTGGGGTGTGCCAAATTTAATTCCTTTTTTTGTTCCTTTCCATTCTACGATAGCCTCGATGCCTTTCCCCGGTTTCCATTGTTGGCTCAGTATCGTCATTCCGTCGGGCAGCGATTCTGTTTCAGAATCAGGAAGATGCCCCCGAAATGCAGCTGCAATGGGGTGTTGAATACCAGATTCGAGTAAGGCTCCTATCGAAAGGATTGTCTCTTGGGCCCAGGGACATTCTGGTTGAATAATGACCTCGCCAATTGAAAGAGAGGATTCGGTTAGAGTACCGGTTTTATCAAAAAAGAAATGACGAGTATGAGCTAGGGTGTCTATAAGACTGGAAGATCGACTCACGATACCCATCGAGGAGAGTTGCCAGAGTCCGGTCCATATTGCCAGGGGAGTTGCGAGGCCCAAGGCGCAAGGGCAGGCGATTAGCAGCACCGACATACTGTTGAGCCACCCTGCGGAAAACCCATCGACACCTGTCCAAAAAACCGCAGTTGCGAGGGCAATCAGACACACCACAACGACAAAATACTGGATCCACTTTTCTGCTTGCAGCTGGCGAATGGAGCGAGTGGAAGAGATCGATTTTTCGACATTCTCAAGAATCGTATCGATTAGGCGTTCGGAATTTTTGATTGTTGCTTCACAGATGAAAGTGCCATCAACAGACCACGTTCCTGCACGAACCGAATCTGCCTTTTTTTTGACTGCAGGGTGGGGCTCTCCAGTTAAGGCAGTTTCTTTCACAAAGCCGGATCCTTCCAAAATGATCCCATTGGCACTAATGGGCTTGCCCGGCGTGACTTCGAAGTGATCACCGTGGGAGAGTTCGCAAAAAGGGATCGTTTCTCGGGTTCCGTCGGGATGAACGCGAACAATCGAATCGAATTGTTCACGATATCGATTCGCTTCGAGCAGGGCTCTTTCTTTCGAAACCTGGCCGATTTTTCGTCCGAAACTGAAAATCACGAGAACGACGATGATTACTTCGTAATAAATATCTCCCGTTCCTTTGATCGTCGCGTAAAGGGATCCTCCCAATGCCCCCAGAAGGCTAAGCATGAATAGGCTTTCAATGCCTAATTTTAACTGGGTGATACCCTTATAAAACTCCTTAAGAAGTCCCAAGCCCAGCATAGAGAGAACCAGGATTGAAGACGCCATTAAGACTCCGTGCAATGCCCAATACACCACCGAAAAAGCAGGGATTTCTGATAGGTTGACTGCGAGACCCCACACCATGGACTGTCCCGCAAGAACGATGGATATACCGAGCTTAATCCAAGTGCCATCCTTCAATGAAACGAAACTACCAAGGTAATCATGAGCCTCCCTTTTCTCGGGCAGTACGCAGCACTGCGGGCGCTGAATATGCTCAGAATCAAGCGGGAGATCTATGACAGTTTCTGGTGGCATGGCTTTCTCTCAGGAACGTAGTGTCTGGTCATTTTCCCAAAGAAGGCAATTGGAATAGACGGAGACAGCGATGAAATGGCTGGTTCTAATTTGGTACATTTTGTAGAATGGTTTGACTAATGCTTTTAAGAAAACAGATTCAACAATCACTCACATGACAAGTTCTGGACCCAAAAAAGACGGATGGAATAGCCGAATAGGTGTTATCCTCGCCGTCGCTGGAAGTGCAGTTGGTATCGGAAACTTTCTACGGTTCCCCGGCCAGGCTGCTACCTATGGTGGAGGCGCCTTCATGATCGCCTACATTGTTGCATTTTTACTCATCGGGCTTCCGATATGTTGGTCTGAATGGGCCATGGGGCGTTTTGGTGGAAAAAAGGGATTCAATACAGCCCCAGGCATTTTCAATCTGTTTTCGAGCTCTCGGTTTCCAAAATACTTTGGGGCTATCGCACTTGTGATCCCCATCGTGATTTACATGTATTATGTGTACATCGAATCATGGTGTCTTGGTTATGCGGTGAACTACCTTCTCGGGAATATGTCATTTGAATCTGTCGATCAGGCGGGTGCGTTTTTTGGCAATTTCACTGGGATTGGAAAGAATGGAAGTGCGCTTGATTTTAGCATAAACAGGGTCGGGCTTTATTTGATCATTGTATTCTTGATCAATTTTTACCTGATCTATCGTGGTCTTTCAAAGGGGATTGAACTGTTCTGCAAGTTTGCGATGCCAACGCTTATCGTCATTGCATTTATCATCCTTGTGAGAGTTCTGACATTGGGAACACCTGATTTGAGCAAACCGGAAAACAATGTAGCCAATGGCCTAGGGTTCATGTGGAACCCAACAAAAACTTACCTTCAGGAGGAAGTTGTAGATGAAGCCACTGGTGATAAGTCGTGGGTAACAACAGCGGAGTTGGTTGGACCTCGACTAATTGAAGATGCTACCCAAAAGGCAGATGCTGCCGCAAATTTGAGAATCAAAGAAAAGGGAGTTTTTGAACAACTCCTCAACCCGCAGCTCTGGTTGGCAGCTGCAGGGCAAATCTTTTTTTCTTTGTCGGTGGGCTTTGGCATTATTCTGACCTATGCGAGTTATTTAAAGAAGGACAGCGATGTGGTGCTCAGTGGTTTGACCGCCACCAGCACCAACGAGTTTTGTGAAGTGGGATTGGGTGGACTCATCACGCTGCCTGCTGCGGTGGCATTTCTTGGAGTTGCGGGGTTGGCTGGTGTTGGCACAGGTACCTTTTCCCTTGGTTTTAATGTCTTACCGATGGTGTTTTCGGAGATGGTGGGAGGAACCTTTTTTGGGTTTTTATTCTTCTTCCTGCTTTTCCTTGCAGCCGTAACCAGTTCGCTTTCCATGCTTCAACCTGGCATCGCATTCCTAGAAGAAGCACTGACTCTGAATCGGCGTCAATCAGTAGCGATCCTCGGAGCCATCACGTCGATGGGGACGATGTTTGTGGTATACTTTAGTAAATCGCTCAAAGCCTTGGATACATTGGATTTTTGGGTCGGCACTTTCCTGATTTTTGTATTGGCAACCTTCCAGATCATTCTTTTTGGCTGGGTGTGGGGTACAAAAACTGGCCTCAAAGAGGCATCGGAAGGCGCAACCATTCAAATCCCGAAGATCTTTGGTTTTATCATGAAGTGGATTACTCCAGTGTTTCTGCTCGTGATCTTTACACTTTTTATTTCCTACAATGTGCTTGGAATTGGAGGAGGAGAACTTTCTGGTTATATCACAGATCTGTTCAGTGATGAACCTAACAAGGTCGCATGGATGTCTGTTTCTCTTATTGTGATGATGGGATTGTTCTTTTTGCTGATGATTTCAGGCGTGCAGAAATACCGTGATGTAAGTAAACTGAAAGGAGAAAATTCATGACTCTAGGAGGAATTATCATCATGGTCTGTTCCGTTACGGTTGTTACCACTCTCTTTATTTGGTGTGTCTACAAAGTATTAACTGCGCCGGAAAACCCATCGCCCAAGATGCACGGTTTCGAACAAGAGACTCCTGATACGGATCATCGGAAATAATCGTCTGCAAGCAGACGATAATACGGAGGAATTGCCCAGTATCGTACGCGTGCTTTTTAGTGGTGAATAAGAAATGCACGGTATTGGAGGCGATAACTTCAGTTTTCGCAGCCTCAAACATACATTCTTAACCGAGCCCTAGTCTTTCAAAAAAGGCAGCGGACTCTGGAAGTTGATCGAGTACAAAGGTGGGTGCGTGTTTGCTTAACTCTTCGCTGGAATAGCGACCGGTCGCAACAGCAACAGTGTTGGCTCCGATCACATTCCCGCATTCGATATCGTGAGGAGTGTCTCCGATGACGAAGACATTTTGCGGCTTGAAAGTTATATGGGTGCACCGCGTCGCTTCCAATAGGGCAAATTTTGAAAGCTCGTTGCGATCGATGCTAAGATTAGAGAAAGCTCCGAACGGAAAATAGCGCCAAAGGTCAAAATGTCCGAGCTTTATCTCGGCTCCTTTATCAAGGTTTCCGGTGAGTAGTCCCTGGTGAAAGTGAGCATTTTGATCAATGGAATCGAGGATGGGTTTTACCCCTGGAAGCACGTGCATTTGGGTGACCTTCATTTCAATCGCAAGGTGATGAATGTAGGCATCGAGAAAGGTTTGCTGACTGGTATCTGTTATGGGCTTCTCGAAGTAGTCGTGCAGCATTTGAGCGATCCTTCTGTCGGTTCTTCCTGCATAGTCGATGATGGAAAGATCCTCTTTGACATGGAACACTTCAAGAATGGCGTTTTTCATGGCACGTTCACCTGCACCTCCGACCGAAATGAGTGCCCCGTCGATATCCCAAAGAAATAAAATCTCACTTTTTCGCATACCCGCCCATCATCTTGGCTTTGAGTGGAATATTAAAGAGAAATTTGAATTATAACTTAAGGGAACGTTGCATTAGTGACGACTTTGGCTCATCCTAGGCCTTGTAGAATTGGGTGGTTCACGAAGCCTTCCATTTCACTGCGTCCTATCATCATTCTAAAGTTGAACATGAAAAAACGAAACCTGCTTACGTCGTTGGTTCTAGCCTTATGGATTTGTCACAGCTTTGGTGCTGGTCTTTCGAAACCATTGGTGCAGTCCGATTATTTTAGTATTACCAATTCCAAATCGGTGAGGGAAGTGGTCGGAATCGACTGCGACTTCTCCGGAAAAATAGCGAATGCCGCATCTGGAAACCTGATGCTTCTGCTAAATGAGCCTGTTTTTTGGACAACCATTGATGAGGACGGGGAATCTCAATCCATTCAGGCATCGATATTTGAATACAATCCCGTTGAGGATTTAATCGTAGAAGCCTATCCAGTCTCTTCTGTTAAAACTGAGGAGTCTGAAGGAGAAGCGCTTCTGTTGAATGACTTAATATATGATCCTTCGGCAGGGATTTATTACGGTCTCGATACTGAAAAAAAAGTGCTGTATGCATTTGAATACGGTCCGGAACAACCCGTGACAGTGATGGTTGAAAAAAACCGAATGGTGGAAGTGATCATTCCTCCAGAACCTCTTTTAAAAGAATTGAATGAACCCGAGCCCCCTGTCATCGAAACCGATACTGAAAAAGAAGAACCAGCTGGTTCCGTTGAATCAGTGGAAACTACCGCTAATCTTGAAGAAGCGATTCCAGAAGAGTCTTCTGAAACATCAGAGGAATTGAGTGAAATTGCAGTGGAAGAAGAGGGTATTGATCTAGAGGAGCCGGAGCTTCCTGTAGCTGAGCCAACCGTTGAGGAGTCAACAGAAGATTCGGAAGCATCGGTTGAGGAGTCAACTGAAGAGGGAGACGTCGTCGTGATTCCAGAGGCGGAGGAAACGATTGACCTAGCCCCGAGTGAAATGGCTGAGATATTGGAAGAAGTGGAGGAACCGATTATTCCAAAAACCAAATGGGTGGAGGAAACGTATGAAGAGGCAGTGACGGTCATGGAAAAGCACAAATTTGGATCCGCACTTGTGGCCTATGATTTGGCAGACCTTGGACTCAATGCCATCGCGGATATTACTTTTAATGAACTAACTGGAGATCTCGTTTTATTGGCGCAGGACAGCGAAGACCATTGGGTGCTGAGTGCTATTCAGGTTGAAGGAAACCACATATTGCAAAGCGGGGAAACCATCCCTCTTAATATGGAAAACAACGCAATTTCATTATTCCTGGATCAAACGACTCACCATTGGGTAATTGTGACCGATAAGGGTGCGGAAATGCACGGGAAACAGGGCCGTTTTCTTCGTTTGGTGTCGGAAACTGCTACTTTCAATAATGTTTGCGCGGTTTCGGGGATGACTGAAACAGGGGAGCCAACGAAGACTCTTTATTCAGGGAACTCTTCGTCATTCGGCCTTCTGGAATGGACTCGGAATGAAGAGGCCAATGTACATCATGTCCCCAGCGAATTTGCGACGATTCAAATGGCGATTGATGCTGCGAGTGATGACGATTGGATTTTGTTATCTCCCGGGCATTATGCTGAAAACCTAACGGTTGTTGGGAAATCATTGAAATTAGTATCTTACTACCAAATGACCGAGGATCTTTATTTTTCGGATCATACCGTTGTTGAACCAAATGGAGGCATCGCGCTTACAGTTACTGGTGATGAAGGAAGCTCTGTTTATCTTGCGGGCCTTAGCTTTTCAGGAGCTGAGACTGCCGTATTTTCGAAGGGAAACATTACTTTTGAACACTGTGAGATTGTTGGCAATGAAATCGGATTAAATTTGGCTGGTGGAACTGCAATGATCGCCGACAGCATTATCAGTGAAAACACTTCAAACGGAATCGTTTACAGCGATGCGACTGCTACCTTGCTCGAACGTTGCAGTATTAGCGACAATGGTGGGCATGGAATTGCTATTAACATTACTCCATACGATGGAGTACTTTACCGCACAGTGATCCGTCACAATACCATTCGTGCGAATCAAGGTTCTGGCATCTTCTTTCACGACCAAGCGATTACGACCCAACGGGAATTTCGGTTGGAGAACAATTTTATTTTGGAGAACGCAACCGCAGGAGTGGAGGTCAATCTTGAACAACCTGATCCCAAGAATCTGATTCCCACTGGGCCGCGAACCAAGAACTCGGTTTATCTCGTCAACAACACCATCGTCGGCAGCCCGATCGGGGTGCTTGGTGGTGGCAACTATCGCATGGTGAACAACATCATTGCACAGTCTTCTGAAACGGGAATTAAGGATGTGCTTTATAACAGTGCGGTTATTCGCAACCTATTTTGGGAAAACGAAAAAAATGCTGTAGATAGTAATTTCAATGCGGCTAATAATCGCGAAGAAGATCCACTTTTTGTGGGAGATGATTATATTCTTTCAGTTCGTAGCCCTGCGAAACGCGCGGGAATACCGGGAAATCTGTGGAATGATACGAGTGATCGTTCGGGGGCCGACATTGGCGCTTCCCGATAAAAACGACCCGCGCACCCATTGCTTCAACCATGAAAACAGTATTAATTACCGGGGCGACTTCGGGAATCGGTCGTGCGACTGCTTGTCGGCTTGCGAAGGAAAGTGGTTTCCAACTGATTCTTTGTGGACGTCGAAAAAACCGACTCGAAGTGCTTGAAACGGAGTTGTCGGAACAGTGCCCGGTTGTGACGCTGGCGTTCGATATCCGCGATCGCAGTGCGATGGAAGTCGCACTCGATTCATTGGAAGCGCCGTTCTCGCAGGTCGATATCCTTATCAATAATGCTGGCAACGCGCACGGTCTGGATCCCATCCATCAAGGTTCCTTGGAGGACTGGGATCAAATGCTCGATATTAACGTCAAAGGTTTACTCTCGATTACGCGGAAATTGAGTCAAGGCATGGTGGAGCGTAAGCAGGGGCAAATTATTAACATTGGCTCCATCGCGGGGAAGGAGACGTATCCCAACGGGAATGTGTATTGTGCTTCGAAAGCGGCCGTTGATGTGCTCACTGAGGGGATGCGCATGGATCTTCATATGCACAATATCCGGGTGTCTGCGATTCATCCAGGACTTGTGGAAACGGAATTTTCGTCGGTTCGTTTTAAGGGGGATAATGCAAAAGCAAATAAAGTCTATGAGGGAATGAGACCCCTCACTGGCGAGGATATTGCTGAAACCATCGCATTTGTAATGCTACAACCCGAGCATGTGGTTATCGCCGATATGGTCGTATTCCCTACTGCCCAAGCTTCCGCGACCCGGGTAAACCGGAATAGTTGATACTCTTTCCGATTTAGGAGCGTCAGTCCATTCATGAACCCGTGCCGCTCTAAGCAGATTTTGTTTTTTGGGATTGGCGTTTTGGCTTTCTCTTTGATGGCAAAGTCATCAATCCCCGAACCGATTTATCTGTCCATGGATGTTTCCATGTGGGAAGCGTGGAAAATGGAACTGGAAAATTCTGGCTGCCTAACAACGTCGGATGCAGTTTTGGGTGAAGCGTTGTTGATTGAGAATCGTTCATATTTGGATGTCAAATCTAGTAAACTAAACTGGATTGGCAGTGGAGATTTTACCATCAGTTTTTGGATCAAGATGCCTCCATTATCAGCTCAAACCCCATGGTTTACCGAGGCCGATTTGGATGGACCGCGATCAGTCTTCAATAAAGGCTCACTTGCCGGATCTTTCGGAATTGGAGTTGAAGAGGGGAAATTTGAGTTCGGCGGATATCCTCAGGGTGATTTACGAAAGCCATTGACTGAGATCGTTTTTCCACATCGATCCAAGCATAAGATCATCAATGACAATCATTGGCACCTCGTGGTGATTATGAGTCGAGACGGGAATTACGAGTTTTGGGTCGATGACAGCTTGGAACTTGTCAAAACATACCAATCTTCGTTTGATTTTTCAAACTTAGCACCTCTAAGATTTGGTTCAGAGTCCGTGTTGAATATGTACTATTTCACCGGTATTATTGATGAGTTTAGAGTTGTGCCTTTTGCACGTAGTTCGACTGAAATTATGGGATATTATGATGAGCTCAGACCAGATAACTACGAGTTGCAGACGATAGAAAGCGAAAGTAAATAGTCATGAAATGGAGACTTCATCGATTTTTGCCTCTTGTCATTTTACTTTGCCGATTCCAGATAGCCATTGCTGATCCCCAATCCGTCCATTTGGCGATGGATGATCGCATGTTTAAGGAGTGGGGACATTCTTTGCAAAACATGGGGTGTTATTCTACGTCCGACGCAGTCATTGGTGAGGCCATGCTGGTCGAAAAACGTTCCCTTATTGTTTTCAGCAATCCCTTATTGGACTGGCTTGGTAAAGGAGATTTTACGATTTCACTATGGATGAAAATGGATCCAAAATTTGGTGAAATTCCATGGTTTACGACGGCTGCATTGGATGGATGTAGCGTGATTCTATCCAAGGGACTTTCGAGTGGAATCCTCATTGGAGTGGTTCAAGGCAAGATCAATGTTGGTGTTTTTAGAGAAGGAGATCTGGAAGAGGAGGTTAAATACATCTATGTGCCCCATCGTAATCGTGAAAGAAAAATCAACGATAATTGTTGGCATTTCCTTGTCGTTCTTTCACGCGAAGATGAATTTGAAGTTTGGGTGGACGGAGTCTTGGAATGGAATACGACTGTTTCGAATCCAATCGATTTCTCAAATAAAGATTCAATGCAGATAGGTGCTTCTGACGATGGTCGCCAGTGTTTGACGGGAATTCTCGATGAATTCCGGTTCGACCCCAGGGCCTGGAGTTCTGCGGAAATTCATGAGGAATTTCTGCGGGTGTTTCCGAAAAGGAATTAGATTTTCTGATTGTTTCCCTCAAAGAATCTTTTAACCTACTGGAATCTGTTTTGATGATATGAGAAGCATTCTTCCTATCCTTTTTTCAATTATTCCTTGTTTTTCACTGTTTTGCCCTTCGGTGTCCGGGGATAGTGGCAAACCGATCAATTATCATGGAATTATTCTAGGAATTAATTCGTATGAGAACTGGGGGGATTTGAGGCGTGCCCGAAAGGATGCTGAAGCACTTGCAGAAATTCTTCGAAGTAAATACAGTTTTGACTCACTCACATGCTTGTATGACGAGCAGGCAAATGCAGCTGGTATCGAGAAAGCATTTCGGGAGATTATTCCATCTTTGACTAACCAAGATGCACTTTTGATCTATTTTTCGGGGCACGGATATTATGATAGTTTGCTCGATCAGGGGTTTTGGATTCCCAGTGACGCGAGGGTGGATCAACAGGGGCAACCAGCAGTTCGTGACTGGGTGGAGAATGATCGCATTAAGCAGTTTCTGGAAAAATGTGAAGCCAGGCACGTTCTGGTCGTAAGCGATGCCTGTTTTAGCGGTGCATTATTCAAAGGAAACTTCACTGAATTGAAACCCACCACCAAATCGTGGTATGCGAATGCTGTGATACAGCCGAGTCGTTGGGCAATCACAAGTGGCGACATGGAAGTTGTGCCGGATGCGAGCGTGTTTGGAATGAAATTGCTGCAACTATTGAAGTTTCCCCCTCGTGAGGTATTCTCGGTGTCAGACTTAGCAGGATGGCTCAAAAAAGAAGTCTCTGCTTTTGATGGAACGCTTCCTGTTTCTGGCCCTCTCCATGATCCCAATCACAAAATGGGCGGAGAATTTGTCTTTGTTGAAAACGGTGTGGAATCTGAATTCTGGCGGGAATCCCCCAACGCTTTAACTGCAAATACTTCACAGAACAATGGCCGTATTCAGTGTTATTCTAACATGGATAGTCAGGTTTACGTAAATGGAAGTTGGGTAGGTTTTGTGCAAAGCGGGAGTTCGATTGTGTTGGATGCAATCGAGAATGGGATTAACGAACTGGCGGTCAAATCCGAGTTTGGGTTGTTTCAAAAGACAATTGAGGTTCAACCTGGGAAAACATCAAGCGTCAATGCCGTTTTTTACGATGTGGCCGGTAGTGATTCGAATAAATCTTCTTTGATGGGCGCCCAAGGGGAAGTTCGATTGAATATGGATCAGGAAAATGATCCGAGGATGATGGGATTACTCGATAATAACGGTGTTTTTGTTACGAGAGATGGGATTAGAGGGAATGCTTTGCGATTCCAACAACGAGGGAATCTCACTTATCGAAGCACTCAGTTGAATGATTTTGGGAGTGGAGACTTTTCGATCGGACTTTGGTTCAAATCCCATATGCGTGAGAATGGTTCTTGCGTTATTTTGTCAAAAAAGCACCTCACAATTGGCTATGGCATAAACATTAAGCAAGGTCGGCTTGTTGGGGGTGTTGGAGTTGACGATCCTGAGATCGAAAATAGAAAAGAACTGTATTCACGCGATCAGCTTACTCCGGATGCATGGTACCATGTAGTTTTTCAAAGATCTGGGAACGAATTGTCCTTGTGGTTAAATGGTGAACTTCAGAAAACCATGCGTCATCCAGAGCAATGGGATTTTTCAAATTCGGGACCGTTGGTGTTTGGCGTCAATGAAGTTCACTATGATCAATACTTCACAGGGGTTATTGATGAGGTCCAGCTACTTAAACGAGCCAAAAGTCCGCAGGAAATTCAATCCGACTATCATCTCAAATTTGAGAAATTCCGGGTTACAAGGAAATCATATTCAGAAAGAGATGATTTGGATTTGATCGCCAAAAAACTTTACGGAGGAGGGGCGAGAGTCGCTGATTGGCAGGAAATCGTATCCCGGTTTTCTGATGACATGCCTGAACTCTGGGATTATTTGGGATTGGATCCAGAGGAAAGAATATGGGTCACCTACCTGAATCGACGTTTTTTCAATTCTGCTCGACATTTCTATGCGTTTAGAACCACCCGCATGGGTGATATTGATGATGAGATTCATCAAGAGGCCAAAATCAACGGAAATGATTTTGTGCTCTCCTCCTGGATCAACATGGAACTTCCGATGTTGATTGAATTTTAGCCGTTGATATCGCCGACGATGATGAAATCATTTCAATTCTGTTTCGTTTGGATCACTGTCGCTTGTTGTGGGTGTTTTGATTCGATTGCAAATGACGTAAATCACATTGAAGGCGAAACTATCAGAGGAATTCGAATCGCTCAGGGCACAGTTTCTGAGAAGTCATTGCGGTTGAATTTTCATGCGTTCATAGTCGGTGTCCCAAATCAGACAGATCTGATACCGGAAGATTCTCTTTTCGAAACGGTTCATCGTCTGGATCGTGTCCTGACTCAAAAATACGGCTTTCAGACAGAATTATTGATAGGGAGGGAGGCGACTGTTTTAAACATCGACGAAACACTCCGGTCTTATGTCGAATCGCTCACAGATAACGATTTTCTACTGATCGTTTTCGCGGGCAATACAGCGGTGGACACCTTTCTTGACGAAAGTTACTGGATCGCAGCTCCAGGGGACGAGGGGATACCTTACAGTGCGAATGGTGAGTTCTGGTTTTCCTGTAATCGGGTGCTGAAATATATCAGTGCCATG
This sequence comes from Opitutales bacterium, assembly GCA_963676215.2. Taxonomy (GTDB): domain Bacteria; phylum Verrucomicrobiota; class Verrucomicrobiia; order Opitutales; family JAFGAQ01; genus JAKSBQ01. The sequence goes on along the minus strand of CAXXVT010000011.1, from coordinate 39,507 downwards.
GAAGCGAGGCACGTTTTGATCCTCAATAACGGGCATTTTGCATGGAACAAGAAACGAGGATTGAGGATTGTAAATCAAGAGCATGAAAACGAGTGGTATTTCCGGATAATGGAACAACCTTCGCGAATGATTTTAAACAGACCTCCCAGAGATGAGGACGTCTCAATCGCGTTTTTGCAGGAAATGACATCCCTATTAGAATCGAATGAGCATGAGTTTCTTGCCTGCTCTGAACTTTCTTCATTATATCGTGATCTTACTGGTGATTCGGGTTATGAATTTGGCAGACTCCATGATTACAAGGGCAGTACTAGCGGGGAGTTTGTATTTGCGAATGCCAATGCCGACTGGGAATTGCTAGACGATCCCCTGGTTCCAAAGTTGGTTCCCAATCATTCGGATACTCTGGATCATCATGCTTCTGCTTCACCGCAGCTATCTATCCCTGACGTTTCTCCTGAATATTATCAGTTTCGGCCTAGTCGAGGTGATTCCATTCCTCAGCAATTGGCATTTGATCAACCGTTTGACAGCAACTTGAACAGTCGAGATTATCTAGACGATTCTTTCGATAATTTTGGTTGTGTCATCACCTCGGATGCCGTGGTCGGGAAAGCTTTAAACTTTGAAAATCGCTCCTTTTTCTGCATCCGGGATGAGCAATTTAAAGATCTCGCATTAGGGGATTTCACCTTTGCGTTTTGGGCCAAAAATAAATCTGAACATTGGATGACTCTAATGGGCATTGGATCTTCAGATAGAGGTGTTGGTGTATCGATGAGGGATGATTATCATCTGAGTTTTAGTGCCCATGGGCCTCAACGTTTGGCATATTGGCAAGGGGTTGTATCGAAAGAACCCATCAGCTTGGACAAGTGGTATCATGTGGTGGCTGTTAAAGAAGGAAATAAGCTCAAGCTCTATGTGAATCGTGAGCTTCAAGGCACTTTTGAGGCAGATTATGTGACTTTCGGAAATAATAGTCACGAGTTGTTTATCGGGCGACAAAGTAACGCAGAAGGAGACTCAAATGATTTCACTGGTAGCATCGATGAGTTGCAGATCTATACACGCGCAATCGATCCTGAGGAGATAAATGCACTCTATCGTAAGAAATTTGATCGTTTTGGGGTTTCACCCACAGTGGCAATCGACTCCTCCGATATGGACAGAATTGCGAGAATGAGCTTTGGGCCAGATGCAAAAATGGCGGACTGGCGGGATATCGTAAACTTATATGAAGGTGAATGTGACGAGTTCATGGATGCAATTGGGCTGGAACAATGGGAGGGTGCATTTGTTCGATGTGACGGTGAGAGAATTTGGAAAGAAAACCGGCATTTCCTCGTGACTCGGCATAGTGGAACTCCCCGGGATTATTACCTCGTTCACGAGGATCTAGACGATCATCAATTGGATTTGGGATCCTGGTTTATGACCAGTCTCAAAGTCCTGATTCAAAAATACTGATGAAGAGAATACACTCTTTGATGGTTTGCCGGTCTTTTTTGTTCTTACTTTGGGGATACAGTTTGGCTCTTACTGCTACTTTTTCAGATGAAATGCCTCAGGGAATGCAAACTTGGATCGTTGGGGCGATAGGACTGTCGGAAATGACTTTCCCAGAGTCCTTTCGGACGATTCCAGGAAATCTTAGTGGCGAAGAAACAGAGCGTGCATTGAGGCAGTTGGCAATTTCGGCGGCAGGAAGTAAGCGACTCAATCTGGTTTTGTTTGGGTCGATCGAATATGACCGAGTTTCAGGCGATTTGGTATGGAGTTCAATGGCGGGAGTAAGCGATGGAATCCCGTTCTCCAGAATGCTGCGCTATGCCTTACATGTCGACCCGATGGTGAGGGTTAAATGTTGCCTGAAAACCGACAAGGAACATTTTGAAGAAGTTCGTAAAAACTGGGCACTCAATAATAATGAAAAACACGAGGCCTTCATTTTTTCGAACTTTTCCTCCGGTGAAGAAAAACGGATGAGGGAACGCATCCTTCGTTCTCAAATAGGAGATGCAACGGCTACTTTGATGCAAGAAGACATAGCTAAAGACATTGGGTTGTGGAGTCTCATCGTGAATGGAGTCGCAATCAAAGATTCAAGTTTGATGGAATCTGTTGAAGAATCGAATTTTGCACAAAATGGAAATCCCCCGGCAAAGGAGGATCAATCAAGTACTGATCAACTGCTTCCCTTGTTCGACCTCAATTTTGGAAAAAATGGATCTGTTGTTTCGACTTTGGGGGAGATTTCGGGAACAACTCGATTTCTAAGCGACGATTTCACTACGACTTCTTTTGCTGTTAGACAGTATGCCGCAGACATTTCACCAAGGATGAGCAAGGAAGTCATCAATATTGATGATTTTCGTATCCAAGCAGAGTCCGTGGAGGATTTGAAGTGGGTTTTTTGGGTATATGCATCAAATATTGAAGTCGACAAAGATCCTCTTGAAATTTTGAGACTGCCAAAACGAACGAGCGTTTTCATATCGAAACCAATAGTTGATGCCTGCCAATTGGTGGTGAAATCGAAAATCAATGATCTGAGTCAACCACTAGCTGAAGGTGTCTGGAACTTGTTCGAGATCCATCTTTCAGTGAATTCCGAATCCGCGGAAAATGGAATTAGCTTGAGGCGGGTCTATCCAAAAACGATCCCGGAAAAGGAAGAATGGAAACCAGTATATGATCCTTTGAAGTATGAGTCAGAGGCGGTTTTAAACCGACTCCACCAACCTCAACTCATTTTGGATTCTGTGAGAGCCTTTGGGAACGCGGACCGAGCGCAGATCGATGCGTTGGAGGAGGAACGGTTTCAGCGTTTTGGCATCAGCGAAATCGTGTATAGCGATGTGCTTGACTTGAACAAAGGAATCCGTCGCGAAACGGATGGAAAGGCAGTACTTGCAGATTGGGATAATATAGTAGCCTGTTTCAAGGGAGAGGGTGAACGTTTCATTCAATACATGGATTTACAGCCTAATGCAGGGTATTTGGTGCAACGGGCAGGAGAACGGCATTTTGGTAAAGATCGGCACTATTTTTTTGAGAATCATGACCATCGGCCCGGAAAGAATTATTTGTTTCACGATCAATTTGAGAACTACCTGGTGGGTGTTGGTTCCTGGAATCGATTGTTTCTCCGAGCATTCTTTGAATGGATAGAATAGAAATTTTGCCCCAAAAACACACTCGACAAGGGACTTACAAAAGAATTGAGTTTGGTTGACCTGTCTTGCATTTACTCCGCTACTCCACTTTCGACCAATTGAAAAATTGAAAACGACTGAAGATTATCCACTGCATTTGAATATCCTCAAAGGAATTGAAGGATTTCCATTCGAATTCGGAAATTATGTATTGGATAGCATTATTTCGAACGGTAACTCCGTTGTTTTTAAAGCGTTACAGAAAGAACCGGAACGACTTGTAGCGTTAAAAATTCCCAAATTGGGGATATTGGATTCAAAATATGCGCGAGATAGATTTAGGACAGAATATGCATTTGCTGCAGGCTTACGACATCCCGCAATTGTTCCCGTTTTGGAGGTTGGGCAATGGGAAGGGGTTCCCTATTACACGATGCCATATGTTGATGGACATTCGTTGATCGACCACGTTCTGCTAAGAAAAACGCCGTTAAAGGAAAAGATTAAGCTCTTTGAACGAATTTGTGAAATTGTTTTGAGCTTGCACGAAGTTGGTCTGATTCATCGAGACCTCAAGTCAGAAAATATTATGATCGATGAGTTCGGAGAAGTTGCACTTTTGGATTTTGGATTGGCTCATATCGTTTCTGACGAAATTGCTTCGGAAGTCGAAGGTTCTGTCACTGGAACGATCAGGTATATGTCTCCAGAACAGGCCTCCGGCATACCAGCGGCAAAATTGGGGTTTCAGACCGATATTTTTGCGCTGGGAGTGATTGGATTTCGACTATTTTCAGGCGTATTCCCCATTGAATTGCCGGAGAATAAGATACTAGCACTGCAGAGTGTTAAGGATTGTGAAATTGATTTTGCCCCGATAAACGAAGTTCCAATCTCGAGATCTTTGAAGAACGCTTTGAAAAAATCGCTCTCAAAAAATGCTTCTCAACGCCCTGAAAATGCAGGTGAATTGTTGCTCATGATGGGACGAAAAGAATTTGCGGCGAAATCCCCGAAACATCAAAATTCGAATAAAAACTACACAACCCTATTGTTCCTGACCGCTGGAATTGCCTTCAGCGTGTGGGGGGGGCTGTCGCTGTTGCTTGGGTAGAGTTTAAAAAAGCATATGTTCACTTTCTTCTGCCTGTTCTACTTATTTTTGGAATCTTCAGGAAATCGGCCCTATTGAAGATTTTTTTTCCATACAACAGCAGCACCCGATACCAATAGAAGCCCCATGATTGTCATGATCAAGGCGGGTCTGCGGGGCAAAATTAGTACGCTTTTTGTCTCCCCGAATTCTGAAGTTTCAATGGTGACCCAATCAATATCCCACAATGGGGATTCAGATGAATTTTTCTGATAGTTTTGGGAAATGGGAAACACTCCTCGGTGAAGAGAAACATACTGTGGATCGTTGTCTGTAACTTCTTTGAGTTTCAATGTAAGCTCTTGTTCTATTGAGCATGCAATCACACAAATGGTGTCTTTTCCGTAGGGAGCATCAACGATGAAATCGTAGCCATCAACAATTGAACCTGGAAATTCTCGGGTCTTGTCCTTCTTGAGCAGAATATCGGATTCATAGGGGTTGGGAAATAACATGACCCATGAACCGTCAGATTGAAATGAAAACAGACTGATAAAACAGTCGATATTAGAAGATACTAAGTATTGTAAACTGTCGCCCTTTTTAAAACTGCTTTTGTTTTCAACTATTGAAAGTGAAACTTTTATTTTTCCGGAACTCGAGTTGTCCAGAATACGGATTTTGGGAGGAAGAACGGAAGGGTTTGGTTGTGTGGCATTCAGATCCACATTCGTCATTAGCAAGGAAATTGAGGGAGTTAAGATCAAAACTTTCCAATAGAACGCGATGCATTTGAAGGGTTGCTTCATTCTATTCGGCTTCCGATAGATCAGTGTTTGGATCGATGTCATCACAAGACGTTCCAATATATACGAAATAGGTATTTCCCACACGAATCAGATCACCAGAGTGTAGAGATGACGCGTCGACGGGATGGTTATTTACCCACGTACCATTGCGTGATCCCTGATCGATGACAACCCATTCATCCGCATCTTTTGTGAATTTGACATGTGTTCTCGATGAAAAATTGTCTTCTAATGGGATATTCGAAGAAGCATCCCTCCCGATGGTAAAGCCGTTTGATAATTCAACTTTTTGCAACCCTCTAGCATCCCGCCACAATATAGAATCCGATTTAATCTCAGGAACAGTAAATTGGAAAATCTGTTTCACAACAAAATCTAATCTTTCTCTGACGATGGTTTCAGGAGTCAGAGTTGTCATTTCCTGATGATTGATAGGGATCATATTCACTATTGTTAGCTCCAGTGGAATTCATGACTCAAAACTTTTCAAAAAAAATACGCACAATTACGTAAGATTTCGCGAGAAAGGCGCAATTCATAGATAGAATGGCAAATCTTTTACAGGTATTTGATTCGAAAGAAGAAAGTATACTAGAAATTAACCAAGAGTTCATTGTAATTAACGCGATGCCTCAGGCCGAGTCTATTATCAGATTCTATTTTCCTACGCATGCCGAATCTGCTCGTCTTCCAATTCAGCTGGAATCCTGGTTGAAAAAGGAGATTGCCAATCTCGCTCCTTACGGTCCCTCGACAGAAAAAATGGTTACTTCCTCATTCAACCGTTGTTCGAGAAAACTGATCGTCATTGCCTTCGTTCGATTCGGTACGGGGGTAATGACGATCTCCTTTAAAGAAGATCCTGTTGCGCTGGAAAACTACCGAGCACTTGTGGATCATCTGACACGTCGTCAGACCGAAGTCTTTCATCTTTTAGCTGACGGAATGAGAGATATTCATGCAATCGCTGCCAAGCTTGGAATTTCCTATCGAACGGTCGAGGAGCATCGAAGGATCATTAATCAAAAAGCAAAATCAATCCATCCATCAATTTTACACTAAACCTCTTTTTTTACCCTCTGACGAAGCATGGACAATCACCACTCCAAGCCCCCTCCATCCGACTCAACTCAAGCTGCTCGCAATTATTGGACAGAGATTCAAAAAATTCGAACGCAATGCATGGGTGCAACATCCTTAGATGCTCTCTTAGGTGAATTGCTGAAGGGAATTTCGGGACTATATGGGAATGGGAAGTGCCATTGGTATCAGGTAAATTCTTTTCGTGAGAACCCAGAATTGGAGCCCATGGATTTAACTCTTTTGGGTTATGTTGTTTCGCCTGTTGAACCTTCGTTGATCAATGTTTGCCTGAGAATTTCTGAGCGTGTTGTTTTATGGTCAAAAAAATCTGGTGGAATCGTTTTGGAATATAGTTTGTGTGATCTTCAAGAACGTACGAGCGTACTGCTTCGACTTGGAGATACCCATTTTGAAATGGATCACTGGGTTGTTATTGAACCTTCCCGAAAAAGCTACATCTGCGAAGATTCATTGATTCTGGAGTCCTTCGTAGAAAGGTTGGCTTCTGTTTATCTCGAACGTGCTCATTGGTTTAATACGAATCGTCGATTGTCTGTTCAATTTGACAAAGCGTTCAGATACGCCGAACGCTTTATTGTTTTTGAGCAAAATCTCTCCTATGTTGAAACTACAAGTTCCGAGTTTCGAGGCTCAATCATGAGTGTTGTGGAGTCTGACATGCTCATTCGCATACTCACTGAACGACTTTCCCAATGGAACAAGAATGAAAGTATACAGGACTGCAAACAAACCCGCATCAACTCGTTTGCATTTCGTGTGGGGCACCATGACATTGTGGCTTTGGTCAAGTTTGATGCATTCAACGATTGTTGGAAAGTCATACTCAATGAAGATTCTGTTCAGTCATTGAGAAGCCAGAGGGCTTTTCATCTATTCACAAAAAGACAATTTCAGGCGTTCCTTCATTTTGAAAACGGATGCGTTTGTGCGCAGAGTCTTTCAAAAAAAATGGGAATATCTCCAAGAACTGCCGAACGTTATAGGGCAATCATCATCCATCATCTTGAGAATGAGCTCAATGCTCATTAGGGAACATAAGGCTTGCTTTTTTGAGCAGTGGGAATGATTTAGAATTGGATGGAATCGAGCATCTCCGAATCCAATGAATCACTAAAACGGATTTCTTCTTGAATCATTTTGTTGATTCTATTTTTGATGCGATAAATCTGCCCCATCGACATCTGCAATTCCCGGGCAACCGCTTCTGCTCTTTTACACTCAATGGCATATTTTTTGTATGCTTTGTGACTAGACGTGGAAATTCGTTTCTTTTTCCGCAGCGACTCCAAAGCTTCACTCACCATGCCAAGCTGGAGTTCTGAATCAAATACTGGCTCGTGAGCAGAGCGGGAATTCTCAAAAACCTGTGATCCGATCTGGTCTTCTATCTCTTTAGGATCTGCGCAATTTGGAGTTTTCTGCCTTTTCGCAAAGTAGCGCGAGCATTTCCTGTGTGTTATTAATAAAACAAAGTTTCGAAACTTCCCTCTCGAACGATCGTATTTAAACCGGGGGAGTGCAGAATAGAGCTCCAGCATGGTTTCCTGCAATATATCGCATGTTTCCGATTGTGGAATTCCTTTTCGTGCAGCGAAACGAGTAATCAACGGGGCATATTTTTCGTAGAAATAACACCAGGATTTTTCCAAGCCATCTTTTGTCTGCAGTTCGCTAAAAAGGGAAATTTCTGTGGTGTAATTCATCAGAGGTCAATCGGAGGCATAACAGGAATACTTATTGGTGAATGCTTATGTTGCGGGGAATTACGCGTTTTTCAAGGAAATTGATGGTGGCAGCTCTTCGGAAAGTAATAGAGATGAGGTCCCGATCTTTTTAACACTTCGCTCTAATCTCAAACTAAATGATGATTACCATCATTTCAGTCATATGATTAAGGCAAGTTGAGTCACTAACCTGAAATAAACTTATGTCCTACAGGAACCTGAAAACCCTAAAACACATCTTCAGTCTCGATACATCTGATCGTGTTGTTGAGTTTACACCTGCAGTCCTCAGGGCGAATCTATGGCTGATTTCACGCAACATTCGAGACGTTCATTTTGAAGCAGTAGCCACCTATTGAAAGCAAAAAGAATAGAACCCTTCGACTGTGAATTTCAGTAATTCACCTACTATCTCCACCGAAACCGATCCTCTTAAAATGGGCGTTTAGGGACATCCTAGTGCTCCATTAGCATTTTTCAGTCCACTCACCTTATTCTAGTGCTTATGAAACCGAGTAATCTTCCTATCTTGTCAAAAAATAGACTCTTTCGAGTTCTTTTCTTTCTAGCTGTTTTACCCGGCCTGTCCATCTATGCTGCAGACCTTGAAGTCTATCGAATGAGCACAGAAACGTGGGAGAATTCAGACTATCTCTATCTCTATGTGGGAGGTGATTACCCTACAAACAATGTAAGGTTTATCGAGAAATTGCCTGCAGAAATTGGCTATTTGAATACTCAAAGTCCAACAGTTGAAATTCTGGGATTTGACGAGTTCTTGAATACATCAAGCCATGTCTCCAATCGATACGGACCGTCGCCCATTTCAGTTACTTTTGTGCCATTCGCTCCATCCAAAGCAGAATATCAAAGCAAAGTTACCAAATCCGGCAAGGATAGGGCCAATCTTTACCTCAGCAGCGAACTGAATCCATGGGTGGAATTCCTAAACAAAGGAGAGTTGGCGCGACTTTACAATCTTCTGGCTTCGAAAAATATCCCGGTTTATGTCGCAAACACTGCTGCGAGAAAAGCAACCTCCAGTTCAATGGAGTTTAGAAAAACGCTTTTAGCTTACTCGATGGGCGATGAAGGAATGGAACAGTTCGTCCAGAGTGCAGGCGTAATCATCAGAAAATACTCGGCAGAGAAAATAGGGAATGGCAACCAGTTCAATCGATACAACATCATCGTGTTCCTCTGTGCTTCCAATGCTATCGATGACGAAGCTGGTACTAAAATCACGAATGATCCAACTAAGGCGTTTCCAGTCATAATTGATATATCAAGAAGCTATATCCTCGATTTCGGCCCCAAACTGGAGGAAATCGCAAGTTCCAACGGAATATCGTTTATTAATTTGCAGAAGTGGGAAAAAGCCGAGTCGGATAAAACTCTGGAGTTTTTCCGGTCCAATGAGTTGGCAGGAGTTCTCAAAAGGCATTCATTGGCGATTTTGCAATCGCAGTATGTCGGGCCTTCGGAAACAAGGATGTTTGAAGGACAGTTGGGCGGTGAAGTTGTATCCACCGGGCCGTTGGAAGCAAACCAGATGCAAATTCAGGCATCGCAGAAGATGGCATTGCGACGTTTGTCCGGCGAGGTTCAAGCTGGTGAATGGGAGAAGGTATTCTCGGAAACGCTCGATTTGTTCAATCCCAACACTATCAGAGGCGAGGTGGAACGATTGCTTGCAAATGCACTCCCGCTGGCAATTCACGAAAAGATCAAGATAGGTTCGATTGATGAAGCTAAAGCATTGGTGTCTAGTTTTTCAGCGTCCAATCGGTTCTCAGATGCAGTCGAGCACCAAATGTCGCAGAAGCTTCGAGAGTATCTCACCGATTTCTATGCTCAGCAGGCAAGTGCGTTCATTGCAAAAAACCAGTTCAATGATGCCAAAATTGCGATCGAGAAAGCCAAGGTAGAAGGTGTTGCTGATCAGGTATATGACCTCGAATCTGAATTGATCAAAAAACTGGTTTACCAGAGCATCCAGCAACTGCGGTTCGAAGATGCCCACTCAAAATTGGTGACCTGGGTTTCCCGCGCTGGCATTTCCCGTTCCAGTGAAGACCAAGTGATCGTTGTTTTCTTGGATGCGATCCTGGAGCTACCTGAAGAAGACCAGTTAACGACCTATTGGTTGAAAGCAAAATTTACCGAAGGATTGAGCGAGGGTTCAGAGATTCTTGTTTGCGGGGGAACTGGTTGGCATTGTCGGCAGATTTGAATCAATTGATGCAGCGAATTGCCAGCCTATCAAGTATTTCCGATTCAAAGCGCTTACTCGCTTCTGTCGCCCATGAAAATCCGTCCGCTTCCTACTGGCAGATGAAGCTTGAATTTACCTTGGGCAGTGCTGATGGGGAATTTGAACAGGCTTGGTTGGATTTTCGTTCGGATTCAAGCAACCGACAGAGGCTAATGTCGGTGGGGAACTCCCTCTTCTCTGGGGTGCTGGTTTCCTTTATCGAACAGGAGCTCAGAAAAGGATCCATGACGTTGGAGGAAGTTGATGTCAACATGGGCAAACTGAAAACGCAGGCCATCCTGAAAAGTTGGTTCCCGTCAGTGACCTGGAAGCCGGCAATGTATAATGGGCTGGAGCCTGACTTTGTCAAAGTAGCCTATGAAGAAGGATACCGTGTCTTTAATGTGCTTTCAGAGTTTAAACGAAATGCGAACGACAAAAATCCTTTGACGGTTTGCGATACTTATATCTTCCAGAGCCTTCGGACGAATCCATTCCAGATGACATTTTTTCCGGTTGAGTTTGGGTTGCAGGAACTCATGCAAAATATGGAGGGCAGGGTCAAAACCGATGAGGATTTGCAGCGTATTCGCTATGAATTGATGTCGAACCACTTGCTCCCTACTGCGATGTTCCTGTCGCTTAACCAATACGAAACGCCATCGATTGATGTAAGGGCCTATTTCATGTTGCTCAGTGAATGGATGGATGATTTGGGAATGCTGGATTTCGCAGTATACGGGCGTCAGCCAGTCAGACCGACAAACCCATCACCGCCGAATGCATCTGAACAGTTCCAGGGTGAATTTGCAGTGTTTCCCTTGTCGAATGCGCCAGCTTCGACCCACGATATGTCGAGAAATCACAATGGGCGACCGTTCAACATTCGCAACGAAATCAATGGTGTTGTCTTCCAGGATGTCGGGGTTCCTCTCTTCAAAAAGGCATCCTCTCGGGATGGCAAAAGCGAGGTCGCCCAACTGGATGGTATCCTGCGCTTTAGCATCAGTTCTCAAAAATAGGATGCTCGTCCTCTTTAAACAAAAAACTCACCCATTAATGCCATAAAATGAAAAACTACCTTACCAAATTCTTTGGAAGATGGAGCTTCGTTGCTCTATCCAGCTTTGTATTGTTCTCTGTCATGTTAAATGCGCAGACAGAAACGGTTGATATTCGCACTTTAATTGATGACGGTGGATCTTCCACCCTCGATACCGTTGTTACGATTCAAGGAAGGGTCGATCGGTATAAAGAGCGGGTTGGGGGTTCCGGGTCTCCTTTTTACTACATCAGAGACGAGCTGGGAGATGAAATCATGGTCCAGGTTCCGCTGGCGAGCCAATTGCCAGTGGTTGGCGGAGAATACTCGGTAACCGGAATTGTTAAAACTGACGGATCGGGTTCCGCTATTCCGGGTATGGGAGGCGATCTCTATTTATTCGAGGCAAGCAAAATCAGATTGGATCCTCCTCCCCCTCCTGGCGGCGGTGGAGAAACAAGCCCTTCATTCTGGGACCAATACGGACTCTACGTGCTCATCGGGGGCGGTGTTCTGCTCATGATGATGTTTACGATGATTATGATTCTTGCATTTCGCCGTAGCGAACCCCAGCAGGTCATATATCCCGATCCGGGACCACAGCAGGGGCCTGTGGGAAGTCCTCACGCAGACGTTACACAGACAATTGCACCACCACCTCAGGATGTTGAAGAGTCTACCGTTGTTATCGACCGTCACGGAAGTGTGAGTGTGAATCAGAATTCTACCGTTACCATCTGGAATGTGTCTTTTGAAATTCTCAGTGGGTTTGGCCGCAGCGGAGAGAGCATTCCGTTGTTCAGCGTTCGGGATTCGATTACGCTTGGGCGTAAACACTCGGGCAGTGAGGCAAAGTCCGACTTTATTGGGTTCGAAGATCCTATATCAGGACTGAGCCGTGCGCAGAATCGCATTCGCAGGGTTGTGAACGGTGGGAGTGCACGTTTCATGTTGGGCTACCCGGAGAAACGCCCACCCAATTGGACATTGGTGAACGGCAAGGAACTCGCATTTGAGTCAGAGCACGAACTCCAGGAAGGCGACACGCTCCAACTTCCTGCAGGTACACCCATACAAGTTCGTTTTCAGCGGGGTAACTGATCGCGGATTTACTCCAACCACTCTAATTAATTCTACTGAATAGCTGTTTGTTTTATGCCCGCATTTGCAGTCGCCTCCGAGCAGAACGCTCCCCATAAAAAGACCAATCAGGATGCCGCGATCAGCGCGATTTTTCGCAATAAGGCGGGAGTTGCCATCCGCCTGGTTGCATTGGCTGATGGTATCTCAAACTCCTATCGGGGAGAGTTGGCGGCGAAGCACACGATTCTCACTCTCGGCAGGATGCTGGAAGGGAGTGCGTTGAAAAATGCTCGACAACTGGCTGATATTGCTGAGCAAAAAGTCATCAGAGAAATCAATCGGCAGCTGCTCGAGATCAATGATGGCACGGTGTGTTCCAAAACAACCCTAACGGCGGTTGTTATCTTCCCTGAAGACAACTGCATCATCCACTTGGGTGACACCCGTGCTTTTGCTGTAGGGAAAAAAGGTAAATACTGTATCTCACTAACGGAAGACCATAATCCCGCCCAGGGAAAAGACCGGCAGATGCAACGTGCCGGGATCCACCGCTTCCTCGGCGACGAATGGGATGCATGGAAACCCGACGTGATCTACAATCACAAGGATATCGATGACGATACCTCAATGATTTTTGTAAGCTGTGATGGGGTGCATGACTTCCTCAATGAGGACTTGTTGCTGGGGATGCTCAACCAGTGCAATGGCGATGTCTCTCTCTTCTGCAAACGGGCGGTAGCGCAGGCGAAAGTCATGTGGTCTCCGAAAGGCAAAGCAAATGGTGACAACATCACAATGGCTGCCCTCGATCTTCATTCAGACGAGGATGAAAAAATCCCGACAGCAGTGTTTGGTGGTGCGGCAGAAGCGGAGAGCCGTTCGGATCCGGCTTCGGAAAAAGCACGTTTATCCCAGGAGATTGCTTCGAAAATTCCTGATTCAGGTGCTAGGGAAAAGGCTGCTTCCAAGGCCTCGAAACACAAAAAACCAGGACGTCCGGTTTGGTGGTGGCCAACGCTCATCGGTTTCAATGCGCTAATCGTGCTTTCGATGGTTGTTTTTGCAGTTTTCCTTGGAGGAAAAAAGGATTTAGGTGTTCCGGAAAACAATGGCTCCAATTCGCAAGAGTTCCATTTGTCGCTGGATGATAGCATCAATAAACACACGGTGCGTATTACGGTTCCGGACCGAGAGCCGGAAAATTTGTCGGACGGCGAAAAACTGATGATACCTACTGTGATCGCCAAACGTGAGGGGTCTGAAACTATCACAGCTGAGCTTTTGGCTGCCGATGGAAGTATCAGCGATGAACGGAAATTGGTTGTTAAACTCTACATAGCAAACAAAAAAATCGTGGTTCTTCCAAAAAGGAAGGAACCCGATCCGGAAGTATTCGATATAGTGCTGCATGACAGCATCAAAAACAACACGGTGCGTATTACGGTTAAAGGCCAAGAGCCGGGGATCTGTCTAACGGAGGAGAATTGAGGATAGATACTGTGATCGCCCAACGCTTGAGGTCTGAAAGGATAACAGCCGAGCTTTTGGCTGCCGATGGACGTGTAAGCAATGAGCAGAAGTTGATTGTTAAACTCTACATAGCAAAGAAAAAAATCGAGGTTCTCCCTGCGGGGTCGGAAGTTGAAGGTTCCTTAAATGGCTCCTCGGAAGTCTCCAATCTACCTATATTAGACCCAGAGCCTGAAGCTCCAAACTCTGTCGATGATTATTGGAAAAGTATTCCGGTAGAGCAAAGAGACAATTATGATAAAATTGCGAGGAAAGTCCTCGATGAGATCTATGGGGTTCTTACTTAAAAACACAGGTTGCTTCGATGATCGGTTTGCTAAGGCAAAAATATAGGGAAAATCAAAATCTCAATGAAGATGCTTCTGAAGACTATATCCGTGCGGGGGACCCAATAAATATTCCTGCCAGCAAGGAGGCTTATCTTAAACTCATTGGAAAGAAATAATGAAGAGTTTCCTTCCATTCCTTGCGTTCAGAATCGCTCTATTGAGCATCGCAGTTTTTTGCGCATGGTTCACTGTTTCGGGGCAAGACCTTTTTTCGAATCAGGCCAACACTATTTTGCAGATCCAGGTGGGTCCTCGTTGGGTGGGCGGTCAGGTTTACGTGGAAAAGCAACCGGTGCCGATGATGAATGTTCAGGAGCAGTTTACAAATAGTGTTCCTCAGAATGGGCTGGTTTATATAAACTTGGGTGACAACCGTCAGCACACGATAAGAGTTGGCAAGAAATTCAGTCAGCAGGGTGCGTTAACCTTCTCTGATTCCCGGTCTGCTATGGCGTCCGCTCTCAAAATGAATAAACGCCCGCTCAGGCTGGGGTGGGAGAACGAAGGTTACCGGGTGCAGATTGTGAATAACCGGACCAATACCGCATGGGTCTCTATCGACAGGAAATCACCCGTGCCAGTTGCAGCCGCCCAATCGAAGAACTTCGAGTTCTACGACGATTCGCCAAGGCAAATTCGAGCGACTGAGCTCGAATCGGGTGGTGAGGTTTATTTGCAACGCTCTGTAAACAAGAGAGATGCAGGTAATTCTATCCGTATCCAAGGAGGTAAAAAGAAAAAGAAAACTGAGTTTCCAACGGAAGCTTTCGTTGTGATTTTCATCGTTGGCATTGTCGGAGTCTTCGGCTTTGTCTTCTGGAAGATAGTGTCTGGAGAGCCCATGAAGCGGAAACCACAAGGAACACCTGCCGCAACCCCACCGCAAGCGTTTGCCGCGAAGTCTGCTAGGAAGGCTAGAAAATACCAGAAAACTCAGTGGTTGGACGTGGAGCAATCGATCGAACAAATCCTTCATACACAAAGTAATCGTGGTCTGCAGCCGATTCACCACCTGCCAGATCATTTGCAGAGTCTCAGAAATGAATACAGCAGTTTTGCACCGATCGGCGAAGGCGGTGTTGCAGAAGTTTATCGCGTGAAGACGATGGATAAGAAGCATGATCGAATTCTCAAGGTCTTAAAACCTAATCATTCCCATGCGTCCAACCCAATACAGAGTCTTTTTGTACACGAATACCGTGTGCTGGACTATCTTCGCGCCCATGGTGTGCACCCTCAGGTGATGCGGATGAGTCCCTACCCTGCACCCGATAACCAAGCTGTGTGGTTTGAAATGGAACTCCTCGATCCACGATATTGGGTAACACTAGAGGATTTGCAGGAAAGCTTTGCTTCCTATAGGAACGACGGAAGGATCCCCGGGAAATATGCGCTCAAGCTGATGCGCAACATCAGCGCAGCGGTGCACAAAATGCACACCCGACGGGATCACCCAGTTATTCACGGAGATCTGACTCCTTCAAACATTATGGTCTCGCTGACCTCGTTTGGGGATTACGTGCGGATCATTGATTTTGGGACTGCTCATTGTTCTGGAACGAAGGAATACTTTCCTTCGGATGACGTGTCCCAGGATACGATGGGCAAGCCGAGTTATTATCCGGAAGAGCAGGCTTCCGCTGGTGTAAAGGGCATTGGTGCGGAGGGCGACTGGTATTCGATCGGAATTACCTTCTGGCGGATGCTATCGTATAGCTTGCCTTACGCTAAGCGCGAAGACCACCGGCGCGGGGGGCTGAGCCCAGATCTGCTTGTGCAGCAAGCTACCGGCATCAATCGAAGGCATGCAGCAATGATTGTTCGCATGTTTGACCCAGATCCCAGGAAACGACCAACGGGGCACGAGATATGCAGAAGTTTCTAGTCATTATCACACTACTCGGTGGTCTTGGCATGCTTCCCAAGGGCCTCGTGGCAGCCTCTCAAGGCGACCCTGTTGCACAGCTTTCGATCGCTGAGGTCAACGAAGATCCTGCAGAAGTGGGTCGTTATGTGATTTATGCAGATGCCGCTGCCGACCTATCGACGGATGTGGTTTCCCAAATTCAAAAAGGGGCGTTTGTTCTAGTAGCATCCAAGCTTTTCGGGCCCATTGCTGAAGGAACCATCATGGAGGTTGCTGCGGATCCGGCGTCAGGGCGTGGCCTGCGGGTGGAGATCGTCTGTCGAGACGTCACAAAACCTCCGGTTTTGTCAAATTTTGTCCTGGTTTATGGCAGGGAGAGTGCCTCCGAGCGTGTGGACGATCCAAATGCTGCATTTCGGGAAATGTGGGAAGAGGGAAATATTGATGGTCTGCGTTTGCTTGTAGACTCGCTCGAGAGTGATTCGAGCTTTTCGGGTTATGCTGCCCTCAAACGCAACCTCGAGATGGTGGTAGGGTTCTACGCGAAGTTCGACGATGCTGTGAATCTTGGAAAACTCGAAGGATATCAGGCTCTGATGGTAGAGTTTGAGGGGCAAAAGAATAGAGTGCCTCCTCCTTTATATCAGAAACTTTCGGATCTATTGGCGGGGTATGAAAACTCCTACCGCTACATTGAGGGATTGATGGATGACGAGGATTTGGGCGGCGCCCTTCAGGCAGCAGAGGCACTTCAGGCGAACATCCAATCTGATCAGCTTAATGTGTTGATCCGAATTGTCCGCGAACGCCTAAACGACGCATCACCTTTACAGGATCGGGTGAATGAACTCAAACAGGCCAGGGAGAAAAAGGACTGGGAAACTGTTGAACGACTGATCAATGAACTCTCAACCGCAGACATTCGGAATCCTTTGCTGATCAACTACATCGTCGAGTGTGATAAGTTGTTGGCGAATTACAAGAAACTGGTCGAGGAGTTTATAGGAGAGCGAATCGATGATGAACTTGAGAGCTACAATGAAAAGTTTTCTTCAGTAGTAGCTAGCATCTTTCCCCAAAGAAACGAAGAAGACCTTATGCGGGAGGGACTGCATAATGCTGTTAGCCAAATTCCAGTTAACGATGAGGCTCTTTCTCGACTCAGAAGCAGCGTTGAGTCTGATGCTCTTGAGTCGTTCCCCGGTGCCCTTGAGATTCTACGACACAGAGTTTTCGAGATGGCGATTGAACTTGGAAAAACGGAAGTTGATAAAAAGAATTTTTCCAAAGCTGTATCCTACGAAAAGGATGCGCGTGCCCTACTGCTCAATCTTAGCAACAAGAGTTCTTCAGAAAAAGAGCTGCATGAAATGAGTCGCCATCTCTATGACGGATGGCAAACAGAGTTAAAAAAGGAACTAGAGTCAGCAATAGAGTCTTTCAATACGATTTTGTTGTCGAAGTCGCTTTAGAACGATTCAATCCGGTGACTCACGACTTCTGTCTGGTCTGGACAAAAAGCTGTTACAAAAAGCAGAGGATATCCTTAGTTGGAAGTCCAAAATCGATAAGCTTAACACTGAAATAGAGGGAAGCAGTGATTTAGGAGAGCTCATTTCGCTGTACGAAAAAAAGCGGGCTGTTTTGATGGAACGGGATCCATTTGAACAGCTCAATCTCACTGAATCCAAAATTGCAGAATTCAGAGCAGAACAACAACGGCGTGTTGCCGAAGAACGGGAACGTTTGCGGCGAAAACGGCACCTCGCTCCTCTGGCAGAACAGTACGACCGACTTAAAGCGCATGTTGCGGGTGGTAACGGGTTCTCGAAGAAAAATGCCAAGCAGTTCATCGACTGGGTAGAGGATTATGTGGAAGAGCTACCTGAAGATCTCAAAACCTGGCCTGATATCGTGCGCAAGGCTGAAGAAATCAAGTTGTTAATCAACTCGAATATCGTGCAACGAAAATCAGGGGGAGGAGCTATTTTTTAACCTACTAAAAATATATGAAAACTATCAAAAAAATGTTATCAACCACGGTTTTGTTTGTTGCTTGCTCGCTTTTGGCACAAGAAACAGCTCCCGTTATCACCGATAGCCCTTCCATTGAAGAAGAGCCATCCTTAAGTGAATGGAGTTTCACCATTGCAGGTGATTACTTCGACTTTGAATCAGGAACTAGTAAAGTCGTAGATCTTATTCAAGATCTCAACGAAGATGCGAATTCCATTAACCTGCAGGATCGAACTGGAGAACTCACTGGTGGAACGGTATCTTTGGGTTGGAAGAACCAACTCTTTTTTGATTTTTCATTTGCAAGTGGAGATTCAGATTCAACAGGTACCTCTAATTGGGGTGGCACGGCCTTCGATGAAGTCGTAACTTTTTCGGAAGATTGGAACAAATTGAGGGTGAGATGGGATATCGGAGCACTTTCAGGGGAACACTTCAAAGGATATCTTAGCGGTGGATACCAGGTAATGAGCGGAAATGCGAATTACTCTTATAATGTCCAGGGTGGTTCTGATATTGCAAATATAGTAGATCTTGAAAGTGATGCGCAGTTCATGTCTCTTGGTGTGGGGATTGCCCTCAACCAACCCGCTGGAGCATTTAACATTGGGGTTGTTGGTGAAATTCAGGGTGTTTTTGGAAAGGAGGACGGAACCTTTGATCCCCAGAAAGACGCTTCATACATTGGTTTGAGCGATAATGATTTCCCATATGAAGCAGATGAGATATTTGGGCTGGAGTATACGGTTACAGGATATGTCAACTATCCTTTTGCAGGAGGAGCGGTATTCTTGAACGTTGGTTACCGTACAGTATCTTGGGGTGACGATGGAGGAGACAGTTCTGGTATTTACAACGATGGTGATTTAAAGGGCGTTGTGGGTCGTCTTGGCGTGAAGTTCAATTTTTAGACTCTTGCCATCGGCATGAACCCGAAGGCATGCATCGCGTAAACGGATGGAAAAACGCAGATGCATGCTCTCGGGGGTCTAAAACAAAATTTTGGTTATTGATCAAAAGGCCACACTCGCTGCCATCGGTGGAGGGTGTGGTCTGTATTACATTTTCAACAGCTTAAGCTTGCTTCGAGTTGTTCATCAATGTCCTTCGAAAGATTCAAACACCTTTAATTAGAATATGAAAACGAACCGCCTTCACTACTTCTTTTTTTCACTTTTGCTCCTCATACCAAATTTATTTGCTGATCTTGAGATTTATTGGATGGATGGCGACGACAATCAACTATTGATGTCTGATGGAGGTGCCCTGACATTATATTACGGATCAGTAAGGAACAATTATGTGGGAACCCGGCTCTATGAGTCCTTTTGGGTTTACAACAATAGCAGCGAAGCCATTGACGTCGGTAGTATTCGTTTTTCTCCAATTGAAGGATCCACTGTCCCCGATGCATTGCTACAGGAAACCTACAGATTGAGAACCAATGCTTCAAATTGGAGCAGTATCGCGGCATACCAGGGGGTGTGGGTGAGCATACAGGTGTTTGGGCTCAAATCGGGAACCTTTGATTGCGAGATGGAGTTTCGAAAGTCGGACGGAACGGCCAGCAATCTCAAAAATGACGTCCTTACGAGCACGAGGTTGAATTATTCGGTAATGACTGGCAATCCGGAGCCGGCCCTAAACTGGGCGTGCTTTATTCCAAAGTCTATTCCACGGAACAGCCTACGCTATTTGGGCAACTATCGGTTCGAGTCAGATGTATTTGGAAGATTCACTTTTGATCCTAGTAGCTGGACGGCATTCCAGCATGATGTTTTGGGTCCATTAGACTACTTCTATGAATCGGATGATAATAGGGTCCATCTGGGCACTCAGTATTTTGGTTATCTAGTAACGTGGTTTGAGCGGACTGCTGAGAGCACTTGCGTTTTTCCTGATTTGCATAGCTCGCTTTTTGACGGCTTCTTCCGAATGAACTTAGCCGGAGGCAAAACTCCATTTTACAGCTACAACAATTCGAACTGGCAGTCGGCGATCGGCGGAGTCCATCCAACGGATGGGGAAGGTTACTACTATGCAGTGGAGAGGATGGTAACGCTGTTGCAAACGAAAATTCACGAAATCCGGGTTCGCCGAGATCAGGCAGCGGCATTGGCTCCCGGGAATCCCGCACTCCCCAATCTTTATTCAGCTTCCAAAGCCACTTACATCAATTTCCATTGGGACGTTTGTCCCCGCATGCGATTCTATGCTGAACGGGGTGCAAAAGCCTGGGAGGTGTTGCAGAATCAAGGAGCTTCAACTGCACAAGTTAATGCTGCCAAAAACTGGATTGAGCACAACAACCGCATTCTTGGGATGACAAATCAGCTTCAGGCAGATCTCACATCAGCCTTCTGTGACGAATTTTTGTCTGTAATAAGCCAGCGGTGGAGCAATCCCGCCGAAAACCTGTATCGGTATGTTTATTTGGACCAAATGGGTAGTGGAACCAACATCGCAATGAAATATGTGTGGCCCGGAACCTTCACAATGGGCAGTTCAAAATATGAGAGTTCACGAAATTCTGATGAAACCCAGCACCAGGTTACGTTGGCCCGAGGATTCTGGATGGGACGGTATGAAGTGCGTCAGCGGGAATATGAATTCATTACGGGGCAAAACCCTTCATCCAATCCCGATGAACCCTATTTTCCCGTCAACAACATGAGTTGGAACAGTGCCATTGTTTTTTGCAATGCGCTTACCCACCAGCAGGCAAGCAAGGGTAGGCTCAAATCGACTCAGCATGTCTTTTCCCTGCCAACCGAGGCACAGTGGGAATATACCTGCAGGGCCGGTACGAATACGGCTTACAGTTTTGGAAGTAACAGCAGTAGCCTATATCGATATGGCAATTACTCCGGGTCGACTGATGGATATAGTGGAATTGCACGAACAGGGCAATTCCGATCAAATGCTTGGGGATTTTATGATATGCACGGAAACGTTTCCGAATGGTGCCGCGACTGGTATGATCGGTATCCGACCGATGTTCTAGTGGATCCAGGTGGGCCAGGTTCAGGGAAATATCGGGTATTTCGAGGAGGGGATTATTTGAGAAACTCTGGAGATTGCCGCTCGGCTCAACGGCATCGGTATTATCCAAGTTCCTCTTCGTCCAGATATGGGTTTCGTGTGATGATACAACCACTTTAATTCGACAACTTAAGCTATGAAGAAAATGCTCATAAACTCAGTTAGGTTTTTCCCTTTCGTTCAGTGGTTTGTTCTATGCCTCACAGCGATGTGCATTTACAATGTCTGTTCAGGCCAGAGATACCCAAGTTCTTTAGATCATTTGCCGGCAGGTTTGCCGTTAGATGACATTGAATACTTAGGGGACAACCAGTTTGCGTCGAAAACCTTTGGCGAATTCGAATTAGATACTTCCATCAAGAACAGAATTATCCACAACACCCTTGGACCGTTGATTTGGGAGTGGAATGAAGCGGGGGCATTTGTGGAGTTGCATACTGAATGGTGGGGACAATTACGCTCGGCCATGCCCGGACAGTCTTCTCCGCTAGGTGTCAACTGGCCATATGTTTACAGCGTCAATCAGGATATTACGTACCTTGTAAATGTGTCAGGAAATGGCATACCATTCTACGATCACTTTCGAAATCAGTGGGTCGATGCCATAGGAATTCCCCCATGGGATACTCAGAGCTACTTCAATTTTGCAGCTGCTTATGTAAGCCTGATGTAAAACTATGTTTCGGAGTTGGGTAGACTCATAGAAGTATATGCGAATAAACTTACTTCAGATGAGCGCAAAAGACCTTACATCATGGAGGACTATTATTACATGCAACAAGTCTTCCAAAGAGTTCATGAGTCATATACTTTCTTCGTGTTTTACTACCATCGTTGTGCGCTAGCTCCTGTGTGGGCCGAAAGAGCCGGCGCTCCAATTGCTTTCGTCACGACGGTCCGCACCAACTATGTAGACCGCTTGCCTCAGTTGGAAAATGCTGTGACAGGTGTGTATCAGATTGCACAAAATATTACCTATGACATTGCGCCTTTCTATAATGCTTTGAAACGGGCTGATGCTGTGAATCGGGCAATTTCGGTCGTGGAATCTCCTCCCCCGGTTTATTTCCCCGCTGAAACATTCAGATTTTTGGGAGATCCGAACTGGAAGGTTCCGACGGATCTGGACACAGATGATTCTGCGGATGGCAATAGTAGAAACCCTGTCGACTACGAGGAGACCGAAAGTGATAACAATGAGAGCTTTGCCACAGCCATTAAATTGAATGCAGGAATCACGAGTAGAGGGAACTTATATGCTGGTGATCGTGATTATTTCCAGTTTGCAGCAACGCAAAAAGTTGAGAATTTCAAAATCTCAGCGAGTGGTCTCCGTGGGATCAATTTTAGATTGTATGACGACGATTTAGCCGAGGTTCCAATCGAAAAAACACGTGCAGGCAATTTCCAGATTGAATTTGAAGGAAGTTTACAGAACGGAATCTATTACGTGGAGATTTATTCCGAAAACAATGAAGCATTGGGAGATTACTCGTTATTGGTGGAAAAAATAAGTGGAACAACACAGACATAAGCAACTGTGGATAGCTCGATTTCACTTTTTGTAGGGAATTTAAATTTAAAAAAAAGCCCGATGTTTTTTCCTCAACACGACTTACGCTATGCCAAATCCTTGAAGTTTGGCTTTTGGAATTCCTACCAGAATAATCAGCCAGAAGACTTCTCGAAATCTTATAAATAAACATATCAATCATGAAATATGCGATACTCGTAACTCTATTGTGTCTTCTCAGCAGCACCTATGCTGTGCAGCGGGCTGTCACCGACCAAGGGGAGGTCGTTGTTCTGAACGACGATGGAACCTGGAAGTATGAAAACCAGAATTCATTCTCGAAGAATGAGATCAAAGAGAATCCGAAACTGTTCTTTAAAGACAGGACGTCCACTTTTCCGATCAAGAGTAAGATAACGAAAACAAGGTATTGGATAAATCCTCGAAAGTGGTCCTTTGAAAAGGGTGGCAGCGAGGATGATTCGGAATATACGTTTCAACTTCGTGGTGGTGATCTTTATGGGCAAGCAATCAATGAAGGGTTGGAGGTCAGTATCGATAGTCTCGGAGAAATCGCTCTTTCGAATTTTAAGGATGTGTCTCCAGGTGCAGAGATCACTTTCAGGGAGTATCGTAATGTCAATGGTATAAAAGTATTATATCAGGTGATGGAAGGTTCACTCCAGGGAATGGATCTAATATACTACGGATACTATTTTTCGAACTCAGCGGGAACGACTCAGTATTTGATCATTACTGGCAAGAACCTGGCCTCAAAATATCGGAGTGACATTGAGGAATTCCTCAATGGATTCGATGTGTTTGAGTAGTCTAATCGACCTCTGCAACCAGAACTATCAGTATGAAATACAATGTTACCTTCGGAAGTGCCTTCTCTGTTGATCAATTTGGTTTTGTCGGAAAAGGTGCGGTTTTAGTCGAGGATTCAACGGTTACTTTTGAAGGAAGGAAGAGTTGGTCTGCGATGATCAAATTGTCCGTTTTTCTGGCGATGACCCTGCTGCCTTTGTTTCTGTTTGGTTTCGGATTGGGTTGGCTGCTGGCATTGGTGGTGATTCACTATTTGTGTGCTTCAAAGGGAGCTTTATCGATTCAACGAGCTTCGATTGAAGAGGTGGAGCTAAAGGGTAGACAAGTGAAATTCAAAGGGCTTCATCCGGAGACTGGCAAGATCAGAAAAACCGTTTTCAAAGCGGAATCTGAGCAATCTGCTTCGAGTCTGGCGGGCCTACTCCGCTGAAGGACTACTGAATCAAAAACGCTTTCCTCCGTTTATGGCTTTGCAACCTGCAGTGAGAATCAAAGAATTAGCGAAAAGTGTCTGTCATTTGATGTTCTTCCTTCTGGTTGCTCACGGAAGCTCTGCCGGGGTAATGGAAGACATTCGGGCATCGACGACCCCGGATGAGTATGCACTCTCGACTTACCCGTTAGCGTTGTTATCGAAGCATGTTTATTCGAGGGAAGAACTGGTGGTAACGGATGATGTTGGGGAACGCCGATTACCAAAGGGGTTTCACCTCAGCGAGGAAGCATCGGGTTATAATCCCGGACACTTCGACCCTGGCTTTGATGCGAATGTTTATCTGGCTTCGCCTGATCTCGTTTGCATTGCTTTTGGTGGAACCGCGATGTATTCGGATCCTTACGATGTTTTGGCCGATCTGAATCTCGCGCAAAACAAAATACCGCAGCAGTATCAGGAAGGCGTTGTTTTTACTCAATCGATCCAACGCGAGTTTCCCCACTCCAGAATTGTACTAACCGGGCATAGTTTGGGAGGAGGTATCGCCTGGTATGTGGGACGAATGTTGGACCTGGATTTTGTTGTATTTCAGCCAGCGAATTTGAATCGTGCTATGATTGAGCGTTTGCCTGTCGTCGACTCGGGTGCTTCGAAGCGTATCCAGATCGGCTTGAGATCCAGTAATCCCATCGTTTATTCGGATCTTTTCGAAGAACGCGATGGTGAACTCTTCTTTTTCCAGGATTTGATTTCCAGTCTTAATTTGGCAAACCAAGAGGACTTTACGATGATCGCTGATGCCTTTTGGTGGAAATTTGTTGGGGGTGTGGTTGCAGCCAGGGCCGGAAAACTGGTTGCACTTGCGAATGACAGCTTACTATCCCAAACTTCGGAAGACCATCTTGTAAGGAGCCTGCCCTTTTTCAATCGATTATTGTTCGAAAGCTATCTTCGAGGGAGATTTGAGCATGAGAGACAACGCAGCAAAGCTTCAACTCAGTTTTGGCAGGGCATTGGAGATGCATATTTAACCGGCATCGATTGGGACTCGCTTTTGACTGACGATTTGTCTGCCTATAAAACTCCAGATGAGCGGTTGGAGTATGTGGTCAATACGCTTGGACTGAAACTTGATTTCCCGAAAACACATCCGGTGGTCATGAGTATTCCGACGGGGTGTGCGCTGGATCATGAAATCGCCGACCCTAATGATGGTTTTTGTCATAGCATTGATCGATTACTCGACTATGCGGAGCAGATCGAAATGGAGATAAAGCAGGTGCCATTGTCGAATCCGTTTCAGTTGTTTGCACATTCCAACAATCTTCAATCATCAATGTACGACAGCCGACCTTCGGTATTTTTGATTGGCGATCCGGAAAACACTCGATGGAACGAATTTGGAAGAAGTCTCAGTGGTATTTTGAAGGAACCTGTGCTGCACTACGAATTTCAATTTTTATCGGAACGGTGGGTATTGGATGCTTTGAATAATCTTGGATTGCTGAGCTCCGGTTCCCCATCGCCCACCCGTTCTAAATCTGATAATTTTGTGCGACCCTTCGATTTCAATAGAGTGCTTCAGGATCGAATGGGTACGCTGCAAAACCATTTCAGATATGCCTTGGACCCGATGGTCGAACAGTGGCGAACACTGGAGGAGAAACTCCTGTTGGCTTACCTCCTGCGGGAGGGCAATTCGAAAGGAATCCATTTGATTTGTGAAGGAGCGGGTGCATCGCTTTTGATGAATGCATTATCTAACGCGAAGAAATACCGATTTCCTGTTCAGAATATCGAAACACTCATTGTTTTTGGTTCGGACTATACACAGACTTCATTCTGCCAAAAATTGAGTGAGGTTACAGAAGTCGTAGAACGGATCTATACCATTTATCAGTGGGAATATAAAAAGAACAGTGTCAGTGATAGACAGTCCGCAACGAAACCGAATCCAGCACCGACGCTTTGCACAACGAGCATCGGTCAGGAATCACTTCTGAAATTCAAACAGATCAGCAGTGGTCGTCGGGTTGAAAAAAGTGACATCCCATTTCTCGGGAATATTCATTATACAGTAAAAGCATTGCACCCCCTGGTCGATCCAGATCATGGTATTCCTGAGTCGGATTATGCGATTGATGTCGCCCGATTGATAATGTCCCCTTCAACGGGCACGATGTTGCTCGTGATTCTCGATACTTCGGGTAGCATGGACACGAATATTGGGTCGGGCACAACCCGCTTTGAGGTAGCTCAAAAACGGGCCCTGGAGGTATTGAATCAGTATGGGGTTGATGACTATTTTGTGCTTCTGGTTTTCGACAACAATGATGTTGTAATTGCGAGCGAAGGTCCTGGGATGACGGGAAAAATGCAAGCATTACAATCGGTGGGCTTGCAGCGTGCTAACAACGGCACTCCGCTGTTTCATGCAGTGGAATTGGCAATTCAGAAGATCAATGACCTTTCCATTTCGACACATGATTTTCATCTCACCATACTGTCAGACGGAGAGGCTACTGATGCTTCGAAACAGGAATTAGAGGCGTTACTGCAGGTTTTTAAGGACAATCAAACTAACTTGGGCTTTGACCCAATCACCGGAGGAATATCGCGGAATCATGAAAGACCATAAAATTGGGACAATTATTGGCGTTCTAATCACTTTCGGGTTGTGTTTCGTCCCGAGCACGAAACTGGTTTCCCAGGAAACACAACCCATTCGATTATTACGTCCGGGAACCGTCGATGTTGTCGCGATTGGAACCGACGAGCAAACTACGCAATACTTCCAGGACCTCTCCACTCAAGCGGGAGCACAACTCCAGGTTTTGGCGAATCCATCTCTCAATGATGCTCCATCGAAGACGCTGCCGAGAGTGGCGCTCCTGCCGGTTCCTCCAGTAGTGGAAAAACAGAAGGATCGGCAACCGGTGTCTGGTCACAAGTGGCTGATGCCGTTAGTGTTCACGCTGGGCTTGGTTTTAACCGCTTTGTTGATGCTCCTGCTATTTCTGATCGCGATAAGCGGACGGAAGATGGCAGGCAATCGGAGTGGAAAAGGATTGAAGATCGAAGTCGAACGTGAGGGCGGCGAACAGATTGTCAGCAAGCTTTTGAAAAAGAGCACGATTTTTATAGGGCGTTCCCTCGATATGGATATCTGCGTTGATGATGCCTTTATTTCTCGTGAGTTGTGTATGCTGTCTAAAAGAGAAAGGGATTGGTGGGTATTGCCTACCTCCCAAACCAATCCAATTTCATGTCGTTTTGTCGGGCATCCACCAAATGCCATCGTTCGATTGAGGATGGGAGAGTGGCAAAAACTTCGCTTCCCCTGCCAGTTGAAAAGTGGGAAATCCACCATCAAGCTTTGCGAGGTCTGATTTTGAATGCGGTCCGGTTTTGATGGCAAAAAAACAAATTGATAATCATATGAAAGACTCAGTAAGGTTAGTACGTTGGTTGACACATCTGATTGGGATTTTGGTGCTCAGTTACAATCTATCTGGAGCATTCCCATTGAGCGAAATCAGTATTCGAGAAATTATTGTTGATGGAGGAGCTTCGCTGCTTAACAGCGAAGTTAGAATCACTGGAACTGTTACCGAATTATTGGACAATGATGACGGAACTGCACCGTATTATATGTTGCGGGATGATTTTGGAGACACTATCCGTGTTCAGGTCTTTCGCAGAGCCGAACTGCCAATTCCGGGTACAGAAATATCAATAAAAGGTATTCTGAAAAAAACAGATGGTCACACGAGGGATTTTTTCCCGGAGGAAATTTTCATCTTCGCAACCCATCCTTGGCAAAGTGACTTTGGCGGAGATCTGAAGAAACTGATCATCTGCGGGAGCAATATGGCGATGGAACCTGGCGAAAGCGGGAAGTTCTCAATAGGATACCTTGATTTTTCATGGATTCCCCCGGAGACTAGAACTGTCCGTATCAATGCTGAATGGTCGATTAGTCCTCAGACCGATGTATCCATTGACAAGGAAACTGGAGAAGTTTCCCTGGGAAAAGCAGCGAAAAACGGCACCAAATATAAGATTTCTGCGAAGGTTGGTAATGGTGTCTTTCAAAGAGAGCTGATGAATCAGTTTACAGTACTCGATCCTGGCGAGTATCCTTTCGCAGGCATGTGGCAGGAGAAGAGAAACTGGGTCGAGGCACTTCTATCCTCCGAGTGCGAAATTATTCGGGAGTTTGTTTTTCATGCAGACGGAACGTTTACCCTTACATTCTACCCCTTTGAGACCTTTCATGATTGCTGGGGTAACTACCGAAATGATTTGGAAAAGCATACGATCGAATTTGAAATAACAGGTGGTAACAATGTTCCTGCCGGAGGGGATTTAAAAGGAAGGTTTTCATTGGCAAAAAACGGGTCGTTGAGACTCAGGAATCTCAGCTTTGGGGAATTTTCTGAGAATAATCCCGCAAAGCCAGCTTTCTTCGGATATAGATTTGAACGCTTCAAGTATGACAAGTGAATTGGGTCTGAACGCTGAGTATAAGGTGTCAAATCCAGAATCTCTTTTTCCTGTGGGATAGGTTATGAGCTCATGACATATCCTGTTGCCTTTGCGGGATAATACGTGGTTTTGGCGCAATCGATTGTCTGTGTTCTGGAGAATCCCTTATCCTCAGATTTTTGATCCTGATAACCATTTTTCATAATCCCATGAAGCACCTCTTAATCCTAGTCGGTATCATAATTCCGTCCTTTCTGTATGCGCAGTTGGAAGTAGTAAACGCTACGGGAAACATCCTTCCTTCGGGTTCACTAGTAAATATGGGAACCTATGACAGTGCACCGGTGTCCGAAAGTCGATCATGGAGTCTTCGCAATACCGGGAGCAAAACGGTAAGAATTAAGTCCTGCGATGTAGTGAGTTCAACCGGAGTGAATTATGGCAACGGTATAGAAAACAGCGGAATCAATATATCTGAAGGCCAGGTGGTTGGAGATCCTGTGGATTTGACATCTAATCAAACGCGAGACATCAAAATCCGATTTTATGCGAATCTTGAGGCTACCTACCGGAAATCACTGAAAATAAGCTACTACGAAATTGATGACGATTCTGGCCTAAAAGTGGAACCCGAAAACAAGGTCATTGAAATCCCCATTATGGTGACTATTGATTTACCGGAAGCACCGATTGTGGAGGAACCAGATGGAGAGCCGATTCCAAGTCAAATGACTCGTTATTTTCCTCCTGGATTTCCGACTGGGGACATCCTGTATTATGGCGATTATCGCTTTGGTTCTGCTACTTTCGGGTTTTTCAATTTTGATCCAAGCATTGAAGACCGCTTCATTCATGATGTAATTGGACCGACGGTGTGGGAGCAGGATTCTACCACAGGAGTGGTGACCTTGTTTACAGAATGGTGGGGAAATTTGTATACTTTTCCACCACAGATGAGTGTGAACCAGAGTCCCTTGGGCATCAAATGGCCGTATGTGAAAAGTGAGATCACGGGTGCGATCTACTATGTAGACGCCAATACGGACATGTCGAATCCACTACGAACACCTTACTACAATCATCGACAAATCAATGGACTAGACATTGGCTGGCAACGCTCCATTGGTGTGGATTTATCGAGTGCAGCGAATTACTACAAAGCGGCAGAGACAATTGTTGGGCAGATGCAGATGGTATTGCAAAGAATGGGAAATTTACAGCAGGAGTATATTGACCTGAACGTTAGCATTGCTGAGGGGCAAGGTCCAATCGATCAAAAGTTTGATCAAGTTAATGCCCAGTTTCTCGCGATGCATGAAGTATACACGAAATTCGTGTTTTATTATCACCGCTGTTCCTTGGCACCTGTTTGGGCGGAGCGGGAAGGGCAATCGCAGGCAAAGATCGATTTGGCGCAATGGTATGTCGATCAACTACCAAATCTGGAAGGCATCGCCACAACTGTCTATGGGAACGGTCAAGAGGTGTTGTATGTGAATTGCGTAAATCTGAAGACTCAGAAAACCAACGAGTTTAATCAATTGGTAGCTGCAGAAGCGGCGGCGCGAAAAGCTGCCGAGGATGAGGCTGCTAGAAAGGCTGCCGAGGATGAGGCTGCTAGAAAGGCTGCCGAGGATGAGGCTAACAAGAACAATTCAAACAATTCCGGAAATAGTGGTAGTGGGAATACCAGTCCCCAAGCTCCGCAAGATATTATCCAGAACCTATCCTGGCGTTTCAGTGGTAATGCAAAACCTTCTGGGACCACTATGTACACGGAAGGAATGGGGGGGATCAAAAACGATAGGCTTCAAGCGGCTCCAACCGACAGTCGGGCTCAGTTAACTTTCCTTCTTTCCTATACGGGAAACTTGAAAGAAGTTGTGATCGAATATGATGGGAATGTGGATTATAGTTTCTGGGGTATGAACAACCGTATTTATCTCCACTTTAATGGAGATGTAACCTTTTACACGCCAAATGGATATAACAAATACAATTATGGAGCCTATCACTATCTGTTCATTAGTAAGTCAAAAAATGGGAGCACGAGTAATAATTCGTGGAAATACGATTATGTTTCCGGGGACTATCACTACAAATTGATCGTCAAAGAAGGGATTTTGGAATACTCCTGTGTTCGAAAAGCTGGTAATACCAGAGTGTTCAAACAGGTGATTAACGATTCAGACATTAAAATGAGTCAGTTGGGGAGTATCGGAGTCGAAGCGTATACCACTACAAGTGCGACTTCTTGGGTCGATGATGTCCTTATCCAGATTGTATCTCTTTGAATGTGAAAGGATCCCTTATTCTCAGATTTTTGATCCTGATAACCATTTTATCATAATTCCATGAAGCACCTCTTAATCCTAGTCAGTATCATAATTCCGTCCTTTCTGTATGCGCAGTTGGAGGTTGTAAACGTTACGGGAAACATCCTGCCTTCGGGTTCACTAGTCAATTTGGGAACCTATGACAATGCGCCGGTGTCCGAAACTAGATCATGGAGCCTTCGCAATACAGGGAGCAAAACGGTAAGAATTAAGTCCTGCGATGTAGTGAGTTCAACCGGAGTGAATTATGGCAACGGTATAGAAAACAGCGGAATTAATATATCTGAAGGCCAAGTGGTTGGAGATCCTGTGGATTTGACATCCAAACAAACGCGAGACATCAAAATCCGATTTTATGCGAATCTTGAGGCTACCTACCGGAAATCACTGAAAATAAGCTACTACGAAATTGACGACGATTCTGGCCTAAAAGTGGAACCCGAAAACAAGGTCATTGAAATCCCCATTATGGTGACTATTGATTTACCGGAAGCACCGATTGTGGAGGAACCAGATGGAGAGCCGATTCCAAGTTATATGATTGATAGCCTTCCTGATGGTTTTCCAACGAACGACATTTTTTATCTTGGAGACAACCAATTCTCATCGGATGATATCGGCGATTTTGAGCTGGATACCAGTATTAAGAACCGGATCATCCACACCGTCCTGGGACCTCTCGTATGGGACTACGACGAGAGCAGTGAGATCGTAACCCTACATACTGAATGGTGGGGAGATCTTTACACGCACAATAGGGATGCCTCCGCCGAGAAAATTGCAGCCTCTGGATTGGGAGTCACTTGGCCCTACATCAAGAGCAAAATAACCGGTGCTTTGTATTATGTGAATACCAGTGCAGACCCGTCAGATCCTCTTCGCGCTCCCTTCTACAATCACCGTCAAATCAATGGGCAGGATATCGGATGGCAGCGTTCTATCGGAATCGATTTATCGAGTGCAGCGAATTACTACAAAGCGGCAGAGACAATTGTTGGGCAGATGCAGGGGATACTCGTGACGATGGCCAATGTGCAGAACGAATTCATCAACTTGCCTGTCTCCATTGCTGCGGGGCAAGGCCCGATTGATGAGAAATTTAATCAGGTCAATGAACAGTTCCTCGCAATGCACGAGGTTTATAAGAAATTCGTGTTTTATTATCACCGCTGTTCCTTGGCACCTGTTTGGGCCGAACGGGAAGGGCAAACGCAGGCAAAGATCGATTTGGCGCAATGGTATGCCAATCAACTGCCAAATCTGGAAGGCATCGCAACAACCGTATATGGGAACGGGCAAGAGGTGTTGTATGTAAATTGCGTAAATCTGAAGACTCAGAAAACCAACGAGTTTAATCAATTGGTTGCTGCGGAAGCTGCTAGAAAAGCTGCTGCGGAAGCTGCAGCAGCGAATAGTGGTGGAAGAGATTTTGCTTTTTCTGAAGCAGATAGAACTGCCAATAGCTTTAGTTCTTACAAAAATTCCATGGACATGTCTGGTGCAAAATCCATTTCTTTCAATCAGACAGGGAGTGCCTATTCCATGATTAGTCGTTTTAGGTTTTATGTGCCAAAATCAGGAGTAGTGGCTTTGAAAGCATGGGGATCTGGTACTTCAGTGGGAATGGGAGTTTCTGACCGATATAGAAACGGAGTTCAAAATCCTAGGATGGGGTCAACTGTTTATTTTAGAGTGAACCCAGGGTATTATTACGTTAATATTTTTCAGGGTACGTTTTATTCTAGAAACGTACATTTCTCTCTCCAATTTTGGGAATGAAATTGGTATAGTTATTGGCACTGTCGAGGATGGTGCTCTCATGATAGACAAGATAAATATAATTGGATGAAAAATCTTGGCGATAGTTGCTAATCAACCACTCAATAAATGAAGGAAACTCTATAGAATATGAAATGTGAGGTTGTGAGGCTTTTGTTTTTTATGATTTTGCTGCTGGTCGTATATTCAGGTGCATCTGCGAATGGAGAAGAAGATACCTTTCCGACTGTCGAGCTTGTTGAGGGGAAGGTTTCGAGTGAATCTTATGGATTCGATCCACATCTGAATGTAAGGGTATCGATCAAAATCCTACCTCAGAGCCATTAGATTTTTTCCTTGTTGTAATTGAAGGATATTCCGGGGGCGAAGAAGCCAAAAAAGTTCAGTTTGAAGAAAGCATGCTTCACAATCGAATTCGACACCTTCAAGGGGTTGGGTCGCTTGAGTATGCTCGATATCGAGCCGCATTTGATGGGAAAACACCGAAGCAACTTCGCGATGGAACGTATATTGAAATTATACAGTCGGGAGAAGCGATTCGAAACGGAGAGACGATAGAAGAATTGATATCTTTTAGCATCAGTCGCGAAAATGTTGAGGCACTTGACAGTCTAAACGTGTATTTATTGGACGCGGGAGATGACGCAATGCTCTTGAGATGTTTGACTTTGGAAATACTTGACGTAGAGGATCGGAAAGAAGCGGCGCGGAAACTCTCGAAACTCCGCCAATTGCACTTTCAATATCTTGATTTGGCTGGGCAATGGCAAAATTGTTATGGTGAAAGGGATGTAGGATTTTCGAATCTTAAACCTGCTCCTGAATCCGCGTATTCAGAATCAGAAACGAGTGGATTCACAAGTGAGCCGATTGATTCCGAAGAGTGCATCCTTGATATTACTAACGATACCGAAATTGTTCTCAAGATCACATTGCTTGGCGGAGGGAATAGTCATGTGAAAGAACTCTCGCCCGGTGGGATGACCCAGATAAAAATGGATCCCGGACGCTACCATTACAGTGCTTCCGGGAAGGGAGTGATTACGGACCGGGGAATCGAAAAACTCGATGCAGGACTTCGCTATGGGTGGAAGTTTTTTGTGAAGAAGCAGTGATGATTTTTTAATTATAGCGGAAGTTCCAGATTATGAAGTGTGATTCAATTCTAATACCAATGATATTCATCGCTAGCTTTAGCTTCTCTCTTGAGGCGCAGGAAGTTGAAAGCATGAATGAGGCCCTTTAGTTTGCGCTTGATTGGGTGAATCCGCTGTCCAACAAGGAACAAATTTTTGAGGATATTGATCGGATTGCTGAGGATCTGGAATTAAACGACAAAGACGTGCGAAGGAGAGCGAAAATTCTTTCAATTTTCCGGAACGATGGGATGACAAGGGATCTCAAACAGGAGATGATCAAACTGGTATGTGGCATGCCGGAAGTAACAAAGGTCTACTATTTGTCGAGAGATGGATCGATATATACGGAAACATCCGAAATGAGTGTAGGCCATGATCAATTTTACGGACTTTGGGGCGATTCAGAGGACGGAAATCGGAAAATCGAGTTTAAAAATTGGAATGAGGTGAAAGAGAAAGTTACAAGAATCGATTTCCTCAACGACGTGAAATACTACACCGCTGAAGGAAATTTGGGCAGAATGATTGTAACCATAAACAATGGAAGGCAGTTTTATGTGAAAAATGCCCACATATTCCCTTACTCAAGAAATTACAATGTTCCACAAATCATCGTGAAAAGATACGATCCGATTGCTGACAAATTTGCTGAGTGGAAACGATTTGTATTGGGGCGCGACATCAAAACTATCGTTTTTCCAAGGACCACTCCAACCTTTTGCGATGAATGTGGAAGGTTTATTAGTCCCGATTTCGTGTTTTGTCCTTACGATCGTCAGCCGTTGCGATAACTGAACTCCAATCGCTAGGGATGTCCTTGTAACGGGCAGTTTAAAAAAACGCGGGAAAATACGTGGTTTGGAATAGGATGTTGTTCATTGCGGGAAAATACGTGGTTTATGGTTGATTTACGCGAAAAATGCGCATAGCACTTCCGGCAGCAGCTTTTTGCTGTTACTATCTATTTAACCTAACTACTTCCTTCCTAAAAATGCTTATCCAAAAGCTTGTTTTGGTGCGTTTAGGCGTACTGTCTCTCTGTTGTACACTTGTCACCTACGTTTTCTCTCAGAATATCCCCGATGATGGCGACATCGAAGAATTGGATCCTTATATTATGACCGGGTCCCGACTTCCAGAATTGTCCGCCAAGGAGTTTTCTCCTGTGCACAAAGTTTCGGTGGAGTTGTTGGAAGCACAAGGGCATGCGAGTGTGGCAGAGTATTTCCTGAGTTCAACAATGAGCAACGGTCAGAACTACAGCCCCAACTACTCTGGTATCACGGGGCATCCTGGTTTTAGTGGACTCAATATGAGGGGGCTAGGTCACAATAGCACGCTGGTGCTGATTAATGGTCGTCGTGCAGCTGCATTTCCTTTCGCAGATGGGTTCAATAACCAGGTAGATTTAAATAGCTTTCCCATGGGAGCGGTGGGAGAAATTGAAATGCTCAAAGACGGAGCCTCAGCCATTTATGGTTCCGATGCGGTTGCTGGAGTGATCAATGTGAAGCTGCGTAAGGATTTTGAAGGAGGGCGTGCGCGTGTGACCTATGGGAACTCCACGGAGACGGGATTTGCGGACTACCGTGCGGATTTGTTGCAGGCCGGACGCATCGGAAAATTTCACTATCTACTGAGTTTGGATACGCGAAAGCGGGAGTCGATCGACACTCGTGATCTTGAATACACGGCTACTGCAGATCACCGCCCATGGGGTAGTGATGGGCGAAGTACGGGGTCCTGGCCCGCAAATGTTGTGGTCCCGAGCCTTGGGCAGCGGCTGACGTTCCCTGAACCTACTACCAACCCCACGGTGGAAGGGGCAGTTGTTGCTGATTTCGAAGCGTATGGAAGGTATGATTTTAACGAAGCTACCAATTTGATTCCACGACAGGATGGATATGGCGCTTTTCTTTACGGCACCTACGAGCTCTCTGAAACAACGGATTTGTATACGGAGTTAAGTTACAATCATTTCCGCGTGGTTCCAGAAACGGCACCGGCGCCGATGTTTAATTCGCAGGAGAACGGTGATGATCCATCCACTGGAATCGTGATACCAGCTCATAATCCCTACAATCCTTGGAACGAAGATTTGAATGCGTTTTTCGGAAATCGATTGAGAATCGTCGAAGCGGGTAACCGTGTTGTTGAAGTTATCACAAAAACGCCACGTCTGCTTTTGGGTGCCCGAGGTGAATTGGGTGATACCTGGAAATGGGATACGGGGTGGATGTACAATGAGAGTTACGGCACCCAAAATCATCGAAACAGTGTCATTGACCAGCGACTGCAGGATGCATTCAACGGCATCAACGTGGATGGCGAAATGCTGTATATGAATCCATTTGGAGCGAATGACCCGCGGCTCATCGACTCCATCAAACAGACCGTACCTTTTCATGGACTCTATGAGATTGCCAGCGGTGATGTCACGCTCAACGGAGTCTTAGCGGAGATTAAGGGCATTCCCATTTATGC
The DNA here is from genome assembly GCA_963676215.2 of Opitutales bacterium. Classification (GTDB taxonomy): domain Bacteria; phylum Verrucomicrobiota; class Verrucomicrobiia; order Opitutales; family JAFGAQ01; genus JAKSBQ01. Next base: position 3,450 of record CAXXVT010000011.1, on the reverse strand, counting down.
TGCGTTTGGGTACGAGCATCGCGAAGAATTCTATCGTCATCGCGCGGATCCTATTGCGGCTGCCGGTCAGGTCATTGGTGGTTTGAATCACAATACCTTGAGCGGGAATCGGTCCGCGGATGCGGCCTATGCTGAGTTTTTTGTACCCGTACATAAGTACCTCGATTTACAGCTTGCCGTGCGTCACGAACGATACTCGGACTTTGGCAACACAACTAAACCGAAATTAGCGGTTAGTGTGAATCTCATGGATAGTTTGTCGTTAAGGGCTTCCTATAGTGAAGCCTTTCAGGCGCCAGCATTGTCTTACCTTTACACCTCGAAGGCGTTGGGTGTTACCAACTCTGTTTTGGATCCCAAACGACCGGATGAGCCTAGACTCGATATCCTGACTGAAATAGGGGGAAACCCAGACCTGCAACCGGAAGAAACTGAGGTTAAGTTTGTTGGGTTAAAATGGGATGGGAGTAAGCGAGACGGGTGGTTAGAGCGGCTTTCGTTTTCTTTAGACTATTTTGTCTTCAATCAGAGCAATCTCATCTCTTCCTATAGTGCCGGGACTATCATTAACAATGAGGATGATCCCGAGTTTGGTAAATTGATTGACCGGGCACCTGCAGATGGAATTGGAGAAGCAGGTCCCATATTGTTGGTTCGCACAAACGTTCAGAACATCAGCAAAAATGATTATGAAGGTTATGATCTGCAATTGCGATACGATTGGGAAACTGATCGATTTGGAGATTTTGGTGCATTGGTGGATTTCACGTTTAAACAATACCAAAACCGTGACGGTCGCAGGATCAGTATTGGATCTTCGAGGACTCGGTGGCGTTCCAACCTGACCTTGTTTTGGAAAAAGGATGATTGGACGGCTTCTGTATTTCTTCGATACCTGCATAAGCGGGACTTCATTAGAGAAGATTTAGATCAAGTAAAGCAGGAAGGCATCAATTATTTCCCAGCTTACTATACTTTCAATACCCAGCTGAGTTACAAAGGATTCGAAAATTATGAAATTTCCGTGGGTGTCCGTAATCTGCTGAATATGGAGCCCCCGCGTTCGGATTCAGAAAACGTAGGCTACGCTTTATGGATCACTCAAGCCGACCCAAGGTCTTGGTATGTGAGAGTTACGCGAAATTGGTAGAACATTGATGTGAATAACGGACTTGAATCCTTTGAGCATTCTGCGCTTATGCTGCCAGGGTCAGCGTTGTATGCTCACGGCAGTTTTTCCATGAGGGCTGATTTGGTATCCATCAAAGCCGGATCGGAGACAGTCTTGAGGAGTTCACTGGCGTTGTAGTAGCGCTCGAGCTCCAATAACACGCGAACTTTCTGGAGCCGCATGACATCTCTCTCGAATAAATTATTGGAGGTATCCAGAAGCTCGTCCCAGATCTTGAGAACCAGATTCCAGTCGGGCTCAAAGACGTCAAAATAGGTTTCCGCATAACGTACGTGGAAGTCGCGGTTTTCGGGTTGAAGCTCGTGGGCTTTTTGAAAGCAGAAAAGCATCTTATCCTCGACTTCGGAGATAGGGAGGTAATGTCGTTTTACCAGAGGAATCTTATAGGTGTAGAGGTATTCCCCAAACTGATAATAATAGAGGGCTACGTCCGGTTCGAGCTGAATGGCCTTTTCCCAGTATTTGAGGCCGTCTTCAAAATCCCCAATTTCGCTGGCGAAGAGTGCCAAATGTTGATTGACCACTGCGATGTCAGGATTGTCTTCGTGGATGTCGAGAAAGATACTGTAAGCGTCCTGTGGGCGATTGGCCTTTCGAAGGAATTTCCCATAGAGAATTTGCCCGAATACACTCCGTGGATATTTATCAATATATTCGCGGTAGGATTGATCGATCTCCTGTAGTCGAAGTTGGATCTCCTTATCCATCTTTTCTTCTGGAACATCCGATTCCATCCTCTTTTGCAGTGTTTTTTCTGCCTCGACGATTGCGAACAGTTCTTTGTATTCCGCTGGAACCTCTTCCGATTTTGATTTGGCTGCACCAGTACTGAACAGACAAAGTGAAAGGAAAAGAAGCGTCAAAAAGACGGGTTTGAATTTTAAACTAAACATGGAATTTTGATTTCCGTTTGTGTGGGCGATGATATTTTCTTTTAAGTGTTATGTTCTTTCAGATGATTGAAAGACAAAACCATTCAAACAAAAGGCAATTACTTTGATGGAACCGAATTTACTGCTCATCCTCTCAAGTGTTCTCTCCCTTCTGGTGATTGGCTTATTGATCGCGGTGCTGCTGATTGCAAAGGCGTGGGCGAGTGCAAAACGTGTTTCCGAGCAGAATTCCCGTGAATTGGCGTTGGTTCAGCAAGCATCAGATGTGCGCGAACAACAGCTCCATAAACTGGAATTCGAACTTAATGCTGTGGAATCAAAAACCGAAAGCCTTTTGAACGAAAAGCATTTGTTGGAGAAAGAGATTGTTGAACGCAAAACGGTGCTGGAAAAAGAAAGAGAAGCATTTGAAGAACGGATTAAGCTGCTCGGAAGAGCAGAGGAAGAACTCAAAAAGACGTTTCAAAGTCTGTCGTCCGAAGCATTGAAGTCTAACAATACGGCTTTTCTTGAACTTGCAAATTCGACGTTTGAGAAGCTCAAAATCGGAGCCAAAGGGGACCTTGAGGTGAAAGAAAAAGCGATTTATTACAAATTAACCTAGCTATTTTTTCCTACTAAACTATTTAAAATAAAGTTTCAATAAAATAAAATTATTCTTCTTTTAATCCAATATAATAATTTTTCTTACTATAAATTTAGTCTTAATTCAGCTGGAAATTTTACTGATAGAAGCATTATTCAATTTTCTTAAAGATTATCCAAATTGAAAAATCTTACAAATTTAGATTTAGATTTTTCATAGTATTCTTTTGTTTTGAAAAAATAGCTTAGTTAACTTTTAAAATTTATTAAGTTTTAATAATTATACTGATGATAGTTTAAGATAAATTGGTAATAATATTAAAGAAATTCCTAATTTAGTTGAGCTCTCACTAGCATTATATTGGTATTTTTTTAAAAGTAAATTTAAATAAATGATTGATTTTTTACTAAAGTGGCAACTATTCTGATAATGAAGCTATAAACTTTGGAACTAAAATTGGATAAATTTAAAGTCTAAAAAAATTAAGCCTATACCTAAAAAAGTAATTTTTTATTTAGATTGTCAAAAAATATTTTTTTTATCTTTTAAGTTTTTCATAAAACTATAGTCAAGTACATATTTATACAGAATTATGTAATTAGTTGAGTAACCTCGAATAACTAAGAGAACTTAGCATATCTGGGTATATTTCTTTCTTTTCATCTCTCAGTACATATACAATTTATGTAGGATTTCTATAATGTAAGATAATGATTTATTGAGATTTATTAATGCATTGAAAAATTTTCACTAATTACATTAGTTAAAATTAGATTTTG
>CAXXVT010000010.1:0-138418 GCA_963676215.2 Opitutales bacterium | reverse complement strand
CGCAATTGTGCGGGGAAACCCATCAAGTACCAATCCTTCACATCCGTGTCTGACAAATTCCGCTTCAAAGATTTGGTTGGTGAGGCTGTCTGGGGCAAATTTTCCCGCCTCCACGAAGTATTTGGCTTTTAGACCTAACAATACTCCTTGCGGATCATCCCATTCTGCAATGGGCCCCAGTTCATGAAGAATGTCTTCATCGGAGCAAAACGAATCTGTCGCTTCATCGTAGAAACCTAGAATACTTCCCTCGAATTCGATGGCATTAAACTTTCCGAGATACTTTCGAAAAAGATCTCCCGTGCTTAATTGCGTCAAACCAAACTCTTTGACCAACACGTCGATGCGGGGTTGTTTCCCGGCACCGCTTTTTCCCATAACCAATAAATTTGAAAAAGTCTCTCCTGCGCTCAACATACGGGGATTATTTGTTTAGGGTTGAATTAGATTAGCTCAATTAATAATCTTATAAATTTATATTATAATAGCTTATCTAATTCAACTTAATAGTTTTTTTAATTCTGGTATCCGGCATCCCGAATATAGTATTTAGCCCACGATTACTCAATGGTTTGAGTATGGTTATTTGGGAGAAATAAACTCTTGGTAACCTCAGATACTTCACGCTAACAACAAGTTTAAACCGCAGGCGTAAACGATTCGATCCCTTTTTCCTATTTAACTAAGTAGAACTAGCGTTCGCGGCTTACCTGGGCCTTCAGGTTTTTCCATTTTTGAAGGCGCTCTGCGACACCGGCTTCCGAACCGGAGGCTTTGGGAAAGTAGAATTGCTTCGGATCCAACATGTAATCCTGTCCCGAGATGCCTTCCGGAAAATCGTGACTGTATCGATAGTCCTTGGAGTTCCCTGCGGCTTTGTTGGCCGAACCTCCTTTATCTTTCAACCAAAGTGGAACATCCTGCGCACCATGGGCACTCAGCTCAGCTTTTGCTTTGTGAAGTCCTTCATAGGCACGGTTACTTTTCGGACTCGTCGCGAGGAACACAGTCGCATGGGCCAGATTGATTTCGCACTCGGGCTGGCCAATCACTTCGCAAGCCTGAAAGGCTGCCATGGCGACTGGCAGTGCCCGTGAATCTGCCATGCCTACATCTTCCGAGGCAAGGATCACTAAACGACGTGCAATGAAGCGAGGGTCTCTCCCCCCATCAGCATTTTACTCATCCAATACAGTGCCGCATCGGGATCACCGCCGCGCATACTTTTAATGTAGGCAGAAATGGTGTCATAGTGTTCGTCTTCGTTGGCATCGTAACGAATCTTGCGTTCGCTCGCAAATTGTTGAACAGAGGCTTCCGTAATTTCGCCGCCTTCGTCTGTAAAATCAGCGATCAGCTCAAGAGTGTTGAGCGCCTGCCGAAGGTCACCCCCGACGAGATTGGCGAGATCTTTCAAAATCCCGGTTTCGCATTGTAACTTCTTTTTTCCAAGCCCCCGTAATTCGTCGTTTAACGCTCGAGCCAAAACCTCTGCAATATCATCGATCCCAAGCGATTCCACTTTAATCAAGTGACAGCGGCTCAACAATGGTGGGTTAACGTAAAAACCAGGATTATGAGTAGTAGCACCGATGAGAGTTACATTCCCTTCCTCAACATCCGGAAGCAGTAAATCCTGCTGGCTTTTGTTGAATCGATGGATTTCATCAATAAAAAGCAGAGAAGATTCGCCATTCTGCTTGCGGTTGCGAGTGCGCTGTAACACTTCGCGCAGCTCTGCCACATTGGATGCAACCGCATTGAGTTTGAAACACTTACTGCCAGTCACACTGGCAATAACAGTCGCAAGCGTCGTCTTTCCCGTGCCTGGAGGACCGTAAATAATGAGATTTGGGGAACGCCCCTTGCCCAACATCTTTCGAAGCATACTGTCTTCCGCTACCAGATGCGATTGGCCAACGATTTCTTCCAACGTTTTCGGTCGCATTCGCGCAGCCAAAGGCCGATTTTCATCTACCTCCGGCGACGAACTTTCAAACATGCTTTGCTGCTCTGTGCTCATCAGTGATTAATAGGAACCACAGATCTACACGGATCTCAACGGATCAACAACAAAAACTGATGATGGGATCGAATCGACGGGAGCAACGACTGAATTTGGTCGGTCTCCAACAGACGGATACTAACCACCCATTCAAACGAAATTTCGATTACTCAGCACTGCGAGACTTCACCCAGGCAATAGTCGCTGCGTCATCGTCAAAATTAGACCATACGACCCGCAGAAACTCTGCCGGATGAATGTCGTGGGTTTTGAAAAACCGTCGATCCCCACCACAACAATACATCATTTCCGGAGGAAGTTCCCCGCGGAGTTTCGCCTTCGCTTTTGGAATAATACGTGGAAGCCATTCGATGCCTTCGACTGCATCTGTCTTCGCTGGAATTGTTTCTGGATCGAGTAGACCCGAAGACGGTTCACTTTTTTGAATGTGCAAAAAATAGTTACGCCGCACGTCATGAATGAGAAGAAAAGTAGAGAAATCTGGCTCTCCACCGGACACATAATCTTCTGCAAAATCATAAAGATCCATGACTTTGAGACCGTTGGCGGCCATCCAAGTCAGCTGCTCTTCATGAAAATAAGAATAAGGGTCGCGGTTTCCTTTTTCGTAGGTTGCTACCGCATACTGCCAAAGCTCACGGGTTGTTTGTTGATAGTCGTAGTGTTTCATAAGTCAAAGATTGGAGCATAATGGAGTATGCCATAGCCTCACAACAAAGTTAACGAACAAACTGCAGCTTTGAATTCCAGAATGGAATAATTGCAGGATTTGCGGAGATCCAACTTGATGACTATCGGTCCTTACGGGAACGCGGACGCCCCTTTCGGGTCGGTCTTCGGTTTGGGGTCGAAGCCTTTTTCTCACTAATACGAAAATCGATCTGTCGCTTAAACCGATCCACTCTCTCTACGACTACAGTCACCTTTTGTCCGATCGCAAAACTACGACCCGTTCTCCGCCCTACTAAATGGGTTCCATCTTTATCAAGGGAGTACAAATCGTCTCCCATCGTCGAAACATGCACAAGCCCATAGGCCATGGATTCTTCGAGTTCGATAAAAATTCCGTGGTTTTTTATGTCGGAAACAAAGGCCTCAAACTCATTCTTTGGAGTCTTCTGCAGTTCTCGTTCAAAATACTCCATGAGTTTGGTTTTCACTGTTTCCCGCTCAGCTTCAACACTGCGGGATTCCGTGATACTCAAATGGTGGGCTACAGAATGCACTTGTTTGGCGGTATAACTGACTGAATCACCCTCATTCGTCTTAAAAAATCCACGCTTGAGCATGAACGCTTCAAATACCCGATGCACCACCAGATCCGCATAACGGCGAATCGGAGAGGTAAAGTGCGTATAATTCTCCATAAACAAACCGTAGTGGCCATCCGAAGAGGACCTGTATTCGGCCTGTTTCAGGCTGCGAAGGAACTGCACTTTGAGTGAGTGAGATTGCGGGTGACGCTGGATGCGGGAAAGCATACGATTGACTTCCCTACGATTCGTGAGATCTCCGCAATCGACTCCAACGGTCTGAAGATACTCCCTTAGATCAAAAAGTTTTTCCTCGTCGGGTTTATCATGTACCCGGTAAATCATCGCAAAGCCCGCCTCTTTCAGGGTCTTACCTACAGTCTGATTCGCAAGCAACATCAATTCTTCAATTAATTGATGGCTTTCATCGCTCTGCGATTTAACAATGCGATCTGCGTAGCCTTCCTCATCCACATAGATTTTCACCTCCGGCATCTCGAGCTCTAAACTCCCCCGCTTCAATCGGTTCTGACGCAAGCGACTCGAAACCGACCACAGCTTTTGCACCGTCGACCGAATTTCCTCCAGCTCTTCGTCCGAGAGCTCTTTCATCGGCTTACCGGTATTCCCAGTCTGATGCGCAGGTGGCATCGGAGTATCCCGGATTTCTTTATTGGTTTTTCCGTTAAGGAAATCCATCGCCTGCCCATAGGTTAACCGCTTATTGCTTCGGATAACACCATTGAAAAATTTGAAGTTCTTTACCTTGCCGTTCTTACTGAGAACAAATTCCACGGATTTAACCAGTCGATCTTTATCCTCAACGAGAGAACACAATCCATTGGAAAGTTTTTCGGGCAACATCGGTATCACCACTCCTACAAGGTAGGTAGAATTCCCACGCTTCTTGGCCTCTACATCAAGCGGAGTATTCGATTTCACATAATGCGAAACATCCGCAATGTGTACCCCCACTTTGAGGTCGCCATTGGGAAGCCGTTGCATGCTGATTGCATCGTCAAAATCCTTAGCATCATCGGGATCGATCGTGATCGTGAATACCTTTCGAAAGTCCTTCCGATCGGGGAAGTCGTCTCCGCTGATCTCTCCAGGAATCTCTTTGAGTTGGAATTCAACGCATTCCGGAAATTCCGGATCCAGATCGTATTTGTGAAGGATAGACTGGAATTCAGCGTTTGGAGTGAAGGTTTTTCCAAGTATTTTGATGATTTCCCCCTCGGGGTTCACATGCCGTTGTTTCCATTCGTGCAACTTTACGACGACCTTATCATCGATCTTTGGTGCGCCTTCCTTCCATTCTTGCGTTTGCGGATCCGCAACAAGGATATCGTTTACAATCCGAGGATCATCGGGGATGACATAATAAAAAAACTTGGTGCGCGCCAACGTGCCCGTTATTGAATCCCGCGCGCGTTTAAGAATATGGATTACTCGTCCGGATTCCGCATCAGGATTGAAAGTGCGCATCTTCTGTTTTCGATGGTATCCCTTCCGCTCGCGAATGATACGTGCGACAACTTGATCCTCATGCATCGCAACTCCAGTATCCTCAGAACTGATCCAAACGGGTTCCGTCGCTGCCTGATTGGAGGAAGGTGTTGGGATCAAAACCGCAGCCCCATTTTGGCGGAACCGGATGATGCCAGTCACGAGATCCGCGTCTTTGGGTAAACAATACCGATCTTTTTTGAGTTTTACGATCGTCCCATCCGCAATGCAGGTATCGAGAATACCCTGGAGCTCTGGAATTTGCCCTTTCCCGAGATTGAGGTGTTCGGATAGTTGTTCAATTTTGAGAGGCACATAATCGTCCCCCTGCATGAGCTCCATAAGTCGCAATTCCATAAAATCAGTCTAGTATGAGTATTACTATGATAATAAACCGAAGCGTGGATGATTTCAACGCTGCAGCTCAAAAGGCACTAATTGATCGTGTAGGCGACACAGGGTTGGGGATCTGTCACCTTTTCTGCTAAATTTTCTTTTTGAATTTGATCCTTAAACCATTGTCTTGCCTCGGGATCGCCATGGGTGAGAATCACGTGAGAAGGGTTGAACTCTGCCACCAAATCGAGGAGTTCCTCTCGATCTGCATGTCCACTTAAATCAAAGGAGTCAATTTCGGCATTCACCGTGGAGTCTAAATCATAGACCTCAAAACGGAAAGCATCCCCGGACTTGCAGTTCCTTAACTTGCCACCCGGAGTATCAGGATCACAGTACCCCAAGAAATAAACACTGTTTTTCTTCTCATGAAGCAAACAAGAGGCGACCGAATACGAGGGGGTTCGTTCGACCATCATACCACTGCTCAAAATGTAAAGTCCCGCAGGCATTTTATCGAACCCGGGTTGTTGGGGAATGCGAGGGCTTTTCAAGCCAATTTCCTTGAGGATTTTCTTCCGAAATTTCATTAGCCCAGTTTCGCGCGTGATTTGATCGAAATAATCCACGATGTCCATGCCCAGACCCGCAGCAAACACCGGACAACGAGGGATGTCTCCTCGTTTGCGAGCAGCATTCAACACCGCAAGTACTTCTTGCAACCTTCCAAGGGCGAATACCGGCAACAAACAACTACCGCCTCCCTCGATGGTTCGAGTGATGCCCTCGAACAGACGCTTCCATTCCGACTCCCGGTCCTTACCAGGAGCTCGATCTGTCAGCCCACGAGTGGTTTCAGTTATCACCACATCCACTTCAATGTCCGGAATTCGGGCACCCGGTAGGGTCATGAGATCATCAAATAAGATATCTCCAGTATGATAGATCGTCCGCTCTTTGTGTTCGATCAACATCGATACCGCCCCAGCCACATGCCCGGAAGGATACAAAGTGAGGGTTAATTTATCATCTCCCTTTCCGATCACTTCAGGTTCTTCATGGCGCAGAGGATGGAAATTGGATCGAAGCTTTTCCACGTCCGTGAAAGTAAAGAGGGGGTATTCTTCAATCCCCTTCTCCTGACGTTGTCGTTTCATCACATTCACCGAATTCCGAAGCATACGCGGCGCGATGAGCTGGCTCGGCAAGCTACAAAAAATCGGAATGCCCGGATACTTGCGAGCGATCACCGGCAAGGAGCCTAAATGATCGAGATGGCAATGCGTGAGAATAATGAAATCAAGTTCGACTCCTTTCAATAGAGCGAAATCAGGCATTGCATCGTTCCCTATTTCTTTGGGGTGCAAGCCCGAATCAATTAAGAATTTGAAACTACCAAGCTCTATTAAACTGGAATTTGATCCGATGCCACCAGCCCGGTTTAAATCTGTATACTTCATGTAAGTTTATTTATTTACCGAGGGGTAAAAGGCATTAAGAGCCCGTCAGTATCTCGGTTCCATCCGTCACTGATATCCGGCGTTTAGAATTTCACCAGTTCAGTTTCAAGAAAGCTATTATAATTTTTCGGGAATGTGGAGATGAAACTTGGGAATTCTCACCCAGATCTTTTCCTTCGATTTTGTCTGCCCGTGATAGGACCCACTCACCTCACATTCCGAATCCACCAAATGGTAACTACTGTAGTCGAAAAACTCTCCTGTTTCCAGCGTGACGATCTTTCCAACGATACCATCCCCTTCAAACACCTCAACCCGTCCGTCTTCATACTTGAGAATCCATTTTCTCCCATTCAATTCGATTGTTTCTTCGGATCCATTGGTAATCCGCATATGATAAGCAAATGCGTGGGGGCGGCCATCCATAAATTGCTCATCAGTGTGAGTACAGATGAGCTTCTGTAATTCGACTTTGATCAACTCTTCTTCCATTAGCAAAGTATTTGATAACCTGGAAAGACTATATCCTAGTCCACTTATTCGCAAGTCACCAACGCTACAGTTTTGACAATAGGACAACTCTCGGAAAAGCTTTAGAAACCTTTAATCCAAGACCCGTGAACTATTGCATTCAAAATAGACAGGGGTTTCCAAAGCCCTAAAGAAAACGAACCATGAATTACCCCAGATTTTTCGGTGAGATTGCCCTTTTAATCTCAATTCCATTCATACTTACTGCAGAGACATATAAACTGTCCTCTCCTAATGAGTCTTTGTTAGTGGAGATTAACACCGCACCTTCTCTTTCCTTTTCTATCTTCTCTGGTGAATCCATCGTCCTGGAAAGAGCAGAGATTGCACTGACATTGGAGGGCGTTGGCACACTTGGGAAAGATGCCACCGTCGAAGCCACCGTCGAATCTTCGAAGGATCGCATCCTTGAGCCCCGAATTGCCCGTAGAACTTCGAAAATTCATGATGTGTTCAATTCATTGAGCATTGAGTTCAAAAAGGGCTTCAACCTGGAGTTCCGAGCCTATGATGAAGGGGTTGCCTACCGCTTTGGCACCGCATTTCCTGGCTCAGCTAGAGTCACTTTTGAACAAATTGATCTGAAGTTTCCTGAAAATACCATGAGTTATTTTCCACAAGAGGAGAGTATCATTTCTCACAACGAACGGATCTATCCTTATCTCTCCCTCAACGATCTCAGCTCCGAAGATTTTTGTACACTCCCTGTGATGATGGTTCCAGAAAATGGGCCAAAAGTTCTATTCTCTGAAGCTGACCTTTTGGATTATCCTGCTCTCTACATGAAAGGGGGAGAAGGAAACCGTCTTTCTGCCAAACATCCCGCATATGTCCTGAAAGCAGTTCCACAGCCGGGTGGAGAAGATCGCAATGAAATTATCGAAGAAACAGCAGACTACATCGCCCGTACAGAGGGGTCCCGTAGCTTTCCTTGGCGAGTATTCATCATTGGAGACGATGCTGTCTTTCTCGAAAATGAATTGGTTTATCAGCTGTCAAGCGAGTGTGCTTTAGAGGATACTTCTTGGATAAAGCCCGGTGTCGTAGCTTGGGATTGGTATAACGCCAACAATATCTTCGGAGTGGATTTCAAAAGTGGAGTCAATACAGAGACCTACAAATACTATATCGATTTCGCAGCGGAATACCAACTCGACTATATTATCCTCGACGAGGGCTGGACTGAAACCACAACCAAGATCGATGCTCCATGTCCAGAAATGAACGTGCAGGAAATCATCAACTACGGAAAAGAAAAAGGTGTGGACGTCATTTTATGGGCCTTGTGGGGGCCCATCGCGAAGAATAGAGAAGTCCTCTTCCCCCTGTATGAAAAATGGGGGGCTGCAGGGGTCAAAATAGACTTCATGCAACGCTCGGATCAGGAAATGGTCAATTTCTACACCGAGACGGCCAAATTGGCGGCCAAACACAAACTACTCGTGGATTACCACGGCGCCTTTAAACCGGCAGGATTACGGCGGCTCTATCCCAATGTGATCAACTATGAAGGAGTCAAGGGAATGGAAAACAATAAATGGAGTGCTGATATTACTCCAACCCATAACGTAACGATTCCTTTCACTCGCATGGCAGTGGGTCCTATCGATTATACCCCAGGAGCGATGGTGAATAAGCATTTAGTTAATCATAATATCTCCTTTGAGCGTCCAGAAAGCCTCGGCACCCGCGCTCACGAGGTGGCGAAGTATTTCATTTTTGATAGTCCACTACAAATGCTTTGCGACACACCATCGGTCTACCGAAAGGAGGCAGAAACGACTGCCTATTTGGCACAGATTCCGACCACCTGGGATGAAACTAAAGTATTGGCTGCAGCCATTGCGGAATATGCCTTAGTTGCCCGCCGCAAAGGAGACATGTGGTATGTGGGAGCCATGACCAATGAAAAAGGCCCGAGGGATCTCGCCATCGACTGGTCATTTTTGGGAGAAGGGTCCTTCAAAGCAGAGATTTACCAAGACGGCGTCAATGTGGAGCGTTATGCGCAAGACTATCGGCTCACCACTTCTACTCTCGACACGAGTAAAACCATGCAGATTCACCTGGGAACGGGTGGAGGTTGGAGTGCGATCATAAAGCCCCAATTGAAATAGCATACGGTCGGCGGCGAATAAAATCGAGTTACAACCCGTTTATTAGGGACGATGGCAAAACAATCTAATCCCTATGAATGGCTCGCAAACGGACACCCAGTAAAGTGTCCGATCTGCAGCGGTTCCAAATTCGTCGAAAGCAAGGCACAACTCAACACCGCCGCATTGAGTCTGTTCGATCTCGATTTTCTCAATAAAACGGCCACCTTATTGGTCTGCCCTGAGTGCAGTCATATTCAGTGGTTTGGAGACAAAACAAAAATGGAGTCCACTCGATATTAACTCCATTTTTCGTTCCAAATCCGAACAACTTTTTCTTCTTTTTGAGAAAGATTTTTCGTTCTGCGAAGTCGAAGGAATCCGAATCAATCGATTCTATTCCAAGAGAGGATTCCCTAGACCCAAACAGCCACAAACTGACCTTCGAACACTCCAAGTGGGGTATCGGTCTCTACTTCAAACAATCGAGATTGCACCGTGATCCGTCCCTTCCCTTTGCGCTCGAGCATGCGAATGAAGCGCTCCCATTCAGACTCTGCGACAGGTTCCACTTTAGCAGCAAAACGCCCAAGGGCAGGCTCCGCATATTCCATAGAGTTTCGTTGAATCACCAACCTCACTTCGTATTCGAGCACTGACAATTCTCTGTGAAGATAAGTCCAGGCACTTAATATCGCTAATGCAGAAAGACTCCCTCCAAATACCGAGTCCCGATGATTAATATTCGGATCGAGCGGAGCAGATAGAATGACTCCCGACGCATCCGCTTGATTCACGCGTATCTGCATCGCAGCAGACAGCGGTATGTGATGATGCAGATATTCCTGTATGTTTTTAGAATTCACAATGGTTGGGAGTGGAATCGGAGGCTTTTTATTCAATTCGAACACTTAGACAGCACCTGGTATTTCACAGACACTGCCTTACTATAAGACAAAAAACCCATAACAACACGCCATGGGATTTTTTCCTGCCGAAAAACAGATATTCCTTATTTGGTTCGACCAAGTTTGCGCATCCAATCGCTCATCAAGTTCTTCACATAGGGATAATTCTCACTACGCCCTATACTGGTCGCAACGATGCTGCGAGGAATGAGCGTATCTCGAAGACGTTCACTCCCTTCGGAAATAACGTTTCCATCCTCACCAATATACTTGTAATCAAATTCAATCATAGCTGGGTAGATATTTTTCACGATACGAACATCATCCCAACCCGCATTTCTCCAAGGTTCAAAATCACCTGCGAGATCAAGCTCAGTCACATTCAATTCCAGCACTGCCCCTTCAGGCAGCCGTCGTTTCGCTGCTTTGGAAAAATACTTTTCCAAATTTGTGAGTACGATTTGCTTACTTTTGGCACCACCATGGTTGTAGTAGTCCGCATCCCTGAATTCATCGGGATTCTGCCATTCAATTTTGAGCTCTGCGGCGCCCGCAGAGGCAATCATTAGAAAAAATACAGTCAAAGCCGTGAGTGAGAGTTTCATTATTCAAAATCCTTCCAATCTGATAAGTTTGAGTTTACTCAAGTGTATGGTTGATTCAAGCTCTTGGATTCAACGATTTTTCTCTTTTAGTCTCTCGTTTCCCGTTAAGGCCACACTCGATTCACAAAAACAAGAAGTTCAAACACTTAGATAATCATAAAATGGATAGGATAGCAATTATCTCCGTCAGTGACAAATCCGGAATCGCCAGTTTCGCCAAATCTTTGGTGAACCAACATGGCTACCAGATCCTCTCAACAGGAGGAACCGCCCGCGCATTGGAAGCCGAAGGAATCCCCGTCACACAAGTGGATAACTACACTGGATTCCCAGAAATGATGGAAGGTCGGCTCAAGACGCTTCATCCCAAAATCCACGGAGGCATCCTATGTGATCGCGACAAACCCGATCACCTTGAAGCAGCCAAGTCCCAAAATATGGGTATGATCGATCTCATTGTAGTTAATTTGTATCCTTTTGAAGAGACAGTGGCTAAGCCCAATGTCACGGATGAACTTGCGATAGAAAACATTGATATTGGGGGCCCTTCTATGCTGCGCGGTGCTGCCAAGAATCATAAACACGTCAGCGTCATCACTGACCCAGAAGATTATAATCGCTATCTAAAACTACTTGATGCTGGCTCCGATCTTTATCCATTCCGTCGCGAACTCGCAATGAAGGTATTTGATCGCACCGCTAGCTACGACCGCGCAATTGCTGATTATTTCAAAAAGACCACAGTCCCTGAAGAACCTGTGCTCGATGACATTGCAGGGTATCCTGAACGGCTCGACCTGACAAGCACCCGCGCTTCCATTCTGCGCTACGGCGAAAATCCCCATCAGAAAGCAGCCCTTTACGGCAACCTACTCGACCGTTTCGAACAGCTTCAGGGCAAGCAGCTGAGTTACTGCAATATCCTCGATGTTAACTCTGCCGCAAATCTCATCGGAGAATTTCAGGAGCCGACACTTGCGATCTTGAAACATACTAACCCTTGTGGAGTAGCGACAGCTGAGGATTTAGCAACCGCATGGGATCAGGCGTTCGAAACCGACAAACAAGCGCCATTCGGAGGCATCATCGTGGTCAATCGCACCGTAGACCCAGATCTCACCGAGCGCATCCGCAAAATTTTCTGCGAAATCATCATCGCTCCAGGATTTTGCCCGGAAGCCATTGAGATTTTTGGGAAAAAGAAAAACCTCCGTCTTTTGGTTGCCAAACAAATGCCAGATGCTGGCAGTATCCGGGATGTGCGCACAGTCATGGGAGGATTCTTGGTGCAAGATGCGGATATCCACCGCGACAATCCGCAAGACTTCAAGGTTGTCACCGAACGTCAACCCACCGATGAAGAGTGGCAATCCATGCTGTTCGGATGGAAAGTGGTGAAACACGTGAAGTCCAACGCCATTGTTTATACAAAAGGATGTCGGACGATCGGTATTGGAGCCGGACAAATGTCACGGGTTGACTCCTCAAAGATAGCTGTTTGGAAAGCAGGTGAAGCAGGTCTTGAGATGCAAGGAACCACAATGGCGTCCGATGCGCTCATTCCATTCTCAGATGGACTGATAGCGGCGGCCGAAGCAGGGGCTACCTCCTGTATTCAAACTGGAGGATCTGTGCGGGACGAGGAAGTCATCGCTGCCGCCAATGAAAGAGGAATGGCAATGGTCTTCACTGGTGCGCGCCACTTCAAACACTAAGAAATCTAACAACTTCGGCTGCACTGAATTTACTTTCAAAAAAGGCAACTCCTCAGGGAGTTGCCTTTTCACATTTGAATCTGTTCGAAGTAAATTCAAAAACCCAAACCGTTACCGATCCGGCACCCATTTTGATGATTTAACTCTTGGCTCCATCAAAACCTTCAATCTGCATTTGTCCCATGAAGGCTTGCCGGAAGGTTTCATATCCTTCGTTGATAGTGCTGGCCCCAAAATCAAGCCCTCCGAGAGTTCGAAGTGGTCTCTTTCCGGCAGGGGCATCAATCAAATCCTCGAATATTTTCACAATAATCATCGGATCGGTCGGTGCGTTTTCATCCGCAAATAGATCCATCACGGTCTGTCCAAATCCTTCAAAATAGGCCGCTACGTGGGAATAGGCCGATGCAACTTCATTCGATTCTGAAGCAGCCACATTTGGGAAAAATTGGGTCGAAAACGGACCCGGCTCAACCATGACAACATCAATGCCAAGGGGGCCCACTTCGTAGCGCAAGGCTTCACTCATCGCTTCCACCGCCCATTTGCTCGCATGGTAAATTCCTAAACCAGGCCCTGAGAATCGGCCGGCTACTGAACTCAGGTTGATAATGAGTCCTGATTTTTGCGCCCGCATTCCTGGAAGAACCGCATTAGTGACACGATGAATACCCAATACGTTCACCTCAAACTGAGCAGATACTTGTTCGCAACTGAGGGTTTCCAGCGGACCTCCTTGTCCGTAGCCCGCGTTGTTGATCAAGACATCAATTTGCGGGATTTGCTTGAGGGCAGCTTCGACACTGTCATCGGATGTCACATCCAATTCTACTACCTCAATTTTGATCCCTTTCGATTGGGCAATGTTTCGCAGATCATCCGCTGCCTCTCTGTTTTTAGCAACCGTACCACGCATCGTGGCATAGACTTGATGCCCTTTTTCCGCTAAATATTTTGATGCTTGATTTCCGAATCCTGAACTACAACCGGTGATGAGAATACTTTTCATAGTGATTTTTGGGGTTAGCATGAACATTCAATCACGCATGCTTATACCCACAATAAGCAACACTGTGTTAAATGCAAAATTCCCCAGGAGGTTTCGTCTTTAATAGACACCTCTATCGAATTTTGGAGAACTTTAACCACCACCAATGATCGCATTTTGCTCCTCAGACCCATCTGCGAATTTCTTCTCCGCGGGAGTCTGTTCTACCAAGCAGCTCTCGCATAAAGGGAAAGCGGAAGATGGCGATCAGCCTGCTGTTCTTTCAGGGCCAATTCTCCGATCTCAATCGTCGCTCCCATTTTTTTGAATGGTTGCATCAGATTCCACAAAGTTAAAGAGGAGGCTTCCAGATTATACATCGTGAGCAATACAAACTTCGGTTCTTTGCTGAGCACGGCTTTGCACTGATCGATCAAATCCGCTACTGCATCAATTTTCCACAGCTGCCCCTTGGGTCCTCTTCCGAAGCTTGGGGGATCCAATAAAATTCCTTCATAGCAACTGTTTCGCCGCTGTTCCCGTTGCAGATAGGTCATTACATCTTCAACAATCCAACGAATCGGTGCATCTTTGAGGTTACTGATCTCCGCATTGATTCTTGCGGTTCGCACGGCGGGATCGCTGGCATCCACATGGGTCACCTTCGCTCCGGCTTTCGCTACTACCAAGCTGGCCGAACCCGTATAACCAAACAAATTAGCAACCCTATCTCCGGGGTTCGTATGCTCCCTGATCCAACGCCAATGCGGTTCCTGCTCGGGGAAAAGACCCAGGTGTTTGGACTTTTGCCACATGCGGAGCTTGAAGCGAATCCCTTCTTCCCATCCGATCTCTTGTTGTTGAAAAGGTTTGGCCCAGTTCTCAGTATCATCACAAATCGCAGCCGCCTTTTTCCAGAGATTGGGTTGGCCCTTTCGCCAAAGAGCCTTGGGCTCCGGTCGAATCACCAACGAATCTCCCCAACGTTCCAATTTTTGACCCTCACCACTGTCAATGAGCTCAAATTCGCGCCAACCTGCTGACTGCACCGGTATACTTATGTTCGACATATCAAAATCTTTTTAGGCGGTGTGTGGAAATATCCTAACCCACTATGCTGCTGAGAATGGGCAATATTGTCGAAGGGCGCAAATCATCTACTAAAAACTCCGCTCCAGCTTTCCTCAAACGATCCATGTTAATCCCTGTGCCAATGAACGGAATATCCAATTGTCGACAGGCCCTCAGGTCCCAAACCCCATCACCCACGTAGATTGCGTCGACAATATTTCCACCTACCCGCTCTACCGCCATGGTGATAATGTCCTTGCGCAATTCTGCGTCCGAGCTCGAAGCATAGGCTACTCCCCTCAGATCCAAGCCGGCAGAAGCCAATTTGAACTGACTGCTTTCTTTGAAGTCACCAGTGGCTACCGCAACATCAAAGACTGGCGTCTGTTTTAGAAGATTGATAATCTCAACCGCTCCTGGCTTGGGTTGAAAGACTGTATTCTTAAAAGGAGCCGCTTTGCGCAAGTTTTTCAGGTATAGACTACGGGTCTTTTGTTCGAGCTTACTGTTGAACTCCAGCCCAGCCACTTCAGATGCCTTACGAAGGATCGATCTGCCTGTGACTTCCTCCATGCTATCCCAGAATCCGCGATCAGGGAAAAACCCAAAGACCTCGTGGATCGCATTCTCAAAACTGGGCCAATCCTGCTCTTCGCCACCAATCAAAGTGCCATCGACATCAAATACAACTACCATTGTGACCACATAATCGGGCAAATGGGTTTCTGAAAAGCGCAATTTTTTAGCATTACTCTCAAGTGCTCTCTTCAAATGTAAAAAACGACCGGAACCCCGTCATCCTTTTGTAAAAAAATCATGAAGGATTCCTCAAATTTTTAAACGGTCTGTAAAATCGAGCTTTTTACAATTTACGAAATGTAAAAAAGAGGAAATTGGGGATATTCCAAATGTAAAAGACCGATAATTAAGGAGTCGCAGATAACACAGATTGATTGAAATGAACTCCATCACCAAAAACATCGCCCGCCTCACACTAATCGCAATCGCAGCTTTCTCTCTTCTTTCAGCAGCAAATGCAAATTCCACCCTCAAAGCGGACAGCGACTACCAAATGACTCGCATCAGCGGTAGCAGCATGCTCCCAACACTGAAAAGTGGAGAAACGGCAGTCATATTTAAAGCATACCCTTTCAAAAAAGTTCGTATTGGTGATGTTGTTATCATCGAGAACTCCAAAGGATACAGCGTCATTCACCGCGTCGTTCGTCGTAACCGCGGTGGCACTTGGGTAACCCAAGGAGACAACAATCACCACGAAGATCGCGAAACCCTTAGCAGTCAAAATTTTGGTGGATTAGCCCTCGTTGATGAGTCCATGGTCCGCTACCAAGAGCACCTCGCCCAAAGCACTTCTCAAAGCATAAAGACTGAAAGGGTCGCAATGGCAGACACGACAGCAACGACCCGTTTGGATCGCATTCGCAATCTCTAATCATCCCAACAAATTGCTCCACTTTTGCGCTCACTTTCGCGACTGAAAGAAATAGACACAAATACAATCAATCAGAAAAAGCGCATGTTCAGTCACTGAACATGCGCTTTTTTTGGGTTTCAAATAAACCAACTTTTGACGATCGGAGCCGTCATCATCTTCGAACACAAAAATGAACAGCGATTCGTTGGAAACATTATCAGCACGACGCTTCAGGATTGAATGCTCAGGGTAAATTTCTTTCTATTCGTAACTAACGAAGCAATGACTGCCATGGAATTCCATAAATATCACGCACTGGGAAATGACTATTTAGTTTATGATCCCGAGGGGAAATCGCTCGAATTAATCGACTCTTCGATCGTCAAGATCTGCCATCGCAACTATGGACTTGGTTCCGACGGGATCCTCTATGGGCCGCTTCCCTCCGACAAAGCCGACTTTAAACTTCGCATCTTCAACCCCGACGCCAGTGAAGCAGAAAAAAGCGGGAATGGGTTGCGCATCTTCTGCCGCTATTTGTTCGATAAAGGGCTCGTAAAGCAGGATCAGGTCTTCACTGTGGAAACTCTTGGAGGCACAGTGAACGCGCAAGTTTTTGAGGGTGGAAATCTCATCAAGGTGGGCATGGGCAAGGCTATTTTTAAGGCTAAGGACATCCCCGTTAATACCGAAACTCCAGATGCAGAAGTGATCAACCACGCCATCGAATTCGGAGGGAAATCTTATGATATATGCTGCGTTTCCGTTGGAAATCCTCACTGTGTACTTCCGCTCGACTCTATTTCATCCGAACTCGCCCATCAAATCGGACCCGAAGTGGAAACTCATGCGATGTTTCCCAACCGAATCAATATGCAGCTTTTGAAGGTAATCGATCGCAACAATATCCAGATCGAAATATGGGAACGTGGAGCCGGTTATACGCTCGCTTCGGGAACCAGTAGTTGTGCCGCTTCGACGATCGCATACAAACTCGGATTGTGCGACAGTGACATTACTGTGCATAGCCCTGGTGGAAAAATCTCCATTCAAATTTCCGAGAATTATGAACTGACCATGACCGGAACCGTCACCCCCGTCGGCACTTTTCTGCTCAAACAGGACGTGATTGATCAGGTATTGCCGGAGTGAGAAATGAAGTCGCTGAGTTTGATACCAGCTCCTTCTTGGAATTCCACACAAACAGAAGACCGAGAAAAAAGAGCGCTCCGATTAATCGACCCTACGAGTTACTCAGGACACGCTGTAGATCGAGTTCCATCGTGATGTCCGTTTCCAGACGATCACTGCGCCACATTGCCATTTCGAGTATAGAACTGAGGGTTAAATCCTTCTTATCGACCTCTTCGAGATTGGATTCTCCGTCAATAATCTTCTTGTACGCCTCAATCGCCTTGGGCTTCATATCCAATTTCTCGTAACAGAGGCCGACTTGATACAAGACTGGCCAGTACCAGGTGGGCTCCTCGGTAATTGCCACCATCGCCCGGTAAATCGTCAATGCGTCGATATAGTTTCCCTCATGATAAAACTCATTAGCCAAACGATTTCCCGTCCGTTTCTTCCAATACAGCCACGTTGTAGGATTGGTGGTAATTTTGGATACTTCCGCAGTCAATAATTCCAAGGTTTCCTTCAGGGCAGATTTTGGATCATTAAGGCGCATATAGGTTTCCGAGAGCAGATACCTTGTCTCGGGAGCCAATTCACTCTCTGGAAAACTCGTGAGAAATGAGCGCATACTTGGAATAGATTTCTCATAGTCGCCCGCGAGATAAATGGTGTAGGCATACTTGAAAAGAACATTTTGCTCATCTTCTTCGACCAAATCAATTCGAAGTAATCGCTTGAAGAACTTGGCGGCCTGATCATAGGAACCCATTTCGAAAAACGTTTCTGCGATTTCAAGCTGAGCTCGATGCGAAACTTCCTGGTAATCCTTCAGTTGATCCACAGGAACGCTTAGAGCAACGTTCAATACATTATAAAATTTCGCAAGTGCAGTCTTAGTGGCGCCGGATTCTCGATACATCCTACCCAAACGCAAATAAAGTTTCGGAACTTGACTATCCCTTGGGAACTCAAGGATGAACTTTTCATAAAGGGCAATGAGTCGCGCCTGACTCTCTTGGGATTCGTAAATTTCTCCCAAAGTGAGAAGAACTCGACGTTTATAATCATCGCCGATTTCCATATCAATAAATTTGGTCAATTCATCTTCGTCCAACGAAATCAAAGCATTTTCCAACCGTTCTTTCAATCTCACATCCTCATCAAGAATCGAACGTTGAATTTCGACGTCAAGATTTCCGTGTAGCGACACTTGATCACCGGGCGCACTAAATTCGTGCTGAAGACCAATGTTGTCTTCGGCTTCATGGGATCCGTGCCCATCTTCGGATACTGCAGATGCTCCCACCGTGATCAAAAACAATGAAACCAATGCCACCACAATTCTTTTGGATTTGGAATCTGAATTGGCTTTCTTTAGGTGCTGTAAATGGAACAGTAAATTCATGTGCAAAGTGCTCTGGTTCTCTTTCAATAGGATCGGAATTATTGACGGCGGATTTCGAATCTGGCTTTACTTCCCGTGCGGACGGCAGGATTCACATTTGCCCCATTCTGAGGGAGTCGAAAGGACACCATTCCATCTGCGTCACCGAATTCTTCTGTTGGAGTGGCAAAAACAGGTCGATTAAAAAGGTCCATCAGTTGTTTGTAGGATTCTGCTGCATCCTCTGTAATAGCAGATTCTTCCTCACCCTCTTCTTTGTGGATGTTATGGGTCTCTTGCACTGGTTTCGCTTCCACGACGTGACGATTTTCCTCAACTTGTTTCTTGGGGATGGTGACGACGTTTCGTTCCATCCTCACTGTGCGGTGAGGTGAATTTCGACTGGAATCAATTTCGGGTTCATTTCCCATAATCAAATCCCACACTTGATCCGAAAGCGGTTTTAATTCCTGCTCGACTTCAACCTCAACGATAACGCGAGAGGGACCTTTTTCCTTCAAATAACCTCTCCACCCTTCCAATTCTTCTTCCTCAGAGGCACTCATGTCTTCAGATGGCAAATAGTAATAATCAGCACCCGGGATATTGAGAGCATACTGTTCGTCCTCATTTCGCTCATTTGCAATCTCTTGAGAAGCAGACCGTTCGCCACCAACAGAATAACCACGAGCCCTCTTATGGACAGGGGCCTGATAGCTACCAAAAGACAATGAATTCCCGATTCGGGAATTAAGAGAAGCCGATGCATGTATTGGAACTAATGAAATCATAGCAGCCAATCCAACGCAACCCACCCCGAATCGCGTAAACTCAACGGCGGTGGCAAAGGTTTTTAAACGGGTTATGCTTTCAATTAAACTCATGATTGATGGATATGATCTTTCCAAGACACTCCATTAATCGGTCTCTTTGCCTGAATTGTTAGCGGAATTCGCGACTTTGCACACCTTTAATCATTTTTTTAAAAGCGGCTCTGCCTCCGATTGGGCTAGAAATCACAGCAAAGCGAGCCACCGTTCATAGCCATGGAAGGAACTCAGGTTGCCCTATCCTGTGATTTTCCAACAAATCTTCCATAGTGTGAATGTCCGGATTTCTAATTCTAGCATCGTCAAATTGCTCTGCCGTGATCTTCCATGGATCCTCGTATTGAGAGAGACAATTTCTTGTTTGTGCCCACACCGCAAACGGCACAGAGAGCGACTCTCCGCCGGCATTTTGTTCAGCAATTTCAATGGCTCGATCGATCACTCGAGGGTCACAATTGGGGAAATTGATGTTGTAGTTCACGTGCACGTCACACGGGTAAAGATCCACGATGTGTTGAAACACTGGAACGCTGGGGATTTTATCCCCTGCGAGTGAATCCGGTCGTCGAATGATGGTCACTTCCATGTCTTCAACCGTACGGGCAATCAATTCACTCTCGGTTGACAGGACGACTTTGTCCACTCGGCCACTTGCCAAGAGTTTCTCGACTCCCAGTCTCACCAACGGCACCCCTCTGTAGGGCAGTAAGTTCTTAAAGGGGAGTCGTTTGCTTCCCAATCGGGCTATAATGGATCCAACAACCATACCTCCTTTAGACTACGGTCAATTTTCGGATTCGTAAAGTATAGGATCCAACTTTGTGAGTTGGAGATGCTGTTGGGCGGAATAATTCTGCAAATCCCTTAGAATCAGGATTTTCGCTTCACATTTACGATCCCCGGCCGAAATAAAATAAGACGAAATATCAAAATATCATATCGAAAGCGCCGGATTGATAATTATCACTCCCGTGTTTTTCATGAAAACCTTAATCCCTGGGCCGAAACAAAGGACTGAAATTTACTTTTGCGTTCGCTCAGAAAGCGCATAAAAAGAACATACCCAATATGAACAAATTTCTTCACACCCGTATCCGTGTTAGTGATCTCGAAGCATCGATTGACTTCTACTGCAATTGTTTCGGATTTATGGTTTACAAACGGAACGACCTCTCCCCATCGGGAAATCAGCTCGTACACCTTCGACTTCCCGGCAATGACCACATGCTCGAATTAACTTATTCCGCTGACTACAAAGTCGCAGTGCCCGAGGATTTGATGCATACCGCTATCGGAGTTCCAAACATCATTAGTTTTTGTACTCGTCTTGAGGAAAAAGGGGTTGAAATCTGGCCCGAGGATTGGCAAAAAACCTTTGAAATCCCGAATAAGCGGATGGCATTTGTCACCGATCCCGACGGATACGAAGTTGAAATTCTGGAAAAAAAGTAGCTCGGCCCCCTTTCGACCTGTATTCAGGGTCCGTGGCCTGCTCATATCTTCATGACCCCCGAACTCACCAACAATCTTCAAGCCATCGCCGCCCGCTTTCCCGAGGTGTTTGAAGAGTTGAAGGGGCAAGTTTACACGCAACCATCCGTGGAGGCCGTTGCGCACTTTCTTGACACAGTCTACGGACGTCAAGATCGGGACAAGGTATTCAAACGATGGATTCGACTTTGCCCCCAGGCTTCCTTTCATGTGGTTGTAACCACTGGGTTGGGTGACGGTTCCCACCTGACCCAACTTCTCGATCATTTGCCCACCAGTACTCGGCTATGCGTAATCGAAGCGGATACTTCGATGTTACTGGGTGTTCTGCAAAACAAAGACATTGCATCACTGCTCAATGATCCCAGATTGATTCTTCTCACACCATTTTGCTACCGCGAGATTATCCAACGCCTCAATTTGGAATTAATCGGTGTCGATTCAGCAGCTCAATTCATTTATACTCCAATATTCGAAACCAACTCGGGCCTGTATCGCAACATGATGGATACCGTGATGCGGCAACTGACCATTCGCTGGAATCAGTTGAAAACCGACATCACCAACGCCGACGCGGTCTTTTCAAATACGATAAAGAATCTCGCAACACACCAATTGGGTTCAGAGATTAGCGCCCTGCAAAACCTTTTTAAAGATCGCCCGTTCATTCTCGTAGGTGCCGGTCCTTCACTCGATGACTCGATCGAGTTTTTAAAGGCTGCTCAAAACAAAGCCATCATTGCGGTCGTAAACTCAGCCTATCGTGCCGTTGTAAACAAGGGGATACTTCCTGATATCACCGTTGCGGTAGATCCTTACGAGGGAACCCTTCGGGGATATGAAAAATCAGACACGTCCCACCCCATACTGATTAGCACTTACCTCGTTTTTCCCGAAGTTCCAAAGAGGTTTAAAGACAAAGTTTTCCCGCTCTCGAGTTATAATTTTTTGATGACAGTGCTGCGAAAGGTTCTCAACCTTCCCGAGGAATCAAACATTGTAGGCGATGGCACTGTTTCCTCCACAGTGGTAAATCTCGCCGCCTACATGGGCTGCAACCAAGTATATCTGGTTGGACAGGACATGGCAGTCAAAACTGATGGCCAAATCCATACCAAGGACAGTTTCTATACGGACGACAATCAGAATTCCGTTGATACTGAAAAATGCCAATGGCTTCCTGGGAATCACGGGGAATTAGTACCCGTTGAAGAGAAGCTTCACGCTTATCACCGCATCTTTGAAAACCAGGTCAGTCACTACACTGATATCCAATTTTTCAATCTCGCAAAAACCGGAGCAAAAATTCACGGAGCTCCCTACATCGAACTCGACATAGCAATCGAACGCATTCGTGAATACCCACCCCATCCCTATCACACCCTGTTGTCAGAAAGAGTCAAAGCTGCAAAGGTTCCCGAATCCATGGCGGATGCTGCCCGCTTTTTTTTCCAAAAATATCAGCAGTTTCTCGAAACGTTACTGCCGACGCTCATGCGTTTTGCTGTGAAAGTTGAAATTGCCACCCACGAAACCCCGACCGGATCACCATGGTCCAAAACCTCTGAGCAGCAGCGAGACCAAATACTCAATCTCATGCAACAAAATCCTCTGTTCACCATGCTACTCAGCGAGGGACGCACAAAAAAAGAATATCACGATTTCATTCGAAACGAGGAGCCATGGAAACTAATCACCGATGATTCCGCTACTCCTGAGGAACTCCTGCCTCAAGTTTGGGCATTGGTAGAGGGATCCTTATTCCAAAAACAGGTCATCGATGACTATTTGCTTAAGCATTCGAATCCCTTTTAAATAAGTCATTTGGATGAGGTTCTCCCGCATCCAAATTTATGATTTGATCAAATTCCATCTGATGTCGAAACCACTTTTTCTGTTTCTTCACGAGTTTCATGGTATTGGTGTTAATCAACGCTTCGAGTTCTTCCAAATTCAATTCACCACGCAAATGTGCGATCACTTCCCGATACCCAATTGACAGACTCGCACTCATATTCGCTTCGAAACCCTGCTCAATCAAGCGTTCGACTTCCTCAATAAGACCATCATTCAACATCACACCGGTGCGCTCACGAACCCGGTGATCCAAACTCTCCAGAGATCGCTCCAATAGAACAGACTTCACCTCAAAGCCGCTGAACGGAAAGGGCGCATTCTTCACTTGATTTCGCAATTCAATGATCCCTTTCCCACTTGCCAAACAACGTTTCAATGCAGGAATAACCCTCCGTGAGTTATGTAAATCAATCCGGTCGAAATCTTCTGGAGCCGCTTTCTTTAGAGCATCTACTAATCCTGGCAATCCTTGTTCTTCCTGAATCCGAAGCACCTGATTTTCAATTTTTTCCGGAACCACAATGGCGTCGATCACAGGTGCCACAAATCCTTTAAGGTAAAATCCACTTCCACCTGTTACCAATACATTTTTCCCTCGCCCTAGAATTCCATCCACGGCCTTTTTTGCAGTTTTTAGAAATGCTGCGATACTGAACTGCTGATGGGCATCCACCAAATCAATACAATGATGGGGAATCAAACTCATCTCTTCCCTACTTGGTTTGGCGGTTCCGATATCCATCCCTCGGTAGAAAAGGAGGGAATCACACGACACGATTTCAGCGTCGTTTTCCTGGGCCCACTCCAACGAAAGTCGAGTTTTTCCGACCGCAGTGGGGCCCGTCAATATGTGCAATAGCTGACTCAAATGACCTCTAAAACTGCCATTTATTCATCAAATCGCAATCGAATATCCTCAGGGGGATTCAAGAATCAGTGATTGAAGTCACCCCATAGAGTGTAAATTCAACCAACACGCCTCCTTCTTTGCGGTTCCTAAAAGCGATATTTCCATCCATCATTTTAACCAATTTCCTACAAACAGTGAGTCCCAATCCCGCCCCGCCATGACGACGAGTAGCCGAAGAATCACCTTGGTAAAAAGAATCAAATATTCTGTGGAGAGTATCTTCCTTCACTCCCGGACCCGTGTCAGCAACTGAGAAGTGCAATCGACATAGGGCCGCCTCTTCCGGGTTGTCAAATTCCTGGGACACGACTCTCTCGATCTCTTCCCTCAACTGAGAACTCAAATCACCCGCACGATACACTGCTCCCGGACCCAACACATCTATACTGGCACCCACTTCTATCGTCCCTTCACGTGTAAATTTCTGCGCATTGTCGAGAAGGTTAGTGAAAATGTGATGCAGTTTTACTTGATCGCAATAGACAAAAGCACTCGGCATTTTTTCCGTCCCATGAACCAATTCAATTCCTTTTTCAGAGGATGGAAGGATGAAAGGATGGATTAAATCAGAGAGAAACTCTTGCAGTCCAAACGGATAAAAATTTGCACGGCTTTGATCACTGTCCAGATGTGTCAGTTCCAGGATATCCTTAACGATATTGAGCAAATGACGTCCCGAGTCCTGAATCAACTTCAACTGCTCCAACGATACCGGATCCTTCGTCGTGTCAGAAAGCAAATCAGAAAACCCAATGATTGCATTCAATGGAGTTTTTAATTCATGGGACATGTTCGACAAAAATGAAGACTTCAATCGGTTGGCTTCCTCCGCTTCTGCCTTTGCACTCAAGGCAGCCTCATGCTCCCGTTTATTCTCAGTGATATCCTGAAAAGTAATGATAATACTCTCTTGGTCTTCCCAACTCTGAACCGCCGCAAAATCAACCAATGCGATTCGTTTTGCTCCATAGCTTGGAGTAATTTCACATTCGAAACTGGTGAAGCTACGATTCTTGGCGATCAATCGAACCAACGCCGTTTTAAAAATGTCATCGGTCAAATCCACTAGCCAATTAATATTGGCAACATCGTGGACTTTTCCCGACAAGGCAAAAAAATCCAATGCCGCGGTGTTGATACAATCCATTTCAGCCTGAGCAAGCTGATGTGACAAATCTGGATTCTCTGCGAAATGGACAATTTCAGAATCGGAAGCCTCTGACATTAAATCGTTAAATAAGCCGATGATTTGTTGTTCCGTTTCGATATCATAATCAATCTGGATCATCGGAATCGGAGACCCTTCAAATAGGTTTCGAAACAGCCGCTCTCTTTCTTCCAGTTTAACCAGCACTTTTTCACCCTCCTCCATTTGATGATCCAGGTTTTTTTCGGTGTCCCAGATTTTCTGCTCGTAATTCGAAAATGCTTTTGGAACGACAATCAAAAACAGAAGGGTTCCCACCAAAACCAACCCAATCGATCTTATCAAACTCAGCTTGTAATGGAGTCGCGCATCTTTGATATCATCCAAGACGGTCATGGTTCCCACCAGTTCGCCTGCCACGCCAAGGAGACCAAACTCACCAACACTAAAGACACGCCCTGACAAATTCTCCAGAACGCCATGATGATGAACATCAAAAATCGTTTTGAGCTTATCTTGGTCAAATCCGTGAACGATAGTCTTCATCGATCCATTTGCATTGAGAAACGGACTGACAATACTTTCAGAGTGCCTGTTGCGAAGTAGGCTTCTGACCCGAGGATCAAAATCAATTTCGTTTACCAAATAGCCTAGAGGGATTTCCAACCACACCCAATGATAACCATCATCAGTCAACCACGGATGAGAAAAACGGAAAACATGACCATCCATATTATTCCATTCAATCCCCGACAAAGTCCGAGGCAAATCGTTGGAACGCCTCCATAACTCGCTCTCGTGTATTCCAACGGGGGATTCCACGATTTTTTGAGACATCACATGGGCATTTTCATCAAGAATATACAGACGAGTGTGTTTAAGAGGTTCTGGAAATGAAGCGTTTAGAAAGGAACTCACAAACAATTCCACCGCCACACTGTCCTGCGATTGCACCGCTTCCAGGAATCCTGGGTTCTTAATAAGATTACTGACAAACGATTCAAATTTGATCGTGGTTGATTCAAGCTCATTGTTCCACAATTCCAATACCGCGCTCATCACAATCTGTTTTCTAGATTGCAGTTGGTTTTTGTAATGCATCCATTGCACCCAGCCCAGCCCGAAACTCATCAATAGGGCACAGACGATAATCCAAACAAAGAACCTGCGAGAGATTCTATACATAGCGATTTGAGCGTTTGATAGGGGTTAAATGCTGTTTTCGCACAATTTACGTGTGAGCAAGTTCAGAAACGATATAACTCATCATTAAACTAGGTTTTCATTCTAAAGCGAACGGTTTTTTTATCCATTTACTATCCTTAGCAAGGAGTCGAAAAATCTCGTCGACAAGGTCGAAAAGTATCAAACAATAGATACGATCTAAAATCCTTCCGAATCCGCATTCGAACCCAACTGTCGCAACATATAATACCGGAATGAAAATCTCGTTGATAACGGAAACTTTTCCGCCCGAGGTGAATGGAGTCGCTCGAACTCTTTACAATCTTGTTTCTGGGTTGAATGAAAGAGGACACGACATTCAAGTTATCCGACCGATGTTAAAGGATCTGGAGCAAGGAGAGGTTGCCCAGCACCTGGATTTTGAACAAATCCATGTTCACAGCATCCCTCTGCCGGGTTATCGGGGGTTGCGAATGGGCCTACCTAGCGCAAACCGCGTCAAACGCATCTGGAAAAAGAATCGGCCCGATGTCGTCTACATCGCCACCGAGGGTCCTCTCGGATATTCTGCATTATGGACTGCAAAGACGCTTAAACTCCCTACGACAAGCGGGTTTCACACCAACTTTCAACAGTATATGATGCATTACAATCTCGGCCTGCTCAAAGATCCCGCCGAGCTGTATCTCAAGGATTTCCACAATCGAACCCTTGCCACGTTTGTGCCCACTGAAGACACGCGTGACCAACTATTCGAATTAGGGTTTAAGAATTTGAAATTGATGGGCCGGGGCGTTGACACCCACTTATTTGATCCCGCCAAGCGAGATGAAGATCTCCGAAAATCGTGGGAAGCAGGTCCGAAGGATCCCGTTTTTATTTATGTCGGCCGCATTGCCTCCGAAAAAAACATGAAGCTATTCTTTCGCACAGTGAGAGAACTCAGAAAGGAGTTTCCCAATATCCCTGCAGTGGTCGTCGGTGATGGACCCGAAAGAAAAACATACCAAGCAGACAATAAAAGCTTCGTATTCGCTGGTATGCAAAAAGGAGAAGACTTGGCCCGTTACTATGCCTCAGCAGATGTTTTCATTTTTCCGAGTCAGACCGAGACATTTGGAAACGTGGTCACCGAAGCACTAGCGAGTGGGCTCGCAGCGGTCGCATTTAACTACGCCGCACCTCGACTTTTCGTGACTCCCGGCATCAATGGATATTTGGCTCCGCTCGACGACAAGAATACATTTATAGAAAACGCCCGTAAAATACTGAATCTCGGCGATGGTCTCTACAAAATGAAGGAAGCTTCCAGGAAAGCGGCACTCGATGCGTCCTGGGATAAGGTAGTCGTAAATTTCGAGAGGGATATTTTTGAAATTATGGAGAAAGCCCGAGCATCCGGGAAATTCGGCTGAAACTATTCATACCAATTAGCGTTTAATTCAATACGTAAATAATCCGATGCAAGCATCGAATACTACAACTTATCTACCGTAGTATCTCATGCTCGCATGAGATCTGTTTCAGTGCGAAGTCTTTTAGACACTAATCGGTATTACATTGCCGTGATCGAAAACGTAAGTAGCTGAACTTGAGAAAATTCAGAGATTCAAGGCTCACGTTTTCATTCAATTGATCCGAATTCTCACGAATCCGGCTACGAATTAAAAAAAGAAAATTATTTAAATAAATTCAATTAAACCTCTTGGAGGTCCTTCGTTCCTTCGCGGTAGGCCCGAAATTTGCGCATCGATTCAATGCCAAGATACCGGCCAAGCACATGGGGGTCACCCTGCTCCAGATCAACCAGAATCAGTCCGTCGACAACATCGCTGAACTTTGGATCCCGATTGAAACATAACATCACACCATTGAGTTTCAGGTAGTGTTTGAGCAATACAGGGACTCCTTTCTGATCAAACTCGATCTCCGAGATCATCGCAGAGACATCGTCCAATGAATTCGCATTCTCCCTCATTGACTCATGAAATCGGCTCCGTAAGCGTTTGGATCGATGAGGGTGTCGGGCTTTCACCATTTTCGACAAAGATGGATGCAACTTCTTTTCTTTCAAAAACTGAACCATCAAATCCTTCGAAATTGAACTGTATTCTGCTGTGATTGAAACTGGCCCAAATACCCTTGCATACTGTGGATTCCTGCCAAGAAAGCTTCCGATTCCCTTCCACAACATCGATAGCGTTGCTTGTTTGCGTTGATATTCAATGCGGATGAAAGATCGACCCAGTTCGATCGCAGGATTCAATTCCTCCAGAAATTCATGCTTCAATTTAAACAGCGTAGTCGTGTAGAGCCCCTTCTTTCCGAGGGTGTTCATGATCGTATCTGTCAATCCTACGCGATAGGCTCCGACCACTTCCAAAGCTTCACGATTCCACATGAAGAGATGAAGATAATGAGGATCAAACTCATCCAAATCAATGGGCATACCTGTCCCTTCTCCGATCTCACGAAAGGTAATCTCTCGCAATCGACCCAGTTCCCTGAGTGTATGAGGGATCTCTTCTGCCCGGGCTATGTAAATATCAAACACTCCATGGGTGAAAAGAACAGCGGTCTCCGGTAAAGCGGCGATTTCGGCTTCCATCAAATGGGGCTCGATCGCAGGCACCACCGGCTGATAGACCGTTTTCTTAACAGGCAACGCCAACGGGAATTTCCGAATTTTTTGGTTTCCGGGCTCCTTTGCACGATCCCGCAACACATAAGTTTTGAGGCGAATATGTTGGGTGGCTTCGGTGAGATTCCCGGCAGTCTTCAACCGTCCTGGCAGGACCGGTTTCCCCACTCGCACTGATATAGTATGCCCCTTGAGTCGCGCCATTTCTCGAGCGAGCATCAAAGTGCGTAACAACGGATGGATCAGACCCGCCAACTGAAAAAAAAGCGAGTTTCGGCCTGGGAAAAACAGAGGGAGCACCGATGCCTCTGTGCGCTGAGCCATACTGGTGATATGCGGATTCCACGGAGGATCTACGACCATCAAGTTTTTCCAACTAAAATGAGACACCGTTCCGGAAGGAAAAGTCGCAATACACCCACCACTATCTAACCACTTTAACGACTGCTTCATGGACCTTAGGTTTTTCCGGGCCGCGTTCTTCCCCCCAAACACATCCACCCCAAACACGTAAGGGCGAATCGGCTCGATCTTGCACAACAACTCGTTCGCTAATAATCGAGCATCGGGCCGGGCCTGTGTCAGCACTGCTCCCATTACCAATCCGTCAATGCCACCGTAAGGATGATTCGCCACGACCATAAGTGGCCCCGTCTGTGGGATCTTTTGCAAATCCTCTTCGCTGATTTCGTATTCCACACCCAGATACCGCAAACCTGCGACGAAAAAGTGTGTATCCCCAAGGTCACCGCGTTCATACTGATCACAAAAGGCAGCATAGTCATCATTGACCCTATTGATTTTGAAAAAGCTTTTGATGAACGGAGCCAAGGGTTTGGCCCATTTGAGTCCACTGCTAGCGGATAGCATCGCATCCAGATCAATCAGGGGTTGTGTCGGCATAAGGAGCGAGTAGGCTTTAAAAGACCTCCATTTTCATTTCAATTACGATCAACGATAATGGCATATAAATAAATGGGATTCGAGGAGATCCTGAATCATCAGAATCTCTCTATTGAACATGACGGAACACAGGACAGATACAATCCTTAAGCAAGCCTTCCCGAAGGAAAATATCGCTGAGGAACTAAAGAATCAGCTGCAATCTCTGAATACCGCTCCTGGCCGTATCGGAATCGCATGTTCTAGCGGTGCAGATTCGGTGTTTCTCACGCGTTGGTTCATTGCGACCTTTCCAGCACTAAAAGATCGTACCACTTTACTCCATTTCAATCACAGAACCCGGGGAGAAGACTCAAAGGAAGATGCTCGATTTGTGGCGCAATTGGCGAACACCTTGGGCGTCGATTCCCGATTTGGAGAACACACCCAAAACCCTTGCGATATTGCCACTGATGAAGCAAGTCTACGACAGGCTCGAATGCAGTTCTTCCTTGAAACTTGGAATGAGGCCGCGTTGGGTATCATCCTCACCGCCCATCACATGGATGATCGGGCCGAGTCCTTACTCATGCGCCTCAGCCGCGCCAGCTCACTCGATGGACTGATCGCACCGAAGGCATATCAACAATTTCAAAACGGGATGCAGTTTGGTCGTCCTCTACTTGCGCTGCAAAAATCAGAAATTCTAGCCGTTCTTCACCAAATTCATCAGAACTGGAGGGAGGATACGTCCAACAGTCAGAACACCTACTACCGAAATTTCATCAGAAACAAACTGTTGCCGATATGGAATCAAAGACAACCGGATACGCTCATCCCCAATATCGCCAAAAGTCTAAATCATTTAGCCGAAGACGCAGAAGTTCTGAATAATTTGGCACGCTCTGCGGTTCAATCCATCGACCTAAAGCAAATGGCGTTTCCAATTCAACAGATCAAAGAGCACCCAAATGCCATCGTTAAACGATGTTTGTGGATCTGGCTCAACACTCATCGTCTCTCTGGAAATCTAGGCCACGATATGATCGATCGTCTTTCACAGCTTGTAGTAGGTGACAGCTACTCGATCTCTGCTGACTGGAGAGTGGAACGAAAAGATCTTCAACACCTGCAGTTGCAATCAACAAGGACCTACGAGGCGTTTTGCCCCAAACAGTTCTGTCTTGGATTCGCAGGAATCCTGAGATTCCCAGACGGAAAGCTTTTCAGAAGTGAACGAATCCGCTTCACTTCCGATCTATATAATAACATAAGCAGTGGGGAGGATGATCCTTTCACCCAGATTCATCTCGATGAAAAAGTTCTCAAAGGAGAGGGAACGATTCGAGTCAAATTCTGGGAGGAAGGGATGCGTTATGTTCCCCTCGGCCTCAATCATGACAAAAAACTCAAATCGTGTTTTATCGACAGGAAAATCGAATCGAGACTTCGAAAACGCCTTCCTGTTATCTGCAATCGTGCTGGCGACATCCTATGGGTGCCAGGACTTCTGCCCTCTGAATACGGCCGTGTCACTCACAAATCGAAAATCCTTCTGAGGTTGACTTACAAACAGAGTTAACGTTCTTTCAGCATTTAATCTATAAGGAATGAAAAACCGCTTACCACAAAAACCAGGTAACAATCCGAATAACCGGAAACCCAATGACCGAATGATCGAACCAAAGGTTCTAATCATATGGTTGGTGATTCTAGGTGTATTTTTAGCCTTTGCAACCATCGGTAACTCCGTCAATTCCAACGTGATACAGATGTCCGTGCCCGAAGTGGTAAAAATGGCGTCCAAAGACGAAGTTATTTCAGGTTCCATCGTCAACGATCCACGGGGGGGAGAATCTTGGTACAAAATAGACGGTACCATGCGTCCAGTCGCAGATGCTTCCGTTGAGGGCGGTGCGCCCAACCGCTTTGTTGCTGAGGGTCGGATAACCACTGAAGATTTCGAAGTTCTTCGAGAAAAATTCAACGAGAAACGTGCCAATAATTGGATGACCGATCTTCTTGGAAGTTTCCTGCCGATTCTACTGATTGTCGGTATATTGTATTTTGTATTCATCCGCCAAATTCGCAGTGCGGGCCGCGGTGCCATGAGTTTTGGAAAATCAAAAGCCAAAATGCTCACTCGCGATAAAGATCGGGTCACCTTCAAAGACGTCGCCGGTTGTGAAGAGGCAAAGGAAGAGGTCAGCGAAATCGTAGAATTTCTTAGAGACCCGAAGAAATATCAGAAAATCGGAGGAAAGATTCCCAAGGGAATTCTCATGGTGGGCCCTCCAGGCACTGGTAAAACACTCCTTGCCAAAGCGGTAGCCGGTGAAGCAGATGTTCCATTCTTCTCCATTTCAGGTTCCGACTTCGTGGAGATGTTTGTCGGGGTGGGTGCTGCCCGAGTACGCGACATGTTTGAACAGGGTCGTAAAAATGCCCCTTGCCTTGTCTTTATAGATGAAATTGACGCCGTAGGTCGCCAACGTGGCGCCGGACTCGGCGGAGGAAATGACGAACGCGAGCAAACCCTCAATTCCCTTTTGGTGGAAATGGATGGGTTTGATGGACACGAAGGTGTTATTATTATCGCAGCGACCAACCGTCCCGACGTCTTGGACGCAGCCTTGCTTCGCCCGGGCCGTTTCGACCGTCAGGTTTCAATTGAAGTTCCAGATTTATCCGGCCGTGAAGCCATCCTTAGAGTCCACGCCAAGAAAATTAAGATTTCAAAGGACGTGGAACTTCACCGCGTTGCCCGTTCTACTGTTGGGTTTGCGGGTGCAGACCTTGCAAATTTGCTCAATGAAGCCGCCTTGCTCGCGGCCCGTTATGGCAATCCCGAGGTGACCATGCGTGAAATCGAAGATGCTCATGACAAAATCCGTTTTGGTCGCGAACGTCGCCAACTCATGGATGATGAGGATAAGAAGATGACAGCCTACCATGAAGCTGGTCATGCAATCCTTCAGGTCATTCTGAAACCACGCAAGGTAGCCCTTCACAAGGTAACGATTCTTCCACGTGGACGAGCACTCGGACTCACGATGTATACTCCGATTAAGGATATCCTAGGAGAAACAAAATCTGAGATACTCGACCATATCTGCATGATCATGGGAGGTCGTATTGCTGAAGAAATCATCACTGGCGACTATAGTACAGGCGCATCGATGGATTTAAAACAGGCTACCAAGTATGCACGCCATATGGTCTGTGATTGGGGCATGAGTGATTTGGGTCCTGTTTCATACGGTGAAAACAATGACCAGGTGTTCCTAGGCAAGGAAATCAGCCGTAACCAACATGTTTCGGAGGAAACCGCCCGTAAGATCGACGTTGCCATTCACTCAATCAACCAGAGCCAATTTGACCGTGCGAAGGAACTGATCGAGGGGCACAAGGATACGCTCATCAAAGTAGCAGAAGCGCTGCTTGAACACGAAACGCTCGAAGGAATTCACGTCGAGGAAATCCTCGAATATGGCGAAATCCGATCCCCCGTCCTACACACGCCACTGCCTCCGATGGATGACGAGGAGGACTCTGAAGATGTTGAGAAAAAGGCAAAAAAGAAGAAGGACAACGACGGAGACCTTGAGGGTGAAGCCACTCCTGAAGGTGTTCCGGCCTAAGGGAAATCTATTTCCAAATTGAAACAAAGAGCCGCATTCATAACAAATGCGGCTCTCTTAATTTTTGAATCAAGCGCATAAACCAAACAAACCATGCCCACTGTAGGAATGATCTCCCTCGGCTGCGCCAAAAATCTCATCGATTCCGAAATCATGATGGGATACTTGGACAAAGCTGGAATGACGCTCATAGATGAACCTGAGAATGCGGATGCGTTGATCATCAACACCTGTTCGTTCATCGATAATGCGAAGAAAGAAAGTATCGACGCCATCTTCGGAGCCGTGCAGGAGCGCGACAGCACTCGCCGCAAACACAAACAAAAGTTGATCGTGGCAGGTTGCCTCTCTCAGCGTTTCAAGGAAGAACTCCCGAAATTGATGCCAGAGATTGATGCCTTTGTGGGTTTGGATCAACTCGCACAGATTCCCGACATCCTCTTAAAAGCGTTCGAAGGAATAAAAACGACCGACAGAGACTTCGTCACTCGAAAACCAAAGTATATTCCTGACTACGATACTCCACGGTTTCGCCTCACCCCGCACCACACTGCATACATTAAGATTGCAGAGGGCTGCAACCATCCGTGTTCGTTTTGCATCATTCCAAAAATTCGTGGGAAGCACAGGAGTCGCACCATCGAATCCGTCGTGAAAGAAGCACAGATTCTTGTCAGACAAGGCGTGAAGGAACTCAATTTAATCTCTCAGGATACCACTTACTTCGGCATGGACCGATGGGAGGAATCTCGACCTAATCCTCGATCTCCGGTTGATTCAACAAAAGGTGAATCTCTTGCAATGTTGCTCAAAGAAATCAACAAGATCGAGGGTGATTTCTGGGTTCGTTTGCTTTACACCCATCCTGCGCACTGGAGCGATGAACTGATTGAAACCATCGCTTCCTGTGACAAGGTAGTGAACTACGTAGACATCCCGCTTCAGCACATATCCGACAATATGCTGAGTCGTATGAAACGAGAGACCGGTGGAGATTACATTCGCGATCTGCTTCGTCGCATGCGCAATGGCATTCCAGATCTCGCGATTCGCACAACCTTTATCGTTGGGTTCCCTGGGGAAACAGATGCTGATTTTGATGAGTTGGTGGAGTTTATAGAAGCAGCCCAATTCGAACGCATGGGAGTGTTTCAATACTCCAAAGAAGAGGGGACTCGAGCGCACAAACTCGACCAACATATCCATCACATGCGGAAAAAGAAACGGTGGAATGTCGCCATGCAACGACAGGAACCCATTTCAGCGAACTACCATGATGGCGAAATTGGGAAAACCCTCAAAGTTCTGGTCGATAGTCCGGGCATCGCTCGATCCTACCGTGACGCTCCGGAAATCGACGGCGTTGTATTCGTAGACGAAACCTTACCCACCGGGCGCTTTGCAGAAGTTAAGATTGAAGATGCCTTTGGCTACGATCTGATCGCAGAAGGTGGTAAAGTTCGGGATATAGAGTAAAACAAACAACGGGCTTTGCATCCCATTCTAGAGCAAGCCGATCCTGCCAGTGACAGCATTGCTTATCAAATATTAAGCTCTGCTAATAGAAATTTATTGCGTTTTGTTTTTCGAGGGGGTTACATCAACACTGGTTCTAATTTTGTTCATTAGAACTAGTAGATTAACTTATTAGCTTAGACCCAAAGATTCTGATATGAGTGCAACCGTTCCTGTAGTCTTTAATAACAACGTATTACGTGATGGTCATCAGTCGCTGGCAGCGACCCGAATGACAACCGAACAAATGCTCCCAGTGTGCGAGCTGTTGGACAACTGGGGTTTCGGCTCTCTCGAAACGTGGGGAGGTGCAACTATTGATGCTGGGCTTCGTTTTCTTAAGGAATGGCCTTTTGATCGTTTGGATGCCCTCAAAAAAGCTTGTCCAAAAACCAAACACATGATGCTGCTCCGTGGGCAAAATATTGTAGCCTATGCTCACCAGCCAGATGATGTTGTTGAAGCCTTCATCAACATGTCCGCTAAACACGGAATGGATATTTTCCGTATCTTCGATGCGTTGAATGACCCTCGCAACATGCGTTGTGCGATCGAAGCGGCAAATAAAGCCGGCAAAGAAGCACACGGTGTGATTTGTTACACAACCAGTCCGGTTCACAACACCGAAGGATTTGTAAAACTCGGGTGTGAGCTCGAAGAAATGGGTGCAAGCACCATCGTGATCAAGGACATGGCAGGCCTCATCCCTCCGCAACAAGCGTACGACATTGTTAAGGGTCTCAAAGCGAATGTGAAATGTCCCGTTTGGATTCATACTCACGAAACAGCAGGTTTGGGTGCGACAACCTATTATGCAGCGATTGAAGCTGGAGTTGATGCAATCGACTGTTCTGTCGTTCCATTCGCAAACGGAACTGGACAACCTGACACCATCCGCATGGCTTCCATGCTCAAGGGTCATGCACGTTGCCCTAAAATCTCAGCGGATCAAATCGATGCGTTAGCAAAAGTTCGTAAGCACATGGAAGGTGTTTATGCTGAATTGTCCGACTTCACAGCCCATAAAAACGAAGTTGTTGACAGTGATGCATTGGTTTACCAAGTGCCGGGCGGTATGCTCTCCAATTTCCGCAAACAGCTCAAAGATCAGAAGATGGAAGATAAATTCGATGAGGTTTTTGCAGAAGTTCCTGTTGTACGTGAAGCCTTGGGTTGGATGCCATTGGTAACCCCAACCTCTCAAATTGCCGGAAACCAAGCCTTTCTAAATGTGAAGTTCGGTCGCTGGAAAAACCTTTCTCCACAAGCACAAGATATCGCTCTTGGATACTACGGAACCACACCAGCAGCCATTGATCCAGAAGTGCAAAAGATCGCGGCAGCACAAGCATGTCGTGAACCTATCACTTGCCGTCCAGTTGAATCCGATGCGGTTAAGCGCAAAGGAATGGAAGATCTCCGAGCTGAATTGAAGGAAAAAGGACTCCCAACAGATGATGAACATTGCGTCATTTGGGCGATGTTCCCACAACAGGTTGAAACCTACTACAAAACCAAGGATCAAGCTCCAGCAAAAGCAGAAACTGCAAAACCAGCTGCTGCTCCAGTTGAGTTGCCAAGCAATTTTGAAGGCAAAGCTGACATGGTTCTTTCCGTTGGTGGAACAAAATACAACGTTTCAGTTGAAGAAGCGTAACAATCCTGCAGAGTTTTCTGCATGACAATTGTCACGAAAAAAGGCGACGGAGGGCAAACAGCCCTCCGATACGGTCGAGCTGTGTCCAAATCAGACCTCAGGGTAGAGTCTTATGGGACTATAGACGAGTTGGGCAGCTCAATCGGTTTTGCGAAGGCTCTGATGCGTCTCCAACCCGAAATGGTTGAACACGCCGAGCTTCTTCACACCGTGCAGAGTCAACTCCTTGCCGTCGGCGCAGACCTCGCAACAACTGCAGATGATCACGTTTCCAAGAACCGCCCTCAATTTTGTGATGCTTTTCTCGATTGGTTGGACGAAGAGATAAAGAAACTTGAGCCACTGGTAAAAATGGATGGATTCGTTCTGCCTGGCGCTAACCCAGAATCGGGGGCGATCCACGTCGCTAGGACTGTGTCTCGAAGAGCCGAACGTTCCGTCTTGCATTTGCTGGACATCGAAGAGGATCCGGCAGTGAGAAAAATGCTTCCCTATCTCAATCGTTTGTCTGACTTTCTCTGGCTTCTCGGCGAACTAGTTGCCCAGGAAAAAGAGTAAAAGCAGAATACCCGAAAAAACAGGCGGGGCTTATATCGATTCGCGTTTTAAGCACTATGTAATTCTGTAGGGGTTTCGCTTGCAGAATCCACTCGTTATGTAGGCCTTCGAATTTACCACAGACTGCACAAAGGCTTGGCCCGTCCCGAAGGCAAAACCCTGCGCGACAATAGAATGGGACACAAAAAACCCCGCAGCCTATTGAAACAGCGGGGTTCATTGATTAAATTTTTCTCTTAAATCCGACTCTGGCAAATAATTAGGATTTGGCCTTAATCACCTCTTCAGGTGCTTGAACGAGTTCCACGAGAACGCCTTCGGAACACAACGGAAACTCTTCATTCCCTTTGGGGTGCACAAAGCATACATCGTATCCGCTAGCGCCCGGTCGAATTCCACCAGGAGTAAATCGCATCCCCTTTGAAGTCAGCCATTCAACTGCTTTGGCAAGGTCATCAACCCAAAGTCCAACATGATTCAGCTTTGGTTCGTGAACCTTAGGCTTTTTGTCTGGATCAATCGGCTGCATCAAATCGACTTCAACCGCGTGTGGACCCGTTCCCATTACAAGAACATCTTCGTCCACGTTTTCACGCTCACTTTGAAAGTCTTTTTCTTTCACAAGACCGAGCATGTCTACCCAGAAGGTGGCGAGCTTCGACTTGTCGAGTCCACCAATTGCAATTTGTTGTATCCCCAATATTTTAAATGGTCGTTCTTCCATAATTGCGAAAATAGAAACTTATTCTTCGGGTTTCAAGTATTAGTATATTTTTTGTGTTAATAATAACTAGAAGAAATAATAATCCCCTAGGATCAACTCCCTGTGAGGTAAATTCCACCTATACAGGGCGATATTAACCACTCTCTTGGCGCCCAAAAGAGGTTATAAATACCATTGTCCCAGAAATATTCACAAATCTGCCCTTTTTCAAAACAATTGGCACGTTCGTAGCGTATAACTATTTATCAACAACTCAAAAAACCTGCCATGAACAATCTATTCCATTCCAAGACACTTATTTCCATTTTTGCTCTCGCACTGACGAGCATGATTTCTCACGCCGCAAAGGTGGAAGAAGCGGTGGTGCATCAGATCCCCGCAGACAGCATTCAAAAAATTGACTTAAACAATGTAAATGGTTCCATCAAATGCGTGGGCATCGACACTGACACGATTGAGCTGACCTGCACCATGAAGGTTAAGGCCGGAAGCGAAGAAACAGCGCAAACCTACCTCGATAAAATCGTCATTGATATCGAAAACGAAGGAGACACTCTCTCGGTCAAAACCAAACTTCCAAAATCTGGAAAAGGATTCTGGCGCTGGGTCAGCGGAAGCAATGTGAACGCATCGGTTGATTATATACTCAATGTGCCCCAAGAAATGGCGGTATCATTGGCTTCCGTTAATGGAGGTGTCACAGTGACCGATCTGGCGGGTGATATCGATCTTGAAACGGTCAATGGCGGTATCAAAGCACGAGGCATTTCTGGATCAGCCAACGTGGATACAGTCAACGGAGGCATCAACGTTGCTTTTACCGAGGATCTAGTGATGGATGATATGACATTTCAAACCGTTAATGGTGGCGTTAAAGTAGCGCTACCAGAATCTGCTGCCTTTAATGTGAAAGTTTCGACCGTCAATGGTGGAATCAACTGCGATTTCCCTCTCCCAAGTGACGCCACAAAAAAACGTCGCCATCTCAATGCTAACATCAACGGAGGTGGACCGGCACTGAGAGTGGAGACCGTCAATGGTGGAGTCAGCATCAACACAATTTAGTCATCATATGCAGTAATGGAAACCCACCAAAAAGGGTAACAACGGAATAACAACAACGATAGAAACAACAACATGCGAGGCCGTCCTCTGTTAGGTTCTGGGGACGGCCTTTTCGTCGATGGATTCATGGCCTAAAAATGCAACTTGCATTCTTCCCTCTCTCACTCATTTCTTAAAACATGTCTACCCGAACCCTGTCTCCTCTCTATCACGTTCTTCTGTTTCTTATCCTTCCCTTTGGAACGATTTTCGCAAATGCGAAAATCGATAGAGAAACGCTTGTTCAACGCCACAATGTCGTCACGACCGCGGTCGACCCAGAGGCAGCGGTTTCGGTCGGAAATGGGGACTTTGCGTTCACCGCCGATATCACCGGGTTACAATCTCTCGCAGCAGATTACTACGATGACGGACTCCCACTCGAAACTCTAAGTTCCTGGGCATGGCACTCTTGGCCAAACCCCAAAGGGCTCACTCTCGAAGATACGATGAAAGCCTATCCTTTTTACGGACGAGAGATCAATTTTCCTGCACTGCAACACACCGAAGCTGGCGCCTATTTTCGCGAAAACCCTCATCCGGTTCCTCTAGGTCGCATCGGGTTCCTTCTGGACGGAAAATCCATTGAATCTGAAAAGATCGAACACATTGAACAAACATTGAACCTTTGGACTGGAATTATTCTCAGTAAATGGGAAATAGAAGGAAAGGTAGTCGTGGTAAAAACTGCGGTTGATTCGAATGACTCCATCCTCGTGGTTGAAGTCGAATCCGAGTTGCTAAAAGAGGGTCGACTCACCATGCAATGGGCATTCCCTCTTTCCTACCAAACCTCCGTCAAAAACAAACCTCCCCTGATCTGGGACAGAGAAGATGAGCACACGACCACCCTGGAAGCGTCCGCCCCCAATAGCTGGCTCATCCATCGCAACACCCTCGGCGCAGATTACTGGGTCGAAGTAACCGCTAAGAATGCAACATTAGAACTTCAGGCACCCCATCACCTCGAACTCACTGCCGACAATGCCTCTCATCTCGTATTCACATCCTCTTTTTCACCCGAAAAGAATCCCCCTTTTACCGCTCCCAGAGATGTTTTTGAAAACAGCACAACAGCCTGGCAGGATTATTGGAATAACGGAGGCATGGTACAGCTCAATAAGAGCAAGGATTCTCGGGCTCTGGAACTCGAACGTCGCATCATACTCTCCCAGTATCTCATGCGCATCAATTTTTCGGGTTCTGTCCCGCCTGCAGAGACTGGCCTGACTCAGCTCAGTTGGTATGGGAAACACAATTCTGAGGTCTACATCGTACACGCTTCCCAATGGTATCAGTGGGGGCGAGTGCAATATCTTGAAAAGGGATTGCAATGGTATAAGGAAGTCCTTCCAAAAGGGAAGAAGGTGGCCGAATCACAAGGATTTGAAGGGGTGAGATGGCCCAAAATGTCGGGATACGATGGTCGCCCAGGTCCGGGCACCATCAATCCATTTATTATATGGAATCAACCCAATCCCATTTACCTATGTGAAATGGTTTACCGGGCAAAACCCACACAGGAGACCTTGGAAGAGTATAAGAACATCGTTTTTGAATCTGCTGATTTTCTTGCGAGTTACGCACAACTCGATTCTGAAACCGGATTCTACAATCTTGGGCCCCCAATCAAAGCGGTCACCGAAAGTACGGGTGAAAACCATACCCGCAACCCAACAT
Organism: Opitutales bacterium; assembly: GCA_963676215.2. GTDB lineage: Bacteria > Verrucomicrobiota > Verrucomicrobiia > Opitutales > JAFGAQ01 > JAKSBQ01. The sequence goes on along the minus strand of CAXXVT010000010.1, from coordinate 98,145 downwards.
TTGAACTCGCCTATTGGTACTACACCCTCGACCTCGCCATGCAGTGGAGTGAACGTCTCAATCTCCCGAGGAGCGACAAGTGGAAAGAGGTTCGGGACCTTTTGGCCCCTTTACCTGTGGAGGATGGAAAGTACCTCGAAATTGAAAGCTTCAAAGGAGTCTACAATAGCGGTGAACCCGTCGCAAACTCCATGGTTCTTTCCTACGGCCTATTACCCAACACGGACAAAATGAACCCCGAAATTATGCGGGCGACTATTCATGCCGTCACCGAAAGCCATCCCGATAAACTGCAACGCTGGGTCAGTTGGGCCTTGGGAATGTCCGCAATGAATTACACACGCCTTGGAAAGGCCGATACCGCAATAGCCATTGTATCCAATACCGAAGGAGCCGCAAGATTCATGCCCAGCGGACATGTTCGCCGCCCCCGTGAACCAAACGGCTGTATTGCCTACTTGCCCGTAAATGCGTCATTTCTCTCTGCGATCGCGCTGATGGCAGAGGGTTGGGATGCCTCTAAAGGACACGCTCCCGGGTTTCCAGATGATGGGAACTGGGTTGTCGAAGTTGAGGGGATGTATAAGCTGCCTTAGGTAGAAACCCAGATGACCCTTTAACTGGTAACCATTCTTTTCAAACGCAATGTCCGCACCTTGCAAAATCGACAGAATGACCGCCCGTCGATTCGCTCTCGAAGCGACGGGTTTGGTCTGCCCACATTCCAATGCTGATGAAGTGTTGAATCATTTAGGCTTTATTCAAATCGACCCCATTAATGTTTGTGGGCGCATGCATGAACATATCTGCCGAAACCGTATTTCCAACCACCAAGAGGGAGACCTTCACCAGTATTTGTATGGCATCCATGAATCTTGTTCTCATGAGACTCCAGTATTGCCAGCCGAATCCAGAACAGCCTTTGAGCATTTCCATCCTGGACGCTGGGTGTTGGCAGCCTTTCCGCTCGAAGCCTGGCCCTATTTGCAGGGATTGATGAAACAAAGGTCCAAATCTCCTGGGCAGTGGGGAGGAAAACTAACGCCGGATGAACGCAAAATTGCCAAATACATACTGAACGAAATTGAGAACCGCGGGGCGTTGGGTTCAGAACACATCGTACACGAGGGTCGATCCCATAATGGATGGAACAATTCCCGGACCGTAAAAGTGGTACTAGACAAATTGTTTGCCCATGGAAAACTACTCATCTCCCGACGCCTCAACGGTCGAAGAATCTACGATTTACCAAGCCGCGTTCTACCAGAAGAAATTCTGAATTCCAAAACTCCCACTCCCTCGCAAATCAAACAGTGGACCGCCCACCTCAAGCTCCGCCAGCATCGCCTCACTCCGTTGACCCGGAATGAACTACCACTTGTTAAAAACCGAATCCTACCTGTCGAGGTCGATGGATGTGCCCCACTCTACATCCTGAAATCCGATGCCCCTCAACTCGAGTCGTTGATGTCAAATAACCCTCCTCCAAGTGAGGATTTAAAACTACTAGCCCCACTTGATCCTCTCATACTCAACCGCACCCTTACCCGACAGCTTTGGGATTTCGATTACACCTGGGAGGTTTATACCCCTCCCGCCAAACGCACCCGCGGCTACTATGCTCTTCCTATTTTAGCAGGGATCGATTTGATAGGGGATGTCGATCTCAAAGCCGATCGCAAAAAGGGGAAACTTCTCATTCAATCAAAACGAGTAGCCAAAGGTTACAAAGTGACCCCGGCCGTCAAGGAACTCGCAGCCTTTTTGTCGCTGAAGAGATAGCTAGAGCATCCTGCACTTAAGCTGACACGTTTGGCAGAAAGAATGAGGTTTTTTGGCAAGGCGCACAATCGAAGGCAAGTTGGCACTTGTCAAAATTGTGCAACGCCGCAAAAAAGCCTCATTACTCTGTCCTACAGGATGTTGTGAAATGTGCAAGTTCGCCGCGTTGCATGAGTTTGGGAGTATTTCAATGCACACAAAACACATGCCGTCTTGCGCTGATTGCCCATTTGACAACACCAAATCGTATCAGAGTAAACACAGAATGCTCCAAAAATGGCGATGGTTCGGGGCCGAAAAACCTGCTCTACACCGACAATAATCGCGGTAACTATTTCTCGTCCAAAAACTCCGCCAACAACGTTTTTGCAGCGGAATAAGCAGGCAGTTTCCCATTGGCGACTTTGTGCTCCAAGTCACTGAGCTTAGACGCAACTTTTTCGTGATGGAGGAAACGGTGTTTCAGATTCTGAATCATCATTTCATGCATCCAATTCACATTCTGCTGGGCTCTCCGCGATTCCAAATATCCCGTTTTCCGCAAATGCTCATAGAACTTCTCGACGGTCTCCCATACTTTATCGACTCCTTCTCCGGTGAATGCAGAACAAGTCATCGCTGGGATTGTCCATTCAGGGGTATAGGGGGTGAGGTAATGGAGTACTGTCTTCATCTCGCTGCGTGCTCGTTGGGCTCTCAGCTTGTTATTCCCGTCCGCCTTGTTGACCGCAAAGATATCAGCCAACTCAACCACTCCTTTCTTAATGCCTTGCAGATCATCGCCTGCGCCAGCAATCGTCAGTAACAAGAAACAATCCACCATTTGTCGTACGGTTGTTTCATTCTGCCCCACACCAACGGTTTCCACGAGAATCGTATCATAACCAGCGGCTTCACAAAGCACGATGGTCGAGCGGCTCTTCTCCGCAACACCGCCAAGAGCTCCGCTCGTGGGAGAAGGACGGATAAACGCTCTTTTGTCCCGGGAGAGTTTTTCCATTCGGGTTTTATCACCAAGAATACTTCCCCCGCTTAAACTGGAGCTAGGATCCACTGCCAATACCGCAACCTTGTGTCCCTGCTCACAAAGTCTGACACCTAGGTTTTCCACAAAAGTGCTTTTTCCAGCACCTGGAACTCCGGTGATTCCTAGACGGGTAGAATTTCCCGCATGAGGCAATAAATGCTGCAACACTTCCTGACCCATTTCGCGATGAACATCTGCATTGCTTTCGATCAGGGTGATAGCCCGCGCAAGGATGGTCCTGTTTTGCTCCAACACTCCATTGACGTAGTCATCGACCGACAATTGCCGCCGCTTTTTGCGTCCGCGGTTTGATATGGCGGTGGGTCCATCCACTCCCTTCATTACAAAAGAAGCAAATTCGCTCCCCGCATCTTGGGGGGTCCACTCTGGTTTATGAGTATCTGAATGTTCCATGCTGGCGTTTTTCTATAATCCGAATTGCCGTCAATTTCCGGAAAATGGATAAGTTAGCTAAAAAACCCAACGCTGACAAGAGGAGGCTTCTTCCTGGGAAAACTTATCAATCGTTCAATGTTCCATTCCCATCGGATTGAAGCCAATCATCAACAACATCCATTTCGTGCAGAACCTCGACACTCAACAAACAATTCCGCATTTTTTTCTGATGAAAAAAATAGGGTTCCGGAAGATCCTTCTTCATCGACTTCCAAGAATCTCTCGATGGCCATTGTGCATATCCCAGATAAACGAAAGAAGTCTCTACTTCTCTATGCAAACGCGAGCCCAGACTTCCATAATACTGGTAGATTCCCTTCGTCGTTTCCAACCATGAATTCCGAAATTCAGCATCCATTCCAGGTTTAATTTCAAATCTGTAGATGACGGTAAACATCTGATCGGTTCAAGGGCCTAACAACATGCTCTCGTTTGCGCGGTGAGAGAACTAGGGAGGCATACCAGGCAGAACTACCCGAATTTTTTCTTCAGCTGGTCTTTCACGCAACTGAAATTGTGCTTATCCACTTGAAGGATGTGTTCCTTGATCCAAATTACGATTTCATAATAGAAATCCATGGCCCCAGCGTGATTAACTTCCCCTTTTTCGAATTTGGCTTTGCTTTCCTTCAGAAGCGCCACGAAGGCAACGTGAGCGGTTTTGTTTTCTTCAGCATGGGGACATTTGAATTCTTCCACGCATTTTTCTTCAAAGGAGAAATGATCCTCAACATAGCTGGTCATAAATTCCAGAATAGCAAAAATTGCTTCAACATCACGTCGCTCATTAATCGCTTCATGAAGCTGATTCATTTCTTCGATGATCCGCTTGTGCTGCTCATCGATGTCCGGATGACCCGTTTCATAAACACTACTCCAATGTAATAACATGACAAAATTTCTAAAGTAACCGCTTGGATGCCTTCAAACCAAACACTCGATGAGTTAATGATCGACCCGATTCCTGAATCCTAAATGACATGCAGAAAAACACTGCACTTTTATTTCCAGAAAAAACCCCAGTATTGGTATCAACCAATACTGGGGTCTGAACAATTAAATCAAGCGGCAGGTTGAAGCTTACTCTTCTTCGAGAATACTCAATAACTTGCTGGCAGAATCCGTAATGACCGTTCCTGGTCCAAAAACCGCAGAAGCGCCGTTTTCGAACAGGTAATCATAGTCCTGCGCGGGGATCACCCCGCCACAGACCACAATCATGTCCTCACGATCGAGTTTTTTCAACTCGCTCACTAATTGCGGAAGTAAGGTTTTGTGCCCCGCTGCCAGTGAACTCATCGCAACGATGTGACAGTCATTCTCGACTGCTTGGCGAGCAGCTTCTTCTGGAGTCTGAAACAACGGTCCGATATCCACGTCGAAACCCATATCCGCGTAAGCAGTTGAAACCACTTTCGCGCCACGGTCATGACCATCCTGACCCATCTTCGCAACCATGATGCGAGGGCGACGGCCTTCTTTTTCTTCGAATGCTTTTGTGCGGGCTCGTATTTTTTCCATAGCGTCCTTATTTCCAAATTCACTACTATAAACCCCGGAAATCGAGCGAATCACTGCCTGATGACGACCAAAGGTCTTTTCACAAGCATCAGAGATTTCACCCAATGAAGCACGATTTTTAGCGGCTTCTACGGCGAGTTCAAGGAGGTTACCTTCACCCGTCGCAGCGGCGTTTTCCAATGCTTTCAGAGCTGTCTGGCAAGCTTCTTCATTTCGCTCTCCTCGGAGTTTCTTCAACCGCTCGATCTGACTCAGTCTCACTGCAGTATTGTCGATATCGAGAATCTCGAGAGGATCTTCCTTCTCGAGGCGATACTTATTCACACCTACAATGGTTTCTTTACCACTGTCGATCCAAGCCTGACGACGAGCCGCTGCTTCTTCGATGCGGAGCTTCGGTAATCCTTCTTCGATCGCCTTGGCCATTCCTCCATAGGATTCCACTTCTTTGATGTGGTCCCATCCCTTGCGAATGAGTTCCTGTGTCAAAGACTCGAGGTAGTAAGACCCCCCCCAAGGGTCAATCACCTTACAAATACTAGTTTCGTCCTGTAGGAAGAGCTGAGTATTACGGGCAATACGAGCAGAGAATTCAGTTGGAAGTGCAATCGCTTCATCGAGTGCGTTGGTGTGAAGAGACTGAGTGTGCCCCAGAGACGCCGCCATCCCTTCAATACACGTGCGAGATACGTTGTTGAACGGATCCTGTTCCGTCAAACTCCAGCCGGATGTTTGAGAATGGGTACGTAATGCCAAAGATTTAGGATTCTTTGGATTGAACTCATTTACGATCCGAGCCCAGAGAACACGTGCCGCGCGCATTTTAGCCACTTCCATGAAGTAGTTCTTACCCTGCGCCCAGAAGAAGGACAAACGAGGCGCAAACGCATCCACAGGAATACCGGCTTCGATCCCAGCGCGTAGATACTCGCGGCCGTCAGCCAGAGTATAGGCCATTTCCAAATCCGCTGTCGCCCCGGCTTCCTGCATATGGTATCCGGAGATTGAAATCGAGTTGAACTTGGGCATCTTCTTCGATGTGAATTCGAAGATATCTGCAATGATCTTCATGGAAGGTGTCGGTGGGTAAATGTAGGTATTCCGCACCATGTATTCCTTCAAAATATCATTTTGAATGGTTCCACTTAGTTCCTCAAGTTTGGCACCCTGCTCCAGAGCAGCCACAATGTAGAATGCCAATACCGGAAGCACCGCACCGTTCATCGTCATTGACACGGATACTTTGTTCAGCGGAATGCTGCCGAACAGAACTTCCATATCCAGGATAGAGTCGATTGCGACTCCAGCCTTACCAACATCCCCTACCACACGTTCGTGGTCAGAATCATATCCACGGTGAGTGGCCAAGTCGAATGCCACAGAGAGGCCAGTTTGCCCCGCTGCAAGATTTCGGCGATAAAACGCATTGGATTCTTCCGCAGTCGAAAAGCCTGCATATTGCCGCACGGTCCACGGGCGGAAGACATACATCGTTGCATAGGGTCCGCGCAGGAAGGGAGGAATCCCCGCCTGATAACCCGTATGCACCATGTCCTTGGTATCGTCTTCTGTGTAAAGTGGTTTAACATCCACTTGCTCAGCTGTTCTCCAGGACAATTCGTCGATTTGCTTTCCAATGTTCTCTTGGAAACGAGCCTTCCATGCTTCCTTGTCGGAAACAACCGCATCTTCGCGGTAGCCCAATTTCGTGAAATCTGGTTGTGTAGCCATGATTAAAAATTCCTTTGGTTGTTATTTATTCGCTTTGTTTCGTTAGCGTATTTCTTCACTTCGATGCTTAAGCGATAACACCGATTTTTTTCATCAACATGGCCAACATCTGGTAGTTATTGACCCGAACATTCACGAAGTCGTTGACACCGGCTTCGCGCCAGGCTGCTTCGGATTCTCCCGGAGCCCCTGCAACGATGATATATATCTCACTGTCCAAGGCTTTGATCGCCTTAGCGATGGTTTCGAGCTCGGCTGCGTAATTATCGTCAGTTGACGTCACAACAACGATTTTGGAACCACTCGCCTTTAACGCTTCCGTTAATGCTTCGATGGAATCAAAATCGGTATCGCTTCGAACTTCAAACGCTCCCGCACGGAAGAAAGCCGATGTCCAGTCAGCACGCCCGCGATAAGCGCGAGATGCTCCCCAGTTTGCTTGGAAAATAAGGGGGGCATGGCCTTCCTTTTCTTCATAAGCGACTGCTGCTTCACGGAGCTTCTCGTAAGATTCTGAACCGCGGCGAACGGGAATGACTTCAATCGTCGCTTCCTCTCCAGCTTCACGGCTCGCAGCCACCACTTCTCCAAGAGTTGCACCCTCAGCGAATGTCGCACCCTTACCTTTGGCTCCCGCAACGTAGGCTGCGCGCTCAGCTTTTATCGCCGCATAATCAACGGGGCGTGGATCCAACGCCTTTTCACCTGCGTTAGAATACTGATTCGTTCCAACGATAATATCACGTCGTCGTTCAATATTAACCAATCGCTTGGCAGCTACGGCTGAGATTTCTTTTTGAACCAGACCACTCTTGAGGGCTGCAAACAGCCCGCCTTCGGCTTCAACTTTCTGGAACCATTCCCACGCCTTTTGCGCTACTTGATCAGTCAACCACTCGATATAATAAGACCCACCGGCAGGATCGATCACCTTGGTCAGATCACATTCTTCCGCTAGGATGGTGTGTAAGTTGCGAGCAATTCGTCGGGAGAAGTCATCTGGCATGCGAATCACTTCGTCAAAAGGACCGATATGCATCGAGTCACAGCCACCGATTACAGCCGAAAATGACTCAGAGGTCACACGAAGCATATTCACATATGGATCGACCTTGGTTTTATTCCAAATAGACGTTCGAGAGTGAATGTGGATGGGAAGATCTTCGAAAGAAGCACCCCATGCTTTCAACATCCTCGCCCACAACATGCGGGTCGCACGGAGTTTGCCAATTTCGAGAAAGTAATGACCCCCAATTCCGAGCCCTACACGCATGCTTGCGGCAATGGCTTCAACACTCAAACCTTGTGCTGTGAGTGCTTTGAAGTATTCATTGGCTGCGGCAAGCGTAAACCCGAGTTCCTGGACCGCACTGGATCCAGCATTGTGAAATACGTTACCATCCACATAGATGGCTCCAAGTTTCGAACCTTCGAGTTCCTTTACGATTTCAGCGAGTTCTTTCATCGCTGCTTCCATTGTCACTGGAGACTTGCCATTGCGCGCCCAAAGGCCAATCGGATCCCCACCAAGGTTCCCTTCAATCGTTTTCAGGTCGATGCCTTTCTTTTCGCAGTAGGCCTTGAGCATCGCGAAGACCGCTTTTGCAGAAGAACCTGACTGAACAAAAAGTGAAATGGCCTTCAGATCGATGCCATCGAGCACCTTCTCCAAATCTTCCAATGTAGAAAGCGACAACCCACATCCTCCTACTTCGCCCTCGGCTGCACTGTCTGCGTCAACACCCTTCTGGGTAGCAACATCGAGTAACAAGTTGGCTTCGTTACACCCACCCATCAGGTCTCTTTTAAGAGAAGCGTTGGCTTCTTCCGCAGATGCAGCGGGCTGCTCCTGAGAAATTTTCCAGCTGTTCCCGTAGTTACCAGTCGAAGAACGGGACCGCACATAGCTGCCCGCACCAGGTACGTCCTGCGTAAAGGTCAACGCTTCCAAATCTTCCTTCCGGAAGATAGGTTGCAAATCGAAACCTTCGTAGGTTTTGGTTACAAGAAGCTTTTCAAAGGGTTTTCCTTTGAGAAGTGCGTCAGCAGCTTCCTTCCATTCCTGATAAGAGTGCGATGGAAAAGTCGCCTGCAACTCTTGTTCAATTTCAGATAATGCCGTCATATCTAATACTCTCTCAAACCAGTGAGACTTCAAACTAGGAAACGTCAAAACTCTCCCCAAAGTCCCACAAAACGTTTTGTTATTGCATGAGGATTTAAATTTTCTCTTGGTGGTAGCAATAAAATTATTTAATAATTGTCATTTCAATAGATAATTTTTCTAATCGAAGAAGGAACCTATTACTTAAACAATTTCCCAAGGAAAACCTATGCCACATGATGCACCATCTGCAATGCCAGCCATGACAACAATGGAGGCAATTGTGTATCTGCTCTACGGATTTGGAGTTGTGATGACCACTCTAGCCCTGCTCTGGGCTGCAACCGTACTGATCAGTAAAATCGTTAAAGCTGCAGGTCTGGACGCAATGCCAGCACCCAAATCTGCTCCCAATGCACTCGCTGCGGTTATTCCAGATGAGACAATTGCAGTGATCACTGCGGCTGTGGGATTTGCTACTGGAGGCAAATTCGCGATCAAGTCCATCAGCAAAAAATAGGAATCATAACAACCACAACAGGTCACCATTCGATTCGTTCATTCAATTTTTAACCGCAATTTATTAGCAAAATCTTTTTAATACCATGAAAAAACTAAACGTCACCGTTAACGGTACCGTCTATGAAGTTGTTCTCGAGTCCGCAGGCGAGGGAGCCGCTACGGCAAGCCCAGCCGCTGAAACTCAGCCTTCTGCAGGAGCAAATACTGTTAACAGTCCATTGGCTGGCAGTGTTGTAGGTGTCGAAGTTACGGTGGGACAATCTGTGGCAGCTGGCGACCGCTTGTTTACAATGGAAGCCATGAAAATGAATACATACGTAACTGCTGAAGCAGCAGGTAAAGTCACCGCGATTCTCGTGAAAGAAGGTGACCAGGTAGGAGAAGGCGAAGCGCTACTCCAACTCGGATAAGTGAGGGGAAAGACCCCATTCATAAACGTAAATCAATCGTAGATTAAATCATCATGGATATTAGCCTTACCCAACTCTTTGAAAACACGGGCCTTGGCGACATCACCTGGCAAATGCTGGTGATGTGGGTAGTTGTAGCAGTTCTACTTTACCTAGCTGTAAAAAAAGGATTCGAGCCACTTCTGCTTGTGCCAATCGCATTTGGTGCCCTCTTAGCAAACATTCCTACTGAAGGAATTCTGAATGTTCCCCAAGGAGAACATCCAGGTGGACTCTTTTACTACTTTAGTAAGGGAATTGAATTCGAAATCTTCCCTCCTCTCATTTTTATGGGTGTAGGTGCCTTGACCGACTTTGGTCCACTCATAGCAAACCCAAGGGTGTTACTGCTCGGTGCAGCCGCACAGTTTGGCGTATTTGCGACTTTTCTCGGAGCAAAATTCATGGGATTCGACATTGGCGCCTGTGCGGCAATTGGAATCATTGGTGGAGCAGATGGCCCAACATCAATCTTCCTAGCTAACAAACTCGCCCCAGAGCTTCTCGCTCCAATCGCCGTTGCAGCTTATAGTTACATGTCTCTAGTCCCGGTTCTTCAGCCCCCTATCATGCGATTGCTGACAACCGAAAAGGAACGTAAGATTCGCATGAAATCACTTCGTCCGGTGAATCGACTGGAAAAGCTGATCTTCGCCGTGATCGTGATGGTAGCCTGCATAATTCTCGTTCCGGCAGCAGCTCCCCTCATTTTCATGTTGTTCCTAGGGAATTTCATTCGTGAGTGTGGTGTGACTGAACGTCTGAGCAAGGCTGCTCAAAACGAAATCATCAACATCGTCACCATTCTTCTCGGCACCAGTGTCGGGGTCACCATGGCGGGGTCTCGCTTCTTAACAGCTGAAACATTGAAGATTTTGGCAATGGGCGTTGTAGCATTTGGAATCGCAACAGCTGCAGGAGTCCTAATGGCCAAGCTGATGAATTTGCTTTCGAAAAACAAAATCAATCCGCTCATTGGATCCGCAGGGGTATCCGCCGTGCCGATGGCAGCTCGAGTCTCTCATGTGGAAGGCCAAAAAGCTGATCCACAAAACTTCCTGCTCATGCACGCAATGGGGCCCAATGTGGCTGGTGTGATCGGAACCGCACTTGTAGCGGGTTTCTTCATCTCAACGCTTACCTAAAAAAGCTTTCAACTTTTCAACACAAAAGCCGAATTCTTTGGAATTCGGCTCTATCATTTCCAAAAACAGTACAACACCAAGAAAATGACTGCAAAACGCATCAAAGAACTATCTCCAGAGGAAGCTGCTTCGCTCATCAATGACAGGGATGTCATCGGATTCAGTGGTTTCACACCTGCTGGAGCCTGTAAAATCATCCCTCGCGCAATCGCGAAAAGAGCGAAGGAAATCCATGCAGCTGGAGATCCATTCAAGGTAGGAGTTGTGACAGGAGCCTCCACAGGACCTTCTCTGGACGGCGCACTTGCTGAGGCAAATGCAGTACTTTTCCGCACGCCATACCAATCAGATCCGAATCTGAGAAAACAAATCAATAGTGGCGAGACTCAGTTTTTCGACATGCATTTGTCGTTGCTGCCACAATATGTGAAATACGGCTTTCTCGGTAAATTCAACTGGGCCATTGTTGAAGCAGCTGATGTTAACGATAAGGGAGAAATCACCCTCTCAACGTCGGTCGGAGCAAGTCCGACCTTCTGTGAAGTTGCCGACAAAATCATTGTAGAGCTCAATGAATATCACCCAACAGATCTTCGTGGGTTTCATGATATCTACCACCCGCAATCCCCGCCACATCGCCGCGAAGTTCCGATCTATCGAGCAGACGATCGCATCGGACGCGAAGTGATCCGGGTAGATCCCAAAAAAATCGTTGGTTTCGTACGCAACAACGAACCTGATGAAGTGGGTGCGTTTAAACCAAGTGATCCAATTACCCAAAAAATTGGCGAAAACACCGCTAATTTCCTCGCTGGGGAAATCAAGCGCGGAACTATTCCCGCAGAATTTTTGCCCATTCAAAGTGGAGTCGGAAACATCGCAAATGCCGTGCTCGGAGCAATGGGCGCCAATATGGACATCCCAGATTTCATGCTCTATTCAGAAGTGATTCAGGATTCCGTAATCGATTTGATGGATGCTGGACGTTGCACATTTGCAAGTGGAACCTCCCTTACAGTTACTCAGGATGTAATGCAGAAAATCTACGGAAATATCAGTGATTATGCCCGTAAAATCTTGCTTCGACCTCAAGAGATTTCAAATAACCCTGAGATCGTTCGTCGACTGGGTATTATCTCAATTAACACCGCTCTTGAACTCGATATTTTCGGAAACGTAAACTCCACTCACGTTCTCGGAAAGAGTATGATGAACGGTATTGGTGGCTCTGGAGACTTTACTCGAAATGCGTATATATCCATCTTCACTTGTCCCTCGGTAGCAAAGAAAGGCATGATTAGTGCAATCGTTCCAAATTGTTCCCACATGGATCATAGTGAACACTCTGTTCAAGTCATCATCACCGAACAAGGAGTCGCAGATCTTCGAGGAAAGGGACCCGCTGAGCGCGCAAAACTGATTTGCGAAAACTGCGCACATCCAGACTACAAGGATTCATTAAAAGCCTACTTTGCAGAAGCTTCAGATGGACATACACCATCGACACTAAAGGACGCCTTTGCGATGCATCAGGCATTCCTTGAGACTGGGGATATGCGGAACGCAACATTCAAGTTCTAATCATAGGAAAGGAACAACCTTTCACTTTTTCTTACAAAGCGACCTCTTTAAGGGGTCGCTTTTTTGGGGTCCTTTACAGTCATTGCGACACCCCTTTTTTGTCAAATAATCCTGTTGTCTCATCTTTCATCTAACTCATAAATGCTATCAATGTATCCTTCCCCGGTATTAGAATCCTACACTTTGGTATTATTTGACGTCGACAACACCCTGCTCGATTTTGATCAATCCGAGGAAGAGGGAATAACCCTGCTCTGGAAGCATCGCTTTTCAGAGGTGATATCGTACCAACCTTTCAAAGAGCAATATCACGAGATTAACACCCAGATTTGGAATGAAGTCGAAACGGGAACACTGCTCCCAAAGGAGGTAAAAGAAGTGCGTGCCAAGCGTGTATTGAGCCACTTTGAATTGCCTATTGAGGACTGGGAAAGTGGAGCAAATATCTTTTTGCAAGGCCTCGCAAGCGTTGCCGCGTGGCTCCCCGGCGCGGAGGATGCCTTTCACAGGATCCGCCAATCCCACAAAGTGGGTTTGATCACCAACGGACTGGTGGCCGTGCAATACCCGCGAATTGAAAAAATTAACATTCGCAGACATTTAGGCACCTACCAAATTAGTCAAGAAGTCGGATACACCAAACCCGACCCCCGCATATTCGATCTCGCGCTCAAAGAGACGGGGATTTCAAAGGAAAAAACACTCTACATTGGAGATTCCCTTTCCTCTGATTATCAAGGCGCGCTGAATGCGGGTATCGACTTTTGCTGGTATAATCCAAAGAAGCTAGTCCTTCCATCAGGTTATCCATCGCCGAAATTTTCAATCAATTCCTGGTTGGACTTTTAATTCATAGGCAACAGCCAATCCTCAGACTCCACCGAACAACTTCTATCCTCATGAGCGAAAGAACACGCAAGGAATACATCTCACGGATCAACCGCGTAATGGACCACATTGACGCAAACTTAAAGGAGGACCTCAGCCTAGAAGATCTCGCTAACGTTGCATGTTTTTCTCCCTTCCATTTTCACCGCATATTCCGATCGATGATGGGAGAAACGCTGCATCAGTTCACTCACCGGATGCGTATCCAACGCATCGCTACCCGCCTCACTAATGATCCGGATGTTACTATCACCGAATTAGTCTACGAATATGGGTTCTCTAGCTCGGCTCATTTTTCCCGGTCATTCAAAGAGTTCTTCGGTGTAAGCCCCAGTCAATGGCGGAAAAGCCAGATCGATTTCCAAAATAGCAAGATTCGTCAACTAGATCGCAATGAGTGGAAATCACAATCCTCCAATGTCTGTTACCTTGGGGTTCATGAAAACCAAAACATATGGAGGATCAATATGAACCCAAACCCTATCAAAGTAATCGTGAAGAAAGTTCCGGAAATTACCATCGCCTACATTCGTAATGTTGGGCCCTACCAAGGAGATTCACAATTGTTTGAGTCGTTGTTCCAAAAACTTTGCATGTGGGCAGGACCTCGAGGATTAATTACGGACAATGCCCGATTTTTCGCCTGTTATCACGATGATCCGGCTTTGACCGATACAGCGAAACTCCGTCTCTCGATAGGCTTGAGTATTGCCGAAGACGTTCAGGTCGATGGAGAAATCGGAAAGATGATCATTCCAGGCGGCGACTACGGTATTGCATACCATGAGGTAAAATCACCAGAGCAGTTTCAATCCGCTTGGGACGCCGTCTACGGGCAATGGCTCCCTGAAAGTGGGTATCAACCAAATGACAGCGTCTGCTACGAGGAGTATCTCAATGATCCCAAAACACATCCCGAGGGACTGATGAAGGTCAACATCGCAATCCCGTTAAAACCCTTGTGAAGGAAAAAGGACTTCCTGCAGTTCTATCAAATTCTTCATTCATAATTTCACAAGAGGAGTTGCTCGACACAGCTCCTCTTTTCATAATGCAGTTAACATTACTGCCAGTGACCGAAGGAAATCGGCTGGGATTTCCCAAAGGAGAAGGGGGATCGCATTTTAGCAAAAATCGCCATCTGAATCCCCTGCTCTTAAGGACAGAATTAGAAATAGGGTCTCATAAGTATCAACACCGCTGACACTGTTGACACTGCAAGGATCGAGTAACGCAAGGATCTGGCTTTAAGGAACTTGATTGCGAATTTGGAAAAATTAAATCCAAGCAACGCAACCGGTGACAAGAGAACAAAGTAGCGCAAACTATCAGCGGTCACCTTGCCGGCAAAAGCCAGCACAACTAAAGATAAAACAGCTCCAATCACAAAATAGCCACCGAGTGTAGCACGGATAACCTCCCCTTTTTGATGTTGATACAACAGAGCAATAGGAGGACCGTCCAAGGAAGAAATCGTACCCATGACACCCGAGGCGATACCAGCGCCAAACAGTCTTCGAGGCTTCGGTTGAAAGGAGAAAGGCAACAAGCTGATGGCCACCGCTACGAGAATCATCATCGCCACCACCCAATCAAACAGTCGCCCCGTGAGGCAGGACAAAAAAAGCACGGCGATCAAATTCCCGATCATCCTTCCCGATACAGAAAATTTCAACCCCTTCACATCCAAAGCATCCCGTTCCCTCAACACCGTTACACAGGAAAGCAACAAGCCAATCATGATAACTGTTGACGGCACTAAAGTAGGGTCAATCCACAGATAAAACGGCAATACCATTAAGGCAAAACCCATGCCAATAGCACCCCGAAACACAGCGGCTACAAAAGTAACTCCGCTAAGGATGATCCAGTGCTCAACGCTCATTCATTCAAAGAAATCGGAGCAATCACTCAACCCGGAGGCCAGGTGAGAGGGCGTTTACCCAAAAGATGGATGTGAAGATGAGGAACGGTTTCCCCGCCAAAGGATCCATTGTTGATCACCACACGGAACCCTTGTTCGAGTCCCATTTTTTTGGCGACCTCTCCTGCAACGGTCATAAGTTTCCCGACAAGTAATTGATCTTCGATTTCCAGCTCCGAAATCCGCGGAATTGCTTTTTTCGGAATGATCAGCACATGCACCGGGGCTTGAGGATCGATGTCGTGAATCACGATACAATTCTCATCCTCATACTCAATATTCGCAGGAATTTCCCTATCTATAATCTTAGTGAAAAGAGTTTTGTCGCTCATAGTACCAAACAATTCTGAATCAAATATAAATCAAATTCAAATGATATCCCTTGGGTTGCCACTCGGAAGCCACTTTCTCGAGGTAGTCCCTCAGTTCGTTATACTCTGTTTCAATTTTTTGGGTCCAGTATTTCTGATTGCGGCTCACCGCTTCCTGAAGGCCAAAAATGACAACTGTAGCCACTCGGAAGTTTCTCACGGATTCCAATTTTTCGAGGAATGACACCCTCAACCACAACAATTCTCGTTCTTCTGGATCAATAGTCCAAAAACAAAGCGCTTCCCCATTCGATCCCTGGACATGAATGTCCAAAATATCTTTTGCGAATTTGGAGATTTGAGTATCTTCAGAGTTCAAATCCGTTAACTCATTGATGTAAAATTCCACAGCCTTACGAATCTCTCTCGCCTGCTCTGGGTCGGAGGGATTGATTGCGCTTAACAACGAATTCAATGCACGAAGCCGCTGGACTGGGGAGGATTTTGCCATCGATGGAAATGCAATCCCCTTTGGCTTTCAAGGTAAAGAGTAAAGGGTGAAGTGTTAATAAGTTTAAATGAGGAAACCGAATGGGTGTTCATCCAATCACTTAAGTCAGACCAACAACAATTCAAATGTTTGCGGGCATTCGAAGGTCTTTCGGGGGTGCTCGAAGTAGCCAAATCGCTACCACTCAAGGGACCAAATAACTCTTCTCTGACGAAAGATCTCCGACAATAACCTAAGCCTTCACTGGCGATTGCTCTTCAAAAGGTAAATAGCTGCTCGCATAACGCACATAGGCGATCCCATCCACCGATCTCAGACCCGCCATCGCCCGCTCGGCAATCGCTTTGCTCGGGATTTCAGAGTCAAATTCGCGATCCAAAGATCGCACCAAATCACTCACCAACAATCGCACACGTTCCACTTCAATCGGCCGTTTCTCAAGCACCTTCCGGATACTCTCCATCAGCTTTTTCTGATCAAAATCTTCGATCGTTCCATCCCGCTTTACCACCACAACGCCATCCCGAATAATCTCCTCCGATGTGGTGAAACGAGCTCCACAATCATTGCACTCCCGGCGACGACGGATCGATTGACCATCTTTACCGGTTCGGGAATCGATGACTTTAATATCATCAGATCTACACTGTGGGCACTTCATTATACTGGAATTGGCTGACTTTACTGAATGGAATTCGACTGGATCTAATCACACTTATTCGAATTCGAGCAATTCATTTTACCACCTAACTCTCATCTGCAGAGCTCTCCATCAACGGTTTAAGCGGATCAAAGTGGGTATTTTGATAAATAAAGTTAATCCAATTCGAATAAAACACCTGGGCATTCGCCATCCACATGCAACGGGGTGGGTTACTAGGATCACCATCGACAAAGTAGTTTTCCGGCATACTAACACCGGCACTTTTGCCCATGTCTCTCTTATACTCGCGGCCCAAGGTTTCTCGATCATACTCCGGGTGTCCCTGCACAAAGACGCGCCGCCCGTTTTTGCTGGCAATCAAATGGGTGCCCGCGGTTTCACTTTCGATCAATACCTGCAAATCCTCAATTGAAGAGACGTCCTGCGAGGCAATTCCGGTCCATCGAGAGTAGGGAATATCAACGATGTCATCCATGCTTTGAGTAAGCATATTTCCATGCTCGTGGTGTACAACATGCGGATAAACTCCAAGTCGCTTGGTGCCCAGATTGACCCGATCGATGCCGTAATGAATATTCAACCCTGCGTGAGAGGCCCAACACCCGTAAATGGTCGAGGTTACGTGTTCGTCCGCCCACAATACAAAGTCCTTAAACTCTTCCCAAAAGGTAACCTGCTCGAATTCGAAGTGCTCGAGATTCGCCCCTGTGATGATCAGACCATCCAAGCCTATGTTCTTAATCTCTGAGAACTTAACATAGAATTTTTCTAAATGCTCTGAACCTGAAGAAGACTTGTGCTCATCAAAATAGACGAGATAGGGATTAATTTGCAGAGGAGAGCGCGCTAACATCCTCAAATACTGGATCTCCGTTGCCTCCTTCGCCGCTGTTGGCATCAGATTCAACAGTCCAATATTTTGTGGTCGAATGTCCTGTTGTTCCGCCAGGTGTTTGCGAATAATGGGAACCTTTTCGTTCTCCAGAATTTTGAAAGCCGGTAAGGCTTCTTGATGGGATACAATCAGTGGCATCGCTTATCGAATCTCCCCTTTTCCAAAAACTAAAAATTTGTAGGTGCACAGCTCCCGAAGTCCCATCGGGCCACGCGCATGCAGACGATCTGTAGAAATCCCAATCTCCGCACCCAAGCCAAACTCGAATCCATCCGTGAAACGTGTGCTGGCATTCCAGTAAACCGTAGCTCCATCGACTCCATTGAGGAAGGTCTGGGCTGAAGTTTCATCCTCAGTTACAATAGCATCACTATGACCCGACCCGTGTTCGTTGATGAATGCAATCGCATCGCCCACTGACGCCACCGTTTTCACTGAGAGGATAAGATCTAAATACTCTTCAAAATAGTCCGCTTCAGTGGCTTCTTTACACTGAATTCCGTGGGATTCGAGAATCGATAAAAGGTTGGTCTCCACTCGAAGTTCGACTCCCCTTGAAACCAACTTTCTCGCAATTGGGATAAAATGGGACTCTATCGTTTTTTCATTCACAAGAAGATTCTCGATGGCATTACATACCCCGGGACGCTGACATTTTGCATTTTCAACAATCGCAATTGCATCATGCAACTTTGCAGAAGCATCCACATATACAGAGCACACGCCGGTGTAGTGCTTGATAACAGGAATTGAGGAATTATCGACCACAAAGCGGATCAGGTTATGTCCGCCTCTGGGGATGATGCAGTGAATGCTTTCATCCTGTTTCAATAACACATTCATCGCCTTGCGATCGGTTGTGGGAACCAAGGCAATCGTCGCCTCCGGCAACCCTTCCTCAATCAGGGCATCTCGAATCACGCTAGCTAGCGCTTGATTTGATTGAAATGCTTCCTTACCCCCACGAAGGATTGCAGCGTTGCCCGATTTCAAACACAGCGCTGCGCAGTCAATGGTCACATTGGGTCGAGACTCATAAATGATACCGATGACTCCAATTGGAACCCGAACTTTTCGGATATCAAGCCCCTGAGGTGGATCCATGCGTTCAATTTCTTCACCCACCGGATCAGGTAAATCTGCCACTTGATTCAAACCCTCGATCATCTGATCGATCCGTTGATCATGCAACTTGAGCCGATCGAGCATTGCCGTTGAAAGGCCATTGGCTTCCCCGGCTTCGAGATCCTTCGCATTCGCTTCCTGGATCTCTTTGCGACGGAGGTCACAAAAGTGCGCAATTCGCTTTAAGACAGCATCCTTTTTCTCCCGCGGCAACGTAGCAACAACATGAGATGCTGCCTTAGCGGCCTTCGCCATTGCAACAATCGTTGCTTCAAGTTCGCTGGAATTATCATCAGACATAGGTCATAAAGATTGCTTATAAGCTTAATGGAATCAACTTCAATTATCCAACCCAGCCTTGAGATAAACCGATGCATTCCTTACGCTTTAAAACGCATTACTAATTTAACTTTCCCAAACCTATGGATTCCGATCACGAGAACGAAAACCCTACTCCCCCCGTCAACCAGTCAATAAGCCCGGAAAACGAAAAACTGGTGACAGTGCTGACTCACATTACTCCTTTAGCAGGTTTCTTTCTCCCGGCATTGGGCACCCTACTTGGACCACTGATTTGGTGGGCGATAATGAAGGATAAATCGAGTGCACTGAACTCCCATACAACAGAGGTGTTGAACCTGGCTATCAGCTATACCATCTATTCTTTCGTTTGTATCCCCTTGATATTTATTCTGATAGGAATCCCGCTTTTGGTTACACTCGTTCTTGGAATGATCGTTTGCATCATAATCGGTGCGATCAAGGCCGCCGAGGGTCAACTCTTTCGCTACCCTCTCATCATTCGCTTCTTAAAACTACCGGATCAAGAATCCTAAAAGAGGAATTCTTCCACACTCATTCTATTCTGGGAATTTGGCCCCGGTCATCGGTGGTACGGGGCAAACAGCCAATGGTAGGCTGGCCAGGATTTCCCCGTCCATTCGTAGGTCGACTTGATAATCGCCGAAATACTCAAATTTCACACGAACGATATTGAGCACAAAATTCATTGCTCCCGATGGAGCATCGCTGCTGAAATTCACTTCAACTTGTCCATTGAGCGGCTTGATGATATCACCGCCGTCCTGGTCGATGAATCGGATTTCAAAACTGTGATTCCCCACTTCCGAACGGGCGAACCGCACTCGCATTGCAACCGTGCACCCCTGATACATCGTTGGAGTTTCTTTTACGAAAACCCGATCAAATGCACCCAATACATTGAGCTTACCCATTGTATCCGTCGCAGCATCGCACAGTAAAAAAGCTTCAACTTTCATCTCTTAATCAATCAAAGGAAACTCGAACTAGACTGCAACAAAACAAACCCACCTTTCAATTGATATCGAAAAGGTGGGTTGTCGATTACTTCGAAATTCTGTTTGGTTTATTTCCCAGTGCCTCGCTCGGAATACTCGTCGCTGGATCGAATATGATCTTTAATATCTTCAAGAGTCCAGCCGTCCTGTGCCCTCTTTGTATAGTAATTAATCCCATATGCATCCGGTTTGCGATTGAGCAATTCCGCGTAAACCATCTCAAGCATTTTGGGAATGGTCTTGGTCCGATATTCCTGACTACGACGAAGATGATTTTTTACATCCTCCAACGACCAGTCTTTGCGCAGAATCTGCTGAGTCAGGCCGTAGGCACCGGCGTCCGGTTCGCGTAACAACACCTGTCTGTAAGCTTTATCGATGAATTCGCGAGGCCGATCGTAAGTGTATTCGCTACTTCGCTTGATCATGTCCCGAACTTTTCTTTCGTCCCAACGAAGATCCATCATATTATCGACGTATTCGTCCCGCTCTCGAGGCCGAGGGCGACGGTCCAATAAGTCTTCGAACGCTCGTACTACAATCTTTTCTAGATCTTCCCGGAGTAATATCGGGTTCTTTGCGAGGTCGCGAGACACTCGCCTTTCCGACCACCCCTGGTCAATCATAAGGCGGCGGTATTTACGCATTGAAGCATCATCCACATCCCTTCCCAGTTCTTTCCTGAACAGATCTTCAATAATATACTCCACCTCTTCATCACTGGAATAGCGGTCATAGTCATAGTGGTCATTCCCATTTTGACGACGATTGCGCGGCTTATTGCGATAATCTGATGCAATCCGCCGGTTCAATTCACTTTGACTGTATCTCTCCTCCAAACAAATATCACAGTATTCGTCCATTTCGTTCCGAGTTGGAAGGCGCCCAATTTCATCTTCAAAAGCATATTCTACCCAACGGCGTTTGTCGTAATAATCTCGATCTGAATAACGGCGATCTCTGTCATATCCACGATCTCTGTCATATTCACGATCATAATCGCTATTAAACTCCCGTTCATATGCGTCACTTTTCTTCTGCCGCAATATTCGTTTGAGGTCTGAATTATCCCAACCATTCTCAATGACTAAATCCATGTACCGATCGAATTCCTCATGCGTAGGATTTCGTTTCAATACTTCATTGA
Organism: Opitutales bacterium; assembly: GCA_963676215.2. Classification (GTDB taxonomy): domain Bacteria; phylum Verrucomicrobiota; class Verrucomicrobiia; order Opitutales; family JAFGAQ01; genus JAKSBQ01. Next base: position 77,043 of record CAXXVT010000010.1, on the reverse strand, counting down.
ACATATTGTTGACAATGTCTTCAGGGGCATCCGCAAAACCAAAGCTTGCGGGTAAAACTGCAATGGCAAGGGCCAGAATTGTAATCGTTCTTTTTTTCATGGCTTCTCTGAGAGTTAAGGATTCGTTGATGAAGAAATAGACGTGCAAAAATGCCGTTTATTCAACTAATATTGCCTTTTTTTGGCTGGGTCGGCCACTGATTCACAGAAACCGCCTCCAACGTCCCTCAGAGAATGGAAGGTGCACAGAAGCTGAGATGATGAAGATCTACGCCATGTCAAACATCCGCACAGCATACGCAAGTCCGATACTGACAAGCAGCCCAACGATCACTTTTCCCAAATCTCTGCCCATCAATTTACTCGCCGAACCCAAGCTCAATGCATCCCGGCGATATCCCAGTGAAATCGCAAATTCCCGTCCTGCCAAGAGTCCGATAAATACCCATGTGGTACTCATAGGCACATTGCTCTGAATCTTGAAGAAATAAAGAACCAAGCCATAAATGAGATCCACGATCGTAGCTGATCTTACATCCTGGGTATTGGTCTTAGTAGTGACGATTTGTTGGATTCTTCCACCCTTGTTGTAGTAGATGAAACCCTGCACGACTACCATCCACAAAATACAAAGCAGCAATCCCACCAGAGGAATCGGACGGGGAATGTAAACAAAGATATTCGCCATGTCCTGGATCAACCACATGCTCCACAAAAAGGCTGTGGATGTCCACTGAGCAACCACCCACCAATTTGAGACGGGAGCGTCAGCATTATCGCGCCAATGCTTCTCAAACACGCGCATAATCGTCAGATACACCACAATCGCGATTCCAAACGCTAGAAAGTAGCCACTCACTGATTTAATCAGCATCGGTCCCAATACTCCGGGCTGGAAGGTGATCAAAATCAGAAAGGAGGTGCTCACCGGAAACCCAGCATAGGTTAAAAAAAGCAATACAATGGGAGGGAGCACGTAATACCACTTGATAAAATCGGCGACATTGCGATGGGTGAGCATCGATTCAATGACACTTTCGGTTTTCACCACCACTGCATCGATTGCAGTTTTCACCTCTTCAGGAAGCGCTTCACTGGCTGCCGCCAGTTTTAATCCTTCGACAGAGCCCGACCACGATTCTATCTGAGTCTCGAGTTCAGAATTATCTGCGAGATACACTTTTTTTGCGGCACTCAATCCTTCATCAATGTCAGAAATCAGTGCATTGACCGCATCTTTTCCAACATAAGCCTCAGATTCCTGCGCGGCATCGAGCACCTTTTGAGCCCCTTTGAAATCGACCATCTTGGAATATACCTTATCCAAACGGTCATAAGACACATCTCCATGGTAGTTTGCCCATCCAAATAGCATGACCGCTACCATGACAGTGCTCGAAAACAACCACAACACCCACCACTTGCGGTGTGAGTTCGAGTGTAAAAAGGTTCCAAGGGTTTGGATGGAGTCATTGGCAACAACAGAATAGGAAGCCAACATGAATCCGACCACGATAGTAATCATTGCAGCACTCATTAGAATTTCCAGAAACAGCACCTGAATCATTCCATGCTGTCAACTCATCTCCTGCGCAAATCTCGACATTGTAACAAAACTGTCACCATTTAAACTTGATGATAGCATCTGTCTTGCATCTGAAAAACCTCTAGCTCTAAAAGGCCCAAGTAACCACTGTCCCTTTATGAATCGAGCGTTTAGTGGTTCAAAGGAAGCCAGAATATGAAGGTCGTTCCTATATCCGAACTCTGAGTTATCTCGATATCCCCTCGGTGATCCCGCAAGATCCGTTTCACAATGGCAAGGCCCAGTCCGGTCCCCTTTGATTTTCCAGTCAGAAACGATTCAAACACGCTCTCTCGAATCGCATCCGGGATTCCTCCACCATTGTCCGTAAATTCAAAAAAGACTTTTTCAGCATCCTCTGAAAGCTTGGAACGAATGTGAATTTCACCGCCTTCCGGCATCGCCTCTTCTGCGTTGATAAATAGATTGAGGAAAACCTGCTGAATCTGACCTTTATTGCAGTTAACAACAACATCATCGCTCTCCAAAAACTCTACTTTGATCTTACTGCGTTTTAACTTAAAACGCACGAGCTGAATACACTCCTCCACGATCACATGAGTATTCCATCGGGCAAACATCTGACTTTGGCTCTTCCCGAAATTGAGCACCCTTCCCACGATTTCTCCAAGGTTATCAATGTTATCCAACACCACCTTAAAATCCCGTTGTTTCGGATCCTCTTCATCCATATCAAAACCAATACTTTCTACCAAAAGACGGATAACAGTCAGTGGATTTCGGATTTCGTGGGCAATTTCTGAGGCCAACGTTCCGAGCGTTGTCAATCGTTCGCTCTGGCGCAGCATGTCCTCACTATCAATGATGCGGGTGTAAAGCTTGGTGTTCTCAATCGCAAATGCTCCAATATCAGCCAAGGCGCCAAACACTTGTTTTTCTGTATTTGAAAACCGGTGAGGTTCAGAAGTATAGGCATTTAGTACTCCAATCACCTTTTCTTCATAGACCAGTGGGGTGCTAAGCATACCAACCAGTCGGTGACGTTCGTCCAATCCAATGAAGAGATGCTCTTCCGTTGCAGCAAGATTGCTTACTTCCACGCTTTTCTGGTGGAGAACTGCCGTGCCCATCGTAGTTTCGCCGAGTTCAACAGTTTCGCTGTGCTCCATGGGTCCATCTTTTCCGACCAATACCTCCAGTTGTAAGGCCCCTTCTGAATTCAACAGAAACAGCGAACACATTTCACAGTGAATGATTCTTCGTGCTTCAGAAGTGACATCGACAAGCAAGCTCTCGAGTTCAAATCTATTGGAGACCTTCCCGACCATTTTAACAACGGAATCCAACTGCACGTTTTTTCGATTGAGGTTGTTGATTCTCCACACCTTATCGAGCACTCTGCCCAATGTACGAGTGATTTCCGTGAGTTGTTCGAGATGAAGCTCAGAAAAAGCACCTTTAACCGGACTCTCGAGCGAGACGACTCCGAGCGCGGAAGAATCAATCACCAAAGGGATCGCGATCGCTGAGTTCAGATTCTCAATCATACAAACATAACGAGGATCTTGTGTTGTATCATTCACGCAAGCTCCCTTGTTGTGAAGGGCTACCCACCCAGTCAATCCCATGCCCATCGGAAGTTGCCACTCCTGACATTCCTTCGGAAATCCGACAAAGGCTTCTATTTCGAGGCGATTGGAATTGGGGTTAAAGAGGCTGATGGTGCCATGACTGACTTTAAAAAAACGGGTAGATAGCAGTATTACCTCATCCAACACCTTTTGTGGATCCTCACTTGCATAGAGGCACTGATCGATGTCGTGGAGTAGCTTTAAGAAACGGTAGTCCAAAGACGGGTCGCTGTCGCTCATTTACTCCATAAGCCATATTTCAGAACTGATAATGGCAATCAATTTTTCCCGAATTTCGATCAATCGTTCCGGGTTGTTTTTCCGTTTTTTGCATTCGTCTGTAAGAAAAAGAGTACCGGTCGCAATGCCATTATTGGTCGCAATGCGAACCGAATCAATATTCAGGTTTTCACCAGTCAATGTGCGACTGACACGATAAAGTAAGCCGATTCTATCCTTCCCTTGATAATCCGCGACCACTTGCTCGAGTTCATCATCATAATAGAGATCCACCTTTACCGGTAGGGCGGCATCATAAAGGTTGCGGTTGAGCAATGATGAGTTTTTCTGACTCATCTCATACTGTTCCCTCACGTGCTCACGCGCCTTTTCTCCCTCAACTAAAATCGCTTCAATCGACGACTCAAAGGCCTTTTTCACCGCATCTGACTCGACTTTTCCCGTTTTGTGGTGGCTCACATAAAAATTATCAATGGCAATGTGGTCCTCTCGGGATATTGCCCGTGCCTTGAGAATGTTCATGCCCGCTGAACTGATTGCACCCGCCAGCTTATAGAACAATCCCGACCGGTCCCATGTCACAACGGTGATAATACTAAATTCACCACTGGGATCATCATGCCAATCGATGATAGGTTTCAAAGTACCGAGGGACTCTGCTTGTTGAATCGATTCCAGTAACTGATGGACGAGCCCAATGTGTAATTCAACATCTACCGTGGTGCGGGATTCAAAATACCGTTCAGGGAGCAATTTAAAATGGGCATCAATTTCGTCAGCACCGACCGAGGGAATTGATTGGCCTTTGATTTCCAGACGTGTCATATCTTTGCGACTAGCTGAGTTTTCGGGTTGGTTTGAGTCATTGGTAGCTCCTTCATCAATTCTCTGGATTACGGCAGTATAGGCCTTAAAAAGCGCCGACAAAGAATGGACTTTCCAATGCTGAGGGTTGCGACCGAGAGATTCGCAGTAGTAAAACAAAAATGAGAGACTTGCTGTTGCATGATCGCCGAGTGCTTGTGATATTTTTCCAATTAACCGGGTATCTTCTTCTTCAACTTGATGCCAGAATCGTGCCACTTTTCGATGCTTGTCGATAAAAGACACTATTCTCTTAACACTCTTTGCCTCTAAGTTCAAGCGTTTGAGAATCTCACTTACATCCTCCCCTTCCTGATGAATGGTGGCGCCAACCCCAAAAGATTCGCCTGGAAACTGCACCGAATACAACAAAAGCGCCCAATAGAGTTCTGCTTGCCGATCTTCCGATCCCATCTCTGGTAAAAATTCCCTATCCGCATGGGTTGGGTCGGCAATAATTTGGTCAAACCGCTTAATAGCCTTCAGCACCTTCTGATCTTCCGCATATCTTACTAAAAAGCGATCATGTTGAATGAGGCAGTGCAATAGGTTGAATTCTGGAATGATTCGTTCGAGAAAACCCAAATTATACATTTCCTCAAGGACTGGAAAAACCTTCCCTGGAGTGGTCATCAATGTATTAAAACTGGAACTGACTTCATCATTTTCCACCACGTGAGGCGTCACTTGAGGAAGGTTTGCCATAACCAAGCGCTGTAACTCAAAGGAAGGTTTGAGATTCATCACCTGAACCAGCCGGAAAAGCTCAATCATCCGATTCGCATCCCAAACCTGTTCCTCAGAATCCCCAATGGTGATGCGATCATTTTCGATCAAAAATCCATCAACTTCCTTTCGAACGACTTTCTTAAATGACATTCGAAATCGTTTCCGTCGTTTGACCCGGTTCTCTTCGTAATTTAACAAAATCCGTTGCTCAATGGACGTCGCAATTCGAAGGCAATTCCGTGCGTGGAAATAGAAGTCCTTCATGAGATGCTCCACTTGTTCAAGGGTCGTTCCCTGATAATCCAACTTATCGGCAACCACCCCTTGCATCCCCATTGTCAACTCATCCGTGGCCCGGCGGCTGTTGAAATGCAACTCATTGCGAATCCGAAGCATGAAATGATAAGCATCTTCAAATTCCCGCATATCCCGAGAATACACATTATCATATTCATAGAGATTATTAAACTTAGCCCTGCCATACATTAGGTGCAGCATCCATTGCACCCCTTGATAATCGCGCAGGCCACCCACTCCATTTTTGACATTGGGCTCTGGAGCAAACACAGATCCTCCATATTGAGATCGGCGATCTTCCTGAACTTGAATCATCTCATCGAGATAGGGCCGGAGATCCATTTCATCGAGGAATTTCCGGTAGGTTTTCTCCATTTCGTTGTGAATCGTTGCCGATCCTAGAATTCTTCGAGACTCGAGTAACGAATTGCGAGTCTTGTAATCGAGCTGTGCTTCCTCGATGCACTCTTTCACGGTTCGAGTACTGTGTCCCACTTTAAAACCCAAATCCCACATTGGATACAATACCTCATCCGTGATAATCGACTTCATTTCTTCCACTTGCGAAGACTTCGTCTTGTCTGGAAAGAGAAACATGATATCGACATCCGACAACGGATTGAGCTCACCCCGCCCATACCCGCCCAATCCGAGCAAAGCAAACTGACATGGGAGGGCGCCTCCCTTTCGCTCTGAGAACGTCAACAAAGCTGTGCGCACGATGGATTCCAGCACGACATCCACTAGGATAGATCCACATTGGGCAACTCTCAGTCCGGAATCTCCTTTACGATGATGACGAACAATCATCTTCCTCTCGAGGGACAAAAATTGCTTATAGGCCTTGAGCCGTTCTGGCTTTGCAGTTGCTGGTAGAAAGCGGATACTCTTAGCGGCGTGCTCTCGGATTCTTCGGTAAAGCGGATCGTTCAGTTTAGACATAATCGATGGGCAGTGGGGGTATTGGAAGAAGACGATTCCAAATCGTCAATCCCCTTTCCAAAAAAAGACTTTGACAACTACCCCTGCGATCTGGCCTATCAAAGGGAATAATGGCCATCGAAAGCAAAGCATACAGTCCCGAAAACGTAGAGTCCCGCTGGTATGAGAAGTGGGAAACTTCTGGTAGTTTCAAAGGTAAGGTAACCAGTAACCAAGACTCCTACTCTATCGTCATCCCACCACCGAACGTTACAGGGGTGCTGACTATGGGTCATGTGCTGAACAATACCATCCAGGACGTCCTCATCAGAAACGCCCGCCAAAAGGGTTGCAACGCCATGTGGTTACCCGGAACAGACCACGCTGGTATTGCCACTCAAACCCGGGTAGAAAAAGAACTGCGCAAAGAAGGCAAGACCCGTCATGACCTCGGTCGTGAAAAATTTCTCGAGCTCGCTGTCGATTGGCGGGATAAGCATGGTGGCATTATCCTCAAACAACTGCAGAGTCTCGGCGCCTCCTGCGATTGGGATCGTACCGCTCACACGCTCGACGATGACTATAGCCATGCAGTGCTCACTTCCTTTGTAGAGCTTTTTAAGCGCGGTTACATCTACCGTGGCAAACGAATGGTCAACTGGTGCCCAGTCAGCCTCACCGCGTTGTCTGACGAAGAGGTCATCATGAAGCCCCAGCAAGGCATTCTCTACAAAATGAAATATGAAATTGTAGAGGAACCAGGCCAGTTTATCGAAATCTCTACCACTCGCCCAGAAACCATCATGGGCGATACCGCCGTTGCGGTTCACCCGGACGATCCTCGATATAAGCATCTTATAGGAAAACACGTTTATCGTCCATTCCCACGAAAAGAAATTCCGATTATCGCGGATTCCCATGTGGAAAAAGATTTCGGCACGGGTGCCCTGAAAGTAACTCCTGCCCACGACAAAGCGGACTTTGAAATCGGCCAACGTCACAAGCTCGAAGTCTTGGACGTCATCAACCCCGATGGAACTTTAAACGAACTCGCAGGTGAACCTTTTGCGGGGCTCGAACGATTTGAAGCTCGCAAGGTCGCAGCAGCTGAGCTTGAACGCCTTGGATTGCTCATCGACAAGGAAGACTACAATAACAATGTCGGCTTCTCGGAACGAGCGGATGTACCGATCGAACCACGCCTCTCCGAACAGTGGTTCCTACGGTATCCGAAGGTGACGGAAGCCAAACGTGCGGTTCAGAAAGGATTTATCAAATTCTACCCGGAACGTTGGGAAAAGACCTACCTTCATTGGCTCGAAAACATCCAGGACTGGTGTATCAGTCGTCAACTCTGGTGGGGCCATCGCATCCCGGTATGGTACAAAAAAGGAATGGACCGTTCCCAACCGGAAAATTGGCATGTCAGCCTCGAAGGTCCTGCCGATCCCGAAAACTGGGAGCAGGACGACGATGTGCTCGACACCTGGGCTTCCTCCTGGCTGTGGCCTTTCGCAACCATGGGCTGGCCCAATGAGAATGAAGAAAAACGACAGGGTCTCAACACATTCTATCCCACTTCTGCCCTTGTGACTGGCCCCGATATCATTTTCTTCTGGGTCGCACGTATGATCATGGCAGGGCTCGAATTCATGGGACCGGAACGGGATCAGCTCACCGATACTGAGATTAAAGAACGCATTCCATTTCACGATGTTTATTTCACCGGGATCATCCGTGACCTTGAAGGACGAAAAATGTCCAAATCCCTCGGAAACTCTCCCGATCCTCTTGATCTGATCGCAAAATATGGTGCCGATGGCTTGCGATTTTCGATTCTCAATACCGCCCCAATCGGGCAGGATATCCGCTTCTCGGAAGAGAGCGTAGAGCAGGGTCGGAATTTCTGTAACAAGATTTGGAATGCCAGTCGATACCGGCAAATGTCTGGGGAAGCATTCGATAACTCCAGTCCCGAAGCCATCCTCACACGGTTGAAACCAGAGATGTTGGATGCAGTGGATCTCGACATATTGAACCGTCTTTTGAAAACGAAGGAACTCGTTGATCAGGCAATGGTGGACTACAATTTCACTCAGATCACTCATGGGCTCTATGCCTTTTTCTGGACAGATTTTTGTGATTGGTATGTCGAGGCATCAAAAACAAAACTCAAGAATGCTGCCACCCGAGACGGGTGTCTTGCAGTTCAGGACTTGGTGATCAGAGAGTTTCTCAAGATGCTTCATCCGGTTTGTCCTTTCATAACCGAAGAGTTGTGGCATCTCATGGATTATGGATCAGAAGATTCTTTTATCGCTAACGCCCCAAATTTACAGACTGAAAGCCTCCGACAACGATTGGAAGACAACGGTATTTCTGGCCTTGAAAGTGCAACCCAGACCATCGACGCCATCAGAGAGTCCATTACACTGGTTCGTTCGCTCAAAGCCGAGTTTAACGTCAGCTCGAACCGCAATGTGAAGTTTTTCTGTGTCGCTGCTGAGGAAACAACGACGACGGTTGAATCCAACGAAGCCACTCTTAAGAACCTGATGGGTATCGGAGAATTGATTTCCGTTAAAGAAGCGCCGGAACAATTGCCTGCTATCGTAACTCCGTTGGGTACCTTTTATCTCGACCTCAGTGGAGCCATTGATGTCGACAAGGAAAAGGAGCGGATTTCCAAAGAGACTGCAAAGCTCAAAGGGATCATCAAAGGAATTGAAGGCAAACTGAACAACAAGGCATTTGTTTCCAATGCACCTTCACATGTTGTGGATGGTGCCAAAAAACAGCTCGAAGAAAACCAGGCTAAGCTCGATCAATTGGAATCCATGCTCAGCAAGCTAGGATAGACGGCCTTCCTTTTATTCTGACTGAAGAACACAACACGCCTGTTTCATCATGTCGTCTCCCGAGAACATCAACGCCAGTGCCCATGTGCTTGCGCCAAAACAGATCGAACTCATGGCTCCGGCAGGGTCCTGGGAGTCACTTTCCGCTGCGTTAAAGGCAGGAGCCGATTCCATCTATTTTGGAGCAGGGAATCTGCAAATGCGTTCCAAATCTGCAGCTTTCAAAGTGGAAGATATTCGGGAAGTTGTCACCAAAGTTCACGAAAAAGGAGCCAAAGCCTATCTCACTCTCAATACAATCGTCTACGATGATGAATATGGTGAAGTTGACCGTATTCTGGATGCCTGTGTAAAGACTGATATTGATGCAGTCATTGCTGCCGACCCCTATGTGTTGGAGGCCGCAAAAGCTCGCAATCTCCACATCCACATTTCCACACAAGCCAATGTTTCCAATATCGCCGGAGTGCGGATGTATGCCAATTATGGAGATGTGATTGTCCTGGCTCGCGAACTGACGCTCGAACAGATTCAAACAATCACGGCGCAAATCGAATCGTTGGGACTCACCGGACCAAAAGGATTACCGATTCGCATTGAAGTGTTTGCCCATGGTGCCCTTTGCGTTGCGATTTCCGGCCGATGTTACATGAGCTTGGCTCAACACGATACCTCAGCCAATCGGGGTGACTGTTATCAGATGTGCCGCAGACGCTACAATGTGAGTGATGCGGAAACAGGATTTGACTACGAAATTGACAACAAGTGGGTGATGTCTCCCAAGGATCTTTGCACCCTACCTGTGCTCGACAAAATTCTCGATGCAGGAGTCAAGGTGCTGAAGATAGAAGGCCGGGGTCGCTCGCCTGACTACGTTCACACAGTTGTCAGCAGCTATCGCAAGGCCATTGAAGCCTGGCAGGCTGGCACCTTTGGAGAAGACTTCATCGAACAGGAAATCAAACATCTCGAAAGCGTCTTCAATCGTGGCTTTTGGGAAGGGGGTTACTACCTGGGTCAGAAACTTGATCCATGGACCCGATCCGCTGGTTCCAAGGCCACCATCACCAAAACTTACGTTGGGAAGGTGGAAAAATACTACCGACAGGCAAAGATCGCACAGATTCTATTTGAAGCATCTGACTATCATCTGGGGCAAAAACTCTTGTTCACGGGCAAAACAACTGGTGTTGTCAACGCAACCCCAGAGTCAATGATGGTAGACGATAAACCAACCGAGTATGCCCCCCAACGTAGCGTCATGACCTTTCGACTCGAGGAAGTCGTGCGAGCCAACGACAAGGTCTATACCTTAACGGAGACTGAATAAACTCATTCGAAACCTCAGAGTAGTGCAATCCCCAACGAGTCGAAAAAACTGGATTGAGCAACACCGGTAATCTTCAAGCGCTTATGGCGAGAGGTGGACCCCGATTGCAGTTCTATCGCACTGCGAGGGATTCCCGCTTGTTTTGCCAAAAATCGGATCAGTGCTTTGTTCGCCTTTCCATCTTCGGGCACTGCTCGAAGTTTCACCTTCAATTCGTCCGACTCATATCCCACTACTTCATCGCGGCTGGCCTTCGGAATGGCTTTGATCGCAAGGATCCAACTCTCTTTGTCTATCGGTTTCGCCACAATATATGAGAATTGTTTGGGAATTATCACATCGATGGCAACGGCAAAAAGGAATCGTTTGTCTTTGCCGTAACCATCTCTGAAAGATCCGTCTTGATCCCGTGTTCAACTCGTTCGATTCTAAAGCAGGTAGCTTTCACCCTATGCCAAACACACTTGCCCATATCGGAGCTCAACTCCCCGCCACTCAATGGATCTTTCGAAAAGCGGATCCCCGATGGGCAGCTTTAGGGTTATTGATCCCTGATCTACCCTGGATTTTCCAGCGCATCATCCATATCGTCGCTCAAGATGCTCCCGTAATCGACGTGCGAGCTTATGTGGTGGTGATGAGCACACCCATTTTTTGCCTGATTCTATCGGGTGCGATCGCACTGCTCTTCAAAGGATCGCGGTGGGTTTTCTTCTTTCTATCGATCAACTGCATTGCTCATGAACTACTGGATGCGATTCAGGAAAAAGGCGGTGTCGGAGTGCCGTTTTTTGGTCCAGTTCACTGGCAAAGCTACAGTTGGCCGGTTTTTCCCATGGATGGATGGATATCGACCTTACTGACAGTTCTAGGAGCAATTACATTGATATGGGTTATAGTCGGAAAACTTAAATTTCCCGGGATAGCGTTTCAAGAGAACCTAACAAAAGCACGCCTTTGGATCTCTACCGTCCTTCTCATGGTTTACACGATTGGACCCTGGTTTTTCATGCAGGCAGCCATTGATGGAAATGTACATGATTTAAAAGTATGGAGTGGAACGATCCCCCGCACTGGAATGCAGATTCATTTTGATCGTGCCAACTTCCATCCTGGGAAAGAAGGACTCGCTGGGGGCATCACGGATAATTTTAACTCTGAACCGATTCGAATCGAAGGGATTGAAAGTGACGTTCCTGTTCTCATTTCCACCATTGCCACTTTCAAAAATGAAACAACGCTTGTCGCTGGCGATTACGTTGTTCACCCAAAAGGAAAGCGTTTTTGGTATACAATCGCAGGATTAATTGGAGTCGGGACCCTATGGATCTACCCCCTAATTCGGGTCGCAAAAAATACTATGGGCCAAAAACCACTCGATAGTATCCTCTAGGAACTAAGCGATTGTTAGCAATTCGTTGCACTTCTCGCACGAGAAACTGGTCCAATGCAACAATGCCAGTTGATTCCCGAAGAAACGGCGCACCCAAACTGCCCTCGGTTCCTACATAAACTAAAGCAGTTGCAGGTCTCCAAAAAGTGCTACTGAGGTCAATTTCAAGTGGATTCCTCCAAAATGGGAAGGTTGAAACCACCTGTCGCGATCCTTCTTCCTGAAACTCTAGAACCGCAAATCGATCGGGCAAAGTCGGGGGTATGGTTTTCGTCTCTCCCAGTGTTCGGTAGTGCTGCCACACCTCATCACCCAACAAATCTTCGGGTGAGAAAGAACTCGGCTCCTCCACAAGAGAACTCAAAATATCGTCCGTACCCAACGCGACTTCATAGTTAAACGGTCGCAGCATGTTCGGATTCTGGTTATCCAAGTAGAAACCAGGCTGCATTAACTCCCAACCATAATTCACCTCACTCGGCAGAAATAAAGGAGCGCTATCGGAGAGCAAGGCTTGATCCCGCAAATCCCGTTGCGCTTCTGACTCGTCCAACTTCACATAAGACACATAAGCATCGGGCGATTTGAAATCGACGAAGCCTGGCACCTGAATTTTGAAAAGAAAAAAACCAATGAAGTGAACAAAAACACCCACAACAATCGCAATCCATGCAATTGGGGTGGGTGCCAAATTTTCAATGATCTCTACCAGGCGTTCGCGTACCATACGTCAGAATACTTACCCGGGAGTATGACCAACCTTATCAGGAATTCAATCCCAACAATGCGGATACTGTGAGATGTTTAAAAACGAGAAAGTAACTACTTTGAACGACGTCCAAATTTGTTTTGGAATTTTTCGACGCGACCAGCAGTGTCCACAAAACGCTTTTGACCAGTAAAAACTGGGTGCGAGTCGGATGTGATGTCCTGAACGAATACGTTATACTCAACTCCCTCGATGGTTTCCTTACGCTTCGACTTCATTGTCGACTCGGTTAGGAATTGCTTGCCAGATGAAACATCGATGTAACAAGCGGGAAATACTACTGGATGACCTTCTTTTTTCACGATAAGAATAAATGTTTGCGGATTAACCCTGACGTGCTTTGAAACGAGGGTTAGTCTTGTTGATAACGTAAACCCGTCCCTTACGCCGAACTACTTGGCAATCCGGGTGGCGGTTTTTTAGAGACTTAATTGACGATACTACTTTCATAGAAAAAGAGATATGAGATAGACCGGTCCTACCTCTGTCAATGCATTACTTGATATTTTTCAAGTGATAATCTTAAGACAGATCCATGGGAATGACGCACCTCAATCAACAAAACTCCTCCTTCTGAGTTGACCTTGAATGCGGAAGCCCTAACTTCCAAACACTTTTTAGAAGTAAAATCAGATTGTGAATCGGGTATACATCAGGACATACGGTTGTCAAATGAATGAGCGGGACTCTGAGGCAGTTTCCGCTATGCTACGTAATCGCGGCTATTCAATTGTGGAAAACGAACACGATGCCGACGTGGTGCTGCTCAATACTTGCTCCGTGCGGGACCAGGCCGAGCAAAAAGCAATCGGCAAAGCGGGCTACCTGACTGCACGAAAAAGGAAAAATCCGAAATTCCTAGTAGGAATCATGGGGTGTATGGCTCAGAATCGGGGCTCCGAGCTTCTCGATCGCCTGCCCGATCTCGATTTGGTAGTTGGCACCCAAAAATTTCACCGTGTTCCCGATCACCTGGATAATCTCATTTCATCCTACAATGGTCAGGGCCCGAAACCTACTTCTCTGGTAGACCTTGGAGAAGAGGATGAATCTCAAAACACCATCCGGGAGCATCATGGCGATTCCGAAGTGACGTCTTTCGTTTCCATCATGCAGGGCTGCAACATGCGCTGTAATTTCTGTATTGTTCCCAAAACCCGCGGAACCGAACGAAGTCGACCGATTGAGCACATTATTGAAGAAGTCGAAGAACTTGTGTCCAAAGGGACACGCGAAATCACACTCTTAGGTCAAATTGTAACAAGCTATGGGCGCGATATCATTTCTTTCAAGGAACAGAAGAGTCCATTCGTGCAACTTCTGGAGAGGGTAAATGATGTGAAAGGGCTCGAACGAATCCGTTTCACATCACCTCACCCCCGTGGGTTCAAGGATGATTTAATCGAGGCTTACCGCGATCTTCCCAAGCTTTGCGAATACGTGCATCTTCCCTTGCAAAGTGGATCTGATCGCATGCTAAAAGCAATGAACCGCCCCTATCGAGTAGCGAGCTTCATGAATATCGTAAACGGACTGAAGGCTGCCGCTCCAGCCATGACATTTTCCACAGACATCATCGTAGGGTATCCCGGCGAAACAGATGAAGATTTCCAGGAAACAATGAAGGTTTTTGAGGAAGTCGGGTTCGATATGGGCTACATTTTCAAATACAGCCCACGCAGCGGAACAGTTTCGGCAGAGTTAGAGGATAACGTGAGCAAAGAAGAGAAAGAAGCTCGCAATCAGCAACTGTTGGAATTACTAAAAAAACAATCGTTGCGAACCAATCAAGCCCTGGTCGGCACATCGCAGGAAATCCTCGTGGAAGGTCCCGCTCGCAAGGGAGAAAACATGTTTGTGGGTCGAAATCGTGGATACCGTAAAATTATTTTCGAAGGCAATCCTCGCCTGATCGGCGAGTTAGTAACAGTCCAGGCCAAAGAAGCGACGGTAACCACCGTTATGGGCGAACTTGAGCTCCAGGGCCTCGAGGGTTAATCCAAGAGCCTGTCGAGAGACCTATTCCTCCACCGTTGTCTCCTCTTCGACTACTTTCTCCTTCTGCTTCGATGAGCCAAGGAACGTGAAAAGCGTCAGCAAGGTCACGAAAATGTTCACCAACGTCATCAGTAAGGAGAAACTGGCCGTCACTACCGTCGCACCTGCGACTGTATTCAGCCATGCTGACACACTGCCAGCAAGGCGATACAACGCACTGTCTGGAGTATAGGCTGCCCGAACCCAAAAGAAATAGAACACACAAAGTAGCGCCGCAAAGGTGTCTCTCCTCATGAGTCCTTTGAAACTCAACCCTAGGGCTCCTGCCCAATATCGCTGAGCAATCGCGAGCATCGACATCAATAGAAAGAATATGATCGATGCAAAAAAGTAAGGGTCATAATACGCCGGAGACAATCCAATCACCGTCTCGAATACATCCTTCTTTTGTTTCGTGCCATAATACAAATCCATGTATGTTAGATTTGCGGGATCTTTATGCACCATGTAAAGACGAGCAACTCCCACAAATGGACTGTAACGATATTTGGTAATCAGCTCAGCAAAGGAAAGCCCGGCAGCTACATTCTGTTTTTCCTGGAAATTACTGATGCCATCCAAAAACAACATTCCTGAGCGGAATACATAGAGAGACGAATAAGCTAAAATTCCCAAAAAGACGATGAATAGGATCAGTTTTTTCATGATTCACATGCAGACATTTGAAACAGACGCCAAGAGAGTTAATCAGACAAATCGAAAACTCAAGCTCTGCTAACTTTCAATAGTTGAAGTTTCAACTCATCGAAGCACTTCGCATACTCTCATACTAATTTCCACCATGCCTTCCGATATCAGCGACCTGATAAGTCGGATCATCAGGAAGGATGATAATATCCACCATACTTCCCGCTTTCTTCAATAGTTCCCTACAATTCGAACTCAAATGCTGAAGATGGAGGGTTTTACCCTCACTCCGATATTTCTCAGCAAGTTTCTGGATAGCTTCGAGCCCTGAATGATCCCAAACTCGTGAATCTTTAAAGTCTACAATCACATCCTGCGGATCATTTGCAGGAGTAAACTCATTCACAAAATCGGTGACAGATCCAAAAAACAATGGCCCATGCAAGCTATAAACCTTCGTTCCATCTTCCCTGATCACCACATCTCCATGCGGGTGTTGAGCCGATTTCCACGCAAACACGAGTGCCGAAACAATCATACCAGTGATCACTGCTAACGCCAAATTGTGACTGACGACTGTGATCGCGGAGACCAGAACCAGAACAAATGCATCAGTTTTGGGAATTTTTCGAAGAATTCGGAAGCTCGACCACTCGAAAGTGCCAACGACCACCATAAACATGACACCCGTCAATGCCGCGAGTGGAATGCTCTCAATCCAGGAACTCAAAAGTACGATAAACAGTAATAATGATATCGCAGCGGCGATTCCCGACAACCGCTTACGGCCGCCCGAACGAATGTTGATCATACTTTGTCCGATCATCGCGCAACCACCCATACCTCCAAAGAAACCGTTCACGATATTGGCCAATCCTTGACCCATACATTCCCGGTTACTTTTACCACGGGTTTCCGTTAATTCATCGACAAGTGTTAGGGTAAGCAGGGATTCGATAAGCCCGACTGCCGCAAGAATGAAAGAGTAGGGCGCTATAAACATTAAGGTATCCAAACTAATAGGAACCTTCGGGAGAGCAAAACTAGGCAATCCACCCGCGATGGACGACATATCTCCTACCTTAAGAGTGTCAACGCCCAGGAATATTACGGTCAGAGAAACAACAATAATTGCGACCAATGAGGACGGAACTTGTTTGGTGAGTCTGGGTAAAAACTGAATAATCACCATCGTCACAACAACTAGGCCCAACATCACAGCGAGCTTAGATCCCGTCAACCAAGCCGATCCGTGAAGCACTGGGTTTTCTGTAAACATAGGAAACTGTGCTTCAAAAATAACAATCGCCAGTCCATTGACAAAACCCAGCATAACAGGTTGCGGAATAAGTCTTACAAACCGCCCAAGTTTAAAAACTCCAAATAGTATCTGAATCAGACCCATTAACAATAAAGCAGCGAAGAGATACTGAAGGCCCATGCCATCGCCAAGGCCCATTTCGAGCCCACGCGCTTCACCGATACTCACAAGCCCGACCATAATGACGGCCAATGCTCCGGTCGCTCCGGAAATCATGCCTGGGCGTCCACCTGCAATTGCCGTCACTAAACAGACCAGAAAAGCACCATACAAACCAACCAATGGTGGAATTCCCGCAATGATGGCGAATGCAACTGATTCTGGCACCAAAGCCAGCGCTACTGTTATTCCCGACAACAAATCGTCTTTTGCGTAAAAACGATTTCCGAATTTTCTATAAATCAACTGAATCATGAATCACTCTCCTCATTGAAACAATTCCGGGCTCTAATCGGTCCTGTTTCCCCAAAAAACGGCATAAGGTGACGATGAAGCGCCGAAGGGGCAAGCATTGATCCTCATATTTTTTAAACAATGAAGCCCGATGGTTTTCAAAGATCAGGCATAATGAACCCACTCTCATGAGTTCCTTTTCAGGAATCAAAAGCGAAAAATGATAAATGGGGCTTAAGCCTTAGGGAGTGTTTGGGAATAACCCCTGCTCTCTGAAATCAGCTCTCTCTTTGCTGGGCCTGTATCGCGGTCAATGCGATGGTATAGATGATATCATCTACCAATGCACCGCGCGAAAGGTCATTCACAGGCTTATTGAGTCCCTGCAGCATTGGCCCGATCGAAATCACATTCGCCGAGCGTTGTACCGCCTTATAAGTTGTATTACCGGTATTCAAATCCGGGAAGATAAAGACATTGGCCTTACCAGCCACTGGACTATCCGGGGCTTTTTTCGCCGCAACGTCCGCCGTGGACGCAGCATCGTACTGTAAAGGTCCGTCCACTAATAGATCCGGTCTCATTTTTTGGATCAGTTGAGTAGCCTCAACCACTTTATCGACTCCTTTTCCGGATCCCGAACCCAGGGTACTATAGCTGATCATAGCGATTGATGGGTCCATTCCAAATGCTTTGGCGGACTCAGCGCTCTGAATTGCGATGTCAGCCAATTCCTCCGCATTCGGATCTGGATTAATGGCACAATCACCATAAACCAACACCTGCTCAGGTAGACACATAAAGAAAATGGAGGATACGATCTTCGCTTCTTTGTGAGTTTTGATCAATTGAAGCGCTGGACGAACCGTATTTGCAGAGGAATGAACCGCACCTGACACCAATCCATCCACTTCACCCAAAGCAAGCATCATGGTACCCAGAACCACATTGTCGGAAAGATGATCTTCAGCGATCTCCTCCGTCATGTTTTTGTGCTTACGCATCTCTACGAGCGGTGGGATGTATTTTTTAATCACCTTTTTCGGCTCGATAATCTCAAGTTCCTCAGGAATTTCCATACCGAGAGCTTCTGCCTGACTGAGGATGTCGGCTTTCGAACCAAGCAAAATACAATCACTGAGTCCCCTCAATTGGCAAGCGATCGCCGCCTGGATTGTTCGAGGCTCATCGCCCTCAGGAAGCACAATCTTTTTCTTAACAGAAGCCGCTCGACGTGCCAACATATGCCGGAATGCTGCAGGAGAAATTCGTGTTTTGACAGCCGTGGAGAGAGCCTTCCGTATCCAACCTCCATCGATGGAACGAGCAACCATGTCCATTGCCTTGTTGATCCGTTCACTGTCGTCTAACGGAATCTCGGGGTTCATGTCAGAAAGGGCTTTTGCAGTTTGGAACGAGGTCAGATTGACTCGCATCACTGGAAGTCCCGTTTCCCATGCCTTGCGACAAAGTTTCATAACTCCCTCATCGGGCTCCACATCACCTGTAAGAATGAGGCCTGCAATCTGCGCCCCATTGACCGCAGCCATCGCAGCAGCGACGATAATTTCATTACGATCACCCGGAGTAACAAGCAGGTTACCCGTCTTCAATACCCAAAGCATATTGGGAATGGAACGCGCACAGAGTTCAATGTTCCTCACTCGACGATTGTCAAATTCCCCACCAAACATGGGCACCGCCTTGATGAGCTTTGCGACGTCTTTGGTGCGTGGCGCCAACAGATCGGTCGCATAGGGCACAATGCCCACAAGGTCCAAATTGCGACGCTCGAAAACCGGGCACTGGGTCTTCAGCTGAAGTTTAAGGGCCTCAACTCCTTCCGATAGCGGGCGATCGGCCACCAATTCGACATCCGCTTTGTTGATGATAGAACCCACCACACTTCCATTGAATTCAAGCGAAGCGATTTCAATCTGACGATTGAGTTCATCCGCACTCATATCGTGAAACTGGGAGACCAGAATTACTTCAGCACAGAGGGTCTGCACAATGCGTTTATTCAACATCGCACCCATAGGAAAGTCTTCAGTTTGCAGGAGTCCTTCAACGACCAAGGCATCATATCCGTGAGAAGCCTGATTAAACCGCTGCACAATTTCCTCCATCAGCAATTCGGTTTTGTCTTCACTGATGTAAGACCGAACTTCGGACAATGGAATTGGCTCCGGTGGAACCACAGCAGACTCAGCAGCGATGAATTTGGTAGAACAATCTTCTGCTCCTTCGCGACTGTGCATTGGCTGCGAAATCGGTTTGAAAAATCCTACGCGCACTCCCTGTCGATCAAGAGCACGAAAAAGCCCGATGGAAATGGTAGATAGCCCAACTTTGGCTCCTGTTGGTATAGTAAGAAGGATGTGGTTCATGGTGAATGTGTTTTTTGAGGAAAATCTAAGTTCTATTAATCTTCAGTTCGTCTTAACTTATGCATTGCGGAGCGTATCAGATGTTTCTTTCGCGATCATTAACTCTTCATCCGTAGGAATCACGTAGGCAGCAACACGACTTGACTCAGTACTGATACGACCATTCGTATCCACCCCATGACTCTCATTCGCAATGAGATCAACTTCAGTTCCAAGAAAAGAAAGACGCTTCAGTACTGCCTCACGCAACCACGGATTGTGTTCTCCAATGCCTCCAGTAAAAACAATGGCATCACAGTGACTTAAAGAGGTCCGTAGAGCGGCCAAGGACTTCGCCAGCCGAAACACAAGAATATCCAATGCTAACTGCGCCCGATCATTCCCTTGCTCAGCAGCGGCAGTGAGTTCCCGCATGTCGTTGGATAGTCCAGAAATTCCAAGCAATCCGCTCTTTTTATTTAAAATACTCTCAACCTCTTCGATTGTGAACCCCTTTTCACGGCATAAAAATCCGTGGATACTCGGATCAATATCCCCACAACGAGTGCCCATGACTAATCCCTCAAGCGGGGTCAAGCCCATGGTGGTGTCCATACTCTTCCCTCCTTCGGCCGCTGTAGCACTCGACCCATTACCAAGATGAGCGGACAGTATCGCAGTTTCTTCCACAGGTTTACCCAGACGTTCCGCTGCCTGCAAATAGATATAACGATGGCTGGTACCATGAAACCCATAGCGACGCACCCCGAGTTCTTCATAAAACTCGTAGGGCAACGGATACAAATAGGCCTCTTTGGGAATACTCTGATGAAAAGCGGTGTCAAAAACACCCACGTGCGGAATGTCTCCAAACACTTTCTTCGCAATTCGGATCCCGGTCAAATTGGCAGGATTATGTAATGGCGCCAAGTGATTGCAGGCTTCTACCTGTGCAATCATTTCATCATCGATAACCGCAGATGCCTTGAATTTTTCGGCTCCATGCACGACGCGGTGACCAATGGATTGTATCGGAGTATCTGCCAACAATTTGTTTGAAATCGAGTGTAATGCATACTCCAGATCCGCGCCTTTCGGTAGTTCAATTTTCTGGGTGTCACCTTCCTTAGTCCATTTAAGTGTGGGCGCATGGCTTCCCAACGGTTCGGCGACCCCTTTTAGCAGGCAGGTGTTATTTGCAGTATCATACACTGCAAATTTCAACGACGAACTGCCACAGTTGATTACAAGTGTGTTTTCCGGCATTTTAAAAAATATAGCTCCTCAAATGATATCCGCTTCCTAGTGCGTATTCTACGGATTTAACCACAGTAAAACTAATATAGAAAGCAATAAATTTAACAATTTCTAATATAACGATATACAGACAAAGAAGCCTGAAAAAGCTCGGCCTCCATGATCTTATTCATCGACTGATTTTCGTTTTATTTCACAAGAAGCATGAATTATTATCCGTTTCATCGTTTAAAGAAAACAATCGCCCTTTACATCCAGTCAGAAAATTGCGAAAAATCCACAGTTCATGACTCTTTTCATTGCAACTCTTTTGGTCGCGTTACTCCTACTCGGAATTGGCGGCTTTCAACTCATCGCAGCCAAAAAGGCTCAAGCCTTAGCCACAGGAATGCTTCGATCAAAGCCAGCCGCAGTTGTATTCCTAACCATCGCAACAGCCTGGTTCGTATGGAAACTTATGCATCTTGGTGCACCAGATTTTGGTAATTATAAACATTGGTTGATCCTGCTTTTCATCGCTACTTCGATTTTATCCTATTTCTACATCCCCGATTTTCTAGCCGTCCGAGGCCTCTCTGCACTACTGCTCCTGGGTTCTGACGCCGTGCTCGATGCTGCTTATATGCAAGAACCTTCAAGTCGTCTTTTCCTTGTCGGATTTGTATTTTTGGTGATTGTTGCCTGCATGTACCTTGCATCCCTGCCCTATCGATTGCGGGATTTTTTTGAATGGCTTTATAAACAATCCTATCGCCCTCGTTTACTGGCTGCACTGCTCGCAGGTTACGGATTGTGGCTCGGAATCATCGCTCTGACCTACTAGCTATTTCGGATGAACTCAAAAGATACCGTACAGCCCATTCCTCGTACCGGAACCATTCTTATCATTAGTGGACCAGCTGGTGTTGGGAAAACAACCCTGTGCGATCAGTTGATGGATAATTATCCTAACCTCAAGCGCATCATCACCGCGACAACTCGGGACCCCCGCCCAGGGGAAATTGACGGAGTTGACTACTACTTTCACAGCAACGAGTCTTTCCAAGAAAAAATCGCCGAAGATGCATTCTATGAACATGCACTCGTGCATGGTCGTCACTACGGTACGCTGAAATCCGAAGTGCATCGACATCTCAATGGCGGCAACGATGTGATCCTCAATATCGATGTCCAGGGGGCGGCTAGTTTTCGTGAAAAAGCGAAAACTGACGCATTTCTAGCCTCAAGGATGAAAACCATCTTCATCCGGCCGGATACTGTGGAAATCCTTCGTGAGCGGCTTGAATTTCGCCAGTCCGATTCGGAAAAGGAAATTCAACGTCGCATGAAATCGGCGATTGCGGAATTGGAAACTGCAGAGGAGCACGATTACATCATTCCAACTGGCACCAGAGAAGAAGACTACCAGCTCATCTCGAGTATTTATCTCGCAGAGAAACACCGGGTCGTTATTGAACAGAAATAGGGATTGTTTCGGGATTCAGACTTTTCAGTTCGGATTCCACGATCAGACTTCGCGACTTCAACAGGAACCGAGCTGAGAGCATTACCGCCGACAAGCCAAGCCCTGCAGCCAAGCCAATCCAGATACCGGGGCCTTTGAGATCCATCTTAAATGCCAACAGGTAGGCAAGAGGTAGGCATACAGCATAATAGACAAACATCACGATAAAGGTTGGCACCTTCACATCCCGCATTCCCCTCAACGACGACATCATGGATATCTGAATTCCATCAAATACCTGAAAAAATGCCGCGATGATCAAGAGTCCGCTGGCGATTCTGATCACTTCTGCTTCATTCACAAACCACGTGGGTATTACGTTGCGAAACAAAATCAGACCCACCATACAGCTTGTCATAAAAACCACATTGAAACCCCAACCTACTAGCCCCGCACGTCGGAGTCCGTGGTAATCCTTTTTTCCTAAAAACTGCCCAACCCGAATCGTGGTAGCAAAAGAGATACCCAACACCACCATGAAAGTCAGCGCGGCCACATTGATGGAGATCTGATGCGCAGCCAAAGTTTCCTCGCTGATCCAACCCATCATGATCGCTGCCACGACGAAGGCGCTGACTTCGAAAATTATTTGAAATCCGCTCGGAATACCGAGCGCTAGGAATTCTTTTATCTCCTGCCATTTGATTCGAAACCAATCTTGAGAGAAAAACTGGAATTTCCATTGGCTTCCCAATGCTACAAGAAGAATTAATGCAAGAGTAGACAAAACTCGGGCCAAGAGTGTGCCGATGCCGGCACCCACCAGTCCCAACTCCGGAGCACCCAGTTTTCCGAAAATGAAGACCCAATTAAAAAACACATTACTCAGCAGCATGCCGATTGTGACCAACAATGGCATCCAGGGCCGGTTCATGGCTTCCATGTAGTTTTTGTAGCACGCAAAAATAATTGCTGGAACCAAGGACCAGAGTAGAAGTATATAATAGGGAGTCGCTGCCTCGGTGACCTCCTCTGTTTGGCCAAAGGCACTCAATATATCCGCAGCCAATAAGAAACAAACCACCAGCACGGTCGCGACACTACTCGAAACCACTAGCCCAACTCGGAGCACATGATTGGCTTTTATGAAATCGTCCTCCCCGTAAGCACTCGAAACCAAAACGGATACGGTAATACAAAGGCCAAAACAAAATACGATCGGTATGGTGAAGATACTTCCCGCAAATGCAGCCGCGGCCAGAGGAACTACGCCGACACGACCAATCATGGCAGCATCAATCACTTGGATCAGATGTTGACTGACTTGGTTCAATACCATCGGAAACGCCAATATAGCCGTCATCCGAAGCTCTTTTGTCCACGCTTTCATATAGGAAGTTTCCGAGAGGAACCGCTAATCCAATCCATTGTTTTTTCAATGGACAAGGAAATAGAATGAGAAAACCCAGTCATTGTTAACTCGTTTTGTTTCCAAACTTAACAATTGACAGGCGATCACATTTCTTTTCTCTCCAAACACATGTTTAGTTTTTGGAGAACAACCATCGTTTGTTTGGCAACGATCGGAATGACCGATCTCTCGCTCGCGCAGAATTCAGATCCGATACAGACGCTTGACACCTACATCATTCGTGCCGGAACAGTGGCAAACGAAACTCCATTACCAACCTACGCAACGCCGGTATCGCAGCTCAGTTTTGCTCCACAAGTCGATATCCAAAGTCGCAATTTTGGTGAAGCGCAGGGCGACATAAGTATTCGTGGAGGCACCTTTGAAAATACTGGGCTCATGTTAGAAAAAATTGCGGTTTTTGATCCACAAACAGGCCATTACCTGGCCGAGGTCCCAGTCGATCCCAATATGCTCGCCCTTCCCACCATTGTTACCGGTTATGAGAACCAAATGCTTTCATTTAACGCCAATGCGGGATCGATTCAATATCAATGGAATCGGGTTTCGACAGCCCAACGCCAACTAACACTCTCACTGGGAGAAAACAATCTCAACACACAGTCGTTCTACATGGCCCAACCCATTGACAAAGAAGGTAAAAAAGCGACCTTCGACATCGGAATTTCCCGCTCAGAAAGCAATGGCACGGTCGAATTTGGAGATCACGACTTCAAGCGCTACTCTGGACGACTCCAACTCAGAAACGAATATTCCCGACTCAACCTGGTTGCAGGGTATCAAGACAAGTTTTTTGGTTGGCCCAATATGTACACCCCATACAACGTCCAGGAGACCGAAGACATCCAAACACTATTACTCCTGGCGGATTACGAACTTGAGCTCACCCCTCAGTCCACTCTTAACCTCGCTTCCTACTACCGCGTCAACTGGGACGACTATGAATTCGACCGGGATCGACCGGGAATCTACAATCCCTACGAGCACAAAACCACTGTCACCGGTTTTCACGGCTCGTGGGAAACCAGAAGACCATCCGACACCATCTACGGAGTTAGTGCAGATGTGTTTCTTGATTCCATTGAATCAACCACCCTCACTCACTCCTTTCAATCACGCTCCTATGGGCAGTTAAAAGCCTATAGCTCGGTTCCCAATGTCTTTGAGCGGGTGCAATTGGATGCATCGCTTTCGCTTTTTGACACCAATCGTAATGAAGCAACAATCAATCCATCCCTCAAACTAACAAGGGACTTGAGTTCCCTAAACTCTTCTACCTCTGCTCTGGCATACTTTTCCTATACCAGTGGAAGCCAAGTCAGTGGCTACACAGCCATCGGGTCTTCAAGAAGTGGTCTTTTCGCAGGTAATCCTGACCTCGATACGGAACGCAGCCACAATCTCGAACTAGGGTATCAGTGGCAGTCAGAAGTAGCCTCCGCAAAAGTTGCCCTTTTCTACCGAATGGATCGGGACCTAACAGACTGGACCTTTCAATTCGATAGTACAAATGCTCGAACCGCGAACCCTGTCGACATCGACACGCTGGGCGTTGAATTCCTTGCTCACCGACAATGGAAACAAACCATTCTTTCAGTCGGTTACACCTACCTTCAAAAAGCAGAGGACTATGGCTTAGCAAAAGTGGATGCCAGCTTTTATGCCCTCAATTTCGCAAAACATCGCATCACTTCCTCCCTGATTCAGAAATTCAGTTCCATGTTTGAGCTGCGATTGGATATGGAATATCGCATCCAGGAATATAATCCCCTTCGAAGAAGCGAAGATACCGCGACCCTCGCTTACCTTTCAGTGATAGTACATCCCATCGAAGAGCTTAACTGGGATCTTCGCTTCTCTGTCGAAAACCTATTCGACTCCGAATTCGAAGAAATTCCAGCGGTTCCAGCTTCCAGGCGACAGTTCGCGATCCAAAGCACATGGCGCTGGTAAGCGCTCTTTCAATAAATTATCTAATACCGTTTAGGGTTTAAAAGACTTCTACCTGAAACAGATCTCATGCGAGCATGAGATGCTACAGGTGATGAGCTGTAGCATCCGATGCTCGCATCGGATTATGCCGCACGGATTGAATTAAACACCAAATGGTATAAGAAAACATTTGGAATTCAGATCAGATCCAAATCCCTCAACTGCCTTTCTACTCCACTTCGAAGAGAAGATCTCCCTTCATCACGAGATCCCCCTCATGGGCTGCAATCTTCTTAAGTTTGCCCGTTTTGGGTGCAAGGATTTCATTCTCCATCTTCATTGCTTCAAGAATAAGAATAGTCTGACCCTCTTCCACTTCATCCCCTTCGTTTACCAATAGAGTGATGACCTGCCCTGGCATACTTGCCTCAACATTACCCGGGATCTGCTTCGCAGCTGCCGGTGGACGGTAACGAGTAGATTCGATACGTTCGATTTCCACTTTATAAGGAACACCCTTGAGAATCACCTCATCCGGGAACCCATCGGCCCTCCGATTCACACTGACCCGGAATATCTTGCGATTGACCATAACAGCTTTCATCGCTCCGTTCGCATCCGTTTCCAATACGCGGACCTGATAAGTGTTTTTCCCAACCTCGACCGGAGATTCCTCCGAATAATCGTATTTTCCATCAATGTTAACGCTATGACGGAATTCTGCCTGTTTGATCTGGTATTTCATTTGGCTTCTTAAAGACTATAGTTTGATGGTTATTTCTGGCGGGTAAACCAGTCGTTTGCCATGTCCCAGATTTTGGGTTTCGAACTTTTTCTTCCTTGATCGAGTATGTATTGTTGATTCGAGTCGCGATGGATCGAAAGAGCGGCGATTAACGCCGCTATCTCAGATTCCTCCTGTGTTCGAATGTTCTCGTAAATCTTTTCGCGGTTTTTCTCAACCGTGATCAGCTGGGTGTCATATTGACCCGCGATGAAATCGGGGTAGCGCATCAACGCTCGCATCAATGGAATACTCGTGCGGATACCATCAATATGCAGGCCGTCCAATGCCGTTTTCATTTTGATGATCGCTTTGTCTCTCGTTCGTTCCTTTACCATGACCAAGGCCACAATCGGATCGTAAAAAGTTCCTACCGTATCCCCAGAGCAGACATTTGTCTGACTATAGACTCCGTCTCCATAGGGAAGATCAAGACGTTCCACGAGCCCGGGAGAGGGAATAAATCCATGGTCTGTGTCTTCCGCCGAGACAAACACTCCCATTGCAACCCCTTCGGTGTTGATATCATTTTGAGAAAAAGTCAGTGGTTTGCCCGCCGAAATACTCACTTGCTCCCGCAACATATCAATCCCTGAGTAAAGCGCTGAAACCGAATGGGAAGGTTGCATGTAGTTATTGATCTCAAGAAAGTAGGCTTGATCTCCGTCATACAAAAACTCAACCGAGACAAACCCACGTAAATCGAGCTGATTCATCAATAACTCCACAGCCGATTTCAGTTTGCTACGCAATGCATCGCTCAAACAACTACTAGGGCTTTCTGTTACCAGTTTCTGAAAGCGCCGTTGAATCGAGCACTCTCGTTCTGGAAAAACGGCAATATGTCCCTGTGAGTCACGAGCAACGGGAAACTCGATGTGGCGCGCTTTTGGGAAAAATTTCTCTAAATACACATGGTCGGCGTTAAAGAGGAAACGTTCCGCCTGAGCCAATGTGTTACGATAGTTGGGTTCAATTTCAGACTCACGATCCACCACTCGAAGTCCTAGTCCCCCGTATCCTTCGGTGGCTTTCATTACAACCGGATACCCAATCTTGGCGGCCGCTTTTTTGAGTTCATCGACATCAGTTAACGTCTCTGTGCCAGGCAGGATGGGAAGTCCTAGACTTTTTGCAAAACTGCGTATCTGGGGCTTGTCCTCAATATGAATGTCACCGCGATGATCGGGCGAAATCATGCTAATGCCCTTCTCCTTCAGACGTTGCCGAAAAATGGTATTCTGCGCCAAAAACCCGTATCCTGGATGCACTGCATCCACTTTAAGTTTCTCTGCAAGTTCCACCAGCTGATCGATGTCCTGATACGGGATACCCGAACGCGCCTCAAGCTCGTGTGCTTCATCTGCGTTGCGAACTCCGGCGTTTTGACGATCATTGGGGGCATACACCGTAATGGCACGGCACCCCAATTCTTTGACTGCTCTCACACAGTTGGCCTGAATGAGGCCTCGATTGGCAATTAGCACACTCGAAAACATAAACAATTCCTTCCGTTAAAAATGACGTGAATGACCACTGGATAGCGCTATAGCGGGATGTTCCCGTGTTTGCGACGCGGCGTGATCTGCTGCTTATTCATATGTGATTTCAAATAGCGGATCACTACATTGCGAGTTTCATTCGGTTCAATCACGTTATCGACATATCCCAAGGAGGCAGCCAGTTGTGGATTCGCAAATTTATCAGTGTATTCCTGCTCCAACTCCTTAGCCCGGGTCACTTTATCCTCAGCTTCAGCCATCTCTTTTCGGAAAACAATATTCACAGCCCCTTTTGGACCCATCACTGCAATTTCAGAGCCCGGCCATGCAATCACCATATCAGCACCCAGATGCTTGGAACACATACAAATATAGGCTCCACCATAGGCTTTACGCATAATCACGGTCAGTTTTGGAACCGTGGCCTCGGAATAGGCATACAACAACTTCGCCCCATGGCGAATAATACCATTATATTCCTGATCCGTTCCTGGTAAGAAACCGGGAACATCAACAAGGGTGAGCAAAGGAATGTTAAAAGCATCACAAAACCTCACAAAACGAGCGGCTTTGTCGGAGGCATCGACATCGAGGCAACCAGCCAAGTTTTTTGGGTTGTTGGCAATCACACCCACTGAAATCCCATCAATCCGGGCAAATCCGATCGTGATGTTAGATGCAAAACGGTCCTGCAATTCAAAAAATGAGCCAGAATCGACCACTCGATCGATGACTTCCCGTATCTCATACCCTTTATTGGGATTTGACGGCACCACATGATCGATATCTTCAACTTTCAATTGTGGATTTTTCGAAGGGAAACGATCGACCACTTCTTCGTTGTTCGAAGGCATGTAGGAGAGCAACACCTTAACCCAGTCCAAGGTTGATTCTTCATCACTCCCCACGTAGGCAGCGACTCCCGATTTTTTCATATGGACATCCCCACCTCCAAGCGAGTCCATTGTCACTTCTTCACCAGTCACTGTCTTAATGACCTCCGGGCCAGTAATAAACATGTAGGACGTATCTTCCACCATCGCTACAAAGTCAGTGATCCCAGGAGAGTAGACAGCGCCACCAGCACAAGGCCCCATGATCAAACTGATCTGTGGAATAACTCCTGAAGCCCGAGTGTTGCGGAAAAAGATTTCACCATAGCCACATAGAGAGCCGATGCCTTCCTGGATACGAGCACCGCCAGAGTCGTTGAGAGTCAACATGGGTGCACCATTGGCAATCGCCATGTCCATTATATTAGCGATCTTGCGGCCATGCATCTCACCAAGAGATCCTCCGAGCACAGAAAAATCTTGCGCCGCAATATAAACAAGTCGCCCATTTACCAAACCAAAGCCAGTAACGACACCATCCCCCGCTACCTTTTTCTTATCGAGGCCGAAATTGGTGCTCCGGTGCTCAATGAAGGCACCCACTTCCTCGAATGTCCCAGCATCAAAAAAGTATTCCAACCGTTCCCAAACGGTCAGTTTCCCCTTCGCTCGCTGGGCTTCGAGGCGTTTTTCGCCGCCACCAAGCTGCATCTTTGCCTTGGTGTCCCGTAGATTCTGAATTCTTTCCGAATTTAAGCTGTCTTCGTTCAATGCTTTAAGTGGTTAAACGGTCGATCATAAGGAGTCCTGACTCTGAGAGTCGAGTTCTATTATTAGGCACTCTTTTTTATAAAATTCGGAATGAAAGCAATACTGATTATGACAACTGGGAATGGATTCACCCCCTAAGGAGGGTCGGAATACCCAAAATGATCATGCTCAAATGGCAACGGCTATAGTACCTTGCCCCAATGGTCAGTCGTATCAACCAGCTCTGCTACCCGTTTTCCAATTTCTGCTGTCACTTCACCTGAGTCTTCATCAAACCCACTCGGATCCACATACACATACTTGGGAACAATCGGACAACGGTAGTCCAGCATAAGGGAATTCGCTGTTCCCAACACGGCCATATAGCTGTTTTTGCCACCAGCCGATGCCATAATGCCAACTGGCTTTCCCATCCAGGCTCGTCCTGTTAATTCAATGAGATTTTTCGTCGCAGCTGCCATCGCATAGGCGTAGATGGGGCCGCACAACACAATCGCATCTGCCTGTTCGATCAGCTTTGAAATGGGATTGAGATTCGCTTGCTCAAAACTTTTTCCTCCATCGCAAATATCCAAAGGGAAATCCGACAAATCGAGATAGCTCGCTTCGATTTTCGCTTGAAAAGCATAAGCTACGGCGACTTTGGCCAGCCTGCGACTGCGGGAATCCGGATTTAAACTCGAACTGATAATGAGTAAGCTCATGGTCTACAACTTATATTAGATAGATAACGACCCGAATCTGTAATTATCCATCATTGGTTCAACATTCTCACCCATTTAAAAGAAATTCTTGGTTCAACCCTCATCGAATAAGCTCAACTGATTGAGTGGCGTTTTTCTCTTTTTCACGACGGGTTCCCGGTGCTTCTTTGGTGGTTCCGGAGCTTCTGGCTTCGACCCTTCAGCGTCACTTTCTAAATGTTCGAGTATATACTGCGCACGTTTAATAACCGTCGGCGGCAACCCAGCGAGCCGTGCAACCTGGATCCCGTAGGAACGATCTGCGGCACCTTCGATTACCTGCCTCACGAAAATGATTTCCTCATTCCATTCCTTTACCGCCACACATAAGTTTTTCAGCCGTTGAAGGGATTGATCCAACTGCGTCAACTCATGGTAATGGGTCGCAAACAAGGTCATGGGACCCATCTCCCCTTCACCGTGGAGGTGCTCGACCACTGCCCATGCGATACTCAATCCATCATAGGTGGATGTTCCGCGACCAATTTCATCCAGAATCACGAGGCTTCGCTCGCTCGCATGGTTGAGGATGTTGGCGGTTTCATTCATCTCCACCATAAAAGTCGAATTACCCCGAGCCAATTCATCACTTGCGCCAACCCGTGAAAAAATGCGGTCAATCAACCCTAGTTGGCAACTTGAAGCCGGAACCCAACATCCCACATGGGCCATGAGCGCTATCAACGCATTCTGTCGAATATAAGTAGATTTCCCCGCCATATTGGGCCCGGTAATGAGTGCAACCTGATCCACCTTAGCGCTCAACTTGCAATGATTGGGAACGAACGAATGGGCCCCCGCTAAACCGTGTGGACTATCCCGAAGAGCCTGCTCAATGACTGGATGCCGACCCGCCTCCACTTCCAAGACGGTTTCACCTCTCAAAAACTGAGGTTTGCAATAGTCCCACTCCTTGCTCAGTTGCGCCCATCCCAAATACACATCAACCTCCGCAAGGGATGTCGCTGTGCGGGTCAAACGAACGGAGTGATTCGAGATTTCTTCGACCAACTCGTTGAAAAGTATTTCTTCGCGGGACAAACTCATTTCTTCCGCGTGCAAAATCTCTCTCTCTTTTAACTTGAGCTCCTGGGTGTTAAAACGTTCAGCATTCACCATCGTCTGCTTGCGCACATAGTCATCGGGCACCAAATCCAAATTTGCTTTGGTCACTTCGATAAAATACCCAAAAGCACCGTTAAATTTCACCTTGAGGTTTTTTATCCCCGTTCTTTCCCGCTCACTCGCTTCGAGTTCCGATATCCAGGTTTTGTTGTTGGTATTGAGTGAGCGTAAACGGTCGAGCTCATCATCATAGCCAGTGCGAATCACACCACCATCCTGGATGTTCCCCGGTAGTTCGTCATTGAGAGCCTTATTCAAATGATCCCTCAAGCCCTCAAATAATTCGATGCGCTGGGCAAGGTCCAAGACCGACTCTTGAGAGAAAATTTCCAGAGTGCTGCGGATGGAGGGCAACACTTCCAGAGTTGCCCGAATACCCCCGAGTTCTCGTGGATTTCGAATGCGGTTCTGAACTCTTCCCAGGATACGTTTGATATCATAAACCCGTCCAAGATCCCCAATCAAATCATCGGTGAGAGTATGGGCATGAAAAAAGGCTTCAACGACTGACTGTCGCCGCTCGATCTCTTCAATATCCTGTGGCGGCTCACTGAGCATCTGCTCCAACAGCCTGCCACCAGCCGCAGTAGTGGTCGCATCCATTGCTTCAATCAAGCTGCCTTTTCGCCCACCGAGAGAAGCTCGAAAAATCTCAAGGTTACGCTGAGTCGCAGGATCAACCAATAGGCATTTTTTGGTGTTATACTCCCGAATCGAAAAAAGATTCTTCGGGGCAGCACACAACATTTCAGTCGCGTAGTAAACCAGTGCACCAGCAACGCCCAATCCCTCATGTTGATTCGAAATTCCAAATCCATCAAGGGTCATGACTCCCAGTGCCTCCTTAACCGCCTTTTCGCCCACAAGGGTATCAAAGTGATAATCAGGAATTTCCGTCCAAGGAATCGCTTCCACAGACTGTAAAAGCTCCAAGAATTCACCTTCACATTTCGATTCATGAAACTGCTCGTAGAGACTCTCTGGCAGCACAATCTCCTTCGGCGCTAGCGAATGTACAATCGGCAGCAAGTTTTCGACATGAGATTCCTGAGCGATCTGAAACTCTCCTGTGCTTAAATCCAACCATGCCAGAGAGTAGCTGCGTTTGCCCTCAGATATTCCTAATAGAAAATGATTGTGCTTATTCGACAGTCGATTCGATTCCAGAGTAGTGCCCGGCGTAAGAATGCGGACCACTGCGCGGTTAACTAATTTTCCGGTTTTCGCCGTTTCAGTCTGCTCACATATCGCAACCTTATACCCTGCCTTGAGGATCTTTTCGATATAGGTATCTCCGGCATGATAGGGGATCCCTGCCATCAAAGTGTTGTGTCGTTTGGTGAGCGTAATCCCCAGGACCTTGGATCCGCGTTCGGCATCCTCCTCAAACATTTCATAGAAATCACCCAAGCGGAACAACAGCATGGTGTTCTTGGGAAGCGTGCCACGTATCTCAAGATACTGGCGCATCATAGGAGTGAGTTTTTCAGCGGCCATAGACAGAAGTGCTGTGCACGCTAATTGGAGGAAACTTTCATTTCAATATCTTTTAGAGACTGCTCGATATTTCCTTCAACTCCATTCCACGATCCTCCGCTACAAACCAAAGTTGACTCCCCCAAAAGTCTCTACAATCGCCAATAAACCGATTGGCTCTCCAAGGCTTAAGCTCAACAATCCCAATAAGTCTAAATTATCAAGAACTCTCATCAGCACACTATCTAGATATCCTACCAACTTATGGAGAAATATTTGATCCATTTTAACAAATTATAGATTTTATCTATATTTCTGTTTGACAATTCCACATTTCGAGACTTTTTCTAGACAAACAACAAAAGCCAACATGAAAAAGTCAAAAAAGTTACTTATCGCCCTAACGGCAATTTCTCTTGCAGTGCCTATGCATGTGCAATCCAAAGGTCACCTAGAACCCACCATCGTTGAAACCGCATCTAATGCCGGAGTTTTTAATACACTCCTCGCAGCAGCGACAGCTGCAGGAATCGTCGACTGGGTTGAAAGTGAAGCACCTAAAACCCTGTTTGCTCCAACTGATGATGCATTCGCAGCATTACCTGAAGGAACGGTCGAAAGTCTGCTCCTTCCGGAGAACAAGGCACAGTTGATCCAGATCCTTCACTACCATTTTGTAGAAGGAGAGGTTCTATCAACTGACCTAAACAACGGGTACGTAGAAACAGTGGCCCGAGCGGGACTCAAGGTTAATGTAGGAAACACAGTCACACTCAATGATTCCGTAACTGTGACTAGCGCGGACATCGAAGCTAGCAATGGTATCATTCACATCATCGATTCCGTCCTCCTTCCACCTTCTTCCAGTATCACTGATCTGGTAGTCGCAACTCCGACACTCTCCACCCTCCTTGCGGCTGTTCAAGCTGCTGGACTCGGAGAAGCGTTAATCACAGGTCGCCCTTTCACCGTGTTCGCACCAACAGATGAAGCCTTCGCAGCTCTTCCAGAAGGAACCCTGGAATCATTACTCCTACCTGAGAACATTGATACGCTCACCAACATCCTTCTCTACCATGTGTTCCCTGGTAGCATTTATTCAGGTCAACTCAAGGATGGACCCATCGGTATGCTCAACGGAGGAACGGTTACGGTTAACACCGGAGGACCGGCGTTCGAATTCGAAGGAGGGTCAGCGTCACCAGTGGCTGTTGACATCATGGCGAACAATGGGGTTGTGCATCTGGTCGACACCGTCCTTCTACCTGGAAGCAACGATATCGTCGCAGCGCTTGCCGCTGACGGAAGGTTCAGCACGCTTTTAAGTGTCGCAACAGCTGCAGGTATTGCAGGGGATCTTTCCACTCTTAGCCACATCACGTTGTTTGCACCCACCGATGATGCCTTTGCAGCACTGCCTGCGGCAACACTTGCAACCCTGACCGACCCTGCAAATGTTGAGTTGTTGAAGAATGTATTGCTCTACCACGTAGTAAGTGGCAACCAATACGCCTCGATGCTCAGTAGCGGAGTTTACAATACAGCAGCAGGAGCAAGGGTGCCTGTCACCGTGGCAGACTCTGGCGTCTGGGTGAACAACCAAGCGAATGTCATACAAGCCAACATACTTGGAAGCAACGGAGTCATTCATGCTGTTGACAATGTCATTCTGCCTCCGCAGATGATTGGAACCACACTCGAGAGAGATGGTCGGTTCAACACTCTTGTAGCGGCACTCAAAGCTGCAAATCTTTTCTCAGTGCTCGATGCTGGCGATCCGCTAACGATTTTCGCTCCAACAGACGAAGCATTCGCGAAACTCCCAGCAGGCACAGTAAATTCATTGCTGCTACCCGAAAACATCGGCACACTCACTGCGATTCTAACAGCCCACGTAGTGTCAGGTAACAATGGCGCAGGGGATTTACTCTCTGGGTCGGTAGCGACTCTGCAAGGAAAAGAAATCACTCTAAAAACGGATCATGGAATCCTGAATCTCGACACCGGAGCGACAGTGCTTCAGTCCGACCTTCCCGCATGGAATGGAACAATTCACGTCATCGACGAAGTGATCATCCCGTAAGCCTGTAGGGCTCAATTTCCACTCAATCAACATCCACTCAGTCGGAATTCCGGACAGCCGGGATTCTGACTTCTTTTGGTACCGACCCCAAAAGGCTGCTTACGCTTAGTCTGATCCGATTAGTCCAAATCATCAAATCGCATCAAAATCCTTGAACCCGATCGGTTTCCGCCAAACATAAGCCTATGGAGCTGTTTCATCGCGATTTTGGAGGAGAAGGAAATCCACCCTTAGTATTACTTCATGGACTACTGGGATCATCCCGCAATTGGGTAACGGTTGCCCGACTACTGTCCGCAGATTTCCATGTGTTTGGACTCGATCTTCGAAACCATGGGAAATCTCCCCATGCGGATGCCATGAATTATCCCGTCTTGGCGGCAGATGTTTTAGAATGGTTGGATGCTCACGAGCTTGACGAAGTTCACATGGTAGGGCACAGCATGGGAGGGAAAACAGCCATGTGGCTGGGGTGCAACCACCCTCACCGAATTGCGTCGCTAACAATCGCAGACATCGCACCCAAACCTTACAGTCCTCATTTTCGCATCGCCTTCGACGGGATGCATCATGTAGATCCCACGCAATACAATCGCATTTCCGAGGTAGAACAGGCACTGTCCGAAAAAATCGACGACCCCATCCTCCGACAGTTCCTTGTGACAAACCTAGTTCGCAACCAAAAAGGAACTTTCAATTGGCAAGTCAATCTCAATGGCCTAACTGCCGGATTGTCTGAGCTATCATCTAACCCACTGACCGTAGACATGCATTACAAGGGTTCCAGTCTACTGCTCCATGGAGCAAAATCAGATTTTGTCGATTCCTCAGACTGGGAGAAGGTCCTGCATCATTTTCCACAATGCAAAATCGTTGAAGTCCCGGATGCCGGGCACAACGTGCATGTCGAAAATCGCAGTTTTTTCGCATCGCAGGTCGTGGCTCTGCTGAGAAATTAATGACGCCGGGATAATAACCGAAACAATGGTTAGCAGCGCTCTTTGCTTGCAAGGGGTAGAGAAAGCGGCACTTTCTTCTGACTAAGATAAAATGAATGAGTCAACCTCCTCCCAAAACAACTACACCGAAGCAAATCGACTCAGCTGGAATGAAACAGCTGAAATTCACCTCAAACATTACGTCGAGGAACTGTACAAAAAAATAGCCGATCCTGCCTATTCCACTTTCGATAAAATTGAAGAGAAGCTCTTTTCAGAAATTGGAATTGAGGGTAAAAATGTAATCCAACTCTGTTGCAATAACGCTCGCGAGCTCATTTGCGTAAAAAAGCGTGGTGCTGCGAGATGCGTTGGAGTGGATATCAGTGATGGGTTCATCGAACAGGGGCGGGAACTCGCTCTCCGCGCAGGCGTGGATGTCGAACTGGTAAGATCCAATGTTTATGATCTTAGCGCCGACTATTATCATCAATTCGATATTGTCTACATCACTATTGGCGCGATGGGATGGTTGCCCGACTTGGCTCAATTCTTCAAGTTGGTGAACCAATTATTGAAACCGTCAGGCCAGCTTTTTATCTATGAAGTGCATCCCATCCTCAATATGTTTGATGGAGAAAAGGGTGCAATTATCGAAGAGTCCTATTTTCGAAAAAAACCTTATGCTAGCTCCGACAACTCGGATTACTTTGACCCAAGCAAGAAGATCGAGGCCGTATCGTATTGGTTTCCGCATCGAATGGCGGATGTCATCCAGGGATGCATACAAAATGAGTTGAATATCACTCACTTCGAAGAGTATGCACACGACATTTCGAACGTGTATCGTTCGTTTGAAGGCAATGAAAACCAACTTCCAATGTGCTATTCTTTGCTAGCGCAAAAGAAAGAGAACTAAGAATTAAAAAAAAACTGAATGCACCGATGAGCGACTTGAACCACCCGCCTATCCACAAAGGATCCTGCCTCTGTGGGAAGGTCAAAATGGAAACCTATGAGACTCTAGCACCTGTTATTGTCTGCCATTGTAGTGACTGCCGCAAATTCACAGGTCACATTTTTGCGTCGACCGAGGTCTCAAAAAAATCGCTGAAAATATCCGGCGAAGAGTCTATCAAATGGTATCAGTTTAATGAAAAAGTCCGTCGAGGGTTCTGCGAAAATTGTGGTTCCTCCCTTTTCTGGGAGCCATTGCACCACGATTGGACCGCCATTTCGATGGGGGTCTTCGATACTCCAACTCACACTGAACTGGAAAAGCATATTTGGGTGTCGGACAAAGGAGACTATTACGATATCAACGACGATTTTCCTAAATTCGAGTATTAGGCGGTGTCTCAATGCACATGATACACATGCCGCCTTGCGAAGCTTGCTCATTTGACAACTCCAAATCGTGTCAGAGTAAACGCAGAATGCTCTAGATGTAACAGATAATCAGCTTGGGGCTGATCGCAGATTAATTCGGCAGACTCATCCGCCGACGAGTCGGGGCAACCCGATCGATTCGCACCAATTGAGGGATGTAGGGTTGGCGTGGAGATGGAAACCGGAGGCGATGATTTCAATCGTCGTCATGGACGTGGGTAAGAAATACACACGACCGAAGTCAGGTGCTCTGAAAGAGTTTTG
This sequence comes from Opitutales bacterium, assembly GCA_963676215.2. Classification (GTDB taxonomy): domain Bacteria; phylum Verrucomicrobiota; class Verrucomicrobiia; order Opitutales; family JAFGAQ01; genus JAKSBQ01. Next base: position 39,724 of record CAXXVT010000010.1, on the reverse strand, counting down.
GAGCACTGGCTTTAAGAATTTGCGTTTCGACTGGATCGAAACATGTGCGCCTGACTGAAAGGAGGGCATCATTGATTGGCGCAGCCAAGAACGGTGTTAGTGACATCTTTTGACAGGCTGTTCGCCCAATTCATCCACTGACGCTTCGGCTCAGCGGGTCGCTTCGCCCTACCAGAGGTTAAAAGATTGGCGTAGGATTATTCCGGGATCATGAGTGTGAAGGGAATTCCAAACGCACCGCTAAAGCACGCCATAAAAAAGGCGCCTCCCCGAAGGAAGGCGCCCGTTGATTTCTATTTTATATTATTATTTATTTAGTACTACGATTCATTGGTGATCTGGCTTTTTGAACCAGACAGCTCAAATTCCTTTCCTTCAAACAGGAAAGGTTCGAGCTCCAACATACGAACCGTAGAGAATTTGGACCGTGATAGGACCATGCCAGTTGTCGATTCGACACCCAGCTCCTGCACGAGTCCGGTTTCCTTAACTCCGATCATTGCAATGATCTGAGTCGAGTCGCCACTCCAAACGATTTGGTCGTAAGGAACGACGTGCTTAACAACTTGCGTTACCACTGGCGCCGAGGTGGTCATGGCGTGAGCTGTGACCGCCGTTAGCAGACCAATCGCAACAGTGATTAGGTTACGGTTGTTCATCATTTTTAGTGACTTTCAGAGATCCTGAAAGAACTGATGTCTAAAGAACGAACCGAGATCCTCAGGATCTCATGATTGCTAACCAAATGATTTTTCAGGAAAAAGCAATTTTAAGTGAAGCACGTCACGCAATTGTAACCTTAGTTAATAGCCGCTAAATCCAGTATCAGCTTAATTATCAATAACTTCCGTAACGGTATAAAGCCTTATCCGTAGAGGCCAAAAGACAAATAAACCGCTATTCGTTACTTACAGATTCGTCTTCGACAGTTACCGCAGTTCCATAGACGAGTATTTCCGCAGCATTACTGGCCACTTCGGAAGTGGCAAACCGCACCATTAGAATCGCGTTAGCGCCCAAAGCTTTGGCCTCTTCCCGCATTCTGTCCAAGGCCTGCTCACGAGCTTCCGCCATCAGTTTGGTGTACTCATGAACTTCTCCACCCACCAGGATTCTCAAGCCTGCTACGATGTCTCTTCCTAAATTACGGGAACGAATGGTGTTTCCCCTCACAAAACCATGAGTTTTCACCACGCGTTTACCCACGATCGTATCGGTTGTTACTAAGATCATTATTTTTCAACCTCTCGGTAAGGGTCATTTTTCAATACCATCATACGGTCTCTTACGACCTGCAAGAATAATAAGATAATCCCTGTTCCAATACCACAGGCAGCGACCGCCGGGAACAGTTCCTTGTGCCCATGCTGCAAATACTCCCACAAAGAGTAACCCAGTAGGGCAAAAAATCCTCCTCCGATGAGTAAGTAACTGAATCGTCGCAATCCTTTACGGTAGGGAGAACGCCACACTTTCCGCAAAGTTGCTTCATCAAATTCGGCATCCCCAATTAGTTTTAATTGGCTGTTGGTCTCAGACAATCGTGCGTATTCATCCCGCATCGTTTGATCTCTCCTGAGCAATTCCTGAATTTCGTAAGTTTCATCCGGAGTCAATTCCCGATCTAACAAACCCATCAAAAGCTGCTGTTTTCTCTCTTCTTCCATACTGTTCATCCCTTTCAGGCCTCGCCCAAATTGGCGCCATGCAATTTGGCAAAGCTCTTTCTGGCACTGTAGAGCCGACTCATCACAGTTCCCCTAGGTATTTCCAATACCTCCGCGATGGTGTCATATTTCATATCCTTAAAGTATTTTAACACGAGAATTTCCCGATGTTCTGGACTGAGTTGATGAAGGGTTTCCCACACTTCTCCTTTTGCTTCTTCTTTTTCCATCTCTGCATAAGGTGCCGCAGTATTGGAACGCCGATGCTCTGCATCTAACACCAGTTTATCTGCATGCTTAATTTTGGTCTTTCGCCTGGCCAATGCATTAAAACAGCAATTGCGCAAAATGGAATAGAACCAGGGGTAAAAGTGATCTAGCTTCTTTAGGCGTGGCATGGCCTGAAAAGCCCGCTTAAAAGATTCCTGACACATTTCCATCGCGTCGTCCGGGTTTCCCATTATCCCCAATGCATGCCCCATCGCTTCACGGCGGTACTGCTTCACCAAGTGGTCAAATCCACTTGGGTCCCGCTGTTTGATGCAGAGTTCTATGGCACTTTCCTCAGTCATTATTGGTGGTGGTGATGTTGTTGCTCCAATAAACCGGACGCTCGAAAAATTATTCTGACTATTTCCAGGAATCCTTCAGTTTCTCTCTAACTCGCTCGGGCGGACCAAATTCGGAGTATTTTTAACAAAAAGACTTCTAGCATCTTACTCTCGGCAAGATTCACCTCCAACAACCCTTTCAAATACTCCAGTTCCTTCACGCTGGCTTCGAGCCGTTGAACCAAATCATCGGGGTTTTGAACACCCTCATCCTTCAACAAATCCGTCGCATAGTCCCGTATACAATGCTCAATTTCCGCAAGCAATTGCACTCTCATTGACCGGGAGACTCCCACTTCCATCGCAATTAACTCATCGTCAGGGGTGTTCTCGGAAAGGAGCGATTTTTCGGCTTCCCACCGTTCATCCGTCAAAGACCGAAGGGCGAGGTGAAATCCCTCTAGCAACCCATATAAACGCATGATGCGCTCCGAAATTTCCTGTCGCTGCTTAGGAGCGGAAGAGAGGGTTTTCAGCCAGCTACGAAAATTGATTTTCCACTCCGTCCAGGTCTCATTTTCAATGGGTGCCTCTGGCTCATTGAACCAAAAACTCAAACAACGACTCACAATGGTATCCAATAACGCATTGGGTTTGACCGTCGTCAAAATGATATTGGTGTTGAGCGGTGGCTCTTCAAGAGTTTTGAGGAAGGCGTTCGCGGACTCTCGGTTCATACGATCGACCTCCATCACAAGTGCGACTTTTCGGTCTCCAGCACTAGGGGAATGTTGGATATTGCGAATCAACTCCCGAGTGCCGTCCACGCTGATCTGCCGCATGCGATTTCGGGCCTGCAATACAAAAAAATCAGCATGACTGCTGATCGTCTGAGCGTCACCCTTCAACAACATCGCCGCTACTTCATGAGCGGCGTGCTTCAGCGCCCCCAAATTCCGACCTTTTAATAAAAGCGCATGCGGAAGACGTTCTTCTTCCACTGCCCGGAGAATGGTCGCTAATGCGTGGTTCCGATTACTCGTCATCGAAGAATCGACGGGTCACTTCTTCCCATACTTGTTTTTCGATCTTAGACTTTTTGGCAGTTCCATCAAAAACTGCAAAACGCTCGGGAAGGGATTTTACTAGCATCAGATACCCTTCACGCACGGCCTCGTAAAACTCGATGTTTTCCTGTTCCATTCGGTCCGGCAAGTCGGATACCCGGTGTTTGATACGGCGCATTCCTTCAACAGCAGGGACATCCAAAACAACCGTTAGGTCTGGCATTAAGTTCCCAACTGCGAATTCGTTAATAAAGGTAACGGGATCTTCCGAAAGCTGACGAGCAACTCCCTGATATACAGTGGTAGAGTCGAGATAACGGTCGCAAAGAATGATTTTACCCTGCTCCAACCCCGGCACGATAACTTCCCGAACTAACTGGGCGCGACTAGCCGCAAACAAAAGCAGCTCTGTTTCCGGGAACATGCCCTCACCAGAGCTTCCGTGCTTCAATAGATGCCGAACTTCTTCTCCGATTTGAGTTCCTCCGGGTTCGCGCGTCACAATCACGTCAAAGCCCATCTCTTCAAAATGCTCAGTTAAAATCGCAATTTGAGTTGTTTTTCCGCTGCCTTCGGAACCTTCAAACGAGATCAAAAGACCTCTTTCACCGTCATTTTTTTTAGCCATCGTCTCTGAAATATTACAAGAAGTGGAGGAGTTGCTCCTGCTGTAAATTAGTGGAGTAATCATAAACAGGATGAATGAAAATCCGCAAGCGCAATGCTCACACATCGATGTAAATGAGCTTCATAAGCGCCTAATCTCCCATGATTAAACCCGATCCGATCCAGACGAAATGAAATTAAGATGAACTTGAACCTCTAGAATCTAAATCTTGTCAAACGAGCATTGATGGATAAAGCTTGGAAAAGCTTTTCTTACAACTCTCGCGTCCGAAATCCACCAAATATCCAATGTTGCCAATTTTAGCAGCTGCACCCACTCCATTAATCTATTTTAGCCAGTCGAATCTGGCTGGGAAACTCATTGTCATCCTATTGCTGACTTTTTCAGTGGCAGCCTGGACCGTGATGCTATGGAAGTTTATCGAGCTCTCGAGTTTCCGAAAACAAAATCGAGCTCAGAAACGTACCCTCTCAGGCCTCAATAGCCTTTGTGGCGTTTCATTGGCTCAGCATCCTCAAATTACCGCTACCCTCTCACAGATTTTTCACTCCGGTCTCATCGCATATCACAATGAAGTCCGTATTTTTGGACCACCTTGCACTGAGCTTAGTCGAGACAGGTGCATGAAAAACATTGAAAACGCAATGAGCCGAACCATCGCGCAAACTGGAATCTACTACGAAAAGTATATGACTACGTTGGGATCCATTGTTACGGCCGCTCCTTTTCTAGGCTTGTTGGGAACCGTATGGGGAGTGATGGAAGCGTTTGGCGGAGTCGCTAGCGGCGGGAACGCTACGTTGCAGCATCTTGCGCCAGGGGTCTCCGGAGCATTACTCACCACTGTTGCTGCCCTTGGGGTCGCGATCCCATCTGTAGTTGGATACAATTACATCGTTAGCTTCATCAAGGAGATGGTAGTGGAACTCGAAAACGATTCAAGCGAGCTCGCGGAGCAATTCGAAATCGAAATCAACTTGACCGAGAACAAAAACTAACCTGGACCAGCAACTATGAAGCACCGCTCCAAAATGCTACAGGCGGATCGACGCTTAACTGCCGTTACGACGATCAATATGACTCCGCTCATTGACCTGGCCTTTGCGTTGCTCATTATTTTCATCATCGCCACCCCATTACTTGAACAGACAGTCTCTCTAAACCTACCACTGGAAAATGCCAACCCAAGTAGCGCCAAAGAGGATATTGAATTCCAAACGATATCTGTCACTCAAGATGGTCAGTTGTTTTGGGGGACCACATTGGTCGACAAAGACACTTTATCGAGAAATCTTGAAAGGCTTTCCAATGAGCCAAACCCGCCCGTCTTGAATATTCGGGCAGACGCCAGACTTCGTTACCAGGAAGTGATCGAAGTCATCGACTTGATTAAACAGAACAATCTCGAGAAAATCAGCCTCGATACTCAGGTAAAATAGATCGCAGACTGCCGTTATGAAATGGACCTTTAAAAAGACATTCTACTGGTCTCTCGGAGGTCATGCGGTCGTGTTTATCCTGTTACTACTGGTTTCTGTCATTACTAGCTGCTCAAAAAGCCGAGTTCAAAAAGAGGTCCATATCTTTAGTCTACAAGCGGGACCTCCAGCCCCCAAACAAGCCACTGTCACGCCTCCTCAAAAAAAGGTGACACCGCCAAAGAAGGGAACAACCCAATCTCAGCGCAAACCTGACCCCAAACCAGTTCCTCCAAAAGAAGAGCCCAAACCGGAAAAAAAGCCCGTAGAAAAGCCACAACCTCAACGAAACCCCGTCAGCTATGATGAATTTGTTAGAACTCACGATCTCCCCGAGCCCGAAAGAGAGCCCGTAGAGATAAGCCCACCGGCAACCCAATCTGACCCAAACAAGGAGTTGCGCAAAGAACTAGAGCAACTCATTCAAGGCTTTGAGGGGCAAGAATCCAACATGGAACAAATGCGCGCATTCAATCAATACGTCGGGCAGCTTCGGTCACAACTGAATCGATTGTGGCTGCAACCCGACAATCTTCCACCAGGAAAGTGGACTGCATTGATCGAATTCACCGTTGCCAGCAATGGAAAAGTGGGGAAGGTGCGTTTTAAACAAAAATCAGGGAATCTCGATTTTGATCAATCCCTGATTCGTGCTATGAACGCGTTCACGACCACCTCTCCTCCTCCGGGTGGAAGAGCCCAGGTATTTACGATCCCATTTAGCATGACCGTAAGGTAGGACGCGAGCATCCTTCCTCTGTCCACTACCCTTAGAGCATCCTGCATTTAAGCTGACACGTTTGGCAGAAAGAATGAGGGTTTTTGGCAAGGCGCACAATCGAAGACAAGTTGGCACTTGTCAAGATTGTGCAACGCCGCAAAAAAGCCTCATTACTCTGTCCTGCAGGATGGTGTGAAATGTGCAAGTTCGCCGCGTTGCATGAGTTTGGGAGCATTTCAATGCACACAAAACACATGCCGTCTTGCGCTGCTTGCACATTTGACAACACCAAATCGTATCAGAGTAAAACGCAGAATGCTCTAATACACAACAATCGTGGTTAGCTGGATGTATGAGCAAATTCAGCGTTGGTGTTAATCGCTATAGCGTTCAAAAGAGTTCAAACTAAAACAGATCTCATGCGAGTATGAAGACACAGTTGCTACGATAGATGAGGCGTAGCATCCGATGCTTGCATCGGATTATGCAGCACATATTCCATTGAACGCTAAATTGGCGTTGAACCCGAAGCTTCACAGCTTCAGCTGCTTTTGAGTTTAGAGAGTCGGAATTTGATGCTCCAAAGCATCAAATCCAAAACCTTACCCCAGCAACTGATGATATTCCTGCACAGATTTCACATCAATCGGCTTCTCTAGCATTGCCTTGATTCCATCAAGGGCAGCATAGGCGCTAGTCAATGTTGTCATCATACAGATGTTATGATTGAGCGCCTCACGGCGAATGGCATCATCATCTTTTCGTGGAAGCATGCCATGGGGAACATTGACGATAAGATCAATTTCACCGTTCTTGATAACATCTACCACATTTGGACGCGCCCCTTCACTGAGCTTAAACAAATGGCGAACCTCAACACCGCCTTTTTCAATCGCAAGCGCAGTTCCTTCAGTCGCACATACAGTAAACCCGAGTTGAGTAAACTCTTTGGCAAGTTCTGCTGCGTTCGTTTTGTATTCTGCTTTAACCGAAATAAAGATGTTACCCTTCAAAGGTAGCGGCGGCTGAGCTGCCATTTGCGCCTTCGCAAACGCCATTCCCAGGTCAACGTCCTGTCCCATGACTTCTCCAGTGCTCTTCATTTCTGGAGAGAGCGTAATCGGACTATTTGGAAAACGAACAAATGGGAATACGGACTCTTTGATCGAATAATAGGGAGGAATGATTTCCTCAGTAAAACCGAGATCCTTCAATTTGTGCCCCAGCATGACTTTGGTAGCCAACTTGGCCAACGGAACTCCAATTGCTTTACTCACAAAAGGTACGGTACGCGACGCCCGAGGATTCGCCTCAATGATGAACAGATCATCACCCTTGATCGCATACTGAACGTTCATCAGGCCGATAATCCCCAACTCCTTAGCCAAATTCACCGTAGCCTCACGCACAATATCCAACATTTTTGAGGATAAAGTATGAGGAGGCAGCACCATTGCAGCATCACCAGAATGCACACCAGCATATTCTACGTGTTCGAGCATTCCACCAATAATCACAGTATCTCCATCGGAGATGCAGTCCACATCCAGTTCGATTGCATCTTCAAGAAACTTGTCGAGCAATACAGGTTTACCCGGTGCCACATCAAACACCTCGCGCACCACCCGCTTGAGCTCATCGATATCATAAACAATGAACATCCCACGACCGCCCAGAACGAACGATGGGCGCAATAACACTGGAAAACCGATAACCCCTGCCATTTCATAGGCTTCCTCAGGAGAGCGGGCGATTCGGTTGTTTGGTTGTTTCAGTTTAATTTTGTCGAGCACCTTGCTGAAATGCTCACGGTCTTCCGCCAACTCGATGCTCTCGTGGCTCGTTCCCAGAATATTAATTCCGTAGCCGTCGAGCTCTTCCGCCAAATTCAACGGAGTTTGGCCGCCAAATTGCACGATCACCCCGTCGCATTCCTGCTGAGAATAAATCTCGAGAACATCCTCTAACGTTAGGGGTTCGAAAAAGAGCTTATCAGAGGTGTCGTAATCCGTAGAAACCGTCTCCGGATTGGAGTTAACCATGACCGACTCATACCCCAATTCTTCGATCGCAAAGGAAGCGTGCACGCAACAGTAGTCAAACTCGATTCCCTGCCCAATACGGTTTGGTCCACCACCAAGAATCATGATTTTCTTCTTATCAGATTTCACGATCTCATTCTCGTCACCATAAGAAGAATAAAAATAGGGAGTAAAGGCCTCAAACTCCGCTGCACAGGTGTCCACTAATCGATAAGTGGTAAAAATTCCGTTGTCTTCACGTAACTTACGAATTTTCACGCGCTGAGATCCCACAAGAAAGGCAATCTGCGTATCCGTGTACCCGTATTCTTTCGCTTTTTTGAGGAGCTTAGGGGTGAGATCCGAATACCGAAGCTTATCAATTGCCACTTCCATATCCACCAGTTCTTTCATTTGGTGAAGGAACCATCGATCAATAAAGGTAATTCGGTGGATTTCATCAATTGTCATCCCCGCCAAAAATCCGTAACGAACATAAAAAATCCGTTCCGCAGTGGGACGAGAGAGTCCGGTTTTGATAACGTTCAGATCCTTTACGTCTTTGTCACCAAAGGCCCCTCCAGCACCAAACCCATTGGCCCGAGTCTCGAGCGAACGTAATGCTTTCTGAAACGACTCCTTAAAAGTGCGACCGATCGCCATGGCCTCCCCGACCGACTTCATGCTTGAAGTCAATGTGGTGTCTGTACCCGGGAACTTTTCGAAAGTGAAGCGAGGAACCTTAGTCACGACATAATCGATCGTAGGTTCGAAACAGGTAGGAGTCTCGCGAGTGATGTCATTCTTGAGTTCGTCGAGGGAATAGCCAACTGCGAGTTTTGCCGCAATTTTTGCAATCGGAAACCCAGTGGCTTTGGACGCAAGTGCCGAACTTCGTGACACCCTTGGATTCATTTCAATAACCACCATTCGACCAGTTTTGGGATCAACTGAAAACTGGATATTGCTACCTCCGGTCTCGACTCCAATTTCACGGATACACGCAAAGGAGGCGTCCCGCATCACTTGGTATTCTTTGTCGGTGAGGGTCATCGCCGGGGCTACCGTAATAGAGTCACCCGTATGCACACCCATCGGATCAAGATTCTCGATGGAACAGATCACCACACACTGATCCTTATGATCGCGCATGACTTCCATCTCATACTCCTTCCAACCCAACAAGCACTCTTCTACTAAAACTTCATGAACTGGAGAAACTTCCAGACCCCGGTGGATCATGACCTCGTATTCTTCCTTATTGTAAGCAATACCTCCTCCTGCGCCACCAAGGGTATAACTCGGGCGAATGATCACGGGGAAAAGCCCTAAATCGTAGGCGGCTTCACGGGCTTGGTCGATTGACTGCACTCGATAGGATCGAGCCACATCGAGTCCTATCTTTAGCATCGCTTCTTTAAAAAGCTCACGGTCTTCACCCTTTTCGATCGCTTCCTGCTTGGCACCGATCAACTCCACCCCGTATTTCTCGAGAATCCCACGGTTTGCGAGCTCCAAAGAAAGATTCAATCCTGTCTGCCCTCCCAAGGTAGGCAACAATACATCGGGTCGTTCTTTGGCGATAATTTTCTCCAAAACCTCTGGGACCAATGGCTCAATGTAGGTCGCATCCGAAAACTCCGGATCCGTCATGATCGTCGCGGGATTGCTGTTCACCAGAACAACCCGGTAACCCTCCTCCTTAAGCGCTTTACAGGCTTGGGTGCCGCTGTAATCAAATTCACATGCCTGGCCGATTACAATCGGGCCGGATCCCACTATCAAAATGGACTTAATGTCGGTGCGTTTTGGCATAGATCGAGATCATTTAAGGCAACCTTATCAAACTTCAACAAAAATCCATTCGAACTGAGAAGAATAAGGAAATGCAATCCAAGGAAACCAGCATACAATTCGATCGAAGTGAAGGATCGAAATGATCAGAAGGAGCCCTAACTCAACTGATTTGCTAATTCCAAAGCGCGAAGAAAACTACTCGGGTTCGCCTCGTTTTTTCCCGCAATTGCAAAGGCAGTCCCATGATCCGGACTCGTGCGAATATAAGGCAACCCTAGGGTAACATTCACCGCATCATGAAACGCTACTGTTTTCACTGGACCCAGCGCCTGATCATGGTAAAGCGCAATCACGGCATCAAATTCCCCGGAAACATGTCGATGGAACAAGGTATCTGCCGGATGACAGCCACTAAGATCAATTCCAGGATGATCTTGCTGCCACTGCTGCAAAACCGGGTGAATAATCTCAATTTCCTCCCGTCCTATCTGTCCTTCTTCACCGGCGTGCGGATTGAGTCCGCAAACCCCGATACGGGGTTGGGAGACTCCAAGTTGCCGGAGCAAAGCAGCCGTGTGATCACAGCACCGAAACAATGCTTCCTGACTAAGGGCATCTTTCACATCCATCAGAGGAATGTGCCAAGTCACTAGAGAAACCCGCATCGTCGGTGCAACAAATGCCATAGTTGGTATCCCGCCCCATTGGTCTGCAAAAAATTCCGTCTGGCCCGGATGTTTCATGCCTGCTCGCTGGCACCAATGCTTACTGATCGGACCCGTAACAACGGCTCTAAAAATTCCCGCCTTGCATCCTTTAGCAGCGATTTCCATCGCTCCGAGCGCAGCGGCGGCACCCTCAACGGTTGGTTCACCCAATTGGCAGGATGCCATTCCGCTTGTCGGTTTGAACTCAACCGAAAACTCTGCCGCCATCAATTCCGCCCAATTCTTTAATCCAATGATACAAATCTTTTCGCGCCATTCCGGAGAGTCACGAAGAATCCGAGCGATCAACTCAGGGCCGACACCAGCAGGATCTCCCATCGTTACTGCGATTCTCGGTTTCATGATGATGACAATTTTAAAAATTGAGTTGAACGCAATTTTCAGGATTCAGAGGACTGCGATTTGCGATCCATCCCAGCAAATCCCCGCTTTCCTGTTGTATAAAACTCTACAAAAATTCGCCCTTCAGGAGAGAGCGTTGAGCCCCGGTCATCCAAAATCCCCTGCGCCTGCTTTTTGATATTACCAGGCGTTTCCAGTAATTCATGAAAGAGGCTTTTTAGTTCCTTTATCGTTTCTCTCGACACCCCTCGGCGTTTGAGGCCAATCAAATTCAACCCATGCACTTCGCTTCGCTCTGCAGCAATGAGATAAGGTCCAAGATCCTGAGTCAATCGAATCAACCCTCCCGACATGGACCCTTCTCCGATGCGAAGAAATTGGTGAACAGCACCTCCGCCTCCGATGTAGGCATTATTCCCAATCTCCACATGCCCGGCAATCATCACATTGTTCGTGAGCACGATGTTATCACGGAGGATGCAATCGTGGGCCACATGCGCATTCACCATAAAATAAACATCATTTCCAATGATGGTGTCTTTTCCTTCGTAAATAGAACGATGCACCGTGGACGCTTCACGGAACACACAGCGTTCTCCAATCAGCACCCCTGTCTTCAGGGTCCGGTCCCAGCCGACATACTGTGGGTCTCCTCCAATCACCGCATTCGACTCCACCTCGCAATCACGACCCATCCGGGTTCCCTTGCAGATACGCACATTGTTCGCAAGTCTGCAACCGTCACCCAATTCAGTATCAGCTTCAACAATGGAGTAGGGCCCGATAGAAACATTTTCTCCAATTTTTGCCAGAGAATCCACAATTGCGGTAGGATGAATAGCCATGCTCTGAGTTCATCACCTTTGCGCTCAGTTTCAATTCTAATCGAATCTATCGGCCAACCACGTTCAATTGACGGGAGATTTGTTTCAGTAATTGGTAGGGCGAATCGCCCCGTTTTACCCCGACTCATCGGTGGCTGAGCCCCTTAAAAATCTGCGATTAGCTCCAAGCTGATCATCTGCGGGCCGCATCGCGGACCATCTGTGGTGAGCTTGTCGAACCATCTGTTTAATACTAGAACGAACATCGTTCTGACTGCGCCATTCACTGATGCCCTCCTTTCAGTCGGACGCACATGTTTCGATCCAGTCGAAACCCAGATTCATAAGCAGACGCATACAGTCGAACCATCTATGAAACAAAACAGACAACAAACCTTGCGCTCCAAAAACTCTTCCGGAGCACATGACTTCAGTCGCGTGCATTTCCCTTCCACACACATGACGACCACTAAAGTCATCGCCTCCTATTTTCACCAAAACGAAAGTCGCATGACGAGCATAAGGCACAATGAAAAATAGTATAGTATACGATCCTCGTCATCGCATCCCGATTGAGTCGATACGCACCCTCTACTCTTCAAACAAACTCAACTGGGGAAACTTCAGCAATTCCATCTGTTTGAGAATTCGCAACAACTTCAACCGAGGCGTCAGCTTTGCCTCTTCGAGCACTTCCAATTGCTGAATCAAGTTGTCAAGCAAGGTACGGAAGGTAATGACTCCAACGACCCCTTTGGATTTCAAAATATCGCACAATTGAGAATACTGAGGTTCCACTGTCGGCAGGAGTGGTAATATCACTAAGCGATGATGCCCGCGAAAATCTTCTTCCAGAGAAGGATCTTCCCACGGAAACTTGAGCGATTGCTTGGCAGTGATTAACTTCTTTATCGATTGCAATAGGCGTTTGTCCTGACCCAACGCCCGACCGCTCGCAGCAAACAAAGATTCGCCTACAACCGAAACCACCGCCCTTTTTGTTTTCAAAATGTCCGATGAAAACCATTGAAAGTTGAACATCATCATTTCCTGCAGCTCTTCTTCCTTAAGGTTTCGCACCACTAAACTCGGAAAAAACCGATCCGCACGACTGCCCAAAAGGCTTCCACTTTTTCTAACGAGGAAGCCATTCGTCTCAAAATAATCAATGGAGATGCTTTCTACTTCTTCGAGCATGGCAATGGATAGTCGACGGTTTGGGCAAATCACTTATAGGACATATTTCCCTCATTTCGCAACTCCCGAAGTCACTGGGGATGAATCGGCATTAAAAACGATAAACAAATTAAAGCGTAAAATGCACAGCTCTGTAGTATCGCATGCTTGCATGCAATAATCGCACCTTGTCCACCATGATTGATCATGTAAATAGTCCGATGCGAGCATCCGCTTTATAAAATCGAGCCCATACGTACAAAATCAAATCAACGTTCTGCAGCATCGTATGCTCGCATGCGATAACCGTGTGCTCCCACCATAATTCATCATACAAACGGTCCGATGCGAGCATCGAACGCTACGAGTCGATTTAACCATCACCTTGATCAATCCGTGAGATTCGTGATTACGAGTCCATCTTTTTCACATTTCTGGACACAAAAAAGGCGAAGGGTAAAACCCTCCGCCTTTTCGATTTTGAATGTTTCTAATCTAAATCTGGTATGGATCGATTCGAACCTACTTGTCGAGTTCGTCCATGATGTCACCGAGACTTGCCAACTCACTATCACCCTTGAGGGAATCGTAAGCCGCAGATTCAGCAGCAAGTTGATCAGAGTCGTAGTTCGCAGCCTTGATGCTGAGTCCGATACGACGATCTTCACGGTCAATCTTGATCACACGTGCGTTAACAGTGTCGCCAATGCCATGAACTTCCTTGATCTTCTCGATGCGATCTTCGCTGATTTGGCTGATGTGAACCAATCCATCGATATCGTGAGACAATTGAACGAAGAAACCGTAAGAAGTGATCTTAGTGATTTCACCTTCAACGACGTCACCCATCTTGAAGAATTTCTCGATAGAGAGCCATGGATCATCAGTCACCTGCTTCATCCCAAGAGAGATACGTTGGTTGCTGGAATCAACGTCGAGAACGATTGCGTCCACTTCGTCGCCCTTCTTGAGCATTTCACTTGGATGGTTGATCTTACGAGTCCAGCTCATGTCAGAAACGTGAACCATACCGTCGATACCTTCTTCGAGTTCTACGAACGCACCATAAGAGGTGAGATTGCGAACCTGCCCACGAACACGTGCGCCAACAGGGTAGTTGTGGCGAGCCATATCCCAAGGATTTTCTTCCAACTGACGGAGACCAAGAGAGATCTTCTGCTCGTCCTTCTGGATGCCCAGAACAACCGCTTCAACGGCTTCACCAATCTTAAGTACTTCGCTAGGCTTGTTGATGCGCTTGGTCCAGGACATTTCAGTCACGTGAACAAGACCTTCAACACCTTCTTCGATTTCAATAAATGCACCGTATTGAACAAGGTTAACAACCTTACCCATAACACGCGCTCCCACAGGATACTTCTCTTCGATCTTTTCCCATGGATTTGAATTGAGCTGCTTGAGACCGAGGGAAACACGTTCCTTGTCGCGATCTACTTCAATGATCATGACTTCGATTTCTTCACCAGTCTTCACCATTTCACTTGGGTGCGAAATGCGGCCCCAGCTCATGTCGGTGATGTGAAGCAATCCGTCGAGACCGTCGAGGTCGATGAATGCACCGTAATCGGTAGTGTTCTTGACGATACCACGACGACGATCGCCTGGTTTTACTTCCTCGAGCAATGCACGACGCTTTTCAGCGCGTTGTTCTTCGATCAACTCGCGGCGAGATACCACGATATTGCGGCGCTCCTGGTTGATTTTGAGAACCTTAAAGTCGTAAGTCTGTCCCACATACTGGTCCAGATTCTTCGGAGGTTGGATATCGATTTGAGAGGATGGCAGGAATGAATCCACGCCAATGCTGATCATCAGACCGCCCTTAACCTTCGCTTTTACGCGACCTTGGACGATTGAACCTTCCTCACACTTCGCAAGGATATTTTCCCAGTTCTTCTTCTGTTCGGCCTTATCGAAGGAAACAATTGGATTGCCCTCTTTGTCCTCGATCTTATCGAGGTAAACTTCGATTTGGGATCCGACTTCCAATTCTCCAACGTCGATAAACTCTACGTGGGGGATTGCACCTTCTGACTTTGATCCGATATCAACGATAACTTCGCTTTGTCGGATTTCGGTGATGGTTCCGGGTATGATACTTCCCTCTACGAGGGGTTGAATGTTACTCTCCGCGAGCAACTCTTCCATTATTGAGCCCATATGAACTATTTTTTATTTCAGTTTTTAAACACTGAAACTTGGTTAGATGTTAATATTTGGTTTGATTAGATGTGGAGCGCTCCAAATTGCTGGAGTTCTACACGACGAAAAAAGGTAGATAAAAAAGAAACACCGGGGACTCCGCAAGCACTAAATCCGCTCCATCAAAAGGGTGGCAGGCATCATCGACACCGAAGATTCTTCGTCTATTTAGCTCCCGAGATGAAAATGGCTATGATGCCCTTTGAATCCTGATGAGGCTAAAAACCGCCAAAAGACAAAGTCCCACCCGTCCTTCGAACGAAGACCGGGTGGCAACATTTGTAAAATAGGTTCGGACGCGGCTCTTACAATACCACTTTATTCAAAGGATACTCCACGATTCCTTGCGCTCCGTGTTCACGAAGCAATGGAATGATTTCGCGGACGACCTTCTCCTGCACGATCGCTTCGATCGCAACCCAGCTATCATCGGCAAGCGGTGAAATCGTTGGGTTTTTCAATGCCGGTAGATCTGCAAGCACATCATCCAGCCGGCTGCGCTCCACATTAAGCTTAAGCCCTACCTTATCTTCTGCTTCCAATGCAGCTTGTAAAAGCAGTGCCAGGTTTTCGATTTTCTTGCGCTTAGCAGGGTTTTCCCAAGATGCCTTGTTTGCAATAAATCGTGTATGCGTGGTGAACATGGTCTCCAAAATGCGCAACTTATTTGCGCGAATCGAATTTCCCGTCTCGGTGATATCCACAATCGCATCGACTAATTCCGGCACTTTAACCTCTGTCGCGCCCCACGAAAACTCAACTTCCGCGTTCACACCATGGGACTCCAGATACTGTTTCGTCGAATTGACCAGCTCTGTAGCAATAGTCTTTCCGTTGAGATCTTGGAGAGTATGGATGTCGGAATCCTCCGGGACCGCAATGATCCAGCGAGACTCTACAGAGCTCGCTTTGCTGTAGACCAAACCGCAAACGTCGACTACATCCGATTCGTTTTCACGAATCCAGTCTTGTCCGGTAAGGCCACAGTCGAAAAATCCTTTTTCCACGTAGCGGCTTATTTCCTGGGCACGGATGAAGCGTCCGTCCAGCTCTGGATCGTCGATTGAAGGACGATAAGAACGGGATCGTTTTGTTATCCTATAACCTGCTTTTCCAAACAGGCGAATGGTTGCTTCTTCCAAGCTTCCTTTGGGAAAGCCTATATTTATTTGATCGGAGCCTAAACTCATAGCAAAAAGATCCGAATAGTTGTTAGAGGTAAAAAACAAGCAATTTTTACCGATATTGAATAATAATTGTAAAAATGTAAAAAATACCTGAAGATCATTCCAGTGATTCTTCCTTATTCTAAAAAGCTCAAATGATATGACATCAGCATCAAAACCGCTAATTCTGATAGTCGAGGATGATAAAGCCCTGGCAAATCTCACCGCAGAGCATCTCGAGCTCGCGGGGATGAAAACCCAGGTTTTCTATCGTGCCGGTAATGTGGAGCGATTCCTAGAGAGTAGTTTCGCAAACCTCATGCTTCTCGACGTCAATCTTCCCGATGGGAGTGGATTCACATTGCTCGAAGACCTACGAAAAGCAGGCTATGACCTGCCCGTCATTTTCTTCACCGGAAATGACTCCGAAGTTCAAAAAGTCAGAGGTCTGGAAACAGGCGCCGATGACTACGTCACTAAGCCGTTCTCCTTCCCTGAGTTGGTCGCACGAATCAATGCTGTATTACGACGCGCTGAAACTTCCCGGGATAATCAGGTCACACCAACTTCGAAAATTTCCGAAAAACCGTTCTTGTTCTGTGGAGCAGAAGTGAATACTCAACGCCTGGAAATTACATTCCCAGACGGAGTCACAGAACCTCTCGGACGCAAAGAGTTCGGAATCATGGCCTACTTATTTGCCAATCAAGGAACCATCCTTACCCGCAAGAACTTAATTCATGCAGTTTGGGGAATTCATGCCGATGTGAAAAGCCGTTCACTTGATCAGTACATTGTGAAGATTCGAGACGCATTCTCGCGCCACGGTATTAAACTCGATGCATTTCGCACCATTCATGGAGTGGGTTACATCTACGATCCAAGCGAAATCGCGACTGCAAATTAACGCGATTGGTATCAGCCAAAAATATTTCTACAAAATCATTATTTGAGCTTTTAAGCGGTTCCCACTAGCGGTGGGAACCGTTTTTTTTGCATAAGACATTGCCAATTTTCGATCCAACAACTCCTAATGTGCCAATGGATTCACAAACTGAACAGGAATTACCCGAGATAAAGAGTATCATCACCCATCCAGGTGGAGCACACAAAGACGAATTTCTCGCCTGTGCGGTACTCCTGCATTATTATCCAGTGGAGATCCAACGACGGGATCCGGAGGAGAAGGAGTTGCTCGACCCCGAGACCGCCGTGATTGATATCGGTCACCTGCATCAACCCATGATGTCCAACTTTGATCATCACCAATTTCCCAAAGACCATCCCGCTACTTGTTCGCTTTCACTCATTCTTCGGCATTTCGGACTGTATGAAGATGCCCAAAAATTTTGCGAATGGCTGCCCACTCTGGAGTGGTTTGATTCCAAAGGGGCCATCTCAACATCAAAGTGGTTGGATACCACCTTTGAAAATATTCGAAAGCTCAATTCCCCTATTGATGTCAGTCTCCTAAAATGGTTTGCATCCGAAAATCACTGGGAACATGGCGATATCGTATGGGAAATCCTTCGGAAAATCGGATCCGATCTCGTGCTATACTTAAAGAATATGCATGCACGCATGGAATTCATCAAACAACATAGCGAAATATGGGAGCTACCAACAAAGCAACATTCTGAACCCATTCGCATGCTTTTCCTCCCTCGGACAGACCCCCTTCCCAAGGATCCTTCTCTCGGATTGTCGTTATTCATGAACGACTCCAAAATAGCACTACAAGGACTCATCTACCCGGATCGACGAGGAGAGGGTTATGGCCTTTCGCGTTACAATGACAATCCCCTCTTGGATTTCACGCAAATCAGCGAAGAGCCCGACGTGCATTTTGCTCATGCTCGAGGTTTTCTCGCAAAAACCAATGTGTCCGATCCAAGTCGATTGAAGGAATTAGTGGGCAAATCCATCGTCCCCTCAGTTTCCTAATATCCCCTTTCTTATTTCCTTTTTCGCAGGCGTCGCTCGCCATCGTCGTCCCTTCCTTTAGCTAGGGCGAAGCGGCTCGGATAACCCCGACTCGTTGTGGCTGAGCCTGTCGAACTTCGATTAAAAAAGATACACTTCAAAACCAGCGTTTCAGAACTCTTCCCGGAGCATATGACTTTAGTCGTGTGTATTTCTCTCCCGCACATAACGACGACTAAAGTCATCGCCTCCTGTTTCCAATTCTACACCAAACATCTCTAAGGTAGGGCGAAGCGACCCGCTGAGCCGATGCATCGGTGGCTGAACCCGTCGAATCAAGATACCTTACCAACACCGCTGATGGCTGCGCCAATCACTGATTCCTCCTTTCAGTCAGGCGCACATTTTTCGATCCAGTCGAAACCCAGATTCTAATGCGAAATTGCGTTTAAAACACGACGATTATTGGACTTCATCAGATGCGAGCATCTGATACTACCTCTACTTTCGTATTATGCGATGCTCGCATCGCATTAAAGCGGGTTTGTAGTCGTTTCAACGCTCAATGGTTTTAAACCTAACTCAGCGTTCCACAACTCTTCCGGAGCACATGACTTCAGTCGTGTGTATTTCTCTTCCACGCCCATAGCGACGACTAAAGTCATCGCCTCCTATTTCCAATTCTACACCAACAAATCATCCCTTCGGTAGGACCAATCAACTCTGTTTCCCCCGACTCGTCAGTGACTGAGCCGATGATTAGGTGCCTCAATCACTTTCGGATAACATGGATACAATGCGATGGGCACGTGAAACGCCTCCAATGTTGTAGGCGGTGTAACCCATCCGACGAAGCCGCCCCACCGCGCTATTTGACCGGGCTCCACTCAAACAAAAACAAATCAATACTTTGTTTTTGTCTTTCAAATGCTTTTTGGCGCCAATTTCGAGCGTCTGCAACGGCAGGTTAATGGATCCCTCGACGGCATTGGAATCATACTCTTCCGGCGATCTCACATCCAAGAGGAGAGCCCCCTCTGAGAGCAATTGTACAGCGTTCTTCACCTTCAATCTACCCGCTACGGTTAGAAAGTAATAAATTGCCACTGCAAGTGGCAAAATGACCCAAACTGAAACTCCGGCTGCTAACATGCATTAGAACATTCGAATTTAGTAAATAAATACAAGAACAAAGGTTTTCCCAACCGCTTATCTCATATTCTAACCACTCGTCGCGAAAACTTTTACCGACGATAAAAAACACCATTGAGTTAACTCCAGTTCAATCGCTGTGCTGACCCATGAATCATTTCATATTCAATCAAATCACCAGCAGGCTTCCTAAATCCGGAGGTCAAGGATTGAACATTTCAATTTTTCCCTTCGTTAACAAAGGGAACATTCCATCATCCTTAAGCGGGCAGTCCGTTAACCTCATCAGCTACGGCTCCGCTTCTGCCACAAACGATACGGCATTCTCTGATGTGGGTTCCTCCCCACATCCATTGCAAGTGTATGGTTTCATGTCTCTCTTGAGGCGTTTCCAGAGTCGGATTCAATCTGACGCGCGATGCAAGTATGGAGTCGACGCTATCCGCCAAGTATCGAGTCAAAATCAACCGAATAAAAGACGAGTACTGATTGGGGGAGCACTCAAATCCACAACCTGCGGGTGGAGAACCACCTTCTTCAAAACTGGGATCCAGTCACGATGGCAAAACTGACTCTTGTTCAGCTAAGTCAAGCCTCTGAGCCAAAGTGACTGGTTCCCAATTTATCTTTACCCCATTATAGCACCGACAATTTATAAACTTTTCCACGACCCGAGAGGGTCAAACAACACTCGTAAGCATGCCGGCTGGGTTTCACCCAGTCGGCTTTTTTGTTTGTAATCAGAAGCTTAACCGCTCAGCGGCACAGGGAACTTACCTTCTCGCACACTCAGTATGAAATAGTATTTCTCAAATTTCATTTACTTCATAGAGCCCAAATTGCTAGAACAGCAGGCCACCGATCTCATCTTACAGCTGTGAAATCCTACCATTCTTTCAAGAAGACTACCCTACTTGCTTCATTTAGCATTGTCATCGGTGGACTATTGCTGGGATCCAATCTCTCCTCAGCCCAGCTTTCACCTGAGCTCGGAAATTATCCTGTTCTGAATTTTTCAGCGAAAGAAGTCGGACTATTCGAACATTCATCTTTTTGGAGCATCACGCAAGGAGATAGCGGATTCATTTACGCAGCGAACAACAGGGGATTTGCTCGATATAACGGGGTTCGCTGGTCCATGATTTCTACCCCAGACAATTCGTGGGTAACTGCGATGATCCATATACCCGGAAGAGGAATTCTTGTCTCAACACGGTCATCGTTTTACCTCTATGACGAAAACAAACGTTCTTTCAAAAAAATCTCCAGCGAAGGAGACAGTCTGAATTTCGAATACGCTTTTCAGTTCTTTTTAAGCAAACAAAACAACGTCTATTTCCAGAGAAGGAATTCCTACTACAAACTTGATTGGGAAAGCACGACATTCGAGCAAGTGCACAGTGAGGTTGACTTCAATGAAGTGGAACCAGGTTCGTATTTCTATACAAAAACTCACACCTCTCATTCGGGGAAAAGATCTCGGTTCGGCGCCCTATTTGAAACTCTCCCTAGCATGCCTGCTGAGTGGAATTTGCCGATCTTCAATGATCGTGCCATCATCGAAGATACTGTCCATGCACTGAGTTGGATCGCAATCAATGAACAAGGAGAACTGCTTCGCTATTCTTATAATCCGAATAAAACCTCAATCGATGTGACTCAAAAATTCAGCACTCCGATTAGATTCAAAAACGTCAAATCTCTCAAATGGACAACGTCAAATCACCTTTTCATCGCTACCGAATTCGAAGGGGTCTTCATTGTTGGTTCTGAAGGGAAGGTCCTCCACCGAATTAGCCATGAAACCTACCCTGTTCGACTCAATCGAATCAATGATACATTAGTCGATGACCAAGGAGGCCTATGGATCGCTCATTCTGAAGGAATCCTTCGAATCGATATCGAATCACCTGTCACTTACTTCCAATCCAATGTTCTGGATAAAGATCATATTTCCGATGTATTAAACATGGGAGACTCTCTCTATTTTGGATCTCAAAAGGGATATGACAAACTCAACTGGAACGCCCAAAAAGGCACGGTCGTGCCCGAGCATCATGAAGCCACAGGGTCAGGTTTCTGGAATATTGAAAGCATTGAGGATCGAATATGGATGGTCGTCCAGGACCATGGATTATATGAACTGGACATTAAAAACGACGCTCTCAACCCGAGCCCGCTCATAAATGTCGACCCCAGGGAATTGGAGTATTTACCAAAAAAAAGAAGGTTTTATCTGGTCACCTATATGCGCGAAATCATGATTGGAAAGTTTCCTTTTGATAAGGCAAAAGCCCCCGCCATCTTAGCAGCGACCAAACGTCAGCGAAAACTGATCTACAAATCTGATCTCGACGCTAACGAAAACCTTTGGTTAACAGCAACCCAGGGCAAACTCTATGTTCTACCAACACAACAGGTATCAGACCAACAAAACCAAAAACTACCAGACCCGATCGCAATCAAAGGCTTGCCAGATAATCATCATCTAAATCTGGAAGTCGGGGAAAATGAAACGGTTGTTGCCGTCAAAGATAAACTCTTTCGGATGAATGCTCTCAATTATCAAGCTGAGCTCATTGATTTGAATACCAATGAAAAAAGCAATAAAGAGCCTTTTGAATACCTTCTTCTGAACCACCTCTCGGATTCAATTTTTGCAGCTTCAGTCTCTCTAAAAGGAAATATCCACCACTGGGTAATAGATCTAAATAAGAACGAAATTACCAACAAATATCAGCAAGTTACACTCCTTGATGGGTTCGCCTATACGATATCAGAAAAGGGTCTTCGAAATCATCTTTGGTGCTTTGGGGCTCAAGGGGCTGCAAAAATCGATCTAAGCAATGACTTTTATGCCCCGCAAATGGCCCAACTTTCTTTTGATAGCATTCAAATTGGATCCAAACAATTTAGACCTGATTATGGCGAAACAAACCTGCAGCTAGGTGAGTTCTCACCCGAAACCAAAATCGTCTCGCTTTCAGTTAGTTTCCCAAGTTTCCAGAATAAATGGGAAAGCGAGCTATCCAGAAGTTATCTCTTTGAATTGGAATCCAAACATTCAACATCCATTGTTCGAAAAGATGGCTATCTCGAACTGCCAGCGCTAAATCCTGGCTACTATCGAATGAACGTCACCGCTACCGACGCAATTGGAAGAGAGAGTCAACCGATTCACCTCAAATTTCGGATTCTTCCTCCATGGTATCTCAGTCTAAAAGCCTTCATCTTTTATATCGTATCCGGATTCATCCTCATTTTCCTTTTTGTCAAATGGCGACTCGAACGACAGAAAGATCGCCTTTGGGCAGAGCGGCTTGAAAACGAGCGGAAGCTGCAATTAGAAACAGCCGCAAAGGATGCTCAGCTCCAGGCTTTGCGCTTACAAATCAATCCCCATTTTCTATTTAATTCCCTCAATTTCATTTCCCGATCGCTGGAAAAAAATCCTTCTGCGAAACAGTCGATTGAACGCCTTGCGAACTTTCTTAAACATGCGCTCGATGAGCGGAGCTCTCAGATGATTCCATTTTCGAGCGAATTGGAATCCATCCAACAATATCTGGAAATTGAAAGCTCAAAATCAGACCGAAAACTGGAAATCGAATACCATGTACATCCAGAAACACTGGAGCTCCTAGTTCCTGGGCTGATTGTACAGCCAATCGTTGAAAATGCCCTTAAATATGGAGAGCCCAATTCCGATGGAATTATCAAGGTAGATCTGCTCGCTCAGGTCGATGAGAGCATTTTCAAGATTACTATACGAAACAGCGGTCAGTGGAAAGAGACTGTCACAGGAAGAACGCCCATTGGCATGAAGAATGTGGAAAAACGCCTTCAGCTCCAATATGGAGGAAACGCCGCTGTTTCTTTTGAGAATCAGATCGAAACCCAAACCGTGGAGGTCCAACTCTCTATTCCGGTGTAATACGAAGTTGCGTTTAAAACACGAGGATTGTTGGACTTCATCAGATGCGAGCATCTGAGACTACCTCTATTTTCGTAGTATGCGATGCTTGCATCGCATTAAAGCAGGTTTGCTGTCATTTTAACGCTAAATGTGTAACGCCTAATTAAAGAGGCAACAGAATCTTCAGTAGGCCGGTATAGTCTTCGAACCATAGGCGAAGATCATTTGATGAAACTGAGTCCATTTTTCTTCCCCCAAAAGAGAATATTCAAAAAAACATCTCATATTTGAGCGGTTAAAGTTCTCGTATTTTGAAACCGTCTATAGTTATAGAAATATTGCTTTTACCGCTTACGATGTCGAAAAAACTAAAAATCCCGAAAATTCGGGCAGCTGTCGTCGATGACGAACCCAGTTGTCGCTGGCATTTAAAGACCCAAATTCAATCGCTACTTCCCGATATTGAGATCGTATTTGAGGCGGATAGTATCGAGCAGACAAGAGCCGCACTCGAACTTCACCACATTGATCTCATCTTTCTCGACGTACAGCTCAAAGATGGAAATTCCTTTGAATTGCTGGGGGAACTCAATGAAAACACGCGAGTCATCTTCACCACCGCCTTTAACAATTACGCCGTGCGGGCCTTTGAAGTAAATGCACTCGACTATTTGCTAAAACCGATCCAGGACGATCGACTCCTTCGAGCCTACCAAGTCTATTCGGATAAATCCAAACAAAACAAAACGCTCCCCCTTCTTCGCCCTGACGATGATGTGTTACTCCACGAACAAGGTGCGAGAAAATTTGTTCCCATAGCAGAGATCAAATACATCAAATCGGACAAAGACTATACTTACCTCAAAACGGACTCTCGCAACTGGTTCATTCGCCGTTCACTCAGTTCCTGGGAAGAACAACTCCCTGTCACTCTATTTCTACGCATCCATCGATCCTATTTGGTAAACGTCAACCACATCGAATCGGTAAAAAAGGCATCTGCTGGACGTTTTCAATTGAAACTCAATGACCTGACTGAGCCGATTACATCGAGCAGGCGATATGGGACTCGACTTAAACAGGTCTTAGCAGACTACGTCTAGGAAGTGTTTGGCAATAATCTCTAAAGTAGGATCAATTTGCAGATGATTTCTTCTTCGAGTTTAGCACCTATTATGGAGTTGGGGCCCTACTCAAAGCCTGAAACTCTTTACAACCTCAAAACAGCCATCAACTGGTCCATTGTCTCAAAATAATCATAAGCCAACGGATCCATTTTAACGACTGTTAGCGCAAACTGCTTGGCAACCTGTTCAGACAATCGATCATTGATTTGAGGCTGCACTAACAAAACCGGGATCGTGTGATCATCGAAACTTTCTAACAAACGCGCAAAATCCTTTGCACCCATAGGTTTCCCTTCCTTTTCTACAGCAACCTGTTCCAATCCATATGCTTCACAAAAGTGCCCCCAAGCCGGGTGATACACGAGTAGTTTACGCCCTTGTTTGTTCTCAGTAACCTTTTTAAACTCCGCATCAAGGTCCCGTAAACGCGATATCAAGCGCTTACCCCTCTCTTCAAAAAGATACTCAGCTTCGGGACGCAATTCGGTAAGAGCATCCTGAATAATTTCGATCTGCTCGATCACAGTATTTGGACTCGTCCACGAATGAGGATCTATCGAATCATGGTCATGCACATGATGATGGTGATGGTGACCTTCGTGCCTATGTTCATGCTCCTGCTCTTCTCTTTCTGCCATTTCTGGAGTTTCATGCAGCAAGCTCACCTTACGGGTTTGATTGGAACGCAAGTATTTGTGAATCATTTGCCTCTCAAAAGGCAGTCCCACGTCAAAGTAGACATCCGCTTCAGAAACAAACCGCATTTGCTGACCTGTTGGAACAAAATGATGAGGATCCATTCCACCTGACAATACTGAGCGCACCGAAATCTCATCGCCCCCTACTATTTCCACAAACATTCGATAGGGCTCGATAGGGACCACTACCTTCAATGGCGACTTCGCCACCGTTGAATGGACAAATGCCACTGCCAAGACACCAAGTGCGATACAAACTCTTATTGATTTATTCATCAGCTATTCGGATCCTAGCACTTTCAATTGTTCGTGCAATAATTCCCGGAATCTCCTAAGATTTCTTCTGTATAATCAAATGTTAGAGACACCCAAGGTCATTACTTTGAAGGATGTTTGTTTTTCCTACAACAAACGAGAGATCCTTCACAATATCAACATCAACATCCCTGGCACTTCAATGACCGCAATTGTCGGACCCAATGGTGGAGGGAAAACTACGCTGTTGCATTTGATCCTGGGAATATTGGAGCCCGACCGCGGTCAAGTTGAACTGCTAGGTAGCAATCCCAAAAAAAGTCGCAGTAAAGTAGGGTATGTTCCCCAAAAACTCGAAATCGATAAAGACTTCCCGGTTTCATGTTCCGATGTAGTCCGCATGGGCTTGCTGACTCCTGCAAAAGGACGCGCCAGAGGCAAAGCTGCCAATGACACCATTGCACAGGCCATGGAGTCGACCGGTGTGGCACACCTCTCCAAACAGGCATTCTCCAAAATCTCAGGCGGAGAACACCAACGGGTCTTGATCGCAAAGGCTTTGGTAAGCAACCCCGAACTCCTTCTGCTGGATGAACCCACGGCCAACGTGGATCCACGCTCCGAACACGAACTTTACCAACTCTTCCATTCGCTCAATGAGCGAATCTCGATTGTATTCGTTTCCCACAATCTTAACGTGGTCAGCCGCAACGTCAGCCATGTTGTTTGTGTCAACCATACTGCCGCTGTTCACCCGATTCAGGATGTACTAGAGAGCACCTTTACCGAGTTGTATGGCGGCAAACTCGCCGTTATTCACCATGGAGACAGCTGTCATATCAACGACCCATCCCATGCGATGAGTCAACCTCATGGAGAATCTCATGAAGGCTGTACTCATTCCCACCAAGAGGAGGAAAGGTCATGAGTTTTTTTAACGACCTCCCACAATTTCAGTTCCTGCAATTCGCTGTGATCGCGGCAGTGCTCTGTTCCATTGTCAGCGGATTGATCGGTTCTTTTGTGGTGATTCGCCGATCGACCTATGTGACAGGTGCGGTGGCTCACAGTGCCTTGGGTGGGATCGGTATCGCCAGGTATTTTCAAGTCACCTTCGATTGGCGATGGTTTTCGCCGATGCTGGGGGCGGTATTGAGTGCCCTCATCGCCTCAGCGGCCATTGCCATGGTTAGATCGAAAGCCTCAGAAAGAGAAGATACCATCTTAAGCGTGATCTGGGCCTCTGGCATGGCCGTGGGCATCACGTTCCTCTCCATGACTCCCGGCTACGCCCAGGATATGATGGGGTATTTGTTTGGCGATATTTTACTGGTAAACAGTTGGGACCTTGTGACCATGGTGGGACTAATGCTGCTCATTATTGGTTTTGTATCGTGGAAATTTGATCGCCTATTGGCCGTCAGCTTCAACCCACAATTGGCAGAATTAAGAGGGGCGAACCCATTGTTACTCGAAGCCTTTTTCACTATCGCAACGGCAATGACGGTCGTCGTTTTGGTGCGACTTGTAGGAATCGTGATGGTCATCGCATTGCTCACTTTACCTGCCGCAACGGCCGCTCGACTGTCACAAAGTCTGCCACGAACGATACTACTGTCCATCGGCATCAGCATTTTTTCGATGCTCACCGGCATCTGGATTTCCTACGAATTCAACCTTCCCACTGGCGCCACAATCATCGAAATCGCTGCTGCCATCTATCTTATCGTGTTATTGTTGAAACGAAAATAGGGCAAAGAGAGGTGGGTTGAGTTGAACGATTCACGGATTATTCTTACCAAAACTCCGGAGCACATGACTTTAGTCGTGTGTATTTCTCTTCCGCAAATGAAGACGACTAAAGTCATCGCCTACTCATTCTGATTTCACACAAAAAAATCATCTCTTGGGTAGGGCGAATCGACTCGTTTTACCCCGACCTGTCGATGGCTGAGCCGGATACGTCGAATTAATCTGCGATCAGCTCCAAGCTGATCATCTGCGGGCCGCATCACGGACCATCTGTGGTGAGCCTGTCGACATCTCTAGGCATAGCCCACAGGCGAAGACTGAACCTTCGTTAATATATTGGGACTAACACCGTTCATGGCTGCGCCAACCACTGATGCCCTCCTTTCAGTCGGGCGCACATGTTTCGATCCAGTCGAAACGCAAATTCATAAAGCCAGCGTTTCGCAACTCTTCCGGAGCACATGACTTTAGTCGTGTGTATTTCTCTTCCGCACATGACGACGACTAAAGTCATCGCCTCCTTTTTCCGATTCCGCACCAATCAATCATCCCTTCGGTAGGACCAATCGACCCGGGTTCCAGACTCGTCGATGGCTGAGCCGGATACGTCGAATAAATCTGCGATCAGCTCCAAGCTGATCATCTGCGGGCCGCATCACGGACCATCTGTGGTGAGCCTGTCGACATCTCTAGGCATAGCCCACAGGCGAAGACTGAACCTTCGTTATTATTGGGACTAACATCGCTCCTGGCTGCGCCAATCACTGATGCCCTCCTTTCAGTCGGGCGCACATGTTTCGAACCAGTCGAAACCCAGATTCATAAAACCATCTGGTAAAAAACACACTGCAAAACCAGCGTTCCATAACTCTTCCGGAGCACATGACTTTAGTCGTGTGTATTTTTCCCGCCGCAATTGACGACGACTGAAGTCATCGCCTCCTCTTTTCGACCTTATTTGTCATTCCTTATTTGCTCCTTTACGGAGCTACTCTCACAAAAAAAAAGACAACCCCCGAAGGAGTTGTCTTTTTGTTATCAAATTAAGAATGCCTTAAATTCGAATCGATTCTGTCCTATCAATAAGGACTAGAAACGGATCTTAACACCTGCATTGAAATTACGTGGCAGACCCAACTTCACGCCAGCGTCATCCGCGTCGTGGTCGAAGTCAAACGCATTGTAACCGTCATTATCTGTCGCTTCGTTGATGTAAGTTTCATCCATCAAATTGAAGACGTGCACAAAATAAGTCACATCGAGCACTGCCCATGACGTTTCATAAGTGGTGTTGTAGTTAAGGTGCAAATCCCAAACCCAGAAATCAGGAGTTTCCCAAGATTGAGCACGGTCATTTGCATCATCGCGATCCTCAGGATTAAATTCTGCATAGAATTCACCATTCCATTTCCCGACCAATGAAGCAGAGAAACCGTCAAATGGTTTGTAAGTAGAACGCAATACGAACTGCTTTTGAGGAGCATCGCCCACCTTCAAACCATCAAGGTAAAGGTTCAGGTCATAGGAATCGTTTGGATTGTCATAGGAACGAACTCTGGAGCTAACATCGTTCGAATACTCCCACTTATTGAGTGAAACAGCCGCATCAAAACGCCATTGCTCAGTTGGCATGTAAGTACCTTCGATTTCGACCCCAGCATGCTCCTGGTTCAAACCAGTGATCGTTGCGAGTCCTTGCTCATCCTGTGAGATATCAACAGTGCGAGTAACGGTGCGGTCTTCCCATTTGGTGGAATAAACATCAGCATTGATCGCGAGCGTTCCAGCTTTGTTCGAATAATTAACACCCACTTCAAAATTGGTGAACTTTTCGTTCTTCGGATCGGGGTTCGCGATAGAAGCGCTATCGTCAATGATTCCGTCCAAGATAGGAGCGTTGTCATAGTGACCCGCATTTGCATAGAACGCTACCTCATCAGTCACATTGTATAATACTCCACCCTTGGTTTGATAGCCGCTGATTGCATCCGGGTTAACTTCAACATCACCGCCTCCTGGAAGACCAGTATTGGTCTTAAAGTAATTGGTGTGCCCATATTCGATGCTGGAAGTTCCAAACATTCCGAAAGCTGTCCACTTATCGTTAGTGTATTCGGCTTGAACATACGCGCCCAGCCAATCGATCGTGTTTTTGGTGTTATAAGCAATTTTATCTCCAAGATATACTTTAGTAAAACCACCCATTGGTCCTTCATTGTCCCAATTATCATTTACAGCATTGCTTTCCCAGAAATACTGACCACCCAAAAGATCTCGAACCTCGCGATAGTGTTTCGCCCATGCGCTTCTCCAATCAAGACCTGCTTCAATAACGAGTTCGTCACTTACAGTGTAAGTTGCTTTTGAAATCGCACCCCAAGTATTCTGCACATTCACAGAATTTCTAAGAATCGAGGTAGAATTTCCATCAGGATTGCTTACGTTCTGATCATAATTTGCTTGAGCATCATATTGATATGCTCCGAATCCTTTAACATCACCCCTGAACGAAATCTGACGTCCATAGGGATACCTTGTACCATCTGGGGCTCTGCTCACGTAGTAAGTTCCAGTTCCTCCACCTTCTCCACCAGACCAGTAGAATGCAGTGTATACGGAAAGCGCATCGGATGGCTCCCAAGCCCAATTCAAAGAAGCCAATGGTTTGTGGAAATAGTTTTCACGCTCCATGATGTAGTCATCAGCATAACGACTTTCAGTTTTACCATTGAAAGATTGTTTGCCCTTATAAGCCTTAGTGATTGGGCTCCAGTTTTCATTCCAGTCACGTCCTTGTTCGGGATAGGTATCGAAAGAAGCTGGGTCAGCACCGATCTTGCGAGCGAAGTCTTGGTCGTATTCCGCAACATTGTGGTCGTAAAGATTTTGACCATGACGTTGAGGAGCTCCAAGGAAAGTAAAATCCAAACGGTTTTGATCGTTAATAACATAGGTCGCACCGACATAATACGCCCATGCGTCTGTCCAGGTCTTGTCAATGATTCCGTCACCTGTCTTGCGGATAAGCGCAGCAGAAACAGCCAACTTGTCGTTTAACATCAAACCAGTGTGTGCAGTAACCGAAGTTTTCAAGAAATTACCAGAGCCAAACTCTTGCTTGAAAACACCACCCATGTTTTGACCCGCTGGGTTAGTGATGATGTTCAAAGTACCACCAACAGAAGGAGTGGCGAGATTGACGTTACTCATTCCACGTTGAACCTGAACGGATTCAGCAGTATCCGCAACACCGTCCCAATTGGACCAATAAACCCAACCGTTTTCCATGTCGTTCTGAGGAATACCATTGATCAATACAGCAACATTACGCTGGTTGAACCCACGCACATTGATACGAGCATCACCCGCTCCACCACCGTCTTGAGAGGCGTAAACAGAAGGAGTTGTTTCAAGCACCATAGGAAGGTCGCGAGAACCGAGTTCCATTTGCATTTGCTCAACGTCAACCGTTGAGAAGGAAACCGGAGTTACGCCTTCAACAGCGCGAGCAGCGAAGTCTTCTACGCCCTGTACAACATATGCCTGTAACTCAACGATTTCTTCAGAATCCTGAGCAAAAGACACACTCGTCATGGCAGATGCCATCAGTGCGGTAAGGGTCAGCTTACGGATATTGTTTTTCATAGTTATTAGTTGTAATCTAATCCCAGTTTCGAAAACTCTCGAAGATAGGAATCAATAGGTAGTTTTTCGGTTCTATTTGGTAAGTTTGAGAAGATTTGTCCAAAACATTATTGAACGTGCGTACGAAGAAAAAAAAACCTCTTTATGTCAATGATTTCTATGGATTGTGGATAACTTGTTACTCTATCGTAACAAACCCAAATATGGCCCTTAACGGCGGAAATTATTCCATAAAACACGAGTGCATTCGATAGAAACAGGATCTTACTGTAATAATTTCCACCAATGCCACGAATGACCCAGGACAACTATTATTAAATGTAATCAATGAGGGTAGGGTTGTGAAGCAATACTGAAGAAAATCCCATCATATGGCCATTTCAGGCCGTGCCATGCAATTGCATCACAGCTGATTGTGAATAAGATTGGGAATAACGATTATCCTTCCCGTTCAAAGGAAATGATTCCTTGCCATTTTTACCGGAATTTCCTGACACTAGAGCATACTGCGTTTACTCTGGCACGATTTGGTGTCAGCTTAAATCCAGGATGCTCTAATACGACCAATAAGTATGATTTTACCGTCAAACATCCACGATCTCATCGACAAATATAACCGACCAGGGCCCCGATATACTTCCTACCCTACCGCACCCCATTTTTCAGAAATTACCGATCGATCGGCTCTCAAAAATGCCTGTCTCGAAAACAGTGCGCCCGTTTCTCTGTATGTGCATATCCCATTCTGCAAGAGCAACTGTTGGTTCTGTGGATGCAACACCATCATCACCTCCAAATTCAAATGGGCAGATGAATACCTCGACTTGCTGGAAAAAGAAATCCAGTTGATGAATGCCAGCCTTCCTTCTCGGCGGCCTGTTACACAGATCCATTTGGGAGGGGGGACTCCAAACTTCCTCCAGCCCGATCAAATTGCACGTTTGTTCTCGTTGTTAAAAAATGGATTTCAATTGAAGGAGAATTGCGAACTCAGCGTGGAGCTCGCCCCCAATTACTTGACTCAAGGGCATGTCGATGCGTTTCAACAAGCTGGCCTAACCCGGGCTTCGTTCGGTATCCAGGATATCCAGGAAACGGTTCAACGTGCGATCAACCGCGTGCAACCCATGGAAAAAAACCTGCAGGCAATCGAGATGCTAAGGGGGGCAGGAGTGGACTCCATCAACATCGACCTCATCTATGGGCTTCCCTATCAAACAGTGGAAACCTATCGGGATACACTGACCGAGGTGCTCAAACTTGAACCCGATCGATTAGCGGTGTTCAACTACGCCCATGTGCCCCACATGAAACCCTTTCAAAAACGGCTCGAACAACATCCGATGCCGGAACCCAGGGAAAAGGTGAGTCTACTGCTCACCATCATCGAAACCCTCGCCAAAGCCAACTATGGCTACATCGGCATGGATCACTTCGCGAAACCAGAAGATGAGCTCCATGCAGCGCAGCGGGAATTCCGGCTCCACCGGAATTTCCAGGGTTACACCATCCAGGAAGAGTCAGAAGTCATCGCACTAGGCATCTCCTCAATTTCTGAAACACCCTACTCCTATCGACAAAATCACAAGGACTTCGACACTTACAAAGCCAGTATCAACAAGGGAGAATGGCCGATCGCCCGCGGCATATTGCTGAGCGAAGAGGACTCTCTTCACCGAGCAGTAATTCAATCGATCATGTGCAATTTGCGCCTCCACTCAGATGCATTTTCAAATTCGGCTTCAACTACAGTTTCAGAGCTCCTGAAAAAGGCCGATCCTGCTATTCAGCAATTCGAAGAAGATGGCCTCGTCATTCGCCAGGAAAAGGGGTTTACCGTAGCCGATACCGGTCGTTTATTTCTCCGCAATATTGCCATGGAGTTCGACGCCTATCTCGGCAAAGGAAACGCCCAATTCTCCCGTACGGTCTAGGAACTGTTTTTACCTCAATCAGAGTATGAGTTCTCTCAACTCATTCTCGAAAACTAATTCGCAACTCTTCCGGAGCACATGACTTCAGTCGTGTGTATTTCTCTTCCGCACATGACGACGACTAAAGTCATCGCCTCCTCATTCCGATTTCACACCAAAAAATCATCCTCAGGTAGGGCGAATCGACCCGATAAGCCGATGCCTCGATGGCTGAGCCGGATACGTCGAATAAATCTGCGATCAGCTCCTAGCTGATCATCTGCGGGCCGCATCGCGGACCATCTGTTAAAGACTAAAACTCACATCGCTCCTGGCTGCGCCACTCACTGATGCCCTCCTTTCAGTCAGGCGCACATGTTTCGATCCAGTAGAAACCCAGATTCTTAAAACCAACGTTTCACAACTCTTTCGGAGCACATGACTTCAGTCGTGTGTATTTCTCTTCCGCACATGACGACGACTAAAGTCATCGCCTCCTATTTGCAATTCTACACCAAGCCTTCATCTGCAGGTCAGACGCACATGTTTCGAATCAGTCGTAAAGGATGACTGAACCCGCCATTCGCCATCAGCCATCAATAATATCATTTGCATTTTTTCATTCATGATTATGCACTTGGGTAACATGCCGGAACGGCCGACATCACTCCACTCCATCTCATCAAATTCTCGCTCTAACAAAAGACGGGAAGGTGGATTCATTTTGATCGTTACGCTGGCGTTATTGGGACTTGCGGTGGCTACTGTCATGCTCGTCACCACCCTTGTTCGCTCCCAAACAGGGCTCGTCGAAGCACAATCTCATCAAGCGATGGCACGGCAAAATGCGTTAAACGCACTTGATCTTGCGATCGGACAACTTCAATTCAGCGCCGGCATTGACCGCGTGATCACAGCACCTGCCGCAACGCTGCTGGATAGCGATCCTCTAACATCGGCCCCCGACGGCGTTATTCACCCTTACTGGACGCGAGTCATCGACACTACCAACGGCAATGCAACCTGGTTGGTTTCTTCGAGCAATGGCAATCCGGATCCCACCGCAAGCATCGATAGCACCACCGCAGTCACCCTCGCAGGAGAACAAACCATAGGATCATCGGATTCACAACAATGGGCAGTTGTGGAAAAAGTGCCCGTGCAAACACTCCCCAATAAATCCGCTTCCAGTA
The DNA here is from genome assembly GCA_963676215.2 of Opitutales bacterium. Lineage (GTDB taxonomy): Bacteria > Verrucomicrobiota > Verrucomicrobiia > Opitutales > JAFGAQ01 > JAKSBQ01. Next base: position 5,761 of record CAXXVT010000010.1, on the reverse strand, counting down.
ATCAAACCACCGGCTACTACGCCTATTGGACCGGTGAGCTCAACACCCGAGCCAACATTACCCATACCGACGTCATTTCAGACAATCTCACAGACGATTACCAACTCGCATTCAATCAACTTTCCCTTCCACGAAGATCCGCTATCGAGAGTCTCTTCCCCTCGATCTCCGATCCAGATGATGCAGAAACGCAGCAACAAATATCCACGGTCAATACCCCACAGCAACTCTACTTCCTTCAGCAAAACCGCGACGAGCTTCGCCAGCATTTTCACGACTTCACTACCGTCTCCCAGTCCGTACTGAGCAACCCGATCTCCGGTGGCCTAAAAATCAATCTCACCGATGCTAGCTTCACCGACAGTCTCATAACCCCTACTCTCCGCGAACAGATCACCCCCAGTTATTACACCAAAGGATCATCACCCCAGACCTATCAAGTGCAGGGAGATGAGCCAGCACAGGTCTTTGCGATCAACGAAATTCCTACAATCGACCAACCCCTCGCTCTCCATCAGCCGATTATTTCCGAATATTCGTTATCAATGGGTGTTTTCCATACTCAATCAGATCGGCGTCACCGTATCCGCTTTCATATGTATGTCGAATGGCTCAATCCTTACCCTTATAATATGGGCTTCTCTAATGAAAAGGCATACATCATCCTAGCAGACAACCTCCCAACGCTCGAAATCACAAACGAAACGACCGGGGAAGGATTTTCAGTCGACCTGAATAACTTCGATGAAGACTTGAGTTCGAACAGTGAGAATGAATCAAAAATCAATTCGTGGATGGAATTTGATGAGCTGTCATCTTCAGAATCTGAATCCCTGCAATACGGAATAGACGCAGGTCGATTTTATTTAATGTCAGAACCAGACAAAATCGACCAGCCTCAGGGCCTTGCACGTACAATAGCTGAGGACCCATATCGTTGGTCCTGGGGAGGAGCAAGCCCACCAGCGACAGGTCCACGTCCATCAAATCGCATCTATGGAAGCGATACGATTCGGATCCGCTCGATCACTCCGGTCTACATGAATCTCACGGTCATTCCATTGTTAGATGGAGCTTCAATGCCCTATTCCACTGATCCAGATGATTTCGCTGCCCAAAAAGGCTATGTCATGAAAATCGAGAATATTCCGTTTGAAGATATCGACATTAACATAAGTGGGAGCAGTTACTCCAGATCAACAAGTGGTAGTTTCAACCCAAACGATTACCGTTTGGCGTTTCATTTCAAAATTAATGAAACCAAGGGTTCGATCGAGACGATAACAGACTCATTTTCACTAAGGAGTCCAATAATCAACTTTCAGAACTCTGCTGTCCGATCTTCCTACGAAATCACTGATGTAGTTGCTTACGCCAGAACCGCTGATCCACTTACACCACAGGAAACATTCTGGGATGATACTCATAGAGAAAACGCCGCTACCCCAAATCAAGACGAATACCAGTTCCACCTCTACGATGTGCCCATCCTCGCGCCGCTCTCGCCGGGGGTCTTTTCCCAACTTCATTTTCATGACCGCCCTCACCCGTGGATTGGGTCGCCGAATGCAGCGAGTTCCCCACTTAACCAGGTCTATGATCGCTACTATTTTTCGGGATCCCAAATCAGCGCTGGCTGGGATACAGAGCCTCAATCATGGGCTCCGAATACTCCGGCAGCCGGGGTGCTTGCCAACCACCACATTCGCCCGGTGCTTCAGTCCGACGGGCAGTTCCCAAACGCCACAACGATGACCTCCGCTCGAGGGGCCGCCAACTCCATGGTAGAGGGCGGATTCAATATCTTTTCCTCATCTACTGAGGCTTGGAAGACCATTCTCAAAAATCAGTTCAAAAACAATTCTTCCCTTCAGATTTCAAACGGAACTGACAATACGGATACAACTTCCAATGTTTTTTCCCGCCTGCCTTTTGGTTCAGCCAAAATCGAAGGTCAGCTCGCAGATTCTGCAATCACCGAACCTAATAAACGCAACAAACTCCTCTACCGACAAGGCGTGCGTGCACTCGATAGCACTGCGGGTGATGCGCAACTCGAAGCACTTGCGGAGAGTATCGTGACCGAAATTCGATCAGACATCGCGAGCTCCGCCCCCGGTAGTTTACCGATCACTTCACTAAGGGATCTGATTAATGCGGGCACCCTAGATCGGGCCATCGCAAAAACCACTATTAACGATACGATCGACCCCCTCTCGCCCGGTTACCTACGGCAGTCCGATATTTTCTCCCTCCTAGGCACTCAAATGACAACCCGCAGCGATACCTTTGTCATTCGTTGTTATGGAGAATCCACCGATGCTCGCAGCGGCAAAGCTGAGGCGAAGGCCTATTGCGAGGCCGTGGTTCAACGCTATCCCGACTATATGAACCCATCCAACGAACCCTCTTCCAATCCAACCGAATCGATGAACCTTACCCTCGGTCGACGTTTCCGTATCATCCAGTTTCGCTGGTTACAATCCCACGAAATATGAGCCTATATCCAACACCAACACTGATACGTTCCATTTTCCTTTGGAAATCCTGGACACCTTTTTTGTTGCTGATTTCTTTTTTGCTTCCAAACCCGATTCACGGGCAGACTCCCACCAATCATTCGCCCACTTACACGATTGATTTTTCTGTCTATCCGATTGGAAAAACAAACTGGAGGGATCTTTATTATCAAAAGAAATCCGGGGTTTATGAGACTCTCACTTTTTGGTCCTATGAACGTTCGCCCAAGCATCCATACGAGGGGCCTCTTCCGATAGCGTTTTACCGTAAGGAAGAAAATCCAGATCCCAATGGCCTTCCCTTTTATCGAACCGTTGCCACCGTTCAAGTTCCTCAAACGTCAGACCAACAGCTGCTTTTTTTCATCCCAATCGCCCCTGATGCCGATGCGGGTGGAAAGGAGTTCCACATTGTTTCCCTCGATGAAAGCGAAAGGAACTTCCCGCTGGACACTATCACTTTTATCAATGCCACTGGGGCCAATCTCGAGGGAGTCTTCGGGAATAAACCTCTTTTTCTCAAAAAGGGAGTCTCTGCACCCTATGACCTGACGCCCTTCTATAGCGATGAGACTCTCATTGGCCTGGCCGTTCAATTCGATGGAAGTCTTCAGAAGGTGCTTCACAGTAAATGGAGTTTTTACCCAAACTACCGTGAAATTATTTTGCTGCTTCCTCCCAAAAAATCCGGAAGTTTGCGAATCCAGGCCTTTCGCATCACTCAACACAAGGAGGAAATCCGACCGCCTGGCGCAGATCCGACGACCCCATAACCATGCCTAACCCAGAGTCCAAATCCACTCATTCCAACCCTAACACCTCTAACCCCTCAACCCCACTCACTTGTCTAGGCATAGTATTCAGACAACGCATGATCGGTCATCTCATGTCTCGGGTAGGGCGAACCGACCCGGTCTGCCCCGATTCGTCGGTGGATGAGCCGTTCATCTGCCCCACAGTCATCCGTCCTTCGTCCTTCGCCATTTATAATGCGCCCGTCGACATGTCAAGGCATAGCCGCAGGCGAAGACTGAACCATTAACCTACACCAAGTGAACCATGAAAGCATTGGCGAGTGCGAGGGTGAAGAAAAACCCAAAAGCATCGGCTACTGTCATCACAAACGGGCCCGAAGCCAATGCAGGATCTTGCTTCGCCCATTTGAGCGCAAGTGGTACACAACCTCCGACCGTAACCGAAATGATGCTGTTGAAAAACATTGCTCCTCCGACCACCAGACCGAGATACATATTGCTCTTCCAGAATCCGACAACAATTCCCAAAATCAGTCCCAGGAAAAGGCCATTCATCGCACCCACACTAAGCTCCTGAAGAAAGACACGGAAAATTTCCCACGGTTTGACCAGTCCAAGCGAGAGTTCCCGAATACTCACAGCAACAGCCTGGTTTCCGGATGATCCACTCATGTTGGCCACCACCGGCAAAAAGGCGGCCAATACAATCACTTCCTTCACCACATCTTCAAAAAGCCAAATGACCGTCGAGGCAGCCAAGCTCAACATCATACCAATCACCAACCAGGAAAGCCGACGTTGAGAACGTTCCCAAAACGGCAAACTTCGGAGTTCTTCTTCCCCGCTCAAACCACTCACCTTCAAGAAGTCTTCGGTCGCCTGCTCACCCACAGCTTCTTCCACCGCGGCCCTACGCACGACTCCAACCAGTTTGCCATGGCGATCAACAACAGGAATGCCGAGAATTTCGTGGGATTCAAAGAGACGTCGTAAGGTTACCAACGAAGCGTCGGTTTTCACCTTGATGGGGTCTTTTGCCATCAACGAACCCACGCGCACATTGTCCTTGGAAAGCAGCATATCGCGAAGCTTCAGTACCCCTTTGAGACGCTTGTCCTTGTTAGTGATGTAGATATACCCAACATCATAATCGGCGTATACATCCCGGTTTTTTCTTAAATCTTCGAGGAGTTGTTGCGTAGTGGTCTGTTCGTTAAAGCTAAGGAGCTCAGTGATCATGATCCCCCCCGCGGTACTCCACTCGTAGTTGATCAATCGCCGGGCGTCAGATGCTTCTTCCGGATCCATCTGGGAGAGAATTGCTTCCGCATCCTCTGAATCCATTTCACCCAGTATATCCGCCTGTTCATCACTATCGAGCTCATCCACGATCTTGGCAGCAGATGTAGTCGAAAGTTCTTCGATAATATCCACCGCCTGAGCTTCAGAAATCAGCGCTAGCAGCTCCGCACTCTCTTCCGGACCAATAAGATCCATAACGGCCTGAATTTCCTCATCATTCAGTCGCGACAACAGCCGACCAATGTCACCCGCAGGCAATCCATCAATCCACTTTACCAGGGTGGCTCCATCCTTCGCTTCAATTAAAGCGCGGATTTCGACCCATGCATCCTTTGGTTCTATTGTATCTGCACTCATCGTGACGAAAAAGTTTCTTTCGGAGCGGGGTAGAAGTAAATCTCAACTCAACTCTAAAAGATGACGGCGTCAAACAGAACTCTCATTCGATTCGAATATTAGAACGTACAAAGTGAATTTACCGTTCCAACCACTGTTGGTTTCAAACCGATACCAGTCGCTTTACTCCTATTTGCTGTTCTTGCGATAGTAATAAAGTTTTTCGTAGAGTTCCAATTCGTAGGAATTGAAAGACTGCACATCCACATCCTCCAGGTAGGCTTGCCCCTGTTCGTATTCGCCCACCCCAGCAAGTGCCAAAGCCAGGATGAAGCGCCATTTGGGATGCAACTCCATCCATTCCAGATCAAACTGCTGAAACCGCGCTAAAACCTCGCGGTACTGTGCCTTTTTGATCTGTCCCAAAGCCCAGGTCATATGATAGCGTAATTGTTTTGGATTTTGATCAATCAGTTTCTGAATTTCAACCATCGCACCATCATAGTCCCTATCCATCAAAATCGAATAGTAAGCCCAGTCATTCACAATGCTGCCAACATTGTTATACAGCTCTTTAAAGCCTGAAAGCAGACGATAGAATTCGTCAAAATTCCCTTTGCTCATCTCACGACTGGCAACATAGGCCACCACTCGTTCAGGATTCTCACCTACGATAACAAGCTCTCGCAGCATTTTTTCAGTCTCCTGCTCCAACTCCATTTTGTCCCCAATTCTCACCAACAGCCATAGATCGTTCACGACCGGATGGGATGATAATTTCGCACGATACCAAGAGTTGATCGCCTTGATATTATTCCCGTTCGAATAGTACGCTTCACACTTCAGTAT
>CAXXVT010000009.1:0-165789 GCA_963676215.2 Opitutales bacterium | reverse complement strand
AATTTCAATTTTTTTGGAACATGTCGGGCAGCTACACATAAAAGATTCCAACTCTCTGAACTGTTCAAACCCTGGGCAGTGTTGCGGTGTGGTCATGGTTCTCCATCCTTTCTTTTGATTCGTTTGATTTTCATGAGTACAATCGGAAGCCATAAAAGGCAGCCGATAAAATTAAAAATGATGATCGGCATTGATCCGATGATGAATCCGTATACGCCCCAAAGGAACAGTCCGGAAACAAGCATGAGCATGAACTTCAGGTCAATGCTTTGAACATCTTTTGTTGTATAGGAGTAATATAGCTGCGGTGAAGCGCTGAATGTGGTCAATAAGCCTGCGACAAATCCCAATGCATCGATCATTTGAATATTCTCCAATACCTTTAATATCTTTATGAGTGACCTTATCAGGTAACACAGCTTTATTCATATGGGGTAAATTATGTATTTTAAAAAATAAAACCATTGGAACACTTTTTTTTAAGATCGGGAGATTTGCCTTTCATTATTGGGTTTGCTCCGAAAATACAGGATTCGACCTATGTTCAAAAAAACAAAAACTTCATAAGCTTGCTTTGAATTAAAAATTTTATCAGGAGGATCGATATGCTGGATGATGCACTTTATTCAAAATTCAGGCGGCAGCTGGTTGAAAGACGAAAAGAGATACTGGACAACCGGGAAGCCATAAATTCATCCTGGCAGGCCCTCAATGACCCTGAGGTTGAGTTGGAAGAGTCTGCCAGCAAGAAGACCATGTCCGACTCCCTGGCGCATCTGGATGCGCAATCTTATGAAGAAGTCAGGCTGATTGACAATGCCCTTTCCAAAATTAAAAAAGGAAGTTACGGGAAATGTGAAATCTGCAACACACCCATCTCCCCCAAGCGGCTTTATGCCATGCCCCATGCCAGGCACTGCATCCATTGCGCCCGGTCGCGTCAACCGTTTTCAAAAGGCGATGTGGATGAGGCAACCGTAAAGCTTAACAGCACGGGCATACCGGATGATGAAATGGAAGAGGCCATTTATGATGCTGTTGATGATGAGAAAGATTTGGATATCTCGGAGCTGGAAATTCGATGTGAAAAGGGTGTTGTCTATTTAGAGGGTATTGTGGCCTCTGCCACCACAATCGACGTGCTGCACCAGATCATTCAGGATCAGCTGGGATTTTCCCAAATCGTGGATAATCTGACCGTGGATATACTGCCAGGGGAAAATCAGGAAAATTCAGAAACGGCTGACTTTGAAAAAAAAGAAACAGATGAATTGCTTGAAGGTGAGTCTGGCGGCGTGGATCCTTATGAATCACTGGAGACAAATGAACCCATGACTCCGCCGGATACCATGGAGCGGGAATAAACTTACTGCAGGTCATCTTAAAATCGCATTCAACACCCCATAGCTGCCTTGTAATCCGCTTCAAAACACGCACGGCCATTAAAATGCACTACACATGCCGCCTTTGGCGTCCAAGTACCTGCATTTGGGTGCGATTTGTATTTTGAGACAGTCTGTCATCGTCATGCAGACATTTTTATATCATTTTGCTCTAAACAGTCTTTACATTCGACGACAAAGTGTTGAAAAAAATCAAATTGATGTAGCATGCCGCCCAAAAATCCGTAACCGGAAGAAGTCCTGGTTATGCTGATTGCCGAAGGCTGTCCACAATTTCTGCAAGAGCTGTTTATGGTTAAGGTTTTGCGACTGCTAAACCCAAAAAGCTGATCAAGGGCCTGGAGGGTGATGCACATATATATTTTCTCCCTGAAAGGGCTGAAGGTTTTCTGGCACCTGTTGCTAATTTGCTGCAGAGGCGGCTGACTTTTGCCGCAACTCTGGAATTGCACTGTCCTGCATTGAAAAGAGCTTGTTTTCTCTTCCCTGTTCACACTTAACGCAGATATCAAAAGAACCGGATCTGTTTTTGGATTTGCTCTGGTTGAACCGTTGGCGTTTGAGACAGACTTCGACTTTAAGAATGCATTGGCTTCTTTCACATAAAAAAAATCCAGGTGTGTTTAATAGATCAACAGGTTGTTTTGTCATGGCCTATTTCCTTATGTAAGTGGCAGATTAATTTTGAATATCAGTATCGGGTATTATGAACGGATGAAATGGGGTGATCACCCCATTTCTGTCAAAAAAGAACTGTATAGCGTTTCCGGCATTCAGGTGTGAAAACAATTTCCTGTTAGGCATCTTCCCAATGAATGCATTCTGTGGGGCAGGAATCCATGGCTTCCTGAATGCATTCCGCATCACCACCCTTGGGTTTCACGACACTCGCCTTTTCAGCGTCTTCATCAAACGTAAAGACGTCCGGGCAAATTTCAACACAACTTTCACACCCGATACATTCATCTGTATCTATAAATACTGTTTTTTCCATGTTTCCGTTTTCCTTGTTAAGGTTTAAAAAAACTATAAACGGGCCAGGCACGACTTGATAAATGCCGGCAGGTCATTTGGGTTTCGGCTGGTGATCAGGTTGCCATCTTCAACAACTTCCTGGTTCACAAAGGTCGCTCCGGCATTTTTTATGTCCTGAATGATGGACTGGTATCCGGTGAGGGTTCTTCCCTTTAAAACATCTGCCGTAATCAGCAACTGAGGTCCATGGCAAATAGTGAAGACCGGTTTACCGGAGGCTAAAAAATCTTTAGCAAATTTCACAGCGTCGGCGTCAACCCTCAGCTTGTCCGGTGAGTAACCACCGGGAATCAACAGAGCATCAAATGCTTCTATGCCCGTATCTTTGACTGCCTTGTCAATTGGAACAGGGGTGTTTTCTTTTTTTCCTTTTACTTCGGTGCCGGCTTTAATACCGATATGCGTAATATTGTGTCCTGAGGCTTTGAATGCGGCAACCGGCTCTGTATATTCCGAATCTTCAAATAAATCCGTGATTAAAACTGCAACTTGTTTCATTTTACCCCCTTTCACGAACTGCTGAATTTTCAGGGAGCATACAATTGTATCAGCCGAGTTTAAATAGGTTAAAAACAGTATCGTTGCAAAAAAATAACTGCATATCAGACGAGGCTTTTGAAGGGATAATATAGAAATGCAACCTGTCTTAAAAAACATCTGGCACCATTAGTGTCGAGGATCGGCCGCAACAAAAAAACAGGGAAAAAGAGTTACATGTCCCATGGCCGTTATATACAGGTTTGACAGTATTTATAAATTGCATATTCTTGGTAAAGTATCCCAAAAATTACATGATTCGAGTTTAAAACTCCCCGTTAAAACTTTATTAACCATTTAAAATTAAGGAGAATACGAATGGGTAAAATAGCGGAATTGTTTCAAAGTGCAGACTGGAAATCAGAAAAACATGTCCCGGCCATTGACTGTCCGGACAAGGTAAGTGCGGATGAAGTGTTCAACATTACGGTAACTTTGGGAAAAGAAGTTGCGCATCCCAATACCACAGAACATCACATCCGATGGATACAGGTGTATTTTCATGCGGATGGCGACAAATTTCCATATCAGATTGCCAATGTGGAGTTTTGCGCTCACGGGGAGTCCGCTGACGGCGCCAACGAAGGCCCGGCTTACACCCATCATACAGCGACGATTTCAATGAAAACCAAGAAGCCGGGAACGGTTTATGCAACTTCCTTATGTAACATTCATGGATTATGGGAAAATCAAAAGACTGTTTCAGTGGGATAGGGTAATGTGAAACCCTGTACCATTACTACGTGGTATGGGGTTTTATTGCAACGCATCTCAAACTTGGTTTGAGATGCGTTGCATTTTGTGCCGTCTGGCTCAAGCCGGTTGATTATTTTTCGTAATAATCCTTACCGGTCTTTCCGGAATATTTTTTTTAATATTTTTCTTTTTGTTCGAATTCGGTTTTTTGTTTATTTCTTCATAAATGAGTTGGTTGATATAATCTTCCAAATTTTGTTTCCGAATGTCCGCCATCAGGAATCCTCCTTCCAATGGGCTGTCTAAAAATTGGAACCCGCTTCCTCAAATGACTTTTCCAGATCCACCATTGCCGAATCCATACCGGATTTAATGTCTTCCCATGCTTTGCCGCTGGCTGATTTTAATTCATCAAGTTGTTCAGCTGCCTTCTGCTTACTGTTTTTGAGCTCTTCAATAGATTCTGTTAATTGCGCATCACTCTTTTGCTGAATTTCATCCATCTCAGATTGTGCCGCGGTTAACATGGAATCAAGCTTTTGGTCATAATCATCCAGCTTGGCCTGTACTTTGTTTATGTATTCTTCCTTTTGTTGTGCAGTGTAAGCTGCGGCGGAATCGACAGCATTTCCAACATCCTGTTTTACATCCTGTGCGGTCACTTTCTCTTGCATTAGCACGTCCTGCTTATCATCGCTGCAGGACATCAGCAAAGCGGTTCCAGAAAGCAGTATGATGACCTTGATTGTCTTTAAAAAATTCATGCGAAGCATCCTTTCTTTTCTTCATGAAGCGGTTATGCATCCAATTATCCAAACGCCGCTGAATCCATTACGTTATTCTTGATTTCCACTATTGCTTGTCAGACAGCTTTTACAACTGCCTTAAGCTTTTCGGCGACGGTCCCTGCGATATCCCTTAAATGCGGGTTGTCAATGGCTTGCATCGAAGATGCAGGATCAATGGCCGCAATTTCAACAGTTTCATTGCCCAGTTCCTGGACAATCACATTGCATGGCAGCATTGTTCCAATTTTATCCTCCACAACCAGTGCCTTGTAGGCAAATGGCGGGTTGCAGGCGCCAAGTATACGGTAATTCCTAAATTCAATATCCAGCTTTTTCTTCAGGGTTTTCTTTACGTCGATGTCTGTTAATACACCAAAGCCTTCCTGTTCCAGAGCCTGAATGACCCTGTCAACCACCCCCTCAAAATCGCCTTTTACAGTTTTGTTAAAATAATATGCCATATCATCTCCTTTATAATCAATATCCTGCAACCTTATCAGGACTGGCTTTATGCGCAGGGGGATGTCGCCGCCCGAGCAATCTTTGCATAATGTCAAAAAGGGGCAGGTTTGAAACCTGCCCCTTCACGCTCTCTTTCGGAAACATCGTTGGGGTCAGGTGGAAGAAGCACGCGGCATAACCCTTCAGCTGTTTAAAATTTCCGGACTGATAACCAGTACAGGAACAGGTGAAAACTTGACGACATGGCCTGCAACGCTGCCGATAATCGCCCTTTCTATGCCCGTTGAGCTGTGCCCCATAATTATCAAATCCATCTGTCGGGAAGTGGCGTATTCTACGATCTGATCTCCCGGCCTTCCCATCAATATTTCGGTTTTGATATTTTTACCCTGAAAATTATCGTTTTTGAATTTATCAAGCGTTGCTTCCACTCTCTCTCTGGCCCCGCTTTCAAAGTCACGAACATATGCAGGCACCATACCGATATGTGTATAGTATGCTGTAACGTTCAGGCTGTAGACACAATGGATTTCCGAATCGAACTTATCAGCAACCTCATTTACAATTGGCACAATGTTCGTCATTTCAGGGGATAAATCTACCGGAAACAATATTTTTTTGAACATGGAATTCTCCTTTAACGTTTATTGGTGTGCGAAGCGCCCTTCATTTTACTTTACTATAATTGGAAAACAGTATGGAAAAAATGAGGTTAAATGTGTAGATCGGAAGGAAAAATTATGTACTCAAATTTCGCACCCTGTTTATGCTGATGCCTGGATACCGGCCTCTGAATTTCTTTGCGTGACCGGAAGGGATACAATAAACGTAGCCCCTTTGCCCGGCGTGCTTTTGGCCGTGATGGTGCCATTGTGGCGTTCAACAATCCGTTTGCATATTGCCAAGCCTATTCCGGAACCTTCATATGCCTGGTGATTATGGAGTCGTTCAAACGGTTTAAAAATCTGCGAAATATAATTCTCGTCAAATCCAATGCCCGTGTCGGCCACATATAGATCACAAAATGGTCCACTGTTTTTGCCAACCTCCGCCCGCTTTTCACAAGAAATCGATATTTCCGGGGCATGGCCGTTATTGGAAAATTTAATGGCGTTGTCGATTAAATTTTGAAAAAGCTGCGCGATTTGAATGGGATCTGCTTCTATTGCCATCAATGGACCGATATGAATTTGTGCATTGGACTGCTTTATTATTCTCTCTATATTGTCCAGGGCTTGATCAAGGGCCTGATCCAGCCTGCATTTTTGGTATGGCGCTTTTTTGGATGAAATCCTGGAATAGGACAGCAGACCTTTTATAAGGGCGTTCATTTTTTGTGCGGCAGTGATCATTCTGATCACATATTCATTGTTTTTATCAGAAGGGTCCGCTGGCCGGTTTGTCTGCAGCAGGGAGCCGAATACCTGAATTTTACGCAGGGGTTCCTGAAGATCATGGGAGGCCACATAGGCGAATTCTTCCAGTTCCCGGTTTTTCCACGCCAGTTGCGCAGCTTTTTCTTCCAGTTCCGCCGTACGTTCCTTCACGCGCAGCTCAAGTTCGTCGCGGTTTTTTTTCAGTTCCCTGAATAAAAGCTCCAAAGGATCGGACAGGCCGGCCACAATAATGGCCTTGTAGAGGCAGTAAAAGGATAAAATCTTCAAGTAATGGCCGATTAAATTGGAAACACCGTATGCATCTGTATACATCGTAAACGCCATTTCAGACACAATGGTGATGACAACAGCGCCGACCAGCCACCCGAAAATCCGGTTACTGAAAAAAACGGCGGTATTTAAACAAAAAGAAAATGACTCCCGTCAACAGCGTTGAAATGAGGTACTCGCTGATGATTTTAAAGGAGGTCAGGCCAGTTCCTTCAACAAAACAGACCGGGAAGATCGACCATTGAAACAACGACAGTAGAATAAAAAGCAGCAGCGCCGAAAAGGTGAAAAAAGCCCAGGAAGGCTTTAAGCGGTGCTTCAGAAAAAAAGGTGCCGCTAAAAAAGCAGCGCTGTAAAGGTATCTTGCGGCGATCCACAGCTGTGTGGGAAGATTGGCCCCAAATTCCTGAAACAGGAGCATCCCTTTATAGCTCAGGGTATGGAGCAGGTCCAGAAAGGCCACATACAGCAATGCAATGCCAACGAACAGCAGATAATCGTTATTCAAATACTTGCGGGTATTCCAGGCCACCATGAAAATGCTGATGGCGATGGCAACGGAAAACATTTCCGCAAGTCCGTGAAAAAGGAGATAGCTGTGCCGGCTGATGATAAAAAGGGCAAAAAATGCCAATATCAGGGTGATCCCGTGAGCTGCCAGCTTCATGTAAGGCTTCGTTGTGTTCATGCGCATGACGGATGGATGCATTTTTGAGTGCAATCGGAGCTTTTAACTGTCTTGGTTGATAACTACAGAATGTTTTACATTTTTTCAACATGTTGTAAAGGCTTTATCGGTATACAGGCTCATAACCGCACATATGAACAATAGCATTTTGTTGACTTAAGCAGGCCGCTTAATACGTTCTGCCGCCTGCGGTGGAGTGGATAAGTCGTTTAGGAAGCTTATGCCTGATGCAGCATCGTCAGTGTCAACGTCGATTCTTTTGAAATGCAGCTTACATTGCTGTTGAGAATCAATGTGAAGATCAGACAGCTTATACCCGAGATGTGATTTCGTATATGGGGTGAAAACAGTAAATGTCAAATAGGCCGATAGAAAACCACGCATGGGGCATGCCTGTCACGGACGGGGATGATCAACAGACGGCCCGAAAAGGTGCCTTATACCATCAGGTGGTAGGATACATGCCCATGACCGCATAAATGGGGGATTGCCGGAATTTATAAGAAATTCAATTTGGGATAGATTCCGTATAAACTTTAAAATCGGATGCTTTAATCAATATGTGATGTATTGCTGTTTAAGTGAAAGGAGCAATCATGAAAGAAAAAGATGAATATGTTCAAAAATTAAAGGCTAAAATTGATGAATGGAACGCAGATATTGATAAGCTGTCTGCCAAGGCAAGCCAATTACAATTGGATTCCAAAGAGGAATACCAAAAGCAGATTGAAGACATAAAAACAAAACGAAAAACGCTTGAAGAGAAGCTGGACAATATCAGTGCTGCCGGTGACGATGCCTGGAAGGATATCAAATCCGGTTTGGATTTGGCCTGGCAGGCAATGAACGATGCAGTTAAATCAGCAGCCGAAAGATTTAAATAATAAAAAGATTGGTAAAGGTTGCAGAAACAGAAAATAAGAATTTTCCATATTTTCAAGGCGGTTTTTCAAGTGTAAAAGCTGCCATATTTCTACAAACCATCAAAGGAGGATATTTATGAAAACAAAACTTTTTTCATTCAGTATCATATTCTTGATTTCATTGGTTTTCGTTCTGGCCAATAACCCGGTTCTGGCTGCAGATAAGGGTGCTGATATGACGGGTGATGCCAGTATGAAAGCGCAAGAACACATGACATCAGATGCCCCGATTTTTGTCGGTCCGGTGGCACTGCAGCGGATTCAACAGGAATTAAAAAGACGCGGATATAAAGTAGGCCCGGTTGACGGGATCTGGGGAGACATGACCGCTTCCGGATTAAAACAATTCCAGCAAGTTACAGACTTGGCGCCAACCGGGAACCTGGATATTCAAACGCTCCAGGCCATGGGATTTTCAGAAATTTTAAAGGGCAAGCTCGACGAGATTGCCACCGTGGAAAAGGATAAAAAGCCGCAGGGTCAGGGGGTGCAGCTTTTCATCAGCCCAACAAATTTACAACAGATTCAAGAGGCCCTGCAGAACCAGGGATTTAAGGTGGGCACAGCAGACGGCATGCTGGGAGAACAGACACAACAGGCCATTCAAGATTTCCAGAAGGAAAAAGGCTTTGCAAGTACCGGTCATGTCACGCTGGGAGTGTTGGAGCAACTGGGCATGACGCAAATGATCGCCGATCTTGGATTCATTGAAGAGCCCGGGTATCCGGAACTTGAAGGAAACATGGATAAACGTGTTGCACAGATGGAGCGGGCCGGCATGGACGTCAAGACCACAACCATTGAAGAAAATGAAATGGCGCAGCAGATGCCGCAAAAAGAAGAAGTTACGGAAGATGAGCGCCGCATTGCCAGACTTGAGGCAGGCGGCATGGACGTTGAAACCGAAATGGCTGATGAAAGCGGCATGGAAAGTCAAATAGCCCGGCAAAACCAGTCGGAGACAGACCGTCAGGTTGCCAGACTGGAAGAAGCCGGGATGGATATTAAAACGGCTCCTGCGCCGTCCAATGAGGCGTCACAGGGTATGCGCGGCTATTACGGTGAAGCGGGAAGCAAGCCCATCAATATCATGCAAACCGGAGCGCCTTTATTTGCCGGACCTGATGTTATCCGACAGGTACAGACAGCATTAAATGAAGACGGGTATAAGACCGGCAACACCGAAGGGAAGTGGAGTGAGGCCACTGCTCTGGCAATTGGTCGATATCAGTCGGAGCATGATTTGGCGAGCACCGGCACTCTGACGCTTGCAACCTTGAATAAACTGATTGTTGGGAACATGTCATCACTTACTGAATAACCGTAACAATGAATAATTGTTGGGTAATCCCAGTGATATCAGAATTTTAATAACATACTGCAGTTGCCGATATTCTCCAAAGGAAAAGGATTTATCCTCATGCTCAAATAAAAATAACATGGCGAAACAATTGACAACACATCGGAATAGAAATGAATTTAGACGATACTGAGCGGGAGAGGTTGCACTGGTGAAATTCAAAAAACACAAAAGTCATAAAAATTCGGGCATTGTCGCGGGATTGATCGGCAATGCTGATGATGATGAATGATAGGAGCCGGGAACCATTGTTGTAAATTGACCGGACAAACCTGTCTTATCCGCATGGTTCGGCAATTTTGTTGCCCGGTACAACAACAAGCTGAACATATAAAAGAATGAAGAACACAAGCTTGAGTTTGTTTTTCAAAAACTTTGGACACCCGGCGGACACCTGAATCATATGCTTTTTATGCTGATTATGGGATGGTTGCGGAATGTAACATATTGAAATCATAAATATCGGGTAAAATGTGAAAGCCCTTTCACGCCGGCGACAGGGGTTCAAATCCCCTTGGGGACGCCACTTTTACATAAGCGACTTCTCAGCAATGATGAGTCGCTTTTTTTATTCCCTATATCTTTCTTCTTCGCCATTATGGCTTTTGTTTTCCATTAGCGTAGCCACACATTGTGGGATAACGGAAACGAAAAAACACCTTTGCGGAGTCCGATAACCGTTAGATAAAACGATTGATCCAAGATATCTATTTTCCCGGATACCCTGGATGCCTCATATGCGGTGTTTGTTAGCTCTTGCTCGGGAGATCGTTTTATCGGTGAATGGGAAAAATTAAAGGGTAAGATCAACAGGATAAGTGCCTCTACACTGTGCGTATCATTACAATCCTATAAATCAACTCAAAATCAAATCAACCCGGCAGGGAAAGCTTCTATGCTTCCCTTGTCCGGGAGGGAGCCTCTTTCAACATAATGTAATGAGTTGCTTGATTCTGGTACGAAAACTCACAGCAATCTTATTCTAATTAATTGAAATATATTGTTAAATCCCAAAAATAAAACGCTTGACATTTAATTACTGTTTGGGGATAAACTTATATGACAAGTTACTTGTATGCTTATTATATAAGTTTATCCCACCAAACCGATTTTCTCACGAAAGCCGGAATCCAATCGGAGGAACCAAATGAAAAAGAAACAAATCGACCTCTGCCCCATCGAAATGAATACCCCGAGAATCAACCAAAATGAAAGAGCAACTCAAGCTGGCCAAATCCCATCCGACACTGAAGCAGCATCTGCTGGAAGAGGAATTCCCCGATGGGACGGAAAACCAAGCAGGCACGGCGATACCCATCAACGTATCCTTGAATTATGAGGATCAAATATTACCGTTTAAAGTCACGGAATATTTCATTCAAAAGGCAGGGACCATACTTTTGATGGACTGCCCGTGCCGTACAACCAATGGGTGCAAGAATCACGATGTCACGTTGGGCTGCACCTGGCTCGGAAGAGGCGCCGGGAAAATAGACCGGTCAAAATGGCCTGGAGCGCGCCTGGCCACCAAAGAAGAAGCATTGGAACGGGAACGCCTGGCATACGAAAACGGGCTGGTTCCCCATATCGGAAAGCTGAGAGGTGATGCAAAAATTTACAATGTTTTGGATTATGAAAATGAATTCATGTCGATTTGCCATTGCTGTTCTTGCTGCTGTGTTGTCAGTTTGACCAAATACGGGCCCAGGGAAATGCGCGAACCGTTAAAACGAATGGAAGGTGTTGAAGTAAATATCGACGCGGATACATGCACGGGCTGCGGCAAGTGCTTTAAGGTGTGCATATATGAAGGGTTGGAAATGAAAGATGATAAAGCGACAATTAATCAGGAAAACTGCCTGGGGTGTGGTCGTTGTGAGAGAGCATGCCCCACCAAGGCAATTTCCATTTCAATAGATGATTACAGCCAGATTGATAAATTGATTGCACGATTTGAATCGCGCGTAGATATAACCGGCTAAGGGTCTTAAGTGACAGATGAATTTAATTCATATTTTTAAAATCAGGGGGAAATGATGATCATCGATTTTGAATGTGATTCACCGACAGCAGAAGTAAAAAAAGAAACAATTGCGCTGTTAAGATCCGGAGGCGGATACGTGCATCGAGGTTACTTCAGTAATTTCGGGCATGCGTGGGCGAGAATGCTGGGAATGTCCTTTGAAGCGTTTGAGCAAGAAACGAAAGAAATCGGTCATATTGAAATGGCGGTTCGGGTGGCGGAGAAAAATTTTGAAACACTCATGACCAACGAAGAGTTTATCCAAATGATGGATGATGCGGGTGTCACACATGCGTGTATCGGCACCACTGGGCAGTGGTCATCCGTAAAAGACAGAGCAGCTTTGGCGAATGCGCATAAAGACCGGTTCAGCGCTTTTTACCGGAGCGATCCCCATTTGGGAATGGATGATGTTCGTGAATTCGAGAAGACAGTAAAAGAATTGAACTTCAAGGGATTGGTTGTATCCGGCTTCCGGGCAAATTTGCCGTCAAACCACAAAAAGTATTATCCGTTTTATGGCAAATGTGTGGAATTGGGTGTCCCGGCTCGCATAACAACAGGGTTGCATCTTTATACGGACCGTCCATTGGATCTCTGCAGGCCGGAGCAATTAGATGAAATCGCCTGTGACTTTCCGGATCTGATTATTGTGGCCGGACTGGGCGGTTGGCCATGGGTTGAGGAATTGGTTTCCGTAGCGCGAAGGCATCGGAATGTGTTTATTGACACTTCTTGCCAACGGCCCAGGCACATGGCTTCCCAGGGAAGTGGTTACGACTCCTTGATTGCCCATGGCAACAGAAGTCTGCAGGATCAAATCATCTTTGCCAGCGGCTGGGGTACACAAGGACTGCCTTTAAAGCAAATCATCGCAGAAGCTGAGACACTCTGCCGCAATGACACCATCAGGAAAAAATGGATGTATGAAAACGCTGCGCGTGTTTTGGGTGTTAATCAGGTCTGAATAACGTTATCGTCAACTGGATGTCGGGAAATGGATATCGCCCTCTTCACCCGCATCGGGATTCGGAGGGCGTTGTTTTCCTGGCATAGTCATGATGACTAATGAAATTGTGCTGAGTTAGACAGCATGTAAGCCGGCCCGTGGGGCTGGTTGATTGCTGCATTTTCGCCGTATATGGCCGCCTTCATTTTTCCAAAAACGCCTCTATTGACGCCCAGTCGGGCCAACTCACCCGCACGTTTCATTGCGGCATCCAGCAGGTTATCGAGCGGTTCAATTTGTTGAACGATACCTGCTGCCAGCGCGTCAGGTCCGCTCCATCTTCTAGCAAATTGCACGGTTTCAAAAAGATGTTCATGGGCAATTTATGACGAAAAAGCGCAAGTTCCGAATTCGGAATGACCATACCAATTTCGACTTCATTGGCACAGAGGTATCCACGATCAGTGCGCATGAATCTGAAATCATGACAGAGCGCACACATAAATCCTGCACCAAATGCATGACCGTTTACGGCAGCAATGGTAGGAATGGGAAAAGTAATTAAACGTCCCATCAAACGCGTGAACTCCTTCCCGAATGCCTCTCGATCGCCTCCACGATGCTCACCAGTAGATACCCGCCAATCCAGATCCAGTCCATTGGAGAAAAACTTCTCGGTTGATGAAGTTGTGACAAGTGCAGCTGGACCTTCCGAAGATTCCACCTCGTCTAATACTTCAGCAAATTTTCGAACAAAACTCGTATTCCAGCGATTTTCGCCATCTTCCATGGTGAGTAGAAAAACGTCTCCTTCTTTTTTTAAGCTTATCATCTTGGTTCCTTGCCTTTCGATTTAATCAGAATATTTTTCCTTTTATATCGATTTTATAATCCCATATCAAGTTCAAACACTCTTAGCGCAGTCGCAATACAAATTACTAAATGCTCCCGATCATCGTTGTTGTATAGGGCTTCCTGGACCTCTTTCAGCTATTTAACAACCGAATATAATTCGGATAAAAACAATGTTTATGAACTGAATTTGAATAAACAACCACCCGCGAAGCGGGTGGCTTTAATTTACAGGCGAAGCCCTAATTTCAAAGCACGAAGTGCATTGTTTCTCTTTTGATTCATTGGCACCTCACTGTTTTTTTAGTTTCTCTTAGCAAGGTGTCCATTAAAATTAAACCATTTTAATCTGATCGGGGGAGCCAGTATGCCTGCAATGATTACCAGAACCGGCTTAAACAGTACGGTATGGTACCGAGTATGAGTCGTAAAGGCAATTGCTGGGATAACGCTCCCATGGAGATGTTTTTCTGTAGTCTGAAAGTTGAACGTCTGTATGGAATCAAATTCCCAAACAGGCTGTCTGCGCGACAAGAGATCATTGACTATATTGCCTACTACAACTCCCTTCAGCTTCATTCGGCCTTGGGATACGATAGTCCAATTAGCTATGAGAAAGAACAATTACGAAATGCCGCTTAATCGCGTGTCCCTTTTTATTTGACCATTACAATATTAAGGCTCAATTCCAGGTCAATCAGAAAGGGAAAGAAAAATAGGTCATATATGACCAAAGGTTGTATGTGACCTTTGTCTTTCGCGCATACGTGGCCTTCAAGCAACAGGACATCACACAGATTATTTATAAAAAACGGAAGCATATGAACTATCACGGCGAATGTTGGAAATCTGGCACAAAGATTGAAGTGATTAATAGTGAGCTTTATGGAATTTCACAGCCTCCAAGCTGATAATAAACTGAACCTTAAATAATAGTAAAAGGAGACGATCCATATGAACATTCTCCTCATTTATCCGAAATTTCCGGACACCTTCTGGTCTTTCACATATGCGCTGAGCTTTATCGGAAAGAAAGCAGCGTTTCCCCCTCTGGGATTGTTGACTGTTGCGTCTCTTTTGCCGGAAGATTGGACCAAGCGTCTGGTGGATTTGAACGTGGAAAGCATAAAAGACAAAGATCTTTTATGGGCAGACATGGCGTTTGTCGGGGGGATGGCCATTCAGCGCAAATCCGCCAAACAGATTATTGCCCGCTGCCATGCGCTGAATCTGAAAGTGGTGGCCGGAGGGCCACTTTTTACTTCCGGTCCGGATGAATTTGCCGATGTGGACCATCTGGTTCTCGACGAAGCGGAATTGACGCTTCCCCTTTTTTTGGCGGGCCTTGAAAACGGCCGGCCCAAGAAGATCTACCGTGCTTCCGGTTTCTGTGACCTTTCCGTCACACCCCCGCCTGCATGGGAGCTGGTAAAAATGAAACGCTATGCATCCGTGAACATTCAGTTTTCCAGGGGATGCCCGTTTAACTGCGAGTTCTGCAATGTTACGGCATTGTTCGGCCACACGCCGCGCTTGAAAACAGCACCGCAGGTGATTGCGGAACTTGACCAAATTTATGCTTCCGGATGGCGGGGCAGCATTTTTTTTGTAGATGACAATTTCATTGGAAACAAGAAATATCTAAAAACCCGCTTGCTTCCGGCCTTGATTGAATGGCGCAAAAATAAAAAGGGATGCGTCTTTTTTACCGAGGCTTCCATCAATCTCTCCGATGATTCGGAATTGATGGAAATGATGGTTACGGCAGGATTTGATGCGGTTTTTGTCGGCATTGAGTCTCCAGATGAAGTCAGCTTGACGGAATGTCATAAAACCCAGAATAAAAACAGAGATCTTCTTGAAAGCGTGGGCCTCATCCATCGTTCCGGGTTACAGGTGATGGGCGGCTTTATTGTCGGGTTTGATAATGACGGCCCCTCTATTTTCCAGCGCCAGATCGATTTTATCCAGAAAAGCGGTATCGTCACGGCCATGGTGGGCATGCTCCAGGCCCCTCCCGGAACAAGGCTCTTTGACCGGCTTCAAAGGGAAAGCCGTGTGGTGGCCACCTTTTCAGGCGACAATGTCGACGGCACAACCAACATTCTGCCCCGGATGGGCATGGACAGGCTTAGGGACGGATACCGGTCCATTATGAAACAAATTTATATGCCGAAGAACTACTACCGCCGAGTCAGAATTTTGTTCAGGGAACTCAAGGTTCCGGAAATCAAATACCCCTTTAATTTCCAGCGGCTTCTTTCCGTGTTTCGATCTGCTCTCCGGCTAGGCGTTTTTGGTAAGGAACGGTTTCATTTCTGGCAATTGATAATCTGGACACTGATCCGTAAACCAAAATTATTTTCAACGGCCATCACTTTGGCGATTTACGGGTATCATTACCGGAGAGTATGCGAGCTGCATATTATTTGATCAACGGGTGTAAAAACGCAACGGGGCTTTATGATGTATTCACTTTAAACAAACAAGCATCAATGAGGCAGAACGGCGCATTAACAGGAGATAAGTTATGAATGAATGGAATCAACCCCCAGGGGTATCGACACCGACATTGGGAAGAGTTGCTGGATAAATTCCAGCAACGGTTTAGAAGTATCAAAGGCGGTCCGCTCCTCATCCTTGCCATCGGTTTGGCGGTGGTGGTTTTATGGACCGCATGGTTCACCGTCCAGCCCGAAGAGACCGGGATTGTACAGCGTTTCGGCAAGGTCATGCGCACGGCCGGTCCGGGCCTGCATTTCAAACTGCCATACGGCATCGAAAAGGTTCGCCTGCTGCCCACGGCGCGTGTGCTGAAAGAGGAGTTCGGCTTTCGAACGGTTTCTGCCGTACCTGGTGAAAAAACGCGTTATGACACACGTGGCACATACAAGGACGAATCGCTGATGCTTACTGGTGATCTTAACGTCATCGATGTTCAGTGGATTATCCAGTACCGTATTGAAGACCCGATCCGCTACATGTTTAAGGTCCGCGACACTTCGAAAACCATTCGCGACACTACTGAGGCGGTCATGCGCCGCGCGGTGGGCAATCGTCTGGGCAGTGATGTGCTGACCACAGGCCGGGTGGCGGTGGCCAGTGAAGCCAAAATCGAAATACAGAAAATCCTGACGGCTTATGAAACCGGTGTGCGTTTGGTGACCGTGGAGCTCCAGGACGTCACTCCGCCGGACACCGTCAAACCTGCCTTCAACGAGGTTAATGAGTCTCGCCAGGACAAAGAGCAAACCATCAACAATGCCCAGGAGCAGGCCAATCGAGAAATTCCCAAAGCCCGCGGCGTGGCCGAGCAAAGCATCAGTGAGGCCGAAGGCTACGCCCTGGAGCGTGTCAACCGGGCCGAAGGCGAGGCTACCCGTTTTGAGGCTATTTTAGGACAGTACCAGCAAGCGCCGCAGGTCACTCGGAGGCGGCTTTACCTGGAGGCCATGACCGGTCTTTTGTCGGACATGAAAGGGCTCTATATCGTAGATAAGGATCAGAAGGCCATGGTGCCCTGGCTTCCGTTGGAATCCGGCACGCAACCATCGGCACAAGGGAGGCAACCATGAAGTTGACCATAAAAGTCGTCATTACTGCGATTGCATTGATGATCGTTTTCTTACTCTTTAGTGGCCTGTATACGTTGGAGGAGGGCCTGCAGGCGATTATCGTGCAGTTCGGACGGCCTGTCGGGGAACCGGTAACCGAGGCGGGGTTGCACATGAAACTGCCCTTTGTGCAGGAGGTCCGCCGATTTGAAAAACGTTTGCTGGTATGGGACGGCGATCCAAATCAGGTCCCCACCAAGGGGCGCGAGTTCATTTGGGTGGATACCACCGCTCGCTGGCGGATTGCCGATGCAAAAAAATTCCTGGAGAACGTGGCCAGCGAAGAAGGTGCTCAGTCGCGCTTAAACGATATTCTTGATTCAGTGGTGCGTGACCAGGTGTCGAGCAGCGAACTTGTAGAGCTTGTGCGTAGCGCCTCCTGGGAAGTGCCCGAAGACGAAGCATTGAAGGAGGTGCCAAAGGAGCGCGAAGAAGAGCTTAAAAGGGAGATTGCCCGGGGTCGTGAGGAGATCACCCGTACGATACTGACGGAAGCACAAAAGATCATTCCGCAGTATGGCATTGAGCTGGTTGATGTGCGTATCAAGCGCCTCGACTATGTCGAGAGCGTGCGGGAAAAGGTCTATGAGCGAATGATTTCAGAGCGCAAGCGCATTGCCGCTCAGTTTCGTTCTGAGGGCGAGGGACGCAGCGCCGAGATTTTGGGAACAATGGAAAAAGAGCTGCGCCGGATCCGCTCCACCGCTTACCGCAAGGTGCAGGAGGTCCAGGGCGAAGCAGACGCGGAGGCAACGCGAATCTATGGCCGAGCTTACAATAAAAATCCGGAATTCTATGCCTTTTTACGCACCCTTGAAAGCTACAAGGAGAAAACCAATATGAACTCGGTGTTAATTCTCACTACGGACAGCGACTTTTATCAATACATTAAAAACGCAAACCCAAGCCAAGCCAGGGATTTGTCGGCGCCACAATAACGAAAGGATTCGCGGTCGGCGGGAAACGTTCGGAAGCCAATAGATTTGCCAATGACAATACTACTGGTTGTTGGGAAGTTTATCCATTGGCTGTTTGCCGGTTTTTTCATGCCAAAACGGAAAAAACTTTTGTAAAGGAACAACATGACAACAAATCAAACACCAAAGGATATCGAAGGATTGCTGGCTGAGGCCGATGAGCTCTTACAGCAAATAAACTCAGATATTCTCAAGGAAATGGAAGAAGAGCATCGGTTGGAGTTTGAGATACATGCTCAAAAACTTGAAAGAATCAAATCCGAGGTTCAACGTGAAATCGAGAACCGCGATGTCTACAAATTAAGCCGCAGTGGCGCAGGCATTCACGAGGCTATACAGCAGATTACCAAGGCCATGGGTGAGTTAAAAAAATATCTCACCGGCGATCGGCCGGTAAAGGTCAAATAAAAGGTGTATCCTTAATTTTTTCGGCGCGCAGGGACCATTGGCCGGCAAGCGCCCAAACCCTATGAAAAGCATTGCAAGGAGAACGACGGGGATATCGACATGGCGTTTAACGGCAAAAATAATCCGCCCATCAATTGGGTGAATAAGTTTCGTACCTTTCTCGGCTTCGGCAATCACCCGCAGAAGGAGAACATATCGCCTCCGGAGAAAACACGCTTCACCATATGGTATTTCGTCCTGGCAATGATTTTCTTTTCTTATCTGCTGCCGTCTCTATTTTCTTCGAAAGTAGAGACGATACCCTATAGTCAATTTAAACAATATGTCGACCAGGGAATCGCGGGCGAATTGATCATCGGACCTGAAAATATCAAGGGCGTCCTGCCAGGTTCGCCCCAAAAAACGTTTGCTACCGTTCGGGTCAATGATCCGGGTCTGGTAAAAGAACTGGATGAACGTAACATCAGCTATTCCGGGCGGTATGAAAATAAATTTTTCATCAGCCTTCTCTCCTGGATCATTCCGCTGGGTTTCTTTTTCCTGATCTGGCGATTTGCCATGAAAAAGATGAACCCGGGGATGGGGGTCATGTCGTTTAGTAAGAGCAAGGCCAAGATATTTGCCGAGAGTGAGACAAAGGTCACCTTCGCTGATGTGGCCGGCATCGATGAGGCTAAAGATGAGTTGCTGGAAGTGGTTGAATTTTTAAGTACTCCGGAAAAATCACAGAAGCTGGGGGGAAGAATCCCCAAAGGGGTACTTCTGGTGGGACCGCCGGGAACCGGTAAAACCCTTCTGGCCAGGGCCGTGGCCGGTGAAGCCAAAGTGCCTTTCTTCAGCATCAGCGGGTCTGAGTTTGTAGAGATGTTTGTGGGTGTCGGCGCAGCCCGCGTTCGCGATCTTTTTGCTCAGGCAGCGGCCCAGGCGCCTTGCATCATATTCATCGATGAATTGGATGCCTTGGGCAAAGCCCGGGGAATGAATGTCATGGGCGGGCATGACGAGAGAGAGCAAACCTTAAACCAACTCTTGGTAGAGATGGATGGATTTGAAATGAATAAAGGCGTCATCATCATGGCCGCCACCAACCGTCCGGAAATTCTGGACCCGGCTTTGTTGCGACCGGGACGGTTCGATCGGCAGGTTTTGGTTGACCGGCCGGATATCAACGGCCGGGAAGCCATTTTGAAGATTCACTCCAAAAATGTGGCGCTGGGTCCGGAAGTCGATCTTCGAAAGATCGCCGGCCGTACCCCGGGTTTTGTGGGGGCAGACCTGGCCAACATCATCAATGAAGCGGCTTTGCTGGCTGCCCGAAACGATAAAGAAACGGTTGAACCGACGGACTTTGATGAGGCCATTGACCGGGTGGTCGCGGGTCTTCAGAAAAAAAATCGGGTGATGAATGATCAGGAAAAAGAAATCATCGCCTTTCATGAGTCAGGACATGCGATTGTGGCCGAATCCGTTGAACATGTGGACCCGGTCCATAAGGTTTCCATTATCCCCCGAGGGATTGCAGCATTGGGATATACCCAGCAGCAGCCCACTGAAGATCGGTATTTAATGACACGCTCGGAACTCCTTGACCGCCTGGCCGTTCTTTTGGGCGGAAGGGTCGCCGAGGAGCTGGTCTTTAAGGAAATCTCCACCGGAGCCCAGAGTGATTTGCAGCGGACCACGGACATTGCCCGCTCCATGGTCACCGAATACGGCATGAGCGAGCGTCTGGGACTGGTGACTTATGAACGCCCCCGCCAGCCCATGCTTATGCCGGAAAGTTTTTCTACCGGCAAAAATTACAGCGAAGCCAAAGCCGCCCAAATCGATGAGGAAGTCGCGCGCTTTGTGGCGGAAGCGCACATACGGGTTTATAAAATCCTCTCTGAGCGTCGAGCCGTGCTCGATGATTTGGCCCATCTCCTTTCCGAAAAGGAAAGTGTTCAGGGAGAGGCGCTTAGAAAAATGTTGGCGGCAGCCAAATTTTGAAAAGTCGTAATTTGACAAAGCAGGCGTAATGAAGACCTACAAAGAAATAACATCGGCAGCGACCATTGATGCCATGGTCCGCTATACCGAAACGATGTTTGGTATTCATCTCAACCGCGTTAAAAAGGAGACAAAGTAATGAGAAATAAGCGTCACAACCTTGGATCAATAATATTCACACTGGTTTTGCCTTTCATATTGTCATGGAATGCCTTTGGCTATGATATGGACTCAGGCCGGCACAGAGGAGGATATGGCTCCTACGATACCATGGGGCAGAATCCCGATGATATCATAAAATACGGGCAGGATATGATGAGGTACGGCTTTCGTGAAATGGGAATGTCGGGTGGATCCAGCAAGTATCCGGGGTACAACATGGATTTGAGTGATGCGACCGTGAGGAAGCTGAATGCAGAGCAGGTTGCGTTTATCAAGGCCACTGAAGACCTCAGGCAGACGATTTACGAAAAAGAGCTCTACTTGAAAGCCGAGCTTGTCAAGAAAGCTCCGGAAACCGCTACCGCTCTGGGGTTTCAAAAGGAGATATCGGAGGCAAAAGGCAAATTTGAGCAAAAGATGATTGAACATATCATCCGGATGAAAAAAATCGATTTGGATGCTGAAAAGAGATGAAATCCCTCCGGCCCCTGCAACATTTAAAGGCGCGTCTCGGCCGAACCGGACAGGCGCAAAAGTACGCTGACGATGAGTTGCCGCTGCGGGGAGAACTGTTCACCGCGGACCATATGAAGCTGCATGGGCAGGCACTGGCAGCTTCGCATCAATTGAGTTCTGAACGCGCTTCGAATCGACTCATACGGCGCCTCGCGGAGAATGAAAGGCTCCTGATTGACACCCGCAATCTGTTAACGGCGTCGGTTAAGGTCAACCATCGGATTGCACCGGCCGGAGAATGGCTTTTAGACAACTTCTATTTGATTGAGGAGCAGATTCGCACAGCCCGGCGGCATTTTCCAAAGGGATATAGCCGTGAACTGCCGCGCTTGCAGAACGGGCCTTCGGCCGGGTTGCCACGCGTCTATGACATCGCGCTGGAAACCATATCCCATGGGGATGGGCGCGTAGATCCGGAAAACCTCAGCAGTTTTGTGGCCGCCTATCAGTCGGTGGCGCCCTTAAAGCTGGGTGAATTGTGGGCCATCCCCATCATGCTGCGCCTGGCGCTGATTGAAAATCTCCGGCGCGTGGCCGCGAGGATTGCCGCCGACCGGACCAACCGAAATCTTGCCGGCCATTGGGCGGAACAGATGACAGAGATCGTGTTGCAAGACCCCAAAAGCCTGATCCTGTCGGTTGCCGATATGGCGCGGTCCAATCCTCCCATGGTGAGCGCGTTTGTTGCAGAACTTACCCGCCGCATTCAGGGTCAAGGTCCCGCCCTGACCCTGCCGCTTACGTGGGTGGAACAGCGGCTGTCCGAGTCCGGTCGGACGATTGAACAGTTGGTGCGCACTGAGAACCAGCAACAGGCGGTGGATCAGGTCTCCATGAGCAACAGCATCGGCAGTTTGCGTTTCCTGGTCGCAATGGATTGGCGCGAGTTCGTTGAAACGATGAGCATTGTAGAACAGGTTCTGGTTAAAGATCCCTGTGATGTTTATGCAAAAATGGATTTCGCCACCCGGGATCGCTATCGTCATGTTGTGGAAGAGATCGCAAAGAGCAGCGGTCGGTCCGAGATCGAGGTGGCGAATCAGGCGATCCGCCTGGCCCAAGAAAGTACTTTTGGAAAAGATGGTGACGAACGGTATATCCATGTGGGGTTTTACTTGATCGACGAAGGTGTGAGACAACTGGAGGACACAGCTCACGTGCACCGATCTTTGCTTGACGCAGTTCGGCGATTCAGTCGAGGTGGGCCTTTGATCTTCTATCTGGGCACCATTTTTCTGATTGCGACGGCTTTTATCGTGATTTTGTTGGCGACGTCGGATGTCATGAAATTTCAAAATGGATGGGTCGCCCTGATCAGCCTTCTTCTGTTGCTGGGGGCAAGCCAGCCGGCCGTGGCGTTGACAAACTGGCTGATAACCTTACTGGTGAGGCCGAATCCGTTGCCGAGAATGGATTTTTCCAGCGGTATTCCTTCAGCATCACGTACCCTGACCGTGATTCCGACAATGCTCGCCAGTGTTCAATACATTGAGAATTTGGTTGAGTCCCTGGAAGTTCGGTTTCTAGCCAATCGGGACGAACACCTGCACTTCGGTCTGCTGACGGATTTTCCAGACGCTCTTTGCCGAAACGCTTCCGGAGGATGACCTCTTGTTGCAGTTGGCCCAACAGAAAATAGAAGCGCTGAACGAAAAATACCCAAAACCAAAAGGGAACGCGTTTTTTCTTTTCCATCGTCCGCGCCGCTTTAATCCGCAGGAGCAAACATGGATGGGCTATGAACGCAAACGCGGCAAGCTTGAGGACTTAACTTCACTGCTGCGCGGCGGCGCAACGGATCGTTTTTCACTCATTGTCGGCGACATCGCCGAATTATCAAACGTGAAATATGTGATTACCCTGGACACGGATACGCAGCTTCCCCGTGATGCCGCAAGTCAGTTTGTGGGTGCCATGGTCCATCCGCTGAACCGGGCGCAATATAGCGCCGAAAAACGGTTGATCGAGAAAGGGTATGGAATTCTGCAGCCTCGGGTCGCTGTGAGCCTGCCCGTAATGAACCGATCCCGCTACTCACGCCTGTGCGGCAGTGAGCCGGGCATCGACCCCTATACCCGGATGGTCTCTGATGTCTACCAGGACCTATTCGGCGAAGGTTCATACATCGGCAAGGGAATCTATGATGTGGATGCGTTCCAACAGGTCCTCAAAAAGCGTTTTCCCGAGAATCGGATTCTCAGCCATGACCTTCTGGAAGGATGTTACATGCGGGCGGGGCTGCTCAGTGACGTGCTGCTGTATGAGGAATATCCTTCGCGATACAGCGAAGATGTGAGCCGCCGGTATCGCTGGATTCGCGGGGATTGGCAGATCGTCCGCTGGTTATTGCCGGGTGTGCCGGGTTTCAGAGGGGTCGGCAAAAGAATCCGCTTTCTGGTGTGTCCCGATGGAAGATTTTCGACAATCTCCGCCGGAGTCTGGTACCAGGGGCATTGACCCTTTTGCTTCTCCTGGGTTGGACCATCTTGACGCCGGCCTGGTTGTGGACCATCGCCGTCATTGGAATGATTTTAATTCCCCCCGCAATGGCCGCTTTTCTGGATGTTTTTCAGAAAGCTGGTGATGTGCGAATCCACCAGCATCTGGCGGCCATGGTGCGTACGGTGGGCCAAAACGCGGCTCAGGGGGCCTTCACACTCATCTGTTTGCCTTATGAAGCTTTTTTCAGCCTGGATGCCATTTTGCGCACGGCTTTGCGCATGTGGGCAACCCGCAAGCGACTGCTGGAGTGGCAACTGGCCAAGGAAGCAGATGCCGGAGACCGGGCGAGCTTTTCCGCTTCATGCCGGGCCATGTGGTTTTCTCCGGTCCTGGCTGTCTCTGCGGGATTTTGATTGCCGTAATCCGGCAACCGTACTTGGTGTTGCCGGGCCCATCCTATGCCTCTGGTTGGCTTCTCCGGCCATTACATGGTGGTTTAGCCGACCTGCCGTCATCCGTCAAACCGGTTGGCGCCAGACCAGGCCCGTTTTCTCAGGAAACTTGCCCGAAAGACCTGGGCGTTTTTCGAAACGTTCGTGGGTCCTGAAGATCATTGGCTGCCGCCGGATAATCATCAGGAGCATCCTGTGGCCGTAACCGCCCACCGAACGTCGCCACCAACATGGGCCTTTCGCTGCTGGCCAATTTGTCCGCCTACGATTTTGGGTATATTACGGCCGGCCGTCTTCTCCATCGAACAACCCAGACCCTCAATACTATGGAAGGACTCGATCGTCATCAGGGTCATTTTTACAACTGGACCGATACGCGGTCTTTAAAACCGCTGCCGCCGCTGTATATTTCCGCGGTGGACAGTGGGAACCTGGCCGGGCATTTGATGACCTTGCGGCCGGGTCTGTTGGGTCTTGTGGATGAAAAGATTCTAAGCGCTCAATTGTTTGAGGGGTTAAACGATACCTTAGGCATCGTTGCCGATACGGTGGCAGACGCTGAGGCCTCCTTCGTACAAGTCCAGCTCCAGCAGCTTCAGCAGGACCTGTCTTCCGTGATTCTTTCCCGGCCATCTACTCTCAAGGGGGTACAACTATGCCTTAATTTATTAACAGCATCTGCCGCAGAGCTGGTCGCCGTTATCGAACTTTCGGACACCGATCCCGAGAGCTGGTTGAGCTGGTGGACCCGAGCGTTTGCCGGGCAATGCCAAGATGCCGTTAATGAGCTGGGAATGCTTGTCTCCCTGGGCGGCGCTCCTCCCTTTTCAAGAAGGCCTTGAAGCTTTTGCGGTTCCGGACAGGATCCCGACGCTGCGGGAGGTGTCGTTACTGGCGGAAACATTTTTTCAGCGGCCACGGCAGAACACCGGATGATGATACCTCGTCCGGTAAAAGGGCATTGATCGACGGTCTCAAACCTCTCATCACGCAAGCTGCGCGCAATGCCGCAGAAAGGATTGCAGCCATCGAAGCGCTTGCGGGGCTTGCAGCACCCTGGCCCAAATGGACTATGACTTCCTGTATGATGAGAATCGTCAACAGCTGGCTATCGGCTACAATGTGGATGAACGCCGACGGGATGAAAGCTACTACGATCTTCTGGCCTCGGAAGCACGGTTTGCCGCTTTTGTCGCTATTGCCCAGGGACAACTTCCCCAGGAAAGCTGGTTTGCTTTGGGGCGTCTGCTCACCATCGCCGAAAAAGCACCGATACTACTTTCCTGGAGCGGTCGATGTTCGAATACCTGATGCCGCTTCTGGTGATGCCGACGTATGAATCCACCCTGCTCGACCAGTCCTATAAGGCGGTTGTGGCCAGGCAGATCGCGTATGGAAAAAAGAGCGCCGTTCCGTGGGGGATTTCGGAATGCGGGTACAATGCCATTGATGTGCATCCCAATTACCAATACCCGCGCCTTTGGTGTGCCGGCCTGGGGCTTAAGCGCGGGCTGACCGAGGACCTGGTGATTGCGCCCTATGCATCCGCTCTGGCCCTGATGGTGGCTCCCGAAGCGGCCTGTCTCAACCTTCAGCGTCTCGACACGGAAGGGTTCAGCGGGCCCGTACGGTTTTTATGAGGCCATCGACTATACGCCTTCACGACTGCCCAGGGGACAGTCACATGTTTTGATTCGGTCCTTCATGGCCCATCATCAGGGTATGAGCCTTCTGGCTTTGGCCCATCTTCTCCTTGAACGACCGATGCAGAAGCGCTTCGCGTCAGACCCCTTGTTTCAGGCGACCCTGTTGTTGCTCCAGGAGCGAATCCCGAAGGCAACGGCCTTATATGCCCATACTACTGAGCTGTCCGAGCACCATGCGGGTTTTGAAGCGCCGGAGACGCCCATCCGTGTTTTTTAGCAGTCCGGATACGCCCAGCCCGGAAGTGCAGTTGCTCTCCAACGGCAGATATCACCTGATGGTAACGCATGCCGCGGCGGCTACAGCCGATGGAAGGACCTTGCCGTCACTCGTGCGAGAAGATCTCACCTGTGACAACTGGGGAAGCTTTTGTTACCTGCGGGATCTGACCAGCGGGGAATTCTGGTCGACGCATATCAGCCGGCGCTCAAGGGAGCGGAAACCTATGAAACGATCTTTCGGAAGGGAGAGCCGAGTTTCGTTGTCGTCGCGTGATTTTAATACTCATACTGAAATTGTTGTTTCACCCGAGGATGACATTGAACTGCGCCGAGTTCTCATCACCAACCGCACGGGGATTCCCCGGACCGTGAAGTGACCAGTTATGCGGAAGTGGTTCTGGCTCCGGCGATAACGGATATCCTGCATCCGGCTTTCAGCAATCTCTTTGTTCGGACCGAGATCATCCATGCACAGCAGGCGATTTTATGTACGCGTCGACCGCGCTCTCCTGATGAACCCACGCCCTGGATGTTTCATCTGATGGCTGTGCATGGCGCGGATATCGGGGAGATCTCTTTTGAGACGGATCGCCTTAAGTTCATCGGCCGCGGAAACACCACCGCCGATCCGTCGGCCATGCACGACTCCGCTGCGCTGTCCAACAGTGAGGGGTCCGTGCTGGACCCGATTGTCGCCATTCGCTATTGTATTACACTGGCACCTGAAGAAACGGCAACGATCAATATTGTTTCCGGTGTGGCTGAAAACCGTGACGACGCTCTGGTGCTGACGGAAAAATACCAGGACCGCGTCTGGCGGACCGGGTGTTTGATCTGGCCTGGACCCACAGCCATGTGCTGCTGCGTCAACTCAATGCCTCTGAGAGCGATGCCCAACTCTATGGGCGTTTGGCCGGTGCGATTCTTTTCGCCAATGCTTGCTGCGGGCAGACACGGGTGTGCTTATTAAAAATACCCGCGGACAATCCGGTCTCTGGGGATACGCTATCTCCGGCGACCTGCCGATTGTACTGCTGCAGATAGAAGATCCGACCAATATCGATCTGGTACGTCAGCTCGTTCAAGCCCATGCTATTGGCGTCTAAAAGGTTGGCCGTGGACCTGGTGATCTGGAACGAAGATCATGCCGGATACCGGCAGCTGCTTCAGGACCAGATCATGGGGCTCATCGCCGCCGGAACCGAAGCCAATTTGATCGATCGTCCGGGGGGCATTTTCGTTAGACCGTGGACCAGATATCGGATGAGGACCGGTTACTGATCCAAACCGTTGCCCGTGTGTCATTTCCGACCGCCGGGGAGGCCTTGCGGATCAGATCAGTCGACCCGGTCAGGTGGAAGTAACCATGCCCTTTCTTGCACCGACCCGAACCCACCGGCCCGACCCCCTCATGGTGAAGCCGTTGCCCCGGTCCGATCTGACGTTTTTCAACGGCATCGGCGGATTCACGCCGGATGGGCGTTGAGTATGTTATCACTACCTCCCATGGTCAGGTGACACCGGCACCGTGGGTGAATGTCCTGGCCAACCCCTACTTCGGTACTGTTATTTCAGAGAGCGGGCTTTCCTAAACCTGGAGCGAGAATGCCCACGAGTTTCGCCTCACGCCTGGGGTAATGACCCGGTGAGTGACTCGAGCGGAGAAGCATTATACCTGCGTGATGAAGAGCGTGGCCACTTCTGGTCGCCGATGCCGCTGCCTGTTCGGGGCACTACGCCGTATGTCACCCGGCACGGCTTTGGTTACAGTGTCTTCGAGCATACAGAACGCGGCATTCGAAGTGAATTATGGGTTTATGTGGCATTGGACGCGCCCATCAAGTTTATGGTGCTCAAAGTGAAAAACGTGTCCGGGCGATCTCGCCGGCTCTCCGCCACCGGATACGTAGAGTGGGTCCTCGGAGACCTGAGATCGAAAACCAGTATGCACGTGATCACCGAAACTGACACTGCCAGCGGCGCGTTGTTTGCCGAAACCCATATAATACCGAGTTCCGGGACAGGGTGGCGTTCTTTGACATAAATGATCCGGCTTGCAGCGTAACCGGCAACCGGACTGAATTTTTAGGACGCAACGGGACACTGCGGCATCCGGAAGCGATGTTACGGACCCGCCTTTCCAATAAAGTGGGGGCTGCTCTGGATCCCTGCGCCGCGATCCAGGTGCCCTTTGACTTGGGAAACGGGGAAGAACGGGAGATCATCTTCAGGCTCGGCGTCGGGAAGGATGCGAACGATGCAAGAAACCTGGTCAACCGCTTTCGTGGCGCACCTGCAGCGCAAGAAGCTCTTGAGCGGTGTGGCAGCACTGGACGCACACCCTGGGTGCGGTGCATGTGGAAACTCCGGACCCTTCCCTCAACGTGCTGGCCAACGGCTGGCTTTTGTACCAGACACTGGAGTGCCGTCTATGGGCGCGCAGCGCAACCTACCAGTCCGGTGGGGCTTTCGGGTTTCGCGATCAATTGCAGGATGTAATGGCGCTTATTCACGCCGGATCCTATCTCGTGCGCGAGCACCTGCTTCTTTGCGCGGCCCGGCAATTTCGGAGGGTGATGTTCAACATTGGTGCATCCGCCAACCGGCCGGGGCGTGCGGACACACTTGCTCGGATGATTACCTCTGGCTACCCCTGGCAACCTGCCGATATGTGTTTGCCACCGGGGATACTGGCGTGCTGGATGAACCCATTCCTTTCATCCAGGGCCGTCCGGTGAATGCGGATGAAGATTCCTATTTCGAACTGCCCGGCAATTCCGAAGAGGTGGCCGGTCTTTACGAACACTGTGTCCGGTCCATCTCAAACAGTCTCAAATTTGGTGAACACGGTCTGCCGTTTATCGGTTCCGGAGACTGGAACGACGGCATGAACAGGGTCGGGGAACTCGGTAAGGGCGAAAGCGTGTGGCTGGGATTTTTTCTTTATTACGTGCTCATGCAATTTGCGGAAATCGCTGCTCTGCGGGGTGATGGTTCATTTGCCGAACGCTGCCGCGGAGAAGCGACGCAGCTGCAAAAAAATCTGGAACAGAACGGGTGGGATGGCGAATGGTACCGCCGGGCCTACTTTGACGACGGATCACCCCTTGGGTCATCGACGAATCCTGAATGCCGGATTGATTCCATTGCCCAAAGCTGGTCCGTACTCTCGGGTGCGGGTGATCCTGAACGGTCACGCATGGCCATGGCGGCTGTGGACGAGCGCCTTGTGCGCCGCGAGCATGGGCTGGTCCAGCTTTTGGATCCGCCCTTTGATACGTCATCGATGAATCCGGGCTACATCAAAGGGTACGTTCCCGGGGTGCGGGAAAACGGGGGACAATATACCCATGCGGCCATCTGGGCGGCCATGGCGTTTGTGCGCATGGGGGACAAACCGCCGCGCGTGGGAGCTCTTTACCATGATCAACCCGCTGAACCACGCAGGATCGGCCGAAGCGGCGGCCATCTATAAAGTGGAACCGTATGTGGTTTCGGCCGACGTCTATGCGGTACCCCCGCATACCGGCCGTGGCGGCTGGACATGGTACACAGGATCAGCCGCCTGGATGTACCGATTGATTGTGGAATCTCTCTTGGGACTCAGTCTTTTAGTGGACAAACTCACGCTTGCGCCGTGCCTTCCTGCGGATTGGGAAGGATTTAAAATGCACTATCGCTATCGGGAGGACCATCTACCACATCAATGTTTTGCAAATGCATGAAGATAAGGGCGAAATGAGTGTTCGTGTTGACGGCATTGAGCGACCCGACAAGGCCATTCTCCTTATTGACGATCGCAAGGATCACACTGTTGAGGTAGCGCGGACTTCAATTTCTCCAGCTGTGATATACGAAGCGAGACCAAGAAGATTATAGGTAGACTTAATCAGTGTGTTAACGCCCGAGTCGTCAACGCCGAGATCCTGGAGGTAATCAGTGGCTTCTTCGGGTTCAAAATCGATCAATTCCTCTTCTATCCGTGCGGAAATGACGCAGACTTCGGTTTGGTTCCGCTCTTCAGCTGCGTGTTTTACCTGGTTTACGAATGGATTAGCGTCAGCATTTGCTAGGTCAGACTCAGCTACATTGCAGGCAAAAAGCATGGGTTTGGAAGAAAGCAAATTCAGGCTTTTGAGAAGGGGCTTCAGGTCTTCATCCAGAGGGAAAGTATTTGCGGGCTTGCCCTCTTCTAACGAGGGATTGATCAAATCAATAAGATCAACAAGCGCCTGAGCTTCTTTATCATTTCCCCGGGCTTTTTTGAGGAGTTTCTCTTTCTGTCGTGCGACAGATTCCATATCGGCCAAGATCAACTCAGTTTCAATGATCTCGATATCCCTTACAGGGTCTACTGAACCGGAATTATGGATAATGTCGTCATCCTCGAAACAGCGTACGACGTGCACGATCGCATCCACTTCCCGAATGTTCGCCAAAAATTTATTTCCAAGACCTTCTCCCTTACTTGCGCCCGCAACGAGTCCAGCGATGTCAACCACTTCGAGTGCTGCCGGAATAACGCGCTGGGTTTTAACGAGATTAGAAAGTGGGACTAAACGCTCGTCGGGAACTTGTACAACACCGACGTTTGGATCGATCGTGCAAAAGGGATAGTTTTGTGCTTCCGCTTTTCTCGACTTTGTGAGTGCGTTAAAAAGAGTACTTTTTCCCACATTGGGTAAACCTACGATGCCTGCCTGTAACATAATTTTATACGATTTGTTCGAGCAACTTCTTGGACTTTCGGAATTGAAAGCAAGCATCAATTGTTTCACACCGTGTAAATTCTTGCTTCCACCCTGCTGAAATCGTTATGAATAGAGCAGTTAATTTCAATTTGACTCACTTCTTCTGCTTCCTTTCCTCCATTGAAAACGACTTCAAATCTACGCTCCATCTTCTGTCGTGCTCCCATCTTTTGGCTTTGGCTTCCCTGGTGTGGTGGATATTCAATTGTTGTCAGCGCCGGTTTTGTTCCGGTGGGTTTTGGCTTTTGGAGTGTCGTAGGTTTAGTTTTTTCGGTTTTGACCCTTACAACCCTTGAAGTCTTTGGGGAAAAATGGAGTCGAATCATTTGGGGTCTGAGTTTTGGAATCGCCGCTTTGTTAGTGTCTATGGCGTGGTGGAACTTAAGAATTCATTCGAATCCCGTTTTGGAATGGTGGAAGGATTCCCCTCCGCGCGAGGTTTATTTGAGGCTCGACGTGTTGAAGGTCGATCGAGTACCACTACCTGAGCGAGCGGGGGTCGTAGAGTTTCACGGACGTTACCTCGATACCGTTCGGTATGGCTGCTTCAAGACAATGCCAATGAGTATGGATTGTCGGCTTTATACATTGGGTGTAAAAATTCCATTACGGAAAGGAGACCGTGTTGTCGCTCGTGGGGTTCTCTATCCACCGAGCTCGTTTTCACCTGAGCAGTTTGTATTGAGACAAGGGGCCGTTCTTTCAATCGAGCACCGCGCTACGGAATGGAGCCTGAATACCTTGCGACAAACCCTCCTTGCTAAAGTAGTCGATGCACTCGAGGCAGGAGAACCAGAAGGCAAACCCTACTCAGGCTATATTCAATCCATGTTGACTGGAGACAAACGTTATTTGGAATACCGCGACAAAAAACGGTTTCGAGAAGCAGGGGTCATGCACTTTTTTGCGATCAGCGGGTTCCACCTTACCATTGTTGCCGCGATATGTTTCACATTCTTTCAACTCTTGGGATTATCTCGGCAATGGAGCACGACCTGGATGCTGGTTTTTTGTGCGTTGTATGTATGGTTAACTGGTTCCCCTGTATCCGCGCAACGGGCCCTGTTGATGATGACCATCTATTTCGCAGCGCAGTGGTGTCGTCGCAAACCCGATGCGCTGGCCGCAACAGTATTGGCGGGGTGGATCATCCTACTCATTGCTCCTCAGCAGCTGTTTCAACCGGGCTATCAATT
Source organism: Opitutales bacterium (assembly GCA_963676215.2). GTDB lineage: Bacteria > Verrucomicrobiota > Verrucomicrobiia > Opitutales > JAFGAQ01 > JAKSBQ01. The sequence continues at coordinate 133,974 of CAXXVT010000009.1, read as the reverse complement.
GTCATTTGTGGTAGTGATTGGGATATTGACACAAGCGCTCCCTCTTCATGCGTGGTTATCTGAAGTCTGCAAAAAGCGATTTCAGGAAGTGAATGAACAATCGACTCCGCTGCGCAAAGCCCTGGGAGTGATCCGGGAGTATTTCGTGGGCTCTTTCGCGGTGAGTTGGTGTGCGTTTTGGCTGAGCGCACCGATTGTTGCAACTTACTTTGGGAAAGTTCCATTCATTGCAATTCTGTTGAACACCCTTTTAGCCCCGCTTTTTGCGTTAACCATGCTTACGGGATTTCTCTCAGCAGTTTTTGGTTTGATCGGGGGTGTGTGGATATCAGCCTTTTTCAACCATGCTGTGTGGATGGAACTTTCTGCTGTGGATGGTTTGATCCAAATGGGAGAATCACTGCACATGACCTGGAGTCACGATTCCAATCCCGCATCGGCGACCTTGGGAGTGGTCGCCATGCTTGGAATCGGAACACTTTGGAATCTTAGTGGTGTTAAATCGCGCTATTTGTTACTTTGTATTCCGTTGATTAGTCTTTGTTCTATTTTATTTTGATGGAGGCTTTCTCTCGGCTGAATTGACACACCGCTACTAGGGAGTTACCGATTCTATTTACTGTATCTGTTACACCATTTAAATTTTGCAGAAGCATCAGATTGTCCCGTAAATTTCCAAGTTATGAAAAGTGCTTACGAATTAGCAATGGAGCGTCTAAAGGCTGACGACACCGAAGTTAGGCAAGAACTCACGGATCAACAAAAAGCGCAGATTGGCGAAATTGAAGCGATTTATCGTGCGAAAATTGCTGAAAGAGATGTTTTTTTGAAAAAGCAACTTGAGGAAGTTCGTGCGCAGCAGAATTTTGATGAAGAGAACGCCATACTGAAACAAATTGCATCTGAAAGGCTTATGCTTGAGGAAGAGATGGAAGAAAAGAAACGGGCGGTTAGAGGTCATTAAAAAGATTGAGGAATTGCTAATATAATAGGCATGTTGAGAATTACGAAATACGGAGAGGGGATTCTAACCCAAAAAGGAGCACTCATTGAAAAGTTCGATGAGGAACTGATTGATCTGGCTGACGAGATGGTGGACACGATGTACGAAGCTCATGGGATCGGACTTGCGGCCCAACAAATTGATAAGGCGATCATGTTATGTGTCCTGGATGTGGCTCCGGATGAGGGAGATATCAATTTCAGTTATGAGCTCGATGGGAAAAAGCCGCCGATCGATTTGATCATGCCAATGGCCCTGGTAAATCCGATTATACATCGGGTATCGGATGACAAAGATGTGCAGGAGGAAGGATGTCTTTCTTTTCCGGAAATCCATGGCGATGTGAAGCGTCCCAGTTCGATTGAAGTGGAATTTAAGGATCTGGATGGTGCGAACCATTCTCTTAAATGTGATGGCATTTTTGCGCGTTGTATCCAACACGAGGTGGATCACCTCAACGGAATCCTATTCACCGATAGGATGGATTCCAAAACCCGTAAACATTTAAAGAACGATTTGCGTCGTTTGAAAGAGATTACTGTTGCCGGGCTGAAGAACCAACCGCAGTGAGCCGTTTTCAGTTTTAACAATCTTATCCCATGTCAGACAATTCCAGTTTTTCAGTATTAGTGGCCGACGATCAGGAAGACATCCTGAAGGCCCTTCGCATGTTATTAAGAAGTGAAGGTTTCCGTGTCACCGTAGCGGATAATCCTCACGATGTAATCGATCAGGTAAAACGCCGAGAATATGATGTGGTCTTGTTGGATCTGAATTACACTCGAGATACGACTTCGGGACAAGAAGGACTGGAGCTGGTTAAAGACATTCGTAAGATTGATAGTGACCTTGCCGTTGTCGTGATGACTGCCTGGGCGTCAGTAGAGTTGGCAGTCGAAATCATGAGGGAAGGTGCAAGGGACTTCGTCACCAAGCCTTGGGAGAATGAAAGGGTGATTAGCGTCATTCGCAACCAAGCAGAATACACCCGATTGGTCCGTCGCGGGAAGCTGCTCAAGGAAGAAAATGAAGTCCTTCGTTCCGAGCAGAAAGTGGATTTTATATCCCAATCGGAATCCATGAAACCTGTGTTGGAGATCATCGAAGCGGTCGGACCATCCGATGCCAATGTGTTGATTACAGGCGAAAATGGAACTGGGAAAGGGGTCATTGCAAAAGTACTGCACGCAGGCAGTCATCGGCGGGATAATCCTTTTATTAGCGTAAATATGGGAGGATTGCCCGAAGGTATTTTCGAAAGTGAATTGTTTGGACACGTTAAGGGCGCGTTCACAGATGCGAAGGCAGATCGAGCAGGGCGCTTTGAACTCGCTGATGGTGGTGCCTTGTTTATGGACGAGATAGGGAATGTGCCTCTCAACCAACAAAACAAACTGCTTCGATTATTGGAAACGGGAGAGTTTGAAAGAGTGGGTTCTTCGAAAACACGAGAAGTCGACGTACGCATTATAAGTGCGACCAATTCCGACATGCAGGAATCGGTGCAAAACGGGAGTTTCCGGCAAGATCTACTGTATCGACTCAACACCATTCACATTCATCTCCCGCCATTGCGGGAGCGGTTGGAAGACATTCCGGTTTTGGCAGAGCATTTTCTCAAAAATCACCTCGGAAAATATAAGAAGGCGATTGATGGGTTCTCTGAAAGCGCTCTGAAAACCCTTGAAGGCTATGAATGGCCAGGGAACATTCGGGAGCTTGATCACTGTGTGGAACGAGCGGTGCTTATGTGCAAAGGAGGAGCGATTGAACCAATCAACCTTGGGCTTAGTGCCAGTACGGCTTCGGGGCCCAACACAATGGATGATATGAGTATGGATGATTTGGAGAAGTATTTTATTGAACGTACCCTGAAGCGACATAGCGGCAATGCGACGGAAGCGGCCAAGGCACTTGGTCTTTCACGGAGCGCCTTTTACCGTCGGTTGCAGCGATTCGGGCTTTAAGTGCCGGTAACCATCTAGCGAACTGGCCTCTATTATCCCATTTTGCGCTTAAAAGACTTCAAGCTGAAACCGATCTCATGCCGTTCGACAGGCTCACGGATATGAACAAGCATGAGATACAGGTGATGAGGCGTAGCATCCGATGCTCGCATCGGATTATACACGTATTGAATTAAACGCTAATCGGTATTAGGTGGTTGGAAACGCACTGCCTGCCGAAGGATTGCAACCGTTGGCGAGCGAATACGATTTCTTGTTTTGAAAACTGAAAAAACGGACTTTGAATAAACATCGTTTGGCAGTTGACGAGCTAAAAAACGCTCCGATAAATACGGAGCTTAAAAACTGCGCAAAACGCAGTCACAAAGCATTTTATTCACTTTGGTTTGAATGCCGCTGCGAAGCAGCGTTGTGTAGGCCGCAGGCTTTCTAGCCCGGCTCGCCGGACGATGTTATTCTATTTCAGGCGGTCAAAATAAATGGGACAAGCGACTCTGTGTGCGCTTCCAAGCCCTTGTCTATGCAATTATTGAATCCTTCAGGTCTGAGATAAAGGAACCGATTTCATTTTCTTCAGTGTCCCAGCTGCACATCAAACGGTAGCTTTGCATTTGGGGGAAAGGGTAAAACATCCAACCCTTGTCCAACATGCTTTGATAGACTGATTCAGGCATGGCGCAGAAGACTGCATTCGATTCGACCGGGAGAGTCACTTCGATTCCTTCAATGGAATTTAGGCGATTTGCTAGTATCCTTGCCATTCCATTTGAATGAAGTGCGTTTCGTTGCCATTCCCCTGATTCGATAAAAGGAATCCATGGGCCGCTTAGAAATCGCATTTTTGAGGTCAATTGACCACTTTGTTTTACCCGATAATCGAGGTGATCAACGTGGTCTGGGTCAAACACCACTAAGGCTTCGCCGTAAGCGAGTCCGTTTTTGACTCCGCCAAGACTCAAGATATCGACGCCGGCCTTCCATGTCATTTCGGCGGGGGTTGTATCGAGTGCTACCAGTGCATTTGAAAAACGGGCACCATCCATGTGTAGGAGTAGATTGTTGTCGTGTGCGGTTTGCGCCAACGAATCGATTTCAGCAATTTGATAATTGGTTCCAGCTTCTGTGCTTTGAGTGATACTAACAAGCCCGGGCATCGTGCCGTGAACGCCATGGGACATCTCAAAAACAGGCGCGATGCTTTCTGGTAGCAGTTTTCCATTGGGACCCTGCAATGGTCGAAGTTGAACCCCAGGTGCAAAATAGCCTGGGGCATGGCACTCATCGTTTTGGATGTGGGCCCATTGGTGGCATATGACCGAATGATAGTTGCGAACAGACGAAGCAATGCTCAGGCAATTGGCTGAAGTTCCGCCCGCCACAAAATAGACTCCGCAGGGGCGTTCAAACCATATTTCCAATACTTCTTTTGCTTTTTGGGTAATGGCATCATCACCATAGGCGGCGGTGTGATGAAGGTTCGCCTCAAGGAACCCCCTGAGTGCTTCGGGACTCATCCCAGCATTATTGTCGCTTGCGAAATTTCTATGTTTCATCTTGTGCGTTTCTATAATCTGTCGCATCGCTATTGCACTCTTAAATGCTACTGGTCATTTAGTCGAAACCAAAAAAGGATAAACGATGATTAAGGTAAAGTCCATCTATCGAATAGTGAAAGACAGAGTAGTGTTAATAGAATACGAGAAATAACGCTAATTAAATGTAAATTCAGCTTGCGATAAACTGATGTAATGATTTAAATGTTAGTTCTTTCCAGCTTTAATAACACTTTTACTGCTCTCGGTTTACCAACAATTTTTCATTCGGCCACGAATGAAGAGCGAGAAAGAAAAAGCATACTAATCATCAAAGGAGCCGCTCGGATACGAGCGGCTTTCTTTGGCTTAGGAACAACAACGGGCTCATGAATGTGTGGTGATAGAGTTCGTAAGTATATCACAGGAATACCCAAGCGTGGTTGTAAGGTTATAAAGATTAGCCCGCAACGTTCCTATAGGTGATCAGTCTATATTATATCATTTTGCGTTTAAAAGACTTCAACCTGAAACAGATCTCATGCCTTTCGAGATGCTCACAGTCATGAACAAGTATGAGATATTACAGGTGATGAGGCGTAGTATCCGATGCTCCCATCGGATTATCAGCGTATTCAATTAAACGCTAATCGGTATGAGAATGAGCGAAAGAGTTTAGTTCCATTTGAGAGTTATTCTTGAGCGTTTGCTGACAGGGACTCCGTCTGCTTTTGCCGGTTCAAATCGCCATTTTGACAGCGTTCGTTTCGCTTCTTCATCAAGAAGCTCGTGAGAACTCTCCATAATTTGAAAGCTGGAATCGTCTATTTTTCCATTTTCAAGGATGAGAAACCCAATCGTAACACTTCCGGCTAGTTTAAGTCTTCTGTTATTCGGATCACGAACACTTTTGGGAGGGGTAGTCCGAATTGGTTTTGGAGGAGTATATGTAATTTTTTCTTTTGGGAGAATTTCAGTCTCTGTGGACTGGGAGCTCGTAAGCCCTTCAGAGCTTTGGTTTTGTGTGGTGGCCCCCGACAAAGGTTCTTGATTCGCTAGAGTGGATTTGTTTCCCGCAACATTTGTTGCGGCTTGGTTCCCAGGTTCATTGACTCGGTCAGCTGAAGCAACTTGTGCAATTGCCTGACTTTCGACTTCCTGTTCGGAATCGAATGCTGCGACATCGAGCACGTTGAGTTCGATCGTTTTTCCAAATTGAAAACTAATATGATCGAAGGATAGGTTAGCAAGATGACGTCCTTCTGATAGTTGATGAAGTTGGGAGTATTCAAATTTCCCATTAACGACTGGAATTCGATGTTCTTTGCCTTCTATCGCCAGATTGAGGATGCCTCGTTTGATCGAGTCCACACTGCCCGATATTTTAAGGGTATTGCTGGCGACCTCCACTGGACTCTGACCAAGAGCTTTTTCGTTAAACTCAGCAATCTGAATGGGGTTTTCAAACATGACATCAAATTGATGACATTGCACATCCTGATTGCCGTTCGAAACGACCAATTCAAGCTGATTTTTGCCGAGAACCAATGGCACATTCGCGTTGAATGCGCCCTTTTTCCCGCCTAATTCGATTTGGCTGCCAGTTGTGGTATTTTTTATTGATGCGTTGAGTTCTCCGAGAAATTGAATGTCACCGGAGAGCTGAACTACTGGACTAGAGCTTCGGAAAGAGTTTGCTTCGATCGAAGCAACTGGGGTTCCGGCGGTGATAGCGTTACCATCGAGTTGCCCCTGTCGAAGCTGATTCATGACGAATTTTGGAGCCACGTAATTGAATTCCAGATAATTGAAATAGGATTGATCTTCTATGCCAAAGCTAACCTTTGCCGTGGTGGTTTTTGATGGATTGACAGTAATAATTGTCGAAAAATCATGATCGACGACTGGAATCTTTAGAGAACGGTCTTCGATCGTGAGTAGAACCTCTCCATCCTGAATTGCATCGACATGGCCTACAACAGGAACTTCAAGAATTTGAGTTGTGAAAAGCTGGGTTGAGTCCGAAAATGAAATGAATCCGTCCGTGGCGGGAGATGAATCAACCTCGAGGCTTATAACATCTTCAAGGTTTAGCTGTATGGTTTCCGTTTTGAATATTTGATCTTCGAAAAGATAACGGAAGGTCAGAGAGTTTTTGCCATCTCGAAGTGTGTAAGGCACGCTGAAGTGGCCCTCTTGCTCGTCGTGCACCATTACCAAATTCCCATATTGATCTTTAACTTGGATTTTGAGCCCTTCTGGAGCTCCTTTTAACCCAGCGATGAGAACAGTTGGAACTGAAGTTCTTGTTTGGGTCGAATTGTCTTTTTTGAAGTCAGTTAACAATACTGGATCCTTCTCTTTCGAGATCATCTGGACGGAATGCACTGACCCTGGTTGCAGGCGCACAATCTCGCGTTCAATCGACTGTACCCCACCTTCTTTGTATGTTGCCTTGAGATCGTTTCTACCCTCAGAAAGCTGAATGGTTTGTCCAAACTGTCCGTTTTGAGGAAATATCGGGTAATCAACGCCATTTATTTGAAATAGAACAAACTCAACATTTTCATCTGAGCACACCGCATCAAGTGCTAATTCGGAAGCATTGGTTACGATACGGGAACGATTAACATCCTCTTTGAAGATCGCATTTTTGAATGATGGTTCTTTAAACTGGAGCTCAATTGGTTCTGCATCTACCATCAGAGCGAAGGGAATAGACAGATAAAGACTGGGGAGCCAATAACGAAATTTACGTAAGGGGAATTTCATTCCTAAAGAAGGGTGATATTAGGGTGTCAGACTGACTAGCGGGATAAATAGTGGGATAAACTGATGTATGGGAACTTATGGGTGAACCAGTTCATTAATTTCGAAATGGGACTCATCTCTTTTGATATATAGGTTGAGAAGCGATGGTTTAGAACGTAGGTGTTCCCCTCAGTATCTTTAGCCTCGATTTTGAGTTGATAGACACCGTCAACCACCTGAATTTCGACAAAATTGGACCCTTCGATTGTTTGAACTGCTCCACCCGGAATTTTCAGTTCCCACTGTAAATTCACTAGAGGGGTATTGGGTGCGGACACAGGATTCATTACGCGGAACTGAATTCGTTGTTTGTTTTTGCGCAATTTTCCAAAGATTGTCTTCTCCAATCGAATGGTATCAACGCCATCTGCGACATAGTACGCTTTTCTCTCCTCCCTATGCTCGGGTTTTTCAAACCGGTCAGTGTTGTTCATTTCAGAGGATTGGAAATCGAGATATAAAACCGAGGGTTTTGAGCTTTTGAGCCCTTCCTTATCTTCCGCGATCGCTTTGATCCATACGCGGTTTGAGCCGCTACGATATTGGTGAGAAATGAAACCAAAATGGTGTTTGATGACTTGTGTTTCAGTATCATCTCCCCAATCGACGAGGATTTCTTTCAACTGTCCATCAACGTCGTAAGAATTTGAAAGATCGAGGGTTACTTCTTCCCTGTTTTCAACTGGGACAATCGCTACAACTTCCATGTCAACCACTGGTGCTTGGTTGAAGGTCTGCGGCTCGACGAGCTCATCATCGACGACATAGGCTTCCACTACATCATGGTCCCAGCGGTCCTTATTGTCTTTTACCAATAGTGTAACTTTGTATGTACCAGGCTGCTGATAGCTGTGGGTTAGAGGTTGTCCGGGGTTAGAAATAGGCTGAAACGCCAAATCTCCGTCGCCCCAAGAAATCTGATAGTTTGTATTGACGTCCGCTTCTTTCTGGAAGGAGTTACTGACTGATGCAGTAACCGGAGCCCCCACTTTTACGGAACGATTGTCCAAAAACAACGCTGCAACTGGGCCCGTGTTCATCCCATTCCGAATATTGTCGTAGTTCACTTCCACAATTTCCGAAATTTCACCTGTTGAAGAGTTTGTAATCGGGATGGCGTAATTTCCAGGTTTTGGGAACTGACTTACCGTGAGATTAGCATCTGATTCTTCTGCAGAGTAGGTTGAACCATCATAAAATGTTGCGGTCTGTCCCTTCTTGAGAGAGATGACAGTCGCACTACCATTTTGTTGACCAACTGGAATTCCTTTGGAGATAACATCTGATCCTAGAATCCGAAATGAAAGTTCTGTTATGAGCAGAAGGATGATAATCGGCAATAAAGCAAATCGAACGAGAATTTTAAAGAAAGCACCTTTGTTCTGAGCCTCTGCGGGAACAGGGGATGGTGAGGGTTTGCTCTTTTTGACAGGTGCAGGCTTTGGTTTTAGCTTCTTTTCAGGTTTTTTTTCTTTCGGTGGAGCGACCTTTTTGATGCTCTCTTTTGCCGTAGCTTTGGGGACCTTCTTTTCCTCTATTTTGGGCTGCGGTTCGGGCTCTTTGGTTTTAGGAATCGAGACAGGTTTGAGCTGCCTTTTTTTGACAACTGCTCGCCCTGAAAACTGTTCAATTAGCTTCTTTTCTGCGAGTTGGATCGAAATGTTTTGTTCTTCGATTTCGGATTGCAAGCCCCACAGTATGATAAGGCGTGGGCCGTCCTCAGTTTCCGCGAGCCAATATAAATTCGGAAAGATATCGGGGTCAGGTAACGTGAGCTCTTTTGAAGAAACATCTTCGTTGAAATTCAATCCTCCCTTTTCGAGGCGAGATTGATACTTATTCGCGGCGAGTTGGAACTCTTCGAGCAACTCTTTGGGGATTTTTACACTATCAATGCTTGATCCCTTGAGGCAGATGCAGACGGGGTCCAACGACGTTAGATCAAAGAATAAATTTCCATCATCACCTACTTTGATATCAGGAAAAAACCGACTGAAATACTCGCGAATCCAAGCTCCTTCCCTGAAGTAGGTTCGAGTTTCAGAAAGATATCGTTTTATCTTAAGTGAGTCGGGGTTATTGACCCAACATTTGTCGGTATCTAATCGAATAGACATTAGTGAAAGGGGAAAACGGTCGATTGTGACTTAAAAGAGCGAGGGAAAATTCTGCTACTCTGATTTAGGCTTTCCACTAGCTTTTGCTTTTGGCGGAGCGCCTACTGATGAGCGGCCAGAAAAAGCTGCACCCTCTTCAATTGACAAAACTCCAGCACATACATCACCCATCAGCGATGCCGATGATTTAAGGAGGCATCTTTCCTGCACTGTCACATTTCCTTCGATTGCACCATAGACAACGACGGATTTGGTTTTGATTTCTCCTGTAATCTTTGCGTTGTCACCGACTGTTAAATCACCCTCGGATATCACTTCACCCTCGATTTGGCCATCAACGACTAAATCGTTTGTAAATTTTAATGATCCTACGATGGTTACATCGCTGGAAAGGACGTTTTTAAATGAGTCGGTATTTGCGGCTAAATCATTCATATGATTGGTGAGTTTTGTAGTTTTTGATTGTTAGAAAAAGTTAAGATGCGGGGAGAGGCTCGTTTTCTTTTGTAGGTATGGGGCTAGTTTCGTCTTTTTGTTTCGATGCGGTGACAGTTTCGTCTTTCTTCGTGGAAGTGGCGGCGGTTTCATCGTTTTTGGTTGATGTGGAGGGAGCCTCATCCTTTTGCGTGGTTTCCATCATCTCCAACTGAGCATCCATTTCTGGTAGATTAACCTCTTCTACAGATTTGAAAGGCACCGCTGCATAACCCTGAAAGATTGCACCTTCAGAAATCTCGATTTTATCGGCCTTGATATCTCCAATTAGTATCCCTGTTTCCTTAATTCGACAGGCACCTTTTGATACGATATTGCCATGGAGTTTCCCATACAAAGTAATCTGTTCGGCCTTGATTTCCCCTTTAACGCTGGCGTTTTCTCCAATGGTCAACTCCCCCTCGGACAAAATCTCCCCGTCAAAATGGCAGTCCAAGAAAAGGCTTTCGCTAAACTCTAGTGTCCCTTTGATTTTAACGTCACGAATAATAGTGCTACCAGGCTTCATATCAGGAATTTTCGGGGGTTAGTTCTACCTTCCGTTTTGGATGATCAGATATTGGAGGGAAAAGGAATGCTAGAAAGATATATCGACGGGCAGCATTAAAATCTGATGCCATTGGAGCAATCACAAAGTGATAAACTTTTTCACAAGAAATTAACAATCCGGAAATCGTGAAAATTGCTAATAAAATAGGATGCCTCGTGTTTGAATCATAAACAGGTACTATCCGCTGGAACGGATTATGAACTTGACCCATTCTCTCTTTCTAAGTGGCTTGAGTCCATGCCACTGAAAGTTCTTTTGAATGGTGCCAAAGGACGGATGGGTGAGGCCATCATCCGGGCCGCTGATCCCAAAGTATTTGAAATTTGCCATCGTTACGATATGGGCGAAGATCCCTGCCCAGGGTGTCCCAACTCCGACGTTATCATCGATTTTAGTTTTCACGAAGCGACCTTGGGATTGGTGAAACTTGCCGCCAAACACGGTAAACCCATTGTCATCGGCACGACTGGGCACGATGCCGAAGTTCGTGAGGAAATCCTGTCCTACCAAGACAAAATTCCTTTGGTGTGGTCCGGGAACTACTCGATCGGAATGAATCTCATGTTTTACCTCACCAAGAGAGCTGCAGAGACACTGACGGAAATTTTTGAACCCGAAATTACCGAAGTGCATCATCACTTCAAAAAAGATGCACCTAGTGGCACTGCGGTCGATCTTGCCCGCCGGATTTGTGAAGGGCGGAATTGGGATTATGACGAGGTGGTCAACCATGGTCGTTCGGGAATCACAGGCGAACGATCGCCGAAGCAGCTGGGGATTCATGCTCTTCGAGGCGGAGATGTCGTGGGCGAACACACTGTTAGTTTTTTTGGAGACAGTGAACGTGTGGAGTTGAAGCATTTGGCAACCGATCGCAAGATTTTTGCTTTCGGAGCCCTCGCTGCCGCAAAATGGGCCGTGGGTAAACCTGCAGGTTTTTATGAAATGCAGGATGTGCTTGGCCTGCGCTAGCCTTTAATTTGGAGAACAAGTATGATCACATTCATTGAAGGAATATTGGAGGAGTCGCAGCCGTTACGTGTTGTGATCAATGTCAATGGCTTGGGTTACGAGTTGAATACTCCTTTATCTACTTCAAGTCAGATTGGGAAACTGGGTGAGAAAACCCGACTGCACACTCAGTTTGTTGTGAGGGAAGACAGTCAGCAGCTTTATGGGTTTGCCACCTTGCGTGAGAAATCCGCTTTCAAAGCCCTCACCGAAAAAGTATCTGGTATTGGTCCAAAAATTGCCCTCAACATTTTGAGTCGTCTTTCTGTTGAGTCGTTACGAAGTGCCGTGGCTTCTGGAAATGTAACACTTCTCACTCAGTGCCCTGGAATTGGGAAAAAGACCGCGGAACGTCTGGTTTTGGAGTTAAAAGATGTGTTTGCAAAACAGCCTGTATTTGAGCCAGATACAGCCGCAGGCGTGTCACTCATTGAGGCAGGCGATGGAGCTGATTCTATGATCGATGATGCCGTGGCAGCATTGATGACACTTGGTTTTAAACAAGCAGATGCTCAAAAACGCGTTGAAAAGATTGTATCCGCGAGCGATGAAATGCCTTCCGTAGAAGTTTTGATTAAGAAGTCATTAAACGGGTAGGTTGTTTTGTTATGACTGACTCAAAGGGCGGTCTCACTCTGTGCCGGTGTTTCCGGTATAACGACTTCTGGATACTCAATACCCGTTAGCGCTTCCTTGGGATCCGCAAACCGGGCGTCTAGTCCTTCGATGATAGCCTGTTCCAAACCAGTTATTGGAACCTTGATGGGGTCCTCAATATGATTTGAAAACTCAAAGGATTTTGAATCTACTGCGAGCAATCGATCTGCTTCAGACATGAAGCGACTTGAGGTCAGGGAATCATTTGCAATGATTGATGATTGCGCTTCTGCGGTTAAGTTTTCTAGTTTTGCCTCTTTTCGATGTTGGAGTGGTTTACTGGAAAACCCAGGTTTGACGACAACGAGAATCAGAACTGCTGCGACAAATACCCCAATTGCAAATAATGCGAAGGGATGATTTTTTCCGATATCACGAGTGAGACGGTACCACCGAAACTTCTTTTTACTTCGTTTCGTTCGAACTCTCCTAAACTCTCGGTGTTGGTACAATATATCATCAAGGGCTTTATCTGATTTTTCTGAAGAAGAACTTTGAGGGTTCGGTATTTGTTTGGAAACAGCCTCTTTGTCTGCGGAATCTGAAGGGGAATGCTCTGAGACAGCGTTGCTCGCTTTCTGGTGATGCCTAACTTGTTGTTGTGTTCGGGATGAGGTTTTTTGAGGAAAATGGGGGTGATACTCTCCGGTGGAGTCAAAAAAGGCATGGCGATACGTCCTCACCTTTGATATTGCATGGCGAAACCGTTCATATTCACCTGGAGAAATGGACCTCCGTTTGTATTTTCCTAGCAGAATATAGAATTCGTATGCTTTCATCAAAATGTGGGGTAGAATCTCTTCTGCTTCGAAAGGTCATAAAACATTCCAAAACTGTCTCGATAAAAGTGATGGGACTTTCGGGAGTAGAATCAAGCACAATAGGCAAAGGAATGCTCTGAGGATTGGGTTTTTTTGATTTGAATCCAGCCTTGTTGAGCTATCAAAAAAAACCTCTCATAAATCCGTTGACAGCTTTAAAAAACTACCCATGCTTCATTTTCTTTCTTGGGTTGGTAGCTCAATCGGTAGAGCAGTGGCCTTTTAAGCCATTGGTTCCGGGTTCGAGTCCCGGCCGGCCTACCACTTTCGGGCTTCTCGTTTGCGAGAAGCCTTTTTTTTGCCTAAAAACCAGGTGTCATTCAGCACTGAGAGAAGCCCTCCATTTTGGGTATTGTTTCAGTAACTTATTGGGGGCAGAAGAGAAATAACTGTATCCGACTCGGCGTTCACGCTCAATTTGATCGTATTCGTAGTGGATGATTCGATCTCTGCCAGCAAAAATAGGACGATTTGTTCCTATTTCATAAAACCTTGCCCACAGGGTTTCTGCACCTGCTTTTTCAACCAAACGACGATCCTTGTTTCCCGCTGCGTCGATAAATTCGTAAAGGGCAATGTCATTTATCTGATGATCTTTAAACCACTGCACTGATGCTTCTACAGCTTGCACGATTGGTGGCTCGGGATTTTTCAAAGACATCAAAAACAAGGTCAGATAGGCACTCTCAAGCCCTGAGAGGGAAATGGGTTCGAAGGCTCTTGCTGCAACAGGTTCGAGAGTTGCGGGGTCATGTTGAGCACACCACACTGTTAATTCTCCATCAACTCTAACCTGGCTGTTTAGGATACACTGGATTCCTCTTCTTAGCGAGAATTCGGCCTTTTCAACGCTGTCTTCGGCCATCCATCGCACTTCAGATTTTCTATCGACAATGGCCTTCAGAAGTCGAAGTAGACCATAGATTGAATTATCGTTGTAATGGACAGCACCGTAGTAACCCCCTGTCCGCGGATAATACACAGGCCAACCTCCTGTTGAGTATTGGGATTCAAAGAGGTAATCCAGACCCTTTAAGGCCGCCTTTTTTGCAGATTCTTCACCCGTGACTGAAAAGGCTTTGGCAAGATAATGGATGTGAGTGTAGGTGGTCTTATTGTCGATGGTGGAGTGGTCTGGTCCCTCGACGAACTCACGAATTGTTTCGAGAGGTCTTGGTGTCGCCATATCCACGTTTTTTGGCCAGCCTCCAGAAGGATACTGAAATGCAATCACTTGCGAGGTTACCAACTGGCCTTCGGGAGAAGAAAACCACTCATCGTCATGTTTTCCTGCTATTTCGTCCCATGCTGAAGCATGGACCGAATGGGAAAGAAGAAACATCACCGCAAATGAGATGATTCGAAATTTGTTCCATCGTTTCATTTGCGGGGATGTTTTGAAAGTGAACTACTCGATACTAAATGCGGAACGGCCTTTTTCGGACTTCACTTTACTGGCAAGATCCGACTGGCTCACTAATCCGCTGATTTCAATTTTGCTCGATTTTTCACCATTGATTTCGATCCACGGACTCCTTTCAGAGTCGATACTCGCGCCTTCAATTTTCATCTTGTTGACGCGGTTCAATTCGATGGGGGTTCCCTTTTCTGTTTTAAGTTCGAGATTTTTGATGGATAGGTTGATTCCATCGGTGATTTTGATCCCCTGATTTGCTCGAACCACCATGTTCTCCATGTGAATGTTTTCAATTGCGAGTTCCGGGAGCCCCGTGATTTCGACCGCTCGTGCGGCACCATCACATTCGATATTTTTGATGAAAATATTGCGAAATGCAGAAGGAGTTTTTGTCGCAGGCATGACAGTACTGGAGCCGTAAAACATATTGAGCCGAACCACTTCCCGTCCAATATCTTTCATCTTTGTATCTTCAAACCAGATATTTTCAACCACACCTCCGCGACCGCGCATGGCCTTGATACGTAGTCCTCGGTCAGTTCCGACAAACACATTATCGTGGGCGTATACATTTCGTACGCTGCCCGACATTTCGCTCCCGCAGACGACTCCTCCATGACCTTCGTGGGCGAAGATGTTACGAATAACGACATTTTCGGTCGGACGACCGACACGCCATCCATCTTCATTGAGACCCGATTTGAGAACGACGCAGTCATCTCCAGTGGAGAAATAACAATCTTCAATCAAGAGATTGCGGGTGGAATCTGGATTAATCCCATCATTATTGGGGCCTTCGGTGATGACCTTCATCCCACGGACAATCATGTTGGAGCAGTATACCGGATGGATCGTCCACATCGGACCGTTTTTAAAGGTCAAGTTTTCGATCAAAATACCCTGGCAGGCAATCAATTGCACGAAATTGGGGCGCATCCCGTCATCGGTGGTGCCTAGAATCCGTTCGGTGGGTGAAACACCATCAACGATCATTTGATAGAGTCGGACGGCGGTTTTTGCTTGGCGGCTTTTTTTCCAATCCCACCAAAAATCCCCTTGGCCATCGATTAGACCCTCTCCAGTTATCGCGATATTTCTTAAACCGTATCCATAGATCGGGGCCGAGTAGTTGTAACATTCCATTCCCTCCCAACGGGTGAATACCACGGGCAGGTAATCTTCGAAATCCTGAGAGAATTTTAACACAGCCCCTTTAGCGACATGAAGGTTTACAAAACTCTTCATATGAATCGAACCCGTGAGCCATTCCCCTTCAGGGATGACAACACGACCCCCTCCAGCGGCGTGGCAGGCATCGATGGCTTCTTGGATCGCATCGGTTACTTTGCTTTCTCCGCCTTCTTTAGCACCGAAATCAACGACGTTAAAATCGACATCGGGAAATTCGGGCACTTTGAGGTCCGGCATTTCAAAATAGGGACTCAGGTCGGAATATACTTTAGTGTCCTTGGCGATAAAATCACTAAGGTTACCGTACTTTGTTTCGAGATCGGTTTCCATTCCTACTGAGCATGAGGCTACAAGAAACGTGGCTGCGAGAATGAGTGCAGATGAACGTAAGGTGGTTATTTTCATGAACTGATTTTTCTCAGAGTATTTAAATGTTGATTTGTTAGATGATTGGCCGCTGGGGCGGTGACTATTATGTTAGATCGCGGCTTCTGTAGTGACGCTTTTTGCTGGTTGAAAGCGCTATGTATCCACCTGATGTCCAGGCAAACTTCATAAACCAATGTGCCTATTTGAGTAATTTGGAAACTTCCATCCCTGCCAGAATGAAAGGGCCAGCGCCCTTGGGATCATCGGTGACCACAGGTTCGCTCATGTAGTAGTGCCAGCTTCCGTCACGACCATATCCCAAGCCTGCGACCCGGCACATTTTACTAATACGAACATTGCCTTCGGCATCGACTTCAACGAATTCGCGAATCAATCCATCGAAGGCGTTTTGAGTAGCCTGTCGGTATTTCTCCCCTTCCAAATGTCCGCCGTTGATTGCTTTGGCTAGGAAATAGATAAACATCGATGATGCGGAAGATTCGAGATAGTTCCCTGCGCGTTCGGGAGCGTCCAAAATCTGCCACCAAACACCAGAATTTGGGTCTTGAACCCCCAATAAGGCGTCTGCTACCTCTGGAACGAGATCGAGTAAAACCTGACGCAATTCGGGTTGGCTTTCGGGAACGATGTCGAGCATGTCGACAATTGCCATGCAGTACCATCCAAATCCGCGGCCCCAGAAATACTTCGAAAGCCCCGTTTCAGGGTCAGCCCAACCTTGCTGTGCTTTTTCATCCCACGCGTGATAGTAGAGACCTGTTTCAGGATCGCGGCAGTATTTTCGTACCAGTTCGAATTCGTGAACGGCTTCCTTTATTCCTTTGCCGTCATTGAATATCAACTCCCATTCGGCGAGGAATGGCATGCCCATGTAGACACCATCGAGCCACAGTTGGTAGGGATAAATTTTTTTATGCCAGAACCCTCCCTCGCTCGTGCGTGGGTGATCTCTCAACTGTTGGCGAAGTTGATTTGCTGCGATCTTAAATTTTTCAAGTCCGGTTTCCTCATACATATGAAGCACCATTTTCCCGGAATTGATTTGATCGATGTTGTAGCTTTCCAGGTTATAGGTCGCGATCTCTCCTTGATCATTGATGTAGGAATCGATGATTTTAAAGCCTTGGTTGGTATATTTATCATCTCCAGTTGCTGTTCCAAGATCAATGTAGGCCTTACACATCAAGCCAGTGGTGTAGCTCCAGCGTGCGTGGTTTCCAATGTCCTGATCAAATCCACCTCTCACCAAGTGATCGCCCAAGAGTTTCAATTGGGTGTCAGCAAGTTTTTTACTCCATCCGAGCGCATCTAGGGACGACATCGGATAGCTTTTGGATTTGTCCCCCAAGCGATTGCTTTCGCGGGTGCGACTTGGGATCGTGAGTTTATTGACCTCTTCCTGCAAATAGGCTTCGAAGGCTTCTTTTGTCGTGATGCCATTGGGCTCTTTGTCCCATGCGGCTAGGAAATAATACTCATAATTCCTATCGGTAGAGCGCAGAACGACAACTTCGTTGAGCTCGTCTTCGGTGATTTTTGATCGATCTCTTTTTTGAAAGAGTATGGCCATACCCAAATTTCCACCATCCAGGCTCTGAGGTCCCCAGGTTGCGATATAGGTCCATGCTTCTCCCGTGATGTTGTCGATTTCGCCTGCTAGGCGTTCGGTTCCTTCGTGCTTCACAAGGCCCGTGCAGATACCACTGACGTCTTCAGAGGTATTCAGTTGAACCCGTACTAATCGGCTCCCGGCTTGCATGGAAAGAACTGCATCAAGGTCACTTTTTTTACCATCAAACTCCCAATCCTTATAAGAAATCTTGATCGAAGACTGAAGGTGCCCGTTTTCAAGGACTTTGGCCTTTATTCCTGACCAATCGGAAACGCGGAGCACTTTTTCTCCGTCCCAGAAGCCATAGCCGCCGATCCCTAAAGAAGGGCCCACCTTGAGAATATCCATTCCCCAGTCCTGCATGTGATGGTAGGACTCAAATCCGTCTAATCCCGTCTTTTTGAGGGCCATGCCGGGATCGGTTTTGCCAAATATGTCGAATCCGTTTCTCCAATCGAGGTAAAAGCGGTAGCCCACTTTGTCAGACTCAATACCAATGCCTTCATAGCGAATGTAATCTGCGTGATCGGAGTGTTTCTCTGGAACTTTAAGAGAGCTAACATCTGCCCATTTCCCTCCCATATATTGCCAATCACCCCGTTCCTTGTCGCCTGCTCTTTTCCCTTCGACCCACTCGCCGTCGACTCGAATCGAAAGGTCGGCCTGGGTTCGTTTCGCAGAAACAGGAACATCAGACCCCTTGTGCTTTTGGCGCAATGTGAAATCCAATGCTTCATTTCCTTCCATTGAAGCGAAGAAAAGGATCGAATCTTTAAAGCCATCACCATCGGAGTCGATGGTTTGCGACGGATACCTCACATCGTTTGTATAGACTTCAAAAACGCCGGTTTCCCAAGTTTCTTTTGGAACCCCCAGCCCCTGAAGAGGCACAGTGATCGCTTCTTCATGCCTTGCTTCTTCCGAAGCATTTGAAACTTGGACGTTTGCGATTTTTTCCCCGCCCCAGAGGAGAGAGGAGCTTAGTAGTAAAGCTGCCGCAGTGAAAGTTGGTAACTTTTTGGAATTCATAGATCGTGGGTAGGTGAGTATAAATGGATGAAGAAAATCGTTAGAAAAAGTGAGAAAAGAAGAGCACAAGAGGGATTGGATGTAATTATGCTGTCATTCCGTGTGAATGAAAGACGTTGATTTGTGTGAGAAATTCGGAAGTCAGTTGAAAAACTTAAAAGGAAAAAAAAGCCCGTTTGAAACACTCGAGAAGAGGAATTTCAAACGGGCTAGAAATAAGGAATAGGGTCAACGATTGGTTGTTAACCCTACGATATTAAGAATTAGAAGCTACCCTTAACACCCAGAGAATACTGGACACCAAACTCTTCAGCTCGCTCCAATACGTGGATGTTTGCACTTTCGGCCTTGAGCACGCGATTTTGTGACTGGTTGGTCAAGTTCCGAGCACTGAGGTAAACTGTGTATCTTCTGCTGATCTGGTATTCGAGATCGAAGTCCAATTGATCCAGAGGATCAAAATAACGTCCGCCGTCTCCGAAGCGACCCAGATCGTTGGAGCTATTGGCTCCGTCAAACTCAAGACCCTTATGAGAGAACTTCAGGTTAGTCGTGAGTCCCCAACGTTCGAAACTAACTCCGAAGTTGTAAGTTTCTTTAACGAATCCTTTAAGATCGTTTTGTACTCCAGTTCCTCCGAAGTCACCTTCGATATCGAGGAACGTTCCGTTTGCGAATACTGAGAATCCTCTCAGAGCATCTGGAAGGAAGGTCAATTGCTGTTGAATCGCAATTTCGAAACCGTTAACTTCGGCAGAACCAGCATTTTCATTACTTCTGAATTCCCAGCCAAGTGCTTCAGATGGAAGTCCGTATTGATTAACAATGTTGGAGTCGATCACTACAGAAGTGCTGCGGATGTAATCAGAGATCTTCTTGTAGAAATAACCTGCAGTGATCATTCCGGCATTATCCGTGTAATACTCCAGGCTGATATCGAAGTTGTCCGCATTTTGAGGCTTCAATCCAGGATTGTTAGCGCTTACAGACCCTTCAGGGTTTTCAGAAGCAATATCTGGATAATTAACCACGACGTTTGGCAACAATGCAGAGAAGTTTTGGCGACCAATGGTTTCTGCATAAGCGACACGCAATACCATCTTGTCGTTGATGTCATAACGAGCAGTGATACTTGGGTGACTGGTGTTGTAGTCGGAATCAACTTCACGATCATCCTTGTTACCACGAGCACTGACCTTTGTTCCTTCAAATCGCATGCCACCATATACTTGGAGACGGTTGTCGAGAAGGTTGATCGAACCCATAATGTAAGCAGCGGTGATTTCTTCACTGATGGAAGAATTTCCAGCACCATCGATTCCACGAAGAATGAACTGATCCGCATTGTGGTCATAGAAGTCTTTCCACTTCCCGAAGTCGGTCCATGCAATCACAGGAGGAAGTCCGAAATGTTGCTCATTGTAAGCATAGGCATCATTGATGAAGTTTTCGGCTGTAATCTCGTCGCCGGAATTACGACTACCGTCGAGACCTGTATGATACATGCGTTGACGAATATCTTCAGTTTCACGCTGTTGCTTGGTGTATTTGAGACCTGTTTTCAGGTAACCGCTAAGTCCACCCGAAGTTTCATAAGTCCACTTTGCGTCTGCATTCCAACCAATGAGCTTATCCAAACCATTTTTTGGACGGTATGCATTCAAGCCAGAGAGTCTGAATTGAGTTGGGTCACTCACTCCGAGTCCTGGATTGTTTGTTCCAGAACCATCTACGTGCTTGAGATCCACAGTTGTGCTGAGATCATTGTTGCCACCGAAATCAGAGATTTCGATATATCCGTCTACATCTTGGTAAGAGAGTTCTGCAGCTTCCATGAATCCACGGGACACAGAACGATATTTATTCGTTGCACGCGACCAGAATCCGCCAAACTCAAGTTCGAGATCACCCATCGTGTGCAGAATCTTCGCATCACCGTGGTAGGTGTCACCAAACTTGTCGCGCCAGGAACCACCAAAATTGATATCAGCATTGTCAGCTTTACTTCTGATGACGGAAGTACTTGAAGAAGCATTTTGAGACTGCTTAGTTACATTGGTATCCCAAGTCACATTGGTATTACGGAAACGAGATTCGTAAGCGTTCCATTGTGCACTGGTGAGAAGGATAGTGTTTTCTGATAATTTGTAGTCCAACTTTACGTTGAAAGACTGACGGTAGTTCAGTTTAGGACCATCCTGCATGGTGTATCTTTCAAGCGTAGGTTGATCAGAAGTTCCATCAGCCATATCATCGAAGTGCCATGTGAAGGCGGAGCGATGTTGTGGATTCCACTGATTGGAAGCCAGGTAATTGACGATGATACCGAGGTTTCCGTCGTTGTAGACGTCAGCATAAGTCAATTTAACACCTGGGAGAATGTGGTATCTCCTATCGTTCCCAGGACCAGGCTCTTTGCCGAGGCTCAAGGATTCATTATTTCCACTCAAATAAGCATTGTAACGAATTTCCCGTCCGTCACGCTCGAAAGCAGACTTACTTACCAGATTCACGCTACCACCCAAGGAGTTAGCAGGCATATCAGGAGTTGGAATCTTTACGACTTCAACGCGCTCAACATTGTTCAGAGACACTTGCTCGAGCTCAAACGTACGATTCATGTTTGAGGAAGAAGCACTTGCCATCTGGTTACCATCAACAGTGACCGGAGTGAAAGTATCACCCATACCACGAACTTCGATAGAACGAACGTCTGCAGCAACATAGTTGATGGAGATACCTGGCAGGAACTTTACGAACTCACCGATATTACCTTCATTAATGTTACCAAGCGCCTCAGCATCAATGACAGCTTTGTTACTTGGTGCGAAGCGTTGTTCATTAATCGCTGCTGCTTGGGCATCATACTGAGACTTTACCACGAAGGCTTCGAGCTCATAGACATCCTCGTCAGATTCGAATGCAGAACGACTTCTGAGATCAATTTCAACATTGGCTGCAATGTTTGAATTTACCTCAATCGTTTGAGTGCTTGAATAGTAACCCGTAAAAAATACAGTTATATCAGCAGTTCCAGCAGGGACGTTTTGGATGCGGAATTGTCCGAAAGAATCGGTCAATGTTTTCTGTCCAGTAGCGTCGATTGTGACTCGAGCATTCTCGAGATATTGTCCAGTTCGGATATCTTTAACCTTACCGGCAATAGTTCCAGTTTCTTGGGCTCCTGCGCTAATAATTCCACAAACTGCAATTAAAGCAGCGGGAATTAGGGCACGCAGAACGCCAGTTTTCATTATGGGTATATGCATAGTTATCAGATTAGCTTGAATGGGGTTCTGATTTGTGCTGTTCATATGTGAACAGTGTTATCTAAATATGAACGTAGGTTGTTTATCTGAAAGGTCAAGTAAATGTAACGTAAGAAATTCGGATTTTATTGAACGTAATTCCCATTTTTCAGTCCCGACTATTTCAAAAATCACGAAATGAACCCTCCACCTACCCGATATGATATTCCCAATCTTCGGAATGCTTGCCATGTGATTAAGGTCATCGCGACAAGTCAGGAGGGATTGCATTTTAAATTCATTCAATCCAACACAGGAATCCCCAGAACAACGCTTATTCGGATTTTGAAAACGCTTGAAAATCAAGGATTCGTTCGTCAGAGATCCAACAAAAGTTATTTGCTTGGGAATGAGTTTTTGCGGATAGGATTACAGTTTTCGAACAACCTGGATCTCAATCAACTATCGGCTCCATTTCTTAAACGACTCGCTTTGTCAACGCGAGCAACCAGCCATCTGGCCGTGCCTGCTGGAAATCAATCGTTGATCATCGCGGTTCAGGAGAGTCCGGAACGGATTCAAGCTTCATCAAAACCAGGGTTTCTAGCGGATCTTCATCGCTCATCCACCGGAAAATGTTTTTTGGCTTACTTACATGAAGATGTGATTCAATGGATTCATGAAAATCAGACTGAGTCCCAAGATGCTAATATCCTCGCTGATCCATCGGCCTTGGCTCGCAATATAGAGAATATTCACAACGTCGGGTACGCGATCGACGATGAAGAATTTACAAAAGGTGTACGGTGTTGTGCCGCACCGGTGTTCAATGCCGCCAACCAAGTGATCGCAGCGATCGGCGTCACCGCGCCTACGACGATTTTCCCACCCGAAGATGATCAAAGAATTTCCGATATTGTAGTAAAAGAGGCTTTCGCACTCAGCGCAGCTCTGGGGTATCGTGCTCCGTGAGGTAGTATCAGATGCTTGCATCGGATAGAAGCCAACGATTGGTCATCCTTCAACCGGAACCAGATCTCATCCGATCTGAGATACTGCAGCTTGCATTGCGTAGCACCCGATGCTCGCATCGGATATTGTTAGGTGGTGTTAAGACTAATCGTTTTATGAGTCGCTGAGTATTTCGCTCTACTCCGGGATTATCACACGTAAACACTTCCTTCTGTTGTGACGCAAATGGAACGCGAATGGCTAGAAATCCATTGAGATTTAACACGCAACCAAAACCGCTTCAATGCGATGCAAGCATCGCATGCTACGAAAGCTAAGGTAGCATCAGATAGAACCCGATGATTGTCGTGTTTGATGCGCAAATTGGGCCGAGGTTTCTTCGGCCAGTGATGCGAATCGGGGAGTCGCAGCCTGCTGAATTACATCCCGGCCATGCGTTCCAACTCCCCGTAAGTCGTCATCGAATTTTTATACAAATCCTCAAGATCCGATTTTGTGACCTCCAGCGGAACCATCCATGGTTCAACATCTACTTCTGGAGTTGCTGACGATCGGAAATAGTTATGCGATCGGCACCAACGAATGCAAAAATCAATACAATAGAGTGAGTTGGGTGGATTGTTTGTGCGTTCAGGCGTAATTTGATTCAGTATGACTGCCAGAATGTTTTGCGGGAAATTCCATGAAGTGAGTAATACGTGACCTGCATCCGTATAATCAAATCCGAAGTTCATGGTTTCCCATTCTTCTACTGGCATCGATTTGTCCCACATGGCCTCAGAATTTCGTTTTTGCAAGGTTTGATCGATCACGATGTGACCGATGGCATGTAAGATACCAATGGTGAAAAAATAAGAACGGTCTTCATCCAGTAAATCGGACAGGTTTTCCATCGCAGCGGCGATCGCAGCGCTTTGCCGCCAGTAGTCCTGGGCAGAGATTCCGTAGTGTACGAGCGCCTTGTTGAACATTTGCTTGGACATGCTAATGCTCACCAATTTCATCACTTCGCGGAATCCTAATCGATGAATCGCATCATCCAGACTCTCGATCTTTAACGTACTCCCATAAAAGGCGCTGTTACTGATGCGCAGTATGTCCGAAGTGATCGCAGTGTCTGTTTTTATCGTATCCACCAAGTCCATTTGGTTGGAGTCGGGGTCGTTGAGAATTTCAAATGCTTTCGCCAAGACATGTGCCGCGGCATGCAGTGACTCCACTTCGGATACTGCACGAAGTAGGTCTTGTTCAGTGTAGTTGGCAATGTTGTTTCCCATGGACGTAAAAAGGTTTTGCGGACTGCCTTAATAGGCGGTCGTTTTTGCCATAGCTTGAGAGCTTTTTGACTTTTTGTTGATAGGTTTTACAAAATAATGAATAACGAATCCCGGTTTCAATGGTTTTCACCGATAGTTGGGGGGAATTACGTTTCTTCTTCTTTTTTCTTGGGGATCACATAAATGAACTTCGCATGGAATTCATCCTCAAGAATTTTAACGGTTGAGGGTGCGAGTTGTGCAATATAAGGATCAAAATCAATTGGTTTTTGTCCTTCCTCCTCTGGGATCTCAAATGCGGGCGGAGGTTCAGATAATGAGCTCCGCAAATCGTCTGCCGCAAGCCCTTCAATAGCAGGGGGCAAAGATGCAGTCGAAATGGATTCCAGTTCTTCTAAGTCTTCAACATCGTCTTCTCGCCCCTCGAAGACCGGTACGTCCTCTTTAATCTCTGAGGGTGCCGGTGCGAGTGGTTGCGATTCCTTCGTTGTTGGCTCGAGTGGTTCCGGTTCCTCGGTTGTTGGTGCTTCAACCGTTTTTGGAATGACTGTTTCTGCTTCCGCTTCCGTTACCGGGATCGTTTCAGTCAGACTTTTTTTTTTTACGTCTGCCGGAGTCTTTGCCGCGATGCCCGCAATTCTTCGGATGACCTCGTCGATGGAAACAGATTTGAGTTCGCGAATAGACTTCAACAAAGTGATTTCAAAATTCACTCGATCGGTGAGCCCTCTTTTGACGGCATCTTCGCCGCTTTTGAGTGTATCAATCACTCTCACGTAAGCTTGAATATCGTAGCGTTGGCTTTGGGAATTGGGGTTCTCGAGCAACTTCTGCACCCTGGTACGAAAAACCTTTTCGAGATCGAGCAAAATGCGGTAGAGATCCCGCCCTTCCAGAACAAGTTGATCGATTTCCAAGAGCAAATTCCGTTCGTCCAATTCTTCGATGGTGTTTGCCAGCTTTTCCAGCTGATCATGAGGAGCCAACCCATAGACGTCAGTGATATCGCTTTCGGCAATTTCGTGTCCGCAAAATGCGATCATCTGGTCGAGTATAGACTGAGCATCTCGCATCCCGCCGCTGGCGAGTTTGGCGATCGACTTCAGTGCATCATCCGTGATTTTGATTTTGTCCACCTCAGCAATGTGTTTGAGCCGGGAAACGATAACGGAATCTTCGATGGGTCTGAATTCAAACCGTTGACAGCGCGAAACGATCGTTGGCAGTACTTTGTGAGACTCTGTGGTCGCAAAGAAAAACTTCACATGCGGAGGAGGTTCTTCAAGCGTTTTTAGCAGCGCATTGAAAGCCGCATTACTGAGCATGTGCACCTCATCAATGATGTAGATTTTGTAGGTGCTTTGGGTGGGTGCGTAGATGCAATCATCACGCAGGTCTCGAATCTGGTCGACGGAGTTATTGGAAGCACCATCAATTTCAATCACGTCCATCGATTGGCCTGCCATGATGCTCTGGATGACGCTCGATTCGGAATCGGGGGTGATCGAAGGCCCGCCTTCCGCATTGAGTGCGCAGGCAAACAATCTCGCCGTGCTGGTTTTTCCCGTGCCGCGAGGACCGACGAACAAATAGGCGTGGGCGATGCGGTTTTTCTCAATCGCGTTCTTAAGCGTTTGTACAATGTGCTCCTGCCCCACCAATTCGGTGAAGTTTTTGGGGCGCCAGCGCCGAGCAATGACCTGATATGGATCCGACATGTTAAACCACGAAGTTTGAGTGGATAGTGGAGAGGACTATAATTTTCAACTGCAGTCCAACTCAAACACTTTCTTAACCGAAGCGGTATGAATCATGAAATTTGCGAGTTCAACATCCTCAGGTCGGGTGATTTTGAGGTTGTTTTGCTCAGGAAAAACAAGAGTGCAGGGCGTGCCATCCGACTGACTGAGCGCTTCCACATCATCGGTGACGACGATTCCCGACGCTTTTACCTTTAAATAGGCGTTTCGGATTTTTTGAAAATCAAAAACTTGAGGAGTTTGCATCGCGAAGAGCCGACTTCGGTCGAGATCTTCCAGCTTTAGCCCTTCTGTCTCTCCTTTTTTATCCGATCGTTTGATGGTATCTGTCACTGGTGTTGCCAGTGCTGCGGAACCGGTTTGCATTACCGCTTCCTTTAATGCGCCCAAGTCTTTCGCTGTTATGAAAGGTCGGGCTCCATCGTGGATGTAAACGACAGCGGTCTCTTCAGGTACGGCATTGAGTGCATTCAAAACAGAATCCTGCCGTTCGTCTCCGCCCTGGACCCAATAAATACTGGGAAGGGTTGGAACCGATTGTTTCAGTTCATTTTCGATTTTCAAGCGCTGGTCTTCATCCCGATAGGTGATGACGAGGGCATCACAGCATGCGGTATCACAGAACACTCGCACACTCCAACTGATCACCGCACCGCCTCCGATTCGCAGAAGGGTCTTATCCTGAGTCAATGCTTGAAGCCGGCTTCCTTTGCCACCGGCAAGAATGATCGCTGTGGTTTTCATTGAAGAGCAGTAAGTGGTCTAAAAAGTCTTTTTCACCTTAAACCCGAATGTTCTGGGTTCGCCTTTGGTGACCAAGGTATTGGATGCGAAAAGTGGATCCGCTCCAAGGAAATATGTTTCGTCAGTGAGATTTTCCACTGTGAAGGCCAAAGTCCAGGATTGCCATTGATAACTGGTGTAAAGACTCAAGCGAAGCGCGGATGGTAACTTCATCGTATGTTCAAAATTGAGCCAATTGGCGCGACTGTAGACGCTGCTAACTGCCACTTGCCAAGGGTTCTTTTTCCATATGAGGTGTGCTTTGTAGGTTGTTTCCGGGATCCCTGGGTAATCCAGTTCCGGGTTTGCCTCTGGGTAGGCGACAACTCCGCCATTCATAGCGCCGGCGTTCAGGGCCCACCCCTGTGCGTCGAGTGGGAGAGAGCGAAAGCCGAGGCCGGATTTGCGTTGGATTCGCTGATTCTCTGCTGAAGCGACAATATACAATTCATCTCGGATGAGAGTAAGGGTGGTTTCAAATTCAATGCCCTTCCCTTCAAGCGGTTCGGATTGGAAATCCCGTTGATTGAATCGACTTTGTTGCCATTCCCAAACTGATATTGCACCCTGGATGCGGTCTTCAAACAGGGAAAACTTGAGCCCTGTTTCAAGAAGATCCGCTTCGGCGAAATTCTCTTCACCAAATACGCCACCTGCTTGAGTGAGGTCGAGTGAGACTCCATCTTGCAAGGCTGCATAGAGACGAATGTTACGTGTGAGTTCGTAGCTTAGATAAGCTCCGATGCTGTTAATGGTTTTCTCTCCCGAGTTCTCGACTCCGTCGCGGATACTTTGATCTGCTCTGGCGACCCGGTCAGGCAATACTGCCTCAAACCAAGCATGTTCCAGTCGTGCCGAGAGCATGAGATCAAGTTTATCCGTGATGGCAGCATCAAATTGCCCGAAAATGGAGCTCTGCAGAAGCTCAGATGCTACATTTGCTCCAATATCGGGCGACCAGTAGTTTAGTCCATCCGGGCCAGTTTGTGGACCGGCCAGAATTCGGGAATTATTGCTGATATCAGATCTGGATATGTCGCGACGAGAGAATGGTTCTGCGAAATAGTCCTGTACCATTTCGGCATCAGTGTATCGCAATCCGACGCCGTAGGATAAGGTGGTGCGTTGGAACCAATCGAAATAATTCAATCCCTGTAGGCGTTGATCGAGAATGAATTGTTCGGTATCGATCGCATATCCGTAGGTGGAAAGTTTTTCGGTTTTGAGGGTGTCGAGTAAGGCTTTGTATTGCCAGTGAGTTCCGTGACCGCCGGTCCAATCGAGATCCACAAATCCGACCCAATTGATCGCTTCCGAATGGTCCTGATCATCGGAGAGAACCTGACTGCCTTCAATTGGCGTCGTGAATACGGTACCGCCAAGATCAAAATAGGCTTGGGTGTAGCGATACCCGTTATTGGGATTCTGACTGAGTGAGGCAAGGGTTTCCGACACACTGCCGGAGGCGGAAAAACTTGGATCGGTTGATCCAGTGCTTGGCAATGGTTGTCCATAGGCGCGGGCGATGTCATCGGGGTTGCTCATATCCAACATCGCATCTCTGGCTGTAGTGCTCAGGGTGCCCGCTGCGACTGCTGCATCCACGATGTCAGACGGTACCACCAATGCGTTGAAATCTTGGATCCCATTGGACCAACCATATCCAAGTGGGAAAGAGGAAAGATCCCGGTTCCCCGTGTTTTGAAAGTCAGGGTCGGTCATGTTGATGGCTTCACCAATCACATAATTCCCATTATCTATTAAGTCCTGAGTCGGACGATTCCATCCGGCGTTTTCAGAGCTGTTGTAGTGGAAAAACTCAAACCCTGCGAAGGCGGTTACTTTTTCAGTAATATCTGTTTTGATCGAAGCATAGGCAGATTCGAAGTCATTGCGCAGCCGGTCGTAATAGCTTCCTTCGTGATTGAGGGTGATTGAGACTCGAAAGGCAGAAGGTCGATCACCGATCATGATGGGTCCACCGTAGTCAATGAGCGCCTGGTATTTATCGTAGCTTCCAACGGTGAGTTCCACAGATCCTCTGTGTTGATCGAAGAAAGGTTGTTTGGGCACAAGGTTTACAAATCCACCGACATGAGTAGGTGAGATATGGGGAGGAGTGGGACCTTTGACGATATCAAGCGCTTCCGATGATCCAAATGACAGGGGCATTTCATTGAGATTAAAACTGCGCACCATGCCATTGAGTAAGGTAGCTCCTTTGGCACCACGAATAATTGGAGTGCCCGTAACTCCGTAGTTATTAATCAACTGAGTGCCTGCACCAAATTTTGAAAGGGACCGAAGGTCATCTATCTGAAGCAACTTCATGTGCTCCGGAGTCAGCATGGTCACAGATCTTGGGATCTCCAAAACCGACATGTCGGTATTAAACAATCCGCTTATGTTTCGAGACAGGGGTTCAATCCCTCCACTTGCGTAGGCGGCGGATTCGCGAACGATGAATGCTTCGAGCTCCGTTATCGGGCCCTCAACGTCGTTGGTATCGGTGTCGGCAGTAAGAAAGTTTTGCGACAACAGATTCAATCCCAATGTAAGTACAGTGGTGTACAAGAATGGTTTTTTCACGGTTTGTGTGCTTTATCCGAAACGCGCTGCCACCAAGTTTCGGATAGAATTGTGTAGGTTTATGAGCGAAGAATGGAAGCTCTCCAGTTCCCGCTCGAAAATGCTATTGGTTGTGTGAACCAGCGAGAGTTGGAAAAAGTTCAGAAATTTCAAACTTTTTATCAATTACTTGTAGATCATGCAGTGTATCGACATTCGCTTGGATGAAAGTGCGGTCCATTTTGCCGATGTTAGAAGGATCGTTGGGTTTTCCATCAATGATGCCATAGTCTATCATCGAGTTTCGGATGAATTCCATTAATTCAGGTGTCATCCGCGCATTGCGTTCGGCGATCAGATTGTGGGCGGGGCTGGGGTCATTATAAAGATAGTCGTGCCAAGCCTCCGTTGTTGCCTTCATGAAGGCTTCAAAGGCTTCCTTTTTTTGCTCCCAAACATCTGAGTGAACCATGACACCTCGATAAGTATCCAATCCACTTTCCCAAATGGGTAATACATGAGGATTCGCTCCTTTCTGTTTCACAAAATAGGCTTCGTTGGTCACAAAACACTGCATCACAAAATCCTTATCATTAAGGTAGTGACTCAGCCCAAAGTTGTGGGGCATCTGAACGAGTTGGATCTTAAACTTTTTTTCAATGTAATCGATCCAGGGTGCACCCAGATCGACCATTACTCGTCTGCCGTCTAATTGTTCAAATCGGGTGATAGCATTTTCCTCGTGGGACAATATCCCTTGGGGGTTATGTTGCATACTAACGCCAATGAATTTGACCGGCATGCCGCGGGTGAACGAGACGATGGCATCGTCGGCTCGGATATTCATTGCGTCACACCGTTTCAGGAGCAGCCGTTTTGTTGGATCTGTGTTAGGACCCCCCTCCAGTATTGTGACATCCAGGCCATACTCTTCGTAGAGTCCGGTCGCTAACGCTTGATAGAAGCCAGCGTATTCGGGCTGAGCAAACCAGTCAGACTGAAACACGATGGGCGTGAGTCCATTTTCTTCTGCCTCCTGCGAATTTCTCTCTTTATTAGAAGAACAGCCAGTATAGCTAAGAACGGCAGCAATAGAGAAAAGTTGGATGAACGTGCGCTTGAAAAACATGTTTAAACGAATTTGGGTTTAGCGGTGATTGCGCGGAAGATGATTGGACTGCTGAGGCCGTCAGTTCCTACAATGGTGTGAATAACGGACTCTTTTTCTGTTACGTAAATTATAGGACTCACTATTATCCTCGCAATAACAACTATCGATTCGATTGGGAAAATGAATCGTGCCACTTGTGCAGTAGTAACCAATTGAGGCCCTGTACGGAAGTGACTATCACAAGTCCGAGTAGGCATGCTGTTAGGCCGGCTGCAAAAAGCTCTGGGATGAGTGTTTCTTTGTTATAGATAAACACCAGTAGCCCAAGCCCTCCCTTGCCTCCTTCAAAGCTTCCAACGAAAAACTCACCAAATACAGCTCCAATGGGGACGAGGGTCGCAGCGATTTTGATCCCGTTGATCATGTGGGGCAGAGCGTTGGGCAAGCGCAGTAGGAACAGCTCCTGGAATTTGTTGGCCCGGTAAACCGCAAAGCAGTCGACGAGGTTGGGATCGGTGGATATCAACCCCAAGGTTGTGTTCGCGACTATAGGAAAAAAACTGGTGACAAAGGTGATCGACACCACAGATGCTGCCCCATAATCGAACCACAAAACGATGATGGGTGCAAAGATGACAACAGGAGTCATCTGAATGAGCATGATCCAAGGGTAGATCGCTTGTCGGATAAGGCGGGAAGAGCTCAGACCGATTGAAATGACAATACCCAGTATGACAGCGATCACGAACCCAGCGACTCCGTATTGCGCGGTGATGAAGGCGGATTCCATCAGAGTGCGTCCCTCCTTGTAGAAGGCCTTCATAACCTCATGGAATGGTGGTAAAAAATAGGGATTGATCTCAAATAGCGCGATAACGGCATACCAGATCGCAATGACCAAGGTCCCGGATGAAAGTGGCAGAAGGATGCGAGACCAGAGTTTAGTCTTTTCCATGAACTAACTCCTCTCCTATGAGACCACGAATATGGGAAACATATTCAAGAAAAGGTCCCGATGTTTGCAGGTCCATTGTACGGTGCGAAGGTAGATCGATCGGCACGATTTCTTTGAATGTTCCAGGGGAAGCGGTCATCACACAGACACGATCCGCCATGTAAACGGCTTCGATGACAGAGTGGGTAACCATCAGTGCGCTCCACCCGAGTTCTTTTTGCAGTTCAAGAACGAGCTGATTCATTTGATTGCGTGTCATCGCGTCGAGGGCGCCAAATGGTTCGTCCAAGAAAAGCAGTTCAGGTTCCAGGGTGAGGGCTCTGGCCAAAGAAATCCGCATCCGCATCCCGCCCGATAACGCCTTGGGATAATAGGTCCCATAATCCTCCAGCAATACTTCCGCCATCGCCTTTTTGCATTGGACCAATCGTTCTTTCTTTGAAATACCCTGCAATTTGAGTGGTAGTTCCACGTTGTGCAGCGCAGTCAGCCAGGGTAGCAGGGTCGGGTCCTGGAAGATATAGGCGATCTCCGGACGCTTCTCCATTTCCCACTGGAACGAACCGGCCGTTGGGTGAAGCAGGCCTGCAATCGATTTTAATAGCGTCGATTTTCCACATCCGCTGGGACCAATGATCGCAACGATTTCTCCCTTTTTTAAGTTCAGATCAATACCTCGAAAGGCGGCTTTTCCGGTTTCACTGAAGTCCAATCCGAGTCCCGCAATGGTAACAACGGACTCGGAGGAAGCAGCAGGAAGGGTCTGTATGGTTTCAGACATACTCAATCGGTGAGACTCAGTAGAGTTAAAGTCTGTGAAGGCGACAACCCTAAATGAAACGGATCTGAAAAGCTGGGCTTGTATTTAGTCGATGAGTTTTTATTGTGAAGCGGCTGTAGGATGTCAGAGACTCTGGACCAGGTATTATTGCAAATACAGCAACTGTTCACCGGAAGACCGGTGTGGTTGATTATCTTGCTGGCGCTGGTGTTGACGTTCGTTTTTAGATTTGTGTTAACAAAGCTCTTTAAACTGGCATTGAACGTAGTCTTTTTTATTTTAATCTTCGTTCTCGTCCTTTTGGGTTTGAGCTATTTTTTTAACGGAATGTTTGTGAGCATTCCAAACTAGATGCTGATGAAATATATATTTGTAACAGGTGGAGTTGTTTCCTCCCTCGGAAAAGGACTGACTGCTGCGGCTCTCGGAGCGCTACTCGAACAGCGCGGACTGAGCATAAAGATCCAGAAGTTTGATCCCTACCTCAATGTGGATCCGGGAACAATGAATCCCTTTCAGCATGGAGAAGTTTATGTGTTGGATGATGGGGCCGAAACCGACCTGGATCTGGGCCACTACGAGCGTTTCACTAATTGTAAGCTCTCGCGAAAGAACAATCTGACATCAGGGCAAGTCTATGAGTCTGTGATCCAAAAGGAACGTCGTGGAGACTATCTTGGGAAAACCGTTCAGGTGATTCCTCATGTGACAAACGAGATCAAAGCCAATCTTCGGGATGCAGGTGAAGACGTAGATATTTTAATTACGGAAATTGGAGGAACCACAGGCGACATCGAAGGGTTACCCTTTTTGGAAGCGATGCGTCAGTTTGCACTGGAAGTAGGCAGAAAAAATGTGCTTTTCATCCACGTCACTTTGCTTCCTTTCATTAAAGCAGCAGGGGAGCTGAAGTCCAAACCCAGCCAACAAAGCGTCGCGAAATTACGCGAAATCGGCATCCAGCCCGACATTCTGGTTTGCCGCACCGAACACCCGTTGGATCTTTCTATCCGCCAAAAACTCAGCCTTTTTTGTAATGTGCCAGTCGAGGCTGTGATTGAAGAACAGGATGTGGAATCTTCCATTTACGAACTTCCATTAATGCTGCAAAAGGAAAAACTCGATACTTTGGTCGTGGAAGGGCTCGGTATCAGTAATCCTGAACAACCAATGGACGAATGGCGTGATATCATCCGTCGTTTGAAGTTCCCGGCCAGTCGAACCACCGTTGGTGTGGTAGGCAAATACATTGAATTGCAGGATGCCTACAAGTCGGTATATGAATCCCTCACTCACGCCGGTATCGCTCACGACTGTGAAGTGGATATTATCCGTCTCGACGCGGAAGCCCTGGAAACAGAAGAAGGATTGAAGCAATTGGAAGGGCTCGATGGTATTGTGGTGCCTGGAGGATTTGGAAACCGTGGGATTGAAGGGAAAATCAATGCTGCGAAATATGCGCGTGAGAATAACATCCCTTATTTTGGGTTATGCCTTGGATTGCACATCCTTACCATTGAGTTCGCACGAAATGTATTGGGATTGAAGGATGCGAATAGTCACGAATTTGACGAAACCTCACCCGATCCGGTGATCTATCTGATGGAAGAACAAAAAGATGTCACCAAAAAGGGAGGCTCGATGCGTCTGGGTGCATGCAAGTGCGATTTGATTCCTGGTACAAAGAGCGCGACGGCTTATGGTGATAAAGTTGTAAGTGAACGTCATCGGCATCGTTACGAATTTAATTCTGATTATACTGAGCGATTAGAAGCCAAAGGCTTGAAGGTCGCTGGGGTTAATAAGCGTCGAGGGTTGGTAGAAATTGTAGAGATCGAGAACCATCCTTTCATGGTTGGGGTGCAATTCCATCCCGAGTTCCAATCGAAGCCAAATGCTCCTCATCCGCTGTTTAAGGCATTTATTGGTGCGAGCCTGAAAAACAAATAGAATCTGAGTTACAAGACGGGGAAGGACGGGTTCTTTCCTATAACTCCATTTTTCAAACCACCCACCATTATGATATTCGATCCACAAAAGCTTTTGTTATTGGCGGGTCCTTGTTCTCTCGAGTCCAAGGAGTTGGCGCTGCAAGTAGCCTCTTTTTTAAAAGAGATTGCAGATGCCGAACATCGGCTAAATTTGGTGTTCAAAGGCTCCTTTGATAAAGCGAATCGCACCTCACTTTCCAGTGATCGTGGAACGGGTATCGAGCAGGGGTTGGATATATTTCGAGCGGTGAAAGAAGCGACCGGGCTTCCTTGTGTGACTGACATTCATTTACCCGATCAAGCGGCTGTGGTGGGAGAGGTTTGTGACGTGCTGCAGATTCCTGCGTTTCTGTGCCGGCAGACTGATCTCTTGGTTGCAGCGGCCGAAACTGGATGCACCGTCAATGTGAAAAAAGGACAGTTCCTTTCCCCTTACGAAATGGAGTTTGTGGTGAATAAGCTGGAACAAGCGGGGGCCAAAGAAATTTGGCTGACCGACCGGGGCACCACCTTTGGCTACCAGAACCTGGTAGTCGATATGCGCAGTATGCCGATCATGGGAAGTTATGGTCACCCAACTATTTTGGATGGCACCCATGCCGTTCAGCTTCCAGGTGCAAGTGGGGGTAAAAGTGGCGGAAAACGGGAGTATGTGCCGACTTTGTCCAGCGCTGCGCTAGCGGCTGGAGCGAAAGGCCTTTTTCTTGAGACTCACCCCAATCCTGCGGAAGCAATTTCTGATGCGGAGAGTCAATTGCCATTGGAAACCCTCAAAAAATGGCTCCCTCATTGGATCAAAGTGTGGGAGTGTGCCCGCGAATTTCCTGCGGATTGAACTTTCCATTGCGGCATAAGTCTGCAAGTTCATGGGAAGTATGAAGTTCACTCAACGTCTTGAACGCACCTTTTCCTGGATCGCAATTCCGAATCTGACAATATTCATTATTATTGGGCAGGTATTGGTATGGCTCCTTCAAAACCTGGCGAACTATCCGATGGATGCGATTGCCTTGGTTCCAGCTTTGGTGATCAAAGGGGAAGTTTGGCGGCTCTTCACTTTCATTTTCTTTCCGCCCCAGGTTAATCTTATTTTCCTGGTGTTTGCGTGGCTGATCTTGTTCATGACGGGTTCTGCCTTGGAAGAGTTCTGGGGCAGTTTAAAATACACCTGTTATGTATTGTTGGGATGGTTTCTCACCATACTGGCGATGGTGGCGGGGATTTTCATTTATCCCAATATGCCGATACCAAACCTTTTCATCACCACCTCCATCTTTTTGGCGTTTGCGTTTATCAATCCGAACTACGAGTTCCTGATCTTTTTCATCCTACCGGTGAAGGTGAAGTGGTTGGCAATGCTCACACTGGTGATGTTTGGGTTTGAATTGGTGACAGGGCATTTGATCATCAAAATTGTGGTCCTCGCGGGGATAGGGAACTACTTCCTGTTTTTCTGGAAGGATATGATTGATGCCGCCAAAGGAATGAAGGCCCAACGGGCGAATCGAGCCCGGGCTGAAGCGCAAAAAGTGAGCGAATCCGAACCTTTTCACACGTGCTCTGTTTGCGGTCTCACCGACCTGGATGATGCTGACATGCACTTTGCCTATTCCGACGGAAAAGGGTATTGTGAAAAATGCCTGCGAGAAGACAGCGCTAATGCGTGATACCGGTTTGTGATAGGAATTTGTAGCGACACTTGCTCGCAAGTTGTCCTCGTGGACTCTCAGTAAGTGATCTGACATTTCTAACTTAGTATCACTTGGATCCGGAGGTCATGACTTCAGTCGTGACCATCGTTGAGCTTACTTGGTTGTCATACGCGCGAATATATTAACGGCTGGTAACTATGCATTGGAAAAGATTGAGATTTGGAATGGTTGTCTGCATCAATTCCATCCTCTGCGACTGTTCCCGGCGGAAGCGTATCGTTTTAAATGCGTGTTGGTGGAAATCCGCGAGCGCACTAACCCACGAATGAATTCATGGGCTCCAACTCATGCGAAGCCAATGAAGATTGTTCGCTGAACTAGGAGATCGCATGCAAGCATACGATGCTACGGGGTGTAATGCATTTGTAGCGAC
Source organism: Opitutales bacterium (assembly GCA_963676215.2). Lineage (GTDB taxonomy): Bacteria > Verrucomicrobiota > Verrucomicrobiia > Opitutales > JAFGAQ01 > JAKSBQ01. The sequence goes on along the minus strand of CAXXVT010000009.1, from coordinate 97,840 downwards.
ACTTGCTCGCAAGTTGTCCTCGTGGATTCTCAGTAAGTGAACTCACATTCCTAACTTAGTATCACTTTAGTCCGGAGGTCATGACTTCAGTCGTGACCATCGTTGAGCTTACTTGGGTGATAATACGTGCGAATATGCCACACAGATAACAAGGTTTTGGAAAGAATGAGAAATGGAAATGGTTGTCTGCATCAATTCCATCCTCTGCGACTGTTCCCGGCGGAAGCGTATCGTTTTAAATGCGTGTTGGTGGAAATCCGCGAGCGCACTAACCCACGAATGAATTCATGGGCTCCAACTCATGCGAAGCCAATGAAGATTGTTCGCTGAACTAGGAGATCGCATGCAAGCATACGATGCTACGGGGTGTAATGCATTTGTAGCGACACTTGCTCGCAAGTTGTCCTCGTGGATTCTCAGTAAGTGAACTCACATTCCTAACTTAGTATCACTTTAATCCGGAGGTCATGACTTCAGTCGTGACCATCGTTGAGCTTACTTGGGTGATAATACGTGCGAATATGCCACACAGATAACAATGCTTTTGGAAAGAATGAGAAATGGAAATGGTTGTCTGCATCAATTCCATCCTCTGCGACTGTTCCCGGCGGAAGCGTATCGTTTTAAATGCGTGTTGGTGGAAATCCGCGAGCGCACTAACCCACGAATGAATTCATGGGCTCCAACTCATGCGAAGCCGATGAAGATTGATCGCCGAACTAGGAGATCGCATGCAAGCATACGATGCTACGGGGTGTAATGCATTTGTAGCGACACTTGCTCGCAAGTCGTCCTCGTGGACTTTTTTAAGGGAGCTCGTCGGTGGAGAACTCGGTTTCGTATTTGCGGTAAAGTCCTCGCCATTGATGATAAGTGAGGTCGAGTAGTTCCGCTGCTTTTCGCTGATTATTGGCTGCACGCGTAAGTGCGGCCTGCATGAGTTCGATTTCGACTTCTTGGATAATATCCTTAAATGCATTCACACCGATTTGTTTTTTAGCGATGGAAACTAAAGACGGTTGGGACTCCGCTTTTTCAGTCGGTTCTGTTTTGGCTGGAGATGGGAGTTCCTCCTTTTCTGAAGTCGGACGTATCACGTTCGATTTCAATTCGCCGTATGGGTATTGGAAAGGATTCAGTTGAATGGAATCAATGACGCCGTCTTGTGAGCGATACACCGCTCGTTCCACGACATTTTTGAGTTCACGGACGTTACCGGGCCACTCGTATCTTTCGAGAGTCTCGATCACTTCATCGCTGAAGTGTGGAATTTCTCGCATATTGACTTCGTGCGACATGTGGGCGGCAAAATGGTTGGCCAGTAGTAGGATGTCTCCTTCTCTGACTCGGAGTGGAGGTACAAAAATGACTTCGAAGGACAGACGATCGAGTAGGTCATGCTTGAATTTGTTTTTCACCGCCATATCCAAAAGATCGGAATTGGTCGCTCCAACAATGCGAACATCGACTTCAATGGTTTCCGAGCTACCCACCCGTTCGAAAGAATTGTATTCCACCACCCGGAGGATTTTGCTTTGAAGCTCGGGAGGAGTTTGGCCGATTTCATCCAGAAAGAGGGTTCCACGATTCGCCGATTCAAAACGACCTTGTCGGCGTCGGTTTGCCCCGGTGTAGGAGCCAGCTTCGTGCCCAAATAGTTCGTCTTCCAGCAAATTGGGAGAAAGAGCGGCGCAATTTAGGGTTACCAGGGATTCATCCCAACGGTTGGATAGGTAGTGGATACGGCGGGCTGCCATTTCTTTACCAGTGCCTCGCTCCCCGATAATGAGCACGGGCCTGTCGATTTTGGCGACTTCGCTGAGACGGGTTTGGAAATCAAGAAATGCCGTAGATTCTCCGATGGGGTCGGGAAGAGATGTTGGTGAGAGCATAGTTGGTTAAAATCGCCTAAGGCATAGCGAAATAGACTTAGATATTCGAGGATGAAATAATAATTCATTTTTATGATTATTTAAATCGTTGATTTTGAACGATTTAAGATAATTTAAATAAAATTGGCACGCCGTCTGTTAAATAGATGGCACAAATCTAAATCAACAACATCAAATTCAACAAATAATTATTATGAGTATATTCTCCCGTTTTTCTGATATCATCAGTTCCAATCTCAATTCCATGCTCGATCGTGCGGAAGATCCTGAAAAGATGATCCGCCTCATGATGCGTGAAATGGAAGACACCTTGGTGGAAATCAAAGCCTCTTGTGCCGGAACAATGGCGCAAGTCACCAAGAGCAACCGTGAAATGGGCGAGCTTCAGGAAAAACTCGACCGCTGGACTGAACGTGCGGAACTCGCCGTGAATCGTGGAAAAGAAAACCTTGCACGGGAAGCATTGACTGAGAAACGTGCCGTTCAAAAACGCATCGAAGTCGTGCAGGACGACATCACCAAGCTTCAAGAGATCATCAATCAATATAAGAGTGATATCGGTGAACTCGAAGCAAAATTGGAACAAGCGCGTAACAAGCATAAGGTATTGACTCAACGTCATACTCGCGCCCAAAAATCCCACCAAGCACAAAGCAACATCCGCAAGGTAAATACCAAATCAGCCATGATTAAGTTCGATAAATTCGAACAACGCATTGAGCGCATGGAAGCGGATGCAGATCTTGTGAACTACGGAGCTAAAGCTACGGTGGACGACAGTTTTGTAGAACTCGAACGTGACGAAGAGATCGAAAACGAGTTAAAGGCGCTCAAAGAAAAAAATAATCCAACCCAAGGCTAATTTTCTTTCGTCTGGTATACTATTGGATCATCCAATAGTATCCGTGACGATGGATGCTAACCTTCGAACTAGATAACGATGCCTGCAACTACGTTTTTTATCATCACAGTGGGACTACCCGTCATTTGTGGTACGCTCATTATCCTGGCAGTCATATTTTTAAATGCCAGTCGTTCCCGTAAGAGTCATACAAATACGGAGGATGAAACCCGAATTCTGCAAGAGATGCACCAGTCACTCTTGAGGATGGAGAAACGGATCGATGCACTGGAGACCATCTATTTCGATGCTGATAGCAACCGCAAAGGAGAAAAATCATGAGTAAATGTAATCGAAAGCAGTCTGAAGATTGTGGTCTTTATCGATCCCGCAATGGATTTATCTTTGGTGTAGCCAAGGGATTATCTGATTGTTCCGGGTTCCCCGTGTGGTTCGTCCGAATCGCCTTCATCTTCGCAGCGATTTTTCTGCAAGTTGTGCCAATGGTTATTGTCTATATTGTATTGGCGATCATCATGCGACCCGAACCGGTGTTGGAATTCAACTCAGAAGAAGAGCGCGAGTTTTACAACACCTACGGCAATAACCGTCGACCGGCATTGGATCGAATGCGCGGTATTCTTCAAAAGCTCGACAAACGGGTGCAACGATTGGAACATGCAGTGACGGATCCAGAGAAGGATTGGGAGCGCAGATTTCGCAACACGTGATCCTTCTCTAATCTTAATCACTATTCTTTAACGAAAGCACATCCATGGATTTTTGGACAGCAGTAGTATCAATCGCGGCGATCGCCATTCCCTTTGAGTTTGTGAAGTTTGCTATTCGGCAGAAACACAAGAGTAAAGAAATGACTCCCGCGGTCCCTGACAGCAAAGTGAAGGACCTCGAGCAGCGGATTCAAAGCCTCGAAACACTCATCATTGACCTCGAAAGGGAAAAGAAATTTCGCGATTTGTAGTCGCGTATTTGAATGACAGAGTGTCTGACACTCCTAAGGAAATTCTCCCAATGACCTTAATTCGTAGCGACAGAATTTGGCTGGCAAAGGTACTCTTGATTGGAGGCCTTTTGCTCACGGTGGTAAACCTTGCGATTCTCGCAGTGCATCATCGAGAGCACCTTTCAAATTTGACTAAGACAGAATTGGCCAAGGCTGAAACTGTTAGCGAACCCTTGGATTCCAATGGAGAGAACGCGATGGGAAAATCAGGATCAGATTTTGGAATTCGCTATCCCATTTTTCGGGGTAAGTGGAGCCTGACAGGAATCAATCGAGCTTCGAGAGGGATTTAGAATATTCTTCCAATTTGACGGCACTTATTTGAGAAGGCAGATCGAGAGATCTGTCTTTTTTTATGTTAGAGTTTTTGACAAAAGGAAATCCTGTCAGAGTAAACGCAGAATGCTTTAGACTCGTGATAGTTTTCGTTCTTTATATGCGACTAAAAGTATGGGAAAAGACTCTTTAATCATTGAGATCGAGCAAGCGTTCAAACTGAAATAGATCTCATGCGAGCATAAGATGTTACAGCTTTACTACCGTAGTATCCAATGCTCGCATCGGATTTTGGATGCAGTGATTCATACGCTTATCGGTATAGAGGCCTTGCCGAAGCGTCGAACATGAGCGATTGCAGAAACCCAGGCGCAGCTGATTCTCGGCAAGCTCAAATTTCTGAGGACGAGTAGTCCGTCCACCAATTATGGCCTAGATACAAAACGCTCATTTATTTTACGCTTTTATCAATCGAATGAGGGATACGCTCATTTATTCTTTTGGAAGATTCTCAAGAGGCTTTGTACTTGAACCCTCAATCACACGGTGCGGGATATGTTGAATAATCGTGGCTCCTTCGGGATCTACCATTGGTTGCTCGCATTTTAGCAATTGCCGTAACACGTCGATGGCGACCTCTTTTCGGAGCGGAAGCTGCAATTGCTGACGGTATTTTCCCGCACAAATCAGCGCGATGCCCGTTTTAATGGTCGCTAGGTCGAGTTGATTATCAAAATCCTGATGCAGCCACTTTTCGATCAGTTGAAGGGCATCAGCGCCTTGCATCATTGCAGGCACCGCTTCGATTCTAAAAAAGTTTCTCCCAAATTCTTCGACCATCAATCCGCATTTTGAAAGTGAAGGGATCATTTTTTTTAGCCGATCACTGGTATGCGCTTCCAATTCTAAGGTAGTCGGAACGATGTCGTGTTGCACCGATTGTTTTCCGGAATTGAGATCGCTGAGCACTTTTTCATATCCAATGCGACGAAGGGCCCTCGAATTGTGAATGATCGACAATCCACCAGCGCGCTCGAATAAACTGTAGGACCGGTGGTAGTCTCCGATAAAGCGCCAGTCCTGCTCGATCGCAACCGCTGAAGTTGATGGTGATGGAGTGCGAATGGCAGTGCGAGCCGAAGGCAGTTCTTTTGTTGGAGATGGCTTTTGTATGCCCTCGGATGAGACTGTTTCTGTTCGTTGCCTTGGTGCGGGTGAGTGTTGGAACCCCGATGGTCTTGGAAGGACGTGGCTTTGGGTTTCTGGGGTGCTGGCAGCTGACTTTGCCTGGGGAGAAGAATGGGCGTCAACCGTGGTGCTTTCGGGCCTGGGGTTTGCGGCGGGAACGATCGAATGATTTGCTCTTAAGATTTTCCACACGTTTTGGATGATGAGGGTGCGAATATTTGATTCATTCTTGAATTTGATCTCCTTCTTCGAAGGGTGAATGTTCACATCAATCATCGAAGGATCAATTTCGATCTGAAGGAAAACCATTGGGTAGCGTCCTTTGGGGATGTGAGTATGAAATGCTTCGGTGAATGCAAATCCAAGGGTTCGGCTTTCGACGGGGCGACCGTTGACAATGGTAACCATATCCTGTCGGGAAGGACGGGAGACTCCGGATTTCCCGATGTATCCGCTCGCCTTGATGCCATTTGCCTCGAATTCCAGCGGCTCCAATTGGTTTTCAAATTCCCTGCCCCAGAGCGCCAGAATGCGGTCTAGTGGGTTTTCATGAATTGGCAATGACATTAGCGTGCGATCGTTGGAAAGCAGCCGAAATGCGATCTTCGGATGGGCTACAGCGATCAGCCGCATCCACTGGATGATGTGGGAGGCTTCGGTATTGTCAGTTTTAAGGAATTTCCGACGTGCGGGGATCGAAGAAAATAAATGAGTTACTTCGATTCGTGTTCCCGGAGCCATTCCCACTTCTTTTCGGTGGATGAGCTTGCCGCCATTGACGAGAATTTCTGTTCCCTCGAGCTGATCTTCCGTTCGAGTCCGCATGAGAAAACGCGATACACTGGCAACCGATGGGATGGCTTCTCCTCTAAATCCAAGCGTATGAATGTTGAAAAGGTCATCACTGTTTTGAATCTTGCTGGTGGCGTGACGCTCGAGGCTTAGCAGGGCATCATCCGGGGTCATTCCTTTCCCGTTATCCTCCACCAAGACATAGGATTTTCCCCCTTGTTTGAACTGGATGCGAATCCGATCCGCTCCAGCGTCGATGCTGTTGTCTACGAGTTCTTTTACGACAGCGACGGGTCGCTCGATGACCTCACCAGCTGCAATGCGGTTGGCGACCTGGTCTGAAAGAATTCGTATCGTGGACATTCAAAAAGGTGGTTTTCTGTTAGAGAGTCTTAGTGTTTTGTATGGATTAGGTAAGGTAAACGTTTATTTTCGTCATTTCTGGTTGAACAGAACGTTTTGTGTCGTTGAATCAGTAGGGAAAGCGTTATGGCCGAAAAAGAAGCAAAATTCTCTGACAACATCCAAGGGAAGTTTTATGTGGACGAAAACTGCATTGATTGTGATCTCTGCCGAGAGATCGCACCTGCGTTTTTTACGCGCAATGATGACGAAGGGCATTCTTATGTGCATGCGCAGCCAAGTTCGGATGAAGACCTAGCGCTCTGTAAAGAAGCGAGGGATGACTGCCCGGTCGAAGCCATTGGTGACGACGGAGCGTAATCTATATCATCGTCTAAGAAAACTGGGTTTTCGGCGAAAACGCCGATTGCATCAAACCGTACAGTGCTAGAAAGTCCACGAGGTCAACTTGCGAGCAAGTGTCGCTACGAGGTGGAGCTGACTGACACCCAACAGTTCTGTTTGAGTCGGAGCCCATGAATTTATTCGTGGGATAGTGTCCTTGCGAACGAATGATTTGGCGTACGAATTGTTTCATTTCGTGGAATCTACTTTCATTATTGCGGGGGAATGATTCTGTTCATAAAGTCGTTGAAGTCGTCTTTCTTGGTAATGAAACGGAGTCTTTCCCTAAAACTAATTCGTGTTGCAGCCGCGTTATTGAGCTTCTCTGCGCTCACTTACGTCTTTCTCGGTGGACATCTGACCTTTTTCTCTGAATTCGGAGTCATTATTAGTAAACTTCAGCTGAGTAACTCCATTTTACGATTCATCACTCCGGGGGCTATTTTTGGTAGTGGCCTCATTGTCATTCTCATTTTAACCCTGCTCTTTGGTAGGGTATATTGTTCTGTGATTTGTCCCCTGGGGATTCTACAGGACGTTGGAATTCATTTAAAAAAACGACTTCGAAACAAGAAAAAGAAGCTTCGGTATTCAAAACCGCACCATTGGCTCCGCTATTCCATTCTGGCTCTTGTGCTGGTGTCACCAATGTTTGTTGGGTTAGCAGTGGTGAACAAAATGGATCCTTATGCGATCTATGCCCGTTTTGCACACGCAGTGATAAGACCGATAGGAATCTTAAGTGGAAATATCTTGAACCAAGTTCTCTATCTTTTTGGATTGTCCGGGCAGCATCCCCAAGTGCTTCCAGAAATCACCTCTTTTACATTCACAATTGCAATAGTGAGTATTGGCATCGTAATGGTGTTTGTATTGCTGAAAAACAGACTTTACTGCAATACGCTATGCCCGGTCGGAACCCTATTGGGACTCCTTTCAAAAGTATCCGTTTTTAGAATCCAGATTGATGAGCATTCCTGCACTCGTTGCGGGAAATGCCTGAGTGGGTGTAAGTCTCATTGCATCGACTCCAAATCGAAGACCGTTGATTTTTCGAGGTGTGTGGCTTGTTACAACTGCATTTCATCCTGCAACGATAACAGCATTGGTTATCGTTTGGCATGGAGACTTCCTCGATCTGAAAAGAAACCCCGATTTGATCCCAGTCGAAGAGACGCGATCACGAAAGGAACGCTCGCGATGGGATTTGCTCTGACTCCGACCTGGATACAAACCCAGGGAAAAGATCGTGGTGGTGCGGCCACTACTGAAGAACCGGGCCCCGTGACCCCTCCCGGTTCCATCAGCAAACAACACTATCTAAGTCGATGTATTGCCTGTGAAGAATGTGTGTCGGTTTGTCCGTCAGGCGTACTGCAACCAGCATTTCTACAATATGGACTCAAAGGATTATCCGTCCCTTTTTTGGATTATTCGAAGGCAGAATGTAGTTACGACTGTCGGCGATGTGGGGAAGTCTGTCCAACGGGTGCGATCTTACCCTTAACGTTGGAAGATAAACAAACCACTCAAATCGGCATAGCCCATTTTCGACGCCGTTATTGTGATATTCGCACAAAAGGGATTGATTGTGTGGAATGCGAAGGAGCGTGCCCAACAGGTGCGATAACGATGGTTCCCCATCGGCGCGGTGGATTGATGCCCAGAATCAACACCGATTTGTGCAACGGTTGCGGCGCCTGCGAAGCTGTCTGCCCAGCAGACGGTCCTCATCCTGCTATTTGGGTCGAAGCAAATACTGTGCATGCCTTGGCATTGCCAGGAATCAAGAACCAAACGACTTAGCGTCTATCTAGGTTGAATTAATTTTCTCTTCAAAAATCACTTTGAAGATCCCTGGGTTGTGTAGGTAAACGTTGACTTGAATAGGGAAATGAATCTCATACCAATTAGCGTTTCATTCAATACGTGAATAATCCGATGCGAGCATCGAATACTACACCTCATCCACCGTAGTCTCTCATGCTCGCATGAGATCTGTTTCAATTTGAAGTCTTTTAAGCGCTAATCGGTATTATTTAGCGACTGATGAGCATTCGAACTATCGCACGAAATTTGGGAGTTTCTCCATCTGCGGTTTCTCTGGCACTGAGAGGCAGTGTAAAGATTTCGGAGAATACGAAGAGGAAGATCGTTGAGGAAGCCGATCGCATTGGATATCGGCCTGACGGTAGTGTTCGACAGTTAATGACCCAGGTGAGGTATGCTTCAGATCGTTCAGGAAAGGCTTGTATCGGTGTTTTTTCCTTTTATCAGGATAAGGAACCTTGGAAGGAGAATCGCCATTTTGCGGCGATTTATGAATCGATGAAGAAGCGAGCGGGTTCTCTCGGATACCGACTCGAACCGATTGATCTAATCGAAAGCGGAATGACTGCAAAACGGTACGTTTCGATATTGGATGCTCGCGGAATAAAAGGGTTGTTATGTTTTGGAAGTCCCGATTTTAAGCAGAAAATCCCGACGGAATTGGACCATTTTGCTATGGTGGGATTGGGACTAAGTGTTGAGACACCAATGCATCGAGTGACGAGCCATTTTTATAATGATCTACTAAATACCCTCAACCGATTGTATGAGCTGGGATATCGGCGCCCTGGGCTGTTGTTGGGAACGCATGAGGAAAATCGCAGTCAGTTTGCCTATCCTGCGGCCTATTATGGCTGGTGTAAGCAGAGACTGGGAAACCGTGACTTTATTCCCGTGCTTCGAATGGAGAAAACAAAGGGCAGGGAATTGATCGATTGGTATGAAGAGGCTCAACCAGATGTGATTGTGATGGTGCACTTATACCACGAGGTCGAAACCCTCTATCAGACACTTTTGGACCATAATATTCGAGTTCCTCAGGATGTTGGGGTGGCTGCGGTGACTCAACTATTGGATCACACTCCCATCAGCGGAAAAGTGCAAAACCAGGCACTCATCGGTGCGTGGGCGGTGGAAATGCTAGAATCCCGTATGGCTTATCAGGATTTTGGCATTCCCAAACACCCTCGAATCGAAATGGTAGAGAGCACCTGGCATGAAGGCAGGACGTTAAAGAATCATTAGCACGTTCGGTAGCCGTCGATGTTTTGATAGTCTACCAAGAATTTTTCGGATGTGTTGAGTTCAATTTCCACCCCGAAAGGCGATCCCGTCGCTGTCATTTCCTGGATGTTGAAGGATTTAACTGGGGAAAGTTCTGATTCTGTCCATTCCGAATCATCCATTTTATGCAACATCGCCACCATCATGATATCGAGTGGAGGATTCACAGTTGGCACGGTTTTGTGCGCATACAGGACGGTACTGGCTTCGGCTTCGGCATTGTTGCCCTGATGAACTTTTGATTCCAATTGATCCCAACCATTGTAAAGTATGAGGGCGACGCTTCTGCCTGGGATCCGGGAGATGAGAATCGTTCGATCTGACTCTTCTCTTTTTTCAACCGTGGCAGCAATTCCGTCGATGTGCGGCAATCCATAATGCCCCAGGGTAAGTTCATACTCGAATGCGAGTCGGGTGCGATCGACTCGTAATACTCCTCCAGGTAAAGTGATCTCCGCCAGGTCAATAATGTAGCCGACTCCGTTATTGGGAGGACGTCTCATGATGGCCTGGCGGTAGAGAACCCCTTCTCGTTGACCGTTAAACAGCATATTCTGTGAATGAGTGAACTGTGCCCTTAAATCGGCATCGTTCTCCACAGTTTTGCCCGTTAAATAGAAATTGATATCATCCCCTCTGAGATCCCGTGGGTCCAGGCTGCGAAAGGCATACTCCATCGATGTGCCGCCTTCACTATTTTGATCCTCCCAAGGGAAGTGGGTGTTATAGGAAAGTTTAGAATAATTTGGATCATCGTAGTATACCTTGCCCGGGATGATTTCCGAAGTTCCAGTTTTTCCATGATTCGCCAACATGAGGCCCGGGCTAGGCAAAAGGACTTGTTTGGTTTGATCGCCCAGATCTTCCCAAAAACCGTCATTTTCTGTTTCAGTCCAAAAAGGCGATTCCTCAGGCAATGCGAGGCAAATGAGCGGCAAAAACATGAGAAAGGGACTCGCCGGACAACTGTAGTTTTGCACCATGTAGTCGCTCTGCCCGTAAAATCCGAGACTGGGGATATCGTTTACGTAAAAATTCTCGCGGGTGACAAATTGAAGCAGCGACCCTGAGCAAAGTCGTCTTGCCCAGCCTCCGTCGAGCAAGTTTGGGTTTTTAAGCATGAAGGCTACCGGAAACGCACCGGAGACCCATGTGCGGTAGCAAATACTACGTGACCACATGTTGATCGAGCCATCTCTTCCAAAAAAGCTTCCCAACGACTCCATCAACTTCTGGGCTGATTTTTCGATCGCTTCGGCAATTTCTGGATAATATTCGTCTCCGAAAGTGCGGTTCCAGATCGTGGTGTAGACGATGAATAGACTGATGGAATAATAATTGTATGTCTGTTCGAGGTACCAACCATCGCCGGAGTGGTAGGACGTTACCCATTGCAGATGGTTGAGAAGCAAATCCTCATCAATCTCGTATCCTTGCTTTTTGAGAAAAGACAGGGTCGTAATATTAAAAATGCGCCAGTTGTTTTGAGTGGTGCGATGATGTCCCCACGCTGAAATCGTTTTCACCAATTCAGCTTTCTGTTCCTCACTGTAAACTGACCAAATGGTATCTGGCATCAGTAACAGTGTTTTAAATAATCCACCAAACTCACAGGTGTACTGATAAGTGGAATCTGGTAAATCATCCGGCATTGGCAGCGAATTTGAATTGCCCGGAGTCAGCGCTTTGTAAAGCAGGTTTGCATAATAATCGCGAAGATTAATGCCCCTAATCGTAGTCTCAGGATCGTTTAGAATAAGAGGTCCCGCCAGAGTAAAGGTCCGTTCCAGTGCTTCAAATTCAAGCGATCGAAACCTCCAGGCAGGAGAATCTTTCTGCGGATACGTTTTTCCTTCCACGAGCGGGAATGTCAATACGTCGTCGAAAGACTTCACATGCACAAACGCGCGGTCCAACAAGTATTTGGCCAGTTCGATGTAGTGGTCTCTGGACATGCCCGTTTTCGGACTTAATTGATAATCGGGGTTTTCAACAGTGAAGCAGTTTTGCATATCGAAATAGCTGGCTTTTAGAATGTCGCATGATGATGCGCGGTTCTTTGCTATCCCTGTTTTCTCTACTTTTATCAAACGGACTGTTAGTAGACGTTGACCTGTGAGGTTGAAAATACCAGATTACGTGTGCTGAAACCGATAAGCTTTAGTCACTCGTGTAATGGATAGTGGTGTATTTTCAATCCGATGCAATCATCGGGTGAACTACTTCGTAACTTGTAGTATCTCATGCTCGCATGAGATCTGTTTCAGTATGAAGTCTGTTTTAAACGCCAACGAGTGTAATCAGGAAGCCCTATTCAATCTCAATACTTCAAGTTTTTCATTTCCTATTTTCAGCCGCAGACAAAAAAACGATGGTCTCCATCGAATGAGGGAATATAGAGACGTTTTCGAATCCCTAGCTGAATTTTTTCCACAGGGAAGGGGCAAAGAGCACCAGCAGGGCGTAGAGCTCGAGACGACCCAGCAACATTAAGACACTGAGCCCTATTTTGGTTGCGGAGTGCAGGAAGGCAAAGTTCTCCATCGGACCGACCTGTCCCAAGCCAGGACCGATATTGAAAAGACAGGCAAATACGGCTGAAAGCCCTGTTTCAATATCACAGGCGGGTTGCAACAGAGAGAATCCAATAACTCCCAAAAAGATCACCAATATGGTGAGAACCAGAAAACTATTGAGGGAATCCCGCGAGGATTCGTCGAGCACCCGACCATTGAGGCGTAATGGACGCACAACGTTTACCCGAAAGGTTTTTTCGATACTTTGAGCCGCAATGCGAAAGGCAGCGACGAACCGGATGACTTTTATCCCTCCCGCGGTACTGCTGGAACACCCTCCGATTGCCATGAGGCTCAAGAGCAGCCATTTAGCAGGGGTACTCCATATCGCAAAATCTTCTGTGGCGTAACCCGTTGTGGTCATGATGGTGATGACTTGAAAAAAAGCATCGCGAAAGAGCTCGTGGAAATTGCGCTCTCCGATCGTAAAAAAATTGATGGCGGCGAGAGAAAGGGAAGCAACAACGAAAAGAACAGTATAGATATAGCCTTCGAGCGCGTGGGTTGCGGGCTCTCCACCCGGTTCGAATGAATTTGATCGCGAGTAGAAAACTGAATCCTCCTAGAAACATGAAAAGGATCATTAACCACTCGAGCAGTGGATTTTCAAAGCCGGGAACACCAGCGTTGATCGTGCTAAATCCACCGGTGGATACGGTCGTCGCCATATGGCAGATCGCATCAAACCATGAAAGACCTGCGAGCATGTAGGCTATGAAACAGGCAGCAGAAATTGTCATGTAGTAGAACATGATGCGCTTTGCACCTTGTTTGATCGTGCCATCGTCAATGTCTGCGGATTGTCCCGAGGATTCGTTACTAAATAAAACCTTAGCGCCTGCACCGAGGTTGGATACGATGGCGACAAAGAGCACTACGACTCCCAAGCCTCCGATCCACTGTGATAACGATCTCCAAAATAGTAAACTGGGGGGGAGTAATTCCTCGTAGTTGCTAAATACGGTTGCCCCTGTGGTGGTAAACCCAGAGACGGATTCAAAAAACGCGTCTGCAGGATTGCAGTGTGGAAGAATGAAATAGTAGGGCAACGCACCCAGAATACTCGCTAAAAACCCATCCGATTCCGATGATACTGAGGGCTTCTTTTCGAAAGAGACGGTGACTCGCATTGCGACCCCAGAAACGAAACAGCCCAGCCAAGCCTGCTGACAACAGAATACTGATCCCGAATCCTCTGACTGCAATCGTGAGTTCTTGACCAAAGTAGAATGCCACACCCAGACAAAGAATAAACGCTAAGGTGAGAACTTGTACGATGGAACTCAGGAGGCGAAATATGATCGGATATTGCATTTCCTTTTTTGATCGGTTCCGGAGCTAGGCGAGCAAGTCGATTGCCGCCTGCTGGTTCTCGTCATTGGTCAACACGACGATTCGATCACCCGGAAGGATGATGTCGGTCGCGGACGGAACCTTTGCGTCGTATTTGTGAAGAATTGCGATGAAGATGGTGCTTTCCGAGCGCGGGAGATCCTTGATTTGTTTTCCGACGGCGTTGCTTTTGTGCGACACTTTGATTTCCAAAATCTTTGCCTTGGTTTCAGCAAGAACCGCGAGCTCATTCGCTGGGCCAGTGTCAATGACGCGGCTTAGCTCGTTCGCAGTGGCCAGTCTTGGCGAAACGATCAACTCCACACCCAAGGTTTCACTCAGACTCATGAGGATGGGTTCGTAGTCGGGCTTGTTGATAACCAGTTGGACGTGCTTGGCTCCAAGTTTTGCTGCCTGGATACTGGTCATAATGTTATCTTCATCGCGCTTGGTGCAAGCGACGAAGTAGTCGCTGCTTCCGATTTGCTCTTCTTCGAGTAGTCGGCGAGAGGTTGCATCCCCGCGGATGATCGTCACATTGGGGAATCGTTCAGCGAGAGATAAACATAGTTTGGGGTCTTTCTCGAGGATGCGTATTTTAAACCGAGGGTTGTTAAGCAATCGCACCAAGGCGATTGCAATTTCCGTTCCGCCGTAAAGCACCACGCGGGCTTGATCAATTTTACTGGACGGATCGAGCAGATTTTTTACCGGATTCATTTGTTCAGGTATTCCAAACAACGTCACATGATCTCCCACATCGATTACCGTGCCAGCGGTGGCTATTTGGTAATCATCATTGGGTTTTGAAACGATCGCAACGCGGACAGAGTTTGGAAGCGGAATATCCTTGAGTGGTTTTCCAGTGTACTTGGAGTGTTTGGTAACCCAGATTTGTTGAACCTCGATTTTTCCTCTAGCGAAATTCTCAACGGCGACTCGGCCGGGATTCCGGATTTCTTTTGCGAGTTCAACGGCGCAGAGCGCTTCTGGATTGAGGAGGTGATCAATCCCAAAATGGAGCTGATAATTGATGTGGGAGTGATCGGTGTAAGTTGCATCGTGAATTCGGGCAACGGTCACCGCTGCTGGGTTGATGGCCTTGGCCAGCGAACAGCAAACCACATTGGTCATATCATCACTGGTCACTGCGATAACGAAAGCAGCGTTTTTAATGCCTGCGCGTTCAAGCATTCCTGCGGAGGCTCCGTTGCCCTGCAGAACTTTGACATCGAGTTCCTCATCCACCTTTTGAAACTGTGTGACAGATGCTTCGATTACAGTGATATCGAGTCCTTTTTGACTCATAATATCGGAAAGATAGAAGCCAACTTCCCCTGCACCTACGACGATCGCTTTCATTTTGTGGTAGACTAACTGCAGTAAATGAATTGAAAAGCTTTTAATGGAAGAAGACGTTTCCAAACATTTTGACACCGTAGAAGAGGCCATTGCCGACGTGGCAGCTGGTAAACTTGTGATCGTGACCGACGATGTGGATCGCGAAAACGAGGGGGATCTAATTATGGCTGCCTCCAAGGCAACACCGGAGACCATCAATATGATGATCCGCTATTGCAGTGGCATCGTGTGTGTCCCGATGGCAGAGTTTCAGCTCAAGCGATTGGGCCTGAATCCGATGGTGGAGCGTAATCTGGATTCCTTCCGTACGGATTTCACTGTCACTGTTGATGCCGCAGAGGGCATTACTACAGGAATCAGTGCTTATGATCGTACGACGACCATTCGCGTTTTGGCAGATCCCTCGTCGACTCCGGAGCAGTTGGTCCAGCCTGGCCACGTTTTCCCATTGCGATCCCGACCAGGAGGCGTGTTGGAACGAGCAGGGCATACCGAAGCGGCAGTGGATCTGGCTATTTTGGCAGGACTGCACCCCAGTGGAGTGTTGTGTGAAGTGGTCAATGATGATGGTTCCGTTGCGCGTGTAAAGGATCTCATCCCTTTTAAAAAGGAACACGGCTTAAAGATGATTTCCATTGCCCAGCTGATCGAATATCGGCATCAGCGGGAAAAACAGGTTGAAAAAATCGCGATGGACAAAGTGGATACTGAATTCGGTCCATTTGATTTGCATGTGTATCGTAGTAAACTCAATGACCGCTACCACATTGTTCTGAGTCGGGGGAATTGAACAGTGAGCCTACACTCGTTAGAGTTCAGAGTGAGCATTTGATTTCGGATATTTTTTCCAAAACAGATACCCGTCGACGACAAAGTCTAACGAAATCAATGGAAAAAATTTCGGAAAAAGGGCATGGGGTCATTCTTTATATTGAGCAACCCCACGGTGGAATGAGGGTGGATCAAATTCCCGGGATCAAAATACCTGCGAATTCTGAAGCAGCCGCATTGTCCGAGTTGCGTCCCGCGAGGATGGACTACAAGGACTATGGGATCGGAGCTCAGATTCTTTCAGATCTCGGATTGCAGAAGATTCGATTGCTTGCCGGTCGCACGCGGAAAGTGGTGGCATTGCAGGGATATGGATTGGAGATTACGGAGCAAATTGCGCTTTTTGATGACGAATCTGAGGAATAACCCTCTTCTTCACGGAATGATAGTCGGTTAAAAACTTGCAGAATCCCAAACACGGATTCGTTATTAAGTAGACACAACACAGATTTGCCATGAGTCAGGATGCACCAGAGTTTGATTTTTCCCAATTTGACAATTCGTCACTGAAGTTTGCGATTATCGCATCCCGATTTAACGAAGAACTTGTAGGGGGATTGTTGGAACGCACAGTCAATGAGTTGCATCGACTCGGAGTTGGTGAAGACAGGCTCAAAATTGATCGGGTTCCGGGATCTGCTGAGTTGGCTTATGCTGCGCAGCTTCGTGCCCGTGAGGGTCAATATAATGCTGTGATCGCTTTGGGAGTTTTGATAGCCGGAGAGACGCAGCATCACGATATTGTTTCTCGAACCGTTACCATGGGCCTGCAACAAGTATCGTTGAGCGAAAATTTGCCAGTGATTAATGGAGTGATTTCTGCAGAGTCTTATCGTCAGGCAGAAGATCGAACCATCGGAAAGATCGAACGGGGCAAGGAATTTGCCGAAGCCGCTGTGGTCATGGCGCATTGGAAGTAGTCCGGTAGAAAAAGGAGTTTATATCATGAAAAAAAGACCATCCCAACGAAGCGACAATCGCAGAGCTGCAATGCAGTTTCTTTATGCGTGGGAGTACAATCGGCCAGAAGTTTTGAATGACTCGATTCGAAGCTATTTTGAAAACGAACCTCAAGATCGTGATTTCTACCGTTTTGCAGAACAAATCATTCGTGGAGTGATTGAGCATCACGACTCCATTGACGAGGAAGTGAAGGCCCTTGCAAAAAACTGGACCTTTGAACGTATTGCGCGAGTTGATCTCGCGATTCTTCGAATCGCTATTTATGAATTGCGGTACTGTGAGGACATTCCTCCGGTTGTTAGTATCAACGAGGCCGTTGAGTTGGGTAAGCAGTTTTCAAAAGATGATAGTAAACGGTTCATCAATGGTATTCTGGACAAAGTAAAAGATACTTTGGACCGTCCCTCTAGAACCGCCAAAGAAGGGTCTAAGAAACCGGCCCCAGCGGACAATGACGTGCTTGACGGGCTTTTGGACTAATCCATTTTGCCTGATCCTAGCTCAACACTCTTCCTATCCAAATATAGTTTATGAGTCGTTTTTTTAAATTTTTCAAAAAGGGTTTCTCCCGTACTTCTGACAAGGTTGCTTCTGTCCTCGGGGCAAAAAAACTTGATGAAGCCACCATTTCTGAGTTGGAGGAAACCCTCTATACCGCCGATTTTGGGATTGAAACAACAGAAGCGATTGTAGAGAGCATCCAGGTTGCCTACCGCAAGAACCGGGAAATGCGACAACGCGAAGGTGCGGAGATTGGCAAAACCATTCTTGTGGATGCGCTCGAAAACTCGGAAGGCCGACTCCCTTCCCCCGAGCATAAACCGGAGGTGATCTCGCTCATTGGTGTCAACGGATCGGGAAAGACTACCACTGCCGCTAAGTTGGGGAAAATGCTAAAAGACCAGGGGCACACGGTGCTTGTGGCAGCTTGTGATACTTTCCGAGTGGCGGCTAACGAACAATTGATCGCATGGTGTGATCGGCTCAAGCTTCCGATTATTACGAGCCACCAAGGAGCAGATGCAGCCGCAGTGGCCTTTGACGCCTATGCTGCAGCTAAGAGCCGAGGCGTCGACTACTTGATTCTCGATACTGCCGGTCGCCTTCATACCAAAGGGTATCTAATGGAAGAATTAGCGAAGATCCAGCGTGTGCTCAAGAAGCAAGACGAAGGGGCCCCTCACCATAGTTGGCTTGTGATCGACGGCAGTATCGGAACAAACTCAATTCAGCAGGCAAAGCAGTTTAATGAAGTGTTTCCCTTGAGTGGATTGGTGGTAACCAAGCTCGACGGAACCTCCAAAGGGGGCGCAATTGTGGCAATCTTTCGGGAACTCGAAATCCCAGTTTATTTTGTGGGATTGGGAGAAAAGCCAGAAGATCTTAAACCATTTGATCGGGAGGATTATGCATCCGCCGTCTTTGGCTTGTCCGAATAGACAAGAAGGTCTAGTATGACGATTACCAGTTTTTAACTGTATTTGATTCTACCCACCGCGCCCATGCACATTGCCAAAGTACTTCAATCCCAGCATCCGTGTTTCAGTTTTGAGTTTTTTCCTCCAAAAACGGCCGATGCATCCGAGCAACTTTACAAAGCGATCGAGGAACTCATCGTTCTGAAGCCAGGTTATGCCAGTGTCACCTATGGTGCGGGAGGAGGGACTCGTGAGTTGACTCACGACCTCGTCGTTAAAGCGCAGCAAACGGGACTAACCATTGTGTCGCATCTCACAACCGTGGGTCATACCAAGGATGAAATCGCGGCAATCCTCGATAAGTATGCTGAGAGTGGCATCGAAAATATCATGGCCCTTCGGGGAGACCCGCCAGCAGGGAGTGGCGAGTTTAAGGCTGTTGAGGGCGGATTCCGATACGCCAGCGAGATGGTCGAGTTTATTAAGAATCGTCATCCACAGATGGGAATTGGTGTTGCCGGTTTTCCAGAGGGGCACCCCAGCTGCCCAAATCGATTGTTGGAGATTGAATATCTCAAACAAAAGGTGGATGCAGGTGCTGACTATATCTGCACACAACTCTTTTTCGAAAATCGTGACTTTTATGATTTTTGTGAGCGCTGCCAGCTCGCTGGTATTGAGGTACCGATTGTAGCGGGGATTATGCCGCTGTTATCTCAGAAAGCGATGAAGCGGGTTAGCGAATTGGCCTTGGGAGCAAGGATTCCGGCCAAACTCATGAAAGCGATGTCCCGCACCCAGGATGACAAGCAAGCTCGGGAAGTTGGTATTCATTGGGCGACCCAACAGGTTCATGATCTGATCGATAACGAAGTTGCGGGGGTGCATTTTTACACGCTCAATCGATCAGGTGCGACCAAGCAGATCTATCGTTCACTCGGTATTGGGGATAGTTCCCAATTGGTAAAGTGAGGGGAGTGAGAAACGCTCCAGAAGAACCTGTGACGAAGAGTGATCGCGGTTGTTTTTGAAAGAATTTGATGGGTGAATAGGATAAGGATTCCGATGACGATGAGTTGCGACCATTGGTCCATCTTGTGGGCGACGACTGAATTCATCACCTCCGGAAGAGAGTTTGTTGTTGAAAAGAAGCGCATGAATTCATTCGTGCGAATTACGGAGCAATAGCGCGTATAGCAGTCAGGGTGTGACGACGACTAAAGTCATCGCCTCCGGATCGAAGTGATGCTAAGTAAGGAGTGTTCGTTCCCCGACTGAATATTCACGAGGACAACTTGCGAGCAAGTGTCGCTACAAAAAATGCACCCCGTAGCATCGCATGCTTGCATGCGATCTCCTGGTTCAGCGATCAATATCCAACAGCTTCGAATAAGGAGGAGCCCATGAATTCATTCGTGGGTTTTTCCAAATACCGTCCAGGTTTCTTTTAACCGCTGCATGCTCCCTACAGAAAAATCTGTGGGAGATAGGGGCGGAATGCTTCGGAGTTCACATCGACTTCTGTGGTTCGGGTGACCCGGTCGAGGATGACTTCGGGAGGGTCATTGAAAAACATGATGGGACTGAAGGGCTTCGCTTCAAAATTGGTGGGTGCTTCCTCTTCGGTTCCTGGTTTGCGGAGCACATTGATGGTACCGTCGGCGCGCATCCCGAAGAGCTTTCGATTGTCGGGAGTGGCTTTGAGCAACATGAACAAACCGTTTTCATTCACGTAACCCCCATAGCGCACCCGTTGGCGAGCGATCTGTTTAAACAACTCTCGACTGGCCTGGGCTTGTTTGTAGTAAGAAATATCTTTGAGACTTTGGTAGTAGCTATTGAGAGGTTGAAGGATGCGGTTCTGAGTCGAAGGTCGCAGCCAATCGTAAGGGAATAGCGTGCCTTTGATGGTCGTGAGGTTTTTGTATTCCAGTTGTGCCGATGGACAAAAGTTGAGCCCCCAATCATAGGCTCTTACAATCATGAAATTGATTAACTCTTGAGTGACCCATGCTTTGAAGATTGGACTGATAAATTCATTCGTTTTAATTTGATCGATGACCTCCAATAGGGGTTCATCAATCGTTTTGGATTCGGCATTGTAGCCGCAAAGATCCACGATTTGACGATAGAAACCTGACTCCGGGCTGAGGCGGTCGAATTCAAGAATCTCACCATCCATTGGATTCCCTCTGGAGTCAGTCTCGCATTTATAAATCTTCTCAGTAAAGGGTAGGCCTCTACCGATATACCGCTCGTCAAATTCAAGTACCGTAGAGACTGTGCGACCGGAAGTTTGAGAATTTTCTGAGGACACTTCGATTTCCCCGTGACTATAGATCATACGGAAACTTCCGATGGGCTCGCCCCCTTCATATTTGCGCAGACGGTAGCGATAAACCTCCTTTAGCGCAGGAAAACCCGCTAGCTTTTTCCAGGCAGCTTGTTCCTTGGGATTAGTCCCCTGTGCGATCATCGGAGTTTCAATTTTTTCAAGAAACTGGGTCCATCCGACAGCGTTGCCTGGCAGTAGGAGTTGTTGGGCCAAGTTTTCAAATTCACTGCGATTTCGATCGAGTTTGATTGCTTGAGCTACCGTAGGATGGGCTGTGAACGGCAACTGAGACAGTTGGTGCAAATACTCGAGATACTCCGATAAGGCGATACTCTGACGGAGGCGATCTTCGTATTGAAAGAGATCCTCAACCGCAGCTTCTGTATTGACGAGGCGTGATTCATCGTCTTCCAGGCGGTCCTTTAGGTCGGTTACATTATTTTCTCCAAACGACTGGCGAAACATCGCTTCGGTTTCATTGATCGCAACACGAATTTCGGAAATTTCTCGGTGAACATTCGAGAAATCAGTTTTGTTCGCCGGGAAATAGGTTTCGAAAAGTTGGGCGATACGTTCAAGTTCCCCGTTGAGTTCGTTTCGAAAGGATTGAATTTGAACCTCGGAAAGTTGGGCGAGTTGAGTTTCAAGCGTCTGGTGCCTTGATCGTAGTGTTTCATCCAAACCTTCGGGCATATTGTCGAATAAATCACTGACGATGGAGAGGTTCATCTGCACTCTCCGAAGCTCGCTTCGGGAAGGATCGCCACTTATAGAGCCTTCAATCTTTTCGAGCAGATCTTTGATTTTTTGATGGCGGATGTCGATTTCCTGAATCCAATTTCGAGTCTCTGAAACCAAACGGTGAGCACGATAATGCCTGAAAGGATTGCGGTTACTATTGAAGCGGTTGGTAAATTGGTCCCAGTCTTCTAATGAGGCCCGAGTTGATGCGACATCATTTGCTTCATAGGCAATGGTAATATCATCAGCGATTTGCGCTTCTCGATGATTGATCCAGAAGAGACCTCCAGCAACCACCAGCACAAGTGGGACCGCTGGGGCCCAGATCCAAATCCATTTCTTACCTGTCTTTGATCGTTCTTGAAGAATCGTTTCGGTGGTCTTTAGGGCGGTCCGGTAATCTGCTTTTGCTGATTCGCAAAGTTTTGGAGTGAGGGACTCGAACCGTTTCCACTCTTCTTCGAGTTCTTTTTGAAAATGACGAATCTCCTTTTTTCCCTTTTGCTGAAGATTTTTCTCAATCAATTTTGGCTGTAATTGTTCGTGGAACTGCAGAAAGGCTTCTTGATTACGCAGATCGGTGTCCGTATCGAGCTGATGCTGATGATACCACTTCAGGATGGTGTTAAGTTCGTTTTGTTGGAGTGCCGTGAGCTCTGGATAAACACTGGAATCTTTGCCGATTCGAAGTTTTTCAACAATATCAGTGGCGTCTTTCCAATCTCCAACTCGTTGAATGACTTTAGCCTGTGATATTGCCTGAACAATTCCGTCGTGATATTTTAGATGTTGATGGGCTTCGTATATTTTAAGGGATTGATCCCAGAAATCCGATTTGAATTCGATCTCCCAATCTTGATCCAGTGTCTCTTTGACTTTTTGGATGATGCTCTCGTCCCTGTTCAGGCGAAGGGAGGTCTTAAGTTCCTTTTCAACGGATTCAAAAAGTTCTTTTTCGAGACGAACAAGCTCGTGCTTTGCATTGAGATCCTGCGGATAGTCCGAGTAAAGTTTTCGAAGATGATTAATGGCAGTCTGCTTGTCTTTTTGAAGAATGGCTTTGCGGTAGTTTCGGTAGGCTGTTGGCTGTCCGGTAGAGCGATCGGCGCAGATCTCTTTCACTCGTTTCAGTTCGGAGTCATCAAACCCTTCAAAACATGTTATTCCTTTTTCGGAAAGGAATTTTCTCCACTCTGATTCTCTGGGGAAACGGATACGTTCGATTTGAGTGGTTAAGGTTGGTTCCAGTTGGGCTACATCTAATGCAGCATAGTAATTCCCATCTTTGATAAGTTTGGAGAATTGGCGAATCCGTGCGTTGATTTGCCCACAGATTTGGTTGTAGTCGTTCGCAGCCGATTCGGCATGCTCCACCCCCATTTTTCCATCGAGCAGATCATGGATCTTGATCAGCAAAGATCTCGAGTTCGGTATCATCTAAACAAAATCAACGGTGTTGCGTGGGTATCATTTTCCATACTGCTCATATCCAGCATCCAGCGATCAATACCGGAAATTTTGGGTAAATCACCGCTATCCTGGAGACTTTCCTGAAGTTGATCGATTTTGCGTTTAACTGATATCAGCCGCGCTTCAACTTCCTTAATCTTAGTATCCTTGGCGATTCCTATGTCTTCAGCTGATAGGCTGAGTACGTCCACTAATTGGTCCTCTTCTGATCCCATTAGCCAGAATTCAAAATTGGTTACAAAATTTCTCCAATGTTCAAGGCTGTTGGGATCATCCTGTTTGAGGAGAGAGCGTAGTCGTTTGCTCGTGCGCAGTAACATACTTCGATAGGTAATGACTGCATCTTTTGTTTGAGGAACACTGTCCTTGGGGTAGGCAACCCACTTTTCCATGACTGAAGGTCGAATGAGAGTGTATTCTGAGGCGAAGTGGCTTAGGATCGCCCGGAGGTATTCAAAATAGTTTTTGTTCTGATTTTCGAAAAAGAGTCCAAAGTTTGCCAACTCGGCAGGGCAATTCCCGGCGGGAAGTATTTCTTTTCCGAGGGACCATAGTGTGGTTTTTTTTATAAAATCGACACTCGTGTAGATGGTTTGCTGGCGTTCCAATTGATTGAGAAACCCATGCTGTTGGGAGATCTGATTTTGAATCTCTTTCACATCCAGAGATTCGAGGTTTTTGGATTCATAAAGATGGAAGGCATTGGTTGTTTCGTCTCTCGCGAAGAGGTAGCGATTATCAAGGGATCGAAGACGGAGAAACCGTTTGGGTGGAAGAATGAAGAGATCGAGTTTTTCATTCAACACGGGGTCTAGGATTTGAAATTTGTAGTTTTCCTTTTCCAGTTTCAAAAAACTATAAGGAACCTCCGCAGGTGTGGTCATTGTGTGGGATATTCCTCCTATCATCACTACATTGAGTGCTTGATTTGTGAGAGTGTTCAGAAAATGTAGAATAATTGGAGGTTCAGGAAAGCGTCGGGTGGATGTGTTCGAACCGTCAAATCGCCAGTGAAAACTGATTTTCGAAAGATCTGTTGGATCAGAAATAATTTCTATGACTTCAGTTTGACCGTCGAGGTAGGATATCAGAGATCTTTCACTTTGTTTCCAAAGGCTTAGGTCCACCGCATCTTCAGAACTGAGTTCGAACTGATTCAATCCCTTGAAAGGAGAAACCTGAATTTGAATGTGTTCGATTTGGGAGGTGACAGGGAATTGGTCGAGCCCCGAAAACCAATCCTTCACAGGTTCGGGTAAGTCGGAAAAAGTGATATTTGGATTTGCTTGGGAACGACTGATTGGGATGAAAAAAGTGGGGACGTTCTCGGTTTTTAACCGCACTTTATTGAGCCACACCGAATAATCTTTCTCCAATTCGTCCAGTGCATGGGTCAAAGTCGGCTGAAGGTCTTTCGCCAATCCGTTGATATCGGACTCGAGTTGATCGGTTTTCTGGTCGAATTCGGGTAAGACAATGCGTTTCGTCACTCGGTCAGCAAGCACGCCCATCTCACGGTTCACTTTTTCCAGTAGATTCCGCTGGTTTTTAAACCATTCATTGAGCTCGATGAATTCAGTGCTATCCGATCTATCGGGATCCTCTCGAAATTTTGAAAGATAGGCTCTGGCCAGAAAGAATTCTCCATTATTAATGATCGCTTCAACCTCCCCAATTTGAGTGGCAAATCGAGAATCCGGATCCATTTCTGCCGTGGCAAGTCGCTCTTTTTGTTGCTGTTCGTCAACACTCGGTCCCGTGTTTTCGACTACTGGGGTTGGATCGGCTTTTTGATTGAAGAGTTCGATTAGACCCGGGGCTAGCAGGATTGCAGCGATGGCAACCAGAAGCAGTGTGAGCAGAATGATCGGGACACGAAATCTTTTTAGAAAGCTTTGTTCCTGCAAGGGAATCGAGTTTTCATCCGGGAAATCCATATCCGACAAACCTGCAGAATCTTTGTTCGAATCAGGGGTGAAGATATCCCCGAAGACTTCATCACCGTATTTGTCGGGAATGTTGCTTGTGAGTGTTGAATCCAAGAGCTCCGATTCCTTCTGAACCGGCTTTTTTTCATCCTCTTCCAATCCCAACTCATCCTGGATGGGCCCAGTATCTTCGATCAATGCGATCGAAATCGCAGAACCCGGTTTGCGAACCGGAGGGAACGTGGGAAGATCGCTCGATTTCCTGGCTTTTTCAGCTAATGCTCCGTCGGGAATGACGAGGGAGTCTTTCCCGTCGAAGATATCAATTTCGTCTGCATCGAGACTGATGGTTGTGCCTCCAATTTGTTTAGGATAACCGATCCATTTGAAACGACTAAGATTATCATTCTCAATCCGGTAGCTGGTGAAAGTTATATCCCACGTTTTTTCAACGGGAAGCAGGCTTTGGCTTTCAAGAAAGAGCCAAATCAGAGAGTCTTCCTTGCCTTCGGGAAAAGGAAACAAGAGATGTTCGCAATCGTTGAGCACGGGAATTGCCGCTGCTCCCTCGTCACCTACATGGGCTTTCCATGTTTTTGCCGGGAGCGCAAATTTTGTGAAATGAAACGGTTCAGTTTCATTTTCGTAGTTCACTCGATCCCATCCACCCAAGTATCGAGCTTTAGTTTCCCATTTTTGTCTCCATCCTTTCCACAAGGCAAATACTGCGGCTGGGGGGCATGGTGGGATCTCTTTCTCCGAGAAAATGACGTGATGGGCGATGTGGTTAGGACGGCCAGTGAAGTCTACACCATACGCTTGCATTCGCGTCAGCACCGCATAGCGCTCGTCTCCAAATTCAAATTTTTGAAATTTGCAAATGGTTGGTAGGGAATGAGAGCTGTCTGCAAATTCATAAATACTCTCTTTCTCAAGAGCAGCCACCAAACGATGGTTGATAGAGTTATGTTGGGCAACGACCTGAAACCCTGACCTCCCTGGTTGAATTCCGGTAGGTTTACTGGTGAAAATTAGCTGTTCTGGCATTGGAGCATTTGGTGTCTTTAGCACACGTTAACCGCATTGCTATGAGGATCAATCCGATTTTTTACAGAATCTGCCGGTAGGGGCGATTCGTGGAATCCGATCCAGGATAATTTGGGATTAAAAGGACATTGCCTCTGCGACAAACAATCCAGCTTACAGTTGGTTCATGCTTTCAATAAAGGCATCTGCTTCGGCGATTGAAGCTTCCATTTCTTTGACGAGAGATTGGATGTCAGATTTCAAAACCTCAGATTGAGTATCGAGCGAAGCGATAGCCTGGGCATTGAGATTGTGTTTAAGAAACAACACCTGATCCCGGAAGGTCGTCAACACGGGCTTGATGGAAATTTCCGCCTTTTTCATGGCTTGAATCAATTCACTGTAGCGGGCGTAGGTTTGTTCGAGCTGTTGCTCGCTCACTTTTCGATATTCTTGGTTCTGAAACTCTTTGAGTTCCCGTTCCCATTCCTTGAATAGCTGCTTGGATACGCTCTCAATTTTGTCGATTCCATCACTCACCTTTGCCGCTCGATCTTCGCTGCGTTTGAACTCCCTGTTTAGTTTATCATAGGTTGCCTGCAAGCTTCCGCCGTCAAATTGAGTGAGTTCGGTGAATTTTTCGAGAGCCGATTGGAACTGTTCTTTTGCGTTCTCTTGGGCTTCTTTTCCGTCCTTCACCCGATCAACGAGAATGTCCCGTTTGTGAATGCCCATGGTCTCCATTGCTTTGTAGTAGGGAGATTGACAGCTGCTGAGTAGTAAAAGTGCTCCTGAAATGACGGTGATAGTCGCAAGCTTTTTCATAGTGAGTATGGTGAGGGATTGAGATGAACGTTTAGAGTCGGAAAACTGAGATCGACTATAATTCTTCCAAAATTCTGCAAACTTCATCAATAATGAAATCGGGCGTGGATGCCCCGGCGGTTACCCCAATGATCTGGAAATCTTTGAGGGCATCGATGTCCATATCCTTTGCTGTTTCGATGTGAAACGTGGGTTTGTCTTGGAGTTTTGCGAGTTTTGCGAGCTTGCGGGTATTGGCGGAGTGATGTCCTCCGATCACCACGATCGCTTCGGCCCCCTGTTCAGCCATCTTTACGAGGTCCGTCTGCCGTTCACGGGTGGCCCCACAAATGGTATTGAAAATTTTCAACTCTGGATAAGTGGTGCGCAAATGATTGGACAGTTTTTCAAACTCATGGATGAACATGGTTGATTGGGATACCATACACACATCTTGCCCCAGATCGGGCAAATTATCGATATCCTCACAAGACTGAATGACGTGACCGTTGTTGTTTGCATACCCCAGCAAACCGATGACTTCGGGATGTTTCGGATCGCCAAAAATCACAGTCGCGTATCCCTTGCGGGCATGTTGTTTGATTTTGCCTGCGATGATTCCAACATCGGGGCAAGTTGCATCGCGAAACTGCATCCCCAGAGACTTCAGGTATTTGCGACGATCAGGCGAAATACCGTGGGCCCGAACAACCATTACGGCATCCTTCTTGTCATCATCACTCAAATCCAAATCGTTTTTACTCTGGTAATCTCCGATTTCCTTGATGCCTTCTTTTTGAAGCACGGACATCATCTGTTGATTATGGATGAGCGGACCGTCGGTGTAGACAACTGATTTTCCCTGATTGGCATAGTCCCGCGCGATGTTGATCGCTCTGTCGACTCCCCAGCAAAATCCTGCACTTTTTGATCTGATTACCTTCATGTAGCCTTATTAATGAACTGCCTTTTCGCTCACGTCAAATGAGGAAGGCGATCCGCTCCCTCGTTGCCTCTTTCCTTTGACGACGACTGAAGTCATCGCGTCTGGAAGAGAAGAGAGGTAGCCATTGAAAAGGAGCGCATGAATTTATTCGTGCGAATTTGCGGAGTAATGGAACGTATAGTAGGCAGAGTGTGACGACGACTGAAGTCATCGCCTCCTGAATAAGAAGAGAGGATGCCGTTGAAAAGGAGCGCATGAATTTATTCGTGCGAATGGCGGAGTAATGGAGCGTATAGCAGGCAGCGTGTGACGACGACTGAAGTCATCGCCTCCTGAATAAGAAGAGAGGATGCCGTTGAAAAGGAGCGCATGAATTTATTCGTGCGAATTTCGGAGTAATGGAGCGTATAGCAGGCAGCGTGTGACGACGACTGAAGTCATCGCCTCCTGAATAAGAAGAGAGGATGCCGTTGAAAAGGAGCGCATGAATTTATTCGTGCGAATTTCGGAGTAATGGAACGTATAGTAGGCAGAGTGTGACGACGACTGAAGTCATCGCCTCCGGAAGAGAAGAGAGGTAGCCATTGACAAGGAGCGCATGAATTTATTCGTGCGAATTTGCGGAGTAATGGAACGTATAGTAGGCAGAGTGTGACGACGACTGAAGTCATCGCCTCCTGAATAAGAAGAGAGGATGCCGTTGAAAAGGAGCGCATGAATTTATTCGTGCGAATTTGCGGAGTGGTGGAAAGGCCTGTCCGCCTAAGGCGAATCCACTTTCCCTTGAAAATTGGCTACCGACTGGCAGGATGCTCTAAAAGATGCGAATCACTGCATCCAGCTTTTCAAGCCAGGTCACAGGAAGTTCCCGGTGCACCAACCCTTGCATGAAGGCGTAGAGAAACAATCCGTTCCAGATGCCTGCAATTGTCAATGTAACCAAGAGGGAGGTTCTCCACTTAGGCCAGGCATCAAGGGTCTTTAGGATAAAAGCAATGCCGAGGGTCGCAAAACACCCCATAAACTCATACGCTCGTCCACCGAACGCGGAGCCAAAATAGAACATATGCCAGGATGCGTTGATCCATATGATCAACAGACCTGTAACCATCCAGGACTTTGGAAATTTTCCTCTGATCGAGGCGATGATGAGGGCCAATAATCCTATCAGCAAAACTGGATGCCAATTGAACCATCCGTGGTGAGGGGAAAATAAGCTCGCGAGTATCTGAGGTGAAAACCAATGAAACCCCTCTCCTTGATAACTGTAGTAGATCCATTGACCATAAAGATGTTTCCATGCCAATAATTGTGGAAAAGCGCCGAGGAAGGCACCACTTATGGCTGCTGTTACCATCCATAGGAAGAGAGAAGGGTTGCGATTATATCGGATCATCGCAGCCAGAATCATGCTGATGGGCAATATCAGATAGACTAAACTACTGGGCCGACAAATAACGAGTAAGCCTGCGTGGAAACTCGCACCAAAAGTCATCAGCAATAGGAGTCGGTTGCAGACTGCCTGACCCTCAATTTCCCCGTTTTCGAAATGCTCTTTTATTTTGATGGCAAACCACCATACGAGGCATGCCAATACGAAGACCACATTGTGCACCATCGAGATCCTGGCGCTTTGATAGTAGACCATGGGGCTGTTGAGCCAGGTAAGTGCGATGGCCGCGATGCAGATATCGATGGAAAACCAACGGCGAAGGATGCGGGATAAAAGATAAAAACCGTATCCTGCGATGAGAATTTGCCCCAGCCATATGGCGATCTGGTAGGGGGGAGAGAAACCATCCGCAGGCCAGGGTGTCAGCGGTGCGATCCAGTGAGCGATGAGATAAAACGGGAGTGATAATACTGCCCACCCAACCGGGAATTTGTTGATGACCAGTCCTGTTTCAGTCAGAGGCTGGGAAAGAATGGTCTCCTTCGCAGAACGTTCGAGGTAGGGTGTCTCAGCCACGTCATTGGCAAAACTGATATCTCCATCTACGACCCAGGAACGCAGCCACATGAAATAATGAGCATCATCGGCGCCCTGGATGAAAGGTTCATTCCGGCTTTCAGAAAAAACATGAAATCCCTTCACCACTACCGCAACTGAAGACACGAGTACCACCAGCAGAATGAGCCCGATATTCCATAACGGAGTAATCGCGTAGTGTGGATGTTGTTGGACCTTCAGTTTCATAAAAGGGTGCAATTTAACGTTCGTCTACGGACAGTTCAACGCTTCGTTTTAATTCATGTCGAGTTGAGGATTCTGGTGAAATCTTGCATTGCTATCTTGGTGAAATCTGCCAGACACTGCGCAATGGCATTCGATCTAAATGTAAAGGGTGACTGGGGTGCTCGTTTCACGGGAGAAGTGGCACCACTTATAACGGAAGGTGAGCTCGAAGAGTGGATCGTTTATGAAGACGAGCATGTCATCGCGCTGAACAAACCGGGTTGGTTGGTTTGCCATCCTTCCAAACAAGGACCCATGTCCAGCCTTGTCGGGGCCGCAAAACTTCATCTCAAAACGGAGAAAACCCATCTTGTCAGTCGGCTCGATCGCGAAACCAGTGGAATTGTATTGATTGCCAAGACTCGGTATGGCGCCAGCCAGTATCAGAAAGCGATCGAACACCGCCGGGTCAAAAAGCAGTATTGGGTGTGGTTGATTGGTGAACTGAAGGAGGCGGTGGAGGTGAATCAACCGCTTGCCCGGGACATGGAGAGTGAAGTGTATGTGAAACAAACGGTGCGCAAGTCCAACTCGGCCCAGAAAGCCAGGACTCATTTTGAGCCAGTTTTTTATAGCGCAGAAGCAAATGTATCGGTCGCGAAGGTCACTCCTATTACGGGACGGAAACACCAGATCCGCGCCCACGCTCAATGGATGGGACACCAGGTGATTGGGGATAAGATCTACGGGCCAGATGCCCGGCACTATCTCGAGTTTATTGAAAAAGGATGGACCGAAAACCTGCAGGCAGCCCTTCGGTTTCCCCGTCAGGCTTTGCATGCTTCAAAACTTGAGTTCGAGGGTATCGAATTACATCCAGACTTTCACGCTGCTTTAACTCCCGATCTCATCGCTCTCAATGAAGCGATCGGGTGTGACTCCAAGCATTTTCTATGAGTGATTTTTCTGCGAAAATGAGAGGGTTACCGATGTTTCGACTTCATAAAAGGAGCGCATGAATTTATTCGTGCGAATAGCGGAGTAATAGAGCGTATAGCAGGCAGTGCGTGACGACGACTGAAGTCATCGCCTCCGGAAAAGAAGAGAGCTTGAACAGGAGCGCATGAATTTATTCGTGCGAATAGCGGAGTAATAGAGCGTATAGCAGGCAGTGTGTGACGACGACTGAAGTCATCGTCTCCGGAAGAGAAGAAAGCTTGAACAGGAGCGCATGAATTTATTCGTGCGAATCGCGGAGTAATGGAGCGTTTAGCAGGCAGCGTGTGACGACGACTGAAGTCATCGCCTCCGGAAAAACAAAAGAGGTATCCATTGAAATGGAGCGCATGAATTTATTCGTGCGAATTGCGGAGTAATAGAGCGTATAGCAGGCAGTGTGTGACGATGACTGAAGTCATCGCCTCCTGAATAAGAAGAGAGGTATCCGTTGAACAGGAGCGCATCAGGCGTCACCAAAAGGCTTTGCCCCGACAAGTGGGGGAATGATAAGCGTTGATGGAAAACAATGCGCATGGAAGGCGGATAGGAAGGACCTCGTTCTTTTTGTTCACCCATTTAGATTAGTATGAATGAGGGAAATCAATGAAAACCTCTGAAGTCATAGTCTTCGCAGTTGTTAACCCCTTTATGGGTCTGAAGCTCCTTCCAGCATTTTGACTGCGGTCGAGGATCGAATCGAAAATACTCGTATTGGAGTGCCATAGAACTTTACGCGGGTTTGATCCCCGCAATGGCGGTCCACAGGCGATAGTGAAACGGAGATTGCACCTTCGTCAGACCGGACGCTTTGAGCATCGACAATTGGGCCGCAGTAGTGTCGTGCAAATCATCACCCTTTTGTTTGGGTTGACCATAGTGGTCGATGTTACGGATCTTCCAGTTTTTGAAATGGTGATAAAACTGTTGGTATGCCTCTGATTGTTGCTTCGGAACCTGTGCGCGAACTGCTGTTACATGGTTCCACCAATCCATCATGTCTTCTTGGTAGGTTTCGGAATCCGGGGCTTTCATCTCATCGATGTTCATGAATATCCCGCCGGGAGCCAGGAGTTGGGTCGCTCGTTGATAGAGTTCCTGCTTTTCTGAAGAAGGAAAATGGTGGATACATGACATCGAAACGATGGCAGTCGGTGCCTCTGGGATATGCTCTTCCCAAGGGCCCTCAAGTCTCGACTGTATCAATTGAATTCGATCGGATTCCTCGCGTAGGTAGATTTTTGCGATCTCTAAAAACGCGGGAGAGGAATCGACCATCACTGCTTTAGCGGTGGGAAAATGTTCCAGGTATCTTTTGACTAATCGTCCACTTCCACCTCCAAGATCGATCAACAATGATTGGTTCGCTTGCAATGACCGAAGGGTAATAATCGCTGTTTCCTGAAGCCAGTCGTATTGAGGCACGGCATAGGGAGCCATCTCGTGGAAGCATTGGGCCATCTGAATGAAACGATTTGTCTGTGATTTCATAGTTAACTAGGTTAATTACATAAAGGTTTACTAAGTCAACTAAATTCAATTGAATCATCTCATGAACCGCCAAGAAAAGCTTGTTTTTCGTGCGATCGAACAGCTGCAAACCCTGAGCCATCTTTTTATGAAGAAGCGATCGGAACTCGCGAATCGGGTGGGGTTGACCGAAGCGCAATGGAGAGTGATGGAAGAAATCGATCAAAAGGATTTCATGCCCTCTATGTTTGCCGCAAAGCGGGAGTATTCCAAGGCGGCGGTTTCAAAAATTTTACGGCAGCTTCTGGAGAAAGACATGGTGAGTTTTGTTGGTGGAGAAATGGACGGAAGAACAAAAAAGTACTCTCTCACCAATGAAGGACGGCTGTGTCTCAAGTCCCTCAACAAAATAAGATTGAAAGCCGTCGAAGAAGTATGGATGACGTTGGAACCTGATCTTTTGGAAGCTTCGATTTCATTTAATGAGCAATTGATTCGGAATCTGAGACAGAATCCTCAAACATAAGGATTGTAAGGGTTAAGCGGCTATTCATAATAGCTTTCTTTTATTTTTGAAAATCATGTCCGAAGTCAGAGTCAGATTCGCTCCTTCTCCAACAGGTTTCTTCCATATCGGAAGTGCCCGTACTGCATTGTTCAATTGGTTGTATGCCAGGAAAACAGGTGGTACCTTTGTGCTTCGTATCGAAGACACGGACAAGGAGCGCAATACCGAAGAAGCGCTGCAAGTGTTGATCGATGGCATGAAGTGGCTCGGACTCGATTGGGATGAAGGTCCTGATAAGGGCGGAGACTACGGTCCTTATTTCCAGAGCGAACGGCGTGAAATCTATGATAAACACCTCGAGATTCTGCGCAAAAACGGACGCGCCTACGATAAAGATGGGGCAGTGTTTTTTAAGGTTTCTGGCAAGCCGCAGGTGATTCAGGACGAAGTCCGCGGTCGCGTGGAACGGTTGGAAGAAAAAGACTTTGTCATTTACCGCTCCGACGGAAGTCCGGTATTCCACTTCGTAAATGTGGTGGATGACATGACCATGGGTATCACCCACGTCATCCGTGGAGAAGATCATCTATCCAACACTTCGAAACATACCGAGCTCTTTGCAGCGTTTGATGCTCCGACCCCGATATTTGCGCATATCCCATTGATTCTCAAACAATCCGGCCCCGGTAAAATGAGCAAACGGGACAAAGGGGCGTTGATTGAAGAGTACCAGCAACAGAATTTCCTCCCTTCTGCGGTTCGCAACTACCTTTGTTTGTTGGGTTGGAACCCGAAGGATAATCGCGAGGTCATGCCCATCGATACCATCATCGAAGAGTTTAGTTTCTCCGGGGTGCAAAAAGGCAGCGCGAAGTTTGATGAAAAGAAAATGGCATTCATCAACATGGAAACCCTGCGGGGATTGGAAATCGGCACCTTTTCCTGGATGGCGAGTCAGGCCCTGGCAAATGCTGGAGTGATTAAGGGTGGTGTTGACGAAGACTACTTGCAAACCGTCATGCAACTCGCTCAGCCCAAAGTCAATGGACTGGATACGATTGCAGACTACGTGGGTTACTTTTTCACCGAAGATTTTTCGTATGATGAAAAGACCACTGGCCGTCTTCAGAAGAAAGGAAACCCGGTTGAGCTTTTAGGCCAAGTTAAAACGGCATTGGCCTCTGTGGATGATTGGAAGGCTGACAGTCTCGATGCTGCCTTTACCGCATTAGCACAGGCTCATGGACAGGAAAAACCATTTGCGTGGTTCCCCGCAACCCGTTGGGCCGTGAGTGGAGCTGCAGGTGGCCCCGATCTCCTTCCATTGCTCGAAGTATTGGGCAAAGACAAAGTGATCGCACGTCTCGCTAAAGGTATTGAGCAGTTCTAGAAATTGTCGATATCAAGATATAGTTCAAACAATCCCAGGCATTTAAAGTATTTGTATCATGGAAGAGAACATCGCAGTCGAAACGAAATCGGAATCAAGACACTTTATCCAGCAAGCGATCGATGCTGACCTTGCATCTGGGCGGTTTCAGTCGGTGCAGACACGCTTCCCTCCCGAGCCAAATGGGTATCTGCACATCGGTCACGCGAAAGCGATTTGTGTGAACTTCGAAATGGCCCGTGAATACAAGGGCAAGGTCAACCTTCGCATGGATGACACCAATCCTTTGAAGGAGGATATGCACTATGTGGAAGGAATCCGCAGGGATATTTCGTGGCTTGGGTTTAAGTGGGACCGAGAGTGTTTTGCTTCTGACTATTATGAGCAACTCTACCAATGGGCAGAGAAACTGATCCTCGATGGCAACGCTTATGTGTGCGACCTGACCCCTGAGGAGATGCGCCGTATGCGCGGGAATTTAACAGAACCGGGAGAGAATAGCCCCTTCCGCAGTCGTTCCGCAGAAGAGAATCTTGAACTATTTCGCAAGATGCGGGCGGGCGAATTCGAAGACGGCAGTAAGATCCTTCGGGCCAAGATTGACATGGCCAGTCCGAACATGAACATGCGCGACCCCGCGATGTATCGGATCCAGCGCGAGCACCATTTTCGCACGGGAGACAAGTGGTGTATTTATCCCATGTATGACTTTGCACACGGGCAATCCGACTCCATGGAAGGAGTAAGTCATTCCCTTTGCTCATTAGAGTTTGAAGATCATCGACCGCTGTATGACTGGTTTTGCGAAAAACTTGGGATTTTTCACCCACGCCAGATCGAGTTTGCGCGGTTTAATTTGAGCTACTCAGTCATGAGCAAGCGCAAGTTGCTTGAGATGGTTAATGAAGGCCACGTCGATGGTTGGGATGATCCGAGAATGCCAACACTGTGTGGATTGCGTCGGCGCGGATATACGCCTGATTCCATCCGAAATTTCTGCACCGACATCGGTATCTCCAAGCGCGGGCAATGGATTGACATTGATCGCCTTGAAAACTGTCTCCGCAAGGATCTGGAAAATAAGGCCCCACGGGTGATGGCGGTGCAACGTCCATTGAAAGTCACCATCAAAAACTACCCCGAAGATCAGGTCGAAGTGATTACCGCCAACAATCATCCGACCGACGAGAGCTTTGGCACCCGCGAGGTTCCATTTTCCAAGACCCTTTATATTGAGCAGGATGATTTTATGGAGGATGCTCCCAAGAAGTTTTTCCGCCTGTCAATTGGGCGCGAAGTTCGACTTCGGTACGCGTATTACATCACCTGCGAAGAAGCGATCAAAGACGCCGACGGCAATATCGTGGAACTGATTTGCACTTATGATCCGGAATCAAAAGGAGGCTCAACTCCTGATGGACGGCGAGTCAAAGGAACGATTCATTGGGTATCCGCCGCTCATGCTGTGGATGCAAAGATTAACCTCTACGATCGATTGTTTACGCTCGAAAATCCCGAACCCAGTAACACTCAGAAGAAAAAAGGGAAAACTTACCTCGATGCACTCAATTCGGAATCACTAGTTGTGCTCGAAGATGCAAAATTGGAACCCTTTCTCAAAGACGCAGATTTGGAAACGCGGTTCCAATTCGAACGTCTGGGCTACTACATTCGCGACAGCAAGGCAGCGGAAGGGGAAATGATTTTCAACCGCACCACCTCCCTGCGCGACTCCTGGACGAAGAAGGGTTAATCTTTCTTTCTTCGGCAATGACGGCGAAACGGAATTAATCTCTCTTCCCTTCTCTTTCCGGAGGCGATGACTTCAGTCGTCGTCAAAGAAGCAGCTAGAATCAAGGAGTTAGAAGTTAGAATTTTACACATGTAACCGCTTATGACGGCTTCGGCAGTCCGTCATAAGCGGTAATGACTCAAATCCCAAATCTGTGTAAATCGAAGTAATTTGTTTCGCCATACGCAATCATCTATCCGCCATTTAGAACTCCTCGTCCTTTTTCAAATTCGCCACCTGTCGGGGCATTTTCATCTGGGCGAAGTTCTATTGCGGAGCCTGAAGCCTTTAGGCGACGCCTGATCCACTCCTTTCAACATCATTTACATTCTCTTCCGGAGGCGATGACTTCAGTCGTCGTCACATCCTGCCAACCAGACGCTCCATCTCTTCGTAAATCACACGAATGAATTCATGTGCTCCCTCTAAATCAATATCCCTTCTCTCTTCCCGGAGGCGATGACTTAGTCGTCGCCATGTTGTTTCCGTATTCGGCCTCTAAACTTCTTAGCTATTCGCGCGAATAAAGATCATAGGGTCAACAAAGATCATAGGGTCAAAACAAAGATCATAGGGTCAAAACAAAGATCATAGGGTCAAAGCTATAATTTAAATATTTCCATTAATCAGATTACTCACACGGCTTGCGTGCCCCATATTCAACCTTTCGCCTAGCCAAGGATTTGAAGCGGTACATTGTCTTCGCATCTGCCTGGCGATTGAGACTTTCCACTTCGCTGCTTTTTTATCTTTTTTGATGTCAACTTCAGATTTTTGAATTTCTTCCATCAGTCGTCTTAAAACTGTTTCCCAATGTGCCTCACGTAGTTCTCTTTTTCCGCTCTTTCCTATCGATTCACTTATCTCTTCTTCACTATACTGCTCTACAATTTGCTTTCTGAAAGCTTTTCCGGCGATGATCCAACCTCTACAGTATTGATTTGCCATTGCTTCACGATGTTCGGCTTTGCCTTCATCAACGACCTCGAGTCTTTCCCAATAGTGCTTCATACCGCTAAGGGTATCTGGCAAACTCGCTCTCGATAAAAAATCCTTTCGAAACAATCCAGATTTAGGTTGCTTCGCGAAAAACTTGGGGAAACTCGAAAGCTTATACGTTTTCAAATCTTTAAGACTCACAATACCTGCTCTTACTGGGTTTAGATGAATATAGTCCACAAGTCCAAGTAATGGACGCTCCGGTTCGATCAATAATGACTTGTAACGACCTTGGAAGACATGTCCCTTTTCCCCAGTGAATCGGTTAAAACGATTGGCAAAAGTGCTCTGCAACCAACGCATTCCTTCCACAAGATTGGGTTCTTTGATCTGCAATGCCAGATGATAATGATTACTCATTATCACATACGCATGCAGTTTCCACTCACAACGCTCTGCAACTTCAAACAACGCCTTTTCAAAAGACCTTCCACTTTCTCCTATGGTAAACAAATCCTTGCGATAGTTCCCCCGAGAGATGATATGATACGTCGCTCCAGGGTATTCAATTCTAACTTTGCGAGCCATTCCCACAAAATAACCTGAGCATGCTACTTTAAGCAATATTTAAATTATAGCTTTGACCCCTACTCTTCTTATTGACCCCTTCTCTTCCCTCCGCACAACTGTTATGAAAATTTGGAGGAAAAAGAACCAGGTCGTTTTTTTCTTTCTGGAACCAAGCATCATGTTCCGATGCTCTACTCAATTAAGGGAACAAAAACCTCCGAACAACGCCTTTGAAACGGTGAGACTCAATGAATTGAAGCAACTCGGTTACCCTCGTATTTCACGTCTACGGTCGCAAAAAATGAAAGATAAGATTATTCCCCAAGGGCAAAATCGGTTCCAAAACGTCAAAGGCGAATGGAATCGAAAGCAGGAAATCAAAAAGGAAGTAAGAGAAAAATTCGGCCCGAAGTTGGCACAAGAGTCAAGCTTCTGGAGAAGTCTCAAAATCAAACGATCGATGAGGAAAGAGATTGAAAGAAGTATTCAGTCTGAGTTTCCGCCCCACGCATTCTAGTTAAATTCAACCAAGGGAATTGTCTGTCGTTGGCAGAGCAGCTCCTAACCGTTCGTTCAAAAAAGGGAAGGATTACAGTAATGAATCCCTTTTAAGACACCTGAAATTGTGTGTATGGGTTCGCGTTGGCTGTTGGAGCCAACGCAAGAGTCACAAAATTGGAGGTTATTCTTTCTGTTCCGGCTTCTGCGCTTTGCGCTCCCTAATTTGTCGGACGGACTGAAAGAGCAAAAGACTGGCAGCCGCTTCATCGAGGTTTCCGATGATGGGTAGATTGTCGGGGATTTCAAAGATACCCATTGTGAAATTGAGTAGGTAAATGACGGCAATGGTGGCGAAGAAGTAGTATTTAATCATAGTCTTGGATTTTGAAGAGTGCGTGATTTATATACCGCCGATCAAAGGGATTTATTCTTTGAATCGAGAAGAATGGTGACGGGCCCGTCATTGGTGAGCGACACATCCATGTGGGCGCCGAACTTTCCGGTGATGACCTTGTCAGCACCGATGGCAGCTTTTGTTTGTTGAACAAAGGATTCGTAGAGCGGAACCGCTTGGTCGGGATGGGCGGAGCGGTTGAAGGAGGGGCGGTTTCCCTTCTTCACATTTCCAAAGAGTGTAAACTGGCTGACAATGAGCACCTCGCCACCAATGGATAGTAGCGATTGGTTCATCTTGCCCTCGTCGTCCTCAAAGATCCGCAGCTCCAGGCACTTATTTAGTAACCAGTTAATGTCAGATGCTTCATCCTCCCTCTCAACACCGAGTAGAATGACCATGCCCTGTTGCATTGATCCACCAGCTAATCCATCTATGGTGATGGAGGCTTGGGATACCCTTTGTATTACGGCTCTCATGATTTTGACGTCGCTGATCCTGTGAGATCGACATCACATTTCACCCATGGGAGCTTTTCCTCTGAGTAAACGGATAGATTGGGCGAAAATTTTTCGGGCTGATCGAGTGTCGCCGTGATGATATCAATCTCTCCGTCCCGGTCGGGGTGTTGATAGGTGAGAGAGGTGCCACATTGCGGACAGAAAGTGCGGGTTGCGCCAGTGTCGGTGATGTAGGCGGTGGGCTCTCTTTTCGTGAAAGCGAATGTGGGGTGTTTGAGGGTAATCCATGCTACGGATTGAGCGCCAATCGCGCGCCGGCAGTTTTCGCAATGGCAATTTGCTTGGTAAAGGGTGGGACCGATACCTTCGTATTCAATGGCTCCGCAGTAGCAACGTCCTTTGATCTGCATAATAGATACAGATTATGAGTCCAATGGATGGATTCCAAGACTCAAAAATGTCGAAGTGAGCTCATTTCCAAACATTCGCTAGGGCGCGTTTGGGTGTCGCAAAAATCCAGCGGCGGATCGAGGCGATCCGCCCACTCTTTAGATTTTATGATTCTACTGAATATCAATTATCCAATTCGAAATATAGGATTTCGCTCTTGTCGATGGCATAGACGGCGAAGGCCGGCTCATCTTCGAGGGCGAAGGCGTCACCGGACTTCAGTCGCTCATCAGTTGATTCAATTTCTCCGGAGATGACATGAAGATACCCCTTCTTTCCTATCGATGAGGGAACCTCAATGGTCTTTCCCTTAGAGAGTGAACTGACGGAAACTTTTGTGTTTTGGTG
Source organism: Opitutales bacterium (assembly GCA_963676215.2). Lineage (GTDB taxonomy): Bacteria > Verrucomicrobiota > Verrucomicrobiia > Opitutales > JAFGAQ01 > JAKSBQ01. The sequence goes on along the minus strand of CAXXVT010000009.1, from coordinate 58,239 downwards.
AATCTGGAGATGGTTATCAGCTTTCATCGCATCGGGTGCCATTAAAAGCTTCCACTGATCCGCCATACTTTCGGGTGAAAATTCCATTTCCTGATAGCTGGGTTCGAGACCAATGGTGTGAGGTTGAATCCAGATTTGCAGGAAGTGGGCAGGTTCGGATTCAGAAGGATTAAATTCACTATGTCGGATCCCGGTTCCTGCTGACATGAGCTGGATGCGCCCAGGTGTGAGGACTTCCTTATTCCCAAGACAATCTTCATGCGCGAGGGCACCCTTCGTAACATAAGAGAAAATCTCCATGTCCCGATGAGGGTGAGTTGGAAACCCAGCCCCAGGGGCGACTCTGTCATCATTGATAACGCGCAGTGCTCCCCAGTTACTTTTGTTTGGATCGTAGTATTGTCCAAAAGAAAAACTATGGCGACTTTGAAGCCAGCCAAAATCTGCCGTGCCTCGCTCGTTGGCGGATCGAATTGTTTTCATGGTATTGTGATGTTGTTGGTGAATAAAAAACCTCCGGAAGTGGTTACAACCGGAGGTCTTACTGTTGTGATGTTGTAAATTTTTTGAAGGGGCTTACTTAGCGTGGTAGCCTGCGATACTCAACTTGAGGTTTACCTCGTCTGAAACCTTGTCCTCATTCTGTCCTGCATTGATTCCAAATTCAGAACGAAGAATTGTGAACTCAGAACGGACGACGAGAATATCGCCTTCCATGCCCTGGTTACGTGCTCCGAGTTTGCCAGGAAGGTAGGTGAGAGTAACGGGAACTTCGATTTCCTTCGTGGTTCCTTTTACAGTAATTGAACCGACGGCATCCGCGGTGATCTTGGAGCCTTTACTCGAAACATTTATAAGTTTTTCGGTTGTAAATGTTATCGTGGAGTGGTTTTCGACATCCATCCAATGACCCCCGAGCATGTGATCTTTCATCATGGAGTTGGCTACCATGAGGGTGTTGGTATCGAGCACAATTTCTCCCGATGTTTTTTCAGGATGAGCAGCATCGAAATTGACTGTACCGCTGATGCCGTTGGCAGTTCCACTGATATATTCGAGCGGTGCATCCATTGAGAACGCCACATTGTTGACACCCTTGGGATCTTTGAAATCAAAGCTTTCGGCGTGTGTTGCCGCCACACCTAAAGATGCGATGGCGATGAGACTAACGGTTGTTTTGATAATGTTGTTTTTCATTTTAAGATAATGATGTTGATTGTTTTGTTGGTTTAAAAAAGAGAGAAGCGGCAAACACAAATGCTGCGGCTATCGTTCCTGCGACAGGCAGTTCGATTCCAAAAGTAAGTTTTTTCTCATAAACAGTGTATTCGATTTCGGTGATTTCATCGATTTTTTGAATTTCCTGCTCGGTTGTGGTCCAACCTGTATTGGCTCCATCGACAAGCCATAGGCCGATGGAAATCAAAAAAATTACAATGGATAGAATTTTAAGAAAAGGTTTCATGACTGTGATGTTTAACGGGCGCGATGATGATTTGATTGTTGAAATAAAACGCAGTTGTTTTAGCTAAGTGACTGGGCATGATATCCAACTTTTTTGAGTATTTGGATCAGAGTCGTGCGTTCCTGAGCATCCAAAACGGAGGCACTTGATTCAAGAACGGCGGCATGTTTTTCCATGCTTTCACTGATGATTTTTGTTCCGGATTGGGTTAAAGTTATGTTCACAACCCTACGGTCCTTTTCGTCAGGCCCCCTTACGATCCATCCTTTTTTTTCCGCACGATCGACCGCTGTTGTGATCGATCCACTGGTCAGACCGATTTTTTTTCCGATCGCATTGATGGGAGTGGGACCCTTGTGGTGCAAAATTTCAAGAATAGCAAAATCCGATATTCCGCCAATTCCGAGGTCTGCAATGCTACGTTTATCAATAATTTCCATAGCTTTGTAGGCCTTCCAGAGCACGAGCCATACATGCATTCCTGAAATGTTCGATGTTTGATTCATGTCTTTAACTTTGCATAAAGTATCTTGATGTCAAGGTATATGGTGCGATAAATTAAAAAAAATCAGTAGCAGGCGAAGCTAGTAGGGAGAAAACGCTCAATAATGATTGCTCATGCTCAATCCTCGACAGTTTCGTCTAGAGCATTCTGCGTTTACTCTGATACGAATTGACCAGCTTAAATGCAGGATGCTCTAGTTCTACTTAGTTAAATGGTTGCATTAATTGAAACAAGCGTCTATTTTATGAGTTAAAGAACAGCGGATCTGTTTGATGTTCAAATAGATCCAAGAAAAAAAATGACGTTACAGCGCTCAGTGATGTGGCGCGATTATTTGTGGACTTTTGCAATAGCTATTCACCGCATTTCATTGGATGGGGCATGAACAGTGTTGGTCATGCCCGACATTATCTCTCAGGCCTACTTGGAACTCAGCGTCGAAAGAACATCGAATCAATCGGTTTGGATGTAAAGAACAGTGATTATCAAGGAATGGAGCAGTTTATAAGTTCCTCTCCGTGGGATCATCAGGCAGTGATGGATCAGGTAGCCAAAGATGCTAGTGATCTATTTAGTGATGAAGCAAAAACCGGACTGTTTATTGACGAGAGCAGTTTTATCAAAAAAGGAAAGGCTTCTGTTGGGGTGCAGCGTCAATGGTCAGGACGAGCTGGAAAAATCGAAAACTCACAGGTTGGAGTGTTTGCATCTCTGGGCCATGACCAGCGGGTTTGCTTAACCGATTTCCGTTTGTTTTTACCCGAAGACTGGAGTAAGGATGTGCAAAGGCTGGACAAAGCCAAAGTGCCTGAAGAACATCGGCAATACCGCAGTAAACACGACCAGGCGCTTGAGATGATAAAGCATGCCAGGGAGTTGGGCGTGAAGTTCGGTTGGGTTGGTTTTGACAGTTTGTATGGAACCAAACGAAAACTGGTAAATGCCGTTGAAGATATGGGCTTATCTTTTGTTGGAGATGTGCATAAAACAACCAAAGTATGGGATGCCAGGCCGATACTGGATGATCCTGGTCCATTGGAGGGAGCGGGTCGACCGGCAAAGAACTATCGGTTAAGCCCCAACAATGAGGCAAATTACTGCAGTGTGGAGTCGTTGGTGCGTGAATGTTTCGAGAACTCCCACCAACAGGTGTGCTACCGACAAGGTAGTAAAGGAGAGTTATGGACTAAAATTTGGGTTACAACGGTGTGGACATGGGAAGCGGGACTGGAACAGTCCAGAGAACGTTTGTTGATTGTTAAAGGCGATACAGATGGAAGTTTCAAATACACACTCAGTAATCTTCGAGCTGGAAAAGACTGGAGTTATTATGCCTTTGTTCAAGGCCAGCGCTACTGGATTGAACATGCCTTCGAACAGGCTAAAAGTCAGCTCGGAATGGCTCAATATCAAGTGCGAGTATGGAAGGGATGGCACCATCATATGGCCTTGGTTGCAATGGCTCTGCTCTTTAGCCAAAAACTGCGAATGGAGGTTAAAGAACAAGTGCCATTACTGAGCGTTCGTGATATCACAGAATTACTCGATTTTTACCTTCCAAGAAAACGAATTGATGAAAAAGAGGTTTACAAAAACATCCGACATCGACATCGCTTGCGAGAGCAGGACCTACAACGAAGACGAAACCAACGAACAGGTATTGTTCCATTTAACTAAGTAGAACTAGGGAGTGTTTGGAAATTCCAACGTTGATGGTTTCTGTGCAAAATCCATGCAGCGCAAGGCTGCAAATTCCCTGCGACATGAATGTCGGAGGGAATTTGCAAACGCCGCGAACATGAATTTTGACGAAATCCGAATCGGATAATGTTCTTTTTGCTCAATACAGCGTTGTTCAAAAAGAGCAGGGCTTCAGCCCAACACCTTTTAACCGCCTCGTTTTGTGGAAAAAGATTCATTACCATCTTTGTTCGAATTTCCAAACACTCCCTAGTGGCATATTGGGTAGACCCAATTTTCCACCATGAGAAATCTTAAGAGGAAATGTAATTCCGAGTGTTTCATGCTGACAAAAGGACTCTTCGAAAATGGGCATCCGACTTGATCTCACAGTATACTTTATCATTTTCTATTTCTATCATGCTGAAATGTTCCCGACTAAATACCCTACTTACCCTTCTAACCCTTGGGCTTTTTGCCTGTTCTTCCGAAAAGGAAGTGATCGTTGATCCGAATGCTCCAGCCAGGGAGATTGCTATTCATGGTAATGACTCTATGAAGTTTGATATCACCCTCATTGAGGCCAAACCCGGTGAAAAGCTGAAGATTGCCCTTACGAATACTGGCAAAATGCCGGCACAATCCATGGCACACAACTGGATTTTGCTGAAGCCGATGATTTCGGAAGATATCGCAGCGCTTGCGACTAATGCCTTGATGAATGGGCCGGGATACCTCCCTACTGACCAGAGTGAAATTATCATTCACACGAAGATGTTGGGACCTGGTGAGTCCGACACCGTAGAATTCAACGCTCCAACTAAAAAGGGAACGTATCCCTTCATCTGTTCTTTTCCGGGTCATTACATGACCATGAAGGGTGAAATGATTGTGAAGTAGATTTCCTTAAGTAATTGCTGTTTTTATAAAAAGAAACCCGCCAAGAAAAATCTTGGCGGGTTTTTTGTTTTTGAAAAGTTTCAACCGGGTTTACGGAAGTTTTGTTGTTCCCATGAGGAACTGATCCACTTCACGTGCGGCTGCACGACCTTCATTAATCGCCCATACGACGAGACTTTGTCCGCGACGGCAGTCACCAGCGGCAAAAACCCCGGCTTCCGAAGTTGAAAACTTCCCGTATTCGGCCTGAATGTTGGAACGAGGATCCGTTGCAAGGCCCAGTTCGGTTATCGGAGTTTGATCCGGTCCGAGGAATCCCATTGCCAAGGTCACGAGCTGTGCGGGTAGAGTGCGGCGGGTTTCTTCCTTTTTGATTGGAACAAACTGACCTGCGTCATTTTTCCCCCATTCGATTTCAACAATATCGAGACCGGTCAAATTGCCGTCTTCATCTTTGTTGAATTTCTCAGTCATGACCAAATAGGTGCGTGGGTCCTCACCTTGCAATGCAGCGGCTTCCTCTTGCCCGTAGTCCATCTTGTAGACCTTTGGCCACTCGGGCCAAGGGTTGTTGGCCTGACGCTCTGTCGGAGGCTTCGGCATGATCTCGAGCTGCACGACGCTGTTAGCACCATGACGAACCGAGGTTGCTACGCAGTCAGTACCAGTGTCACCACCACCAATAACGACGACATCTTTGCCTTTCGCATTGATTTCCGGGAGAGATCCATCGAATTCGGTGTCGAGGATGTGCTTGGTGTTTCCGGTAAGAAAATCCATCGCAAAATGAACTCCTTTTGCTTCCCGTCCCTCCACTGGAAGGTCGCGGGGCACTGTAGCTCCGGTGCAGAAAATGACGGCATCGTTATCTTCTTTCAATTGGGCGGCAGTAATATCCTTACCAATCTCGGTACTCGTCTTGAAACTGATTCCTTCGGCTTCCATCAACTTAACTCGACGCAGGACAACTTCGACCTTATCGAGTTTCATATTGGGAATACCGTAAGTGAGCAGACCACCAATGCGATCCGCGCGTTCGTAAACGGTAACCTCGTGACCCGCCTGGTTAAGTTGATCCGCGCAGGAAAGCCCAGCTGGGCCGGATCCTACGACAGCAATCTTTTTACCGGTGCGAACAGCAGGGGTATGAGGAGTGACCCATCCTTCTTCCCATCCACGATCGATAATTGCGCACTCGTTGTTTTTGATCGTTACTGCGGGCTCGATGGTGCTCAAAACGCAGGAACCTTCACAAGGTGCAGGACAAACCCGACCTGTAAATTCGGGGAAGTTGTTTGTTTTGTGCAAACGTTCGAGAGCCTCCTTCCAGCGACCTCTAAAAATGAGGTCATTGAACTCAGGTATCAAGTTGTTGATTGGACACCCGCTGGCCATACCCGAAACGAGCATACCAGTATGACAGAACGGTGTGCCGCAGTCCATACAGCGGGCACCCTGTTCCTTGTGGAGGCCTTCTTCAGGTTTTATCTTGAACTCTTTCCAGTGCTTGATGCGATCGAGCGGAGCCGAATCGCTGACGGTCTTACGTTCGATTTCTAAAAATCCGGTTGGTTTTCCCATGGTTTTCTAATTTCAGTGTTTAACGGTTTGACGATTCGGTTAATTAGTTTCCCCCAACTCGTGATACATCGGCCAAGTTTTCTTCGAAAGCGGCCATCAGTGCCTCATCTCCGGATAAGCCCTCAGCTTCAACCTTTTTGATGCAGTTCAGCATCCGCTCGTAGTCGCGCGGCATCACCTTAAAGAACTTAGGTAATTCGCTCTCCCAATTCTCCAGGATGAATTTCCCACGCGCTGATCCGGTGTATTCAACGTGCTTTTCGATCTGTGACTTCAAGTTTTGAATGTCAGAGTCTTCGCATTCTACAACCCGATACAGATTCACCATCGCCGGGTTGAGCAGTGTTTCGAAATCGCCATTGATGTCGTATACAAAGGCCGCTCCTCCAGACATTCCCGCGCCGAAGTTTCGTCCTGTTTCACCCAGAACGATGACTTCACCTCCGGTCATGTATTCGCAACCGTGGTCTCCGACCCCTTCAACGACGGTTCTTACGCCGGAATTTCTCACGCAGAAACGTTCCCCAGCGATACCATTGATGTAGGCTTCTCCTTCGGTTGCTCCGTAAAACGCTACATTACCGATAATGATATTATCCTCGGCAGCAAACTTGGAACCCTTGGGTGGATACACGATAATCTTGGCTCCGGAAAGACCCTTGCCCAAATAATCGTTGGCATCACCTTCGAGTTCAAACTTCATGCCCTTCGGGGCATATGCACCGAGTGATTGACCCGCACAACCGTTGAATTTCAACTCGATGGTATCTTCGGGCAACCCTGCACTTCCGTACTTTTTGGAAATCTCACTACCGGTGATTGTTCCAACGACGCGGTTGATATTAATGATCGGAAGTTCGACTTTTACCTTTTCACCGCGATCAATTGCCGGTTTGCACAAAGCGAGTAGGTGAGTGACATCGAGTGACTTGTCCAATTCGTGGTCCTGTTCCTTTTGGCAATAGGTTCCGACATTCGCATCCACATCCGGTTTGTGGAAAATACTCGTGAGGTCGATCCCTTTAGCTTTCCAGTGATCGATTGCTTCAGCCGTATCAAGGCATTCCACGTGCCCGACCATTTCATTGATCGACCGGTAACCGCACTCCGCCATGATTTCGCGCATTTCTTCGGCGACAAATCGCATGAAGTTGACAACATGTTCAGGCTTTCCTGTGAAGTTTTTGCGCAGCTCAGGGTTCTGAGTCGCTACTCCGACCGGGCAAGTATTCTTCTGACACACTCGCATCATCAAGCAGCCCATTGTAACGAGCGGTGCTGTTGCGAAACCGTATTCCTCGGCACCGAGCAAAGTGGCGATTGCGACGTCACGACCAGTTTTCAACTGACCATCAGTTTCAACGACTACACGACTTCGTAAGTCATTTAGAAGCAAGATCTGATTGGTCTCAGCGAGGCCAAGCTCCCAAGGAGCACCCGCGTTGTAAATCGAAGAAGAGGGTGATGCGCCGGTGCCACCATCGTGCCCGGAAATCAAAATGACATCTGCGTGCCCCTTTGCTACCCCAGAAGCGATCGTTCCAACTCCTACCTCTGCGACGAGTTTCACGTTAATCCGCGCTTTGGTATTTGCATTTTTGAGATCGTGAATGAGCTCCGCGAGATCCTCAATGGAATAAATGTCATGGTGAGGTGGGGGAGAAACAAGCCCCACACCTGGTGTAGAGTGTCGCACCTTTGCGACCCAAGGATAGACCTTCGAACCCGGAAGTTCGCCGCCTTCACCTGGTTTTGCCCCCTGAGAAATCTTGATTTGAATTTCGTCAGAGTTAATCAAGTATTCCCCTGTTACACCAAAGCGACCCGATGCCACCTGTTTGATAGCGGAACGTTTGCTGTCACCATTTTCCATGGTCTTAAAACGTTCTGGATCTTCGCCACCCTCACCGGTATTGGACTTTCCTCCAATGCGGTTCATTGCGATTGCCAGTGTTTCATGCGCCTCTTTGGAGATGGAACCGTAGGACATAGCGCCCGTTTTAAAACGTTTTGTGATGGCTTCAATCGGCTCAACTTCCTCAATAGGAACAGGCTTGCGGTGACTATCAAATCGCATCAGGCCACGCAAGGTGCAGAGATTTTCGCTCTGATCGTTCACCTTGGCTGCGTATTCCTTATAAACTTCGTAGGAACCCGTGCGAACGGCCTTTTGTAGAAGACTGATGGTCTCCGGATTGAAGAGGTGATACTCTCCATCCTTGCGCCATTGATACATGCCCCCAGTGTCGAGTGCAATTTCGTCGTCTTCAATGTGACGATCTGGAAATGCGCTACGGTGACGGATTAGTGCTTCCTCTGCAATTTGTTCAACACAGGAACCTTCCAAGCGACTAGCGGTACCAGTAAAATACTTGTTTACCACTCGAGTATTTAACCCGATGGCTTCGAAAATTTGAGCTCCTCGGTAAGAAGCAACCGTGGAGATGCCCATTTTTGCCATCGTTTTGACCACACCCTTGATTGAGCCCTTGAGGTAGTTATAAACTGCCTTCTCATACTCCATGTCGAGCATGTCCTCTTTAATCATTTTGTGCAATGATTCAAAGGCCATGTATGGATTGATGGCATCGGCACCATATCCGAAAAGCACCGCAAAGTGATGAACTTCGCGTGCTTCACCCGTTTCAAGGACAATAGAAACCTTTGTGCGAGTTCCCTTTTTCACCAAATGGTGATGGAGACCGCCCATCGCGAGTAATGTCGGGATTGCGGCATTGTCTTTATCGATGTTGCGGTCAGAAACAATGACGATATTCACACCCGCTTCGATCATGAGATCGACGTTGCGGAAGAGCTTATCCATTGCCTTTTCAAGACCTTCCCCTCCTTCGCCGGCAGGGAAAAGAGCGTCTACTGAAGCAGTCTTGAAACCCTTCAAGCTGATTTCTCGGATCTGACTCAGTTTCTTATCATCGATTAGCGGGTTATTCAGCCGGATCAAACGGCAACTCTCAGGAGTCGGTTCGAGTAAGTTTCCTTCAGCACCAAGGAAAGTTTCTGTCGCAGTGACCAATTCTTCCCGGATGCAGTCGAGCGCCGGATTGGTTACCTGTGCGAAGATCTGTTTGAAATACTGATACAAGTGCTTGGACTTATTTGAAAGCACCGCGAGCGGAGTATCATTGCCCATCGAAGAAATAGGCTGCACACCCATTCGCGAGGTGGGTTCAAGCACATAGCGAAGATCTTCGTAGGTGTATCCAAATGCCAACTGCTTCTGCAGAGTTTTAGACTCATCAATCTCCGGCACATGTTTCGGCTCCGGTAAATCGTCTTCGTTGACTCGATTTTGATCGAGGTATTCTTGATATGGCTCTGCAGAATAGACTCTTTTCTTGATTTCTTCATCGGGGATGATGCGTCCTTCGTTCATATCCACGAGGAACATGCGACCTGGTTGCAAGCGACCCTTTTTGATAACTGTAAGTGGATCAAGTTCGGGAATGACTCCCACCTCAGACGCCATGATCACGTAGTCGTCATCCGTCACGTAGTAGCGGCTGGGGCGCAATCCATTCCGATCGAGTACCGCTCCGATTTGGTATCCATCTGAGAACGTAATGGAAGCAGGTCCATCCCATGGTTCCATCATACAAGCATGGTATTCGTAGAATGCCTTTTTTGCGGGATCCATGTGTTGATGGCGTTCCCATGGTTCCGGGATCATCATCATAACCGCATGGGTGAGATCATACCCACCGAGATGAAGGAACTCGAGAGCGTTGTCAAAACGAGCGGAGTCAGATCCCTCTTCCACCACAACGGGGAAAAGTTTTTCGATTTCCTTAAAGTGCTTGGATTTACAGAGCGCCTGGCGCGCCTTCATCATGTTTTGATTACCCATCACCGTGTTGATTTCACCATTATGGGCGATGAAACGATTTGGGTGAGCACGTGACCAACTCGGGAAAGTATTGGTTGAGAAACGAGTGTGCATCAATGCGAGTGCAGACTCGAAATCCGGATCGTGGAAATCATAGAAATACTCAGCAAGCTGACAGGGAGTCAGCATGCCTTTGTAAATCATGGTGCGGGCCGAAAGCCCCGTGACATAGAAGTAGTCTCCGCCCGGAAAAGATTTGGTGGTGATACCGTGCAAGTCTCCAAACGTAACCGGGAGTTCGTTGAAGCGGATTGCATTCACAATCTGCTTACGAATCATGTAGAGCTTTCGCTCAAATTCCATGACGTCCGTGATATCAGAGCTCTTCTTGATAAAGATCTGACGGATTACGGGTTCGTAGCGACCGGAAGTCTTCCCAAGAATTTCACTTTTTACAGGGACCTTGCGCCAGCCAATAAACTTTTGTCCTTCCTCTTTGATGATGTGTTCAAAGAGTTGCATGGCTGCTTCCCGTTCAGTGGGTTCTGGAGACAGAAAAACCAGGCCAGCGCCGTAATCACCTTCAGCAGGGAGATCGATGTCCTTTTTGGCCATCTCCTTGCGCAGAAATTTGTCGGGCATCTGAATGAAGATACCTGCCCCATCTCCAGTGTCCGGATCTGAACCACTGGCTCCACGGTGAATCATCTGCGTATTCATCGTCAGTGTTTTCTCAATGATATCGTGGGAACGTTTACCTTTGAGATGAGCAATAAAACCAACTCCGCAGGAGTCTTTTTCGCGGGACGGATCCCACAGACCTTGTGGCTCGGGCCACCCTAATGGTGATTTTTTAGAATCGGGCATAATGAAACAGTCTTTGTCTTTATGTCAGCGGTTGTTGTGCACGATGGCACCCTTATGGTTCTGGAAAACCTTGGAAACTGCCAGAGGAGGGAACTCGAATTTCCAAGCGGAACTCAATTTCCCTTCACTAGATAGCTTCCCGTCGCCGGTGCTCAGCACGTACAGCGGGATTCCCCGATTACAGTGAGTTAAATTCGAACTGACTAGTCAATCACTGAAAAAGAGATTTTTCGCTTGAGGGCACAAGAAGAGTGCCTTTTGAAGGGTTTCGGAACAAAAAACAGAGAGGGTTAAGGCAAGCTTGAGTTACTGCAAGGTCTGCATATTCAACGACTTGGAAGGTCTGGAATCTTACGTTCCGAAATTTATGAACTAGTAAAGATGAATTATTTATGTAACATTCTGTTTAATGGTTTCGTTACTAGCGATATCCATTCTATTTCAACATCAACATCATCTTTTTAAAATGGGATCATCAACTCCCATCCTCAAAACCGTACTGATTTCGTCATTATGAATTTGAAACTATTCCGGAACCACGGGACTTTTGTGCTTATTGCCATTGCGGTATGTGGCCCGATTCAAGTAAACGCTGAAGAGATTTCCCTCGAAAATGCACTTTACGAGGCCATCGAAGAGAACCTGAGTTTACGAATTAACGCGTATCAGACTTATTTGAGAGAGCAGGATTTGCAGTCTGCACAGTCCAAATTTGACCCAACACTTTTTGGTTCCGTCAATACCAGCCAACAGAAACAAGGTTGGTCACAGTCCGAATCGGAGAGCACAAGCGCAAGTGTAGGAGCGTCACAGCGCTATTCGACCGGAACCTCCGTTTCGTTGCAAAGCCGCTACATTCAAAATGATGGAAGCCGGTTCGATGCGGAACTCAATCAGCAAGTTGGCGGTAATTCTAGTTTCAATATGGGAATCACTCTTTCGGTCCGACAGGCATTGCTCCAGGGATTTGGGAAATCGGCGAATATGGCGAGTGTATGGAAATCAGAGGCATCATTGGCTGTGGCAGAGCTTGAGTATAAAAACAGTCTCCTGGATGCGATCAATCAAACAGAAAAAGCCTATTGGGCTGTTGCTTATCAAAATGCGGTATTGGAGCTGTCCCGTTCAAGTGTGGCATTGGCAGAGGATTTATTGGACGAAACCCAGCAGAGAGAAGAGCTGGGCCTATCGACGAAGCTGGATGTGCTCCAGGCAAAAGCAAACCTTGCGAGTCAGAAGGAATCCTTCATTGATTCTCAAAGAGGAGTTAAAGATGCTGAAGATGGCCTTCTTGTGGCAATGGGGCGTTTGAATCCAAATTATCAAGATCATGACTTGGAAGTGGGCGCACTTCCTGATCTCGGAAGGGAAGTTCCCTCCTTGAGTGACGCATGGTCCGGAGCGTTGGTAAATGACCTCGATTTGATGATTCAACAAACGAACATCGAAAGTCTTGGATTTGATAAGATCATCGCGAAAGACCGCAACAAATCTGAACTTGATTTTGTGGCTTCTGGTTCCACTTCTGGATTCTCTGGAACCCGTCGAACCGATGCCTTCAGCGGGGCCCTTGAAAAAGATGGGAATGAGTGGGGTGTTGGGTTGGAGTTCAATATTCCGATTGGGAAACGAGCTGGCAAAGCCTATCTTAACCAGGTCGAAGCAAGTATCGAACGGGAAAAAGTCCGGCTCGAGCAGATCGAACAAGCTTTGTTTCTTAGTGTGCGTCGGGCTTGGAGAGCCTATGATGTAAGCCTTGAAAAACTCGATGCTTCCCGTGTGACTCTCGAACTGCAACGGGCAGCCTTTGAACAAGAACAAGCCAAATTCAAAGAAGGACTTGCGGTTTTCAGAGACGTGCAACAGGCCCAGGAAGCACTCGATCGTGCGATGATTTCTGAGCTTAACGCCTGGCACAACGCTGTCCGTTCACTCGCTGATCTTTCCCGCCTGGATGGGAGTATTCTCAACCGGCACAACATCAATTTGAACTTTAACTAAATCAATCAACAACTATCGAATCGTTCCCCTTTCGAATCCAACCAATTTGACTCATGGCCAAACGTAAGAAAAAAGGTAAATTAAAGTGGATCATCATCATGATGGTCATCGTCGTAGTCGCAGTCGTCGGCTTAGTCATTGCGAAGTCCAAGTCTGGACCTAAAGGAGTTGAGGTTACAATTGGCTCCTCGACTAAAGGTGATATCACCAGTGTTGTGACCGCAACGGGTAAAATTTATCCGGAGATTGAAGTCAAAATATCTTCGGAGGTTGCAGGTGAGATCGTTGAACTACCCGTCACTGATGGCATGGTCGTTAAGAAAGGCGACATTTTGGTTCGGGTGAATCCCGATACACTTGAAGCTCAAGTGAAGCAACAGGAAGCTGCTTTGAGTGCAAGCAAAGCAAATGCGGCGCAAGCCAAAGCACAAATGTTGAAAGCGAAGCTCGATCTGAGTCGCACGGAAAAAATGTTTGAGAAAGGGTTCGCGACTCAGGAGGAACTGGACCAAGTCCGAACCACTGTTGAAGTGACGATTGCTTCCCATGAAGCATCCAAATTCCGAATTGATCAGCAGGACATGCAACTCAAGGAAGCAACGGATGAACTGAACAAGGCGACCACCTATGCTCCGAATAATGGAACGATAACCGCGCTTAATTCCGAACTCGGTGACCGTGTTGTCGGAACAGGACAATTTGCGGGCACCGAAATCATGCGGTTGGCTGATTTGAGTAACATGGAAGTGCGGGTAGACGTGTCTGAAGCTGAGATCGTGAATGTGAAAATTAACGATAAAGCCGACATTGAAATTGATGCCTTTCCCGATGAAAAATTTGTTGGTGTTGTCACTGAAATTGCCAACTCTGCGAAAACTTCCGGTAGTGGAAGTCAGGAACAATTGACTACTTTCGAAGTTAAAGTTCGCCTCGAAGAACCGGACACCCGTTATCGTCCAGGCATGACTGCCACCGCGGACATTAAGACCAAGACATCAAAAGACGTCGTGCTCGTTCCGTTACAAAGTGTAACCGTGCGCCCGAAGGATGAAATTGAACGCCAATTGCACCCTAAGAAGAAGGATGGGGATAAGGGTGACAAAGCTGAAGGCGAAACAGCTGAGGACGAAACCAAAACAGCGGAGAAGAAAGCTGAAGATGCGGACAAAGATAAAAAGGGTCGTGGTGGTAAACGTGGTGACATTAAGGATACGACCCAACGAGTGGTATTTGTCTTCAAGGACGGTAAGGTCATCCTAACACCTGTGGAAACAGGCATAGCGGACAATAAGAATATCGAAATTACTTCTGGCCTGGATGAGGATGTAAAAATCGTGACAGGAAGTTATGGAGTTTTGACGCGAACCCTGAAACACGAGTCTGAAGTCATCGAAAAGAAATCCAAAGATTTCGGAGCACGAGGACCTAAAGGGAAGAAATAGTCATGCGACCGTACACTAATGGGGCTGATCCCATCATTGAGATTCTCGGGGTCAAAAAGATCTACGATCTCGGGGAGACAAAAGTCCATGCGTTGGATGGGGTGGACCTGAAGATCTATCCCAACGACTATGTGGCTATTATGGGTCCCTCTGGGAGTGGTAAGTCGACGATGATGAATCTCTTGGGCTGCCTCGATACTCCTACCGAAGGAGTCTATATGTTTGGGGGCGAAGACGTCGCTGATATGAGCGATAATGAGCTTGCGGATATTCGTAACCGGCGGATTGGGTTCGTCTTTCAGAGCTTCAACCTGCTTGCTCGAGCGACGACGCTTCGCAATGTTGAATTGCCGCTGGTTTACGCAGGCATTGATTCCTTTACACGGGTTGAAATGGCGGAAGAAGCGTTGGAAAAAGTCGGTTTGGCAGACAGAATTCACCATCGTCCAAATGAGTTATCAGGGGGGCAGCGTCAACGTGTGGCGGTTGCCAGAGCGTTGGTAAATAATCCGTCGATTATATTGGCGGACGAACCCACAGGAAATTTGGATTCCAAAACAGGAGCCGAAATCATGGCGCTATTTGATGCGCTGTATGAGGCGGGTAATACCATCATACTGGTAACTCACGAAGATGAGATCGCCGACCACGCGAGGCGTTGTGTGCGGTTGCGGGATGGTAAAATTGAATCAGATATATTTGTAGATAAAAAAGGCGACAGTGAATGAAGCTACTCTTGAATGAGATGATTGAGAGCATTCGCATTGCGTTGGAGCAAGTGAACCAACACCGCATGCGATCGTTGCTCACAGCACTTGGGGTGATTATTGGAATCATCGCAGTGACCCTCATGGGAACCGCCATTAAAGGAATCGATATTGGATTTCAGAACAGTCTTAATATGCTGGGCACGGATACCTTCTACGTTGAAAAGTGGCCGTGGCGAGATGTCGGAGATGATTGGATGAAATTCAGAAATCGTCCGAACCTTCAGGCTAAATATGCTGGCGAGTTAAATGAGATCATGCGGGATACACCCGATTCGACACTTGTGATCGCGGTGCCTTCGGTGTGGAGCCGTCAGACCATTGAACGGGACGATCGAGAAATAACCAGGGTGAATACTATGGGAACCAATTCGGATTATCCCTTCACCGACAATGCGACTATCGAATTTGGAAGGTTTTTCACAGACGCTGAGGCTGTGGCAGGACGTAATGTGGTGATATTAGGTTATGATGTCGCCGCAGCGTTGTTCCCCGAAGGTCATGAAGAGGCCATTGGGAAAAATGTAAGAATTAAAAAAATTAAATACACAGTGATCGGAGTTTACGCCAAGCAAGGAAGTTTTCTTGGAATGCAGAGTTTCGACCGCAATGTGCTGATGCCATTGCCTTCCCTTCGGAAGTTTTTTGCCAACCGTTGGTGGAGTTCAGCAACAATAAAGGTGGAAAAGAAAGAGGAAGCCAGCATTGCAGAAGCGCGGGATGAGATCATTGGAGCGATGCGACGGGTGCGTGGTCTCGAACCTGGTGAGGAAAATGACTTTGAAGTGAATCAATCGGATGCAATTGAGGAGCAACTCGGACCCATCAAGAAGGGACTCGCCCTTGCTGGCTTCTTCGTAACTGGACTCGCCCTCTTTGTTGGGGCGATTGGAATTATGAACATCACCTTTGTAAGTGTGAAAGAACGGACTAAGGAGATTGGAACTCGAAGAGCCATCGGAGCGCGTCGACGTTCGATTTTGATGCAGTTTTTAACGGAATCGAGCATGATCTGTTTGTTGGGAGGAGTGGTCGGCCTTGCTGTTTCTTATCTTCTCAAAATGGCCATTGCCCAAGTGGCTCCCAATTTCCCATTAGTCATGTCAATCGAACTGATCGTAATGGCTGTTTTCATCTCGATTTTGACAGGAATCATTTCGGGGTTTATCCCAGCGCTGCAGGCAGCATTTCTAGACCCAACGGAGGCATTACGACATGAGTAGTGATAACCCACAAAAGCCAGTGAAACGCGGTATCCGTAAAAACGATTTGTTGAGGCTCGCACTCTCGTCTTTGGGTGCGAACAAATTGCGCACAAGTTTGACGATTTTGGGTGTTTCCATCGGTGTTTTTTCGGTTGTTGGAGTGATGACCGCACTATCAGCCGTAGGCCAAAGTATCGAAGGCGGGCTGAGTTTCTTAGGGGCCAACGTTTTTCAAATCCAACGCGAACCCGCAATTCAGTTTGGAGGCGGAAGGGGGGAATGGCGGAAACGTCCTCGGATCAATCCGCGCCAAGCTCAGGAGTTTAAGGAATTGATGGAAGCGGAGGGAATCCCTGTTACATTGCTCGCTTACGACGGCGGAGAACGGGTGAAATACAAGGATAAGATGACTTCTCCCAGGATCACGACGGTTGGGACCAACGAGCACTATTTGAACTCCAATAAATATGAGCTCAACTATGGGCGAAACCTCAACAATACTGACTTGGAGTTTAATCGCCCCGTCGTCGTCATTGGTCAGGAAATTGAAGAAGAACTTTTCCCCGCGGAGTTCCCCTTAGGGAAATCAATTGTATTGGATGGGGACCGCTATGAAGTGGTCGGTGTTCTCAAAGAAAGAGGAGATATTTTTGGGCAGAGCATGGATGGCATAGTACTGATTCCGATTACTCGATTTGTGTCTTCTAATTGGAATCGTTGGCGCAGTATGAACATGGCGGTTCAAGCTCCAAGTGCGGAAGAAGTAGAGGAAATACAGGATACTGCGATCGGATACATGCGCATGGCTCGAGGGTTAGAACCTGAAAATGAGAACGATTTTGAAATTACTTCGAATGACTCTCTTCAAGACGCCTTTCGCAATATCTCGAGGGTGGTTGGGACAGGCGGTCTCATGATCAGTGCTATTGCGTTGTTGTGCTCGGGAATCGGCATTATGAATATCATGCTGGTGAGCGTCACAGAACGAACCCGGGAGATTGGAATTCGCAAATCCCTGGGGGCGCGCAAATGGGATATCCTCTATCAATTTTTGATCGAATCCGTTTTCTTGTCAGAATTGGGAGCAGCGGTCGGGATCATTTTGGGAGTGATTGTTGGTAACATTGTAGCGAGCCTCATGCACGTGAGCGTCATTATCCCCTGGAACTGGATTCTTATTGCAGTTGTGATATGCTCCGCGATTGGAATTGGATTCGGATTTTACCCTGCGTTGAGAGCGTCTCGACTCAATCCCGTGGATGCTCTGCGTTATGAATAATGGTTGAGTGACTGCAACTTTATCGTCCCACAGAGGATAGTTTTTAGTAAAAAATGGGGCTCCCGAATCATCGAGAGCCCCTTCCTATGTGTTGTTACGAGCTGTTGTTTCCCCTATCTAAACAGAGCTGATGTCTCTTTTTGAAAATGATGACATCGGACTCTGTCAAAAAGTGTGTTGTGATTGGATTAAGCTTACCTGGTTGGTGCATTTCGCCGGAGGTGGCTTAAGGTTCTTTTAATCGGTGGATTGTTGGTGAACTTAAGAAATTTGTATTGAATATATTAACAAACTAATGATTTAGCAAATTTCACCCACAAAAAAAAACTCCGGTTTGTGCACCGGAGTTTTTTGTAAATGAGTTAAGACTAGTGTGTGTTCATAGGCTATTTAACTGAGTGAGTGTATAGTTGATCCAGCTTCACAAAGAGGTTCTGCCAAGTTTCATTGAATCGATTCATCGATCCCTTTGCATTTTGGATATCCCCATTTTTCACCTTCTCCACAATTTCGGAAGCGATGGTGTGCACTTGTTCATGGACTTGTTCGATCTCACGATAAACGGGCAGGTCAGCGAATTTTTTGCCATCTCCATAGAACCATTTTCCGAAATAGCACTCGGATGAACTATTGACAGTAGTATTAGTAAGGGAATCAGGATTACTGATCCCTTCCAGTATTCGATGGAACCAGGCTAGATGCTGTTGCTTAATCATCAGAATATCGAACTTCGCCTCTTCCAATTTAAAGCCTCGAATGTTTTCATTCATCTCCTTTGCAACCAGTTGTAATTTATCCGATATGGATCGATTCTGTTGGTTGCCAAATTGGGTTGAACTGAGCAGTGCAGTGATTTCACGGATATTGTCTGTTACATTTTCCGTTTGGACCGCTGAGTCTTGGATTCCAGTGGACATTTCGATACTGGCAGAAGAGAAGGACGCAACCATATTGGAGACTTCGGCCACTGTCGCGGATTGTTCTTCGACAGCGCTACTGATGGTCGTAGCAATCTCACTGATATTTTCAATGGTATCGGTGATTGACCCAATTTCTTCCACACTATTTGCGGTTGCCTTTTGAATGGCTTGAATTTGATCCGCAATTTTTTCCGTCGCCTGCGAGCTTTGACGTGCGAGCTCCTTCACTTCGTTTGCCACAACTGCAAATCCTTTCCCCGCCTCTCCGGCACTAGCGGCTTCGATCGTGGCATTGAGGGCGAGCAGGTTCGTCTGACTCGCTATTCCGTTGATAACTTCAACGATCTGATTGATCTCTTTTGCGGTAACGCCGAGGTTTTCGATTACCCCCCGTGTGTGTTGTGCTTTTGAGTTTGCGTCTTCCGCGATTTTGGCCTCTTCGACACAGCTCCTGGCGATTTCGTTGACCGAAGCGTTTAGTTGCTCGATGGAAGCGGCTATGGTATTGACGGTTGCGGAATATTCTTCCGCGGTGGCAGCAATTTGGGTGACGTTAGCTGCCAACGTCTGACCTGCCTCATACACCTCGTCTGCTTTGTTTGAGCAAGCACCGTTTTCCGTTTCAATTTTTCCGGCGAGACTTGAGAGCGCTTCAGAAATCGATAATACCGATGTAGAATCGACCGTGACATTCTGTACCAAACTATTCAAATGAGTGGTCGTTTCATTGATCGAGTCCGCGAGTTCTCCGATGGCATCTTTTTGTTTCACATCGGTTTTTACCGTGAGATCGCCTTCTGCAATCTGTTTCATGTTTCTATTCAATCCTTGCACAGGTTTGAGCGACCAATTGGCCAGGATGACATAGAGTCCTGCTACAACGACAAAACCGAGTAGGGTTGCTATTCCGATCCAAGTGAGCATCGAAAGTAGTTTTTTGTCTGATTCATCGAGGTATTGAATCACCTCAAAAGCGCCGTGGATCTCTCCTACCTTCCAATTTTCCATTTTGACGCCAGTGAGGTCTTTTCCTTCATCATTACCCCAAAGCTCTTGGGAGGTTGAAGGATCACCATGGCAGAGTAAACAGGACTTTGTGAGTCGGATGGCTCGGAAATAGCGTACCGCATTCATTTCCTTATCAATGATGTAGTGATCGGTTTTGTTTTCGCTTTTCAGCAAATTCAAGACTTCTGCTTCCACTGGATCAGGAGTGTTGTCTTTGTTGCGGGGTTGAAATTTTGGAACTCGGAATTCGTAGTTGTTTTCGTCCGCCTTTTTCATGGCCGCCCGCCATGCCGTTACCACTGGAATTGAACTCAACGCCTTTTCTTTCTCTCCTGCCGCGACCCAATCCGTTAGCATTTGTGTGGAGTAAAAACCACTGTCCCATCGATCATCCATGGACTCGCGAACCGCTTCTGTTGTGGTACATATCGCTTTTGCTTTATCTACCATGCCTCCAACGATGAGTTTTTTTGAGTCGTGAGTGTAGACCACCAGCCCGACAGTTATCATTATTGCGGGAAGACCAATTCCTAATGTTAGAAGTTTGGCGCGCAGAGAAAGCTCTGATATTTTCATGATTGGGATACTTTTTAAAAAAAATAGCGGAGGGTGAAAATCGCATTGATTATCGTCTATTTCTTAATCGGCCCCAATTTGGCGCAACTTAGCACATTTTTTAAAATGTTAAAAAAACTTCCATGGACTATTTCATTTTAGTGATTTTCCAAGATTCATGGAGAATGCTTCATCCAAATTCCCGTCATGAAACTGAAATCCTGCATTCATCAGGGCATTTGGTTTTGCACCGATGCCACCGAGTAATGCTTCGGTCGCCATTTGTCCAAAAAGAGTCTTCAACACGAATCCCGGAACCGGGAAGATCGCAGGTCGCTGGAGCGTTTCCGAAAGGACTTTAGTGAACTCCGCATTGGTGGGCACTTCAGGGACGCAGGCATTGAACGTTCCGACAAGGTCGGGTTTTTCGATCAAAAAGACCAGTAGTCGCGAAAGATCGTTGTTGGATATCCATGGGAAATATTGTTTCCCGCTCCCAAGTTTGCCCCCCAAGCCAAGCTTGAATGCCGGCAGCATCTTCGATAGGGCTCCTCCTTGGGATGAGAGCACGACCCCTAGGCGAACGATCTTTTTATTGATATCGGAATCGTCGAGAGGCTTCAATTGTGCCTCCCATTTTTCGCATACTTCCGCCAAAAAACCACTGCCTCGAGGATGGTCTTCAGCTACTGGGTGCTGGTTTTCAAACCCATAGTATCCTGTCGCAGAAGCTTGAACGAGTTGTTTAGGTGGGGCATCGAGGCGGAGCAGCGTCTTGACCAATTGGTGAGTCGACTTGGTGCGACTCTCCAAGATGTGCTTGCGGTTGAGTTTGTTCCACCGACACGCGATTGGAAAACCAGCGAGATTGACGACAGTATCTATTCCTTCGAAGTTTTCAGGATCGATCATTCCCTTTTCAGGATCCCAATGAAGCATTCCCTCTTGCACCCTGGTGGAGAGCCATTGAACGTGATGGCCTCGCATTTTGAGTAATTTGCTAAGGTTGCGTCCGACGAGTCCGCTGCCCCCGGCGATTATAATTTTTTGGGGCATGGAGGAGGTTAGGGAGCCTAGGCAATTGAGATCACTTTTAAGCGCGCGATGACGAAAATAGATGATCTCTTTTATTGTATTTTCGATCCTTGCTGAGGTTTTCCCAAGGATTGCAGTCGAATTAAACTCGACTCGATCTTCTACAATGCAGCGCCCCTCGGTGTCGGCAGGCAACACTTTGGTCCAAATCACCCAGGTGCGTTGACGAGGAGAGAGGAGTTCGAATCCAATAAGAAATCCTTTTCGCATTGAAGACACCCTTGCTTTCCATGTTCCAGCCAAAACACCC
The DNA here is from genome assembly GCA_963676215.2 of Opitutales bacterium. Classification (GTDB taxonomy): domain Bacteria; phylum Verrucomicrobiota; class Verrucomicrobiia; order Opitutales; family JAFGAQ01; genus JAKSBQ01. The sequence continues at coordinate 36,875 of CAXXVT010000009.1, read as the reverse complement.
TTACTAATCTTGATTTCGAATACGGCTTCTTCGTTGATCTCTTTTGCTCCGGCAACAAGGGTAGATTTCAACCATGGAGGAGAGAGCCGCGACAACGTATGGATATTGCTCAACACCTCCCATGCTTTATCGGCAGGAAGGTTGAGCTGGGTCTTTTGTATGTGAAAATGTGTTTTTGGGGCACTCATGATAGTTGAGCTATTTTATTGGTAAAATGGATCGGAGAATCGGAAGCGTTCCCATTCCATTACCGTCGGTCATTTGCTAGATCCATAGTGAATGTGACTTTTTCTGAGGCGAGCGTCAAACTGGGGGATTGTGTTTTTGGGTATTATATGCCTGATTTTTGAAAAACACATAGGTTGAGAAGATGAAAATTCTAATTACAGGAATTTGTGGGTTTGTGGGCTATCGGATAGCAAATTTTTGGAAGCAAAATGTTCCGGGAATTGAAATTATCGGGATGGACAATCTCATTCGTTCTGGCAGCGAAATCAATCGCCAGAAATTGTCGAATTTAGGGATTCAATTTATCCACGGGGACATTCGGAATTCGAGCGATTTTGAGGCGCTTCCATCGGTGGATTGGGTGATCGATTGTGCTGCAAATCCCTCTGTTTTAGCCGGGATGGATGGGAAGTCGAGTAGTCGACAGTTGATGGAGCATAATCTTTCCGGGAGTATTGAAATCCTCGAATACTGTAGGCGAGTGAAGGCGGGGCTCATTCTTCTTTCGACCAGTCGGGTTTATGGGGTGGATGCACTTTCTACTTTGCCTATGAATCCGCAAGATCAGCGATTTGTCCCTCGAGAGTCGATCATTGATATCCCTGGAGTGAGCGATAAAGGGATCACTGAAGCATTCTCGTCGACCCCTCCGCTTTCTCTTTATGGAACCAGCAAACGAGCGGCAGAGTTACTCGCCTTGGAGTATGGCAGTGCCTTTGATTTCCCGGTATGGATCAACCGATGTGGTGTGATGGCAGGTCCAGGTCAGTTTGGGAAAGTCGATCAAGGGATTGTCTCATTTTGGATCAACTCCCATCGAGCCCGCAAACCGCTCAAATACATTGGGTTTGGCGGAAATGGATATCAGGTTCGAGATTTTTTTGATCCTAAAGACCTCGTCTCGCTTTTGGTGAAACAGACTGAGAATCCAGATTCGGGCGCACCTTCCATCGTTAATATAGGAGGAGGAGTAGCCTCCAGCCTATCTCTTGCTGAACTGACTGCTTGGTGCGATGACCGGTTTGGAAAACATGAGGTCGAAAAAACGGTAGAAAGCCGCCCTTTTGACATTCCTTGGATCGTAATGGATGGTACGGTATGTGAATCCAATTGGGATTGGAGACCCGAAACCTCAAAAATCGAAATCCTTGAAACGATTGCGTTGCATGCAGAAAAACATCCAGACTGGTTGGATATCGTGAACCGCTAGAGCGTTTGGAAATAGTTGAAAAATGAAATCTCCCGAATCCACCCAAAGAAAACCGCTTAGCCTGTTCTCTGTCATTATTCCGGCAAGAGATGAAGAAGGTAGCTTGGAGCCGATGTTGCGGGGCGTAAGCGAGTGTTTTAGGAAAAGGAGTATTCCTTTCGAGATTGTAGTTGTCGATGACGGCAGCACTGACGGGACCTGGGCATTGTTGCAATCCTTGCAAAAGGACATTCCTGAGTTGGCTCCAGAGCAAAACAAAGGACTCAATGGATTTGGGCGTGCAATCGTTTATGGGTTGGACCATGCAAAAGGGGATGCCGTAGTGATTATGATGGCGGATGCATCGGATGATCCTGAGGACGCAGCTGCTTATTGGGATAAACTAAATGAGGGCTACGATTGTGCATTTGGCAGTCGTTTTGTAAAAGGCGGAGCCGTCTACGACTATCCGAAAATTAAGTTGTTTGTGAATCGAATGGCGAATCTCTTTCTGAAGCTCTTGTTCACCATGCAACTCAATGACACAACTAACGCCTTTAAAGCTTATCGTATGGAGGTGATTGATGGTTGTCGTCCCTTCATTTCCCCTCATTTTAACCTTACCGTAGAGATTCCCCTCAAGGCTATGGTCCGGGGTTATTCTTGGGATATGCTTCCAATCACTTGGAAAAATCGCACTGCTGGCGAGGCAAAATTGAAAATCAAAGAAATGGGGAGCCGGTATTTGTTCATTTGTCTCTACATTTGGCTCGAAAAATACTTCAGTCGTGGGGATTACAACAAAACGATCTTCCAACAACAGATTGAGCGCCGAAAGCGCACTTTGAGTTCGGACAGAAAGGATCACGCTTTGCCAACAGCTGAAGGTTGAATCTGAATCGCTTCTAGAAATATGCCCACTTATTTATATCAGGTCATAAAAGCCGACGGCAGTGAAGGAGAAGTGTTTGAGTGCACCCATTCGATGAATGACACGCTGAAATCACATCCAACGACTTCAGAGGCGGTACGCCGAGTCTATTCGGTTCCGCACTTAGGAGTGAAACACACCGCTGGAAACACTAAAAAATTGTTGTCGAACAAGAATTTGGAACAAAAAGGTTTCACTAAATACGAGAGAGACAAAATGAGCGGCAAATATCACAAGATAGTCGGTGATGGCCCGAGTGAGATTCAACGCCCTCCTTCCTAACGGCCGAGTCTGCAAAGTCTTTGGAAAAGGAAAACCCGCTTGCATCCGCTGCGGAATGCGTCTAACCGCTGAGGAGAGACCGCAGATTTCATCTGAAACAATACTAAAATAATAACTGATTCGATTCGAAAAACCGATGCGTATACGACCCTTTTGCGCCCTACGTCCTGCGAAGGACAAAGTCACTGAAATTGCTTCCCTGCCATATGATGTGGTGAAGACGGAAGAAGCCAGAGAACTTGCGGAGGGAAACCCGTTGAGTTTTCTCCGCATTGTTCGAGCGGAGATCGATTTTCCCAAGGGGCAAAACCCTTATGCGGATGAAGTTTATCAAAAATCGGTGCAAAACCTTGAGCAATTGAAGGTCCAGGGGCATATGCGGCAAGATGCTCAGCCAAGCCTTTATGTCTACCAGCAGCGTATGGGAGATCATGTGCAACAGGGACTGGTAGCGGTATGCCATGTGGAAGATTACGAGAATAATCTGATTAAGAAACATGAAAAAACCCGACCGGACAAAGAGAATGATCGCACTCGGCTTACCTCCGAGCTCTCGGCAAACTCAGGTCCGGTTTTTTTGACCTATCGAGACAACTCTGTCATAAACGAACGTGTTGCTGCTGCGGTTAAAGCGGCCCCTGAGTATGATTTCGTTGCGGAGGATGGCATTCAACACACGGCATGGAAACTGGATGAAACTGATGGGATCGTGCAGGCGTTTTCTGAGGTTCCTTGTTTTTACGTGGCTGATGGTCATCACCGATCCGCCAGCGCGGCGCGGGTTGGAAAGGAACGCAAGAGTGCGAACCCAAACCATACTGGCGAGGAAGACTACAACTGGTTTCTGTGTGTCTTGTTTCCAGCGTCTCATTTGAAGGTGTTACCTTACAATCGAATCGTTCAGCATTTGTGTGGAAGAACTGAAGAAACATTTCTCTCTGAAGTTGAGAAAGTTTGCACGCTTAAGAAAGTGGACAATGACGCTCCTGAGACCAACGGCAAAGTCTGTATGTATCTCGGAGGGGTTTGGTATGAGCTATCTTTTGCAGGAGAAACGCCTGAAAACCCAGTTGATCAACTTGATGTGAGTCATCTGCAAAAGAAGGTTTTGGGGCCACTTTTGGGTGTTGAAGATCCGAGAACTGCTGAGCACATCGAGTTTGCGGGTGGTATTCGTGGAACAAAATACTTGAAAGAAACAGTCGACTCAGGCGAGGCAGCAGTTGCGTTTTCCATGTTTCCAGTATCGGTGGATGAGTTGATGGCGATCTCTGATGTGGATGAGATTATGCCACCAAAGAGCACATGGTTTGAGCCGAAACTTCGTTCGGGACTCTTCCTTCACACCTTCGAATCCTGATTCTGAATCCCACGGACAACGGTATGAAGCCCTCCCATCACATTAAGTCTACCCCTCGGTTTTTGATCCTGGGGGCGATGGATGAGGAAATTCAGGAGCTGATAGCATTGCTCCAGCTCGAAAAGCAGGAGCAGTGGTGCGGGTTTACACTATATTGGGGGACCTTGGATTCCGTTGAGGTTATTGTCTGCAAATCCGGAATCGGAAAAGTTTTTGCAAGCCTGATCACGCAGCACATGATCGATTGTTGTGAGCTGCGTGGGGTCTTGTTCACAGGTGTTGCAGGGGCAGTTGCTCCTGATCTGAAACCCGGAGACATTGTCGTAGGCACCCGCATTATTCATCACGATTTTGATGTGGCTGGTTTGGGCTTTGAACCCGGGCACATTCCTTTTACTGATTATCGTTACTTTGAGTCCGATCCTGGATTGGTGGAGGCTGCTCTAAACGCGAAAGCAGGGCTTGCACTCGTGCGTGCTGGATGTGTCGGAACCGGAGATCAATTTGTGACCGACAAAAGTATTTTGCCGGATCTTGGATTGGACTGTGTGGACATGGAGGGAGCTGCAGTGGCACAAGTATGCACCGTGAATCGAATCCCGTTCTTGATCATTCGCATCATATCGGATAGCGCCGATGGTAGTGCCAATGTGGATTTTTCGACCAACTTACCAAAGTATGCCCATCGCTCGGTCGGTATTTTGCAGTCGACCGTCCAACATACAAAGCTATAGTTAGGGTGTAGAGGGATTTTGGTTAATGCTGCGATGTGGCACTGTTGCACCCTCAGAAATTGTATTTTACAATGCAAAAAGCTGAACCTACTGAAGACGTTTTGCAGGAGCGCTATCGCAGCCATGTGGATGAGCTTCGAAGTAAGATTCTCGATGTCATTATGGTGACCGGACTTCTCGTAGGATTTCCCGTTATTCTGCATATATGCTATCGAGATATCGGCTATATCGGACTGAATTGGAAACTCGCGGTACAGGTAGTAACCTATCTGATGATCGTGCCATGTCTTGTCTTTAGAAAACGGATTTCCTACCAAATCAGAGCGCATTTTATTTTATTCTCCCTCCTGGCGGCTGCCTTTTCCGGATTATTGACCATGGGGGCATTTTCCTTCGCTCCGGTAACGATATTAGCCTGTATTGTTTTGGCAGGTATATTGAGTGGACACCGCTTAGCATTGGGAGTGTTAGCGTTAGCATTATCCATTTATGGATTTATTGCCTACCAATATATTTCGGGCACACAAGAGTATGATTTTTCTGTCGAACACTATGTTAGTGGTGCAACTGGATGGGTGGGATGGATGGTATCCATCCTCGCTTATTCGGTGATCACCGTTATCTGCATCCTACGGGTGAATCAGGTTCTCAAAGAAAAAATGCTGGAAAACGAATCCTTTAGGCAGAAACTTTTGTTGAAAAACGAAGAGCTTGAAAAACGAACCAAATCTTTAAACAAAGCAAAAGTTCAACTTGAAAAAGCCAACCGAGTGAAGGACGAGTTTCTTGGACTTATGAGCCACGAACTTCGCACACCTGTAAATCCAATATTGGGCATGTCAGAGTTGTTGGAAAAGTCTGTGGCGGGCGATTCGTTGAACCACGATCGGGTAAAACTCATAAAAACATCCGCCGAACGCCTGCTGCATTCGATCGATCATATCCTCGATGTTACTACGATGGATAGTGGATCGGTGGTTGTAACACCTGAATGGTCTTCGATAGCACCCCTTTTCGATAGAATCGCAAAACGATACGAACAAGAGACATCGAAGAAGGGACTTGGGTTTGCCATGTATCTGGATGTTGAGGATTCCAACGAGTATTATTTTGATTTGGAAAAGATTGAAGAGCTGTTGGGGGAGTTGATTGCCAATGCCATTCGATTTTCAGAAAAAGGTAATATAAGCGTGGATTTCACCGGTTCTGAAATGAAGGAATCCAAGGACTATGAGCTCAAATTTACTGTTCGCGACGAAGGCATCGGAATGGGAAACAGCAAGTTTTCCCATGTTCAGGAGGTTTTCACACAGTTGGATACTGGCCAAAACAGGAAGTTTGATGGGTTAGGCTTGGGCTTGGCGATTGTCGCCCGATTAGTCGCAATTTTGGATGGGAAAATAAGGTTTGATTCCAAGCCTGATGAAGGAACCTGCGTCGATTTTTTAGTTACTGCGCCTCGTCGGATTTTTGAAAAAAGAGAAGAACCATTGCCGGGTATTCAGAAATTCAAAAAGTCTTTAAGGATTTTGGTTGCGGATGATGATGTCGCAAACCAATTACTGGCCCGGCAGTTTTTGGAATCTCTTGGCGCACAAGTTTCGATTGTGGGAGATGGGAAAGACGTGTTGCTGAAGTGCCAGAGTTTTGAATTTGATGTCATTTTGATGGATGTAAGTATGCCTGTAATGGATGGGATCGAAGCCACTCAGCGGATCAGGAAGATAGAAGGGCTAAGCTCCATACCAATTGTTGGACTGACGGCACATAATACCGAAGCGGTGCGAACTCAGTGTAAGCAGGCAGGGATGAATGATGTTATTGTAAAACCTTTATCGAGGGAAAAGATTCTCAAGGTTTTGGAGGGTTTGCTGCAACCGTGATGAGAAATCGTCAAAGTGTGAATCAACAAACTATTTAGAGAAAGCGATAGATCGCGTGAACAATCGTTATGTTTGCCAGAATGATTCCGCTCCAAAAGTATTTCGTTTTGGTGGGTGAATAAACAAGATTGAAGGCAATCGTCATCGGTAGTGCTACCCGACATACCGCCCAATACCCCCACCAAACCAAGTCACCCAGGAATAGAAAAAGAAACCCATAGATCAGCCCAAGGCGAATCATCGGATCCCGGAACTGGGGAATCCTGGTTACAAGATATCCGATTTGAACCCCGAAACCGATGACCGAGAGCGTGCGAAAGATGTAACGGTCATCCCAGTTTCCGGCATACAGTTCGAGTATTGCTTGCCACAAATTCCGAACCATTGAAACCAAAGGCCAGTCAAAATTCCCAGAAACTCCATTAAAATTTCCAAATCTTAGGTTGATGCTTCGATACCAGAAGTAAAAGAGCGCAATCGCAATGACGCTGCTGATGACCCAACGGACCATGGGTTTGACCCATTCTCTCGGCGACCCCTTCAAATGGGGAATCGCAGCCATCGCAAGCAAGTTGGTTTCCTTTAAAAAAAGAGAGGCGATGAATCCCCCGGATACCAATATACGCTGGCTCGAAGCGTATCGGATGAGTGCCAAAATAAGAAAAACTGAAGGAAGGTCGGTAAGGGAGTATTTGACGGAATCCATCACTCCCATGCTCAGAACACAGGCGGTCCATTTCGCGAACCCTCGAGCGTCCGAAACCTTTAACCAAGACCAGATGAAAAACGCGAAAGCATACCAAATGATAATATTGAGACTGCAGTATACTAAGATCGAAGCTTCTGGATTTCCCAGGGCGAGCAAATGAGCGATCGCGGGAAGCAAAATACGTCGGGAACGGTAGGCGGGTTCGTCAATTGCCTCCTCAAAGTGGGGATTTTGCAAACTGGGGTCTGTTGCCAGTTGCGCATAGAACTGACCATCATAGCCCCCTGAGTTCGGTTTAATGAATGCATCAACCTGCTTTATTTCTTCGATGTAACGATGTTCAAAATGCTCACCAAAACCACCAAAACGGGTGAGCCCACCCGGGCGAATGAGTTGGAGCACCACCATGGCAGTGAACACGGTTGCGACTCCTGCAGCAGCCAATATCCACCTCTTCTTGTGGGAAGCGTATTCGGATTTCATCAGTGAAAACTATTCGTTGTCGATGCTTTCTATTGCCTTGATCACTGCTTTAGCACTGTCCGCCCATGTCGGTAGGGCGTGTTGAATCGCTTCTTCCTGGAGCGATTGGAGTTTCTTCGGATCGTCAATAATGGAATCGATGGTCGAAGCTAATTGCGTGGAATTCATTGGGTCCAAAATCACTACACCTCCACCTTTTTCAGCGTGTTCCAGGTGCGGAGGAATCGGACTTGCGATCGAAGGAATTCCCCGCCATAGCGATTCAATCACAGGCAGTCCATTTCCTTCCACAAGCGAAGGGAATAAAGTGATATCCGCTTTGTTGTAGAGTTGCACTAGTTCCGCGTCTTCAATTTGTCGGAGGTAGCGGATTGGCAGTCCCCGGCGAATGAGTGTATCGATGTGTTTACAGATTGTTTTTCCAAAATGAGGATTTACTCGTCCCACGATTGAGAGTTGCACGTCTTTACCCTGCGTTCGCAGTATCTCCATGGCGTTGAGAACCACCTCATGATTTTTCCTCGGTTCCAATATCCCTACCATGAGTAAATGGATGGTCTGGGGTTTGGGTCGAATCTTAGTGATCCTCGTTTGACCGGCGAAATCTGCTCCAAGTGGGATGGCAATTACGGGATTGGGGGTTTTGATTTCCAGCCAATTCCAGTAGGACTCTAATTCTTTGCGACTGTAGTCTGAGTTTGCCAATACTGCATCATAGCTCGCGAGGTCCTTCATATAGGAGGGATGACGAGCGACACTTTTGGGCCAGGTAAATTCTGGGTGCTTTAAGGGAATAGCATCATGAAAAATGGCGAAACTTTTCCCTGCAAAATGCTTCACCCATTGGTTTACCCCGGGTCTTTCAAGTTCGGAAAACAACTCAGGTGTGATAAAGACATCCGTTGCATCCTTTTTGAGAGGAATTCGTGATGGGAAGGTCAGATATTGACTGTTTCTAAGTGACCATGCCACTGGCACAACATCGTGCCCTTCTGACTTTAGAGCCTCTTGCAGTCTTTGAGATACGCGGTTTAGACCGGAGAAAACCCGATTTTTAGCCATTTTTGTGATATCCCAGTAGATGCGCATATTATTCTGTTTCGACAGTTTCTGCTAATTCGCAGGTGAGTATAAGTGCATTAAAACTTGTAATGCGAATCAAGACTGTTCTGATATTGAAGTAATGATTACACCCGAAATGCTATCTCAAGTCGAAGACATCAGTAAAAGAGCCGGATACTTGTGGAGATTTCTCGAGATTAAAGAGAAGGAAACCCGAGTGGGAGAAATTGAGGTCCTGATGTCCGATGCCAATTTTTGGGATAGCCAGGAAAGGGCGCAGAAGATCACGAGTGAATTGAGCAGCCTCAAGCATGTGCTGAGGGAAGCCAACGAGTTTAAGTCGAAACTCGAGGACTTGGAGACGCTGGTCGATTTAGTAAAGGAGTCGGACGAAGAGGAAGCGGCCCTCTATGCTGAGGAAGTTGAAACGAGCCTATTGGCCACAAGTAAAAGCCTCGACGGGTTGGAGTTGCAATCGTTCCTTAGTGGGAAGCTCGATAAATGTAATGCCATCCTTACCATCCACGCTGGTGCGGGCGGCACAGAATCCTGCGATTGGGCGGAAATGCTCTTCCGGATGTATAATCGTTGGGCTGAACGCGCAGGTTACGAGGTGGAAATCCAGGACTTGCAGCAAGGGGAAGAAGCGGGATTGTCGAAAGCTTGCATTCGGGTTGTTGGGTTGAATGCGTTTGGTTATGTAAAGGCTGAGCGTGGAGTGCACCGTCTTGTTCGAATTAGCCCATTCGATTCCAATAAGCGTCGTCATACCTCGTTTTGTTCGGTGGATGTGATTGCGGAGATTGACGATGATATTGAAATCGAAATTAAGGACGAAGATATTCGAGTGGATACCTTCCGCGCCAGTGGCAAAGGGGGGCAACACGTGAATAAGACGGATTCTGCTATCCGGATTACGCACAATCCCAGTGGAATTGTTGTTTCATGTCAGAATGAACGTTCGCAGCACAAAAACCGAGCGACCGCCATGAAAACGTTAAAGAGTCGGCTATTTGAAAAAATGGAGGACGAAAAACGTTCTGAAATGGAGAAGTTCTACGGTGATAAAGGTGAAATGGGTTGGGGAAATCAGATTCGCAGTTATGTTTTCCAACCCTATCAAATGGTGAAGGATCTGCGTACCGGCGTGGAGACTTCAAATGTGCAGGGTGTGATGGATGGTGAACTCGATGCTTTCATTCATGCTTGGTTGCGAGCAGGAGGTCCTCGTGCGAGAAAAGATATGGTCGTGGAAGAATAGAGAGTCAATACGCTCTTGCGGTGCCTTTTCGCTTCCCTTTCAGTCCCGAAGCTTTTAACTCAGTTATTCCGTTATGCATTCCTATTCGCATTTGAAGGAGGTCTTTGAGCAGACACCTCTCTTTGAGTCTAAGACTTGGAAGTTGTCGCCGGAAGCGTTTCCGCTTACCGAGCAGCAATTGCAGATGATCGAATCCATTGGCGAGGCCTGTTATGCTTTTCAAAAAGCGCTGGAAATTCTCTATACGCGCTCTGCACAGGGAAAAAACTTGTTACGAAACCGTGAACTGAAGGCTCCCTGGGTGGCGGATTATCTGGATCGGGGAAAACCTTCTTCATTGATTGAGCATGCCCGTTCCGACCGCCTGAAAGGACGAATGCCACTTATCCTGCGTCCCGATCTATTGATCACTGAGGACGGATTTGCCTTGTCGGAAATGGACTCGGTTCCCGGAGGCATCGGATTGACGGCATTTTTGACTCAACTCTATTCTGAGAACGGAAGCTCCGGTGGTTCAAAAGGTGAAGGTTTTGGTTCGAAAGAGTCGATGCTGCAGGCCTTTTATGACACGTTGGCGGGTTCGGTTTCGGAGCGAGATTTTCCATTTATTGCGATTTTGGTGAGCGATGAAGCTGCCACCTATCGTCCAGAGATGGAGTGGATCGCTGGCCAGTTGCAACTATTGGGCAAACGGGTGTTTGTGTTTCACCCCAACGAAGTGATGCCATTGGGAAACGATCTCTGTGTGGCGATCGACGGGGACCCTCAAAAAGTTGATATCGTTTATCGGTTTTGGGAACTCTTTGATCTCGAGAATATCGCCACCCTAGATCACATGTTAGATGTTTGGAACGAAGGGGAATTGTATATCACTCCTCCGATGCGAGCGTTTCAGGAGGAAAAACTGGCGTTGGGACTTTTTCACCACACGTTACTGCAGTCGTTCTGGAAAGAGAATTTGAGTAAAGGGCAGTATAAATTACTGCACAAAATTGTCCCCAAAACCTGGATTTTGGACCCGTCTCCGGTACCCCCGTGTGCAGTGCTGGACGCGCCGTATGTCGGAGGACATCCGATTCACAACTGGCGTCAGTTGGGAGAGGCGTCAAAAAAGGAACGTGATCTCATTTTAAAAATAAGTGGATTTGATGAAACGGCGTGGGGCGCCAGAAGTGTGGTCCTGGGATCGGATGTCTCAAAAGAAGAGTGGACGGCCGCAATTGAAAACGCAATTTCGGGTCCGCAACAGAGTTTGTATGTTCTGCAACAGTATCAAAAACCGATGCGAGTGAAACATCCTGTTTATAGGGATGATGGAAGCTTGAATGAGATGGACGGTCGCGTTAGGCTTTGTCCTTATTATTTTATTGTAGACGGACGTGCCGAATTGCACGGAATTTTAGCAACCCTGTGTCCTGCCGATAAAAAGATTATCCATGGCATGAAAGACGCAGCTTTGATTCCATGCCGTAAGGCAAGTGGCAGTGCACCCTAATTTCGAAATGAGTAAAATCGCTGAATACCTAGAATTCGCCAATCTACTGGCCGTCAAAAGTGGCGCCTTGATCTCGGGACATTTTGGTTCCCACGACTTAAAAGTAGAGTTGAAGGCCGATCAGACCCCAGTGACCCAGGCAGACCGGGAAGCTGAAACCTTGCTGCGTAAGATGATCCTTACGCGATATCCTGACCATGGAATCGTTGGCGAAGAGTACGGCAACGAGAATGAGGATGCTGACTATGTATGGATGATCGATCCGATTGACGGCACTAAAACTTTCATGGCGGGAGTGCCATTGTTTGGCACGGTGCTTTGTCTCAAACACAAAGGAGAGCCGATCATGGGCTTGGTGCATCAACCCGTTTTAAACCAAATTCTAATCGGCGATGGAGAGACAACCTGGCTAAATCAGAAGAAAGTCACAGTTCGAAAGACTTCGAAGATTGATGAGGCCATCCTTTTGACTTCAGATCCCATCAACCCGGGACGTTACAAAGGTGAAGTCAAATGGAACAAATTGGCTGCGAATGTTAAACTCTATCGCACCTGGGGAGACTGTTATGGTTATCTGCTTCTTGCATCAGGCTGGGCAGATATCATGGTTGATCCGATTGTGTCTCCTTGGGATTTCCACGCTTTGGTTCCGATTATCCGTGGTGCAAATGGCGTGATTACCGACTGGGAGGGCGAAGACGCTCTTAAGGGAAATTCAGTGGTTGCCTCTAACAAGGTCCTTCACCGCAAAGTGATCGATCTGCTCAACGACTAAGGAATCTTACCAGATCCGTCCAAAGACCCTTTTTCACTAAATATAAGATCAGTAGCCCGGCTGTATCTACCAATCAAAGACTATAGTTAGCAATGATGACACCAGAACACCGAACTTTTCTCCACAAACTTCTCACGACTCCAAGCCCAGTGGGGGGTGAAATGCCAGGCCAACGGGTATGGGCTGAGTATCTCAAACCCATATCAGATTCCGTCGACAACGATGCCTACGGCAATACTTGGGCGACACTCACAGGCGAAGATGAAAATGCCGTTAAGGTCATGATCGAGGCGCACGCTGATGAAATTGGCTTCATGATCAATCACATAAGTGATGATGGTTTTGTATCCGTCATCCCTAACGGTGGTTCTGATGTGGCTATCACCCGAGGAAAGCGAGTCGTCTTTTATGGTTCGAAGGGTGAAGTGAGAGGAGTCATTGGCAATACTGCTATCCACCTTCGTCGAGACGGATCGGGTGATGAGAAGGCACCTAAATGGCATGAAATATTCATTGATATTGGGGCAAGTTCAAAGATAGAAGTCTTTGAGCGAGGTCTGCAGATTGGAGATTGTGGTGTTTACGATATTGCTCCCCTCGAGCTTTCCGAAAAACGACTTGTTTCCAGAGCAATTGATAACCGTATTTCAGGATTTATTTTGGCTCGTATCTTTGAGGAAGTGCAAAAGCAGGGGTCTCGTCCCGAGGCAACGGTGTATGCTGTCAACGCAGTACAGGAAGAAGTCGGCGGCAACGGTGCAATGATGATTGCGGACCGCTTGTACCCCGATGTTGCCATCGTTTTTGATGTGACTCACGCCACGGATACTCCAGGCATCAATAAGAAGAAAGTGGGAGACGTAAAATTGGGGGGTGGGCCAACACTGACTTATGGCACTGCTAATCATCCAGTGGTAAATGATCGGCTGGTTAAAGCGGCTACCAACGCAGGCATTCCGATTCAACATGAGGCCACCAGTCGTTTCACCGGAACGGACACGGATAAAATTTTCAAGACTCGGAGTGGTATTCCCTCTGCCCTGGTGTCGATTCCACTTCGGTATATGCATTCGCCAGTGGAAACAGTGGACATGGAAGATGTGGAAAACACCGTCAAGTTACTGGTAGCCTTTCTTAAGGAACTCAAAGCAGCAGAACGGTTTTCTGTAAAACTGTAGAGTTAGGAGCTGAGCGTTGGAGGGACTCGATGACGGGCTTTCGATTCGCTGTAGCATCGTATGCTTGCATGCGATTAATTTGGTCCATTGACCGTCTGGTAATCGCCGAAAAATTCGATGGCGAGCATCGAATGCTACAGAACTGCGAAATGGACACCACGGCGAGCTTATCGTCCAGGACTTCCGTCGTAGTATCGTATGCTTGCAAACGATAGCGGTTGAAGCGTCTTTGTTTCCCCAGTTTAGCAATGAATCCTGCGATGCTTACGCGTTTTCGTCAGCGTAGGCTACGTTGGCGACTCCCCATTCATATGCGGTTTCCCATGCTTTCTGTAGCTCTTTTGGAGAGAGCTTCACCACAAGCGCTTCGTGCCGTGTCATCGCATCCTGGTGATCGCTGGCTGCAGCAAGGATATACCACATATCCGCAACGATTGGGTTTTGAGGAACACCCCGTCCTTCTTCGTAAAGTACTCCGAGATTGTATTGCGCATCGATGTAACCCTGTTCCGCTGCGTTAGAATACCATTTTGCTGCTATTTTTTCACTTTTTGGAACTCCTTTTCCAAAATCGTAAAGGATGGCGAGATTATACTGAGCGGTGGCATTCCCGTTTTTTGCAGCAAGTTCATACCATTTTGCTGCTTCGAGGTAGTCCAGTTCAACTCCGATTCCAAGGTCGTAAAGAAATCCAAGATTCAGGCAGGCTTCGGAATTTCCAAGCTCTGCTGATTGTTTAAACCACTCGACTGCAGCAGCGAGGTCTTGCTTCACTCCTTCACCATGAAAAAGTTGTAATCCTTTATCGAACGCATACTCGCCAGAGTGATTTTTACCCGTTTCAGCGAGTAAGAGAGTAGGAATGATTAAGAGTGCAAAGAATGTGGAAAAGAAAGAGCGCATGGAATAGAAAGAGTTTCAGAAGCATAAAGGAGGCTAACTCCATTAGTTTTCGAAAATGGGAGCATATCACAGTCCAAAAGGTGAAATCACGAAAAAACTATCCATTTTTACATATTTTTTAAGCAAAAGGGTGTTGTGACTGATAAAAAGTTTCCACAACCAACGACATCAGCCGTAGCATCGTATGCTCGCATGCGATCTCTTAGATCAGAGATGATTCGCCAATTCATCGAAAAATTCGATGACGAGCATCGAATGCTACGAAAAAACACACCCTCCGACGGGCTCCACTCTCCGATATCAGCCGTAGCATCGTATGCTTGCATGCGATCCCTTGGATCAGAGATAATTCGTTAATTCACTGAAAAATTCGACGACGAGCATCGAATGCTACTTACCCTTGCAACCACTGGATCGTAACCGGTAAATACCCTAAAAGTGGCTAAGCATTGCCCTACACAATTCTGGATTTCTAAAACACCCATATATGCTCTACGGAAGCAAATGAGACGTTGCAAACATCCATGAAATCGCCAAACACTGCCTTGTGCCATTGATTCAAAACACGACTTACCGAGGCCCCTTGTTTCTCAGAAACGGACATTTTTCGACGGTTTTTACCGCGCTATTTCGTAAGGCACGCGATCTGAAATATTGCAGGGAGACAGTGGACGCCCCGGATGGTGATTTTTTGGACTTGGATCTTTCTTTTCCTGACCCTACCGAACATCCTTTTAACGAGAATTCGGTCACTAATGGGAAAGGAGTTGTGATCCTATTGCATGGACTTGAAGGGTCGACCGATGCCCACTATATCCGGGCGATCGCTCAACAACTCAATGAAAATGGGTTTTCGACTGTGGGTGTCAATTTCAGGGGATGCAGCGGTCGACCCAACTTGAAAGCCCGTTCTTATCATAGTGGCGCTACGGAGGATTTAGCGGTTGTTGTGAATTGGGTTGAGGATCGGTTTCCATCTCTACCCATTGCGTTAGTGGGTTTTAGTCTCGGGGGAAATGTGTTGCTGAAATATCTCGGTGAAGGAAGTCGAAAAGTTTCAGTTGTAGGGGGAGCTGCGGTTTCAGTCCCATGTGATCTTTCGGGTTCGGCAAAAAAACTATCTCATAGGATCAACCGCATCTACATGCGACGTTTCATGAAGGATCTCACTCAGAAACTTCAGCAAAAAAACGACACACTTGGAACTCAGTTTGATATCGATGCAGTTCGCAAAATGAAAACATTTGCCGAATTTGATGGAGCCTTTACCGCACCCATTCATGGCTATGGCACAGCAGAAAATTACTGGGAAAAATGCAGCAGTTTGCAGTTCCTTGAAAATATTGAAGTCCCAACCTTGTTGATCAATGCGCTCGACGATCCGTTTTTGTCAGAAAGTTGTTTTCCCTATCAAGTTGCGGAAAACAATCCTAACTTTTTCCTCGAAACTCCGAAACACGGTGGGCATGTGGGCTTTCTCGATTCTGTTTGGACCCACGACCACTGCTGGCACGAAGACCGGGTGGTGGCGTTTCTGAACGAAAAAGTGTTTGGCTAGGAAGTGCAGTGCAGCATCAGTTTATCAGCCGTAGCATCGTATGCTCGCATGCGATCTCTTGGATCAACGACCACTCGTCGATCCACCCAATAAATTCGATGGCGAGCATCGAATGCTACGAAAAATAGACACATCGACTAGCTCAACTCTCAATCATCCGTCGTAGCATCGTATGCTTGCATGCGATATCCTGGATCAGCGACCATTCGTCAATCCACCTAATAAATTCGATGGCGAGCATCGAATGCTACGACTGAACGGGAAAATAGACACTACGACGAGCTACCGTGCATGACATCAGCCGTAGCATCGTATGCTTGCATGCGATATCCTGGATCAGCGATCACGATGACCCGTAAATCCTACCGAAAAATTCGATGACGAGCATCGAATGCTACGAAAGATGGAAGCTGTTTTTGATTTAATCCGATACTGAGATTTTCAGAATGTCGGGCTCCAACCCTTCGCTTGTCGCTTTGAGAGTGATTTCCCCTTCCGTTTCCGATGCTGCTACAATGACTTGGGCCAGTGCATTAAACACTTTGCGCTGCCATTGGGCGGCAGGTTGTTCGAATCGAAATGACGACTATTGAAGCTGATTTATACCGAAATACAGGTAATGGAAAGTCTTAAAAATTTGTAATAATTTTGGTTCTTTATTTTCGAAATCACCTAAACCGGATTTACATTAACAACTCCTCTACCTCAAATTATGACAGTCACACTGGAAACAGATATGACCCTGCCTCAGTCAATCCATGACCAAATTGGACAAATTGTCCAATTTGCAAAGGTTAATCGAAATGGCGTTTATTGGAATCCACCTAAAGCGCACCAACAGGCAAACGCCGATATCCATCAGTCTTCCCTTGGGAACGGAACCGCAGGGATCTTATTAACTTTACTGGAATACTATCGCATCACCCAGGATGAGACTGTCTTGGAACTCCTCGAGAAAGGACTCGTGTGGCTTAAACATGAACTGGCAAGCAAACCCTTTGCTCATGGATTCTATTTGGGGTCAACCGGAATTGTTTTTGCCATTGCTGCCATTGAGGAAATTCTTGGTGAAAAAAGTCAAATTACACAGTTGATCCTGGAAAAACTGAACAACGCTGACCTTGATACGCTTAATCCGCTCAATCTATCGAATGGGGTTTCAGGCACCCTTGTTGGATTAATGGCTCTAGGTGTAGAGCACGAACTGTTGTCAGTTCCATTGAAGAAGCTGTTTCAAAATTTACTCTCCAATGCCAAGCCGTCTCAAAACGGTGTTTATTGGGACTACCAACAAACCTCATTATCCGCTCCTTGCGGATTTGCACTTGGAAATGCCGGCGCTGAATACTGTATGGCGCATGTTGCTAAACGATTTGGATTGACCTGTCCTCCATTGCTAAAGGGGTCACTTAACCACGTGGAGAAGCAATTTGATCATAGTCTCGGAAACTGGCCTGACAATGACGCTCCCAATCAACTCAGCAGGATTGACTTTAATACTTCGGAAAAAGTGCTGAATTCGAAAGACGTCTCTACTTTTGTGGCGAAGATCCAACCGGAAGACAATCTCGATTGGGGAGGCGGAACAATGGGGATCTTACTCTCTCGACTATCGTTAATTGATGCCACAACTGACCCCCAAATTATTTCGGATTGTAAGAGGGATATCGAACGTGTGGTTTCTCGGATAGCGTCGGTCGAAAAAGATAGCTTACTGGCACTAGGTTCAGGAATATACACTGGGCTCCCAGGATTTTTCTTATCCATGAATTCCGTTAAAGAACATCCTGCTTTGAAAGGATTGATCCACTGGAATCAGTTACACGAAAAAGTTCAATCAGTTCTTTTTGAACTCAATGATGGAGCATCCTCTGAAGACCTTAGTTTATTCTCAGGACTTTCCGGAAATCTTTACGCTCAAATGATCTCAAGTGGGGCTCAACCATCGCACTGCATTGTGGATCCATGTTCATCAACAAAAGACGAATCATCCGCGCATGCCGCCAAAATCGATACGATCAGATGGACCCCTGCATCATTACCCCAGGCTTGCGCAATTTCAGGCTTCGTGGACCGAATGAACTCGGTGGACATCATCAGTCTTAAGACTGTTCGTGATTCGATAGAAACGGTTGTTCAAGACGAAAACATCTCAGAAAACCGAAGAATGGCAGTTGCTCGAGAAATTGAGCTGCATGAAATGGCTTCCTCAACGAATTATTTGAAATACTTTTTGCAGGAGGTATCGAAAGCCAGGCGTTTCCAGCTCAATTATTCAGAGGGAATGGATGACAGTATTTTGTTTTCAAAATTTATATTGGATGCTTCTGTGAGTCTACATCAACTTTCATTCAATCCACAGTCCGATGACATCGATTCGAATACGGATCCAACACTTCTTCTCAGAAAATGTTCCTCAGTTGGAGTTTGGGAAGCTCCTGTCTCCCAGCTTCAGTTTGCTGTTCTTGAGGCGTTTGAGAAGGAAGTATACTCCTTGGATGCGATAAAGTCTGTTGTTGAAAGAGTCGATACCCCAGGGGTTACCCAGCAACAGCTTGCTTCATTTTGTCTCAAAACTGTCCGTGCCTTTATACAAGAAGGGCATCTTTCTCCTGAAGGAAACTCCCCATTCCTCAGCGTAATTAACCGAACGAAACTCAAGAAAATTCGGCGCCTGCTCCTACCTTCTGAAAACTGATTCGTAGAATCTCTTCGATCAAATGGCCTCTTCTTCAAAGCGTTTTTTCTCTCTTTCCGATATCTCAGACTCCGTTGAGAGCATGGAAACAATCCATGGGAAAGACCGACCCATCATTTTCTGGTTATTCCTATTGGTGGTAGGTGCGTCGATTTGTTCGATTTTCTTGGTGAAAGTGGACGTCACCGTAGCAGGGGTTGGACAAATTCGACCCGAAATTGAGAGGCTTCAGGTGATCTCCACTGTTTCTGGATACATTAAGGAACTAAATGTTCTTGATAATCAATCGGTAAAAGAAGGGCAAGTCTTGCTAAGTTTCGAATCCGAAGCATTGGAAGCGAAAATTGAGTATTGCCAGGATGAATTGCTAAAGAATGAAGGGACTGTTGAAGATTTAAGTGTTTTGGAATCGGGCTTGTCTTACCTCTCCAAAGCCCTTGAAAGCACGGAGCCAGGCGAAATTGAGCTGCATTCCGTCACGCAGGATTTGTCAGAAAATCTGCTCACTCCCAGAATAAGGAAAGAATACGCTAATTTTGTTGGCCAGATTGAGCGCCTCAAGATCGAATATGATAAGGCTAACCATGATTTTCAAAGAATAGCGAAGCTCAGGGAGAAGGATTTCATTTCGGTGCAGGACTATGAAGATAAACAACACCAAATGGAGACAGCTTTGCGGCTTCTAAAAATAGCAGTTCTGCAAAAAGCGAATGAATGGCAGGCCGAGAAGGAAGAGCGAAGTCTGAGAATTTCAGGTCTTGAGAGTGAATCCAAGCAGCTTGAGGAGCAAACTCACCTCTATGTGATCAAGGCGCCTACAGATGGCACGGCGATAGGGTTTAGGGGTCTGCAGAAGGGTCTTTTGATACCACAGGGGCAAACAATCGGTGAGATTTCACCAGCCTCCCGGCTTCTGGCTGAAGTTTATGTCAGCCCGCAAGATGTAGGGTTTCTTTCCGAGGGACAGGAGACAAAGGTGCTTGTTGATGCGTTTCCTCACACGGAGTGGGGAACGCTTTCAGGGAAGGTTAAAGAAATCTCGAGAGATTTTATCCAAATCGGGGATTCCATTGCGTTTCGAACCGTAGTTGAGCTCGATAAACTCCATTTGCAATCGAGGAAAGGGGTAGAAGTCGAGGTTACCCGCGGAATGACCATTAACTCACGATTCCTCATCCGAAAGCGCACTATTTTCAACATCCTTTTCTCAAAAATGAGCGATGCCTTTGACCCGAGGGGAAACGAATAAGCACCAGGAAAAGCTAAATCATTATGCCAAATTTTAGACAGCACGATGTGACCGACTGCGGGCCAGCCTGCCTGTCTTACGTTCTGTATCGGCATGGTCTCCATTTTCCGATTGCGAAAATTCGTCAGGTTGCTGGAACCAACCAAAGTGGAACCACTGCACTTGGATTAGTGGAAACTGCAGAATCCTGTGGATGTGAGGCGAAGGGGCTCAGATGTAAATTCGAAGACCTGTCCTCTCTTCCGCTTCCCGCCATTGCCCACATTGTCACTTCGAAGGGACTCCAGCATTTTGTTGTAATCTGCAAAGTGTCGAAGCGACACCTGAAGGTGATGGATCCAGCCCTAGGACGAGTCGAAAAATGGACACTGGAATCCTTTAAAGCAGTATGGACCAATGTAATCGTTGTTCTTTCGCCTTCTCAGGACTTCAAACCCTCCGACAAACGGGACAAACCCTGGATGCGGTTGATGTCGCTGCTCAAACCCCACCGACATGTAGTATTCCAGGCACTCGTGGGAGTTGTGTTGGGCACTTTGTTGTCACTTAGTTCGGCGATTTACATTCAAAAAATAGTAGATAATGTCATTATCGACGGGAACCATAACTTGCTTCGCTTATTGGGATTCTCGATGTTGGTCATTCTATTGGTTCGAGTCATCTTGGGTTATTTTCAATCGATCCTTATCCTGCGCTGCGCCCAGAAAATTGATGCCGGATTGATTCTTGGTTACTACCGACACGTGTTGCGTCTACCGCAGAGCTTTTTTGATACGATGCGTGTGGGTGAAATTATCTCCCGCGTGAGAGATGCTCGTGCGATCAGGGACTTCCTCACCGGTACCGTTCTTGAACTGATCATCAATCCAATGATTCTGGTTTTTGCACTCGCTGCGATGTTTGCCTATTCCTGGCAACTGGCGGTGTTTTCATTGGTGCTGATTCCTGCGAATCTGGTGATTTACTTAGCCTCGGATTGGATTAATCGTCGCTATCAGCGGGAGATCATGGAGCGATCGGCCGATTTTGATTCTCAGGTCGTCGAATCCCTGCATTCGGTTTCGGTTGTGCGGAGTTGTGGATTAGAATCTGAGATGAGTTTCAAAACCGAATCGAGACTAATTCGATTGTTGAGAAATGTTTGGATTGCGTCGAGATGTGGGCTCATCGTGGGTTCGTCCGGTTCCTTAACCACGCAGGCCTTTTCCATTGTTTTATTGTGGATTGGCGCAAATCTCGTGATGGGCAGTCACTTAACCGCTGGGGAGCTCATGTCATGCAATGCCCTCGCAGGTTACATCACAGGACCGATTGTGGCCATTATTGGGATGAATTCAAGTATTAGAGCAGCCACAACCTCCACAGATCGTTTGTATGAAATACTCGATCTGGAATTAGAAGAAGACAACGGAACTACGGACATTATTCTGAATGAAACGTTTGAACTCAAATTGGAGTCACTCAGTTTCCATTATCCAGGAAGAGTCAATACGCTAAAGGATGTTACTTTTACATGCAAAAGCGGTGAAATAACTGCTTTGGCGGGTCCCTCTGGATGTGGAAAAAGCACCATCCTTTCACTCATCCAACGTCATTACAATCCCGATAGAGGTCGGATTTTACTGGGAGACCAGAATATTGCCTATGCCACATTGACTTCACTTCGATCGATGATTGCCCATGTGCCTCAGCGTATCGATATGATAGCAGGGACGATTCTGGATAACTTGGCTCCTGGCGAACCCAGCCCGGACATGCCGCGACTCATAGAATTGTGCAAACAGATTGGCATCTTCGAATTCATTGAGAGTCTGCCTCGAGGGTTTCATACCTATATCAATGAAAACGGTGCTAATTTGTCAGGAGGCCAACGTCAACGCATCGCCGTGGTTCGCTCGCTCTATGCAGAAGCACATGTAATTCTCCTCGATGAACCGAGTTCTGCACTCGATAGCGATTCAGAGCAGATGCTGATCGAAACCATGCTTCAAATGAAGGAGCAGGGGAAGATTGTAATCATGGCAGTGCACAACCAAAAATTGCTTGAACTATGTGACCAAAAAATCGATCTGGAAGACGGTGCAATCAAAAGCATTCGGCAGATGTCGAAATCGACGAATGGAAATATTCAGGACATCAATGGACATTCGAAGTACGTATCGTTCAACCCTCTCTCACTTCAGGAAACTACACTTTGTGAAGAAGCATCCGAGCTGAAACAAAGGTTGCTTGAGCAGACCAAAAAAGCTCCCTTACTTGGACATATCAACGCTAATGTAGCCGGAATATCTGCAGACGGAGAAGACTGGTTTCTTACTCCCGGCAGGTGTGACCTACATGAATCTGTCGGTGTATTTCCGGCGCTATTCGGTTTTGAGATTGGAAGGCTTAGTGAAGGTTGGGAAAAAAGCTGTGGCTATGTTATACCGAAAATACTGGAGGCCGAAGTCCAAGGTGGAGTCATTTCAGTTTCGTGGATTCCTGAGAATCTTGTTACCGGAGAAGATAGCACGAAAGGATCAGGTGTTGAAATGATACTTCCTGGAGGGAGCCATCATTCAAATCTTACAGATCAGCTAGACATCATCGCAGAGAATCTTGGGAATCTCAAAAACGCGGCTGGAAAAACAATCCCCATCCTCTTTCGTTGTTGGTTCCAACAGAACGGTGATCATTTCTGGTGGGGAAGATCTCGATGCACGAAGCCGGAGTTTAAAAGGCTTTTTTCCATAACGGTGGACTACCTTCGAGAGAAAAGGGGCGTGAGAAACTTACTATTTGTATTTTCAGTAGGTGATTATAGCGACAGATTTACCTCCGTAATAGATCGACTTCCTCATAGTTCTAAAGTCGATGTTATAGGATTAGATAGTCAACTAGATGATCGAGTGAATCGATTGGGTAATTTCCGGAAGCTTCTAGCGGAACTTGTGAGATATGGAGCTAAAAACGGGTTTGTTTCGGCAGTAACTAGTCTTGGCTATATTGGATTGAATAAGTGTCTCGAGTGTGGAGAAGAAATGAAAGAAGGATGGTTGTTGCGCGCTTTGTCACCAATGATAAAGACCGATGACTCACAGTGCGTTGCATTTTTTTGTTTCGATGCTACAAGGCATAATGAGTTTCCTATATTTTACAGTGGTAATACAGAGTTGAGTCAAATCGTATCTCTTATTGAACATCAAAAAATTGGAGTGATTGAACCTGAGTTATGTGGCGCTTTCAGTGAAACTATTTCATGATTTCGCGGGATACATTTATGTCTCCCAATCGGATGGTAAAAATATAAAACAAAAATATGAATAATAATAAAATTATCCTCAATGACACTGAATTGGCCGAGATTCAAGGTGGAGATGAAGTTACGGTCGCTTTAGGGACGATAGCCCTTGTGGGGGGTGTGATTCTCACAATAGCGTGCCCTCCAGCTACAATCGGACTCTATTTTGGTACAATGGCAGTTGGTTGTATTAGTAGTTTCGCCTTGGGTTGGGATATTTCACACACCTTCTAGTATCGCAGGAATTGGAAAATTGTATTGGGGATGTCTGAGTTTGAATAGCAGGCATCCCAATTTGACAAATAAGGAGTTTTTTCTATGAAACCTTTTGTTCACGTATTATTTATAATTACACCGTTTGTTTCTTTTGTTGCGAGCGGATTGTATGCTCAAAAAAAAGAGTATTATTTAGCGGTTCCGTTCTTGCTGCTAGGGTTGTTTTTTGCAATGAGGTATATTCTAGTGATGAAGTCAAAGTAAACTACATTTGCCTTTCTGTGGTTATATTTTTTGAGGAATATTTATGTTTTAATTTGCATAGTATATATGAGGATTTTGATAAAAGTATATCCACAGCGTAGCCATTACAATGCAACATTTCCACTAGCGAACAAATTACGTGATGAAAATGTTAATGTTACCTATGCTGGGCAGAAATTATTTGCCTCATTAGTAAAAGCGCATGGATTTGATTTTCACGAAGAAAGTGAAGAGTTTTATCCTGCTCAAGATTTTGAACCGGTGTGGTTTAAACGCACCAATCCCATTTTTCGGATAGGTCGTTTACTGAAGTTTCGCTATTATTCAGAATCTAGGTGGTTGAGGTATGATCCATTCAGTCTCTTGTTAAAGGACCGTGATTATGATTTTGTTTTGGTTGATAGTCCATATGCATTTTTTGCCCTCAAACTATTTAGACATAGTGTCAAGTTTGGTATTATAGAATCAATGATGCCGCAAAATTATTGTGAAGATTGTCCGCCATTGAATTCATGCTTTATACCGAATGGAAACGTGTTGAGTAGGAAATATTGTTTTTTTCTGTGGAAACAGTATTTGTTATGGCGTTCTTTCCTCGGAATTCTTGGAATTCGTCCTGATTACAACAGTAGACTCATTCGACGTGAGGCAAAACGTTGTGGGATAGATCCTTCTGACATCGATATGAATCGTTACTTTCATATCGGTATTCGTTGCGTGCCGGAGTTTTTACTTGCCCCTGAGTCTCTCGATATTCCTCGAAAACTTTGTCCCAATCAGTTTCCAATTAGTCCTATAAGAACTGGACAAAGAAAAGAAACATTCAGTGATTGGGGATTCGAAAAGCGATTTCAGCAATTGCTTTCCCACAGGTCTGGAAAGCCATTAATCTATTGCAGTCTCGGAACCGCAGGTTGGCGTTATAAGGGAGCTTTTAAGTTTCTCCAAAAGATTGTAACAGCAGCTTCCAATAGTAACTGGAATGCAATTCTGTCAATAGGTGATCTTGATAGACAGGGTTTGGGCTTAATTCCTGAGAATGTGGCGATTTTTCGTTCTGTTCCTCAGCTTCAGGTTCTGGAGCATTGTGATTTGATGATCACTCATGGAGGGATGAATTCTATCAAAGAATGTTATGAGGCTGGAGTTCCTATGATCGTGTATCCTGGAACTACAGCTATTGATCAGGCAGGGAACGCTGCGCGGGTTGCTTATCATCAATTGGGTCTGGTTGGGAATATGCGAAGGGAAACGTTAAAGGGACTGAAAAGAAAAATTGATTTCATCCTCTCCGGACAGTTGGAGCCTAAAATCAGGTATTCTCATCAAGAAATTCAAAAAGATATCTCAATAACCGAAATCATCAACAAGGTAATTTCTGCCTGATTTGCTAAATGACCCTTCCCCCTCCTCGAGTTGACCATCCCACTTATCCAAATGTTCAGATCATTGGTACGCACATCGTTGACTTATATGCGATGGGCATTGAAGGAAATGATAGTATAATCGTATCACTTCCTTGGTCCTACGACGACGATCCTTACAAAAAGCATCCTGTGGTTTATCTTTGTGATGCATTTTGGGATTTTGAGCTCGTATGGTCGATTTATAATGAACTTAGGTTCGATGAAGTTGTTCCGGAATATATCTTGGTGGGTTTGAGTTACTCCGGTTCAGATCCGGATGTGGATGCGCTCCGCAAAGCTGACCTGAAACCGTCTTCTCAGGGAAGCGACTATTTAATGCGTCTGCAAAGAGATATCATTCCATTTGTGGAGTCACAGTATCCTGCTGACCCTTCCGCTCGTTTTATAGCAGGTATTTCTATCGGCGGGCTATTCGGTCTTGAGTCACTTTTTTCGGAACCAGGATTGTTTCAAGGAGCGATCGCCTTGAGTTTGAACCCAAATGAATATGATAGATGGATTTATGATTCTGAGAAGCGGTATTGCCAGAAGTATCAGTCTCTCAAAAAAACATTATTGAACCAGAAGGCTGCACTGCCGGCGCGTGTTTTCATGGCAGTTGGAGAAAAAGATCAACCCGACATCATGAATAGTGCCAAAGCATTTGATGCGCATCTTTCGAATCGAAACTATCGGTTTTTCGATAAAAAATTCCGCATCATTGAAGGTGAAAAACATGGTGGAGTTTTTGCGGAAGGCATGAACCGAGGGCTTCGGCACATGTTCGCTCCTTATGTAGAAAACCAATAGTTCAATTCATTTGATTATCCCTTTTTTAACTAATCTTCATATGAAAAATAAATCACTCCTTCGCCCCTCTCTAATCGGATCGTTACTCCTCATTTCAGCAGTTACTACATTGCACAGTAAGGAAGCCTGGCCTCCCAAAATGGAGGGAATCAAGGGCGACTCAGCGGTGTTATATGGAACTCTTGAAAACGGGGTGCGCTGGGCCTATTTGCCAAATGCCCACCCGGAAGATCAGCTGAGCCTGCGGCTGATCGTCGAAACAGGTTCTTTCATGGAGGAAGATAACGAACTGGGTATTGCCCATTTTCTGGAACACATGGCGTTCAATGGTTCTGTGCACTTTCCGGAAGCAGGACAGGTGATCGAAACCTTTCAGCGTCATGGATTGACTTTTGGAAGGCAGGTAAACGCGCAGACCGGGTTTCTTAGTACTCTGTACAGTCTGGATCTTCCAAACCTTGAAGAAGAAGTCGTTTCAGATGCGTTTCTTTTTCTTCAAGACCAGGCTTCAGGGCAGATATTTGATAAAAACGAGATCGAAAAGGAACGTGGAGTGATCCTTGAGGAAATGCGCACCCGGAATTCGTCGCATTATCGGGCTTATTTTTCGAATCTCGGATTTTTGCTCGGAGAAGGACGTTTTGCCAAACGTTCTCCGATGGGAACAGAGGCGTTGGTGAAGTCGTTTTCCAAACCGGACTTCGAGCGCTTTTATCGCAAATGGTATACAGCGGATCGTATGATTGTGGTAGGAGTTGGTAGTTTGCCGGTTGAAGTATTCAAGAAGAAGGTGAGTTCGTCTTTTGGGGATGTAGTGCAGATTGAAGAACCGCTTCCAAATCCGAGTGATCCCATTGAGGCTCCTAAAACCGTGAGTGTACATTTCACGGATACTCCCGATGCAGAGCATTGTATGGTGCAATTCGCTTCGCTAAAACCCCTGCCCCAGCATTCTTTGACCTACGATGACTTTAAACAGAAAACCTTGGAGGAACTGACTGCTTCATTTCTGGCGATTCATTTCAACATGCAGGTTGCCGGTGGAGAAGTACCCTATCTACAATCCGTTCCCAATATCCAGAAGGAGGATGGTCTGTTCAAGTTGACCACACTCGCGATGGTTACACAGCCATCGCAACTTGATGAGTGTCTTGAAAAGACAACCAAAGATTTGAAAAGAATCAGCGAAAAAGGCTTTGAGAAAGACGCAGAGAAACGGATGAAAGACTTCGTATTGTCCTTTATTGAAAAGCAAGTCGGTGCAGCTCCAACCCGCCAAAACACCCAACTGATTCAGGAAATGGTTTCTGTGTTTTCGAATAAAGGCACTGTCTTCATGCATCCATCTGAATCGTATGAAATCGTTAAAAAATGGATGAAGCATTGGTCGGGAGATGACATCGCAGAAACGATACGTCATTACATTCATTTGGACGAGATGGCCTTGTTGATTCAAGGCAAACAATCGGAGATTGCCTCTGATAAAGATAGTATCCTCGCGGAGTATCAAACCGCATTGAATGCGAAGTCCGAAAAAGAAGAAAAAAGTGAGAATCTGGAATGGGCCTATTCCGATTTTGGAGAACCTGGGAAAGTGATTCAGAAAGAGTTTGATGAGGATCTGGAAATCACCCGAATTCAGTTTCAAAACGGGGTGAGGGTAAATCTAAAAGAATTACGCACACGCAGGAATCAGTTAGGGATCAATGTCAGAATCGGCCAAGGGAGAATGGGTATTAAGACACAAAATCGCGCTTTTTCACTGGCATTACCCCTCCATTTGCAGTTGGGGGCTTTGGGAAAGCACTCGTTATCGGAATTCCAGAAAATTTCCATGGGGAAACAGGTTGCTTTGATGCCCGCAAATTTAGGCGACTTGGCATTGGAATGGAATGGCGGAGGTACTAAAAAGGACTTTCCCTTTTTGCTCGAAATGATCACGGTCTTTATTTCTGATCCAGGTTTCCGCATCTCTGGGGACACATTGTTTAAACAAGTCATCAATTCGACTTGGAAGGACAAAGCCACAAACCCTGCCGAAGTCTTTGAGTTTGATGTCAAACCGTTTCTTTATTCGCAGGATTGGAGATTTACTCACCCTTCAAAAGCGGAACAACTGTCACAGTCCTTTCAAGATTCTGTGCAATGGTTGAAACCCGAATTGGAATCGGGGTATATGGAAGTGGGCATTGCTGGAGATTTTGACGCAGATAAAATGATCGCAGAACTTGCGCGAACTATTGGAACATTGCCAGAACGAAGCACAGAGGCACCGAAAGGAACCAGTGCAGATGGTCCTCGTATTACGAATACTAAGCAGCAGGAGTTCAAGTATAGTGGCCCCGATCCAAAGGCTTCATTGGTCGTATGTATTCCCGCTTGCGATGGAATTGCTTGGGAAAAAGCGACTCAGTGTGAAGTATTGACTGAGGTCCTGAACAACGAATTGACTCATAAAATCCGGGAAGAGATGGGCGGTTCCTATCACATCAGCTGTCAGTCCAAGAACGATTGGGATTTCCCAGGATTTGGGAGGATCATCATTCAGATGGAATGCGACCCCACAAGGATGGATCAATTCGAAGCGGGTGTGAAAGAGGTGATGACTGCATTGGTGGCTAATGGATGCTCCAAAGATATGTTGAAGCGGGCGTTGAAGCCTAAAATCAGTCAGTTCAAGGATTCCTTGAAAGATCCCAACTACTGGCTCGGATTTCTTCTCTCCCGAAGTCAGGGAACCCCTTGGGTGAACGATAGGATGAAACGAAAACTGGAGGTTTTGGAATTGATCACAACCGAAGATATGGATGAATTGGCCAGAGAGTATTTTGATCCAAATGAAGCGATTTTTGCTCGGGTAGTGCCTTCATCTTGAGTGCGAATTTTTCTTTATGGATCAGTTTGAAAGCAGAATCGCCGATGACCGCCCCGAATGCTAACGCATCCGGCTACTTCCATTTAGAGCAAATGCCAAAAACAACTTCCGTAATAGAAGAAAAATGACAGTATTGTGGATAAACCCACGAATGAATACATGGGCTCCGGCAACACCACTGTTCACGAGCAATTTTCGTAGCATCGTATGCTTGCATGCGATATCCTGGATCAGCGATCACGATGACCCGTAAATCCTACCAATAAATTCGATGACGAGCATCGAATGCTACGACTGAACGGGAAAATAGACACTACGACGAGCTACCGTGCATGACATCAGCCGTAGCATCGTATGCTTGCATGCGATATCCTGGATCAGCGACCACGCTTCGATCCACCGAATAAATTCGATGGCGAGCATCGAATGCTACGAAAGATGGAAGCTGTTTTTGATTTAATCGGATACTGAGATTTTCAGAACATCCGATTTCAATCCTTTGCTTGTCGCTTTGAGAATGATTTCTCCTTCTCCTTCCTCTTCCGATGCTGCCACGATGACTTGGGCCAGTGAGTTAAATACTTTGCGCTGCCACTGGGCGGCAGGTTGCTCGAATCGGAATTGCGCTGGGTGGAATTGGAACAAACCCTCACGGTCGCGCCAGACAGGGAATGGGGTTGCTTCGATTTTTAAGGTATTCCCTGTGGGCTTGAGAGAGTTCTCATTCACTGCAATCTCCAGGCTTCCTTCTAGGGTTTTCCCGTTGAGAGAAACGCTTTGATTATCGCCCAGGGCATTGAAGAGCAGTTGGATTTGCGTGCCGTCAGCAACTTTGGGAGCGTCAAATGTGGTTTCCCAAACAATCGGAGTTGTGGCGTCGGCAGGGTTTGGTGCCGTCCAGTCTCCAATTTTTTCACCCCAGACTTTTTCCACGAATACATCGGGTTCAAGGGAAGAGGGATTGCCATTACCGACACCAATGATTTTTCCGACTCCTTCAATTTCAAATTGAATGGCGTTCTCAGCATTTGGAACCCCTCTGCCTTTGGCGTCGACGACCTTAACCGTTACCATGGCGACCTCATTGCGATCGGGTGTGAGTTCAGTGCGGTCGACTGAGAGTTTAATGTGATGGGGTTCTCCAGTGGTCGCGACAACGGTTGTACGTTCGCTCCCATCTTCCCACGTCCCGATGACTTTTAGTGTTCCGGGTTGATAAGGCACGTCCCAGGTGAGGTGTCCGTTGAGTTCCATGGTTTTGGAGCCAAGGGAATGTTCATTCAAAAAGAGTTCTGCTGAGCGACAGTTACTGTGCAGTCGAACCTCAATACTTTCTCCTTCACGACCTTTCCAGTTCCAGTGGGGGAAAAGATGCAACACGGGTTCGTCCGTCCACCAAGACTTCAAATAGTAAAAACTGTCCTTTGGAAATCCGCAGGTATCGAGAATACCAAATTGGGAGTTGATCGCCGGGTAGGCAAACGGAGTGGGCTCACCACGGTAGTCAAACCCGGTCCAGAAAATCACGCCGGCACCCCAGTCACGCTCTGCGTAGTATTTCCACCCAATTTCACAATTCCCTTTGGAACTTCCGTCTTCGAGCGGAGGCAAAAAGCAGCGCTCATCATTGCGAACATAAATGCCTCGGGTTTGTTGAGTGGTCGTTTCTTCGGTTCCGAGAATGATCTGCTCAGGGTAGTCCTTGTGCTGCTGGTCAGGGTCTGCCTGCCCGATATAATTGACTCCAGCCACCTGAACCGTGTGAGAGACTCCTCCCCAGCCACCACTGATCGCAACGGTGGTGTAGCGAGTGGGGTCAAGGCGGTGACAGAAATCCTGCATCGTCTGGGTGATACGAGCGCCCTTGATGTTTCCCTCGATACCCCATTCTTCATTTCCCAGGCTCCAGAGAATAATGCTTGCATGGTTTCGGTCCCTACGGACCATGCGGGTGAGTTGGGAAAGGTGGTAGTCGTTGATTCCCATCAAGCGAGTTTCGTCGATGACAAGCATGCCCAGGCGATCACAGGCAACGAGCAACTCTGGCGTCATCGGGTTGTGAGAGGCACGATAGATATTGTTGCCCATCGTTTTGAGTTGTTCAATGCGCCACTCTTGCAGACTATCGGGGATCGCAGCACCCACCCCAGCGTGATCCTGGTGGTTATTGCTACCAACTAGTTTGATTGCTTTGCCATTGAGGAAAAACCCCAGGTCGGGATCCCATACGGTGGTGCGGATTCCCATACTAGACTGATAGCTGTCGACTGGATTCTTTTCGGTAGCGATCTTGATTTCAGCCTTCAATTTGTAGAGGTAGGGATCTTCAATATCCCACAATCTTGGGGTGTTCTCGAAATCGATGGTTGTATGATCGGTGATGGTAGCGCCAGGGGAGAGAAGGTGTGGCTCGGATGTTTTGCTTAAAATAGGCTGCCCCTCTGCATCGACGACTGTGTAATCAATTTTTATGAGTTTTGCCTCCCGTTCCTGATTCTGAACCTCTGATTGCATTTGAATGGACCATTTCCCTTGGACTTCTTGTGGGTTGATCCAGACCCCGTCCTTTACGAAATGCACGGGGTCTTTCTTTTCGAGCCATGCATGCCGATAGATACCAGCTCCCTCGTAGAACCAACCTTCTTCCATTGAAGCATCCACTCGCACGACCAAAATGTTGGTTTCGCCATAGTTAAGATAGTCCGTTACATCGTAATGCTGGCCGAGATATCCACTGGGTTCGTTTCCTACGAAAAAGCCATTGATGAACACATCTGCGTCGCGATAGATGCCGTCAAAAGTGACAAAAATCTTTTGTCCAAGATCTTCTTCGTTGATTTGGATTTGTTTTCGATACCATCCTACGCTGTTTTCCGGGAAACGAGGCCCGACCGCCTTGTATCCATGGCTATGGCTACCGTTTGAATCGAATGGAACCTCAACCGCCCAGTCGTGAGGAAGGTCAACCGTTCGCCAGGTGCGATCATCAAATGCCGGGCTTGCTGGTCCATCCCCGAACCCAGTTTTGGTGAGATAGGAGAAATACCCTGTTGCGTGGTTGAAATCTTTTGAAGTGTCCGTTGCGTGCCCCAGAGAAAACTGCCAGTCATCGTCGATAGAAAAAGTTTCTGCTCTACAGGTAATGGTCAGGCATGGGAACAGAATGGCAGTAAGAGCCGCTAACAGAAAGAATGGGTGTGACTTCATAGCTGATTTTGAAACTGGGTATTTGGTATTGATATTTTTTGGACAGGGGAAATGGCGGATGCGAACGGCCTGGCTGGGGTTTGATTCCTATAATGACCGACACGAGATAATGTGCCTGGCAATCCTTTAGTTTAACCATAAATCATTCTTTTTGGATTTGAAAGCGGGAAAGGAGATTTTCGAGATTAATTATTAATGATAAGGTAGCGATTTCTTTCGAATAAGAGGGAGGTTGTCCTGCAATCTCGACGGAGAGAACTGGACCGCAATGGCTGCGAAATGAAAGATTCTCAATTCACATCAGTCTCCGCCTCAGGAGGATCCTTGGATCCATCGTTGGCGGAACACGATGAGGCGTTGCCTCAACAGGTTAAAAAGACGACAGTATTAAACTAAATCTGTTGAACGAATGAAGGGGCATGCATCCTTTTGTGGAAAGGTGTGGAGTATTAGGTGGTGAGTAGCAGAACGATGTAACAATACTTCGATGATCTAGCATCAGTCCTCGCCGTAGGATCGTATGCTTGCATGCGATATCTTGATTTCCCGAATACCTCCTACTCAACCGAGGAATCCGAGAGCGATCATCCCATGCTACCAAACTGCAAAATGAACCCAGTCTGTGTATCGATGCCGGATATTTCTCGACTTTTCCGACTTTTCGATAACGCTTTTACTTTTTAAGGCGTCCCCATAGTTCAATGGATAGAACAATGGTTTCCTAAACCGTCGATCTGGGTTCGATCCCCAGTGGGGGCACCATCCTTCGCCAAGGCTACGGATGGTGTACCAGGCTTCGCTCGTTGAGCTACGCCTCGGCAAGCCATTTTCGCTCGTTGAGCTACGCCCCGGCAAGCCATTTTCGTTTGGAGAGCTACGCTGTGGTAGGTCAGGCTTTGCTCAATGATATCCGTTGTTTCGAAAGATTACGCTTTGTCGTTTAATCTACTCCAACTTGAGCGAGGTTTAAAGTGGCATCAATCTTCGCTTACGCGGAAGCTTGGGCTTTGTTTTTACGGCGGCGGTAAGTTAAGAAGCCTGCGATCGGGAGCAATAGAGCGGTGATAACCGTGCTTGGTTCTGGTACCGCGCTATATTCGCAGAAACCGATATTGGAGAGTCCAATCGCTTGATTTCCGGGATCTGCAACTGCGCCAGAACCACCAGTGTATCGGAAAGAAACGGTGTCAACCGGACTGCTCCAGGCCAGATTTACGACGGAGCGGGAATTGTCGTTTTGGTCGCTGGAATTGGATAAGCTCGTGTTTCCTTGATAGTAGGTTCCTTCGCTATTGCTGCCTTCTAAAATCTTACTGGAATCGTGGGTAACTGTGGACGCGACATCTGAACCATTGTTACTTCCAGAAACGTGCTCAATGATGTCGACGAATTGAATGCCCCTTTCATATCCTCCATAATAATCGGTGCCATAGCTATCGACGTCGAAAAGGCTGAAATTTGCACCCTCAACAGCTTGTGAAAAAGTAATGGTGACATCGAGGTAGCTCTTTGTTCGGTCATCAGAGGCAAAATTGAGTCCGAGATAAAGGGATTCGCCATCCTTGGTGCTTCCGTCTCCTCCAAAGGTATTGGTGTCGTCGGGCGCATTGTTGATCCAATCGGTTTTTGACCAATAACCATCCCTGTATTTGCTTTGGTATTCCCAATCATAACTGAGACTCAGTGCGATTGTGATATCAATTCCAGATCCTTCGACATCTGTGAACGTTTGTGTTTCGTTCCCTTGTGTCCAGTCTACCTTGTTCCAGTCGAGCAATGCTGCTTGGGAAAGCGACACTACTACGAAAATGGAAATTGCGGAAATGAATGTTGAGCGGTGCATCTGAAATAAAAAGGTTAAAATATCAATCAATCAATTCGTTGGTTGGAATGGGAGCGGGTTCCCACGCGACTATTTAAATGAACGCCCAATTAACTGATAAGAGGAGTGGTTTAAGTCATTTTGACGGATCTTTGACGGGCTCTTTACTGGATTTACATAACAGGTCCAAAAAGCCTTTGGTTGGAATATCTATGTTTTCCG
The DNA here is from genome assembly GCA_963676215.2 of Opitutales bacterium. GTDB lineage: Bacteria > Verrucomicrobiota > Verrucomicrobiia > Opitutales > JAFGAQ01 > JAKSBQ01. Next base: position 2,795 of record CAXXVT010000009.1, on the reverse strand, counting down.
ACTGGATTGAAAGCTCCGGGCCTGACTGAAAGGAGGAGAAGGTCTGAGCGAAGGCGCAGCCGGGAGAGGTATTCGTTTAATATTTGACAGATGGTCCGCGATGCGGCCCGCAGATGATCAGCTAGGAGCTGATCGCAGATTAATTCGACGTATCCGGCTCAGCCATCGACAGGTCGGGGTAAAACGAGTCGATTCGCCCTACCCAAGAGATGAATTTTTGGTGTAAAATCGGAATGAGGAGGCGATGACTTCAGTCGTCGTCATTTGCGGCGGGAAAAATACACACGACTAAAGTCATGTGCTCCGGAAGAGTTGTGAAACGTTGTTTTTTTTAATTTTTGTTTCGACTGGATCGAAACATGTGCTCCCGATTGAAAGGAGGGCATCAGTGATTGGCGCAGCCATGAACGGTGTTAGTATTAGTCTTTAGCAGATGGTCCGCTTGGGGTTGATCTCAGATTAATTAGACGTATCCGGCTCAGCCATCGACAGGTCGGGGTAAAACGAGTCGATTCGCCCTACTCAAGAGATGATTTTTTGGTGTGAAATCAGAATGAGGAGGCGATGACTTTAGTCGTCGTCATGTGAGGCGAGAAATACACACGACATGAAGTCATGTGCTCCGGAAGAGTTGTGAAACGTTGGTTTTTAGAATTTGTGTTTCGACTGGATCGAAACATGTGCGCCCGATTGAAAGAGGGCATCAGTGATTGGCTCAGCCATGAACGGTGTTAGTATTAGTCTTTAACAGATGGTCCGCTTGGGGTTGATCTCAGATTAATTAGACGTATCCGTCTCAGCCACCGACGAGTTGGGGTAAACCTAGTCGATTGGTCCTACCCAAGAGATGATTTTTTGGTGTGAAATCAGAATGAGGAGGCGATGACTTCAGTCGTCGTCATTTGCGGCGGGAAAAATACACCCCCATCTTGCGGAAGATGGGGGCTGATATGTCGAATGATAGGGATGCCTGCTTTTTAAGAACGAGACATGTCTTTCATGCTTTTCTTTTTCCGTTTACGATAGAACGAAAATGCGAGTGTCAAGCTACCCATGGCACCGAAGAGATAGGTGCTGGGTTCTGGAACTGCTTGATACTGGTAAAAATTAATATTGGAGAGCCCAATCGCTTGGTTGCCCGGGTCAGCCACGGCGCTGGTTCCAGAGCCGTAGCGAAAGGACACGGTGTCGACAGGAGAGGACCAAGCAAGATTGAGAGTCGATTTGGGATTGTCAGCTTGATCGTTAGAGTCAGTTGTTGAGGTGTTCCCTTGATATGCGGGACCAGTGGGATTTGTGACGGCAAGGATTTTACTCGTATCGTGGGCGATAGTTCCCGTCACGGTACTTCCCATGTAGCTTCCCTCAATTTGTTCGATAACATCGGTAAACTGGATTCCTGTTTCGTAACCGCCCGAGTAGTTGTATCCATATCGGTCGACGTCAAATAGGCTGAAATTAGCGGCATCGACTGCTTGCGAGAAACTGATGGTGACGTCCAGGTAACTTTGTGAGATAGTGTCAGTTGCGAGATCAACTCCCAGATAAAGTGATTCGTCTCCATAAGCGCTGCCGTCACCACTGAAAGTGTTGTTATCGTCAGGCCCTCCATTGATCCATTGGGTCTCAGCGGTGTAGGATGTACGCTGCCAACGGTTACGATCATAGTTATATTCCCAGCCAGAATATCTTTGGCTATCCGTTGTTAACGTGAGGGAGATCGTAATATCGATTCCACTGCCATCGACGTCGGTGAAAGTTTGTGAGGTTGAGCCTGCACCCCAATTGACTGTATTCCAGTCCAGTACACTTGTTTGTGACCAAGCGGTGCACGCAAGCAGTAGCAACCAGCTGGTCGCTGTTAGTTTTTTATATATCATTCGCCACGACTGTTTTTCCGAAAAGGGCATCACCCTCTTTTCGGACAATATGAAAGAAAAGCGTTGTGAATATATTGTGAATAACTTGATAATGTCAAGTCATGGTCACTTGGGGTGAAAAAGAAAATAGACTCCATACTCATTCGACATCGTGCAGTTCCTTGAGTGATTCGCATAAAATGTTAGCATTCCATCAACCCACCATTCTCATATGTTGACTTCAAAGTGGTTCATCGGATTTTTAGGCCTTTGTTGTATCGGGGTTTTGACGTTCTTTTTTGGAAAACCGACCTACGCAAAATTCAAAGACATCCGGGCCGGTCAATTAGCAGATCAGGCATTGGAAGCTTACCTAGAGAATCCCTCGGATTCTGAGGTGGTTCGAATGAGTCTCGAAAAGGCACAGTCTGCCCTATTTCTTTCGTCAAGCAGCTACAAAGTAAATCGAACACTTGCGACGCTTTCGTTGTTTTCAAACCCTAGTGTCTCGCTGAGATACTGGGAACAATCGAGGACGCTTTGGAATTCGAGTGATACCATCGATGATCAGGATCAAATGCACTATGTGCAGTCTCTCATCCTGAATAATCGATTTCCTGAGGCTATTGAGGTATTGAAATCCATCCAGACGGATGAAGCGTTGCACGCGGATGTGCTCTACAACCTTGTGAAGGTCTCTTACTTGATGGGGGATAAGAGTGAGGCCATTGAATATGGGAGGCAGATGATCTCCAACCGCTATACTCGGATTGAGCGGCATCTGTTTTTTGCAAGTATGTGTTTGGTATCGCAGGACGAAGCCATTCGAAAAGAAGGAGAAAAACATGTGCGTTTCCTGCTTCTCAATGAGGATTTGATGGATGATTCGGTTCTGTGGCAAATGACTCAGTTGACAAATTTGAGTCCGAAGTTGAG
>CAXXVT010000008.1:0-17353 GCA_963676215.2 Opitutales bacterium | reverse complement strand
TCGGAAAAACATAAGGTTTTCCTTCGCAGCAGCTTTGTTGCGGCGAAGCTCGTCTCCCCCAATCGAACGGATGTTGATAACCGGATCACCAACCTCCTGCTTGCCTTCGACATATTCGTAACCCTCGTATCCATTGAATCCTGTGACCAATGATTGTTTATCAAAAATGAACTCAATTTTTTGACTTGAAGGTTTCTCGAAAGAGAGAATGGCCTTTCCCACCAGGGGAGGGTTGTCGTTGCCGTCAGCATCTTTGCCCTGATTAAGAGTGACTGTGCCACGGTATTGAATGGAATGCACCCCATTTAGCGCCTCTTCACTACCGAGATAGGCTCTGGCTTTGGAAACAATCCCATCGACGTTTTCCAGGAGTGCAGCCTGGGTCATGATGGTGGTGAATGCAAAAACGATAATTGAAAAGAATAGACGTGTTTTCATAGTGATATAGAAAGGGCGAACAGAGAAAAGGTTCATTCAGGAGCGTGTGAACTTACTCCCATTCGATAGTTCCTGGGGGTTTCGAACTCACATCGTATACGACACGGTTGACTCCCTTAACCTCATTGATGATACGGTTGGAAACCTTACCCAATAGATCGTAAGGGAGGCGAGTCCAATCTGCCGTCATGGCATCCTGGCTTTCTACGCATCGTAGCGCGATTACAAAGTCGTAGGTGCGTTCATCTCCCATCACGCCAACGCTTCGCACCGGAAGAAATACGCAGAACGACTGCCATACCTTGTAGTACCAATCAGAGTTACGCATCTCTTCCTGGAAAACCGCATCGGCTTCGCGGAGTATCTCGAGCCGTTCTTCAGTGATTTCACCCATGACCCTGACAGCTAGCCCAGGTCCTGGGAACGGTTGGCGCCAGACGACTGACTTTGGCAGTCCTAGTGCTTCACCGAGCAGACGAACCTCATCCTTAAAGAGCTCATTGAGTGGCTCCAGAAGTTTGAGTTTCATGTCCTCGGGCAGCCCCCCCACATTGTGGTGGGACTTGATCAAAGCTGCAGGATTTCCGTCGATCGGCACACTTTCGATAATATCGGGGTAAAGGGTGCCTTGGGCCAAAAAGTCGACATCAGGTATGCCTTCGATCGATTCGTCGAAGACTTCCACAAAATAGTTTCCGATTATTTTTCGTTTTGTTTCGGGATCACTAACTCCCTCGAGACGCGATAGAAACTCTTTGGATGCATCGACCGTTGTAAGATCGATATCAAAGTTATCGCCAAACAACTTCTCTACCCCTGCGCGTTCGTTTTTACGAAGTAATCCATTGTCGACGAATACGCATTTGAGCTGATCTCCAATGGCGCGGTGGATCAGTGCAGCAGCAACAGATGAGTCCACTCCACCGCTTAGTCCAAGTACGACCTTTTTATCACCAACGATGCCACGGATTTCCCCCACCTTTTCTTCGATGTAGTTCGTCATCTTCCAGTCGGCCTTAAATCCGCAAACCTGGAGCAGGAAATTGTTGATGATGTCATTTCCGTGTTCGCTGTGTACCACCTCGGGATGGAACTGCAGGCCATAGAAGTGTTTTTCCTTATTTTCTATAACTGCAAACGGTGCGTTTTCAGTTGTGGCGATGGTTTCAAAGCCATTTGGCATTTGCTCCAGTCGATCACCGTGAGAATTCCATACCTTGAAAGAACCAGGAAGGTTTTTGAATAAAGGGGATTGTGCTGAAAGTGTGAGAGTGCCTCTTCCGTATTCTCTTTCTTTACTCGGTTGCACTTCTCCACCCAGAAGGTGGGCCATCAACTGCACACCATAACAAATACCCAAAACGGGGACTCCCAAGTTGAAGATCTCAGGATCAGGCATCGGAGCGCCCTCTCTCAACACGCTGGAAGGTCCGCCGGAAAGAATAATCCCTTTTACCCCTTCTTGCTTAAGTTCTTCAACCGAGACATCATAACGGTAGATCTTCGAGTATACCTTGTTTTCTCGAATTCTACGTGCGATGACTTGGGTGTATTGGGACCCGAAGTCCAGAACAGCTAATAACTCGCTCATATTACGGTCATAGCTAAAAAGTCATTCGGGTGCAAAATCAATCCTAGAGTCGTCGAAATGGATAAATTCTGTCACTTATACCATTTTGCGTTTAGAAGAGTTCAAACTGAAACAGATCTCATGCGAGCATAAGATGCTACACTAGGTGAGTTGTAGCATCCGATGCTCGCATCGGATTATCCATGCATTGAAATGAACGCTAATGGGTATTAGGTAGGATACTAGAATGCGAATAGGGGCTCATTGCCAACTGCGTTCAGCAATGTGCAATTGCCTTTTCGAGTGCAGAGTCTTTTGGGGTTACGCCTCTTTTTCTAAAACCGGAGCTTGATATTGTCCATATTGCAGCGTGGGCAATGGGCTTCTTCAACGCCCTTGGTGGCGGTGTAGATGTGCCCACACTTCACGCAGTGGAAAATATCCCGATTCCGTTTTTCGGCGTGAATAGTTTTACCGTAAGTGTCGTAATAAACCCACAAAACAGCGATCACGCCCAGTCCGCAGTAGATGGCGGCACTGACAAAAAAATTGATGTCGACAGTAAACACTTGTGGTGGGTGTTTTGAAAAACGGCGAATTAACGGGACTTCAGCTTAATTTTATTCAACTGATTTTTCCGACACATGTCCATCACTTGTGTGACGTATTTGAGTGGTGTTTCTTGGTCCGATACCAGAAGGATGGGCTGGTCCTCGTCGTTTTCTCCAGCGATTTCAAGTGCCTGCTCCAAGGTGTCTTGCGTTACCAATTGGTTGTTGAGGTAATACTCTCCATCCGGGCTTATCGCGATGAGGATCTGATTCGTTAGTTGGTTCTCCCCAGCAGTTTCTATTTTTGGAGGGGTGATATTCAAGACCTCCTCGTTCTTGAATTGCATGGTCATCAGAAAAAAGAAAATCAGCACCATCAATACATCCACGAGTGGAACGATGTTGATTTCCGCCTTATGACGCCTGCGCTTGATCAAGCTCATCCCTTAACTCAGCTGCTTTTTCTTGGAAATATCGATCAAACGCTCTACTCCAACTTCGAGTTTAGCGGCCAACGACTCCACGCGTCGCAATAGCATGGCGTTTCCAACCAATGCAGGAATGGCGATACTCAATCCCAGAACAGTCGTTGATAGTGCCAATGCTATTCCCTTCACAAATTCGCCGGGGTCAGGCATACCAGTTGCCTCCGAAAAGCCCGAAAAAACGCCTACCAATCCTGTTACGGTTCCGAGGAGTCCAATCAGAGGGGCTGCTGCGATCACTATTTCGAGAATATAAAGCCCTCGCTCCATCTCATTGACCTGTAATCGGGCAAATGCTTTGAGACCCTCCTCGTCGGGATCGTTCGATTGGTAGAATTGAACGATTTTACCACCGACTGTGCCACCGTCGATTTGCTGCTGTAAGACGTCACCCCTGACAAATGCATCCACCAATTGATCGGGTATGATGGCAGACTTCCGAAGCACGATCAGGCGTTCAACAATGATGATAAACGCCAGCAGTGAGCACACTGCCAGTGGGTAAATAAAAAACCCTGCTCCTTCGATGATTCCTGCCATGTAATTATTTTAATGAATGAAGTGACGACTTGATTAGTAGCCCGAAACGTAGGAGAGAGATTTTGCAACCTCATCCACTTTTGTTTCTGATTCGATCAATTCGGCGATCGGGTCCCATTTGCCCTCGGTCAATGCTTGATAGGCTGATTCGGGCATTGTAAAGGAATGAGTCCAATCACCGGCTTTCACGGTTTTTGTTTTTAAATCGATTTCGATCTCCTGTTTAGGGTCTTGGTTGATGATCGCTGCCAATTCGTTCAATTTTTCACGAGGCATCATCACACACGGAATTCCAAGTGTGGTTGAATTGCCAAAGAAAATCTCTGCGAAACTTTCTGCGATAAGGGCCCGAACACCCGCACGGTAAAGCGATTGGGGGGCGTGCTCACGAGAGCTCCCACATCCGAAATTTGCGCCCGATACCAATACGGAACCTTCTGCAAATTTTTCACTTTTGAATGGAAAAACTTCGCCTGCGTTCTTCGCTTCTTCGATTGCGTCGATGAAAGCAAATTCACCGAGACCATCAAAGGTCACACATTTCATGAAACGAGCTGGAATGATACGGTCGGTATCGATTTCGTCGCCCATCACGGGGATTCCCTTACCTTTTACTGATAAAACTTTCTCTAGTGCCATGATCGTTCCTGGTCTTAAATGGTTCTTCCTTACTTGATTCCGAATACCTCGCGGGCATCCACTACTTTACCCTCGACTGCGGCAGCCGCACACATCAGTGGGCTCATGAGTACAGTGCGACCTGTTGGACTTCCCTGACGCCCCTTGAAGTTCCGATTACTGGAACTTGCACAGAGCTGGTCCCCAACCAATACATCCGGATTCATTCCCAGGCACATTGAACAACCGGCAAAACGCCATTCAAAGCCAGCATCCTTGAAGACTTTATCGATTCCCTTGGCTTCTGCTATTCCCGCAACCAGTTGAGATCCTGGAACTACGATGGCTTTTACGCCATCGGCGACTTTGCGACCTTTGAGGTATTTTGCAGCTTCTTCAAAATCTGAAAGGCGACCATTGGTACAACTTCCTACAAACACCACATCGACTTTGGTTCCCTTGATGGGGGTGCCTGGTATGAGCTTCATGTGTTCGTATGCTTCGATGGCAGTTTCCCTTTCGGAAGCAGGCATTTCTTCCGGAATCGGAAGGTTTTCATCAATAAAGATGGCCTGTTCCGGGTTGATTCCCCATGTCACCGTTGGAGCAATGTCTTCTGCACGGATGTTGACGACATCATCATATTCGCAGCCTTGGTCGGAAGCGAGTGCGCGCCACTCTTCGACTGCTCGATCCCATGCATCACCCTTCGGAGAATAGGGGCGGTTTTTCAAATAAGAAAAAGTTTTTTCGTCGGGATTGACGTAACCACAACGCGCCCCACCTTCGATGGACATGTTGCAAACCGTCATTCTCTCTTCGAGTGTGAAGTTATCGAAAACCTCTCCACCATATTCGTAAGCGTAGCCGAGGCCTCCCTTTACTCCGAGTTTGCGAATGATGTGGAGAATGACGTCTTTTGCGTAAACTCCTGGAGTCAATTGGCCGTCAACATTGATGCGACGCACTTTGAGCGGCGTTAATGCCATAGTTTGTGTTGCAAGCAAGTCGCGAACCTGGCTCGTCCCAATTCCAAATGCAATCGCACCGAAAGCACCATGGGTTGCAGTATGAGAGTCTCCACACGCAATGGTCATACCGGGCTGAGTGATCCCTTGCTCGGGACCTACGATATGCACCACCCCTTGTTTCCCAGTTGAACTATCGAAAAACGTAATACCGTTCGCTTTGCAATTTTCCCGAAGCTCCCGGATCATCGCATCCGCTAGTGGGTCAGAAAAAGGCTCACTGATATCGTGTGTAGGGATGATATGATCGACTGTCGCGAATGTGCGTTCAGGGAACTTCACCTTAAGCCCAAGGTCTTTGAGCATGCCAAATGCCTGCGGGCTGGTGACCTCATGGATGAGGTGCGTTCCGATCAACAACTGGGTCCTTCCGTCGGATAACTTTCCAACGACGTGTGCGTCCCATACCTTTTGAAATAAACTACGTTTCACGGGTTTTGAATGGTTTGTTTTTGCTAGCGGTTTGAATCGAGAAATGGGTTTGCCCCAAAAGACCGAAGGAAACCCTCCGAAAGCACTTAGTCAACGCGAATATGCAACCGCGAAATTGGGGCTTCTCTTTCAATATGGACGAAGCTGGGTAGGGTGAAGCGGAAACCCGCCGAGTCTTGCTTCGCCTCGACAGGACGGGGTTAGGCTGGAGAAAAGGAGAAAAGCACCGATGGGTAAGGACTCACAAATTGAGAAAGGAGTGTTTTTTGGAGCCTTCGATCCCAAGTTTTATGAGTGAATCTCCATCCACGCCCAGCTCTTTATGAATGAGGTCGTGTTCCTGTTTTAAATTCGTGTGAATCAAATAGGGATTGTCGGTGTTGATGCAGTATGGAATTTCCTCCTTTGCGAGTATGCGAATGAGGTCAGCTATGGTGGCGTAATCGGGAATGACACGAGTGACCAGGTTGACCGAGGGGCAGATTTCCAGACAAATTGATTCCTTCTTTAGTAACTGAAAGAGGGTTTCTTTCAATTTTCCCTGTGCATTGCGAAGTTCGATGCCATGTCCAATACGGTGAGGGTGCAGGGCTTCGATGACTTGCAACATGCCCTCGGGCCCTGTGGATGCACTTTCTCCAACATGGTAGGTGATTTTTAGGCCAGCATCGCGTGCTTTATCAACCATCGTCGCAATTTCACTCATCCATGGTTTCCGGAGTTCTAATGCTCTCGATTCCAAGCCTGCCATGTCGATCCCGACGACTCCATTTGCTCCATTGAGCGATCCATGACTTTTCCATTTGATGGCTGCTTCAATGATTTCCCAATTCGACTCGAGGGATACATCGCGGCCAAGCGAAAGAATGATACCAGTTGATACTCCATAATGCAGTGACGCTTTTTCCAATCCTTGGATAACCGCAAGGATGATCGCGTCCATCGTATGGAGACCACCCCGGACCCGTTTAAAGGGATTGAAACGCAGTTCGAGTGATTGCACTTTCGCTCGTCGATAGGCCTTCGCAACCACTTGGTAGGCCGATACGCTTGCAGCGGAGGGCGAGGACTGAATTTCCTCAGTGACCTCGAAGTAACGTCCAAGGAAATCATCGAGCGATTTCACTTCACTCGCGTTGGCCGTTAGAGACTCATGGAAGGAGTCGAAGTCTTTGTGTTCGCTCTGAAGTCCGTTATCGCAAAGGGTTTCCCACAATACGGAGGAAGGGACAGCGCCACCAAGATGAATATGCAAGTCGTTCATCCTTTATGAATAGATGGGATGGTAACTGATTTTGCAAGCGAGATAAGGCGTGATACCGATAGGCGCTTAAAAGACTTAAAGCTGAAACAGACCTCATGCCGTTCGACAAGCTCACGGTCATGAACAAGCATGAGATGCTACAGTAGATGAGGCGTAGCATCCGATGCTCGCATCGGATTATTCACGTATTGAAGTAAACGCTAGAGTATTTGGTATAAACCGACATCGTTGGCGGATTAACAAAAATTACACCACAGCAAGCGATCCATTCTGCTGATTTTATACCAATTGTTGTTTAAACGACTGACAAATATAAATGCGATGGCGAGCATCGCATGCTACCAAAGGACGGGTAGTATCACATGCTAGCCATGTGATCTGCAGTGGAGTGGCATTATATTATTCAGTTTTTATAACCGGAATCGGTATTAGATTTATGTGTCTTGAGCTTGCGAAAGGCTTATGTAGGGAAGTGGAGCGAACCGTTTTTCAGAGATCCGGTATCAACCGGAGCACGGTGTTAAGAAATATGAAACTTCCCTCTCTTCAATCGCTAAAAATACTCGGCGTTGCCTCCCAACATAATCCTCCTGCGTCGGAACAGAAAGAACGTCAAACGGTGTATTGAGTTTATCGAATACGGTAAGGGCGTAACTTTATGCGACTGCAGTCGCAGTGAATGCGAGATGGGTCAGATAAAAAGGAGCTCGTTTTTGTGCGGACCCCAGTCCTACTTTGAATCAGCTGGCCCACCGCCCATAATACGGCCTTGCAGCGCTTGATCCAAAAAGTCAGCCGAGTTTTCGTCATCCGATGCTTCTGCGAGTTCTACTTCAGGTTCAGGGGCTTCATTCGCCTGCAATATGATTTGACCTGTGAACTTTCCACCCGGTTTGATTTCGATGGATTTGTAAGTGATTTTCCCATCGATCTGACCTGTCTCCATGATCGTGATGTGACCATCCACTACTAATTCCCCTTCGAATTTCCCGCTGATTTCCGCTTCCTTGATGTTCCCTTTTCCTTGAAAAAAGCCGGATTCACTGATGACCAGTGACTTCACATCTTTAAGTTCACAGTTCATATTCCCGTCGAGAACGAGTCGATCACAGTTTTCGATTCGACCATCGACTGAAATTCCGTAGCCCACGACCATTTGTTTTTCAGCAGTATCTTTCATAAAGGATCAAGTTTGATGTTAAGTAGTATGCTTTAAAGGGTCATTAAAATCAACCCTTTCAGGCAGGAATGCCGATGCTTTTTAAGGTGCTGGTGAGATAGGGGATGAGTTGCTTTTTCCGGCTTACCACGGAATTTAGCTCAAATACCACATTCTTTTTTACATGGGGATAAGAGATCGACTCGATGACGGTTTTGTCACCACTGATAAGCAGGAGTGAATTCTGACGATTGATATCTGTAACCAGGAGGGTAGCAAACATGAGCTTATTGTCAGAGCGGTAATGTTCCAATGCTTCGTATATTTCTTCCCAACAATTCCAAAAATTGTCATACCCCAGCTCTTCAACCTGACACACTGAGAACTCGATATCGCCATGATGGTAGTGTTTGCAGTCGGCTGTAACGATCTTCTCTGGCGGTTCTGAAGATATCGTGCTACCCGAATTGAAAATCTGCTCCGCCAAGTCCTTTGACGGAACTTCTGCTTGGGCCGATAGCCATTCCAGTATTTCCGTGTCGGTCTCAGTGGTCGTTGGACTGTTCAAAAACAAGGTGTCTGAGATGATCCCGGCCATCAGGACTCCCGCAATGTTTTTTGGAACTAGTAGTCCATTCCTACGGAAAAGGCTGGCGACGATGGTGGAAGTAGAACCCACTGGTTCGTTGATGAAAAGAATGGGCTGCTCCGTCGCAAAACTACCAATTCGGTGATGATCAATAATTTCCGCAATTTGAACCTCCCGTGCGCCATCAACCGCCTGGCTCATTTCATTGTGATCCACGAGGACCAACTGGGTTTTTACGGGTCGTAGAAGATCAGTTTTTGTAAAAACCCCTTCCAGTTTTCCCTCATCATTCGTAACTGGAAACAACGGAGTTCCCAGTTCGAGCACCCGGCGTTTTACGGATGAAAGCGTATCATCTTTAGAGAAGGTTGTTTTTACTTCCTCCATCATGTGGGAAACGGATGCTGCCGTCTTGATAATCCAAGAGGTGGTAGCAGTATCGTGAGGACTGATAATCAAGCTGATTCCATTATCTTTGATCCGCTTCTTGATGTCCTCATCCACTTTAAGACCACCGGTAATGACAATGAGTCTTACTCCGATTTGAATGCATTTCTCCTGAATATCCCAGCGGTCGCCGACGACTACGATGGAAGACTCCGCCGGAAGGTTGCTTTCCTGCTCTGCACGGTCAAAAGACCGAATGTCCATTGCTCCGACGCGAACGAACATTTCGCTTTCTTCGTCCGGGTTTACAACATTAATGGTGGTTGCCCCTAAAGAACGGATGATATCTGAAATTCGAGTATGGACCCGCCGCATATCCAGGGGATCCTTCACCTTTGGAGTGAAATACTCCCCTAGGCCAAAGATGCTGACAATACCCTTCAAGTATCCTTTGTCATCCACTACAGGAAGCGCCCTATAGTCAAATTCATCAATAATTCTCAATGCCTCCGAACAGGTATCCGTTTCCTTTACGACATGGGGCTCGGAACCCATAATATCTCTCACTCGGGGAGTGACATCCCCGAGAAACATTGGAAGAGGAGTGTCGAAGCGATTCAGAATGGCGTCGATTCTCGGGTTTGAATTTCCGCATCTGGCGGGAAAGTAGTTGGTCAACCCCATGGCGTTTTTGAACGCAGCATATCCAATCGCTGAGCAGACAGAATCTGCATCCGGATTTTTGTGACCTACAATAAAAATGGGTTTATCTGACATATTGAGAAAGGTTCGATCTCGTGGTCGTTATAATCAAAGAAGGGCCATGAGAACAACTGAGTTTGTTTCTCTTATTATGGATTGTTGTTTAAAATGACGGCCCCCGGGCTGATTGCCGTGTTGATATCCGAGGTCCTTGATTTGGATGTATAATTCACTAATTCTCCTCCATTTGCGGAGAGATCTTTATAAAATTTCACGTGACCGTCGAGAAATCCAATATGGCCTCCACTTTCTCCCCAAGGAGAAGTAATGTCCCATAAACCAGATGCTGCGAGACCTCGAGTAAAGAGTAAGGGGGTGGTTGTGGATGGAGCGTTGGGTGCCAGGCCAGCAACCACGGCATAGCTGGGTGTCGCTGCCTGGAATTCACTATCAATGGTGAAATTGCTCGTACTACCTGATCCTACCACAAGTGGTAGGGCTGCCAATGCGGCAACATTGGGATCACTTTCTATATAGTATAGACTCGCATCATTGAGTTCGACTTCACGAGCGAGCCAACCCGCCCATTCCTGGACAGTGTTGACGGATGCCGGAATCATTCGTATTCGCCCTCCAGATGATGAAAATGTGGCATAGGCTTGGGCGATCGATCGAATATTACTTGCAGATTTTGCCCGTTGGGCATTTTCCCTGACTTTGCCGACCGCAGGAATGATGATCCCTGCCAAAATACCAATGATTGCGATAACAGTGAGGAGTTCGATGAGGGTGAATCCCTTTATGGAAAACTTGGATAGGTGAGACGTCTGTTTTTTCATAGGAATGGATGGAAAAAGATAGTTGAAATAAGCCTTATAGGCCAGTCCTGAGTCAACGTCGAAATCAGTACCAATACAGAAACTAAGTATTTTTTACCCAATAGTACAGCCTCTCTACAAACTGAAACTGCTCAAAGTCCGATCGGATTCGGTTTACTTCGAAACGCTTTTTCGCAGGGAATCGATAATACTAGGAATCGACTCTACGATGGAGTCCCGGCAATGGATGTAGGATCGAACATCCATTCCGAATGGATCTGGAATATCTCCAGGTGGTGTTTCGACCCACTCTCTTACCAGAAAGACCCGAGATGCATCTACATCCCAGGAATTCAATAGCATTTGTTGATGGGCATGAGTCATGCAGAAAAATGCCAGCCCACTTTCCATCTCAATCTGATCTGCCGATTGGCTTTTGTGATCGGTGAGATCGATCCCAACTTTAGAGAGTGCAAATACTGAGTTTTCTGATGCCCGACTCCCCGGGAACGCACCTGTTCCAAATGAGGCCACTCGGAGCGAACGCATCGGCTCGTCCTCTGCTTCCAAGGCGTGCAGAAGTAAGCGTTCAGCCATTGGACTGCGACAGGTATTTCCTGAGCAGACAAAATATACAGTCGATGGTGAAGAGGGATCCAAGAGTCGATAAATTAAATTTTAGCGTCTGCAAATGAAACATCGGTCAGCTAGCAATGCAAGCCCCACCTTCGAGTGGTGCTCCCACATAGATGATTCTTATCACCAGTATGATCGCTGCGATCAGCGCCACTGAGCGTTGCACTATTTGGATGGTTTTGCCCGACCATTTGTCGCGGTTACGCAAGTATTGGCTCTGGGCAATCCAAAGGAGTGGAATGGTTCCCAAGCTAAATCCAAGCATGATCTGAGCACCAAAAAAGGGACTTCCTGAAACCAGTGCTACCCATAAGACCATGTAAAGCGGTGCACACGGCAGAAGTGGAGTCAATAATCCCATTACCAGAGTGGATACCTCCCCTGGAAGTTTTCTGCTTAGGATCATGAGTTTGGCGAGAAATTTGGGAGATCCGAACCGTTTATTGTTAAGAAATTTATCGAACCCAAGGGAGAAAAGAACGAGAAGAACTACCAGGGCCCAAGGGAGGTAGCGCGTAAAATCCCATTGAAAAGTTTGGACAAATCCCAGACTAAGGGAGCCTGCTAAGATTCCGATGGTCACATAAGAGATGACCCGGCCCATATGATAGGCCATTTGCATGGATTCGCCTCCACTTTTTTTGATCGGAACAAAGGAACAATAAAGGGGGCCACACATTCCAACACAGTGGGGACTCACGATGAGTCCCGCGAGCAGTGCACTCCAGGCTCCGGTAGTGACATCAGGAAACATATATCAGCCTCCTTTTGTAGGTTCAGTTGGAGCCTGACGCTCCAGTTTTTCCCCTTCCGGGATGGGTTTATAGTCGTAGTCTTTGGCGATCATGATGGTGCAATACCATGCCACTATGACCAGTAAAAATGCCGTTACTACCCAGAACCACAAATTCCCGAAAATTCGTTTAATCATTCTTCAAATACCATTTCCTTGTTCAAGCCCGCTACGTTGGGACCGAGGAATGAAACCGTGCGGGTTAGCTTGAAATCACCATCGCTCCTTTCTACCGAAACGTCAAATTGGAATGTATTTTCAAAGCTATCAAACGGAGTTGTTATGATCAATGGAACGACCACCTCGCCAATAGGTCCAATTTCGATGTGTTCGGTATCCCCGAGTTTTGTGATCTCGTGGTTCGGCGAATCAACATGAATATTAAAAACCTGTGTTTCGTCGGTTTTGTTGACGATCCGCACATTGTACTGATTGCGAATGGTAGACTCAGTTTGGTAAAATGATGAACCCGTCATGCGTGTGACCAGCATATAGGCAGAGTCTATACTGGTGAAAGCATAGGTCATTGCCCCCACCCCCACCAGCATGAAGAAAAGGTAAATGAAGAAACGAGGGCGCAGAATGCGACGTCCTTTTCCTTTCAGGCCATTGAGAGAATCGTAGCGAATCAATCCCTTGGGGCGTCCGAGTTTCGTCATGATGGCATTACAAGCATCGATACAATTTGAGCAGCCTACACACTCCATCTGCAGCCCTTGGCGGATGTCGATGCCAGTTGGGCAGACAGTGATACAACGTTTGCAGTCGATGCAATCTCCCACTCCCTCCTTGCGAGGTTTGCCACGTGGTTCTCCCCGTTCTTCGTCATAACCGATAATGATTGAGTCATCATCGATTAATGCGGATTGCAGACGACCATAGGGGCAAATAGCCAAACATAACTGCTCTCTAAACCAAGCGAAGTTGAAATAGATGATGCCCGACATGATGAACACAAAGAGGAATCCACCCCAATGATCCTTCGGGTTGCTGGACACCCAATCATAAAGTCCCGGTATTGAGATAAAATAGGATACGAAGACGTGAGAAATCAGAAGGGATAGCAGAATGAAAATGACATGCTTGGACCCTCTTTTTACTAGTTTTTCTGTTTCCCCCCAACCCATTTTATCGAGTTTTTTCTGGTTGGCTACACTGCCTTCTAACCAGCGTTCAATTCTGCGATACACATGCTCCAGAAATACGGTATGAGGGCAGGTCCATCCACACCATACTCGTCCGAGAACAGAGGTGATTAGAAACAGCCCAAACCCGAGACCGGAGACGAGGAAAAAGGCGAGCCAGAAATCTTGGGCAGCAAAGGTCAGTCCAAATAAATGAAACCGACGTACAGTGAGATCGAAGAATACCGCAGGATAACCCCCAATTTTGATCCAGGGTAGTCCAACATAAATGATGATCAGAAAAATGGCGGTTATTCGCCGCCAGGTTGTGAAGGTCCCCTTTGTATCTGCTGGGCGAAGGAAATTTCGAGAACCATCGGATTTAATGGATGCAACGGTATCCAAGGTTGGACTAGGTTTTCTTGCCATATTATTAAATTAGAATATGTTAATTTATAATTGTAAATCCCTATCTACAATTAAGGCGTGTTTTTCAAATAAATCCAGAAAAGTATTTATTGAAACACGCCCTAATTGGACAGATTTAGAATTTTTGAGGCTACGATTGTTTGCTGAGAACAAAAGCGACCACTTCGGCAATCTTCTTAGGTCCCAATTGACTTTCCCATGCTTGCATACCCTTTTCGGTTACCCCGTTTGTAATCGTGTTGAATATATCAGTTGGATTTCCACCATGAATCCATTCATCGTCGATTAAACTTGGGCCGACTAACCCAGTTAGATCTGGTTTGTGGCATGCGGCACAATTTTGTTGAAAAGTGGCGTTACCCGCGGCTACCCAATCTGCGTTCTCCGAGAAACTTCGCAGGGTATCATCGTTGAGAATGGCTAGGGTTTCCTCCAGTCTTGCGTCTTCGACCATTGCCAATTCGGTTTCGAGTTTTTGATAGTCAAACATGTCACCCATCCATTGATGGCGGACAACCCAGTAAATGACCGTAAAAACGATAGCACCATACAGAGTGAAAAGCCACCAATTTGGGAGCTTTTGGTCGAACTCCTGAATTCCATCGTAGTCGTGTTCCAGGAGTTTGATGTTTTGACCTTGTAAATCCTTTTTTTCTTTTTCGTCCATGGCTAGTTCTGGAGGTTTAAATTAATCTGTTTTAGATTCTGGAGCATCGGCAGCACTTGTTTTTACGTCCTCGGGATCGAGGGCCATCGCAGCGAGCGTGTTTTCTTTATCCTTTTTCATCAGCAAGGTGCGGACAGTAAACGCAACAAATGCGGTGAAGATAATGCAGAACGCGATAATCTGCACCCACACATGCCAGTCTTCAAAGGTTACTTTGGCTCCGTTCATGAGTAATTGGATTCTCTGCTAATTGAATCGAGCTCCTTATTGGTTCGGGTTATTCGAATCTGGAGTCCCCTTGATTTCATACGCTCCCAGTTTTTGCATGTAAGAGATCAGTGCTGTCATCTGAGTATTCGGCTCAAGTATTTTACCCTTAGACTGAAGGTCTTTCGAGATTTCTTCGGCTTGTTTTGCTACTCTTGATTTGATCTGATCTTCATCCCAATCGGGGTAGGGAACCCCGAGTGTGCGAAGAACGGAGATTTTAGATGGCAGCGCTCCCACATCGATTTTCTTTTTAGACAACCATGAATAAGAAGGCATGTTAGATCCTGGCGAAATTGAGCGAGGGTCCATAAAGTGGTCATAGTGCCATTCGTTCGGACGGAATCCACCTTCACGTGCTAAATCCGGACCTGTGCGGCGCGAACCCCACTGATAAGGATGATCATAGATACTTTCACCCAGCCGAGAATAATCTCCGTAGCGCAACACATCTGAGCGCATGGTTCTGATCATCTGAGAGTGGCAGTTATAACACCCTTCTGACACGTAGATATCGCGTCCGGCCAACTCCAAAGGAGTATAGAGTTTTTGAATCCGACCCTCGAGGTTTTGCGCTCGTTGAACGGTCACAGTTGGAATGATTTGGATCGCACCGCCAATTGCGACAGCCACGAATACGAGTATCGTAAATGAGACGGAATTCGCGAGGAGCTTGTCATACCAATCGGACCAACCTCCTTTTGACATTTTGAAACTTACGATCGCCAGCAGCGTGGTGAAGATTGTTCCAAACATTCCGAAAAGCATCCAGAAACCATCTCCCAGGAACCAAATGAGAGGGAAAACGATTCCGAGAACAGTATAAATCACTGGCGCGTTGATGAGTCCACCTATGAGACCTTGTTCATCCTTTGTCGGGCGGACAGGAACCTCAACAGTCACATCATTAACCTTTGCACCGATGATGGTGCGGGCGACATTGTATGCCATTATAATGAAACCGATGAGGTAGAAAGTTCCACCGATCGCGCGAGTCAACATGAGATTGCGAATCGCGTTGAGCGTTTCAAGGAAGTTACCGTAAGCGAGACTAGTTCCGGTTTCGTTGAGTGCGTTGAGCATCATTCCTTGATTGACGCCGGAAATCCACATGGAAGCGACGTAAAGCAGGATGCCGATCATCGCCAACCAGAAATGGATATTTGCCAACTGTTGAGAATGAAGTTCACGCTTCCAAAGACGTGGAACGAGCCAGTAGATCATCCCTGCGGCCATCAAGCCATTCCATCCCAGGGTTCCAGAGTGAACGTGTCCGACGATCCAATCCGAATAGTGAGCCAGAGCATTAACGGATTTGATGGAAAGCAATGGGCCTTCAAAGGTGGACATCCCATAAAAGGTGATCGCGGCTGCGAAAAACTTAACAACAGGATCGGTCCGGAGTTTGTCCCATGCTCCCCGCATAGTAAACAGACCGTTGAGCATGCCGCCCCAGGAAGGTGCCCAAAGCATCAAGGAGAATACCATCCCGAGGTATTGCAGCCATGTTGGAAGGGCTGTGTTCAGTAAGTGGTGAGGTCCCGCCCAGATGTAGATGAAGACGAGAGACCAGAAGTGAATGACCGAGAGTCGGTAGGAGTAAACTGGCCGATTTACCGCTTTCGGCACGAAGTAATACATGATCCCGAGGATCGGTGTCGTCAGGAAAAATGCCACTGCGTTGTGTCCATACCACCATTGCACCAAGCCATCCTGCACTCCCGCAAAAATGGGATAACTGTGAAGGAAACTGGTTGGAATCGACAAATGATTGACGATGTAAAGCATTGCAACGGTGATTATTGTTGCAATGTAGAACCAAATGGCGACGTAAAGAGTTGGTTCGTTACGCTTTGCGAGAGTCCAGAAAAAGTTGATTGCAAATACGACCCAGATGAGTGCGACAAGAATGTTGATTGGCCAAATCAGCTCCGCATATTCTTTTCCGCGTGTGAGTCCCAAAGGCAGCGTAACCGCCGCGCAAACAATGATGAACTGCCATCCCCAGAAATGGAGCCAGGTAAGAAAATTGGATGCGAGCCTGGTTCGAACAAGTCGTTGCGTGGAGTAGTAGATGCCGCAAAACATCATGTTCCCAACGAACGCGAAAATGGCCGCATTGGTGTGAAGGGGGCGGAGACGTCCGAATCCGATCCATTCCATCGGTATATTGAGTCCAAAGAGATAGATGCCACCGTCGATTTGCCAAAAATTCAGCATGTAGGCAATAAGAACGCCAGCACCCATTCCAACAAGGGCCCAAACGATTGTTATTACCAGGAAGTATCGCACGACTTTGTCGTTATATTCGATTGTGACCTTATTCTGGCTCATATTTTAGGGAGAGTTTTCCTTTAACTACTGTGAGTTAGGAGTATTTTGCGTTTTGGTGGTGGTTTCAAGCGTAGCCGCCTCGTCCCGAAAAGGGATGAGTGCACTCTGTTCTGGGCTAGTCTTTTGCGGGGAGTTCAAATTCCGAATAAAGAAGAACAAGAAGAATGCCGCTAGAGTAAAGCTCAGAAAGATCGTCAAAAACAATACATCCATGAGATCACCTTCAGTGTCTTATTAGTAAAACTTTTACTCCGATGATAGTCTGAATCAACGGTTATTCCAATGCTAAATGAATTATTTATCTCGCTTATACGTTTGATTAGTGAATCTTATTTAAGCAATAGAAAAAGTTTCAAAAATGCTAATTTTTCGAGAAAATTGAACCCTGTTTTGATGCGATCAAGTGGCAAAGCGGAAATGAACAACATCGCCGTCTTTTACGATATACTCTTTTCCTTCCAGTCTGTATTTTCCTGCATCTCTGGCGGCACTAACACTGCCAAGTCTCATCAAATCATCATA
>CAXXVT010000007.1:0-43062 GCA_963676215.2 Opitutales bacterium | reverse complement strand
CCGGTGATGCCTCCACGTTCCGCCTCGCGGAAGCCATGACGCGCCATAACCGGGATGTTGATATCTACCATCTCGGTCGATTCAAAGGCTTTGGTTCCCGTCACAATGTGCAACACTGGGGGTGTTCTGCAAAACAACTTCGCATCAGCACTTCCGCCTACCGTCGATTCCATTATTTCCTTACCGCGGATGAACGCACGGGCGACGTGCTCAACGAAGTCATCGAAGCGGATCGCCAGCTAGCCACGTTGAATCCTGTGCGAAAGCTTCCAGGTCAACCGGAGGTCCCCGCAGAAGTTCGCATGGGCCAAGGAACGGACTTTGGATCGGTTGCAATGAACTGGCTTACAGCCTAGGGGAACGCACAAATGACGATAAATACAAAAACTGGCTTATCAATGCGATGAAGGTGATCGGTTCCCATGAACTTGGGTTTTTCATCCCCGACTATGGCTACAACATCGATACCAAAGAGTTTATCATTGCAGAAAATGCGAAACCCAGAGTCTCGCACCTTTCTTCCGTGTTCGGAATGGTAGAGGCCAATAAGGAACTCATGGATCTGCTCAATGTCCCTGAATTCAATAAGGCATGGCTCGAGTATTGCACACTCTACAATGCGGGACCAGAAGCCCACACCAAGCGTTTTGGACATCCGTTAAGGGGAATCAGTTTGGTTCAGGCCCATTCGAGACTTACGGCGTATGCAGCGAATTTGAATCAAGATCCCGAGCTTGCGAAACGAGCGATGAAGGAATTTGCCAAAGAATGGGGTGGTCCAAAGAAAATCGGAACAACCCATATTGAAGGTGTCGACGTTCTCAACCCGGTGGATGAAGCCGCTTGGGTTTCTACGAACGACGCAGCACAGTGGGGCCTTGCCGCCATTCAAAACCTCGCCCTTATTCCCGAAGCAATTTAATTGAAAGATAACCCAATTCTTACACCCAAATAACACGATTTATGAAACTGACAGGATTTAGACTCCCCGCATTCATTGCGCTTGGACTGGCGTCCTTTGGAATACTGCACGCCGCTGATGATAACGCCATTGAGAGCGTGCTTGATTATCAGGACCTACCGGACCTACCGGTAGCAATATCTGAACAAGCCATTGGAAACATTGATGGCACACTGGTAATTGTTGGAGGGAAAACCGATTCCTCCGCAAATTCCACCATCTATGCACTCGATGAGGATGCAGGTCTGTGGAAATCAATCGGTGAATGGGAAACACCGCTTCAGTCTGCTGGCTACTCCAGTGATGAGAAACAGCTCGTGCTTGCAGGAGGAAGTGTCGATGGTGTCGCAACATCTAAGGTAGTTAAAATCACCATGCAGGACCAGCAAGTTCAGATCACTGAACTTCCCGAAATGCCCGGTGCTTTGCACAAACCTGCAACTCTTATCGAGAAGGATTTCCTTTATGTTGCAGGATCAACGGCAGAAGGGAACATTTTTGCAAAGCTATCTCTTTCAGACAGCGACGCTTCGTGGGAAGAAATGCCATCTTTCCCCGGGGACGCCCGCGAAGGCGCGGTCTTACTGAGATCCTTTGACAATCGTTTGTATCTTGTTGGTGGTTTCAATGACGGAACCCCCGTTTTAAGCACTTTAGAGTATTCCATCAAATATGAATGGGTTGAGAGAGAACCAATTCCCGAATGGATGGGAAGTCCAACAGGTGTCGCATTCGGAGAGTCCCATTTATTAGTGTTTGGAGCAACGGATCAAGATGCGATCCTCGCTTATCACGCGATCACCGACACTTGGATTGAAATGGGAATATGGGAAAACGCCCCTCAAGGAGCCCCGGTTGTGACGTTGAAAGACGATCAAATTTTTGTAATTGCAGGAGCAGATGCCCGTATGATTCAGGTCAATCCTCTCAAGACCAAATATGGATGGATCGATCACGGTGTCGTTCTCCTTTATCTTCTCGGAATGGTCGGTGTCGGTGTCTATTTCACAAACAAAGAAAAGGACACAAAAGACTATTTCCAGGGAGGAAGAAAAATCCCATGGTGGGCAACTGGCATGAGTTTGTTCGCAACTATGGCGAGTGCCATCAGTCTCATGACAATGCCGGGGAAGTCTTTTTCCGGTAATTGGGAATGGTATATGATATCTATCTTTTCTGCGATCACACTTCCGATTTCGCTATTTATCCTGGCACCAATCATTCGTAAACTTAACATTCGCACTTCAAACGAATATCTGGAAAACCGTTTCGGGACCATCGCCCGTATGATGGGAAGTATCATCTTTGTGCTGTTCCAATTGCTTGGACGCATGGCTCCGATCATGCTTCTGCCCGCAATCGCGCTCAATGCCATCACTGGTATCTCTGTTGAAGTGTGCATCCTTGTCATGGCTGCCGTAAGTATTTCCTACACCTTCATGGGGGGTCTGTCCGCGGTTATCTGGACTGATACGATCCAAGGATTCATCATGATTGGCACCATTGCAGCCTGTTTGATATTGGCCATTGTCAAAGTAGGAATGAATCCGGTCGACATGATATCAGTGGCGCATGACGCAGGAAAACTCCACCTGATTGATTGGAACTGGGATGTAACCTATCCGACGGTTTGGCTGTTTTTCATCGGGATCTTTTTCGTCACCCTCAACAACATTGGGGACCAAAATTTCGTGCAACGTGTGCAAAGCACTTCGTCCATTAAGGAAACTCAAAAAGCAATCGGACTTCAAATGTCGGTGGCAGTACTCGTCAACGCCCTGCTTTTTGCAGTCGGAACTGCGCTTTTCCTTTACTACAGGCAACACCCTGGACAATTGAATCCTTCCATGAAAGCGGATGGAGTCTATCCATTCTTCTCTGCTCAGCACTTACCAGTCGGTGTATCCGGTTTGATGGTAGCTGCCTTGCTTGCAGCAACGCTGTCCACGGTATCGGGGTCCATCTGTAGTGTGGCTAATCTGGGAGTAGACGACTTCTACCGTCGCTTCTATAAAAAGGCGACTGAGTCATCTTCACTGGTAATGGGCCGCATTCTAACACTGGTTGTTGGTTGTGTCGGAACCGGAGCAGCCCTTTTCCTTGCAAACGCCGATATGCCTTCAGTATGGGATTTGGCGCTGTTTATCGTCGGTTTGGTAACGAACGGATTGGTGGGTATGTTTGGACTCGGATTGATCACCAAACGAGCCCATCAACTCGGAATGATCGTTGGAGTTCTCACTGGGATGTGCACCGTGCTGTTTATTCAACGCACGACCAACATCAACTACTGGCTCTTTATGCCAATCGGTTCGACGATCACTTTCATCGTAGGTTACATCGTAAGTATTACGATCCCAGCTAAGATGAAAAACATTGAAGGTCTGACGATTTACACAATCAACAACGGTCGGGAATCCTAATTCGGTTCCAAGAAAGCGACTGAAATCATGATAGAATTCATCTACGTCTTCGCCTACTTTTTAGGAAAAAGCCACACCGGCACTCACTTGGCAGTAAGCGAGGACGGGCTGAATTTCATTCCGGTTCTCCAAGGAGAAGCGGTTCTCACTCCGGAAGAGGGTCTCATGCGTGACCCCTTCCTTTTCTATTCCGAACCAGAGCAGCAATTTCATCTGCTCTGGACCACGGAATGGCAAAGCCAGACCATCGGGCACTCCACTTCTAAGAATTTAGTAGATTGGTCGGCACAGGATAAACTTCCGGTCATGGCTGGAATCGAGGGAGTTCGCAATTGTTGGGCCCCTGAAATGGTCTGGGATGAACAAAATGAACAGTATTTGATCTTCTGGGCATCCACGGTAAAAGGCATGTTTGAAGAAACCGCCGGAACCTCCGAAGATGCCTACAATCATCGGATGTGGTGCACGACAACAAAGGATTTCCAGGATTTCACTCCTGCAGAGGTGTTTTACGATCCGGGATTTTCAGTCATCGATTCCACGATGGTTGAGCAGGATAGCGTCTATTATCTCATAACCAAAGACGAACGTTTGGTACCGGAACATAAGTATCTATTTGTCTCCACTGCGGATTCACCGCTCGGTCCATGGTCAGATCCTGGTCCACAAATATCAGATTCCTGGGTGGAAGGACCCGGAACCGTCGTATCGGGCACACACACGCGCGTCTTTTTCGACCGATACAGGCAAAAAAAATACAGCGCGATCGAGTCGAAAGATATGAAAAACTGGCAAGACATTTCAACCAAGGTCTCTATTCCTGAGGGTGCACGTCACGGTAGTTTTGTTCGGGTTCCAAAACAATTCGTAAACCACCTATTGAATTGAAATCTGCTAACGAAGTGAATCCAAAGGGGATCACTGCTAGCAACGAAACCATCAACTTCAGCATCACCGCGTATTTCAATATTACAGAGCATGAATTTTAGAACCATCCTATCTGTCTCAGCCCTATTCTTCATCTCTAGCCTTCTCGTTTCCAAGGAATGGACGTTCAATTTTGGATCTGAATCTGAGGGATATGGAACGCCACTGGCTGAAGCCATTCCATACTCAGAAGTATTGGGTTATGGCTTCCAGTGGAGCAAACAACTGCAAATCGTGAATCTACCGGGTCATGAGACAATTGATGCTAACGGTGTTACCAGCGAACAACCCTATGTTTTTACGATCAATACTGGTGAAGGAAATTTTAAAATCACTGCTCGCTTCGCATCAGTTCAAACCGCAAAGGGAATCACCCTCAAAACAGAATCCCGGCGGCTACTCGTGCATCAACCCGATCTTGAATTGCAGCCTAGGGAAACCACTGAGGTCACATTTGTCACCAATGTCCGCAATACCCACCTATCCCAAGGGGGTGAGGTCAAAATCAACCAAAGAGAAATCGGAGCCTGGCATTGGGATAACGCCCTTCGAATTGAGATTCATTCACCATTTGCATTGACCTCCCTGCATGTTGAAAAAATTGAGGATCGTCCGGTGCTTTATATCATGGGTGATTCCACAGTCACTGATCAAACCACTGAACCCTGGACAGGTTGGGGTCAAATGCTCCCCTATTTTTTCGAAGACAGTGTGGTTATTTCGAACCACGCCGAGTCTGGAGAAACCCTCAAAGCATTTCGATCTGAACGGCGGCTCGAAAAGGTCATGGATACGATCAAACCTGGAGACTTCGTCATGCTTCAGTTTGCCCACAATGACATGAAAGAAAAAGGAAAAGGCATCGGAGCCATGATGTCCTATTCCGACGATTTGCGCTATTTTATCCATCACATCAAGGGTGCAGGCGCCCAACCCATTCTCGTTACTGCGATGAAACGACGACGATTTGATGCGCAAGGCCGCCAGTTCGCCACTCTCAAGGATTATCCCCTGGCAGTAAGAAAAATGGCTGCAGAACAATCACTTCCACTAGTGGATCTCAACTTCATGAGTGGAGTTTTTTATGGTGCCCTCGGACCTGAAGACTCGAAAAAGGCCTTTGTCCACTACCCTGCGGGAACTTTTCCAGGACAAGAAAAGCCACTCAAAGACGATACCCATTTCAACGCATACGGAGGCTACGAACTCGCCAACTGCGTTGTTGAAGCCCTTAAAACAGCCTGTCCTGATCTGGCGAAACACTTAAAAAAGGACATCCCTCTCTACGATCCTTCGACTCCTCACGATCCAGCATCCCTTCGTATCCCTGCAAGTCCACGATCTTCCATCGAAAAACCCGCCGGCAACTAGGTTGGTAGGGACTGACGGCCTCGGCAAGCCGTTCGAAGCGAGAAGCTGGGAGCTAGGAGTTAGCTTATTGATTCCAAAGCCTATTCGAAGGCCCCTTTCGTATTCATCCCAATTTCATTTTCTAGAACATCGTTCGGTGCCGTCTTACAAATAGGCCGTTCTTTCCCCCTCCGGAGGCGATGACTTCAGTCGTCGTCACATACAGCCAGCAAACGCAATATCGCTCCGCAATTCGCACGAATGAATTCATGCGCTCCTATTGATAATCTTGTTTCTCTCACCTCCAGAGACAATGACTTCAGTCGTCGTCATATAAGGCTAACCAAACGCCCTTTCACTCCGCTATTCGCACGAATGAATTCATGCGCCCCATTAACACTCTTGTTTCTCTCATTTGCGGAGGCGATGACTTCAGTCGTCGTCATATACAGCCAGCAAACGCCCTTTCACTACGCTATTCGCACGAATGAATTCATGCGCTCCATTAATACATTTGTTTCTCTCATTTGCGGAGGCGATGACTTCAGTCGTCGTCACGGATGCTTTCAAACCCCTAATCTCTCAGCCAACACCCCTGCCCTGTCTGGACAACCGCAAGGGCGCAGCAACCGCTCTAGGCCAATCTATATTCTCAGCAATTCCCGAACTGCACCATGAACTTGCCAGTTTTCAATGTAACCGGGTAGACAATCTTTCCCCGGTCCAAACATTGAAAACTCTACAAGATCTGCGGTGTGATGATAACAGTTCCAGTTTACGCTAAAACGATCATATAGAATCGGTCGAAGCGCTTCCGCAATGGTCCGATTCGATTTATAGAGTCCTTCTTTCTCGGGCAATTCCAACGCATGGAGCAACGTCGTTTTTTCAGCCTCCTTCAACTGAATCTTCAAGTATTTTTCAACTGCCGAAGTCAGTAAGCCAATGCTCTGAACGCCGTGCACACCTTCCTGAATTCTATCGAAGGACCCCGTGCAATTGAAAATCCCTTCAAAATAGTCCTGGGATACCTGATAACCATACTCAGAGCGGCAAACCATAAAACCACCCGTTCCGTGATCACTGGTCACAACCACCAAGGTATCACCCTGCTCTTCAGCAAAGCTACGAACCACCCCTATGGTACGATCAAACTCCAGCTGCTCTGGAATAATCGCAGCACTGTCGTTTGCATGCGCAGCATGGTCAACCCGGGCCGCTTCAATTTGAAGGACAAAGCCATTTCTATTCTGACTCAAATGCTTCAATGCAACTTTCGTCATTTCCTCCAATGAAGGATTCTGTTTTCCCAATTCCGGTTGATGCTGCCGATCGATGCAATAGGGAATATGATCGTCGCTAAAAATCCCTAACAGCGGCTTCTCTCCAACATTTCCCAGCGATAATAAGGAATCTCGACTTTTGACAATATCATAACCTGCTGAATCAAAATCAGCATACAAATCTCTACCATCTTCTCGTTTTTCAGGATTGAAATGCTTATCTCCTCCACCCAACAACAAATCAATTTTTCGATCAAAATACTGAGTTGCGATCACAGCATCCAAATCACGATTTGGAACAGCCGCTGCAAATCCCGCGGGGGTTGCATGAGTGATTCGTGCAGTACTAACCATTCCTGCCGATTTCCCTTTTGCTTTGGCTAGGATCGCGATTGGATCCGGTGTTTTCCCGTCAGGTGTGATATTGACCACCCCTTTGTTGACCCGCTGCCCGATGCCCCAAGCGCTGGAAGCTGCTGCCGAGTCAGTCACTAAACTGTCCGCACAAGAAGTTTCGGAAAGTCCCCTGGTGGCAACGTTGTCTTTGTAGAGTTGCATCCATTCGGAGTCTCGGTTCTCCCTCAAGTTCATCCAATGATTGGCCGCCGTGAACGTGCCGTTATTCATCCCATCACTTACCATAAGGATGAAGTTCTTAACTTTACCAGAGGCAATAGCCGGGGCAATCTCGCTCGCACCCAAAGTCCGGGGTCCAAGCAACGCTCCTGCACCTAAACCAGTTGCAGTGATACCTTTGAGAAATTGTCGACGAGAATAGGAGTGATTTGAGCTCATACTTTTTTGATAACGCGCATACTAAACTTGAACAAACAACCTTGCACAAGACGCTCTCTTTTTCCAATCAAAGAATGGATCTGTCACTCAAACGTCACCAAAATGAATAAAAAGGCCTTTGCAAACTCTCACCAAAACACAAAGTCACCGATTCAAACCCCACCGCACCCAATTGAACCCCTTGTTTCTACTGACATCTCCCTTACGGAGGCGATGACTTCAGTCGTCGTCAATGCCCAACCAACCAAATGCTCCACCACTCCGCTATTCGCACGAATGAATTCATGCGCTCCTTCCCCTCAACTCCCTTACGGAGGCGATGACTTCAGTCGTCGTCAATGCCCAACCAACCAAATGCTCCACCACTCCGCTATTCGCACGAATGAATTCATGCGCTCCTTCCCCTCAAATCCCTACGGAGGCGATGACTTCAGTCGTCGTCAATGCCCAGCCAACCAAATGCTCCGCCCCTCCGCTATTCGCACGAATGAATTCATGCGCTCCTTCCCCTCAAATCCCTTACGGAGGCGATGACTTCAGTCGTCGTCAATGCCCAGCCAACCAAATGCTCCGCCACTCCGCTATTCGCACGAATGAATTCATGCGCTCCTTCCCCTCAACTCCCTTACGGAGGCGATGACTTCAGTCGTCGTCAATGCCCAGCCAACCAAATGCTCCGCCCCTCCGCTATTCGCACGAATGAATTCATGCGCTCCTTCCCCCTCAACTCCCTTACGGAGGCGATGACTTCAGTCGTCGTCAATGCCCAGCCAACCAAATGCTCCACCACTCCGCTATCTCCTGAATCTGGCCTCGTGCATCCCTTTCACTAAATCACCATACACCTTGTGAGCCAGTGAAACGTTTCACCATCAATATCGCATCAGCAGCGGAAGGGCATACATTCTGGCATGCCCTGCAGCCCGTACAACCGTCCACATTGATCCTGGGATACCCTTCTTCAATCACAATCACATTAGGCTCCGGACAATGATCATAACAGTCCGTGCACGGAATCTCTTCAAAGGCCAGGCAGTATTTCGCCTGTATGACAGCAACAAGATCCTCTCCTTTATCATCAACAATGGGTTCTTCCGAGGTAACCGGATCGGCTGCATCCGATTCCTGCATGATACCTTCACCAAGGAATCGCTTAAAAAAGTCGCGCCGCGTCAGTCCTCGTTTTTGTCCCATATATCCTTAATTCTGAGAAGGAACCTAAATCTGTCAATTTCGACAGAACACATCGTGCTGAGAAATTTGAAAAAAACGCTTTATGAAGCTAGAAATTGGTTTTTACAAAGGAAACACCGCCCCAACCATCCGCGCTAAAAGAAAGTGGACATTCCTGTCCGCTCATTTTCATCAATTTATCAGTAATATCCTAAAAACCATCATCCATTACCGATTACCTATCACCCATTACCGATTATCCCTCTTCCCTCCCCTGAGCCCGTCGAAGCGCCCTATCATCCCCGTTTCATGCATTAACGGGACGTTTCATCCTTTCGGATTTTTAATTCATGGAATTCAGCGCATGTTAAAAAAGCTATCGTTTAACACATCCAACAAAAATTCTGTTATAGGAATCATCATCAAACCCATCACACATCAATGGCTACCATCAACCTGACAATCAACGGAGAACCAAAGAGTATCGATGTCTCCGACGGAACAACTCCATTATTATGGATCCTAAGAGACGATCTTGGTTTGGTCGGAACCAAATACGGATGCGGAAGAGGTCTCTGCGGAGCATGCACGGTTCATTTGAATGGCATTGCAATGCGTTCCTGCCAACTTCCCATCGCTGCCTTACAAGGCCAGTCTATTACCACCATTGAAGGACTAGCCGAGTCTCATGACAAACTCACTCCGTTACAAGAAGCATGGATTGAAGAAGACGTTCCCCAATGTGGATATTGCCAGTCCGGTCAGATAATGACCGCCACCGCCCTTCTGAAAACCAATGCTCAACCTGATGATGACGCCATCGATACAGCCATGTCAGGAAATCTGTGTCGTTGTGGCACCTATAAGAGAATCCGCAAAGCAATCCATAAAGCAGCGAAGAAAGGAGTAGCGGTATCATGAAAAACGAACGCTTTTCTCACAAAGAGACAATCCGTCCAGGCGTCGATCTCCCTGAAGTGGTTGCCAATGCAATGAATCGTTCCGACGATGATGTCCGTATTGTCAATCTCAACATTGATAG
Organism: Opitutales bacterium; assembly: GCA_963676215.2. GTDB lineage: Bacteria > Verrucomicrobiota > Verrucomicrobiia > Opitutales > JAFGAQ01 > JAKSBQ01. The sequence continues at coordinate 33,108 of CAXXVT010000007.1, read as the reverse complement.
ACGACACTTCCTCAAACTTTCCGGTGTGGCTACAGGGGGACTGCTATTGGCATTTGGCACCATGGTACCTAAATCCTCCGTCTCGGCAGAAGAAATCGAGCCTGAGTCCGATGATGAAAAGGAAAAAGTATTTGATCCAAACGGATACCTTCAAATCTCTCCAGATGGCACCATCGTCATCGTCGCTGTTTCTCCCGAAGTTGGTCAGGGAGTCAAAACCGCTCTCCCAATGGTTGTAGCAGAGGAACTTGATGTCGACTGGGACGCTGTCACTGTCAAACAAAGCAAAATTGATTACAATCTCTACGGACCGCAGTTTGCAGGGGGATCCATGGCCACCCCGATTCACTTCGACCGCTTACGCAAGGCAGGAGCCACGGCTCGAGCGATGCTGGTAAGCGCAGCCGCCACTAATTGGGGAATAGCTGTGGCAGAATGCTCGACAGAATCCGGAACTATCATCAACCAAAAATCTGGAAAATCAATCAGCTATGCCGATATTTGCCAGGCTGCAGCATTATTACCCGTGCCTGAAGAGGTCACTTATAAGGACAAAAAGGACTACAAAATCCTTGGTAAATGGAAAACTGGGGTGGACAATCATGCAATCGTCACAGGCAAACCTCTCTTCGGCTACGACCAGCAAATGCCCAACATGCGATACGCCATGTATGTCAAATGTCCTTCGACAGGTGGTGTTGCTATCGAAGCGAATTTGGATGGGGTGAAGGCTGCAACCGGCATTGAAGATGCCTTTATTTTACCCGCAAAAGGGGGCGATCACCAACTGCTCTCTGGAGTGGCCATCATTGGCAGCTCGTCTTGGGCGGTGATGAGCGCAGCCAAACAATTATTGGTCAAATGGGATCGCACCAATGCCGGCAAAGATACTTGGTCTGATTTAGTCGATCAGGCACAATCTGATTTTGAGTCCGGAGGCACGGTTACCCAAAGCACAGGAGATCTCGCTGCCGCAGAATCTGCAGCCGAGCAAATCATCGAAGCACAATATCAATACGACTTTGTGGCCCACGCCACCATGGAGCCCATGAATTGCACAGCGCACTACCATGACGGTATCATGGAAATCTGGGCACCGACACAAACCCCTCAAAGTGCAGGGACAGAAGTCGAAGCCGTCACCGACATCGAAGCATCCAAAGTCAAAGTTCATCAGCTCCGAATCGGCGGAGGCTTTGGTCGTCGCCTCATCAATGATTACCTTTGTGAAGTTGCGGCCATTGCCGAAAAAGTAGCCTTCCCGGTCAAACTCATCTGGACCCGAGAACAGGATATGGCTCACGATTTCTTCCGAGTTGGTGGATTCCAAAAACTGAAGGGAATGCTCGATTCCCAAGGCAAAATCACTGGTTGGAAAGGTCATTTTATTGGCTTCAATCCACCAGGGGAAAATGAAAGCTCCGTAAAGGGTGGTGGAATGAGCAATGGACAATTCCCCTTCCCAATGGTTCCCAATCTCGAACTGCAGGAAAGCAAACATGATTTGCGAATCCCCTGTGGATGGTGGCGCGCCCCCGGTTCCTGCACCTTAGCATGGGTCATTCAGAGCTTTCTCCACGAACTTTCGACAGCGGCAAACAAAGATCACCTCGAATTCTTGCTCGATTTAATGGGAGAAGACCGATGGCTAGAAGAGGGAAACATGCATGCATTGAACACGGGTCGGGCAAAAGCTGTTCTCAAACTTGCTGCCGAAAAAGCCAACTGGGGAAACCATTGCCGAAAGGTCATGGACAAGGAATCGCATTTTACTTCAGTCACATGGGTCACTTCGCTGAAGTTGCGGAAGTCAGTGTCACTTCAGCCAACAAACTCAAACTTCACAAAGTTACCGTGGCAGGAGATGTCGGTACTGTTCTCAATAAATCAGGAGCAGAAAACCAAATCGAAGGCTCTATCATCGACGGATACAGTACTATATTAGGACAATCGATCACCTTTTCAGATGGTGCAGTCGACCAGAAAAACTTCGATGACTATTCGCTGTTGCGAATCTCTGCTCAACCAAAAATCGAGATCCACATGATCGAAAACGATTTCAAACCCAGCGGACTCGGAGAACCAGCCCTCCCCCCACTCGGACCCGCTGTTTGTAATGCGATTTTCAAAGCCTGTGGAAAAAGAATTCGGAAATTGCCATTCTCACGCGAGGGTTTTAGCATTTAACTTATCTCTTTAAGTTAACCAAAAACTAGGTCAAGGGAGTGTTTTAATGCAACACTTCTGGGCCTGCGTTCGTCTAAACGATGGGATATGAATCGTTTCATTCAAATCTTCTTGTTTATGCTGTTGCCTGTTTCCTTGTTTGCACAGGAGGAAAAACAATGGCCTGCACCGGAGTCATTTGACTTATCGTTCAAAGCAACTCCGGCAATGAAGCCGTTTCTCTCTCATCGAAAACTGAGGTCGGGCTACAACGACATCGACAAAGCCCGTTCCATTGTAAATCTCTTGTTTGGGAAAGATGGATTAGGATTCGAATATCGACCCGAAATTACACTACCTCCATCAGAAGCATTCGAACAACGCAAAGGAAACTGCATTACCTTCGCCATGTTGTTTACCACATTGGCTCGTTCCGCCGGCTTACACACCAGATTCAACGAACTCAACACTTCCCCTGGATGGAACCAAAACAATGATCTCGTAATCGAAACCAGTCATGTAAACGTCGTTGTCATCGACGGCTGGCGACAATTCGTGGTGGAATGGCTCGACTCCTTTCAAGACCTCTCTTCGTTGGGAGTCAATTCTGTGAGAGATGAAAAAATCAGATCAGACTTTTTCAGTAATCTCGGGATTTTGGCTCTTGCAGACAAAGAATACGAAATAGCAAAAAACTACATTGAGTATGCCAAATCCATTGATCACAAAAACGAAAGTGTTTGGCAAAACGAAGGCGTCTTATGGCTCCATATGGGGATGCCAGAAAAAGCAGAAGAAGCATTCCTTACAGGCATCAAATATACGGGAAAAAACTCATCACTCTATTTTCTGCTCTCCAGACTTTATGCACAACAGGGGAAAAATGAGCTATCCGAGAAGTACTTAGATCAAGGCAAACGCTACGCGAGAAAGAATCCTTTTTACCACTACAAGCTCGCAGTGGATGATATTGAAAACAATGACTTTCCAAAGGCCCAGGCCCATTTGAAAAGAGCGATCAAGATTTTCCCGGACTACCACCTTTACCACTACACCATGGCCCAATGCTATGAAGCACTTGGAGAAACAGAAAAATGGGAGTCAGAACTCCGCAAAGCAATCACTCTCACCCGTAATCCTGAGACAATCCAACATTACCAGCAACAGCTCCAAACGCTTCAAACAACAAAACTCGATTGAATAAAATCCTGTGAGAAGCAGCTAGAATCAAGGAGCTAGGAGTTAGCTTGAAAAAACAAAGGCAGTCAAAGGACCATCTTATTCATTTACACAACATCGTTCGACTCCGTCTCACTAATGCTCTTCGCTCTGCTCCGAGCGCATAAGTATCAATCCAGAGACCTGTCCGCCTCAGGAGGATAACCAGATTCTCCAAACCAACAATGCTCTGAAAGATATACCGTTCCGCGCTTCTCGAAGGGCTATTTCTTGTTTTTCATTCGTCGCACCAGCGATCTCTCCCGCTTCGCTCCCAATTTCCCCTTGGAAGCATTTAACGTTTGTTTCTTAAAAACTGGCAATAAGGTTTCATCCATCCACCCGAACGCAGCCTCAAGTCCATCTTTCTGATAAACCTCTCCAATTTTTGCCTCTACTGACGTTGGTTCACCAAATGCTGAAAGGAATCGGTTCGAGGTCATCGAAATAAACACGTCACTACGCGTATCAGCTTTAATGTGTTTCTGATCTAGTATCCAAGATCTTGCCCAAAGTGCTAATACAGCATCACCGATCCAGGCAGTTTCGCGAAGTAAGTGTTCCTCCATAAATCTCAATCCACTTCTTTGGTTCAAAAAGGCAATTTTTTTCCTTTGAGAAACTGTTCTCTCATCAATTCGCACTCTCAAAACAAATAAATCATAAAATATTTTTCATCAGCTACTTGCTTTTGTTCATATTTTGCACAGATTTGAGAAGTCTAACAGTTAGACACCAACCTTAATATAGATTTTTTTTAGATATGGAACGAATTGCAGTCATCGGAAGCGGAATTGCTGGTATGACCGTGGCCCATAACCTTAGGGACCTCTACGACGTAACGCTACTGGAGAAAGAACCAACCATTGGCGGCCACACCAATACGATCGAAGTAACGGACCAAAAAGGGATCGTGATTCCGGTCGACACTGGCTTTATGGTATTCAACGATCCAACCTACCCCAATCTAAACCGTCTATTTGACGAACTTGGAGTTGAATCGACCCACACCGACATGTCGTTTGGAGTGCATGATAGCCGCAATGGCTATTTCTACGCCTCTTCAGGCATCAAAGGATTTTTCGCCCAACGTCGCAATCTACTATCCCCAAGTCACTGGGGAATGATTAGAGGTATTGTGACCTTTTTTGAACTCGCGAATGCCCTCCTCCAATCCAATGACGAAGCAGATGAAAAAATCACCATCAGTGAGTTTTTCAAACGGCACAAAATACCTTCAAAAGTAGCAAATGACTTCATTTATCCGATGGCCTCGGCGATCTGGTCCACCCACAGCAATTTAATCCATGAATACCCGGCCAAGTCCCTGTTTCGGTTCATGTCAAATCATGGACTCCTTGGAGTCGGGCAGCAATTCCAATGGAAAACGATCAAAGGTGGAAGCCGACAATACAGGGACAAACTCGTTTCCCGACTACCGAAACCGCCAGTAACGAAGGCAGGAGTCGAAAAAGTTCGCCGCAATTCCGACCATACCGTCTCCATTGTTCACAAAGATGGAAGTGAGGAACCATTCGACCTCGTCGTAATAGCAGCTCACGCGGACAACGCTCTGTCTCTGCTTGACCGACCTACCGCACTCGAAGGTGATCTGCTAAGTCAATTTCAATACACGCGCAATCCCGCCGTATTACACTCAGATACCAGCGTGCTTCCACCCAATAAACGAGGTTGGACGAGCTGGAATTACCGCATTGATGGATCCGACAAATACGGACATTCAACAGCATCCACTCATTACTGGATGAACCGCCTCCAGGATCTTAACACCCAAGACCCTTTCATCGTTAGTATTGATTATGATGGTGAGATTGATCCCAGCAAAATCCACTGGAGTAAAACTTACCATCATCCAAGTTTCACATCTGAAGCCATGCAGGCACAGAAGGAATTGCCCGCCCTCAATCAAGACAGTCCCATTCTGTTTTGCGGAAGTTATTTCAGATATGGATTTCACGAAGACGCCCACGTTTCGGGTCTTCAAGTTGTCAACGAACTCAAACGACGGAGGGGATCAAAACATGAAATCCTGCCTGTATAGTTGCGAAGTTTACCACGACAGAAAACGGCCAAAAACTCACCGTTTCAGCTACAATGTTTTCACTTTTTGCATCGATCTGGATGATATTGAGAGGGTTCTGAAAAACCCGCTCATTTCGGAAAGTCGTTGGATGGGGATATATTCCCTGTGTGCGGAGGATCACCTGCAGTTTGGGTGTAATAGTATCAAGGACAACCTTACTTCCTACCTCCGCACGCAGGGTTTCAATCAAGAACTTGGGCGAGTCCAACTCATCACCAATCTCCGCACCTTCGGGCATCAGTTTAATCCCGTTTCCTTCTACTTTGTCCGCGACATTGAGGACCAACCCCTGGCAGTGGTTGCAGAGGTAGCAAACACCTTCAACGAACAAAAACTCTACGTGCTCGATGCCACAAAACACCACAATGGCCGTGTCGTGGACGAACAACCCAAAGAATTCTACATATCCCCATTTAGCGATCTCGATACAACACTCCATTTCAACGTAAAATTCCCCGATAATCATCTTGATATTCACATCAACGAATCAGATGAGAAGGGGATCTACTTTCGCAGTTCAATGCTGGGCCAGCAAAAAGCGCTCACGACACCACAGCTGATGCTACAAACCCTCAAATTCCCTGCAGCTACGCTGCTCATTGTCTTCTCCATTCACTGGCACGCCCTCAAACTCTATCTCAAAAAAGTTCCGGTTCGCAAAAAGTCGGACCACCCAGAACTGCAGACCAATACGCGTACCTATCTCAGTAAAAACCGGCCAAAGAAAAAATTCCAGGTCGTGTAATCACCAAACTATTTCAAAAATCCCACCAACGACAACCCAGTCATGAAGCAAACATATCAACATCTTTTACTCAAAGCCTTGGGTAGAATCCAGTTCGGAGAAATCACCATTAAACTTCCAGATGGAAGTCACCATTTTGTTGGATCCAGAAATTCTGGACCTCAGGTAGAGCTCATCATTCACAATCAGGATTTTTTCCGCCGAGTCGTGTTACACGATGACATCGGATTAGGAGAAAGCTACATGCTCGGCGAGTGGGAAATAGATGATCTTGCCGCTCTGCTGAAATTACTGATCCTCAACCGGAACCATCTCGGCAACCCAGCTGCCCGCCCCTTCATCGGTATTCTCAAAAAACTGGTCGTTTCTATCGATACTTTGATGCACCGAACTCGGAGCAACACAAAGCAACAAAGCAGAAAAAACATCCACGCGCACTATGATTTGGGGAATGATTTTTACCAACTGTTTTTGGACAACAGCATGACCTACTCTTCCGGATTTTTCACTGATTCAGGAAAAGATCTCGAAGCTGCTCAGTTTGAAAAATACGATCGACTCTGCCGCAAACTGAACCTCAAACCCGGCCATGAACTTCTCGAGATTGGATCAGGCTGGGGAGGATTCGCCATGCATGCCGCAAAGCACTACGAGTGCAAAGTAACCACAGTAACCATCTCCGAACGCCAACATGCTTACGCCAAAGAACGGATCGAAGCTGCAGGACTGCAAGGGCAGATCGACCTTCGTCTGCAGGATTACCGCGATATCACCGGCCAATTTGACCGAATCGCATCAATAGAAATGCTCGAAGCGGTCGGACATGAGCACCTCGATTCTTACTTTCGACAGTGCCAGTCTTTACTCAAACCCAATGGCATCCTTGCCATCCAAGTGATCCTCTCTCCTGATTCACGTTACAAAGATTACCGCACCGGGGTCGATTTTATCCGAAAACACATTTTCCCGGGTGGACACCTACCTTCTATTGAAAGCATCCACAAGGTTGTTAGGAAAAGAACGGATTGGGATCTCCAACACATGGAAACATTTGGCACTCACTATGCCGAAACGCTCCGACAATGGCGGAACCAGTTCAACGCCAGCGCCCATAAAAGAGAAGCTCTAGGATTTGATGAGGCTTTCGATCGAAAATGGAATTTCTACTTCGCCTACTGCGAAGCAGGATTTGATGCTCGTCACATTCAAGTTGGGCAGCTCGTTTTTGCCTCTCCTAACACAACTGATTACCAATTTGAAAACCTGCAGGAGCAACGGACAGACCTAGCCCCATCAGCAGAGACTCATTCACCAAAGATTCAGAAACAACAAAGAGGAAGCGCATGATGAAAGGAATCGGCTCTCCAACGGGGCCGGTCAGGAAAGCAATCGCGCGGCGGGGCTTCCTTCTAGTATCAGAGCGGAATCTCTTAAACCAATAACCATTCACCATTTACCACCATATCATGAACACAGCAGCACTTGCAGAAACCGGAATTATTCCCATTTGGCTCATACGCTTTGGCATCCGCCAGCGGCTGAAACAAAAACTGTTGGACGAAATCCAGAAAGGACCTCAAGCGAAACAGGCTTTCATTCAGCAACTCAAGGAAAGTCCTATCGCCATTCACACTGACGAGGCCAATGATCAGCACTACCAAGTGCCTACTGATTTTTATCAGTATATGTTGGGGCCACGCATGAAATACAGCGCGTGTCAATGGGCTGAAGGAGTGAGCGATCTAGCTCAGGCAGAAGAGGCCTCACTAGAACTTGTTGCAGAGAGAGCGGAGCTCTCAGACGGTCAGGACATCCTCGAAATGGGGTGTGGGTGGGGTTCGTTTTCGTTGTGGGCTGCCGCAACATACCCTAATTCAAAAATCCTGGCGGTTTCCAACTCAAAGACACAGGCCGAACACATTCGCTCAAAGGCGCTGGAACGGAATCTCAACAACCTTGAGGTTATCACCTGCAACATCGTCGAATTCGAGCCCGGTCGTCACTTCGATCGCATTGTGTCCATCGAGATGCTCGAGCACATGCGTAACTATGAGAAACTGTTTCATCGCATGTCCAGTTGGCTCAAAGACGATGGAAAAGCATTTGTTCACGTCTTCAGCCACCACCAACACACTTACGCTTACGACGCAAGTGACCCAGAAGATTGGATGTCCAACTATTTTTTCTCTGGTGGAACCATGCCGTCTCAGGATCTTTTCAGTCACTTTGACCAAGACTTGGTGGTTGAGAAGGACTGGCGCATCAATGGCATGCATTACAGCAAAACGTTGGAGGCGTGGCTTGAGCTTCTAAACCAAAACGAAGCCATCGTTTCTCGTATTTTTGAAGCACATTATGGCAAGGGGGAAATCACTCGCTGGCTCATGCGCTGGCGCATGTTCCTACTCGCCTGTTCCGAGCTTTTTGCCTACAATGACGGCCGAGAATGGGGCGTTTCCCACTACCGCTTTGTCAAAGCATAAACAACCAAGACCAGGGACGCATCACTCATGTGGATCATCGTCAGCTTCTTTTTCCTGCACTGGTATGCGAGTGCCTTTTCGCAAAGCTTCTTCTTACATCGTTATGTATCGCATCGGCAATTTAAGATGAATCATTTCTGGGAACGGTTTTTCTACCTATTCACGTTCCTAGCACAGGGTTCCTCTTTCCTACACCCAAAGTCATACGCTCTCCTTCACTTAGAGCACCATACCCATAGCGATACAGAGGAGGATCCCCATTCTCCCCATTTCTTTGCAGATGTCGTTCGTATGATGGTCAACACAGGCAAAGTTTACTTCGAATACCGAACAGGGAAACGCACAGGCCCCAATGCATTTGCGGATGCGATGCCAACCTGGGATTTCATCGATCGCTTGGGAAACAGTATCATAACCCGGACCGCTTTCGGAGTGGCATACCTCAGTGTCTATATCCTCTATGCACCCTCAATATGGTGGTATGCGCTCATCCCAATTCACATTGGAATGGGACCCTTTCACGGAGCCTTCGTGAACTGGTGTGGTCACAAATACGGATATCGTAATTTCGATATTGAAGATCATTCGAAAAACACATTTTTGATTGATCTCTTTTTCGTCGGCGAGTGCTTCCAAAACAACCATCACCAGTTTCCCAAAAGGGCCAATTTTGCGGTCAAGTGGTATGAATACGATATTCTTTTTCCGATCATTTACTCTCTGCATTTGCTGCGGATCATCCGTTTGAGTAGAGTGTAAGCAACACAACCTAAATAAACCGATTTAAACCAAATAATATTCATGAAAACAAACATCACTCTCGTAAGCTTAATCATGCTAAATCTCTTTAATTTCGCCTGCGCAGGCGCCCTGAAAACAGGATCAAATGCCCCTGCCCTCACCGCCAAAATCCAAACTGGGGAATCAGTCGATCTCGGTGAAGTTTTCGGAGAAGGGGTCACCCTGATCTTTTTCTATCCCAAAGCCGACACTCCAGGATGCACCGCCCAGGCCTGCAGCCTCCGCGACTCTTTTGAAGAACTTACCGCAAAAGGAGTCAAAGTCTACGGAGTTAGCTATGACTCTGAGGAGGAGCAGACTCAGTTTATTGAGAAATACAACCTTCCGTTTGACTTGATCGTCGACAAAAACAAAGCGGTATCAAAAGCGTTCGGAAGAGGTCTCTACTCCCGTCAAGCCTACCTTATTCAGGATGGGACTATTATTTGGCTCGATACCAGCGCTTCGACTAAAACTCAGGCAGCAGACGTGAAGCAGGCACTCATGGACTTGGGTGTCATGGAATTCGACTCAATGTCGTAGTATGGGACGACTACACCTACCGACTCCCGGTGGACTGGCAGGTCGCTAACTTAAGGGTAATATCCGTTTGAATCGTAGCATCCGATGCTTGTCTGAAAGATCCTGAGCCTGTCGAAAGGCATCGGATTCCGCGGTAGGCGGTGTGTCCACTCTGCATGAAGAGATGCGATGACGAGCATCACATGCTACAGAATTTTTCAGAAAATTTAGGAATTCTCATCTAGAAAACTACCTTAAGTTAGCGATGTTGCCCAGTGGACTGGCGGCTCAGGTGGCTTGAGGAACCGCTGTTTTCCGATCCGCGAGTCATAACACTTAACATGAACATCATCATCCCAACATCATGAAACTACTTTCCGTCCTATTCCCGTTGCTCTCAGTCGTCGCAGTCCAGGCAATGGCGAACCCAGCACCGTCTGCTCAGAAAATCAACTGGGCATTACAAGGACAAACGGTAGTGAAAGCAGCATGGGTTTTCACCATCTGCGACATTGAACTCTACACACCAGCTCTGAACCTGCCTTCCGAATCCATCCTCGATGACTCAATTCCTCTCGCATTAGCGGTCAGTTACGCACGGAATATCTCCGCCGACCAGTTGATATCCTATGCCAATGATGCTCTCTCAGAGCAATATAGCGAATCGGAATTGGAACCTTACCAAACTGCTATCGACTCGTTCAACAGCGCCTATGTGGATGTGTCAGATGGAGACACCTATCGAATTGAATATCTACCTCAAAACGGAATCACTCTATTTCGAAATAACGACTTTGTATATCACAACTCCGATTCCAAATTCGCCAGAGTTTATCTCAGTATCTGGTTGGGCAACCACAAAGCAGCAACAAAGCTGAAACAAAAGCTTATTCCCGCGTCTCAAGCTGAGTCCTGATCTCTCGATGCATCTCCCGCGTCATCGAAAACTTGGAAAAAACGAGAGCGGATAGGAGGAAAAAAACACCAACTCCGACTCCAAAAACAATCCGTAAGCGCGATGATACTTCGGGCAATTGCACACTGGCATCTGCTTCATAGCCAACCCAAACCAGTAAGGGTCCTGTCAGCGAAAGCCCGACAGCCCGTGCGAGTTTCGAACTCATTTTGAGCATTCCGAAATAGGATCCATCCCGGCGCTCTCCAGACTCCAGCTCATCAACGTCTATCGTATCCAAAACCAACGATTCGAGCAGAAGCACTGCACCAACCGAGATCCCGCCTAAAACAGCCATGACCAAAGGTCCGTTGATGCTGCCGTATGGAAAAAACGGATAGGTAACCAAGGTCAACACCCCAAGTAAGCCCACTCCAACCAATGCTGGACGGCGTTTCCAAAACCGATTTGCAAGAAACAACCATAACGGAATGCCCGCTATGATTGATACAATAAACACCAACAGGATCACCGAAACTTGACTGTTTTCATCCAATCCCAACGCATCTTTGTAGTAAAACAGTGCAAAACTCGAATTGAGAGCTCGAGCAATCGCTGCAAGGCAAAAGGCAATAAGAAGATTCAGGAAAAATCGGTTTTTGAAAACCGAAACCATTGACCGAAAAACGGTCTTCAGATCGTTTTTCGGGTTTTCGGGTTTTTCGACTTCGATGCTGCCATGGCAAGGCCATCGATCTGCTTTGCGAATACTAAAAAAACAAATCAAAACATTGAACACTAATACAAAGGCGAATGCGATGGAGGCATCAGAGCGCGCTGAAATAACATTTCCTCCTTTCGACAACTGCACCGGAAGGGAGATTCCCAATAATAATCCCAAGTTCGAAAATAACAATCTCCAGCCAAAAAATCCGTTTCGATCACTGCTCTCGGAAGAAAAGTCACCCACAAGTGAAATATGGGGAACCGTAATGATAGTAAGCGAAGTATTCACACAGAGGTAGGTGAGCAAATACCACAAAAATAACTCCCCTTGCACGACTGCTCCGGTCTCTTGAACCAAACTCGGAAGCGGATTGAAAATCGCGATTCCCGAAAACCCGAGCAATACTCCACCCAGCAAAACATATCCTCCTCGTTTGCCAAGCAACCGACTCCCCGTTCGATCGGAAATGTGACCCATCAATGGGTCGGAGACCGCATCCCAAGTCACCGCAATCGCTGCTCCGGCAGACGCGAGGAGCGGATTGAGTCCACACCCCCTGATATAAAATTCCAAAAGATAGACCTGGAGCAAAAGCTCGAAAGCCGTAACCCCTGTTTCAACGGAGGCATATCCCGCTTTCCTCCAATGATTTAATCTGCCAACCATGCATCAACCTAGGCACCTCCGCTCGACACGCAACCTCCACAAACGACTATTCAAAACCTTACCACTTCCACCCCCTCTTATTAGCACCCTCCTTCCAAAAATGGAGAAATAAGAATCAAAGAGTTAACAGTTAGCTTTTCATCTCTCTGTCAACGGAGGCGATGACTTCAGTCGTCGTCAAAGCTGACCCAAAAGAACAGCCAGGAGTTATCCCGAATGTCGCTAACTTAAGGGTAGTTTCCGTTTGAATCGTAGCATCCGATGCTTGCATCGGATTCCGCTCAAGATGGGGTGTCCACTCTACATGAAGAGATGCGATGACGAGCATCGCATGCTACAGCATTTCTCAGAAAATTCAGGAATTCTCATTTCTTAAACTATCTTAAGTTAGCGAGGTTGGGAATTTTCCCGACTCACGTTTTAAATGCTATCAATTCTTGTAGCAAGGAGTTCCGCTTGATCTCCCCGATGTGTCGGTGGCGGAATCCACTGTTTGTTCAGATTCCCGAAACCAACGATTCCCTCAAAAATATGCCATTCCCGTTAACCTGAAACACTTGCCTCACAGCTCCGCATCCCTGCGCCTCTGCGTGAAAACAACACACCTGCCTCACCACTCCGTGTCCTCTGAGCCCTCCGTGGTTCAATAATCCCAGCTGCCCCACAGTTTCCCATCCTTTCAATCCTGCTCATCCATGTTCTGAATAGCAGCTAGAATCAAGGAGCTAGGAGTTAGGATTTTAACTGAACACCTACTTGCCTCTCAGATCTGCGTCAATCTGGGTAATTTCCTTCGCACCCAACCTGAGTTGGGTTTGAATGCCGCTACGCTCTGAAATGGTTAAACAACGTCTGCCCTAACTTTACCGAACTTACAACCTATCTATCATCGATACTACTCCCCGATTAGGACTCCATCTTCATCACTCGTTCTATTCCTTATTTTCTATTTCACTCAAAAAACGTCTCGTCCCTATTGAAACTTTTTCAAAGTCGCCTCACCTTATTGCATGGGAAACTTCGAGATACCAGATATCCTCCCGGCCATGGTGCTGCGAGAGGTGGTGTTTTTTCCACAATCGATTTTGCCTCTCTATGTTTTTGAAGATCACTATCGCAAAATGCTCGACGAAGTGATCAAAGGAGATCGAATGTTTACGATCGTCAATTCAACCCCCGACGACCTCACGTCAAACCCCATTGCAGCATTCAAAGAAACCACTACTCTTGGATTTGTTAAAGCATGCCAGACCTATGCCGATGGAACTTCAATGGTCATGCTGGAAGGAATTTGCAGGTTAACTGTTCAGCAGTATTTAAGCGATGCTCCCTTTCTGAAGCTACGAGTGACGCCCTTGAATGAAGCTTCAAGCGATCCCGTCGCGCTGGAAACACTGCGAAATAAGACACTCGAGTTGCTTGAAAAAATTCATCTCCAAGGCGGGGAAATCTCAGGTGAAGCCATTCAACACCTTCGGCAAATCAATACACCCCAACACTTTGTGGACCACGCAGCTGCATCTTTCCTCAAGAACATGGATGCAACACAGACCCTACTCAAGTGCTCCGACCCGATTCAACGCTACTCCTCTCTTTTGACCCATCTTCGAAGCTATTACCAACGCATTGAACTAATAAACTCGATAGTGGGTAATTTGAATCCAGACGACATACAGCTGAATTAAAACTTGATTCGTTTCGCTTAGTTCCAATGATCTAAACCATTATGGAACTCGACCGTCAAATACTGGACAAAGCCGCAACTCAGGCCAGAGGCCTCGCAATCGATGCCATTGCAGCATGCAACTCTGGTCACCTAGGATTGCCCCTTGGTGCTGCAGATATCGGAGCCGTCTTGTTCGGCAAAGTATTAAGTTACAATCCTAAACAACCCAACTGGTTAAACCGCGACCGCTTCATTCTTTCAGCAGGGCATGGTAGTATGTTCCTATACGGATGGCTCCAACTTGCAGGTTACGATCTACCAATGGAAGAAGTGAAAAACTTCCGCCAGTTGCATAGTAAGACTCCAGGCCATCCAGAGTTTGGAGAAACCGACGGAGTAGAAGCAACCACCGGACCTTTGGGTCAGGGTGTGGGTAACGGTGTTGGCATGGCAGTTTCTGCTAAAATGGCCGCAGCTCAGTTCAATACTGCAGAGCACACTATTTTCGATCACAAAGTAGTCGTCCTCGCCGGTGACGGTTGCTTGCAAGAAGGGGTTGCAATGGAAGCAATCTCCTACGCTGGTCATAACGGATTGGATAACCTCATCCTCATCTATGATTCAAACGATGTAACACTCGACGCCATGGCGGATGCCTCTCAGAGCGGTGATGTTCAAGCTCGTTTCCAATCATTCGGATGGGACACTCAGAAAGTGGACGGTCACGACAAGGATGCATTCCTTGCAGCCTATGAAAAGGCTCGCACTTCAACTTCCGGAAAACCACAGCTCATCGAAGCCAAAACCATCATTGGTAAGGGCATTACAGAGGTTCAGGGAACTTCTGCAGGTCACGGTGAAGGCGGCGCAAAGTTTGCAGCTGAAGCCCACAAGACTCTCGGACTTCCCGAGGAAACTTTCACAGTGACGGACGACGTTCGTGAGTATTTCGCAAAACATGGTGAAGCGCTTGCCGCTTGTTACGATGCCTGGACCGAAACTTACAACGCTTGGAAAGCAGCAAACCCAGCATTGGCGACGACTCTTGAAAAAGCAGTTGCCAAGGATTACGGAACCGCCGAGGAATTGCTCGCTTCGATTCCAGAGTTTGAACAAGGCAAAGCAGTTGCAACCCGTGCGAGTGGCGGAGTCATCCTTAACGCCTTGGCAAAAAATGCTCCTACTATCGTAAGTGGCAGTGCTGACCTTCATGGTTCAACCAAGAACTACATCAAAGACGTTGGAGACTTCACAAAAGCAAACCGTGCAGGTCGCAACCTCCTTTTTGGTATTCGTGAACATGCAATGGGCGCCATGCTTAATGGTTTCGCTTACTACGGCATTTTCCGCGCTTCAGGTGCAACTTTCCTTACGTTTGCGGATTACATGCGTGGATCCATCCGTATCGCATCCCTCGTGGGTCTCCCCGTAGGTTATATCTTTACTCACGATTCCATTGGTGTTGGAGAAGACGGACCGACTCATCAACCTGTTGAAGTGACCACAGCCCTTCGTGTCGTTCCCAATCTCGACGTTATCCGTCCCGGAGATGCAGAAGAAACTGCAGGAGCATTTGTTGCTAGCATGGTTCGTAATGATGGACCGACTGCACTCATTCTCAGTCGCCAAAACCTTCCAGGTCTCGATTCCATTCCTGCAAAAACACGCCGTGAAGGGGTGCTAAAGGGCGCTTATGTTGCTAAGCAGGAAACCGCTGAACTCGACACTATCCTTCTTTCCAACGGAAGTGAACTTTCACTGGCAATGGATGCCGCCGAACAACTCGGAGCAGGAACTCGTGTCGTTTCCGTTCCAAGTTTCGACATCTTCGAACGCCAATCCGACGAATATAAAGCATCAGTCCTTCCTGCAAGCTGCCGCAAACGCGTCGCTATCGAAGCTGGAGTTCCCGATGTATGGTATCGCTATGTTGGACTCGAGGGAAAAGTCATCGGTCTCGATCGCTTCGGCATCAGTGCCCCTGCACCAACAGTTTACAAGGAACTCGGAATCACAACCGACGCCCTCGTAGCAGCTGCAAAGAGTTTGTAATAGTAAAGTAGATCACACGCTTACGAGAAAATAACGTCACGCGATCACACGCTGCATTTTCTCATTCCTACTACTAAAAAGATCCTGGCCTCTTCGCCCCGCGGCGGAGAGGCCTCTTCTTTTTAATTCCCTTGGTAGGGACTGACTTTTGGTAGGGACTGACGGCCTCGGCAGTCCATTCTCGAGCATTCTGCGTTTACTCTGACACGATTTGTCAGCTTAAATGCAGGATGCTTCAATAGCCAAAGCCTCAGTCGATTCCACAAAGTCCTTCATGCAAAACAAATCGAACCGAATCGGCTTCAATCCTTATCTTCTATTTCAAATTCGAGACGATACTAATAAATCGTGTCGAATTTTAAAACGGAGGCTCTTCATCAAAGCTAGGCTCTGTCTCTGCAGCATCAGCAGGATCAAACGGAGGTTCCTCACCAGTTCCACCCATTCCACGAGGTGCAATTTTCCAAGCGTTTAGGTTCACATAGTAGTTCCCCTTCCACTCACGGCCCCGCACGTCAAAACTTACAGTCACTTTATCGCCCTTGCTAATCGATTCGAGCAGGGAAACCTTATCCTTGACCAACTCAAATTTGATATCCTGAGGGTATTTATCTTCCTCAGTCGTGACCACAAACTCCCGCTTGTTAAAGCCACTTCCAAAAGTCTGCTCTTCAAAAACTTCTTTAACAGTTCCGTTCAATTCATACATGACAAAAAATGCTTTTTATTTGGGTGATAGGATTCAATTTAGATATAAATTCAGACCCTAGAAACCCCCTCTTCGAAACACAAGTGGAAACAAAAATGAAATCAAATTTTCAGAACTGAAATTCCTCGTTCCCATCACCCTCTCACTCCGTAGCGTGCGATACTCGCCAGCGTCACCACTTCTTTACACGTCGTCGTCAATGACCAGCCAACCAAATGCACCACCACTCCGCTATTCGCACGAATAAATTCATGCGCTCCTTCCCCCAACTCTCTTACGGAGGCGATGACTTCAGTCGTCGTCACACCATCCCTGTCGCGGCATCTTATCGGTGCATAGTAATTCAAGTAATTCAACGAAGCCTGAAGGCCGAAAGGCGACGCTGGATGCCCCATAGAACCTGCAGCCATTCCTCCTGAGGCGGATAATACCCATATTATCCAACCCCACCATTCCACAACAAATATGCCGTTCGGCCCCAGCCGAACATCTGCGTTTCGGTCCAGCCGAAACATATAGTGATCCACGCCAGTGGAGAACGATGTTAAAATCCAACACCTGCCACTCAGCTCTCTGCGTCCCCGCGTGGAAATAAAAAACATTGCCTCACGCAATCTCCTAAGACCTGCCTCTCAGTTCTGTCATTCGCCATTCGCCATTCGCCATTCGGCATTTTAGCGAAGCGTCTCCTACCGATGCTTCCCGTGCCGAAGAATATCAAAGATGACCCACAAACCCAGAACTCCACTCATCAGATATCCAAACAGCCCCAACTGCGGAAATCCCCATAACAACGGTCCCGTTCCCGTCGTCATGATCATGGAGGATCCGATGATTAACGACCCGATGATCAACGCCAGCACGACCCGATTGATGGCACCATTAAGCGGCTCTGCCAATTTATCCAGCTTGTCCAGCCGAAGGTTTACACCTATGTCTTCATTTTCAATACGCCGCAACACCCGCTGCAAATCACCTGGGAGTTTACGCACATCCCGAGCCCATTCTTTGCTATCGAGCCAGAAATCCCGGATCAATTGCTCCGGTCGATAACGCTCCAGCGCTAGTTTTCGCAAAAAGGGTTCCGCAATACCAACAAGATCAAATTCAGGATCCAGAACTCTTCCTGTTTCCTCCACGGATACAATCGCTTTGGTCAACATGGTGTAATCACGGGACATTTTTATTCCGTTCTTCGACAACACTCTCGCAAGGTCGAGCATGATTTCCCCCGGCTTGATTCACCTTAAAGTCTTTACCATGGCGATTTAGCACATGCGTGATCTCGATTTCCAGCCGCTGCTCGTCAACCGGCGGTTTATCACGATTGATTTGGCGGGTGACGCGCACTAGTTTCCTCGCGTCCTGTTTCACGACTGCCTCCAGCAAATCCGCGAGAATCCACCGCATGGCTTGGGTCAATTGACCTGTCAATCCCCAGTCCAACAAGCACAAACGCCCATCGGAACTCACGAGAACATTACCAGGATGAGGATCCGCATGGAAAAAGCCCTCTACCAATATCTGATGAAACATTGACTCCCCGCCCTTACAAGCCAGCGCTTTTTTCTTTTCCAAACTCCAGTCAGCCTCATCCGCACTCTCACCCTCGACATGCTCCATCACAAGCAAACGTTTGCTCGAAAGGTCTTCATACACAAAGGGCGCAAAGACTTCTTCCTTGTATGGATTTTGCTCGTTGAAGATACGCGAATTCACGGCCTCATTTCTGAAATCCAGCTCCTGCAACAACCCGGCTTCCAACGCCTCCACAATCGACGGAAGATCATAAGGTTGCAGTTCTTTCAATCGCCGATGCAGGTTCTTTGCAAGCCATCCAAGAATCTCCATATCAGAATTGAGTCCTCGTTCGATTCCAGGTCGTCGGACTTTCAAAGCCACCCGTTTAGCCCCTTTTCTCAACACCCCTTTGTGAACCTGAGCGAGAGAGGCACTTCCCGTGGGCTCAACATTGATCGAACTGAAAATCTCCGACCACGGTTCTCCCAGCTCTGCGTCGATTAAACCTTCAATGACTTCGACCGAAATCGGTTCCACATCATCTCTCAAATTTTTCAATTCATCGACGATGACTGGGCCCAGCAAATCTGGTCTCGAGCTTAAGATCTGGCCGATTTTCACAAAGGTAGGTCCAAGATCCTCGCAGGGCGTAACGAATCCGCTGAGGCATCGTCATCTTCTCAATCCTGCCATCCTTGTCTGACACGACTTTACTCACCCAACTGGACGGCAAATTTAGATGCTTCAGAAAGTCGGCGAACCCATAACGAACCATCACAGTGATGATTTCTCTGGCTCGTCCTGCGTCTCTTACAAAACGGAAAGGTTTCAAAGCTGGAATATTCAGATGGTTTTTATGTCTATTTAGAACAATCGTCTCGAAAGTCAGAGGGCAATGGATCTGATCAAAATCAGATTACGAAGCTTTGCTTTTCTTCGACTTCGCTTTTCCCTTCATCTTTTTCAATTCCGCTTCGAGCTCATCCATTCGTTTACTCATCGAATCGAACTTGAGATTTTTTCACCAACCCAGCCTTTTGGATCATTTCCTCAAACAATCCTTCCACATTCTGACGGACGTCTTCGTATTCCACTTTACTTTCGTCGATGATTTTACCGGCCATTTCCTTGGCCTCATCAGCGGAGATTTTTCCCTTCTCCACGAGTTCAGACAACGATTTCTCCAACATTTCTGCGGTCACCACCGATGCTCCAATTCCTGCCAATAGGGTCTTCTTAAGCGCTTCTAACATAGCCCCGAGTATACCTGAATTCCCACCATTTTACAACTCAGTTTCATGAAAAACCTTCTCCTCCGGAGGCGATGACTTCAGTCGTCGATACACCACGACTTGTCTTGGCGTAGAGCTTATATTAAACGATGCCTGTAAGTCCTCCCAATCCAGCGTCCTGCGTGAGACCGGAGGCGATGACTTCAGTCGTCGTCTCTGCGCCTGCCCCAAAGTCTTCCCCCTCTTCCCCCCCAAACCCATACTCAGTATGGCATCGCATCTTGACACATCACTCGCAAGCCATACCCTGTATGGCATGAAAATGACGATGCACATCGATGAAACACTTTTGGAAACGAGTCATGGACTGCTACGACTGCACTAGTAAAACAGAAACAGTAGATTTTGCCCTAAAGGAGTTGGATCGCTTGCATCGTTTAAGAGCATTTGCAGAGAACGGACTGGGATTCACCCTCCGATGAACTTAAGAACGCCGTGGATCCGGATAATGATGTTATTGCAACACGCTCATCAGAAAGTCTTAAAGTTTCAGAAGATCAGACACCTTATGAACAGGGAAATTCTGATAGATAGCTGCGTGTATATTTCCTTGCTTCGAGAAGGAAAGGATCCGGCACAGGAGATTACGCGGAATGTAAATATTGTGGATCTCTGTATTTGCGGAATGATTCGCATGGAAGTCATTCGCGGAATCAGGTGTGCAAAGATTCGAAAACGTCTGGAAGACTTCATGGACGTAATGAAAAATGTTCCTACAAACCATCAAATTTGGTTGGAAGCATCTGAACTTGCATGGCAATTATCGAGAGAAGGCATCAATCTACCAAATCAAGATATTCTCATTGCCGTGCACGCAAAACGGGCCAATGCAGCCATCCTCACTCACGACAAACACTTCTCAATGATCCCCAGCATCACCCTGTTCAACACCATCGATGAAATCTGAACAGCAATGGATCAACAACACTCATACAATCCTGTTGATCCATTTTCAACCCAGCGCCTCCCTGTTTCCCAATCTGTGCCGATCTGCGTAATCCTCCAATGCGGACAGAACTGCGATTAAAACAACGTCTAACCCATAGAAGGCAGCTTAGAATCAAGGAGCGAGGAGTTAGCTTTTTAGAATGAAACACTCTCATCATACATCAACTCTACAGGAAAGTGGACATTCCTGTCCGCTCATTTTCATTTCTTCCTCCCATCTCCCTCCGGAGGCGATGACTTCCGTCGTCGTCATATCATCCTTGTCGCACAACTTGTCGGGGCGAAGTTCTTTATCGACCTTTCGGGCATAGCCTTGGCGACGCTTGAAGCCCGAAGCTCTATTAACGAAGCCAGAAGTTTAAGAACGACGCCCAATGCCTATACAAAATTCAAAACCTGCCGTTTTGCTCACGCAAAACACCTGTGCGCAAAGCACACCTAGCGATCCGCCCCAGGCGGAGAGCGATGTAAAAAAACTCCCTACTCTTAACACTCTGCGGTTCCAATTTATTCCATATCCCATCGTAACACCTAACATCCCATATTCAAATTTCTAGCTGCAATTATCCATGACACCTCGTATTAATTCGAGTGATTTGTGGTTTTTTGGCATTCTCAAAATAAAAATCATTTTTCCATTTGACGACCTCAACAAAACTTGCCGTAATCCATCTTTCGTTTGTTGAAAGACACTCGAATAAAGGAGTGGCTCGATAGCTCAGTCGGTAGAGCAGAGGACTGAAAATCCTTGTGTCGGCAGTTCGATTCTGCCTCGAGCCACCACTTACTTTCAAGGACTTACAGAAATGTAAGTCCTTTTTTGTTTTCCTCTGTTGGCCATTTGTTGGCCATTTTGAGTTAACACCGAAAACTTTTTCAATCAAACCTTCTGAGGCATTCTTCATGTCAATCGATGAATCAATGAAGGAACTAAAGTGTATTGTTTACTCAAATAATCCAAAAATAGAAAACTGGCAGTTCAATATGGAAAAATATCGACTGGTCCATAGTAGCTTTCCAGTTGAACCAAAAGTGTTTCTATTTGGAAGAGATCATGTCGACCCAATTTTCATATATCGAGCAATATGGGAAAACCGAATAATTGAAAGATACTTCAGGAAAAGAGATTCGACTGGAACGAATTTACCATTTGATCCAGGAAACAACAATGGAAACGCTGATTGGTGAATATCGGACGGCCTTAGACAAATTAGAGTCTTCATACACCAATCAATCGACACGATCACAATTAGAAAAATATGATCGATTGATCGCGGATTTTTTGGATGTTTCGAATTGGTTAAGGGAGATATTCCCTTAGTTTTTGGGATTTTGAGTAGTGTAATTTCATCTCATTCAAATTTTTAAAAATAGGGAGATGTGCCAAACTACGCTGTCGATTGACCTCTTTGAGCAAACGATTAAAAACGATCTTTACATAGGCAGTTGATATTGGCTTTTGAGGGTTAGAGCTAAGATGAAATCGAATTTGCTCGTGAGGCTGATTACTCAGATAACAGCAAACTGCTAAGCGCATCCTGTCGTTTCCTTTCAGACGTTTTAGTTCAATAAATTCAGATTCAAAATCCTGAACTGTCAGTTCTACTCTTTTTAGCACAAAGTGAGAATCCGTGCTCGAATTATTATAATATCTTTCCATCCATAGAAACTCGTTTATTGAATCCCGTATTTTCAGATAATTTGATGTCTTATTGATTCGACGAATAACACTAAAACCCATTTCGTTTTTAACAGAGTCATAAATTTCGATAGCTCCAACATCCTTGAGAAATTCAAACTCGCCATCAGTATCAGTATTTTGGAGATTGACTCGAACTTTCCCTAACCAGTTTTCAAAATTTTCGTCGAATCTTCCCTCTATCCTATCATAGACACCTACCTCAGATAGAAACTTTGCATCACGGTCACGGATATTACTTTTTTGGCAAAGTTGTGGAGTCCAATGAAGTATGAATTTACTGGAATCATTTCCAGACCATATCACCTCTTTAGGAAGTGTTTCGAATTGAGACATTAGTTCCGTTGTAACAGCCTCCTTTAACCTAAAGTCAGAACCGTAGAATTTAAGGCTTTTAACGGCTTCCTCTGCTAAATGATGTTCCTTTGATGTAAAGGGTTGGTTCCTTTCTTTGCCTCTGTTAATCGTGATCAAAATATCACATCCAACAAATTGGTCTAGTTTGATGACCAGTATATCATACGCAAATATGTTACGATAAACCCTTCGGTATATATTCTTCCCTAAGAAATCGTCAGATCCATTAATAATCTTAAAGTCTGGATACTTTTTCTTTTCGCAAAACAACATGAATTCCGGCTGATCCTGAACGAAATCTTCTAAGGGTCTATACAACCGATAAAGTCCGTTAAAGGATGGAGAAAGATATGCCAAATATGGGATTAATTTCCTCGAGAAATTAATAGCGACCATATCGCACTCAAAGACGTGCTTGAACACACCTGCCATCAGACCAGCGTACTCGTCTTCTTTGATCTGCTCAGGTATACTTGAGATTAGAAGAATGACACTCCCCGTGGCAAGCCACGGGGTATCTTGAATTAGATATTCACCACAAAGTAAGTTGCACTTTAGAAGGTTCAACGCCCTGATTTCTTACATATTGCTCAACCACGCTCCAATTTCCACCTTCTCCAACCGTACAAGCATAATATCCGTCACTCCAAAACTCTCCACCCCATAGTTCTTTCTTCAATTCGGGCATTCGCCTGAACAACTCCCTCGCTGTCAAACTCTTAAACTTTCGAACCGTTTCCCCTATGCTGTATTTGGGATGAAATGAGCACAACACATGAATATGATTTAGATCACAGCCCAATCTCTCAAAGCTGATCTCATAACGTTCGCTAATTTCTGAAGCGATTTCCGCGATTTCTTTACTTATCTTCGCCTTCAAAAGTGATTTCCGGTATTTCACAGGAAATACCAGATGGTAATGCGTGTTATAAACACAATGATTGCTTCGAACCAATTCCACATTCTCAATCTGAATGAAAACCTACGGTTTTCAAACTTTCCCTTAGTCAGCCCCACGTGGCAAGCCACGGGGAATTACAAGTTGAAGACAAATAAGAGGATTAAAACCATATATAGCACGATTCTCGCCCTGTTTTGATGCGCACGAATCCGAAACAGGAAATACGGCAACATCGCTGGGAGAAAGACCAGCAGCAACAGGCAGATTGATACTACCCACATTCGGATATGTGGAGGGAATCTCCAGTGATCAATTTTCAGCGAAACCGCAGTGAGGAAACTGATTAAAAACACAAACCACTGCCCTAGCAGCGAACGGTTTCCCGAATCAAAAAAGTGCCAGCAAGCTACCGTTGGAATCCCAATCACCAGTACCGCACGAATCAGAAAATGGATATGGACTGACCCTACCGAGTAGAGAAGATCAATCCCCCATTCAAACAATCTTTGAAATATGTCCATGAGGAGAACATACTTCAATCTTCCCGTTTTTACCTCTGGGAATTCCCGGGATTAACTGGAGCTATCTGGAAAAACGTGGATTTTCCCGTCTTGGATACTCGCATCCATTTCGTTCCCTGGCATTGTCCAGCCTTGCTTTCATGTCTATCGGCAGACTTCCCACATTCATGCTAAAATTAACAGGCTCCTGAAATCCGTCAAGCTGTTTCATCCATGACATATCCGTATCAGTTTCGATCAAAATTCGTTGCACATAGCGGTCTTTCCCGACAACGCGCCGATTCACAACCCGTATTACTTTTGCTGTAAAATACTTATAGCTCTTCATTTTTTTTCTCCATCATATACCTCTTTCTTTTGCCTGGATTGCCGATATTTCAACCCATCCATCGTTGGATCGCGCATTTCTGCGATATTGCGAATCTTCCCGCTGCGCTTTCCGCTCAATGCCCTTTCTACGTCTTCCCTTATACTCTCCAATATGCTTAGGAACTGACGGTATTTGGGAGGGACAGGAATAGCATCTAGGTTTCGATGGTGGAGATCAGAAGTCTTCAACGATTTACCCAAACCAGCAATGCTTTGGTTATACCAATCCATCAACTCCTCTCGCTCCTTATAGGGGTATTGTCCCTTCCGAAATGCAGTTAAATTCGGTTTCGCATTCACAATACTCTCAAGGGTATCGTCACCCATTTTTTGTTTGCTAGTTCTTGGATCAAGAATTCCTTGGGGAAAATCATCTTTGATTTTTGCGAATGTTTTTTCAGCATCTGGGGGTAATTTTGACGACGCCAAGCCTTTCCAGATAAGAGAGTCAGCCAGCTGAGTCATCGGAACTGCACTTGCTTGAGCCGCATAGTAAAGTACCGGAATTAATTTTTCATCAATTTTTGGGCTATACAATGCGATCACCTCTTCAGCACACCGACAAACATGGAGGTCGGGTCTCCAAACACTTCGATCATATAGTGTGGCTGTCCGTCAATTTGGTGCATGTGCCCGTGAAGAGTTCCGTTTATTTCGATATACTTGCCTTTCCCTTTTTTGAACAAGTGCTGCATCTCCTTTTTTGTGGGATTTGGTACCACGCATGGGATGTATGAGGTCATTTGGGAGTCACAATCCCCAAAGTTCGGATATCGAGTTTCGAGTATAAACCGGAGATAAATCAATCCCTTCATCTCATACACCGTAGCATTGCTTGTGAGCACTCCAGTGAGATTTACGGTATTCATTTCTCCAAACCTCCATCGTAGAAAAGTGGTTCTTTTTCTCCACTACATCCAATACTTCGATATTGTTCCATCAGAAGTTCCCGCATGTGTTCCACCTTTTGATGAATGTCATTCACGTGCGCAACGGTGTCTATAATCGCTTCAACGATATTCGAAAGTGTCAAATCCGTTTGTTGGGGTGTGTTAGTTTTCATTGTACTTCAATGGTAACACTCCGCCCTTTTATCCCCACCCAACGATCAGTTCGGATTTCGGTAACTTCAGAATTAACACCGGACTACGTCCTAAATGTCTCTCTTCGTTCGACCCATATGTTCCGACTCCGTCAGAACGGCATATTTAGAATTAAACAAAAAAACCTGCCGTCCGGCAACTGCCGGACATCTAGGCGCGATAGCGCATATAGCGAAGCGATGTTCAAAATCATCCGTACAACCGTTTCACCTCAGGTGGTTTCAATCCAAAGTTCACCAATAAACCGTTTTTGGTGTTAGTCGCTTTCAAATAATTGATCAGTTGAGCTGAATGTTCAGGTGCGAGTTTCTTGAGTGACTTCAGTTCAATAATTACTGCATTTTCAACAACCAAATCAGCATAGTATTCTCCCACTACTTGTTTTCGAAACTGAACAACCAACTGCTTTTCTTGTTCTACCTTCAATCCCGCTTCTTCCAATGCTATCTTCGGGGAATTCGAGTAAACTTTTTCCAAAAATCCAGTTCCCAGTTCTTCACCGACTTCGTAAACACATTTAAGGATGTTTTTAAGGAGGTCTTCGAGGTTTTTCATAGTCGTATTTCATACAGTTTTATCCAACCCACTCAACCTAATATGCCGTTTTGCTTTAGCAAAACATCTGGGTCCTGAGCGAAGCCGAAGGGAATACAGCGACAGCGGTGTTAAATCATTCTGACTCCTCAAACCTCATCCCCGCTACCTGTCTCAACACGGTTTGCAATTTCGATTCCAAAATCTGAACTTTTCCAGAAACCTCCTCCAGTTGCATACTTAAAACACGTTCTCGTGATTTGTGCTTCTCAACATCTCTCCGAAGCATCCCTATTTCGTATTCCTCAGATTTTGCTTTACCGGTGTGACGATCAAGCGCGAGAAAGTTGATATACTTATCGATTTCTTTACTGGATGGTTTGTGCCCAAGTCGCGCATTTACCTGGTCCGTTGTCCAGCCTTTCCGCAAAAGATCACACGCCATCCCGGAACGCAAATCCTTCCAGGTTACATTCTCCCCGTTAGGAGAGCATATCACACCAGAACGTTGCTGAAGACGCCTTATAATTTTCAGGGCATTGGGGTAGTCGAAATGAAATAATCGTTCATTCGGAGAAAGCTCATTCAATCTCCATTCAATAAGCTCAACTGTCTCGGGATACAGTGTAATCTCACTTCTAGCAGTACGAGAACGTTTGAGAATTTCCCGACGCAAATTCACCCGAAATTCTTTTTCTCCAGTATTTGGATTTTGCTGTAGGTAAAAATCGCGTTTTTCTAATTGCAACAAACTATTAATGTTTTCTCCGATATCAAAGGCCAACCACATGAGCAGCTTGTGAAGTTTGTGTGAGCTCTCCCCAATAAGTTTCCGAAAATCATCTTCAAGGATGAATCTTACCTCCTTATCCTGATGCTTTGAAAACTGGATTACTTTTCTAGACAAATGATCCTTTCCCGCCAATTGAAACAGTTTTCCCTTAAAAATCTTCGAATAGTAGTCCTGTAAACTTCTATAAGGGACTCCATTAGCATTGAGAATCCTTCCTTCCTCTAGTCCATCATAGACATACTGAATGTCCTCTTGTGTAATTTCAGACAAAGGTTTGTTCTCAAAGAAACGGTTCACAGCTCGAAACCTACGGATATAACCGCACAATGTGCGATACGTAGGTTGGTCCAAAGAGGAAAGTCCATTCAACCGCTTCAGCTTGTATTCCTGCCACTCAAAAAACTCCTCAAATAGTTTTCGATTCTCTAAACAGATAGACTCATCCACTGCCAGCTTCTTCCTTGCATTGATATATCGTTTCTTAAAACATCCCACAGGGGTTTTATACATGTTACTCCTCCAATGGAGTGACTATTTCCTTTTGTGTTTTCCCAACATTTTGTTCGAAAACAAAAAAACCTAACCAAAAGGTTAGGGTCTGGGCGTTGGCGTCTTACCTTTTAGTTAGGTTTTCGCAATTGTCACTCCTTTGGGAATGAGAATAAGCTCAATGATATATAAAGTACGTTACTCAGCAATCCGGGATCTTCGCCTATATATAACAAATCCTAAAAGCGAAACGAATCCTATTATTGCCGCAGAAGATCCGGGCTCTGGAATTGCAGAACCTGGTGCTTGACCAGCTTCATATAACCAATTTGTCACAGGAACATCAATAGCTGTTCCACCATCTGTCATAAATCGCAATGTATTTGATCCACTTGACCCTGCAATAGTATTATTATAATTCCATGAAATAGAAAGTTGATCTCCATATCCAACATCAAATGTATCACCTATTGAAGCTAAAGAATCTAATCTATCAGTATTTCCTAGTTCTAAAACAGATCCGTTCCAGCCAAAACTTCCACCAAAGGTATTACTAATATTCAACCCACCAGTATACCCAGCTAAAGTAAACGAATTAGTATCAATCAAAGACTCAAGACTCCAATTACCATCAGGATTCAAATTATCCAAAGTTAGTGTTGCAACTGATCCATCATACGTGAAATTAGCTAATACTTGTGCATCAACTTTTGATACTAAAGATACAAACAAGGGCACTACGGCAAAAACCATAATTACATTCTTATTCATAGCAGCAATCCGGGATCTTCGTCTATAAACAACAAAACTTTCCGCAGTCAATAATGTCGACACAACAAACAAAAGTAATTTACACTTCACTAAAAATCTATTTAATATCAATAGATAGAAACGAGAGCAATACAGACTGTTCATAATTGAAAATTGGAGGTGAGACAACTTATTTCGTCTACTAGATGAACGACATTTTTATGATTTTTTCAACCTTTTTTACATTTACATTTGACAATCCAAAAATAGAAGAGATTCAAGTATGTCTCAATACCTATGGAATAGGTGGGAAAGTCCAGATGAATTTTAACGATTCAGAAAAATTTGGTAAGGGCGATGAGAAGCATTTCGTTCGGCTTTTCCTCGCTGATAATAGATGATTGGTTTGCATTGTCCTTCTTCAATCGAGTTACCCAGAAATCGAACCGCGGACGTAACTGCCAAACTGTTTCGATTACAGAGGCTCATCAACCTCGCAAGGGTAAGCGGATGACGGTAACAGGGTCGAGTTTCGTATAGTTCAGAATAATAGTATCTGATTTTCTCCAGCACCAAATCCAACAACCGTTGCTGCCGAGCATCAACTTCTTCCTCGATCCCCGATTCAATCCATCTTCGTTTTTTCAATTTGTATCAACCTCATCAAAATTGGCACCTCTTATTCATTGCGTTTCCTTCAAGTCTTATTGGTGGTCATTCGCCATATTAGTGGTTCCTAAATCCACCTGCTTGAACTTTACGTGACACGGCTGCATCTGCCCTGCAATTTTAACGATGCCCTCTCCCACTTGTAGCTGCCCCAAATACATGGATTCTTCATGGCTCAAAAATAGACTCTTCCGGGCTGCATTGACATCATCTTCATGCTGTAAGTTGAGAAATATCAGTGTATTGCTATTCCCCAAAATGTGAATCGGCAACAATGAAGGATGCTGTGTAATAAACACCAATCCTTCTCCAAAACTCCTGATCTCTCGAACGAGCACTTCCAGATTATCTGCAGACGAACGATCAAAGGATTGTTTCTGAAAGATATTGTGCACTTCTTCCAAAATGAGAACGTGACGCAATGCATCTGTTTCCCCTTGCGATAGACGATGCAAATGCACCCATCGAATGATCAATTGATTGAAAAAGATCCGAAGTGGTTTCGGTAATTCCTGATCCATTTCAATGATGACTGATTGCCTTAACAGTTCTTCAATTTTGACAGGTTTCTTTGAGTTAAACGACTCCGCACTCGGGCCAAAGGTAAAGGTTCGCAATATCCTTAAACAAGAATCTCTCCAAAGACTTCGCCTCCCGGAGTAGCGCGTTCTTTCCAGCTCATTCTTTGCTTCGTGAAAGTTTGGGATTTCACAGGTCTTCTTTTCATAGAATCCCGAACGTTCAAGTAGCGTATCAAAGAGATCCACAAAAACATCAGCAACTCCCTGCCCAGCGACGTGAGAGCTCTCTAAGGTCTCTGCAACAATACTGATCCAGGTTTGAATGGGAATCCCCGGAGGAGGTCGCAATGGATTCCAATCTATACGATTATCGCCCATTCGACCAATGCTGTAGACCTTAACGTCCCCGCCTTCTTTGTGAGCTTTCAAACTGCGATAACTTCGTTTCCAATCAACCACCAAGAATGGAATGTGCTTTCTGAGTAAACCCAGTGCTACTAATTGAGCAGTGTTGGTCTTACCAGAACCTGTGATAGAAAAGATTCCAACATGCTTTCTTAGATTTTCTTCTGTAAGATACAGCTGGGAACGAACTCGCCCATCGTAGAGAATATTGCCAAGAAATATACCGTTCCGATGGAGCGGCGTTTTCGGCAAATTAAGAAGTATGCTATTGCCCGAAATGGGAGACGGTAGATATCGAGCTGCAAACATCCTTATCAGTGCCTCAGTTTCCTGCTGGAGCTGAGAATTGCCCGAGATGAGATAGGAATTCCAAAGGGCAACCGCTCTGCCTCCAATCACTGGGTAAAGTTTCCGGCAAATCTTTTGGAGCTCAAAGTCGATCAAAAGGATCACCGCCCGATCGTGGTTCAGCTTGCTTGTCGCTTTCGGACAATCCCCATGACTCATCAGGAGGTTGCGACAAAAAGTTCATCCTGGATAACGATTGTTGATAAAGCTCCCATGCAGCCAAAATATCTTTGAGTAAAGGGGCGATATCCCGCCAGCAGTCCACATGTTCTCTTCGAGTGCTTCGCTGAATCTCCAGAATATTTTGCTTCAATCCCAATATACTTTCATCAGGCCGAATAGGTTGATCTGCATTCCATCCAATCTGGTGCAATAAATTGGATATTTCCAAATCCTCCTCTCTCAGTTCCTGAATATTCCCCTCTCTCAACTTCAAACGCTTCATGAGGCTCAATAAATGCGTTTCTAGCCGAAGCTTCAGGTTTTCCAGTCGAGAGTTCAGAACAAGCTCCAAAGATTGATCTGGTGGCAATACTGAGCGATTCTCTTCATTCAATTTCGTATACCTCGATTTCAGGACAACCCTTCCGAATATATTGTCCAGAAACTACCGTTAAGTAGATAAAACATCCTTTAAGTGGCTTACACTCGATACGTTCGTATTTCGTTCACGTTAAGCAAACCTCAGAATAAAATTCAGAAGCGTTGCTTGCCAGGAGAGCACGAGGGAGTCCTGACCTGCGGGATGACAAAGTGATCGACGAAGCACACTTCGCTTGTGGTTTCAAGAAAGACTGGATTCCGAATACCTTGGTGCAGTTTTTGGAAAATTGATAATGATTCATTGATATATTATCATCCTATCAATCCTGTCTTCCGTTTCTGAGGTTTTTATTTTCCGAAGCGATTGTGTGCAACTGATGAGAATACTAGAAAAAACAGAGGTGAGGTGGAAACTCGTGAACAACTCATCAAATGGATACAACAGGGAAAGCAAAAGCGTGCCGTAGCTCGAACTCTTTACAAACCCATGACTTCCTCCGAGATCATGGATTCGTGCCTTGAGTTTGCTCCAGCAATTGAACTCCGTGATATCTGGAAAATCCTAAAGCATTTTCTCAACCGAAATCTAGTTGAATTCCTAACCGAAGAGAAAATCCCAACCGGCCAAATCTGGACACTGACACCGTTGGGTCAATCGGTCATAAAAGACGCCTTTGACATCCACTTCCAAAAACCAAATCCAAACATTAACTGGCCCCTCTACTCCTACGTCGTTCGAGCAAAAACCCGACGTACCGTTTTAATTGAAATCGGCACAAATCACTACGAAAACACGCTCCCAAAAACCGCAACCAACATCCGAAAAAATCTCAGACAAACATACCCCCTCGGCCTCAATCCAACCATCCGTGCCCTCGAAGAACTCACGTCAGCAGATCTCATCACCAACGACGAAATCGAATACGGAAAAAACCGGTTACTGAAAGCTTACTCCCTCACCGATCAAGGCGAACAAATCCGGGAACAACTGCTTCGATAATTCAACCCGCAGTTTATTCAAATTCCCTTTATTCAGCCATTATTCAGCTCTATTCCAACGTGAATAAAGGAATAAATGATTAAATCCGTTCCACATTTGAAGGAACACCATCAGTCTTCCTCAACTCATAAACGCACTTCGAGCCGTCTTCGAATGCCCCAACTATCATGGGGAATACCGGGATCTCTGCGGATTTTCCCACGAATGCACCATGTAACTCTTCGAGATTCTGGACGATTTCTTTAGTCATCTCAGATTTTAAATGAAATGCAGATATACCGCCTCCATTTCTGAATCTATGGTCCGCCAAAAGCCTTTCTTGCAATTCGTCGGAAAACTCCGAAAAACAATCATCTGTTGAATATGCAATTCGGATCTCATGGAAATTTCCAATAGATTGGTCGTCGATCCAAATAATCTCATTCGATTTCTTCGGGGCCTTGGAGAAAAGGGAAGTCTGACTGATTGGAATATATACCCGAAAAACTAAAAGGAAGGGTTCCTCAAAAAGCTTCAGCATTTCCCACCTCAACAGCTTTTTGTCTGCAAAATCAGGATCTTTGATATATCTGAAATTCACATTCTTGTTTGTTTTCCAGTGGTGTTCTCCAGATGGATGAAACGAGAAATGTGAGTCCTTCGAAAAACGTTCAGAGTACACGTATACTTCAGGACTCCGGTTTTCGTATTCTTTGATTTTAATGGTCCAAACGCTTGACCTGAATCCAACAGGTTTTCCCACTGCAAATCTAATACGGGTTTCTTGAGGCATAATTGGAAGGTTTGAAAATCTATTGAATTGCGATTTCGTAATTATCACGTAGATTGCAATCATGACCATCATAAAAGACATCGTATATTCGGAAAGCGGTGAACCCAAAGCAGTCATCATTCCTTGGGAAAAATTTCAGGAAATCGAAGAACTTCTTGGAGCTGACTTAGAACCAGAGGTTGAGGAAGTGTTGAAGCAAGCGAAAATCGACCGTTCGAATCCTGAAAACTACGGATCACTTGACGACATTTGATCATGTACGATATCAGGCCTCACAAGCGCGTTATCAAATACCTCAAACGTTTACCTGAGGACAAGAAAGCACTGGTAAAATCTAAACTGAAAGCGCTTTCCGAAGCACCAGGAGTATACCCAGGAATCGTTTCGATGACTGGTCAATGGAAAGGTTATTCTCGAATTAGGATTGGTGATTTGAGGGTCATCTTTGAAATCGACGAACCAGCAAAGACAATCTTCGTCGATTATCTCGGTCCAAGGGGCGAAATTTACAAAAGTTGACTAAAACACACTCACAGCAGTCCTACCCTTTTTCTCCAGATAGCTCGCCGCAGTGATTCTGATATTGGAATGTCCTAAGGCCGAACAAATCCAGGAACTACTCCTTCGATAAACAAACTCAAGCCTCAGATTTTAAATCCATTTTTCTTCAATAGTAATTCAGGCTTTCCAGAGTTTAATTCATCCCCTATTGCTAATCCCAAATTTGATGCGAATTTTCGAATTTCTTCTTTCACAAGTTTGATGTCTTCGGAATCTGAAACACTTTTAGCTTCAACTTCAAGAAAAACTCCTAAATCCTTTACGTTTTCAAGAACAAAA